>JBFNNX010000010.1:0-301485 GCA_040791665.1 Candidatus Thiodiazotropha sp. | reverse complement strand
TCTCCCACAGGGTACGGTCGATCACCTGGGGTGTATGCACCTCCTGGTAACCGTGATCCTTCAACTTATCGCGGATATATTGCTGAATCACGAGGTAGATCCGCCAGCCTTTGTCATGCCAGAAGGCCATGCCGGGGGCCTCTTCCTGGGTATGAAAGAGATCCTGGGCCTTGCCTATCTTGCGGTGATCCCGCTTCTCCGCCTCTTCCAGGCGGTGCAGATAGGCCTTCAGCTCCTTCTTGTCGCGCCAGGCCGTGCCATAGATGCGCTGCAGCATCTCGTTATTGGAATCGCCCCGCCAATAGGCACCGGCCACCTTCATCAGTTTGAATCCCTTGCCCAACATCCCGGTACTGGGCAGATGGGGTCCACGGCAGACATCGAACCAGTCGCCCTGACGGTAGACCGAAACCTCCTCGCCTTCCGGGATGAACTCCTTGATGATCTCCACCTTGTATTTCTCACCGATGGAGTCGAATGTCCGTATCGCCTCTTCCCTGTCCCATACCTCCCGCTGCAGCGGCAGATTGCGCTTGACGATTTCGTGCATGCGCTGTTCGATCTTCTTCAGATCGTCCGGGGTGAAGGCCTCATCGCGGGAAAAATCATAATAGAATCCATCCTCGATGGCGGGACCGATGGTGACCTGGGTACCGGGATAGAGTTCCTGTACCGCCTGCGCCATGACATGGGCGGCGTCGTGACGGATCAATTCCAGCGCCTCATCGTCACGGCTGGTGACGATGGCGACTTCGCAATCCTTCTCGACAAGAAAAGAGGTATCGACCAGGCGTCCGTCGACCCGACCGGCCAGGGCGGCCTTGGCGAGTCCGGGTCCGATATCCGCGGCGATCTCATAGACAGTCACCGCTTGATCAAATTCACGTTGGGAACCATCGGGGAGCGAGATAACGGGCATATGACTTCCTCATCAGTGGTGGCCCATACGAGAGGCCACTTGAAAATTAAAAAAGCCGGCACCTTGGGGCCGGCCCTATGATGTCAGACAATCCAAAAGGACGGATTGTGCAGTTCGGCACGGCCCATCTCCAGGCCATTCGATTCCATATCCATGTAGTTATCATGAAATCAAAGGCTTAACGGGTAATGCCTGTTGCAGGCGAAGTCTAATACAGTCCCGCGCGACAAGTCAAAACCAGGATACCGGCGGAGAGAACCCCGTCATACTGTCGCCGTTCCCAACGATCGACAACCCACCCATCCTGCTAACCGCTTCACTCTTTAATATATGCCCTACGTAGGATATAGCCCACCACACCAAACACCCTGCAAAAGCAGAAACTACTTCCCAAACACCAACACATCAAGAAAACAGTTAAGTTTCTGTTACATCCTCGACCCCATGTTATCGATGCGCTCTTTCTCCATTTATTCTCCGAGACTAAAAGCATCAACCTACTAGTCAACAACCAATTTACGAAATATCCGGAGATAGCAGGTAAGTTGCCCGATTCCTACAAGCAGGCTGCTTTGGTCATATATATGAAAGCCTGGATAGATGACTGGTAAGCACATGAGAAAAAGAGTAAATATAAGGACCAACAGGGAGGTTATTTCTAATCCAACACCTCCCCTTACTGCAACTTGCAGGCGGATTGCACGATTATTTCCGTGCAGATCGCCTTATATCCAACCTTTTTAGGCTGGTTATAAGGCAGGTTGCCTGTTGAATACGGATATAGGTGGGATTGGAGGCAAGTTGCCTGCTACTTAAATGTTATGCATACAAATGAAAGATGTAACATTTGAACAAGTTAAAGAATTTACTATTCGTGAACTCTGGGAAATAAAAAAAGAAATTACGCCTAATACAAGACTTGCACATGATTTCGGTATAGTAGGACTAGATGGGATGGAATTTATTGAGGCATTTGCAAAGGAATTTAATGTAAAACTAGACGGCTTCGATTGGGGTTATTACTTTGGTCCAGAAGAAGGCGTGTCATTAATAAGCCTTGCAAAGTACTTATACGAGAAAATACGAGGCAATGATGAAATGTCATGTGATTTACCCCCAATTACATTAGGCCATCTCGTGGATTGCGCGCAAAAAGGAGAGTGGTTTGAGCCAAACAGTGTGCAAAATGCATAACCAGCGGCTTCAGTGGATGCTCGCTGCCGCTCGCCCCACTGAGCAAGGTCGTTAAGTGAGGCAAGTACAGTGAGTAGCAACTACGGAGAGTGCGTGAAAACGAAAAGAAGCACAACGTTTGTGTCTATTCCAAATGAGCTTGCTTCCAAAAACACAGAGAAGTACAAAAGACTCTATAGTACAGTTGAAAAGTATAGGAGTGCATGTGATAAGAGGAGATGATGACAAAAGATATATCGGCTTTCTTTATGATTTACTAGGCTCTCTGACAAAACATATAAAAACAGGAAAAGTAGATAACCACAACGAACATGGTCAGTAAAAAATGAGCTTCTTGCTTTGTTCGTGTCATATGCACAGTAAACACCATCACCGGGTGCATAGATATGAATCATATATTGTTGGCTAATCCACTCAAATCTTTGCCTCGTCACTCTCCACTAAATTATATTTCTTCAGTTTCCGCCACAATGAGACGCGATCGATTCCAAGGATCTTTGCGGTATACGTTCGATTCTGACCACAGTGCTCCAGCACATAACGAATATAGTCAGCCTCTCGTTCGATCAAGGTAGGTAGCTGCCCCCTCTTCTCACGCACAACGGGATGTTCGATGCCTCTAGCAATACCTGGAATGTCCCGTCCTCACCTGTCCCACCATGAAGTGCAATAAACACCACATCAACATCGGCAAGCTCAGGTGCACCTACCACAGCCATCGGTGATTTACTGCTTGCCTCCACGAGTGCATACGACTCCGGGGGCTTATTCAATACCTCGAAGCCTGCCAGCGAGCGCACGGCATCAGACGTGAGTACACCTTTGGCTGTATCAACGGCAATCACATCGTGCCCGGCTATTCGTAGCCCGGAGATGACTTGTAAGCCACTCGCAATCGAAACGTCACGCTCTTCGCTTGACCCGCCGAAGATAACCGCGATTTTCATACCTTTGAAATGAGCATAAATAGAAGCAACCTATTGTTAGATTCCATTGCTAACTACTGCAAGAACGACAACTGTGAGTATGAATACCGGTATTGATACCCACATTCCAATTTCATAGATCTTGTATAGCTCACTCATACCCTCCCACTCTTTATGCTTCTTATCCCTGTACTTTTGTGAAACAAGATATAGAAATCCACCAATTAAATAACCTATGACATCTGGCACGTTCCTAATATCCCTTTGTGAATCGATAAGCGTCAGCGGTTGGCAAAAGTGGCACGTATTTTTTCAGGCGTACCCCAAGGGCACTTCCTGCGGGGCGCAACCCGAAGGGCTGGGACTATTGGATTAGTATTAACAGGCCCTAGCGTAATTCACCATCCGTCTGTCTGAGTCTTGCGGCATACTCTGTCACTTTCTTGCCCAAATCCTCAGTATACGGATATCCAAGATGCTCGGCGGTTTCCGCTGCCAGCCGCCCAAAGAGTTTAGCTAGCTGGAAAAATGCTCGCCAGTTCTTTTCAATTTCGAACCCTGCATACGAATTCTTGTAGGCTGTCCAGGTTTCTGTATCGAGATAGCGTGAAAACCACTTTCCGTGGCATCCTGGATTGACTGACCAGTCATGCTGGGATCCGATATACCATTCTATCATGCGATGCAGGTGGGTGTGCCGTAGTGCGTTATCAAGCATGTATTTAGCGAATGGCAGTTCATTCCTACATAGTTGTTTAGGTACATATATCGCATCCCACCAAAATTCATTAACAAGATCCTCAAATTCATCTTTCAAAGGTTTTTTGATATTGAACTCCGTAAATGTTGGCGCGTTTAGTGACCTGGTCATACCGTCTTTGTCTGTGATGACCCGATAACCGTTATCGAATTCACTTGGTCCAATATCGCGTGCTTCGGTGATTTGGAAGTCGATTCTTACATCATCTTCAAACAATACGAGGCGTGTTAACCAGTTGCTATCAAATGTTGAACGGGGAGCCATAGGCCAACGTACCAATATAGAACCGAATCCTTGAAGCCAGCTGTCACTTTCTTGGAATGGCCTCAAATTAGTTACATAGACCACCAGGTCATAGTCAGACAGGAAATCTGGTTGCGTCTTAGAATCGGCACGCGATCCATTCAATATAACTGCGCGGACGCATGCATCACCTTGTGCCCACGCATCCACTTGTGTCAGAACCTCAGTTTCACTTCTCATTTCTATTGTCTTGCACTAACGAAGATGTAGAAAAACTCCAACACAATGGTTGCAGCTTCTATATCCAAACATTTTGTTCATAATATCAATGATCCCTTTAGAATACTTCATTCGTATTTTATCAAGGCAGACTGTCAGTGAATTTCCGTATTTAAGCCGCAATCCTTCCATAATTCATGATCTTCTCGATGTTATGGACCATACAATAGAGCTGCCACTGTCCTTGAACTTTTCGCTTACCGCGTAGTGTAAACCGGTTGAGCCCTTTATTCGTCCCGATATTACCGAATACCGGTTCCACCGTCGACATACGATGGCTGTAGATCTGTTTGCCTGCTTCACTATCAACGCGGTGTTTCATCCAGTCAATGTAGCGTGGCTTGGCATTCTTTTTCAGTATAAATGACACTTGTCTACCGTTACCTTTTCGGTGATCAGCAGCCTGTGGATTCTTCATGCATTGCTGTTTCATATCGCAGTGGGGGCTGAATAAAACTCACACCCTGTGAGTCCGAGAGCAAATATTAGCCACAATCCTTTCTTCATGCTTGCTTCTAACGTAGTGCTCTCCGGCGTAGCGAAGCCGAGTCGGAGAGAAGCAACATGTAATGGCTGAAGCTTATTTCATTCATTTAGTTGTAAACGCCAGCCTAAATGGTATTGCTGCATTTCCGGCTCTATCCTTAAAATTCTTGAACTTTTCACTATTAATCCAAATTTCATATTCTTTATTAGACTCTAGTTTAACTGGAAGAACACTGATCGTATGTCCTGGTTTATAGTATGGCTGGCCAGTCATTATAGGAAATTTGTTTTTATCCGAGAAAGCCCAGGACCAGCTTCCATCTTTCATAGGCTCATCAAATGTAACTGTTATTTCGCTTGTTGTAGGATCAACATCGGTACTCCCACTAGCGGGATAGGTTTCAATAACATTTGGTGCCTTACTATCGCTTGCTGAGCATGATGCTCCAATTATAATGATTACCGCCATAATAAGTGTACAGTATGATCGCTTCACTGAGTATCTCCTGTTATGGTATTTAGTCATAACGAGCCTGTCGAATAACTTGATTTAATGCAACAGATATCTTGCTCCATGCTTCTCGACAGTACTCTTTCATTGTTTTACTGATATAGTCGTCATCCACGCGATGCGCCTATGAAGCTGCTCATCCTACCGTTCTATGCCCATTCCCATCCATATCGATGGATCTTCAGGGTATTGTGTAGCATCATCATCAATTTCCATTGTCCGTCTACTTTTCTTTTGCCTCTGTAACTGAATCGCTTGATACCGATAGCATCAGTGAGATGACCAAAAACCGGCTCCACCGTACCCAATCGTTGACTATAAATGTGCCTGCCTCTCGGACTGTCGAGCTTACGCTTCATCCATTCGAGGATACCCGCCTTCTGTTCCTGGGTAATATCCAGGGCCACATTGATCTGTCTGGGTGTCTGTTGGGCGGCGCTTCTCAGGCAGCGCTTTCTCAACCCGCATGTGTTACAGTCTTCCCCATAGCCTTGAAACTGCATGAACAGATGATGGCCGATTCTGGCGCGTCTCGCCTTTAACCACATCAAATTACCCGCAGGACAGCGGCAGCGCTCTCTTTTGCGATTAATCCTGAATTCACGCTGACTGAAGCGTTCTTTGTCCTGGCGCTTATTTCGGTGCTTGGCTGCCTTATGGTCTTTGAAGCGAGGGTCTCGGGCGCGGAAGCCGGTATCGGCAATATAGCTATCGATCTTTTCCGCTTCAAGGTACTCAAGCATTGCTCGGTTGTGATATCCCGAGTCTGCTGTGATCTTTGTCTTTTTCAGGGTTTTTTTGCTTGTACTGTCCTTGAAGGTTTCCTTTATCCCCTCAACCACCGGTTTGAGCAGTCCATGCTCTTGCCCCTGCCCAAAGGCTTCGGCATGTACCACAACCTGGTGTTCGCTATCCACCGTCGCAACGCCCGTATAGTCCTGGATAACGCCATGGCTGGTCTTCATCTTGGCGCTCTCATTGTCGGTGATGTTGCTCTTTACCACCCTCCCGCTGACACCCTTGCGCTCGGGCTCCGTATCCAGGAACTGTTTGATCTTGCGTGAGGCTGCCCGCAGCTTCTTGATCTGCGCTTGCTCCCGTTCATAGATGTCCGGTTGTTGTTCTGCCGTATCCTGCTCCCGATGCCGTTGCAGCATGCGCCGCACTGCTCGGTCGATCTTCTTGCGTTTCTTGTTCAGTTCCGCATGGGTACCGCTCCAGGTCTTGGAGGCATTGGAGGGCAATTTGCAGCCGTCGATGGCGAACATCTCTTTGCCGATCAGGCCCAGCCGGTCGCAGATCAATACCACTTGTCCAAACAGGTCGGCTAACGTTTCTGGCGCTCGGCTGATGAAATCAGCCACGGTGCTGTGGTCCGGTTGCAAGTCAGCCGACAACGCCATGAATAGTATATTTTCGCGGCACAGGCGCTCTATCTGTCGACTGCTGGTAATGCCTTTGGAATAGGCCAGGATGATGATTTTCAACAGCAGTTCAGGGTCATAGGCCGGTCGGCCTGTGCTGTCATTTTGATAGTGTTGATCAAATGCGCTTAGATCAAGCTCGTGATCAATCAGGTAAGAAAGGGAATATTCGAAACTGCCAGGCAGGATTTGCTTCTCATAGGACACGGGCAGCATTTTCATCTGGTCGCAGTTGTAATCCTTATAACGTGCCATCTTCCTGTCTCCGTGCACCGTTGCTGTCTATTTGATTTTATCCAATTTTGGGGTTTTCCGGCAGCCTCAACGTTAGGCCTAGAAAAGGATACGTATGACCTTTCTTGATGATGTTTTTATAAGCTACTCACGGCATGACAAAGCCTTCGTGAAAAAGCTTGTTGAGCGGCTAAAACAGGCAGGGGTGGACATTTTCTATGATGAGGCGGATATAGCGATAGGGGAGTCTCTAGCCCATTCCCTCCAGAACGCAGTTCAACGAGCACAGTATGTGCTGATTGTTATGTCGCCTGAATATTTTTCATCTCAATGGGGAAAACAAGAATTAGACCTCGCTCTCCAACAGGAATTTGAAAACAATCGAAGAAAAGTGATTCCGTTGCTTCATTCACTAATATAAAAAAACAATTGTTCTCTGACCCGAATGGCACTTACTTAAGACGAATTTCAGGATTTTCGTCATTCCGGCGCAGGCCGGAATCCAGGAATACCGTCACCATCAAGCATTTTGGATCCCGGCCTGCGCCGGGATGACGGTGGTTCTTGGCTTAAGTAAGCGCCATTCTTCACTGACCCTATTTTCTTCTCATGGTTTAGGGCTCAGGCAACCTTTAGTTTTACATCACTGCCGATGGCAGCCAGCATGTTTACGAGCGCATCAAGGCTAAATTTTGACAGTTTTCCGCGGAACAAATCAGAAACGCGGGGTTGAGTAATCCCAAGATGCTCAGCCGCTTCCTTCTGAGTCCATCCCTTAGTCTCAACTTTGCGTCTGATTTCATGAATCAAGTCAGCGCGCAGACGCATATTCAGTGCTTCTGCCGGGGTATCGGCTATTGCATCAAATGCACTTTCATATTTCTTGGCCATGATTATCTTTAAGCTTCTTTAATCGATTTTTTGCAAGATCAATATCTGCTTTACGTTTTTTTTTTGCGTTTTTTTCTGGAAAGCATGTAGTACATGAATCGCATCAATCAGTTTGGCGATATAAGCTACTCGATAAGCATCTGTAGTATCTTTTACTCGAATCTCCTTAACGCCTTTGCCAATGGAAACCACTGGCTTCCAATCATCTGGATTTTCACCACGCTGTACTTTATCCAGCTGAAATCCAACATCATCTTTGACGTTATCTGGAAAATCCCTAATTTGCTCTAAAGAGTCACCTTCAAAGGCTATTGGCTTCCTTTCCATGATCAAAAGTATATCAGATTTTGTATAATATACAA
Source organism: Candidatus Thiodiazotropha sp. (assembly GCA_040791665.1). Classification (GTDB taxonomy): domain Bacteria; phylum Pseudomonadota; class Gammaproteobacteria; order Chromatiales; family Chromatiaceae; genus Thiodiazotropha. The sequence goes on along the minus strand of JBFNNX010000010.1, from coordinate 293,256 downwards.
TATTATATATATTTACCATCCTGCTTTGGATGGTATGTCCTTGACTCTGCCCTTGGGAATCTTTCTTTTTCCCCTTTCCCTTTACGCTGCGGCTGGACCACACCTTACTGCGGTGTCTGGCTCACTTTGTGGTTTGTTGGCCTTTGTCGCATCACCCAACCGCCCATGAGCGAGACCATCGCCAAGGTGTAGACGATCATCGCCCCGGCCGGCATATCGAACAGCGCGGCCATCACCAAACCCAAGGCGTAACCCGCTGCCGCGACAACGTAACCGATCAGATCGGCGCCCGATTCCCGCTGCCGAACCGCCAGTGCGGGAAGAATGAGTGTGGCGAAGACCAGAAACACACCCACCAGTTGCACAGAGGCGGTGATCGCGACCGCGAACAACAGGTAGAAAAGCAGCAAGGAGCGATGTCGTAGAGAAGAGAACCAAACTACGAGTAATACACTATAGAGCAGCGCCACCGGAATGATCTGCTGGTAATTCACCCAGAGTATTTGACCGACCAAAAGCTCCCTCAGCTGTTCCCCGCCATGGGGATTGGCCGCCAACAGCAGCACGCTGCCGCTGGAGGCGAGGATGAACAGGCAACCGATCAACGCCTCCTGGATTTCAGGCCAGCGACGCTCGGTCAGGTTGAGCAGCAGTGCCGCACATACTGCAGCCCCGACAGCGACAAGCTGCACCTGCCACCCGCCAGGCTCCCAATGCAGCGTGTGGGCCGCCACGATTCCCATACCCGCCGTCTGCGCCACAGCCAGATCGAGAAAGATGATCCCCCGTTTCAGTACCTGCCGTCCCAGGGGCACATGGGTGGAAGCCACCAGCAGACCGGCCAGGAAGGCCGGTCCCAGGATATCGATATCGAGCCCCCCCCAGTTCATGGCACAACCTCAAGCAGACGCTGCAAGGTCTCGTCGAACAGGGTAAACAGATCGACCACGTTCTCGGCGCCACCCACGGTATAGGGCAGTTCGACGGCCGGTATGCCGGTGAGCTGCGACAAACGCCGGGCGGCCTTCGGGCTTTGGTAATGGGTATGGATAATGGCCAGGGAAGGCTCCGCCAGCAGCGCTTTTTTCAGTTTTGCAAGATGGCCCGAAGATGCCGGCACGCCGGGTTTCGGTTCCAGCGATCCCGCCTTGACGATACCCAGCCAGTCGAAGAGATATTCCCAATCCTGATGGTGGACCACCAGGCGCTTGCCCCGCAGAGGCTGTGCGCGCTCTTGCCACCGCATCATCGCCTCATCCCAGCGCAGGATAAAACTCGCCAACCGTTCACGATAGTGCGCGGCATTCGACGAATCGAGACTTGCCAGGCGTTCACCCAGGGCCGTTGCGATCGTCTTCAACCTGCGCGGATCCAGGTGGACATGGGGATTGCCGGATGCATGGACATCGCCCATGGAGCGGTCGATCCTGTCGGGAATCCCCAGGCGCCCGACCTGATCCGCCGCTGCAAAATACCCCACCTGACCCGGCATGACCTTGCGATTGCCGGCCTGGCGCTGCAGCATCGGCAACCAGCCGATCTCCAATTCCGCGCCGCTGCAGACCAGCAGATCGGCACGCCGCACTTTGGCAATCAAACTGGGTCTCGCTTCGATACGATGGGGATCCTGATGGGCAGTGGTTGCGGAAACCACCTCCACTTGATCGCCACCCAACACCCGGGTGAGCGACGCCCACTCCGGTTCGCAGGCGAAGACATTCAGGGCTGCAGCGGATGACCCTGCAAGACCCATGGCAATAATTGACAGAAGAATACGGTACATATGAATCATCGCCAGACTCCTAAAAACGGTGTGCCCCATGGGGCCCGAGGCTCATGACGAACTGCAGCATGAGGATGCCGTCGGCGTCCTCATAGGAGTCATCCCTGGCATACTGCAACCTGAGTCTGCTGAACTCGCTGTGGGCGTAGTCGCCCATCAAGGTGATGCGTTCGGGTTTGTGACCTTCATTGTCGAGTCCCGCTTCAGCCAGGACCTCCTCGTCAGACCCCTTGTTGTCAGATTCGAGCCGATCGTAACGCAAGCCGACGCGCCAGCGGGGCATGAACTGGTAGATCCCCTGCAGATACCACCCTTCCTGGTCCCCATCGTAGGTGGTCGATTCCGGCGATTCCGATCCATCGTCCATGATGACATCGCCCTTCTCGTCACGGATGAAATACTCGCCTTGAAGCTTGAAATTGCGTTGGCTGGCATTCCCCAAGGGGGCCCATTTCCAAACAAAATCGATCCCCGTTACCTTGCTGTCTCCGCTGTAGGTAGGTATCTCTTCCGCTTCACCCTCATGTTGGTGGCCACCGGACGTCCGCTCTTCCACCTCGGCCCGCCAATGGGAAAGGCCAAGCTGCCAGGCATGACTCTCTCCGATGTCACCGCCGATCTTGGCGAAGAGGGTGCCGGCCCCCTTGCCGTCATTGCTCGCGCCGCCCGCGGGGAAGCGTTCGCCACGCAGCAGCTCGCCACCGAGCTGCAGATAGATATCGGTCGGGGCCACCCAACTGACCTGCAGACCGTCATCGATCAGTTGATTACCGAAAAGACCCCGGTAAACCAACGGCGCGTCAGCAAAATCCCAGGCATGACCATGCTGCTGATTCAGATACCCGATCGCTGAAAAGAAGCGGCCGGCCTTGATATTCAAGCCGTTGCCCAGGGCCGCTGTCTCGATGAAGGCCTCCTCCAGTTCCACCTCTGTGTCACCCTCATGATCGGCAATCGCAGCGGTTAATTTCCCGTAGAACAGATCATCCACATTGGCACTGATGGCAAGCTCGTTATGGCCAAGGTGGAATCCCTCCTCCCCGCGGCCGGCTTCGCCGCCTAGCATAAAACCGGGCAGCTCATAATCGGATTCATTATCGAAAGCACCGAAACGCCCATCCAGGATCAGGCTGATATCGGGATTGAATAGATTCTCTTTCGCTATAGCGGTGGAAGCGATCGCCAGCGACAGCGCTGACGCGATTGAAATTCGTAAAGGCATGACGGTTCTCCAACACACACCGGCGTGTGCAGCTTGTGCACACACATAGAAAACATGAGTATATTTTTGAGTTTTTTGATCAGCAGTAGTGTGGTGGAGCCCGGCTGTGGTAGGGGTTTGCCTTCTTCCCTATGAGATCCCATCCGGTTAGGCCCGGCGTAAGGATATGGATGGAGATCTGGTGTGCGTATCCATCTGAACCGGTCGCCGCATGGTCTTGCGCATGCCCAACCAGGCAGAGTTCACAGACCTCGTCATGACTCAGGTCGTGCTGATGGTATAAATGGTCCAGCCACCCGGCCTGAGCTATCAGGAGGCTGAGCGCGAATACGCCTCGCAGGAGGCGAGTCAAAGCACCCGCAGATACCCCATACCTGTAGTGACTATTGGCATTCATGAGTCAGCATCAGTGCCTATCTTGATGTCCATTTATGTTGTTATAGTATAACATAACATTACTGACAACTCCCCGATGCACGAAAAAAGTAACCTGCTATCGAAATATTATGACGACCTTGAGACATTACTTCAGTCTGATATTGGTGCTATGCAGCCTGACAGGTAATGCCCATGGAGCACTGAACGTAGTGGTCAGTCTGAAGCCCGCACATTCACTGCTGGCAAGCCTGATGCTGGATGTGGCAGAGCCAAAACTACTGTTGGACGATAGTCAGTCGCCACACAGCATGAGTCTCAAGCCCTCCCAAATCAGAATGCTCAACCAAGCGGATCTCATCGTGTGGGTTGGCAACACACTGGAACCTGCCCTCTCCCGCCTGTTAGAGCGGCGGTCCTACGAAGCGGCAATCATCAGTTTGCTCGAAACACCCGATCTTCAACTTTTACCGGTTCGTAACCGGCGCGAGTGGACTGCCCATGGGCATGCTCACGATCACGACGACAATCAGCCGGATCGAGTCATCAATCCCGTCATGTTTGATAACCATATCTGGCTGTCACCGGAGAATGCGGCAACGATGGTTCGCCACTTGACCCAAAAGTTGATTGAGCTGGATAAAGCCCACAGCGCCGTTTACCGTAAGAACAGCCGCAATCTGTTAAACCGGCTAGATACCATCGACAATGAAATTCGTACAGAACTGGAACCGGTCACGAATACGCCATATGTCGTGTTCCACGATGCCTATCAATATTTCGAAGCGCACTATGGCATGCGTACCCTGGGCACGGTGAACATCAGCCCGGAACAGTCGTCCGGTGCACGGCATATTCATCGTTTGAGGCAGACAATCAAAGAGAGGGGCGCCCGCTGCCTCTTCACCGAACCGCAATTCGAGCCTAAGCTGGCGCATACCCTGCTGGAGGGCCTCGCGGTATCGATCGGAGAATTGGATCCACTGGGCAAACAGCTGCCACCAGGACCCGATTGCTACTTTTCATTGATGAAGGAGCTTGCAGACAACCTGCTCGACTGCCTGTCCGGGGAGTTTCCTGAATGAGTTTACCCAAGCGACATCAACAGTTCCCCACAACCGATCACGATCACCAGCACTGCGTGGCCCAAGCCCTGCGTGAGGCGGAAAGCTATTGTCGCAAGAGAGGTGTTCGCTTGACCAAGCTGCGCCACCGGGTCCTGGAGCTGATCTGGGCCAATCATCGACCGGTGGGCGCCTACGATCTTTTGCAACAACTGACCTTGGACGGACACAAAGCGGCGCCCCCTACAGTGTACCGCTCCCTCGATTTCCTCCTCGAGAACGGACTCATCCATCGCATCAATTCGCTGAATGCCTTTGTCGGATGCGACCATCCGGGGCTTGACCATGCTGCGCAGTTCTTTATCTGTCGCGGTTGCGGTCAGGCTGCGGAGCTGGATGATGCCAAGATCGAGTCCGCCATAGCCGATCATGCCAGGAGAATTGGCTTCAGCATCGAACGAAGGAGCATCGAGATCACGGGTATCTGTACACATTGCAAAGGCAAAAATTGCGATGCATAACACCGAACATCCACTGGTGGCCGCCAGGGAGATCAGTGTCAACCTGCAAGGCCGGCAGCTCCTTGAAAACGTCGGCCTTAAAGTGGATCCGGGTGAAATCGTCACCCTTATAGGCCCCAACGGCGCAGGCAAAACAACCCTGGTCCGGATCATCCTCGGCCTGCTCAAGGCAGATGCGGGCGAGGTAATCTTGCGCCCGGATCTGCGTATCGGGTATATGCCCCAGCAGCTGGCGCTGTCCGAAAATATGCCTTTGACCGTCAGCCGCTTCTTATCCCTGGGAACCGAGCGACGTGACATCGAAATCAAAGAGATCGTTAATCAGCTGAGCATTGCACAGTTGATGCAGCAACCGATGCAACGTCTTTCCGGCGGTGAACGCCAGCGGGTCCTGCTGGCCAGGGCGCTAATGCGAAGACCCGACCTGCTGGTCCTCGACGAGCCGGTGCAGGGAGTGGACGTCACCGGCCAGGCAGCCCTCTACTCCTTAATCACCGAGATCCGCGATCGATTCGGCTGCGGAGTCTTGATGATCTCCCACGACCTCCATCTGGTCATGGTCACCACCGACCGGGTACTCTGCCTTAACCAACACGTCTGCTGCTCGGGTCATCCGGAGAGCGTCAGTCAACACCCTGCCTACCTGGAACTGTTCGGCGCACCGGCCAGTTCCAGGCTGGCGGTCTATACCCATCATCACGACCATACCCATGACATTCATGGCGACATCGAACCGGATCACGAGGAGCACACCCATGGATGACTTTATACTACGCGCACTCCTCGCCGGTCTGGGGGTTGCACTGGTGACGGGTCCGTTGGGGGTATTCGTTGTATGGCGGCGCATGGCCTACTTCGGCGATACCCTGGCCCACTCCGCCCTGCTCGGAATTGCCCTCGGTTTTCTGCTGGGGATCAACCTCAATCTGGCTGTGATCGCACTGGGCATCGTGTTGGCGTTAATACTGGTCGCCATGAGCGGCAACCGGCAGCTTTCTCAGGATACACAACTCGGCATCCTGGCCCACAGCATGCTCTCACTGGGTCTGGTGGTGATGGCGTTTCAAAGCTCGGTCAGAGTCGATCTGATGGGCTACCTGTTTGGCGATATCCTGTCGGTGACGGCCACTGACCTACTGTGGGTCTGGGGTGGCGGTATAGCGGTATTGTTGGTGTTGATCGGGATTTGGCGTCCGCTCCTCTCCCTGACGGTTCATGAAGAGCTGGCCCAGGTGGAAGGGGTGCCTGTGGGTAACGTACGACTGATATTCATGCTGCTTATCGCGCTGGTAATCGCCGTCGCCATGAAAATAGTGGGGGTGTTGCTGATCACCTCCTTGATGATCATCCCGGCAGCCGCGGCAAGGCGTTTCAGTCGAAGTCCCGAGCAGATGGCGGTGGTGGCTGCCGGAACGGGTTCGCTTGCGGTGGTTTTGGGCCTGGCAGGTTCCTGGCAGTGGGATACGCCAGCCGGTCCATCAATCGTGGTGGCGGCTGCATTACTGTTTGGATTGACCCAGCTCAGCCGAATACCGGCCTAATCCGCCGGCCAGTACTCTGTTCCGATACCATCGCCTAAATCAGCCTCTATCAGACGTCGCCTGGCTTCGAGCAACTTCGCCAACAGTGCCGGTTCGGCAGCCCCATAGGCCTCCGCATCGGGCACCCGTTTGACCACCACCCCCAGCAGCTCCGTGATGGCGTTGCCGATGGAGTTTTGACTGATGGTGACGATCAGCTTGCCGGCCTCATTACGATAGATGAGCTGCTTGAACGCCGGCTGCCAGCGGATGGAATTGGCGTACTTGGCGTCGACGATACATTGATCCCTGACCCGTTTCGCCGTGGCGAGAAAATCGTTATTGAACAGCAGGACGCTCTCAACCTGCTCCGGATAGTAGACATCCTTCGGCATGGGTGCGTTGCGGGTGGAGACCTGGCTGAAGAAGGTCCGATAGAAATCGATGAAACCCTCGAGAACGGCATCGTACTCCTGCCAGAAACGGATGTCTTTCAGGGCATCCGCCCCACCCCTTATCTCCCAGCATGGAAGACCCTGGGGGTAGCCGGTCAGCTTGATATTCGAATCTTCCGAACTGATGGGTTTCAACACCCGGAGATCGAGAGCCCGGTCGAAAAACTCCCGATAGACATCACGCATGTAGGACTGGAAGAGGCTGTGTTGGCCACCGTCGGTCAGATTCGGGTTGGCGGAGTCGGCCAGGGTCGCTCCACGCAGCTGCTGCATGGGGAAGACAATGAAATGGTTGTGCAGCATGCGGATGCTCGGTACACCGGGTGAAGTCAGGGACCAGGTGGCGTCCAGGCTTGCCTCCCCCGCCAACAGCAGATGATCCGTGGGATCGGGGTAGGTCTCCAGCATGTAGCCGATGATGATCTGATTCATGCGATTCCACACATGCCGAACGTTTTCCGGCACCTGGGTCCGCCGCACCGGCCTGCCGAGGGGATCGAGTATCACCTGGGAGGTGTTGTAGATGATGGAGGTATCGAACTCGTTGCTGTGACCCAGGGCCTTGCGATAGAGGAGAAGATTCTCCGGATTCATCAACAGACCGTTGTTGTGCACCAGGTCATTGAGATTTTCCGTACTGTTGAAAAACTCGTTGGGTTTCATCCCCTCCGGCACATCCAGCGGTATGGGACGAAATGGGTTGATAATCTCGCGGGGTCCGTACTCCATCTTATTATTGCCTCCCGGTGATTGAATGTTACATTTGCATCTTATCATCCCATACACTCACACGCTGGCCGCTATATGATGATGTTCCAGGCTCGACCACCACAACAAACGCTCGAATATTTTTACAGATAGGTAAAACCCTTGATCATAATCATCATGGGAGTCTCCGGCTCCGGTAAAACAACCATCGGCAGACTGCTGGCAAAGCGCCTGGGATGGCCTTTTATCGAAGGCGACGACTACCACCCGGCAGAGAACAAAGAAAAGATGTCGGTGGGTACTCCCCTTGACGATAAGGATCGCCAACCCTGGCTGAATGCGTTGGAGAAGGTAATAACAGACCGTCTCGAATCCGGGGATAATGCGGTCCTCGCCAGTTCGGCGTTAAAAAACCGATATCGGGATCAACTCCGGGTGAACCATGAACAGGTTCGGCTGGTCTATCTCAGCGGCTCCTACGAGCTGATTCTGGAGCGGCTGAGACAGCGTATCGGCCACTTCATGAAACCGGGCATGTTGCAGAGTCAGTTCGATGCCTTGGAGAGACCCACCGAAACACTAGCTATCGACATTCACCGATCACCCGATACGATCGTCGATACGATTATCGACCAACTTTCACTGCCTGCCACACAATTACTGCTGGACGGCCTGGTGTTTCCCGAAGCCCCTCGCTGGCGGAACGGCTGGCTCTGGTTCACCGACCAGCATGCCGGGCGCATCGTGCGAGTCACGCCCCAGGGAGAATCCGAGACCGTCGCCACCCTGGATGATCTGCCGGGTGGTCTCGGCTGGCTGCCGGACGGGCGTCTGCTTGTGGTATCGATGACCAGGCGACAACTGCTCGTGCTGGAAAATAACCAACTCCAACCCTATGCCGACCTCTCTGATCTCGCCTCCTTCCACTGTAACGATATGCTGACCGATGACCAGGGCCGCTGCTATGTAGGCAACTTCGGATACGACCTGCACGGCGGTGCCGAGCAAAGCCCTGCCGAACTGATCCTGGTGAATGTACAAGGCGAGTGTTCGATTGTAGCTGACGAGATGATCTTTCCCAACGGTTGCACCCTCACCCCGGACGCTTCCACCCTGTTGGTGGCTGAGACATTCGCCTCGCGCATCACCGCATTCGACGTGCAAACGGACGGCAGCTTATCGAACCGGCGGGTATGGGCCGAGCTCGGCGATGCCTACCCTGACGGCATCTGCCTGGATAAGGATGGTCTGCTGTGGATCGCCGCGCCCAACCTGTCGCGTCTGCTTTTGGTACGCGAGGGTGGCGAGATTGTGCGCTGTGTAAAACCTCTGGGATCACCCTATGCCTGTATGCTGGGAAGCGAGGATGGCGATCGTCTCTTCATCGCCAGCTCCGAGACTGATGATCCTGAGTCCGCCAAACTGCAGCGGAGCGGAAGAATAGAAATGATGAGCATATAGCCGGCGCAGCTATCTCGCCATCGACTCATCCTCATGCCCGAGAAAGACCGGTATATCCTTGCGGTAGCGCCGCATCACCAGATTGGCCAGTAATCCTGTCCATCCGGTCTGATGGGCCGCTCCCAGCCCCTGCCCGGTTTCCGCGTGGAAATATTCGTAGAAGAGATTGAGGTGACGCCAGTCCTGGTCCGTCTGAAAGGGACTGTCACGACGCAGTGCCGGGATGTTGCCCTGCGGGTCCCGCCGGTAGAGATCGACGAGCCGCTCCGAGATCAGCGTTGCGATCTCCCGCAGCGTAAGCTGTTGGCCGGGCAGACAGGGCACGGGATATTTGAACTCGTCACTCAGGAAACGGTGGAACTTCTCCAACGCCTGCACCAGGGCATAGTTGGTGGGCAGCCATACCGGGCCGCGCCAGTTGGAGTTTCCGCCGAACAGCCCGCTCTCCGACTCACCCGGGAGATAACGAATGCTCGTGTGACCGATACCGGGCAGATGACCGAGATCCTGATAGGTTTCGTGCAGCTTGCTGAGACTGCGCACCCCGTAGGGCGACAGGAACTCATCCTCGCTCAACAGACGGTTCAGGATCCGGGGCAGCATGTTGTGATCGACCAACGCCAAAAGATGTTCTCCACGATCGTTCTCCCAATCGGGACAGGCGCAGACATAACTGCCCTGAAACAGACCCTTCTTGTGCGTCTTCAACATCTCCCGAAAACGCGGTACGTTCGCCAGCAGTCGCCGGTCCACCACCTCTGTGGCGAACAGGGGGATAAGACCGACCCAGGAGTAGACATCTATGCGATGGTGATCGCCATCGGGGGCGATCAGCAGGTCCTTGAAAAAACCGCTCTCCAAATCCCACAGGGATGTGCCGTTCTCATCGCCGCCGCTGATCGCCTTGGCAATGGCAAGGAACTGCTCATAGCACTGGATGGCGATCGCCTCGTAGTCGTTGTCTTCAACCGCCAGTTCCAAGGCGATCATGGTCATATTGAGGGCGAACATGGCCATCCAACCGGTGGCATCCGCCTGTTTCAGGGCATAGCCCGGAGGCAGGGGTTTCGAGCGATCGTACACGGAGATATTGTCGAGACCCAGAAATCCCCCTTCGAACAGATTCTGTCCCTGCTTGTCCTTGCGGTTGATCCACCAGGCGTAGTTGAGCAGCAGTTTATGGAACACCCGCTGCAGAAATCTTCTGTCACCGCACCCTCGCTGCACCCGTTCGGCGCGATAGACCTTGAGCGTGCCCCAGGCATGGACGGGGGGATTGACATCCTCGAAAGCCCATTCATAGGCGGGCACCTGACCGTTCGGGTGGAGATAGCGCTCCTCCAATACGACCTCGATCTGCTGTTTGGCGAAGTCCACATCCACCAGGGCGAGCGCCACGCAGTGAAAGGCGAGATCCCAGGCGGCGAACCACGGATACTCCCAGGCATCCGGCATCGACAGGACATCCGCCGCACGCAGATGCCGCCACCGATGATTGCGTCCCAGTCTGCGTTCCCGGGGCGGTTTTACCTGATCCCCTTCAAGCCAGCGCTGCACGTTGAAATGGAAAAACTGTTTGCTCCAGATCATCCCGGCCAGGGCCTGGCGCATGATCCGATGATCCTCCACACCACCCTCCGGCAGCAGTTGGTCGTAGAAGATATCCGCTTCGGAGCGTCGTTGCGCAAAATGCTTTTCCCGTTCATGAAAAGGTCGCTGCAACGGCTGCGCACTGAGTACCAAATCGATCTTCTTCGACTCGCCGCCGGCCACATTGAGATGGTATCGGGCGGCAAACTTGGTCCCCCTGTCATCAGGATTGACCGCCGAGATCTCACCCGCCACCACGTAGCTGTGAAAGGCATCCTTCACATAGATCGAGGTTCGCGGCATTCCCCAGAGCTGTGCGCTGTTGGTCTCATTTTCCGTAAACAGCAGTTCAGCATCCTGCTCACCGTAGAGCCAATAATCACCCAAGGTTTCGTGACGGCATTTTACACTCCACGCCGTCTCGGCAGATCTCGGCGTATCACGATACAATTCCGGTTTTTCAGCGCCTTCATCCCCCCATGACCAGGTATTGCGAAACCAGAGTTGAGGCAACAGATCGATCTCGGCATTACGGGTTGAGCGGTTATGCAGGGTGATGCGAATCGCTATCTGTTCTGTCGTGACCTTGGCATAGCAGACATCCACATCCCAGAAATCCTGACTATTGAATACCCCGCTGTCGAGCAGATTGAACGAGGGCTCAAGCCGGCTGCGCCGCCTGTTCTCCTCAACCAACCGGTCATAGGGATAGGCCGCCTGGGGATATTTATAGAGATAGCGAAGCCAGCTGTGGCTCGGCAAGGCATCGGTGTAGAAGTAGTACTCTTTGACATCCTCGCCCCGATTACCCTGATTGCCGGTGAGGCCGAAGGCACGTTCCTTGAGGAAGGGGTCGCGCCCGTTCCAAAGGGCTAAAGCAAAACAGAGTCGTTGCTGCTCGTCACAGATACCGCCCAGTCCATCCTCGTTCCAGCGATAGGCGCGCGAGCGTGCCTGGTCGTGATCGAAATACTCCCAGGCGGTACCATGGCTGCTGTAATCCTCACGCACGGTGCCCCAGGCCCGCTCAGAGAGATAGGGTCCCCACAATCGCCAATCTGCCTCCCCGAGACGTTGCTGCTCAAGTCGTTTGTGCTCCTCATCGAGCTGCTGCTGATCCGAATCCATTACCACTCCTTCATGACCCTTTCGCCCGTTCGAGGCGCCACCAGGCATCCAGCGTGCATGCTACCGACCAGGCCTGGGCCGGTGTCCCGGCCGCCATATGCGGCGGATCGCCATCGAAGATCTCACTGATTGAACCCAATCCCGCGTCCAGCAGATGATCGGCCAGAGGTGCCAGTCGCTGTTGAGCCACCTTCGCGTCGCCATACACCCGATATTCCGCCAGAGCATAGTGACCCAGCAACCATGCCCAAACCGTGCCTTGGTGGTATGCGCCGTCACGATCCGCGACACCCCCCCGATAGTGGCCGCGGTAGGCCTTGTCACGGGGACTCAAGGAGCGCAGGCCATAAGAGCAGAGTAACTCGTTGCCACACACCTCGACGACATTTCGGCAGGCTGCTTCATCAAGCGGGGTATACGGGAGGCTGACGGCCAGGATCTGGTTGGGGCGGATCGATGCATCGTCGCCTTTCGGTCCGTCCAGCAGATCGTATAGGCCTTGTTCGTTTTTACGTTTGAAACGTTGGAAGCTGTCGCCTACAGCATTGGCGATATCTCGATAGGGATGCCCAGATCCACCCAAGCGAGATGCGAAGTCGGCCATGATAGTGAGCGCATTATACCAGAGCGCATTGATCTCCACCGGCTTTCCCATGCGTGGCGTTACCACCCATTCGCCGACCTTGGCATCCATCCAGGTCAGTTGTACACCTGGCTCTCCTGCATGCAGCAGGTGATCATCGGGATCCATGCCGATACCGTATCTGGTACCTTTGATGTGCCAATCGATGATCTCCTCCAGTACCGTAAAATAGCGTTTCAGGAGCTTGTCATCCCGCGTCGCATCGGTATAGGCGCGCCATGCCTCGAAATACCAGAGTGCGGCATCGACCGTGTTGTATTCGGCCTGCTCACCTGTGCCAACGAAGCGGTTGGGGAGTTGCCCTCTATCGGTGAGTTCGGCATAACCGAGCAGAATCGAACGCGCGATATCGGCTCTTCCCGTCGCAATGGTCAGACCGGACAGTGATATCATGGTATCTCTGCCCCAATCACCGAACCAGGGATAACCGGCAATGATCGAATAGCCGGTATTATTAGAGGGTAAAGTCCTTTCGATCAAAAAATCATCCGCCGACAACAGCAGCCGGTCTATCCAGTCAGGAGTTGTGCTGGCGAATCTTCCTCCAGCACCTTTTATCAGCTTTGCATCCCGCTCGAAAAATCGCCCCATGGACGACTCGATATCGAAGTCGATGTTGCTCTCAAGCGTAACGGCAAAGCCGCTCCATTCATCTTGCCGTAGTCGTAAGGCCACCCGGCCGACCGACAGATTGTTGTCCAATGAAGCGAGGCCACGCTGCTCTTCTCTGCTCAGCAGGTAGCCTTCGTACCAGTGTTGCCAGGGTTCAAAGGCGGCATCCGTGGTATGAATCGAGAGACGATCGCCTTCAGGCCATTCGATACACATGCCACAATCCGATTCAGTAACCGAAGCGGTGGTATCCCTGATATGCATATTGCCATGGTGATCACGGCGGTTGGCAAGCATATTGACATTCAGCTCGGCCGTTCCATTCCAGCCGGAGAGGCGGTAAGCCACATAGGTGGTTGCCTGTCCATGCTCCATCCAGATCCGCATCTCCAGATTCACGTGACCGAAGGCAAATCGCCACACCGGCATCCTGCCCAGCAGTTGAAAACTCTCCAGATAGCGATAACCATGAGGGTCGATCACATCGCCATACCAACGATTGCTGAACAACGGCCACTCCCTGCCGTCGAGTCGCAGGGTGGCATCTGCCTTGGTCATCATGAGATGGCGATCCAGGGCGCCGGTCAGGGGAGCGATAAGCAGTCCATGGTATCGTCGTGTCAGACTTGATGCGATCGTGCCCGCCGCATAGGCACCGGTGCCATTGGTCAACAGCCACTCGTAGCCTTCGGCCCGCTTGAGATCGCCACAGACAGCACGACCGAAGCGAATTGACATCGGATGCTCAACCACCTTCTCTGAACCCCGGATAGAGGGTCATGCCGCCATCCACAAACAGTGTTGTGCCAGTAACGTAGTCTGACTCATCCGAGGCAAGCCAGACCACAGCCTTGGCGATGTCGGCAGGATCGCCAATACGTTCGTAGGGGATCAGTTTCAGCAAGGAGGCTTCCGCTTCCGGCGTCTCCCAGGCACTACGATTTATCGGTGTACGGATAGCGCCCGGAGCAATTCCGTTGACGCGGATCTTCTGATGTGCCAACTCTTGAGCGACGCTCTGCATGAACATCATCACCCCCCCCTTCGATGCCGCGTAGTTGACATGGCCGGCCCAAGGAATCACTTCGTGTACCGACGACATGCAGATAACCTTGCCAGCCGCGCATGACAACTCCGGTACGACCCCCCGCCGCACAAACTCTCTGGTCGCTTCCCGGGTGCAAAGAAACTGACCGGTGAGATTGACGTCCATAACTTTATTCCATTGCGCCAATGTCATATCGATAAAAGGCGCATCCCGCTGAATTCCAGCATTGTTGACGAGAATATCGATACTGCCCCAGGCCTCGATCATCTGGCTGAACATTGACCGTACATCATTCTCGTTACTGATATCGCCGTATAGGGCCATCGCTTCACCACCGGATTTCTCGATTTCGTTGACCAGCATTATGGCATCCGATTCATTGACAACGTAATTAATGACTACCTTGGCGCCTGCCATTGCGAGACCTCGGGCCACGGCCGCACCAATACCTGAATTTGCACCTGTCACCAAGGCCCGCTGCCCGGCCAACATATCTGATTTAATACCCCTCATTCTCCCCTCACCTGATTGTCTGTTTTAGCTGAATGTCCGTATCGATCCGGATGGGAGATCCGGACTACACCATTTTAGAATTAGTCTTTGTCCAAATGATGACATACTGCCTGATATTTACAGTACTAGCTGCTATATATAAGCATTACGAATATTTTAAGATAGCGTTAATGCTGCCGATAACAATAATTAACTCATGGTTTTACGTGCTTTCCCTTGATTATCAATTAGTTACATAATAAATCATGGAACATCGCGATAGAGTAAAAAGATTCAGTACCGGTACCCTCAAGGCCTGTCTTCTATTTTTGCTGATCGCCGCAAATCTCTTCACCAGTGTTATGGCCGATCCCCTTCTCATCGGCATTTTTCCTCGACGCGATGCCGTAGTCACTGCCAATCTGTTTCGCCCGCTGTCACGCTATCTGCAGGAGCAGCTGCAACGTCCGGTTAAACTGGAACTGTCTCCGAATTTCGATGTTTTTCTGGAACGTTTGCAACAGCGCCGGTATGACTTGGTTCATCTGAATCAATTCGAATACATCAATGCCCATGAAAAACTCGGTTATGAAGCGCTGGTTCAGAACGAGGAGTTCGGGGAAAAGACGATCCGCGGAGCGATCTATGTGCGCGGTGATTCAGGTATCAAGCAACTTGAACAGCTACGACACAAAAAAATACTTTTCGGTGGCGGCCCCAGGGCGATGATGAGTTATATCGTGCCTACCTATCTCCTCCGCCGGGCAGGATTGGAGGCTGGCGACTACCAGGAGACCTATGCCATCAACCCGCCTAATGCGGTATTATCCACTTATCTCAAACGCGCTGATGCTGGGGGAGCCGGCGAGGTGGTTCAACGGCTGCCGGTGGTGACCAATAAGATCAATGTGGACGAACTGACCGTAATTGCCGTCAGTGAGCCGCTTCCGCATCTTCCCTGGGCTGTAAAGGAAGAGATGGTCGATGGCTTAAAAATGAAGATAAGAAACCTATTGCTTAACCTCAAGGCATCACCTCGGGGAAAGGAAATCCTGCGACAAGCGCGTTTGAGCGCCTTCAATCCGGTAGACGACAAGGATTATGATTCTCACCGTGCCATTGTTGATGCCATCCATGACAACTGACGAGGAACACATAACAAAACCGCGCATGCTTCCTGTTTACAAAAGGAGTCTGCGTTTCAAATTCATTATCTGGATAATCATCACTCTTGTTATTACGCTGGGTGGAGCCGCGCTTTACGTCTACAAAACCCAGCATGACCTTCTTGAAAACAGCCTGCGCAGCAAGGCCAATGCGATTGGTGAGTTCATAGCATTGATCAGCCCTGGCGCCATCTATAGTTATGACGTCTCGGGATTGGACAGCATAGTCCAGAAGATCTCCAACGACGTCGATGTCGTATTCGCACAAATACGAACAATAGAAGGCCATCCTATAACCACTTTTCTGCCTGACAATGTCCAACCCGAACAGATCGAGAGGTGGATAAAATACCAATATATACCATTTGAGGATTCGAGCGGACTGACAACAATTCCCATTGTTCTTGAGTTTGCCATCAAGAATGACGATCAAGTATTGGGCTGGGTATTGGTAGGACTGGACACATCACGTATCAATCGGGTTACTCGCGATGCCGTTATCGATCTGATTCTGATTTACAGTTTGATCGTGATATTTCTGGGTAGTGTCATCTTCATCATCTTTAGAATGCAGGTACTGCACCCTGTGGATATTTTGTCCCAGGGAGCGTCCCGGATTACCGAGGGCAACCTTGAAAAGGATGTCCCCATCATCTCAAACGATGAACTTGGCCGTCTTGCCAAAAGCTTCAATGAGATGATGGGCGAGATTAAAATCGACAGGGAAACGTTACTAAGCATAAATACCCAGCTTGCAAAAGAGATTGAGCAGAGACGAAAGACCTCGGAGGACCTGAAAAAGCTCTCCATGGCAGTGGAACAAAGCCCCGCGTCAGTCGTTATCACCGACCTGGAAGGCATCATTGAATACGTAAACCCCAAGTTTTCTGAAGTAAGCGGCTACCCGGCACAGGAAGTCATTGGCAAGCATATCCGCATGCTGGAGGGCGATGTAAATGACGGTGTGTTGTTAGGCAAAATGTGGAGCACGATAAAAAAAGGTGAGATTTGGAAAGGAGAGTTCTGCAATAAACGAAAAAACGGTTCTGTCTATTGGGAATCAGTGGTCATTGCTCCAATCCGCAACAGCAACGGATACATGACCCACTACTTGTCGGTAAAAGAGGATATCACTGATCGAAAGGCCTTTGAGGAGAAACTACTTGAACAGGCGACACACGATCAGCTCACACAATTACCAAACCGCTTTCTCGCATTCGACCGTCTACAGCAACTTCTGCAACACGCCAAGCGCAACAGTCAGCATGTGGCTGTCATCTATATCGATCTAGACCATTTTAAGAACATCAATGACTCGATGGGACATGCTGTGGGCGATCTGTTGTTGATAAAGGTGGCGAAACGTATAAAAGAACAGTTGAGATCGGAGGATACATTAGCGCGCTTGGGCGGAGATGAATTTTTGGCCTTGATACCCGATGTCATTAATCTTTCCACCGATTTGGAACGTATTGTCAGCAAACTCATTACTGCCACTGAATACCCATTTCATCTGAATAATAGGGAGGTAAGCATTACTTCCAGTCTGGGTATAGCCATCTATCCTGATGACGGCGATGATGTCAGTACCCTGATGAGTAATGCTGATATTGCCTTGTATGAGGCCAAACATGCCGGACGCAACACATTCCGCTTCTTTACCCATGACCTAAATACAAAGGTTTCAGAGAGAATAGAACTTGAGACGCAATTGAGCCATGCCCTGGAAGCGGGTGAACTCTACCCTGTCTACCAACCCATTGTTGATATTGAAGACAATTCACTGGTCGGCGCCGAGGTACTTCTGCGGTGGGAAAACCCCGTATTGGGATCTGTACCGCCCTCGGATTTCATACCCGTTGCAGAACAGTCGGGAATGATCAAACAGATTACGAACTGGCTGTTTCAAATCGTTCTGGACCATGTTAAATCCTGGGATCAGCGGCCCGAGAAATTCTGGTTATCGGTAAATGTTCCACCAAACTATTTCTGTGATGCCTCGTTTATTAAATTTATATCACGTATCGCGCAACAGGCTGACAATATCGACCTAAAACTATGCGTGGAGATCACTGAAAATCTAATGCTGCAGAGTGATGAAGAGGTATTTGAAATCTTTCATCACTTAAAGAAACTCGGTATCGAATCGGCAATGGATGACTTCGGAACCGGGTACTCGTCATTAGCATATATCAAACGCTTCCCACTCAATCATCTGAAGATTGACCGTTCTTTCATCAATGGACTGCCTACGGATATGGATAACCGGACATTGACGGAAACAATAGTTCTGATGGGGAAAAAATTCGGCATGTCCATCATTGCCGAAGGTGTTGAAACCCTTGACCAGGCAAGATTTCTAAAATCACTCAATGTCAATTTCGCGCAAGGCTACTATTTCTCCAGGCCAATGCCACATCAAGACTTCTCAGACTATATTGCCTGCGCCCTGCAGGAAAAAGTTATAGGTTGATCCATTATTTCCCGGGTTTGGTAAGTTCCGGAACCTCCCGCATTTTGTCTAAGAAATGAAAAAGACTCAATATTGGATGGCGAAATAACATTCTTGGCCCGGCGTAGCGCATTACATCCTGCACTCTTATGCGCATATCCTTGGAATAACAGTGAACGGTACAGTGGTTGCACGCCGGCTTCTTCTCCTGGAAGGGACAGGTATCCAGGCGCCTTCGAGCATAATCCAATAGTTGATCGCAGGCTTCGCACAGAGAGTCATCGGAGTGATGATGATCACGACAGTAAATTGCCATCATCGCCGATATCGTCTGCTTTTCACGTCTGATTCTATGTCTACCCATGCTTAAGGCACCTCAATCCGCGTCTAATCTACTCGGATCATGCCTGAGCAAATCGATAAAAATCTTACCTATCTCAGGATCTCGCCAGCCCTTCTCGATTTCGCCTGCGATCACGTCGCTGACCTTTTCGACAGATTGCGCCTTACTGTAGACACGATCGTGTCTCAAGGCGTCGTAGATATCCGCATACTGAAAAACCCTGGCTATCAATGGGATCCGATCTCCGGACAATCCATCCGGATATCCACCGCCATCCCAACGCTCATGGTGGTGACGTATGATCGGCACAGCATCCCGCACGCTGTTCAGCCGGTTACACAGGTCCGCACCGATCTGCGCATGTCTTCGCATGACCCGCCATTCCTCAATTGTCAGCTCACCCGGTTTCAGCAACACGGAATCGGGTATCCCGATTTTGCCGATATCATGCAGAATGGCCCCTTTTCGTAGTGCTTCCCGCTCAGCGGCCGAAAGATTCAAATCATCCCCTAGAATTCGGCAGGTTCGTACCAGGCGATTACAATGCTCACCCGTTGTCGGGTCGCGCGCCTCTACCATCTTTGCCAGAGTAAACAATACCGAAGCGGCATTGTCCAATTGATCGATCAGGTGCTTCATCTCCATGGCAGCCCTGGCACGCGACTTGAGTTCTAGTGGATCGTAAGGCTTCTTGATGAAGTCATTGGCGCCATTCGACAGACTCTGCCGCAGGCTCTCCGGATTGCCGAATGCGGTCACCATAATCACCGGCAATAGATGGTTATCAAGCTCCTGACGAATCCTGTAACAGACTTCGTCACCATCTATATCGGGCAACCGCTTGTCCAGCAATACCAAATCGAAGTTCTCTTGTTCGACCAGGGTTAGCGCCTTATGACCTGAAGTAACGGCAGTAACCTGGCACGGCAGACTTCGGAGCGCCTCGACGTGCATCGTAAGGTGCAGCTCATTATCCTCGACGACAAGGATACGACAAGGCCTGTCGGGCCGACCGCTCAGGGGAAAGCCGGAGTTATTCATTCAGGATCGGATCAATCGTCCGGATGTGCCATTCCCATAACCTGCTTGAGTAGATTTACGGAAAAGGGTTTTGACAAACAGACTTCTGCACCGAGATCCACGATCTGTTGTTTTTGTTGTTTTGAACAATTACGACACATAGCAATCACTCTGATGAATTTTGTATGATGGTCACGCTTTATAAAGTTGCATATTTGAGAACTATCGATACCTGGCACTTTAAGATCCAAGAGTACAACATCGGGATTTAATTGGGTCAGCAGCCATCCCGCCATAAAGCCATCGTGAGCAACCGCGACTCTGGATACCCCGGTAACACTACCCAGAGACTTTTGTAGCGTCTTGCTGAATTCGACGTCGCTATCAATAATCAGCAATCTGATTGACATAATAAGCGACAACTCTACATCGAGACCCTTACTCCGAGCCAACCGGATCACCTCACTGACCGGAAAGCGCCTATGTCCTCCCCTGGTTGTCTCTGCGCGGAGTATACCCTTGCGTGTCCATCCTCGTAGCGAGGCTGGTGTGACCTTTAGTATCTCCGCTGTCTCACCCGGCGAAAGATAGTGTCTCTTCCAGGGCTTACGATACATCGTCTTACATCCAATTGCTATCGATTTTAATAATAATCGATAATTTCGAAAAGAGCTCCTCGATCCATCATTACACTGACCCGAGTCAGCAGATCGGGTTTAAAATGCCATTCCACATCAACCAATCGCTATTCATCATGCACGACCCGAATAGCCTGCTCCGGCCAAATTGTTTCCTGCAGACAAGCGACGGTGAACATAACGTCTATTGAATACCCTGCCGCTCCATGGATTGTTGTCCGAATTCCGATGAGCAACATGCAGCAGTTCTTCATCAAGTCTTCGTGATATAGGTCAATGTTTATTTTGTCGAGGGGCATAACCCCGAAATTATTTCCGCTGAATCCCCCGGGTATCCTTCAAATTTTTGCCCCAATAGCTACCATGAAGAGTAGATAAAGCAATGTTTCGTCAATCATCAGGATCCGTTCAATAACAACAACGTGATTTCACTCTTCACATGAAAAGGCGCCCGACACAGCATGCACTCACGATCGTGTTTATCTATGCTGCGCTCTCAGCAATCTGGATCCTACTGTCCGACAAGCTGATCGAAATATTAACCAGCTCAGCAAGTCAGATGGCACTTGCCAGCACACTGAAAGGCTGGCTATTCATCATTTTTACCTCCATGCTGCTCTATTGGCTGATTCAGCGCCTGCAGCACGGCGCTAACAGTCAAAAGCAGAATCCGGCAATCGCAATTCGTTCTATCTGGCTCCCTGCACTTCTCCTGGCACTCTTTGTACTCCCCCTCACCGCACTCCTTGTCTATACAACATTCCAAGAAAAAAAATCTTCTGAAATTAGACATCTACAAGCCATTTCAGACCTAAAAGTCGAGCTAGTACATGATTGGCTGAAAGAGCGGTTGCAGGATTCGGATTTCCTTCGGATTAACCAGGCCATATACACAGAATTGCAGAACTGGCATCGGAACAATGATAACGATGCCTTGCAACGTCTTGGTGTGCAGTTGAAAGCGATAGAAAAGATCGGCCAATTCGAGGGAGTCAATTTATTGGACAGCTCGGGCAACAGCCTCTGGAAGAGCGCAGGTGTTCACCTCAACATGGATGCCGCAACGATCAGTGCGATTTTGCAACTGTCACAATCCGGTGATGTGAAACGATTTGGACCTTACAAGGATAGCCAAGGACAGCAGCATCTGGACTTTATCGTTCCCTATATGAATCAAAATCAGACGCTTGAATTCATTCTGCTTGTGCATATGGACCCCAACGACTACCTCTTTACCGAGATCGGCGAATGGCCTGTGCCCAATAGTAGCGGTGAGGTAGTGCTGTTCCGTCAGGACGGGACAGAAGTCGTGTATCTCAATAGGCTGAAACATACCCCTGAATTGTCGATTCAACAACGCTGGCCACTTGCCGATGAGCAGTTACTGGCGGCCCAACTGGCCCGGAGCGATCTGGGGATGGCAGATATTGTCGAGGGTAAGGACTACAGAAACAAGACCGTATTGGGGGTGGGACGCAAAATCCCCACAACGGATTGGATCCTGTTGGCGAAGATGGACAGGTCCGAAGTCTATAATGAGGCGCTACAGGATGCCGTCTGGATTGGTTTCAGCGGTTTTTTGGCCCTGTTCCTGGGCATTTTCGGACTCTATCTGCTACGCCAGCGCCAGCAGCTTGAACTGGCCAACGGTGTACGTCAGGCACAGGCAGATCGATTACAAGCGTTGAACCTGATTTCCTCAATTGCAAACAGTTCATTGGATGCGATTTACGCTAAGGATCATGAGGGTCGCTACACACTCTTTAACAAGCAAGCAGAGCACTTTATCGGCAGATCCCGAAATGAGGTTCTGGGCCACGACGACACTTCACTCTTTCCGCACGATCAGGCGAAAGAGATTATGGAAAACGACAGATTGTTGATCAGTGAAGATAGAGTCGTCTCATTCCACCAAACATTGGATACCGATGAAGGCAGTGCTACCTTTTTAACCACGAAGGGTCCTCTAAGGGATGAAAACGGCAAAATAATCGGCGTTTTCGGTATCTCTCGAGATATAACAGCCTTACATCTGATCGAAGCGAATCTGCGCGAAAAAGAGTCGCGATTGCGTGCTTTGTTTCAAACTATACCCGACCTGATCTGGCTGAAAGATCCTCATGGCGTCTACCTCTCTTGCAATCAAACATTCGAGCGCTTTTTTGGCGCCGTTGAATCCGAGATCCTGGGAAAGACTGACTACGATTTCGTAAATCAGGAACTGGCCGACTTCTTCCGCGCAAATGATCGAGCCGCTATAGATGCTGGAGAGCCGGTATCAAACAAAGAGTGGATCACCTTTGCCGACGATGGCCATGAGGCCCTCTTGCTGACGACAAAAACCCCTCTGTTTGACGATACGGACACATTGATCGGTGTGCTGGGAATCGGACGGGATATTACATCCCTCCATCAAACCGAAGCGGCGTTACGGGAGAGTATGGAGCATTTCCGTCTCTTCTATGAGCATGCGCCTGTCGCCTACGAGTCATTGGATGAGAATGGCATCATTCTCGATGTCAATCCGGCATGGTTGGAGTTACTCGGCTTTAATACGAATGACCGTGACCAGGTCATCGGTAGGCCAATCACCGACTTCATTGTAGCAGAGCAACACCCGCTGCTGGGCGAGCGATTCTCTAATTTTCTTGCCGATGGCCAGGTCAAGAGCAAGGAATACGACCTGATTCGTCGTGATGGTCGTATCGTCACCGTCTCCGTCGACGGTCGCACGGGGCACGATGCACAAGGCGCCTTCAAGCAGACCCACTGTGTTCTTCACGATATCACGGTAAGGAAACAGCATGAAAGGTATATGGAGATCCAGGCTCGACGCGCCTCCACTTTGCTGGAGCTGCCGGAAATTGCAAAAAATCTCGACGATGGCGCTTTTATGCAACATGGTTTGGCGCTGACCGAGGAGTTGACCAACAGTCAGATCTCCTTCATCCACTTCGTCAACCAGGATCAGGAGAGTATCGAACTGGTGACCTGGTCGAAACGCACCCAGGGGGAGTATTGCCAGGCGATCCATGACAAACACTACCCAATCAAGGATGCGGGCATCTGGGCCGATTCATTCCGTCAGCGCAAGCCGGTAGTTTTCAATGATTATCAGGGAACATCGGAAAAACATGGACTCCCAGATGGCCATGCCACACTCACCCGTCTCATCAGTCTACCCGTGATTGAGAATGACCGTGTAGTCATGTTGGCCGGGGTCGGTAACAAAAAGAGCAATTATACTGAACTCGATATAGAGACGACGCAACTGATCGCCAATGAGATCTGGCATATCGTACAGCGACGGCGGAGCCTAACGGCGCTGGCCGCAAGCGAGGCCCGCTACCGTGAATTGGTGGATAACATGAGTGACGGGATCGCTGTCTACGAAGCGGTGCATGAAGGTGCTGACTTTGTCTTCCGGGAGTACAACAAATCAGGTGAACGTATCGGCAGAAACAATCGCGCTGATGTCATTGGCAAACGGGTAACCGAGGTGTTTCCGGGCATCGATGCTCTAGGGTTGCTGGCGGTATTCAGGCGTGTCTGGCGGAGCGGCGAAGCGGAATACTTTCCGGTAGACAGCTACCAGGATGAGCGTCTGCAACTCTGGGTGGAAAACTATGTCTACCGTCTGCCCGGTGGTGAAATAGTCGCGATCTTTAACGATGTTACCGACCGAAAATCAGCTGAAATTGCATTGCAAGAGAGTGAGGAGAAATACCGACTCCTGGTCAAGAATCAGACCGACTTGTTGGTAAAAATAGATCCGGAAGGCAAATTCGAATTCGTCAGCCCCTCCTACTGTAAAATGTTCGGTAAGCGTGAGGAAGAATTGTTGGGAAACAAGTTCATGCCAATGGTGCACAAGGACGATCAGGCGAAAACGCAAGAAGCGATGCAACAGCTCTATCATCCCCCCTATACCGCCTACTTGGAACAGCGCGCCATGACAAGCTTGGGTTGGCGCTGGCTGGGTTGGATGAATACCGCAGTTCTCGACAAAGACGAAAATGTGACTGCCATCATCGGTGTGGGACGGGATATCACAGACCGGATCGAGGCCATGGAAGCCTTAAGAGAGAGTGAAGAACGCTACCGCGCAGTCGTGGAGGACACACCGGTTCTAATCTGCAGTTTTCTTCCTGATGGAGAGATTACTTTCGTCAACAAGGCCTATTGCGACTACTTTCAAAAAAGTGCAGACGCACTGATAGGCAGCAAGATTACCGACACGATCCCAACCCAGGATAGGGAGACGGTGATGAGCCACATCAGGGCCTTGACACCCGCAACACCTACCCAATCACACGAACATCAGGTTTTAACAAAATCAGGAAAAACACGCTGGCAACGCTGGACCAACCGCGCCCTGTTCTCGCCTCAGGGCGAGACCCTATCCTATCAATCCATCGGCCAGGACATCACCGAACGTAAGCTCGCCGAAATTAAGGTCAGCCGCCTCAATAACGAGCTGGAAGCTCGTGTCATTGAGCGCACCAGCGAGCTGGAATCGGCCAACAGGGAACTTGAGTCGTTCGTATACTCCGTCTCTCACGACCTGCGTGCACCCCTAAGGGCCGTAACCGGTTTTGCCCATATTCTGGTCAACCGTCATTTCGACTCCCTGAATGACGAGGGACAGCACTATCTGGAAAATGTCCTCCAGGCAGGCAGCCACATGGGCGAACTGATTGATGACCTGTTGCAATACTCGCGCACTGGACGCGGCGCTCTGCAAATGCGTCCGATTGAGCTGGGACCCATCATCGATGGGCTACAGGTTACCTTTAGCGAACGCATCGAAAACTGTGATGCCAAGCTAATCATCGAAAAGCCTCTTGCCGCACCTATGGGCGATGCCACCCTGATCGGGCAACAACTCAGTAACCTGATCGACAATGCCCTAACCTACCGCGATCCCGATACCGCACCGGCGATACGCATCGCTTCAAAACGTCACGATAGCCGGGTTTTCATCACGGTCAGCGATAATGGTATTGGAATCGCGCCTGAGTACCATCAGAAGATCTTCCAAGTATTTCAACGTCTCCACAGTCAAGATGAATTCCCGGGCACCGGGGTCGGTCTTGCCATCGTGGCCAAGGCCGCGCGCATGATGGATGGTGAGGTGAAGGTGGAATCCTCCATCGGTACGGGCAGTCAGTTCATGATCATTCTGCCCCTAGCGGAGGTACATTGAACCCCACTAGCTATTAGGAAGCCAATCTGTTGACAGATTAAGTTAATTTATCGCAATCTATCTGAAACCAGGAAAACAATAAAGGCAAAGGACCATGAGCAAATCCGCCGTTATCTTACTGGTTGATGACAGCCGCATGGATGTTGAACTGACCCTCGATGCATTCAAGGAAGCACATCTTTCCAACCGTATTGAAGTCTCATACAGCGGTCAGGATGCATTGGACTACCTGTTTGGCAATGAGCGCTTCACCAACCGAAGCCAGCACCCACTACCCGATCTGATACTGCTTGATTTGAAGATGCCGGGTATAGACGGATTCGAGGTGTTGAAACGTATCAAAGAGACACCCATGATCAAACGCATACCGGTTGTCATCCTCACCTCCTCAAAGGAAGAGGGTGATCGGGCGCTCTCTTACGATATCGGCGCCAACTCCTACCTGGTAAAGCCTGTCGCCTTCACAGGTTTCATCGATGTGGTCCGTCAGATCGAAGATTATTGGCTGACACTCAATGTCGGGGCACCAATGATAGAAAACGATTCTGTCTGATCCCCGCATGTCACTTAACGTACTCATTGTCGAGGACCTTCCCTACGATGCCGAGTTGATGGCCTTACGGCTCAGGGACGAGGGATTCGACATGGACTACACACGTGTGCAGGGGGAAACCGCCTATATGGAAGCCCTTGAGAAGTCACCGGACCTTATACTGTGCGATTGGCACCTGCCTCAATTCAGCGGACAAAGGGCACTCTCTCTACTTCGGCAACAGAATCTCGATATCCCTTTCATCATTGTTTCCGGCGGCATTGGCGAAGAGGCCGCCATCGATGCCCTACGGCAAGGCGCCAATGATTATGTCTTGAAAGACCGCCCAGCCAGGCTGGGTGAAGCGGTAAAACGTGTTCTGGTCGATAAACAGTTGAGAATGGCGCACAGAATCGCGGAGGAAAAACTTCGTCTTGCAGATAGGGCCTTCCAGAACACCGCCGAAGGCATCACAGTAACCGATGTGAATGGAGATATCGTCTCTACCAATCCGGCCTTCGAGGCCATCACCGGTTATACCCATGAAGAAGTAATGGGGAAGAATCCCCGAGTTTTGAAGTCGGGTCACCATGAACCTTCCTTCTATCGGGATATGTGGGACACCCTGTCAAAAACCGGCCATTGGCGTGGCGAGATCTGGAACCGGCGTAAGAACGGTGATGTCTATCCGGAATGGCTCACCATCAGCGCTGTCAAAGATGGCAACGGCGAGACAACCCACTACGTTGGTGTCTTCACCGATATCAGCCAGATCAAGGAGGCGCAGGATCAAATCAACTTTCTCGCCCATCACGATGCCCTGACCCGATTGCCCAACCGCGCCCTCTTCCGAGAGCGTTTCGACCACGCCTTGATGCATGCCCAAAGAGAGAGTAATTCCATTGCTTTACTGTTTCTCGATCTGGACCGCTTCAAGACAGTCAACGACACCCTCGGACACCCCATGGGCGATCAGGTACTCCTGAAAGTAAGCGAACGCATGAGTCAAATCATCCGTGCCAGTGATACCCTGGCGCGGCTGGGAGGGGATGAATTTGTGCTGCTCTTGGAGGAACAGACCGATGCCCAGCATGCTGCGGTGGTGGCCCGCAAACTGATCGACCTGTTTTCCAAACCGATGATCATCGGCGAGCACGAACTGGTTGTGACTGCCAGTATCGGCATTACCCTCTATCCCAATGACGGCGATGACCCGGATATGCTTATCCGCCACGCCGATCGGGCCATGTACGATGCCAAACAGCAAGGTCGCAATACCTACCGTTTCTTCACCCAGGCCTTGGCAGAGGGTGCACTTGAACGGTTAATGATGGAGAACGAGCTTCGCCGAGCCATTAACCGCAACGAACTGATCCTCCATTACCAGCCTATCGTGAACCTGGAAACACAGCAATTGCAGGGAATCGAAGCGCTGGTTCGATGGCGGCATCCGGAGCGGGGAGTGATCGCACCAGGCCTCTTCATCGAACTCGCTGAAGAGATCGGTATCATCGGTGAAATCGGTCAATGGGTCCTGCGTGCAGCCTGCACTCAGCTCGCCGGATGGGATCGCGACGGTTTCAAGGTACCCCGCATATCGGTCAACCTATCCGTGCAACAGATTGACAGAGAAGGGCTGATCGCACTGGTGTCGCAGGAGCTGAAAAACAGTGGCCTATCACCGGAACGGCTGGAACTCGAGGTCACTGAGTCGATGTTGATACGCAATCCCGATTTGAGTCGTACTGTACTCAGTGAACTCAAAACCATTGGTGTCAAAATTGCAATCGACGATTTCGGTACCGGTTACTCGAGCCTCGCCTATCTCAAACTGCTACCTCTGGACCGTCTCAAGATCGATCAATCCTTTGTGCAGGACATCGGTCGAGATGCCAATGATGAGGCGATCGTACGGGCCATTATCGCAATGTCGAAAAGCCTCGGCCTTGAATCGGTCGCCGAAGGGGTTGAGAAGACACATCAGGCCCAGTTTCTAAAACAAGAGGGCAGTGATCTTGCACAGGGTTATCTCTACAGCCGCCCGCTGCCCGCCGATGAAATTTTCCGTGCCTGGGCTCAGGTTGAAGATGGATCGACGATATAGAACCACTATTTAGTTCCAGCATCAGCAACACATGCACACATCCCGTCACGGTAAGACATGGGCAAAAAAAAAGCACTCAGGGCAAACCATAAGTGCTTGTTTTCATTGGTAGGCGCGATTGGAGTCGAACCAACGACCTCTACCATGTCAAGGTAGCGCTCTAACCAACTGAGCTACGCGCCTTCGAGACGGCGAATCATACAGGTTGCTCCATATCCTTTGCAACCCCGCTCCACTATCGAATGTAATGGGCTGGTTCAGACCGCCAAGTCGACCTGCTGCACGGTGCCCGCCCCCCATTATCCTTGAGATAGAGACCGCTGCTGCGAACCACGCCCTGGGATTGATTGGTGTCTTCTCAAGGTAAAGGGCGAAGTAATATGCTCCAGCCTAACCTACCTGTGTCGCCACCCGAATCTGGATGCTGATCAACGCGATCCGCTAAGCGGTAGAAAGGATACAGGGAGCAGTCTGGTGATTGTTACGGCCCCGGAATGATCTTTCTTCACCAGAATCAGATCCTGGCTGTAGCGCCGTTCTCCCACCGGCAGCACGAGACGTCCTCCCGGCGCAAGCTGATCGACCAGTGGCCGCGGGATATGCTCCACGGCAGCGGTTACCATAATGGCATCGAAGGGTGCCATATCGGACCATCCGTAATAACCGTCGCCCACCTGGAAGCTTATGTTTGTATAGCCCTCTTTTTCCAGACGGCGGCGTGACTTCTTTGCCAATGCCGGTATGATCTCGATGCTGTAGAGGTGATCGACCAATTCCGCCAATACGGCGGTCTGGTAGCCAGATCCGGTACCCACTTCAAGTATCTTGTCGTCTCTTTTCGGCACCATCAGATCTGTCATCAGGGCGACGATGAATGGCTGCGAGATGGTTTGGCCCTTGCCGATGGGCAGCGGGCTGTTGTCGAAGGCGTGGGGGCGTAATGATTTGCTGACGAAACGCTGTCTGGGCACTCGACTCATGGCCGCCAGGACATGATCATTCAGGTGGTCCAGGCCCGTCATGCGGCAGGCATAGTTCGCCTCCGCCTGGATATCACTGAGCATTCCTCGAACATCGCCCATATTCAGTACTGTATGCCTCAGTGTGTTTGCCTGTGTGAGTGTACAACAGGAAGTCATTTAGAATGACTTTAATTCTAGAAGAAAGATGTGAGAAATAAAGACTTTATTTTAAATACTTTATATTTCCCATCCAAATAAAGGCAAATGCAGGCTCAGGAAGTATGTCTCTCCCTGGCGGGTCTCACACAACCAGTCCTCTATCCTGCAGACTTTTGATCTGATCGCGGATCTTAGCCGCCTCTTCGAATTCAAGCTCCTGGGCATGGCGATACATCTGCTGCTCCAGTTGCTGGATCCGTTTAGTCATCTGTGACGGCGACAGGCTGGCATACTCCATCTCCTCCTCCGCCACCCTGGCGTAACGCTTGGCGCTGACCTGCCCCCCCGGATAGGCAGTTTCCATGACGTCCGAAATCGATTTCAGTATGGTCTGGGGTGTGATGCCATTGACCTGGTTATATTCAATCTGTCTTGCCCGCCGCCGGTTGGTCTCATCGATCGCCCGTTCCATTGAACCGGTAATCTGATCCGCGTAAAGGATCGCCATACCGTTGGCATTGCGCGCGGCGCGGCCGATTGTTTGGATCAAGGATCCTTCAGAACGCAGGAAGCCCTCTTTATCCGCGTCCAGGATCGCTACCAGAGAGACCTCCGGCATATCCAGACCCTCGCGCAACAGATTGATACCGACCAATACATCGAACTCACCCAAGCGCAGGTCACGAATAATCTCAACCCGCTCCACCGTATCGATATCGGAATGGAGATAACGCACGCGCACATCATGGTCACCGAGATAGTCGGTGAGATCCTCCGCCATGCGTTTGGTTAGGGTGGTCACCAACACACGTTCATCTCTCTCCACACGCAGCCGTATCTCGGAGAGAAGATCGTCGACCTGCGTGCTTGCCGGCCTGACCTCGAGTTGGGGATCGACCAGGCCGGTGGGGCGTACCACCTGCTCGACAATGGCCCCCGAGTGATCGATCTCGTAATCGCGTGGTGTTGCACTGACATAGATGGTCTGTGGGGCGCGATATTCGAACTCCTCGAACCGCAACGGCCTGTTGTCGAGTGCGGAAGGAAGGCGAAAGCCGTACTCCACCAATGTCTCCTTGCGCGATCTGTCGCCACGATACATTCCGCCAAGTTGCGGTATGGTGACATGACTCTCATCCACCACCAGCAAGGCCTCATCCGGCAGGTAATCGAACAGGGTGGGAGGCGGTTCGCCGGCAGCCCTTCCGGAGAGGTAGCGGGAGTAGTTTTCGATACCTGAGCAGTATCCAAGCTCGGTTATCATCTCGATGTCAAAGCGGGTGCGCTGGTCGAGGCGTTGCGCCTCCACCAACTTGTTGGCCGAATCCAACTGCTTCAGTCGCAGCTGCAGTTCCGATTTAATCTGATCCACTGCGCGCAAAAGCGTCTCCCTCGGTGTCACATAGTGGCTCTTGGGGTAGACCGAGTAGCGCGGCACCTTGCGTTTGATCTCGCCGGTGAGCGGATCGAACACGGAGAGACCCTCAATCTCATCATCGAACAACTCCACCCGCACCGCTTCTGCGTCCGATTCCGCCGGATAGATATCGATCACCTCACCGCGCACCCGAAATGTGGCTCGATGCAGTTCCACATCATTGCGCTTGTATTGCAGTTCCGCCAAACGGCGCAGGATGGCCCGCTGATCGATAATCTCGCCACGACTGAGGTGCAACATCATCCCCAGATAGGCACGCGGGTCACCCAGACCATATATAGAGGAAACAGTAGCAACGATAATCGTATCCGGGCGTTCCAGCAGTGCCTTGGTTGCCGATAGCCGCATCTGCTCGATATGATCATTGATGGAGGCGTCCTTCTCGATAAAGGTATCGGATGCGGGCACATAGGCTTCTGGTTGATAGTAGTCGTAGTAGGAAACAAAATACTCGACTGCATTTTCAGGAAAGAACTCCTTGAACTCCCCATACAGCTGGGCGGCGAGAGTCTTGTTTGGCGCCAATATCAAGGTTGGGCGTTGCAGCCTTTGAATGACGTTAGCAATGGTATATGTTTTACCTGAGCCGGTGACACCCAACAGGGTCATACCGGCTTCACCATCCCTCAAACCCTCCTCGAGATGCCTGATGGCCTCCGGTTGGTCGCCTGCGGGGGAGAAATTTGCAATTAATTTGAACGCTTTGCTCATTAGGGGATTCTTCATCGTGCCTGAATTGGCTATTATGACATCCCGACAATGCCATTACCGAATGGCTTTATTATCAATCCGTCGATCAGCCGCTTCGCTGATGTTTGAGAACCAGGGATAAATAACAGTAATGAATGCACAACTCTCCAGTCGCGTACAAGCCGTCAAACCCTCTCCCACTCTTGCAGTTACCGCCCGTGCCGCCGAGATGCGGGCTGCAGGAAAGGATGTCATCGGACTGGGTGCGGGAGAACCGGACTTCGACACACCTGACCACATCAAATCCGCCGCCATCGGCGCCATCAATGATGGCTTCACGAAATATACCGCTGTCGATGGTACGCCGGCCCTGAAGCAGGCAATTATCGACAAGTTCCAACGCGACAATGGATTCGACTACGCAGCCGATCAGATTCTTGTCTCCTGCGGTGGGAAACAGAGTTTTTACAATCTGGCCCAGGCCGTACTGGATCCTGGCGATGAGGTTGTTATCCCCGCTCCCTATTGGGTCTCCTATCCCGACATGTCGATTCTGGCGGGTGGGGTGCCGGTCCTTGTTTCCGCGGGCGCTTCCCAGAATTTCAAGATCAACGCCCAGCAGCTGGCCGCCGCGATCACCGAAAAGACCAAGCTATTCGTCATCAACAGCCCCTCCAATCCCACCGGTATGGCCTATAGCCGGGAGGAGTTGGTTGCGCTGGGCGAGGTGCTGAAAGAGC
Source organism: Candidatus Thiodiazotropha sp. (assembly GCA_040791665.1). Lineage (GTDB taxonomy): Bacteria > Pseudomonadota > Gammaproteobacteria > Chromatiales > Chromatiaceae > Thiodiazotropha. The sequence continues at coordinate 261,184 of JBFNNX010000010.1, read as the reverse complement.
ACCCCAGAATACTGATCGCAACCGATGATATGTATGAACATATTCTCTGGCCCGGCAACAGCTTCGTCAACATCCTCAACGCCTGCCCGGAACTCAAGGATCGCACACTGGTACTGAACGGGGTCTCCAAAGCCTATTCCATGACAGGATGGCGTATCGGTTATGCCGGCGGTCCAGCAGATATCATCAAGGCAATGAAGAAGATCCAGTCCCAGAGCACCTCGAATCCCACCTCCATATCCCAAGTGGCGGCGCAGGCAGCCATCGAAGGCCCGCAGGAGTGCATTCAGGAGATGTTGACCGCTTTCAAAGCACGTCACGATTACGTGGTGGAGCGCCTCAACGGCATGCCTGGAATCGACTGTCTGCCTAGCGATGGCACCTTCTATTGCTTCCCCAATGTTGAGGGCGCATTGGCCTCTTTGAATGGTGTCGGCAACGATCTGGAACTCTCGGAGTACTTGATCACGGAAGCGGGGGTCGCGCTGGTACCGGGAACCGCATTCGGGCTTTCAGGACATGTGCGCATCTCCATCGCCACCAGCCAGGAAAATCTGGAAAAGGCCCTGGACCGCATCGAAGGCGTACTCAAAGCCTGATAATCGCGTCTACCGGGCCAGGTAGTATCAAGGGCGCTGGATGCGCCCGCCAAATCTCCAAGGAGGGAGAAAACCATGCAGTCAACCGTTACCCGCGCCTATGTCCGAGGATTCGGCTTCACCCTGATCGAATTAATCACCACCCTGGCTATCCTGCTGATCCTGTTGAGTATGGTAATGCCCTCCTTTCGCACGTTGATGGTGAGGAATCTTCAGGCAAGTGAGATCAACAGCATTGTTCATCATTTCAATCTCGCGCGTTCGCTCTCAATCTCCATGCAGACTCACCATATACTCTGCCCCAGCAGCGATGGTGAGAGCTGTACAAACGCAGCGGATTGGAGCCACGGGTATATTCTGTATGAGGATTCGAATCGGAATAGATCTCGGGATCAAAACGAGTTGCAGCAAGGCGTACATCGACCGATGCACGGTATGAGTATCGAAATAGACTCCAGCCGGCATCGCAGATATGTCGTCTACCGGGGGGATGGACGGCCAAGCGGCTACAATCTCACCCTCACTTTTTGTGATCCAGATGACCGGATCCCGCCCAAAGCGGTGATCGTAAACAACCTGGGACGCGTCAGGGTATCCGAGTTCCGCCCGGACGGATCACAGCTCAGCTGCAGCGGTGAAATTTAAGGTCGAACTATTGACGCTAAGGCCCAGTCTCTTTATTATGCGCCCCTCTTGAATAATTCCCCGGTAGCTCAGTCGGTAGAGCGGGTGACTGTTAATCACTAGGTCGGCAGTTCGAGCCTGTCCCGGGGAGCCATATAAATCAAAGGCTTACACAGTAACTGTGTAAGCCTTTGTCTTTTTGGACAAGCCTGAAGACACAGCCTTGCGCATTATATCGCTCCATTATACCGGTGACTCGACAGCACCCATGTAAGTGGCGCAGGGATTGGTTGAAGTCTCCTTATATTCAGACCACTGTCCACAATCGACACAATCCAAACAGCTCTCTCCATCGTTAAACGCCGTGTTCTGACAGAATGCCGCTATATCGACATAAGAATCCCGGCACTGCAGACAATCATCCGATCAAATCAGAAATCATAGGGTTCTACACTGCAATGAAAGCTTTTCAGTTTGTGCTGCAGGGCCATTGCATGCCCTGTGTTTCTATCTGCCAATATTGGGAACGATCAATGAACTAGGGCCTGTTAACACTAATCCAATTGGCCCTGTTGTGCCTGAGAAAGCATCGAAACAAATCTGGGTATGTACAGGAATTTATGTCGGGAAATTTAACAGACTATTTTGATAAGAATTACCATCGTCTTGATTTCATTATACATTCATGCTCGGGCATAAATATTGCTATTTATAGGCTGTCATCAAAGACTAACAAATGGGGAAATAACCTCTTGTTTCAAGGGGTCACGATCCAGTCATAACGAGCGTTTAGTGTGTAATCATAATCATGTTCAATTACTACACTTTTGAAGGACCGATAATCAGTCTGGATGATAAGTCAGGCATTCTCGCACTCGCCCGTCTTTCCGCTAGAGATAAGATCCGCTACACCTTTTTAATCAATCGTGAAATGGAAGGCACCCGTATCGAAGGCAACGGAACCACCTATACCTACGACAACGATAGATTAAGGGTCTATTTTTTCACCAACCTCGTCAATGGCAGCAGAATCCACACACTGAATCGATGTGATTCTCAACAGGAAGATTCAATTGTCACCTATAATCGGGGATTCGAATCGAAAAGACGATTTGACCTGCTATCCGGATCAAAAAAACATTATGTGAATATCTGGGGAGTATCAATCAGCGATTGGCCTGACGGTTCGACGCTACATGGTCTTGAGTGTGTCTATGACGATAACCGAAGAAGATCCGTCATAAGCTCAAAACTATCCCTCGTATCCATCTCAGATCTCTATTCTCGACCCACCGAAAGTGACAAAACAACATATACCGGGGCCGAACTTCTTCAACAATATTTTCAGCACTGACACTCAGCCGGCCCTGTATTCGCAACTCAGAAGTCCCACCGTCGTGAACCCTCCTATCGTTCCGGCGGCATTTCAATGGCAGTTGGAATCGCTCATGCCAGGACGTCAGATTCAATATCTGCCCATTCCCATGTGCTAGCTATAGACTCATCGGAAAGTGGTTCGTACCTGAATGACTCGACATAGTTGACCATTTACTGTGATTAATAATAAGCAGGGATTGACATATTTTAATGCGTGATGGCGCCCCTATGAGGTATGATTATGGTAGACAGCGATTAATCGGCATTTAGCCAGAGATGAGTGCTGTGGGCAGCGCAAAACAACTCGAAATCGATCCCCGGATCATTGAGCAAGCCAATCTCTGCCAGGATTGTCATCGCTGTATCAGCGACCCCGATTTCCCAATTTGCAAGATCGATTACCTGGCAGCGGATGGCGCTGTTCTGTTCATCTTCAGTGATCAGTGCAAAAACTGCGGTTACAGAATATCGTTTGGCAACAGTACGATCTGCGGATGTCCTGTACGTAGAGAGATCATGGCCAAGTATGGATTATAGTTCCGCTTTCCTCAGGTAATTTCATCTCTGGCAAATCCGTTATCCGCAGCGATTTCCCGATTGCACCATGATGGAGCTCCAAACGGATGCGTGGTTCCTCCAGAGGTGACCGATCGTGCGATTAGATTTCTCGTTCAATTCCCAAAAACGGAAGGGCTATCAACTTAATTATTTTGCGCTATCATTTCGACAGGGGACACCACTGCCAGATTACGGCGTGACCACTACTCGCAAATAAAATAGGTCACCCCCTGGATGGTGGTAAATATTGATTTTTTGGGAATAAACATGCATTACGATAAACGGTTGGGGATGGGGCCGATCCCGGCTTCTCCAGAAAGATATATCAATGAGAAGCAGGTAGACGGGCTATCAATCCTGAAGAAATTCGGCTGGAAACTGATCTGCATCAGAAGACTTTCGAATGGGAGCTGTGAAACACTGATGAAGAATGGCCATGATAAGGCGATTGGGGTATTAGGAGAAGATGGAATTTTGAGAATCAATCCGGATATTCAGATCCGTCAATCCCGAAAAGGATAGCATCACAGCCCCCCTTTCGAATAAAGTGTGGTGACATTGCAGAGGCCTGACTGCAGATGTTCGTCAGCCCTTGTCAACAAAAACGACATGAAAGAGTAATATTGTGATGTTTTCATTTAGATTTAAATCCTAATCATCGAAACCCAAGCAATTGTCAGGACAGAAAAACATTTTAAAACGATGGATATCTCCTTGTTTGTTTAGATGTATAACACTATTTTTTTCCCTCTTTCCCATGTCGAACTGTCGACATATTACCGATCGGCAAGTGACTATTATCTGAGGTGAGCAAGCGCATGTCAGCCACACCTGTTCAACAAGAAGAAGCCCAATTTTCCCATGGCCTGTTTCTGTTTATCGTCATATTCCTGCTGTGGTTGCTGCTCTCCGGCAGTCTCGATCCCGCCGAGGTGGTCACCGGCTTGGTTGTGGCTTCTATGGTGACCCTGGCAAGCCGGCCCCATCTCTCGATCTTTTCCGGCCTGCGCCTCTCCCCCAGTGCAATCCTGCCCTTTCTCACCTATCTGGGGGTCTTCTTCGCAGCGCTTATACGTGCCAATCTCGATATGGCTCGACGCGTACTATCTCCCTCTCTTCCCCTGCGTCCAGGCGTTGTGGAAGTCAATACCCGTTTGAAATCTTCACTTGGACGTTTGATCCTGGCAAACAGCATCACCCTGACACCAGGCACACTGACCGTGGACCTGCAAGGTGATAGCATCCTGATACATTGGGTCGACATCCCTCCAGGCAGCGATATGGAAAGCGCCACCCGTGATGTCACCGACAAATTTGAACGTCATCTGGTAGGTTTCGTTAAATGACACTGACTTTAATGCAAACAGTCGCCCTTGCGATGTTGGGGGGCGCAGTATTGCTGAGCCTGCTTCGCTTACTGCTTGGGCCCACCGCACCGGACCGGGTCGTAGCGGCGGACACCTTGGCAGTGATTACAACCTCGGGCTTGGTGGTTCTGGCCGCACTGCTTGGCAGTGCGCTTTATCTGGATGTGGCACTGATCTACGGCACCCTCGCCTTTGTCGGTGTCGTCGCCATTGCCCGCGCAATCGAGGGCAACGGATCATGAGACTACTGGCGGATATCATACTGCTCATCGGAGCGTCATTTACACTGCTCGGCGCCCTGGGACTGCTGCGTATGCCGGATGTCTACAACCGAATCCAGGCAGGAACCAAGGCAGTAACATTGGGTGCCCTATCCCTGATATTGGGCATTGGACTGCTCTATCCGGAGTGGTGGTCCAAGCTGCTGGTCATTGCCCTCATGATCCTGGTCACCAATCCTATCGGCTCATCCACGATCGCCAGGGCACTCTTGATGGCGGGGGTGAAGCCGTGGAAGAAAGTCGAACCTGCCATCTCCGGACGGGATCGAGCATGAGTGATATTGAAGTCTGGATTCTGCTGCTCCTGGCGTTGATGATGTTGAGTGCTGCGGTGATGGTGCTGCTGGTGAAGAATCATATTGCCGCGGTCGCCGCCGCCTCCGTCGTTTCACTTGGCTTGGCTTTGCTCTTCGTGCTCATGAGAGCGCCCGATGTCGCCATGACGGAAGCTGCCGTCGGAGTCGGTTTGAGCAGCCTGATCCTGGCGCTTGCCTTACGTCGCTTGGGCCTTTGGCAGGTAGACAGCGAGCAGGTGAAATACAATCTGCTGAGCCGTGACGGGGAGAATAAGGATGGGTAACCTCACCGGTCTGTTATTTGCCGGAGGCTTGGGGTTCATGCTGCTGGCAATTGCCGGCGGACTCGACTTCGGTGTCCCGCCGATGCTCGTCGGCAGCGAAATTCAGGCACAGGCGCCGCAACAGACCGGGGCTGCAAACATAGTCACCTCAGTCGTGTTGGGGTATCGCGCCATCGATACCTTGGGAGAGCTCTCGATTCTTTTTGCGGCAGCAGTATCCGCCGGCCTTGTATTGGGGCGCCGGCATACCACCGCCGGTACGCAAACCAAGGGCGGTTTTATCTTATATACAGGAGGTTCGCTGCTTTTTCCGCTGATGATGACCATCGGTTTTTACATCATCTTTCACGGCCATCTGACGCCCGGTGGCGGCTTCCAGGGGGGCGTTATTCTGGCAGCGGCCTTCTTCCTGCCCCTATTGGCCCGGCCCGGAGCCAGACTGCACAACAAGACTTTGAGTCTGATCGAGGGATTCGCCGGTGCCAGTTTCATCCTTGTCGGCCTGCTGGCTATGATGGAGGGTAAGGCGTTTCTGCAACCCTTGCTGGTACAGGACACCCTGGGCCAGCTTATCTCCGCCGGTACATTGCCGTTGCTCTATCTTGCGGTCGGCCTGAAGGTGGGTGCCGAACTGGCCAGCCTGCTGTCACGTCTCATACAGACAGAGGCGCCGCAATGAGCTCCGTATTCGATCCGGAATTGATTCTATACACCACGGCGATAGGATTGATCGCCATCGGTCTGGCCGGTGTGGTCATATCGTCTCACCTGTTTCGCATGGTGCTTGCACTGGTCATAGCAGAGGCCGGTGCGAATCTGATGCTGATATTGGCGGGCTACCGCTGGGACTCGGTGGCGCCGATCCTCACCACGCTGGCGGAACCCGCTACAATGGTTGATCCGGTGCCCCAGGCACTGGTGCTCACCGCCATCGTCATCGGTGTCGGCATCCAGGCCCTCGCGGTAAGTCTATTGATTCGTATCCGTCAGCGATACGCCACACTCGACCGTAAAGAGGTGGCTGAACGTATGGATAGCGATATTGCCGCCAGTCTGGGCGGCGCCAGAGACGTCAGCCAGGAAGCGCCATTGGGAGAACGTCCATTGCCGCCCGTTCCTGCTGAACAGATCGATATGCAAAGGGGGGATGCGCCATGAATGCCTCTCTGGTGCTTACCATTGCGCTACCCCTGCTCGGCGCCTTCCTGCTGCCGATTCTGATGCGCAGTTCATTGGCAATCGGTCTCTGGAGCGGACCTGCCATCTTGATCTACGGCTGTTGGACGATTGCCGACGTTTGGTTGCATGGGTCGACACAACCTTCCTCCATCGCCATAGGCGGATTTGCCCCACCCATGGGCATCAATCTCTATATCGACTCTCTTGCCCTGCTGTTCGCCTTTGCCGTGCAGCTGCTGGGACTCGTTTTCTGGCCGTTTACACTGGATCGGGATAGCGCTCGACGCCAGGCACTGATGCTCCTGCTTGTAGCTGCCTCCACGGGACTCGCCCTCTCCGGTGACCTGTTCAATCTCTATGTATTCTACGAACTGGCCGCAGTCGCCACCTTCGGACTGGCCACCGCATCAGGCAGTAGCGCCGCCTATGTGGCGACCCTCCGTTATCTTATTCTCAGTGGTATCGGTTCGGTGTTGACCCTGTTCGGCATTGCGTTGATCTACGGCAAGACAGGCACGCTCAATCTGGCCCATCTGGCCCAACTCGCACCAGATCAACTGAACGATAAACTGGGTCTCACAGCCTTTCTGAGCATATTGATCGGCATCGGCGTCAAAGCAGAACTCTTCCCCGTCAATACCTGGGTACCTGAAATCTATGCCACTGCCTCGACACGGCTTTCGGCATTTCTCGCCGGTCTGTTATCCAAATTGGCCTTGTTGATCATCCTGCGTCTGTTGTTGCTGATCTTCCACCAGCCCGAAGCGTTACAGGTAATAGTTGTTCTCGGTTTTCTGGGTGTGGTCAGCGGTGAATTGGCCGCCTGGCGCGCGAAAGAGATGCGACGCATGCTGGCCTTCTCCTCCATCGGCCAGCTGGGTGTGATGTTCATCGCCATGGCCCTGCCGGATGGCAAGGGGGTTTTGGCGGTACTCGCACTTGCGATACATCACCTGATAATAAAATCGGGCCTGTTCATGTTGGCGGAGGATTGGGGGGGCGCCATACAGCGGCTGCGTGGCAGCGCCAAAACGGCACCGCTCGGAGCTGCTCTGTTCGTGCTCTTTTCCCTTTCGCTCGTCGGCATGCCGCCGCTTCCCGGATTTTGGGCGAAGTTTACCCTGATCACCGAACTGGCCGGTCAGACTGAGCCTCTCTATCTGATCGGACTTGCGGTCTTTCTGCTGGCCACAGTGATAGAGGCCAGTTATCTGTTTCGTGTTGCCGCCATACTCTACCGAAACGCACCCCGCGATACCCTCGACGAGGAGATTCCTAAGAGCGAAGGACTCTCCTTGGCAACCGCCACGCTGTTTGGCGTGGGGTTGATCGGCAGCGCCGTGCTGATCGCACCTGTTGGCGATAGTCTGAATAGCATCGCCGTACAGCTGCAGGACATTGACCTCTATATCAGTACCGTTAGTCCAGGAAGCAGCCAATGATCCTGACCCTATTGGATGAACTACTGCTCTTCTCCGGCGCTACCCTGCTGGTGGCGCTGTTCCTTGGCCGTGGCCTCACAGCTGGCTGGATGGTCACCATCCTCTATGGTGGCCAATTACTCGCTCTTCTCAAAATGGCGACACTAGGCTACGGGAGGGGCACCATTTCCTCCATGCTCTCATTCGAGGTCATGGGACAGACGTTGAGTTGGCGATTCGACGCATTGAGCTGGTTCTTCGCCCTGATTACCATCGGCTCCGCCCTGCTCAGCAGTTGGTTCTCATGTGGCGCCTGGGAGCGTAGCTTTATCCGACAGGGCGGCAACATCTGGCTCTTCCACACGGCGATGGCGTTAAATGTCTTTACCATGTTGATCCTGCTCGCCAGTGGCGACCTTCTCTCCCTGTTTATCGGCTGGGAACTTGTAAGCTGGGCAGGCTTCCTGCTTATGGCCCTTGCCGGTGGCGTCGCCACAAAGGCGGCCATGCGTTATATCACCTACGCCATGGCAGGTGGCATGGCAATCTTCGGCGGTCTTGCCCTGGTCTACAGCGCATCCGGCTCATTGCAGCTTGAAGCGGTGGTCATGGCAGTCAACCAGACCAGCACGACCAAGCTCTGGCTGCTGGTAATCCTCTTCGGTGGCGGTTTCGGCATCAAGATGGGATTGCTGCCCTTCCACCTGTGGCAGGCACCCGCCTATGCGGAGACCCCGGGACCCGGCAGTGCCTTCCTTGGCGCGATCTCGTCCCGTATGGGTCTGTTCGCCATTCTGTTGGTTCTGGTAAAACTCTTCGGCATCGTTAACATCGATAATCTGAAAGTGCCGTTCACTCTGATCGACGCCCGTGACCTGCTGGCCTGGCTCGCGGTGCTGACTATCATCCTCCCCACCTTCACCGCCATGAAACAGAACGATGCCCGCCACCTGCTGGCCTGGCACGGTATTGGACAGGGCGGATATATGTTGCTGGGAATCGTGGTGGCGGATGCCATGGGTGGCGCCGGCGGTCTGCTGCATGTCTTCAACCACGCTACCTATCAGGCCGCGCTGTTCATGGCGGTGACTGCGGTGATCTACCGTACCGGCACCTCTGATCTGAACAAACTCGGCGGACTGGTTGTACGTATGCCACTCTCTTTCATGGTCCTTTTGATAGGCATCATCGGCCTGGCGGGATTACCGCCGATGAACGGCTTCGTTTCGAAATGGCTGGTCTATCGATCACTCTTGAATCAGGGCATGCCACTACTCTTCCTGGCAGCGATCATCGGCACGCTGGGTACCATCCTCTCGGTCTACAAGTTGATCCATAATATCTTCCTGGGCCAGCTGAGAGTGGAACATGAGCATGTTGCCGAGGCTCCCTGGAGCATGATGATTCCGATGTTGATTCTCAGCGCAATCATTTTCATTACCGGTCTGATGCCGGGTATACCCCTCGAATGGATTGCATCGGTCTTACAGACAGTCGGCCTCCCGGTTCCGGAATACACACTGGGCGGCGTGGAATCGAACAGCGGTTCCCTGGACATGATCTGGGTTATCGGCGTCCTGTTCGCCGGATTCGGCATCGGTGCCATCGTCTTCTACTCCGCCGGACGCAGTAAACGCGTTCACCAACTGGACAACTATGCCGGGGGGCACTTTCTCTCTGCTGATGTGCGTTATCAGTACAGTGATAACTTCTATGCCGGCCTGATGCATCTCATCGGTGGCTGGTACCGGGGCAGCTTTCTCTGGTTGGAGCGCAGCATCACCTCGATGATCGAATTTCTCTCTCTGGGTATGCAAGGCCTCTACCGGCGGGCCAACGCAGAGTTTTACCTCCTTAGCACAGCCCTTTTCGTTATCGCCTGGGTGGTGATCTGATGTCAGCCATGGAACTGCTTATCGAACTGACCCTGATGCCCCTGATCGCTTTCATCGTCGGCATGATGATGGTATTGATGATGCGCCGCATCGCCGCCAAGCTGCAGCGACGCATCGGTCCCCCCTTCTTCCAGCCGTTGTATGACATCGTCAAACTGCACAGCAAAAAGACCCAGGTTTCACACGGTCTGATCCACGATATCGGCATCGTCATGGCGATGGGGGGATATATCGCCGCCGAGACCCTGTTACCGGTACCCGGTATGAACGGTATTGCGGAAAAAGGCGGGATAATCACTCTGCTCTATCTGATGATGATTCCCTCCCTGGGACTCGCGCTGGGAGTAGGTCAATGCGCCAATCCCAACGGTTCCATCGGTATCGCCCGGGCGTTGACCGCAATGCTGGCATACGACATCCCACTGGTGATCGTTGTCTTCGGTGTCGCCTTCGCAGCGGGCACAACCAATTTGATCGATATCATCGCCGTCCAGCAGGCCGGTGGATTTGAAACCTGGGGCGTTACACAGATGCCGCTGTTGGCCATCGCGGGTCTCATCGCCATGCATGCATCCCTCGGCAAGCAACCCTTTGAGATCTACATCGCACCTGCGGAGATCGCCACCGGACCGATGGTCGAAATGGGAGGCAAATATCTTGGCGGCCTGTTTGTGATGCAGTGTTTTCAGCTCTACACCACCTCCGTGCTTTATGTCAGTCTCTTCCTGGGTGGCGGAACTACCTGGTTCGATTTTCTGCTGAAGAGTTTCCTGGTACTGGCGATACCGGTCAGCATCGCCTATCTGTTCCCCCGCTATCGTACCGAGGACTTGCTGCGGCTGATGTGGAAATGGCCGGTGATGCTGGGGCTGATTGGAATTGCCTTTGTGTTTGTTTAATTTTGAATTATGAATTGATGTATGTGCCTTGCGTACAGTCAATTGAAGAAACGTGAACGAAGCGAACACCGAAATTCAAAATTAATAATTCAAATTCAAAATTAGAAGGAGCCATAATGAGCTCAATAAAACAGCTTCCAGTAATCGAAGAAAAACGGAGCAATCCGCTTGCCCGGGTTTTCGACGACTTGGTGCGCTTCTGCCGCTCCCGTTCCCTCTTCATTCTGCATTACTGTACCGGCTGCGGAGCCATCGAACTGCCGCCAGCCATGACCTCTCGTTTCGACATGGAGCGTCTGGGGATTCAACCCATGGTCTCCCCCCGCCAGGCCGACATCCTTTTGATCACCGGTTATGTCTCGATCAAAACCCTGAAACGGGTGATCCTGACCTATGAACAGATGGGATCACCCAAGTATGTCATCGGCATCTGTTCCTGCACCGTAAACGGCGGCATGTATTGGCAGAGCTACGCTACCGCGAAGAAACTCGACGAATACATGCCGGTGGATCTCTATATCGCCGGCTGCATGCCGAGACCCGAAGCGGTCATCACCGGCCTGCAGCAACTGATGGATCGAATTCACTCAGGTCGGGCAGACAGCTGGGAGGACTATTACCGCAATTACGATTACTACCTCGGCAATCAACAGAAGCTGTTTGGCGAGGATTGGCAGACACCCACGGATGTAATCACCGAAGCAAAACACTATGACCTGATAAGCGAGGGCACCCTGGGCGAACATACCCGTCTTTTGGAGCAACACCAGAAACCTCTGGAGGCGCTGGAGATGAGCCTGGGTCATGAACAGAAGGAGCCACTCAAATGAGCAAGGAAATCGCCCACTGGCTGGATGACCTGCTGGAGGAGATCGAGGGCATCGTGGTACGGCGCAAAAGCAGTCGCCGGGTACGCGTGGAAGTGCCCGCCGATGCCCTGCCCGCCCTGCTTGAGTTGCTGCAAGGGCGTGCCGGTTATATCCATCTCTCCGCCATCAGTTGCGTCGACTGGATCGAAGACGAGGAGTTCGAGCTTGTCTACCATGTCTGGTCCTACGAAAGTCACTCCCTGGTCTCCGCCCACATCCGCATCGCCCGGGAGCCGGGGGTCTATCTGTCGGTCTACGATCTCTACCAGCCCGCAGCCTTTTTCGAGCGCGATATCCATGAGATGTACGGCATCCACTTCGAAGGCAGCCCGAATATGGAGAAATTCATCCTTACAGAGTGGGACGGGCCGCCGCCGATGCGCAAGGAGTTCGACAGCGAAGCCTACATCAACGAACACCTGAGCTGGCAGAACTACAACCCTGAATGGCTGCAGGAACTGGTGGCCGAGGGGGGTGGTGTGATTATTCCACCTGAAGAGCAGCGGTTTAGTCAGAAGAAGAAATAATTTTGAATTCTGAATTGATGAGTGCGCTTTGCGCACAATCTATGTAAAAAAACGTGAGCGAAACGAACACTGAAATTCAAAATTAGTGAGTGAAGCGAGCCCAATGAGACCAGAAAACTACGAAGCCCAACGTCAGCCGCCGAGCAATGAATTTGAGCTCAATTTCGGTCCGAATCACCCCGGCATCGAGGGCAACTATGCCTTGAAGGTTAAACTGCATGGGGATGTGGTGCTGGAGGCCAAGGCTGACGGCGGATATCTCCATCGGGGTTTCGAAAAGCTGATGGAACAGCGATTGTGGATTCAAAACATCGCCCTGGTACCGCGCATCTGTGTACCCGACCCATCCCCCATGGAGCTCTGCTATTCCATGGCGGTGGAGCAGCTCTGCGGTTTGCATGTCCCGCAACGGGCCAACTGGATCCGCGTCATGCAGCTGGAGCTGTCGCGAATCGCCGCCCATCTGTTCACCTTCGGGGGGCACGCTGCCACCACCGGCATGTACAGCACTATGTATTGGGGAGTTGCGGATCGCGACCTGATACTGGATCTTTTCGAGGAGTTCACCGGTGGCCGTGTCTACAGTATCTACAATATCCCCGGCGGCGTGCGGCGGGAGTTGCCACCCGGGTTCCTGCAGCGGGTGAGTGAAACCCTCGACTATGTCGAGTCGCGTCTTCCCGACTACGATGACCTCTTTTTCAAGAACCAGGTATTCGTCAAACGTGCCAAGGGCGTCGGTGTATTGAGCCAGGAGCAGGCCCTCGCCTGGGGTGTCACGGGCCCCAACCTGCGCGCCACCGGCCTCGAGTTCGATGTACGCAGGGATGATCCCTATCTGGTCTACGATCAACTCGATTTTGAGATCCCAACCGAGGAGAGCGGCGATGCCTGGGCCCGTACGCTGGTGCGGCGCCAAGAACTGATGGAGAGCATCCGCATCGTACGTCAGGTAATCGAAGCGCTCCCCGATATCCATGGCCCTATCCGCGCACCCATACCCAACCCCCTGGCCTGGAACGTACCGGCTGGAGAGACCTATACCCGGGTAGAATCATCCAAGGGCGAACTCTGTTACTACGTTGTCTCGAACGGTGGCCCCAAACCCTATCGGGTGCATGTGAGGGGACCCTCGTCTATGCATGCAGTACAGGTTCTGGAAAAGCTATCGGTGGGCTCGCGCATCGAGGATATTGCGCAGACCATGTTTTCGCTTGATGCCTGTCCGCCCGAGGTTGATCGATGAAGAATAGAGCCTCTGAACGGTGCGGCAAGCAGCACCCTACGCCTCAAACTTCAGTAGGGTGCAGCATGTCGTACCGGAACCCATCCTACGGATGGCATCCGTTGTCACAACAAGTCAAGAGACTTAGCCGATGACAAAACCAATTCAAAACTCAAAATTCAAATTTCAAAATTCGCCCATCGAGCACGAAGATCACGGCTCCATCCTCTCACCCCTAAAGGCTCTCCAGTTCTTCGCTCGCAAGCCGGTCACTGTGCCGCTGGAACCCAGACCGGCAGCAGCCAACTATCGGGGTTTTCACCTTAATGATCACGAGAAATGCATTGGCTGCAGCTCCTGTCAAAAGGTCTGCGACAATGCTGCGATCACCATGGTGAAGGTCCCTCACCTAGCGGAAGATCCGGTCAACGGCATTCGCAACCTCCGCCCTGCCATCGACTACGGACGTTGTTGCTGGTGCGCCTTGTGTGTCGACATATGTCCCACCGGGGCCATATCGCTCTCCAGAGAGTATGTCCACACCTGTACCCAGGAGGAGATCGACAGCTATTTCATTCTGCCAGACGAGACGGGTATTCACGGCAAATACTACGGCCTGGGCTGGCAGAAGAGTGTCGACTCCGATCTGCTTGACCTGAAAAGACAAGCGATTAAAGAGCTGGAACCTGAGGCCAGAATCGACAACTTCGATGAGATTGTCCATGGATACAGCGAACAACAGGCCGTGATCGAGGCCTCGCGCTGTGTACAGTGCGGCATGTGCCACGATGCCTGCCCCACTCACATGGATGCGCCGGAATACATCCGCTCGATCTGGCAGGGAAAACCGGAAGAGGCGGTGCGCTGGATCTACAAAACCAATCCCTTTTCCCATGTCTGCGGCCGTGTCTGTACCCATCGATGCGAAGATGCCTGTTCCATCGGACGGCGCGGCGAACCGGTCGCCATTCGCTGGCTGAAGCGATACGCCATGGATGCGCTAGATCACGACCGGGTCAAACAGATCGCCGCTGAAGGGAAAGTCGACTATCTGAGTGGCAAACGGATTGCGATTATCGGCGCCGGACCCGCCGGTCTCACAGCCGCCTACGATCTGGTTCGAAAAGGCCATCAGGTAACGGTATTCGAGGCCAGGGATGCAGCCGGTGGCATGCCCAGATACGGCATTCCCTCCTACCGCCTGCCATACGACATGCTCGACCGGGACATCGATGTCATCACATCGTTGGGCGTGAAAATCCAGACTGGCACCCAGGTCGGCGCGGATATCAGCATGCAGCAGTTGCAAGCCGACTACGATGCGGTGGTATTGGCGATCGGCCTGCATATGGGACGCTCTACCCGGATACCGGGAGCGGATCATAAGCAGGTTGTAAAGGCGGTGGATCTGCTGCGTATGATCACCAACGATGAAAAGTTCAAACTGCCGAAAAAGGCCGTTGTCATCGGCGGTGGCAATGTGGCCATGGACATCGCCCGCAGCCTTGCCCGCATGCAGAAGCGAAAACATGGCCATGTAGCAGTGACCGTGACCGCCCTGGAGGAGAGGGCCAACTTCCTGGCTGATCCGGTGGAGGTCAAGGAGTGTCTTGAAGAGGGTATCGAGATTTTTGATGCGCGGGGTCCGCAGGCCTGTATTGTCGAAAGGGGCCGCCTGAAGGGTCTGAAGACCTGGAAGGTGCGTTCCATCTTTGATGACCAGGGACGCTTCTCACCCGCCTATGACGAAAGCGACGAGCAGACCCATGAAGGTGATATGGTGATCGAGGCCATTGGCCAGATGTCGGATGTTTCGCTGCTCGGCAAAGCACTCAGCGAAGAGCTGGAGTGGAATCGGGGACGCATCAAGGTGGATGAAGATGGCCGCACATCGGTCGATTGGTTCTGGGCCGCCGGTGACTGCGTCAACGGGCCGGATGTAGTGCATGCGGTCGCGGATGGCCACCGGGTGGCGGCTAGTATCGAAGCATGGCTTGGAAAAAAGGTTTAATTTTGAATTTGAATGTTGACATATGAATTGATGGGTGTGCTCCGCACACGATAATTCAAAATTAGAGGTAACAACGGATGAAAGAAGGCCACACCAGCGGCTACGAAAAACTGCAGTCAAAAAAGAGCCTGGGAGAGATCCTCGAGGTGGCAATCGAATTCGAGCGCACTGCGCGGGACTTTTATACCGCCTTGATCCCCAAGGTGAGTAAGCAGATCCGCTATCTGGTTGAGGAACTCGCTGACGAGGAACAACACCATTTCGATCTCTTCAACGAGCTCAGATCACGACCCGATATCGAACGGCATATTCAGGCGATGGTGGAGACGCCGGCCAGTGACAAACGCTTTTCGGATTGTATCCACCTCCCTGAACTGGGGGAGAAGCCGGACGACCAAGCCGTTCTCCAGTATGCCCTCGGCCGTGAGCACGCGGCCATGGAGCAGTACCAGGCACTGGCCGAAAGCATTGAAGCGGGACCGGTCAAAGATCTTTTTCTGTTCCTCGCCAACGAGGAAACCCTGCATAAGAACCAGCTGGAAAAACTCTATTACGAGACCATCCACAGCGGCGGTGTTTAGTAGCCCAGTAGAATATGAGAATTAGCTTATTTGCTACAGACCCATGTTGGATTTAGTCTAGTATTAATGTAGTGAATGGAACACTACACCTCTTGGTTGGCAAGCTAAGAAGGACTCTGTTGACAGTCGGCATAGTGCGTTCATGGTAGGAACCTATGCTAAGTGCAGAGGATAAAATGAAAATACGACTCATAAGGGAGGCTTTTCAGCCTGTCTCGACTCTCCTTGAGCCTTTAAAATCACTCTCATCCTTACTACTTTTATTCCTGTTGTATGCATCGCTCAACCCGATTCTGGCGAATGACGTCAAGTCGTACACGCTTGATGAGGCTATTGCCACAGCGTTGGAAAAAAATCGACTGAAGGCCATTTCACAAAAATCCGTGACGATCGCGGAAGCCCAGTACCGACAGGCCCGCTCCACCTACTGGCCAACCCTCAGCCTGAACGCCAATTTCATCCGCCGGGACGAGAGTGCCATTTTCGAATTCCCGGCACAACGGTTCGATGTTGCTCCCGGTATGTTGCCACCGGTGGAAGTGCCGCCGCTGGATGTGGACTTGTTGGGCAGGGACAGCTCCCACTACTCCCTTGAAATGACATACCCGCTCTATACCGGGGGTAAACGTTCCAGTCTGATCGAGCAGGCAAGGCTCGGAGTCGATATCGCCACTATGGAGGTCCGTCGAACCAACCTGCAGATCGTGCAGGATGTGAAGCGCTACTACTATGCCGCTCTCTACACCCGGCAACTGACAGCCCTGGCCGAAGATATCACCATCTCCTTCGAGGTGTTAAGAGATATCACCCAGGCCTTCTACGACGGCGGTTCGGATTCGGTCAACAAACTTGACCTGCTGCAGAGCAAGCTCGCTCATTCCCTGGCGGAGGCGACCTATGAAGAGCTTGCAGCAAAACACCGGGCAGCACTGGCCGCACTGGCCTTTACCATGGGGCTAGAATGGCAGGAACAGATCCGGCTCGACACGAAAGAGTATCCGCACACTGCGAACAATCTGCAACTTGACCAACTGATCGAACAGGCACTGAGATTCAACCCGCAGATAGAACAGTTGACGCTGGCCGTGGAAGCCTATGAGGCAAAAGTGGACGAAGCGAAGAGTGACCACTACCCTACCATCGGCCTGATGGCCTCCGTGGATCAGTTCAATAATGATTTGGATGGCGGCTTGAGTGTCGATGAAAATAAACACTCCTGGCAGCTGGCCATCGGCATGGAGTTGAAGTTGTTTGACGGCGGCCTTATCAAACATCGTATTGCGACAGCCAAAGCGGGACAGGCGCAAAAAGAGCTGCAGAAGTTACTGCTCGGTGAAAGTACCGCCACACAGATCAAACACCTGTTCATACAGGCCGGAGCCGCTCGCAAGCAGATCGGCATCACCCAACAGGCGGTCGACACCTCGCAACAGAACCTTGATCTGAGCAATCGTGCCTACCAGACCGGCGCCGTTAAAACCGAAAAGGTCATCGAGGCGAATTTGCTCGATGCCATGGTACGCGCCAACCTTGCCCGCGCATCTCATGATCAGGCACTCCATCTGGCTGAAATTGCCTACCTCTTGGGTAGCGAGGTTATCGAATAGAACACAATATTCGTTATATCGTGAACATACATTCCATCAATCTCCATGGATTGCACTGGATCATTGGACTGATTTTTTTAGCGTCGTTTTCTGCTGTTGCAGACAATCATAATATCGTACGTGTCGGCGGTAGCGCGGAGTCGATCTATGATTCCCGGATCACTGACGTGGAGATTCTCTTCACCGTACTCTTCAATGAGATGTTCCAGGATCAGAATGAAGAATTCAAGATCAAGATCTACGATACCGATCAAGCACTCGCCAGGGAACTTGCTGCCGGCAACCTTGATGCAGTGTTCATGGATACAGTTCTCTATCTCGATAATTTTGAACACCTTCATCCGGAGATCGCGTTTGCGGTACAGCACGGACAGTCCATCAAACCGAAATACATTCTACTTGTAAGGCGTGACAGCGGAATCGACTCTTTGCATGGGCTGCAAAACAAAAAAATCATCATCCCCTCGGGACATGCTGTGGGCAAGCGCTTTCTCGATGTCGAACTGATGCATGCGGGATTACCTGTTTCGAATGAGCATTTTTCCGAAATACGTCAGACCAAGGAATCGAACACAGCTATCATCAAACTCTTTTTCAACCAGGTGGATGCAGCGCTGGTTACAGACTTTTCCTATGAAGTTGCCAGCGAACTGAATCTTCAGATTCCCCGGAGCTTGGAAATAATCGAAACATCGCCACCATTGATCCATATGGTTATTTCTGTACGAAAAGATTTCCCCAGGCATCGTATCGACAAGATATTCCCCTATCTTGAAAATCTCGAGGAGATGCCCCGCCTGCAACATCTGAGGAAGAGTTTTAGATTTCAGGGACTGCATAGGATCAGTACGGATGAGGTATACGATGTGCGCCTGTTAAGCGACAGGTATGTCCGCCTGAAACACGAGAGAGAAACCCCATGAAGCAAACCACGATATTCAAGCACCTCTTCAAAAGAGTCGCACTGATTCTGTTGGGTGTCAATTTGCTTTTCTCCATCCTTCTATTGCCGATATACAAAGACAAGCTGGTGCGAATGATCGCTATCCAGGGCGATACATTTGCCAACTCGACGATAGCCGCATGCAGTGAAGCGCTATATACGGAAGACTTCAGCTTTATCATCTCCTATGTCAACAAGGTACTGCAGCAAACTCCGGAAATATCGTTTGTGACATTCACCTCGATCAAAGGCCAGGTAATCAAGCTCACAAATGACGGTTGGAATGTTGAAAGCCTGGAAAAGACCTTCGATTTTTCTCAATTCAAGAACTCAATACCCTACAAGATAGAACATGTGAAGAGTGGTAATAATGCCTTTGTCTTTACCAAACCGATCAATATCAGCGGCCTCGAGTGGGGCATCTTCTCGCTTGGTTTGGCCGATACGGAATACGAAGCCTTGCTATTCAGCTACTTCCGCAACGTCCTGATCTTCAGTTTTCTGCTTGTATTCATATCCCTTTTACTGTTGCACGGCAGCTCCCTGAAGCTTGGACAACAACTGGCCAATCTGCGTCATACCGCCAACAGACTGGCACACGGCGAGCTTTCGGCGCGCGCTCCCACCAATGCGATCGGTGAAGTCAGCGTGTTAGCCAGCACACTTAACGGCATGGCACAAAGCCTGGACCGGAATACCAGAGACTTACGCCGCCTCGCGCGCCTTGTTGAAGACACCAATGACGCCATCGCCATATTCGATAATGACGACAAGATAATATTCGTCAATGCGGCATTGAAAAAGATCATCAACCAGAGCGATGACTATTTCAACCGCATGTCACTCTTCACCTTCCTCAATCATTTGAAAATAGGCAGAAACAAGCAGCACGAAATCGCCAGTGAGTTCTCCAACGTAGACCAACACGACTGGTCGACCGATATCACCATCAGTACAATCAACCATCAACTGACACACATGACCATGCGCATCGAGCGCTTTGATATCGATGAAGTCGATAGCGGGGGCTATTTTGTCATACTCTCCGATATCACCCGGCGTAAACAGCTCGAGCATGAACTGGAGATCCTCGCCTATATCGATAAATTGACGAAACTGCCCAACCGCCGCTACTTCATGGATCGTCTCACCGAGGCTGTCGAGGAATCGGAGGCCTTCGATAGCGGGCTAGCCGTCATTTTTCTCGACCTGGACAATTTCAAGGTCATCAATGACTCCCTCGGCCATGAGGTCGGCGATGTTGTATTGAGTGAAGCCGGCTGGCGCATCCAGGATGCCCTCCGCAGTGATGATATCGTATGCCGCCTGGGCGGTGACGAATTCACCGCCATCATAAAAGGTGTGAAAAACAGAAATTCCATCAGCCAGGTTGCAGCTGCAATCTTGAGGCGTTTTCAGACACCTATCTATTGCAATGATCGTGAATTACGCGTCAGTGCCAGTATTGGCGTTGTTGTCTATCCGCGCGATGGGCTGAATACAAAAGAGTTGATCAAGAATGCCGACACTGCCATGTATGCAGCGAAAAAAAGCGGTAAAAATTCCTTCCGGTTCTTTTCCGAGGAGATGCACCATGACATTCGTGACTATCTCGACATCGAAAGCTCGCTAAGACAGGCCATTACTTCATCCGGGCTCTATCTGGTCTACCAGCCTTTTGTAAATTCCGAGAATCATGAAATCCATCACTGCGAGGCCTTGCTGCGCTGGAAACACCCTGAACGCGGTTTGATACCACCGGGCAAATTCATCCCGATTGCCGAACAGTCAGGCTTGATTGGCGAAATCGGCGAGTGGGTTTTCGATAAAGTCTGCCAACAAATCAAGGCGTGGGATTTTGATATAAATGTTTCCGTCAACGTATCGGGCAGTGAATTGCTGGACAGCCACTTTGCAGAACGTTTGCACAAGACTCTCATCGAATATGATATCTCTTCCCACCATATTCAGCTTGAGTTCACGGAACATGTCCTGGTCAGTGAAGAGGGAAAGAACCTCCCGGTACTGAATCAGTTAAAAAGAATGGGCTTCGGTTTGGCAGTGGACGATTTCGGCACCGGCTTTTCATCACTCAATTATCTGACCGAACTGCCCATCGATGTCATAAAAATCGACAAATCTTTTATCAACAGAATACCCCACGACCGAAAAACCGTTGCGGTATCCAATTCCATCATTTCGCTGGCCCATGATCTGGAGATTCTGACCATTGGCGAAGGCGTTGAAAATCGGGCCCAGGTGGAATGGCTGAGCGCTCATGATTGCAAGCTGGTTCAGGGTTACTACTTTCACAAACCAATGAGCTCCAGCGAACTTGAGGCATTGATCGGCAAAACCAATGTCACCCTGATCGATTCTCACCGCAAAAAACGGGAGACCATGTGATTAACGGATTCAGCTCCAAGCCAGTATGAAAAATCAACTGAAATTTATTACATAGCACTTCAGCTGACCATGAAATACCAAGCTGCCACCACCTGCCTGTTGAGTTGTTTACTAATGACAACGATGCTGGCTCATTCCGTCCCTCTCCCTGAACGCTATACCGGCAATCCCGGTATCGGCTATTTTGGCCGCATGTCCAAGATCCTTTTTGACGCCAATGTAACGGACACTACGATTGCCACTGATATGATCATAAGGAAGGTCTTCGGCATGATGGATATGAACTCCGAGATCAAGATCTATGAAGATAGAAGCAAATTAATTCATGACCTGTCCGAAAACCGTATCGATGCTGTCTTCACCAACATCATCGATCATTTTGCGTTGGAGCATCTGATTGACACCGACTACATCTATACGCTCATTTATGGGTCGAGCGTACAGCAAAAGGTATATCTGCTAACGCGGAAAAAGGACTATATCAATGATCTCAAGGATTTACAGGGAAAGATAATTTCCATACCCAACGGCCACTATCTCGGCAAGCTTTTTCTGGACGTCGAACTGAGGAAACAGGGATTTTCAGGCCCCGAGGATTTCTTTTCCAACATCGAACAGACGATAGATACAAATACGGCAGTAGTCGATCTCTTTTTTGGAAAAACCGATTGTGCTCTGGTCTCCGACATCGCCTTTGAACTGGCAGCTGAATTGAATAAGCAGATCCCTCAGGATCTGGAGGTACTCATCGCATCGAAGTACATGGTTCCTCAGATTATCGCCATTAACAAAAATGTTCCCCATTCCATATTTCAAAAAGTTGACGATTTTCTCGCCATGGCTCATGAAAATCCGCGTATCAAGCATCTACTCGCCCTGTTCCGCGCCAAGAAATTTGTCAAGGTTAAACAGGAGCAGTTAATCGAAAGCCGTCGTTTATTGGATGAATATGAGGCGCTTTTGAAGCAAGCTGGGACCCTAAAATAATGAGTGCATCGCCTGCGCCCTGTCCGAATATTAAATTATTACCACAAGTTACCGTAATTGGTTTAATCCTGGCGCTGTTCTTCGGCCATGGGATTTGTTCTGCCGATCCATACGATCGGGATACTGCCTATATCGGCATCATGTCTCGTCTGATGTTTTCTGCCGACCGTATCGATACCCGTATAGCAACCGAATTGGTTTTCACCGACTTCATGAAGAATATCGGCAAAAAGGGTGAGTTTTTCGATTTCGATTCGCCTAATGATGTCATTAAGGAGATGCGGCAGCACAGACTCGACGCGGTCCTGACCGACACACTGGACTACCTGGATATCGATCATATGGTCAACCAAAACCACCGTTACACAGTAGTTTTCGGATCAAGTAAATTGCAGAAAATCATTCTCCTGACCCGGCGCTCAGACAAGATCAGCAATCTGCAGCAACTGAGACAAAAGCGGCTGATCTACCCTTCAGGCATTCACCTCGGACTACTGTTTCTCGATGTAGCACTCATGAAAGAGGAACTTCCCATCGCCAAGCGCTTCTTCTCTACCTCTACACCGGTCGTCGATGTCAATACCGCAATCATAGATCTGTTTTTCAATAAAGCCGATGTCGCGCTTGTCACGGATTTTTCCTTTAGGACCGCCAGTGAATTAAATACACAGATTTCCCATCAACTGGAGATCCTGATCACCTCGCAACCCATCGTCCCAATGGTCATAGGCATCAATAAGTTCGTACCTCAGGAATTTACCGACAAAGTCAGCGAAATGGCGGCACGGTTGGACGATTTTCCTAAAACCATCCACCTGCTATCCCTGTTCAAAGGGAAGGGCATCTCCAAAATATCCGATCAGGAGCTGCATTCCGCCCGTGTGCTCAAAGCGGAGTATGAGAAACTGATAATCTCCAATCAAGTGGAGTGACTGAGGGCAAAAAAAACCCGCGTGTGGGGAGAACACGCGGGTAAGGGTAAACCAGCCAATCAGTCGTGATTTATCTCATTCTCGTGACACTCGACACAACCGACCATATAGCCCTTGGGAAATTCAGCGCTATCGCCATCCGGGCAGAAGCTTGTACGGCTGTCGCATTCAAGAACACGGTCTGTCGCCATGCGTGAGAGTACGGTCCCAAGCCCGTCCGGACCGTGGCACGCTTTACACTGACCGGAATTATTTTTCGCCAGCTCTTCGTGACCACCGTCGGCAAAGCTTGTCGCACCGACCGGGTGCATACCGTGTGGTCCGCCCAGAGTGTTCCCCAAGTCACCCTCGTGACAGGTGCTACACTCGACGATAGTACCCTTGTGGCCCTGCAACTGGTTTGCGGCAACGTTATCATTTGCCAACTCATTCTTGTTCGGCCATATACCGTGAGTCGAACCGTGGCAGGCCTCACAAAAAACCCCCTCATGCCCAATGCTCACACGATAAAGCATTGGGTTGCCGATGCGGGGATCGTCCGGGCCGCGGACCGCCGGATTGTCGGCCTCGATAACATTCTCCGCAAAACGCTTGTTATCCGGCACGATAGGCGTCGCCTTGATGTCTCCGGTGCGGTACGCCTGGAACAGGCGGATATGGTCTGGATTACCATCGGTATCCGCCGGATTCACCACGGTTCCCGCCATCCCCGCCAGGTTGTCCATCGCATCACCGGTATGGCATGAACCGCAACCCGGTTCGTTGGCCCAGGGCACGCGAGGCGTTTCCGGATTGGTGTAGAAATCACCTCCCAGAACGAATGCGCCCGGATTTGACGGCGATACACCATCGGTGAAGTCACTGCCCACCTGCATCATGTCGCCATGGCAATCCTGGCACAGCATACCGCCATTGGCCATGGCACCGCGCAGACAATCGGTACGGCGACCGGGATGACACTGATAACAGGTCTCGTCGAGCACTTGCCTGCGCTCGTCATTGTTGCCGACAATACCGAACTCGTCCTTGTCAGCCGCCGGCATGGTTGGGAAGAGCAGCTCTCCGTGGTCATCTCGCAGGCTGCCATGGTGGCTATGCATGACATTGGACATACTCTTCACATTGATCTGATTGCGACCATTTGCGAAGCCGCCATAAGGGTCGAATTCCGGTCCCAACGGCCCAAGCTGTGCCAGGTCGAGGGCCGGCGTGTAGTGACACTGCTGGCAGACGACAGGCGCATTCTCTTCAAGGGTGCCGTATCCTTCAGGGTATTTGTCCTGATGCTTCATATCATGCAGGCGTACCAGATTGAGGTCTGCTGCATACTCCTTGCTTACCTCGAGAGGCACCTCGCCATAGAGAGGATCGTCATCAAAGGCAGAGGCTACTGCAGCAAGCTGACCGGTGGCCGCACCATTGCCGCCATCCTCGGGATGACCATGACAGGCACCGCAATTGGCTTCACCGGAGATCGGCACCACCGTATCCACAGTCGCCACGGGATTACCGCCGATCTTGGCCTGCACGCGGTAGAGCGGCCAGGGATTTTCGCGACCGAAGTCATCAAACGCCGTGATCGGTATACCAGGAGCCTCGAACCAGTTGACGCCTTCCACTACATAGCCGAATTGAAAGTTGCGGTCGACTTCCGCACCGGCCGTCGTGGTCAAGATATCGATGAAGAACGGCTGATCGACGACGAAAGCCTCGAAACGCTCCTCGGCATTCTCGGTATACGGCCCGTGACGGCCAGGCATCGCCTGTTGATCGGCGGTCAAGCCATGGTCACCCAGATAGAGTTGCTCCACATTCGGCATCGGCAGACCAAGGTCGAGAATACCGTCCACCGGGGTCGCAGGATAGAACGCCGGTAGTATGCCCGGCGGATAGAAGGGATCATAGGCCGTACGCGCCACATCCCAGAAATTGGTCTTGAAGACAACGCCATTGACCATGCTGGAGTATACCGGACCCGAACCTGCGGAATTGATCCCTGTAAGGATCGGATCAGCCGGGTTGGACGCAGCGGAATAGTAGACCTCGACACCGTCATCCCGGCCCAGGATATTCGGCTCCAGGCCACGTTCGATAACCGTTGCATGCAGCACATTGAAGGGTGGCAGGATACTCGAGATACGGGTATCGAAATCACCGCAGTGCATACCCAGATCATTTACCGCAAAGACCCTGTAGCCGTTACTGTTGATGATGGGCTGCTCGGGCACCGGATCGATAGGCGTACCGTTCTGGCTGGTGGAGTTGATGGAGACATCCGATACCACCGGTGGCTCACCCTCATCGGTGACGGTTGCGGTTGTCCCGTCACTATCCGTTGCGCCATCCTCATCCGTCACGGTGAGACTGACATTATAATTGCCGGCATTACCGTATGCGTGCACAGGATCAGCTTGGGTACTGCTGTTTCCATCACCGAAATCCCATAGATATGAGAGTGCACCGTTTTCCGGATCGTTCGATCCGGTGCTGGAGAATGCGATCTCGACATTGGTGTTGCCCGCGTAGGGGCCATTGGCATTCGCTGTCGGCGGTTTGTTGTCAGCGCCTCCACCTGTACCGTCATCGCAGTTGTCGGGTGCCCGGCGAACTCTTTTCTCATCCGTCACTCCGTCTTCCATGCGCTTGGCGGCCACCTTACAGGGGACGTCCGCATTGTCAGAAATGGTTATCTTGAGCACCCAGTCATCGTCTTTGGAAACAACCGATCCCAAAACCTCCCCGGTTGCGCTGTTCGTCAGAGTGACTTCCCGGTTCTTACCGCCGTTGCCTTTTACCAGTAAACGCGCTTTTTCGGCCTCCCAATTCGCCTTTTCGATATCAAATCTGGAGGATTCTTTACCCGCCAAGAGGTTGCCGGAGTAGACAACACTCATAGCAACGAATAACAGCATCGATAGCCTGACACTGGACAGTGTCTTTCCGGTGGTAATCATTCAGGAGTCTCTCCCCAGGTATAATTATTAAGGCGAATAACTGGACTGCACATGTTGTTTTTTAGGTCGTTCCATCGGGCAGTCTGGTGGCTAACACTTAACCTAGCAGGACATCATTAAGGTTTTCTTAAGCCTGGAAAGAACAATTTCACAATTAACCCGTTGCCCCGTTCAGGATCGCTTAAAATGATATTTCCTTGATGGAGTTCACAGATTTCCTTAACTATGGAAAGCCCCAATCCGGCTCCTGATTCCGTACCCCCCGGCAGGCGATTGAGACGTTCAAAAACCCATTTTTTCTTGTCATCCGGGATACCCGGACCCTCATCCTCTACACATAGCGTCACCCCATCCTCGACACGGGTAATTGTGATCGTTACATGACTCTTGTTCGGGGTAAATTTAATGGCATTGCTGACTAGGTTGCCGAGTAACAGTCCAACCAGCTCCCGGTTGCCCTCCATGGAGACGGATTCACTGCACTCCAACGCCAAATCGATCTCTTTACTTAACGCCTGCGGTGAGATATCCGCCAATACCTCCTGTGCCAACATCTCCAGATCCAGTTCCGTAAAGCTATGACGAATCTTTCCCGGCTCGATTGAAGACAGCACCAGCAATTGATTGATCACATGATTCAGACGACTCAACCCTTTCTTGATCTGCTCGAACGCCCTTTTTCCTTTTTCTTCCTTATAACCGTCTGTGCTCGACTGAAGCTGTACAAGCATACCGGCTATCGGTGTCCGTAACTCATGCGCCACATCAGCGGTAAACCGACTGTTTCGGTCGATGGCTTGCTTCAATCTCACCAGCAATCCATTCAAGGCATCCACCATTCCCGCGATTTCCTTGGGTACATGCGTCGTGTGAACTGGATTGAGATGGTCGTAGTCACGCTCTTTGATCAGACGCGTCACAACCCTCAGCGGTTGCAGACCTTTATGCACAATCAACCAGAGAATTACCGATAGAGGCAGTGCGATCAACAAGGGTTTTATGACATCTACAACAAAGTCGCGAACCAACTCCCTGCTTGTCATATGGCTGCGCGCAACCTGTACACGGAAGTCGTGGTTCTTAAGGTTCAAGGTATAGACACGCCAACCCTGACCATCTATTTTACTGTCTGTATAGCCATCGGCGGTGGAATTTGAAAGCGGAAAAACAGGTGCTTCCGGTCCACGTATCATCAACCTGTTTTCATGGGACCAGACCTGAAACAGCAGAGGAAATATATAGCCTGACTCACTCAAATCTGCCTGATACTCATCCAGATCGAACTCATCCGATTCGTGCTCTGTCGCAACCGCCAGCAGCTGGGCAACCAATGCCAATTCGGCATTGTAAACCCGATCAATTTCACTGCTGGTCCTCCACCAGGTGAAATAGAGGATCGTGCCCCATAACAGCAGCGTCGAAATCAGCAGCATAATCAGGAGACGCAGGCTTATGGAACGCACAACCATCTATAACTCCTTTGCACGGTGATAATTCATAGCACTGAATCTGTTTCTATCCAGCCGGTTCGCCATACCGACTACTAGGGCCTGTTAACACTAATCCAATACGCCCCGAAGGAAGTACCCTTGGGGTGCGCCCCGAAGGAAGTACCCTTGGGGTGCGCCTTGATTGGCGCTTTTTCAGGCACAACAGGGCACATTGGATTAGTGTTAACAGGCCCTAACCTATCGAACTGAGCATAAACCGTTTCCATCCAATATCCGCTATATATCAAATTAGCAGAGGGTGCGGAGGAAAAATAGGAAATCGTTGTGTTATCGATACCATTAAAGTCAACACGAAAAGATCGTGCTGCTGAGTTATCGGGATTGGCTGTCGGAAACCTGCCGTTAAGCAGAATATTATATGGACAGATATACAAAGCTTCGTGAAGCTACTATGAACAATGACCTGTTAATACTATCGTTTTGCCACTCCACCCGCGGGCTTCTCTATGACATAGCCCACACCTCTTACGGTGCGAATCGGATGCTCTCCCAGCTTCTTGCGTAGATGATGGATATGAACTTCGATGGCATTACTCTCAACATCGTCATCCAGGCAGTATATCTTCTCACTGAGCTTTCTTCGCGACATCACCCGACCCATGTTCTCCATCAGGCTCTGGAGAATATCAAACTCCTTTACCGACAGTGATACTTCATTGTTCTGTATGGTTACCGTGTGGGCAGATGGGTCGAGAATAAGATCGCCATGACGCAAAAGCTCTTCTTCCTGACCACTGTGACGACGATGAAGTGCGCGTATACGCGCACATAGCTCTTCGATATCGAATGGCTTAACCACATAGTCATCCGCACCACCGTCCAGCGCCTGGACACGATCGACAACCTCGGAACGCGCCGTCAATACAAGCACGGGTATCTGATTTCCATCCGAACGAAGACGGGCCAAGACCTCCAATCCGGAGAGCCAAGGAATATTCAAATCGAGCAACAGCACATCGTACCGGGTGGTCTTCAATGACTGCATGGCTGAGAGGCCATCGCGTACCCAGTCGATCGCCAATCCACGCCGCGTCAACACGGTCTGGATACCATCACCCAACATTTCATCGTCTTCGACAAGCAGCAGATTTATCGCACTTGACATAGATCCCCCACGTAACAATTTTGTACCCTGGCCAATCAGGCGGATGCGATTTAACTCCACCTTGTCGCCGCAGGTCTTCTCCTGTTCGTGCTGCTCCCTCCTGGCTTTGGCTTACATACTATAGATTAGTATCGATTTCTAATTTATCAGCCCAGTCCGGATGCCTTAATTGGGAATTATATACCAATTTCACGCATTATCAGAAGTTAATTTTTGCGATTTATGATGCATTTGGCGATTTCTATTCCCTATCCCCGCATCTAAGGACGTGACATCGGGTATACCAGGATGATACTTGTTATTGATTTGAAAGAATTTTCATATTGAGGATCCGGTCACTGGCTCAGTCACCGTCGAGCCTCCCCGTATGAACACGATTCAGCTCTGTAACATTTCGAATCCGTACCTGTACCCGAACCACCAAAAGCTGGCAGACGCGAACATTCAGACAAGCAGAAAGAAGGCCACAGCGGCGGCGGTCACCAGACTGATGGTGGTGGGAAGGGTCACCAACATGTCGCCTGAGCCCAGCATCAGATAGGCGGTTTCCACCACCAGAATGGCCATGGCTACGCCCAGTGCCCGTGGTGTTTGCATCCATCGGGTAACACCGGCCAATGAGATAAAGGCCAATCCCAACAGGGCCCCTCCCATCATACCGGCAAACGCATGATTGACCGGCTCAACACTGAAATAGCCGGCGATCAGATGAGGATCGACGATCAGGATCGTTCCCCATACGCTCAACATCACGATAGCAAGAATCAGCGCAAGACGCTGCAGGGTCCGGTTAGGCATGATCATCCCCAAAATATCTTTTATTTATCATGAGAATATAGAGAATTTCTCGACCAATTACAAAGGACTTCATTTAATTTTGAATTATGAATTGCTGCGTGCGCTGCGCGTACAGCTATTTTTAAAGAAGTTGTGAACGAAGCGAACACCACAATTCAAAATTCAAAGCCCCCGTTTACAGTTCTCCTAATGTTCTATACTCTAAAACACCCGACAGAACATTTGGAGAACTAATATGTTGACCCCTACCCAGGACCGGGTTCTGACCTTTATCCGCCGCTACCTGAAAAGGCGGGGATATGCCCCTTCGCTGATCGAGATTGCCGAAGGCATCGGCATCAGTTCCAAAGGCACTGCCCATCGCCATGTACAGGCCCTGGCCGAGGCGGACGCAATACGCCTGATAGCCGGCCGTAAGCGCGGCATCGAACTGGCGGAAACGGCACAGATGTCAAAACTGAGCCTGCCTCTGTTGGGCATCATTGCCGCAGGTCAGCCCATCGAGGCTATCCCCGGTCAGGACCGCCTCGACCTGGCCGACTACCTGCTCGGCGACAACCGCTACGCCCTGCAGGTCAAGGGGGACTCCATGATCGGCATTGGCATTCTCGATGGCGACCTGGTAATCATAGAGCGCTGCGATACCGCCGAGGATAACGCCATCGTGGTGGCATTGATCGATGACGAAGAGGCCACCCTCAAACGCCTCAGGCGCCTCAAGAGCGGCCGCATCAAGCTGATTGCCGAGAACCCCGATATCCCCCCCATGATCTATGCGGCAAAGCGGGTACGCATTCAGGGGGTACTGGTCTCTCAGCTGAGACGATACTGATAATTTTGAATTAACCCACGCCCATGCGTTACGACAACACCCAACCCAACGCCTACTGGTCCCGCGCCATGATCCTGGTGGATATGAACGCCTTCTTCTGCAGCGTGGAGCAGATCGACCACCCGGAGTTGCAGGGACGCCCTATCGGTATTACCAACGGCTCCCAGGGGACCTGCATCATTACCTGCTCCTATGAGGCACGCGCCTATGGCGTGCACACCGGCATGCGGCTGAAAGAGGCCCGACGGATCTGTCCCGGGTTTCTGCAGGTGCCGGCCCACCCGGAGCGCTATGCCCAGGTCTCCTCCCGTATCATGAAGGCGCTCTCAACCGTCACCCCGGACATGGAGATCTTCTCCGTCGATGAAGCCTTCCTCGATATCACTCATTGCCAAC
The DNA here is from genome assembly GCA_040791665.1 of Candidatus Thiodiazotropha sp. GTDB lineage: Bacteria > Pseudomonadota > Gammaproteobacteria > Chromatiales > Chromatiaceae > Thiodiazotropha. The sequence continues at coordinate 230,720 of JBFNNX010000010.1, read as the reverse complement.
GCCTTCTCGGCACCCCGCAACAGGTCGCGCGACAGGTCAAGCAAACAGTGTCGGAGGCCTCCGGAGGGGTACTCTGCTCGGTGGGCGTCGGTGGCGACAAGACCACTGCCAAGTACGCCGCCAAACTCAACAAACCCAACGGCCTGACCATTATCCCCCCGGGCGTGGCACAGCGAACCCTCGCCAGGGTACCGGTCACTGAATTGTGCGGTATCGCCAAGGGCATCGGACGCTACCTGGCGGAACGGGGTGTCTATACCTGTGGCGACATGCGCCGCCTTCCCATTGGCGAGATCGGACGCCGCTTCGGCAACCCGGGACGGCGTATCTGGCTGATGACCCAGGGGCTCGATCCCGAGCCGGTGCATACCGATGTCGATGCGCCGAAATCGATCGGGCACGGCAAGGTCATGCCCCCCAACACACGCCGGCGCGAGGTGGTCGAAACCTTCCTGTTGCATATGGCGGAAAAGGTAGCCACCCGACTGCGCCTGCACCATTTCCGCGCCAGCCTATTCTACATCGGGGTACGTATCGACGAGGGCTATCTCAGCCGCAAATACCGTTGCGACCCGGCCACCGACCATAGCCCGGAGATCGTTGCCATGTGCCAAGACTTCCTCGACAACCACTGGGCCGGCCAAGGCTGCCACCAGGTGCAGATCACCGCCCTCGATCCCAAGTACGCCGACTGCCAGTTCGACTTTCTGCAGCCGGATCACCAACGTCAGGATCGCCTCAACCAGGCCATGGACCATATCAACCAGCGCTACGGAGAGTTCACTTTGGCCCCTATCCGCCTGCTGAACCGCTCGGAAATGCCCAATGTGATCGCGCCGGCCTGGAAGCCGTTTGGGCATCGCGAAACCATTCTTATGAATAATTTTGAATGTTGAATTAAACAGCCGCTTTCCCAGCAACTAAACCATGTGCACCGCCGTCTACTACACCCTCAACAGCCAGGAGGTCCGTACCAGATTTCCCAACGCCGAGGCTTGCCTGCCGGTGAAGAACAGGCATGGCGGTACCGAGCTGCTACCTTGGGGGCGGCGCACCCATCAGCTCGGCAAGCTGCCATTGGGGGGCTGGGCCAGGCTCGATACCATCTATGGCGGACACTGGGACCGCTGGCGGCCGATTCCGGTAAAACTGCTCATCAGCCAGTTCATGGAGGTGGACATGGAGGGCGCCAGCCACTGGTTCGACGTCACCCCGGGCAAATGGATCCAGGGCCTGGTAGCCTGCTGGGAGCACGAAAGGCGTGTCTATGTGGTCACCATCACCCCGGAGATGGAAGACGCCGCCTATGAGCGTTGGCCGCGCATACTGAGCACACTTAGCGACTCAAGGAATAGCAGACCAGGAAAGAACAAGCCATGATCACTACGCCTGACTACTCGACGAGTGCCTTCATTTCGTCAAGGATGAGTCGGGCACGCTCCGGATGCTGTTCCATCTCCCTGCTTTTGGCGGCAATCCACTGCGCCTCTTCCTGCAGCAACCGGTTCAGGTTTTCTTCATAGACAACTACCGGATATTCCCGTTTACGCAGTTCGACCACATAGTCGTTGAGGCGCTCCTTCAGCAACAACCGACGGGTCTGTTGTCGGGTATCCGGATCATTGATATCGGTATATTTCGAAACCCTTTGATCAGTCACTCGAACAATATGCCAGCCGGCGGGGGTCTCTACGGGGCCTCCCAACTCGCCGATTTCAAGGGCGAATGCCAACTCATCCAGGGCGGGAAAGCCGGTGCCCTCCTCGACCCAGCCGAAATCACCCAGGGTCTGTCTTGCCCTTGGATCGATGGAGTGGTTGAGCGCCGCCTGGTAGATGGTCAGTTCACCCTTCTCCAGTTTTTCCATAATATCCAACGCTGTCTTCTCATCCTTCAATACCACCATCTGCAGTTTGCGGTGCTCATTGAAGGTAATGCGTCCCTGATGCTCCGTAAAATAATCCCTTACCTCCTGCTCCGTCGGCTGCATACCTTGCACCAGCGCACTACGATGCTGATTGACCAGGCGTGTCATGCTGAATTCGGCCAGGGCAGACTGAAAACCCGGATCCCGATCCAGCCCCGCCTCTCGCCCCTTTTTCGCCAATAGGTAGTTGTCTATCAGTCCATTGAGGGTTTTCAGGCGTCTGTTGATATCGATCGAGTTGTTCAAGGTAGTGAGATATTTCTTACTCTCACCCCATGTCATTACGTTACCGTCATACTCGGCGATCACCTGCTCATCGCTGCGTATACCGTCATCTTCAATCTCAAGATGCTTGGTGAGAATCATTACCTTAGTCCCGGCATGCAGATGTTTGCGCAATCCCTGTTTGCGTGCCAGGTATTTTGCTTTTTTGACCTTTGCCTCGACCAGGGGACGCATCTTGTCATCCAGCTCGGTATCCTTGGCAAAGTGTTTCTTCACATAGTCGGCAATATCTGCTTCGCTGACAGCGGTATCCGCTTTCAGGTAGTGTTTGCGATAGAGTCCCGCAAGCATGCCATCGGCATACTCCTGCAACTCCCGTTTGAATTTCGGATCCTCCAGCTTTCCCTTGCCGACGGCATCCAGATAGAGCAGGTTGACGCTGATCGCCTTGTCCAGCAGTGTCAGGATCACAGTGCGTCGTTCGGGTGTACCCAATGCCGGCGTTGACAGGCCCACGACGGCTGTACTGTTCAGTTGCGTGTTCAGTTGGGGGAAGGTGATGATCCGATCGTCAACCCGGGCCAGGATATTGCTATCGGATAGTACAGGCTTTGCTGTAGGTTCTCCCCATGCGGAAGCGGCCAAGAAACAACCGGCCGCCAGTGTTACAAGATTTTTCATTTTTGCCTCCGACTGCCCTGCCCAACCAGTTACCCGGCCGCATCAGTGGCGGAACAGGTCTGCGGTAGATAATCGATGGTTAAACAGTTGAGCGATTCAACTTACCCTTAAAACGCGATTCATGGCTGTGAACTGAGCGGGAGGGGAAACAGGCTGTTTCCCCTCCCTAATGCAGCCAGTCTATCGGCCTATTTGACAGACTGGGTTGTACTGCCGTTACCAGCCACAGGTTGAGCCGGTGCGATCCAGGGATACATGTTCCCATACGCTTTCCGACACCCGGCCTTCCGCGAGATGGAGTTTCCACTCCCGACCGTCTTCACCGTTACAGGCCACTTCCTGCCATTCGTCGTCATGGCAACCCTGACAGACGGTAGTGCGCGGATCCGTGGAGCCGAATACAGAACCTGAGATCAGTATCTCCACCTGATCCATGGTCTTACGCGATACCCGCCCCTTCATGGCATGCTCCAGCCACTCATCTTCCGATACGCTGACTTCATCGTTCTCGTTTTCATGACAGCTGATACAGAAGTCGTCTCGAGGATCGTGATTATCGGTAAAAGTATGGGCCCAACTCACTGCCGCGTCGAAATCACCGGCGATCGGCGTACCGTCGAAGCGCAGACCTTCACCCTCGTCACAGTTGTCTCCATCCTCACCCGGCGCACAGACCCGTGTGGGTATCTGGGCATCAGGATTGTCGGCCAGGGTCTCGTACATATGGCATGAACCGCACTTCAGCGGACCATGGCTGTCGTCGCTGTTGAGATAGGCCGCCTGGGCATAGGTGGTTGCATCCACACCATCGACGCCAGGACCCTGTTCCAGATGGGGCGCCACCGGATAGAGACCGTGGATAGACTCATGACAACCCTGACAGGTGATATCCCGGTGACCGCGCGAGTAACGCATCAACCCCGCCTTGCGCGGATAGTTGAAGGGAGGATGGTCATTACCCGGCTGATGGCCACTCGGCTCCACATAAGGTGCGGTGTGGCAGTCGGCGCAATGGGGTTCGCCAGCGGCAAGCCAGTGGTCGCGTCCGTCGGTTGCCGCCGAAAAGGGCACCGCGGCCGCCATCGATCCACTCAGGGCCTGCTGGGCTGCGGCCACACAATCGTCGGTGGTACAGAAATCGAGGATGCTGACACTGAAATCACCATCACCATCAAAGCTGCCGCAGATCTGGAAATCGGCTTCGCCGTTGCCGTCACAGTCGGGGCCTGGCGCTGCGGCACCCGTTGTACATGCGGTGGCGTCACCCGCCACCTCGATGGTGGCCAGCTTGGCGTCGAGTGCCGGGTCGGTACTGCCGCCCAAATAGGCGCAGAGCCCGGGATCGCGGCGCCAGATGGCCATGGTCTCTTCAGAAGTGCGAATCGCACCATCGGCCGGGAAGACATTGGGGTCTCTCGGATCGAGCCAGTCCAGGGCCTGTTGCGTATCGACGCCCACTGCGGCGGCAATGTCATCCAATGATGCCAGCGCACGTATATTGCTCGCCCCTGGACCGGGTATACCGTCTATTAGGCTCTCCATGTTCTCGCGTTTCCAGATCTCCTGGCTCAACTGGTTGTGACAGTTGGTACACCAGATCCCCCGGTCGTCGCGATCGCTGCCCGCAAGGCCTGCCTGATTGCGTGACACATTGTCGCGCAACCATTCGCCGATGGCGGTCAGATGCTCAGGTGTACCTGCACCATCGATATCCTTGAACGGATTGGAGTGAACATCACGGCCGACGAAACAACCGCCGGCGCCTAGACGGTTATCCGTATCGGCATAGAAGTTGTCGCCCGTCTCGGTGATGGGATAGCCCGCCATGTCGCCATTGGAACGATGGGCCGGATGACACCCCTGACAGCCGCCGAAACGGCCGAGACTGTCGCTGAATGCTATGGGGCCACCCTCGCCTACGCCACGATGGGTCTGATGAATCGCCTCGGACATGGGTAGAATCACCTTATTGTTACCCTCATCATCGATAAAGGAGGCCGACTTAACCTGGGCGATGACGTTATCCGCATGGCAACGTTGACAAAGCACGGTGGTATTGCCGATTCGGGTGCTTTGCGCGAACACGGGTCGGTTATTTTGCGCCGACAGATCGGCCGCCAAGGCATCACACTCCGCCGGTGTGCCGCAGGCCGGATAGTTATCCAGGAAACCCGTGCCATGGCTCATATCATGCAAGCCGAGAATACTGATGGCCGCACTCTTGAGTCGCGGATACCAATCCGAGTCGCCCGGACCTATGCCGTAGTAGCTCATCCAGAAATTATACTCCTGCTGAACCTTGGCCCAGATTTCATCCCCGCTCTTATGAGGAGAATTGGTGGTATCCACCTCCGAGTGGCAGCGTTCGCAGTTGGGAATATCGATGGGGGCGGTACCGAAACCCTCCACCGGCACACCATTCTGCATCACAGGTTCACCCATGCCGCCCGGCTGAGTGGGATCGTAATGGCGCAGCTTGGCCCTCATCGCGACAAAGGGGCGGACCGAGTCCTCGAACATCGCGCCCGGATCGGCAAAGAAATTGATGGAATCCTCAAACGGGGTCAACGGGAGCCCCAAGGCCTCCCAGATCCTGGGAGAGGTCAGGGTGATCGGCAGGTTCTCCAATACCTTCATCTGGGTGTAGACAACGGTGCCATGCTCACCGGAGAAAGTCAGCACGTTGCCATTGGATGCACCGCCACAGTCATTCGGTACGGCAGGATTGCTTGGCACACCGTCAGGATGCGACACAGGGCCCATCGGGTGGAGACCGGCACCGCAATCCGCGGGATACTCGATATGGCCGGTCACGCCGAGTCGAATCTTATCACTCTCCGCGGTTGAATTGTTGGGATTGGCCCCCTCCAGATCGGCATAGATATAGAGGTGGTTCCAGACTGCATTCCAGTAATCGTCGGTGGGATCGTTGAAATCGCCATCACCCAACATGGCGCCGGTGACGCCGTTCCAGCTCGGGTTGCCGTCTTGACCTGAAATCACTAGCGAACCGTCGGGATTGACCGCCGCTGAATCGGCAAGGGTATTCCACATCAGCAGTGAATTGCCCTCTGTCGCACTGATCAGCGTCGAGGTCTGGGGCACAACCTGTGGGCGGGTTTCACGGGGCTGAGCATCATGCCAATATTCGAGTACATACTTTTGGAAATCCCCATTCGCATCGAGATCGGGGTCACGCAAAACAGTCTGGCGTCCCAAAGCATCGAGTCCTTCCGTGGGGTCCCCCTCCAGGAGGCGTGCGAAGGCTGTCTGCCCTTCGTCACTTTGCTGCGTCTTTACAACCTGGGCAAGGATTGAGTTATAGGGAGGGAGGACACAGCAGTAAGCGAACTCAAACCCGGTACAGTGCATACCGAGCTCATAGTTCATCATGATATTGAAGCTGTTCTTTGGGCGCAGCGCTAGGCCATTACCGCCGACGTCACCGGAATCCCCACCACCTTCTGAATGTCTCCCATCCTCACTGCTGCTGCTCTTTTCATCGTGATGTTCTTCGTCGTCTTCGCTCGCCCAGGCATAGCCCATGACGAAAATCGACATGAAGATGAGCGAAATCACGAGTGTTACAAGGCGATGAGACTTATTGCGTCTTGATTGCTTACACTTCATAACCAAACCCCTCCGTGAAGCTGTACGATTTTTTTGTGGGACGAGTACTCCAGCGACATTATACGTCCACGATTTAGTTCACATTTGGATGTGATGATCCTCCTGTCCAATAGCTACCAATTTAATTAATAACCAACAATAACTATTTGTATTGATTATGTTTATTATCCAGCACTCATTCTACTACTTTGACTGTTTGGGCAGGTTATCCCAAAATTAGCAAAACAAGATTAAGAGAAACTTAAAAAACTGATGGTTTGGGAAAAGAAATACTAGGTTGGATCTAAAGATGTGATCCAGTTCATGCTCTAAAATCTGACAGGGAGACGATTGCGCTCTGCCCAATTAACAGTCTCCGATACATATTCATTCACTGCATGCACACTATTTATGCATTACCTGGTGAACAATCGAAGCGGCTTCGTCACTATCCCACTCGACAGGACCGATCGCCTTATAACGCATGCGCCCCTGGCCATCCACGAGAAAGCTGCTCGGAAAAACCTTAACCTTCCACGCGTTGGCCGCTACTCGGTTTGGGTCAAGTAAAACCGGAAAAGTAAGTTTTAGGCGTGCCGCCATTTTACCGACACGACGTTTGCTCTCCTCGACATTGATGGCCAGGATGACAAAATCGGACCGGTCCATCTCCTCACTCAACCTGATCAGGGACGGCATCTCCTCAATGCATGGGGGACACCAGGTCGTCCAGAAGTTGATTAAAACTGTCTTACCCTTGAGATCGCTCAATTGATATCGAATATCCTTTAAGTCTTTTAGTGTCAGAGTCGGCGTTGGATGAGGCGGTGAAACAGCCTCGAGCCAGCCACCATGCGTCAGGCGGCCGCCCGCTGAAAATGAAAACAGGATCAGCACCTGTATGAGATTGATAAAATAGGATCTTTTGAACAGATTCATGGTGTTTTTTACTTAAGTCAGTATCAATTGTTCACCCGCCTGATGCAGAGTATTACGGAATAGCGTTCCTGCAGTCGACTTCAAATAACACTTAAATGTTGTTCTCTACCTTAATGATAAAAAAGAGGATTTCTAACTCACTCCATTTCTGCACGAGAGATTGGAAGGATCAAAATGTAATTAAAGTTTTACAAATCGAAGACGATATCTCTTGCAACCATGGAGTATATGGTTACAGCAAAGCAACAAAAAAACCTAATTTGCTGTAATGATTCGTTCACAGGTGGCTTGTGGGCAAGGTTTTACGGCGCATACGAACACTAAATAATCAGCGCCAGGACTTGGGATATGGATAATCCATATCAGGGAAACGATCATGTCAATTTTGCATAATGCATCGATTCGCACAAAGCAATGGTTCGGTTTCGGGCTCATTCTCTGGGTACTTGCGACCTCCTCCATCATCACGCTCATCAGTCTGAATAATGTTGAACAAAGCGTGAACCAGGTGGTTCATGAGAGTCAGCCACGGTTAATCCTAACGAAAGACCTCGCAAAAAGCCTTAAGCAATCTACAGAATCCCTGGCCTTCTATCTTCTTACAAAGGATGAGGCACACCTACAGGACTTCTCGAGTCAAAGGGGTCATACAAAATATATCCTTCAATCATTAATAACAAAGAGCATAGAGGCAGAGGATACCACTTCGTCCCATCTGCTCAAACAGCTGGGCGATAAATTGAAGCAGTATGAACAGACAGCTGAGGCACTACTCAATCAGACAGCTACCCATGAAGGTAACTTTCCAGGTATTGCCTATGCCAACACGCACATTAATCCTATCAGCCGGGAACAGATGCAACTGACATCCCAGATGATTCTTTCTGAAATGGAAGAATACGCGGATGAGGAACGCAAACAGATCCTGCACCATCTTACCGAGTTGAGGTATGCCTGGAGCAATGTCATGAATGGCATCCGCGGCTATCTCGCATTTCGCAGTGATTCCAATATTAGCGACTTAAACCTTTACCTGGATAGGATAAAAAAACTAGTCCGAGTAATCAGTGCGAAGAGTGACCAGCTGACGTTGGATCAAGTTGATTCCATCGAGCAGTTCACGGATAACATGGCCCGTTTTGGTGAACACTACAAGAGGCTTCTCGAGATACACGGAAGTAATCAGTGGCGGAGTGATGCATGGCTTGTACGCAGTCAGATCACACCCCTATTGTTAACTACCGATCAACAACTCGATCAGCTTGTATCTCATCATGAATCGACAATTTCACATACTGGTCAACGCTTGATTGAGGATGCCAGTTCAACGACAACACTTGTAATCAGTCTATTGCTGCTTGGACTTGTGATCGGATTATCAATAAGCTGGCTGACCACGCGTCTTATCTACAATCCGATCCTGGATGCAGTCAAAACCATGCAAGACATCGCCAATGGCGATGGTGATCTGATGAAACGATTGGAAAAGAAAGGTAATGACGAACTTGGACTGCTTGCTGAAAGCTTTAACCAGTTTGTTGACAAGATCCGCAAACTGATACAGCAGACGGCGCAATCGACTGAATCGGTAATCAACGCTGTTGCGCAAACATCGGATAATACCAGCCAGATCAGTCGTCGCATCCAGAAGCAGGAAAATGAAACTGACCAGGTTGCCACAGCTATGACCCAAATGACAGCCTGCGTAGCCAACATTGCACAAAATGCAACTACCGCCGAGGAAGCCACCAAGGCAGCCACTGCTGAAGCACATACAGGCTGCAAAGTAATCAAGCAGACAGCGGATGCCGTGCAGGCGTTGGCGGATGAAGTGGAACTTGCCGAAAAATCGATTCTGGGTGTGGAACAGGAGAGCGCGCGTATCGGATCGGTCCTGGACGTCATAAAAAGTATTGCCGAGCAGACCAACCTACTCGCCCTTAATGCCGCCATCGAAGCTGCAAGAGCGGGAGAGCAAGGGCGTGGTTTTGCTGTTGTAGCCGACGAGGTGCGTGGGCTTGCCAATCGCACACACCAATCGACAGGCGAGATCGAGTCAATGATACAGGCGCTGCAGAGTGGCACACAGCGGGCGGTATCCGTGATGGCTGCCGGCAGGGAGAAAGTGGACAGCAGAGTTTTGCAGGCGACAGAGGCACTTCATTCGCTGAGCGAGATAAATAAGGCTATCGAGACGATCAACGAAATGAACACCCAGATCGCCACTGCGGCAGAGGAGCAGTGCTCGGTGGTGGAAGAGATCAACAAGAACATAATCAATATCAGCGAAAACAGCAAACAAACCTCGCAACGAGCAAAAGATACCTCCGATACCGCCAATGACCTGGGGACATTAGCCTCCGATCTGCAAAGGATTGTCCAGCAGTTTAAATTTTCCGGCGATAGAGGGTTCGATTTCAGCTCCGCAAAGTCAGCCCACCTGGCATGGAAAACAAGAGTACGTTCCTTTCTCGATGGCAAGCAATCCCTCTCCCATGAAGAAGCGGTTTCGCACCATGATTGCGCCCTCGGTAAATGGTACTACTCAGAAGCGCTTAATCGATATGGCGATGTTGCTGAAATACATGCGATAGAACAACCCCATCAGCAGTTACATTCACTGATAAGGGAAATTATCAAGCATATGGAAAGCGGGGATACTGACAGAGCAGAGGACCTCTATAATGAAATCGAGCCTCTGTCAGGCGAAATCATAGGCCTATTGAATAGGGTCGAACAGAAAATAGCAGTCGGTTGACGGGGACCATTCAAGGCATAGTGTTTCCCCGTCACTTCTTGCTGCTGCGACCACGCTTCTGCCACAGCAGTACACCGAATGTGGTCGCGCCCAGCGCAATGCCGGCAGACAATATCATACGCGCCAACCACTCGGGCCAGGCGGGTTGCGGTGTCAGAAGCGCCGCGCTGCCGACGACTATCAACCAGAATGAGACTTTTCCAAGGAGTGCGGACTTCAATCTATTATCACCCTGACAAACGACAACCATAGTGCGGCCAAGCCTGATGGATCGCGAAATACCAAAAATATATATCGGCAAATGTAATACCTGAATCGGATATACTCTTATATCACAACCGATATAGCTGCGAAACAAATCCTGAACATGGCTCACCTCTACTACATCCATGATCCAATGTGCAGTTGGTGCTGGGGATTTCACCCGGTACTCAAGGTACTTCTGTCCCGGCTCCCCGACAACATCACAAGCAGTCGCCTGTTAGGCGGACTGGCGGCGGATTCAATGCAACCGATGCCAGATGATCTGCGCATGAGGTTGCAGAGCACATGGCGGAAGATTGAGAAGCGTATACCGTCGACTCGCTTCAATTTCGATTTTTGGACTCGGAATACGCCCAGAAGGTCCACCTACCCTGCCTGCCGCGCGGTCATCGCCGCCAGGTCGATCGATCCAGAAATGGAAGATAGCATGATAATTGCTATTCAGCAGGCCTACTACCTGCAGGCAAGAAATCCTTCAGATGACGCTACTCTCATCGAACTTGCGATGGAAATAGGTCTGGAGAAACGGCAATTTTCCAAACTGCTGAACCATTCCTCCACACAGCAAAAGCTCGACTCTGAGATTGCACAGTCACGCCGATTGGGGGTGCGCAGCTTCCCCTCGCTTGTGCTTCAGTATGAAGAGAGCTACTGGCCGGTGGCCATTGATTATTTGAATGCGGAACCGATGTTGGAACTTATTCACAATCTCATTGATGCTGATTTTGACCTGCGGGATTGACTAAAAATCTCTTACGCGTAACACTCCGCCACCATGCTGACTAAAGAAAAATTAGACAAACTCCGCAGAGATCTCGTGTTTACGGACGACCTGTCCGGCGAGCGCCTGCAATTTCATTCCACCTGGGGCATCTTCTCACCCCGCGAGATCGACGAAGGCACCAGGCTTCTTGTGGAACGTTTGCAGATCGCTCCCACTGACGACTGTCTCGACCTGGGCTGTGGCTACGGCCCAATAGGCCTCTATATGGCTCGACGAGCCCCGCAGGGACAAACACTCATGGTCGACAAGGATTTTATGGCAGTCGACTACAGCAATGCCAATGCTGAACGTAACCGATTGGCAAATGCTAAAGCCATTCTCAGCAACGCTTTTGATCATGTAGACCCAAGCTTGCGTTTCAATGTTATCGCGTCCAATATCCCTGCAAAGGTGGGTAAAGAGATGCTCAGCCTGATTCTGCACGATGCCAGGCAACGACTCAAACCAGGTGGTAAATTCTATGTCGTAACCATCAATGGTTTAAGACAATACATGAAACGCAATTTCAACGAGATTTTCGGCAACTATGAAAAACTCAAACAGGGTAAAAACTATACCGTGGCGTTGGCGGTTAATGATTGCCCCCCCCGGTCATAGTGATATGACCGCACAGGCATCACTAGGGCCTGTTAACAGTTTATTCCTGGGAAAGGCGCTTCAATACATGAGATACCGCAACCAGACCAAAGCTGGCAGTGACGGTCATCACAGAACCGTAACCACCGCAATTTAATGAACTCTCCCTGTTAGTCGGCCTATCCAGACAAACCGCTCCATTGTCATCGGGATAGCGCTGTTGCTCCGTAGAGTAGACACAGGGGACATCGAAACGACGTTTGGTATTGGATGGGAAACCGTACTGCTTACGAAGTAATTTGCGACACTTGGAAAGAAGTGGGTCCTGTTCACTACGGCTCAGGTCAGCCAGTTGAATCTTGGTTGGATCACTTTGCCCCCCCGCACCACCCACCGTAATGATGGAGACCCTGTATCTACGGCAGCGTGCTATCAGTGCAGCCTTAATACGATAGCTGTCGATGCAGTCGATCACATAATCGAATCCACCGGCAGATACTGTATGCACTGACTCCGTCTCGATAAATTGCTCGATGGCATTGACCTGACAGTATGGATTGATTGCCAATATGCGCTCGGCGAGCGCTGATACCTTGGCTTTTCCAAAATCACCTTCGACCGCATGCAGTTGGCGATTCACATTCGATTCAGCTATATGATCCAGGTCATAAAGCGTCATCGCACCGATGCCACTGCGCGCAAGGGCTTCTACAGCCCATGAGCCTACTCCACCCACGCCGACCACGGCGACATGAGAAGAGGAAAACCGCTCCATTGCCTGACTGCCATAGAGCCGAGCTATACCGCCAAATCGCCTTTCATTGTACAAAATCGACTGTTCCTTGCAATTAAATCAGCCAGATTATTTTAAACAAATATATTGATCATATGTACTTGTTTACAACATATTGGCTTGAACTTTATCTAGTCCCTTCATGAGTTCGATGAACCGAGCGCTCAACACCTTCAACTCGTTAATTTGTTTCTGTGCATTCGCTGTGGTCCCCATGTTATTATTGCTGATTATTTTGTAACCGAGTGCATGTACCTGTTCGTGCAGCCTGCTGAGTTCGCTATACTGTGGTAAATTGCCGTACTGGATAAACCCGATACCGTTAAACCAATAATTCAAGTTACAGTGTTTGCTATCCAGTTGACCCGGATCCATTGCCTCGTCGCTACTGATGTACCCGATCAAGTTATCCACCCATTTCTGATGACTCGTAAGCGCCACTTCAATATCGACATGATGACTTTGAGTCACTCTGTTTTTAAGCCCCCGCCACAATTGATTGCCTTGCCACTGTTTCAACCATTTCGGAATCTCATCTGCCGGCATCGGCCTGGCAATGCCATAACCCTGGCCTAATCTACACCCCAATTGAAGCAGTGCTGCGGCATGCTCTATGGACTCCACACCTTCCGCGATGACCGGATGCTGAAAGGCATGCGCAAGACGAACGACGCTGTCAACGATAGTCAGATCCTGAGGGTCGTCCAGCATATCCTGTACGAAATTCTGATCTATTTTTAGTATATCGACAGGAAGACGATGGAAATAGGCAAGGGATGAATAACCTGTTCCGAAATCGTCCAAAGAAATCTTAACACCCATCTCATGGCAATTTGTCAGGGCATGATAGATAACATTGGTATCCTCGATAGAGGCGGTTTCAAGTATCTCCAGCTCGAGCATGTTTGGGGTTACATCAGTGTACTTCGTAAACTGTTCCCGTACATGTTCTGTAAAACCCGGATGCTGTAGATGGTATGCGCTTATATTTACGCTGACCGGGAGATGAAGCCCCATTTTTAGCCATTTGCTCATCTGTTTCAATGCATGGTCAAAAACCCATTGACCCAGTTCAATCTCCAAATCTGTCTTTGAAATAATGGATAAGAAATCGCCCGGAGGGGTGATGCCTGCTTCCGGATGCAGCCAACGGATCAAAGCCTCGACGCCTATCACGTCACAACTGTACATATCAACCTTCGGTTGAAAGTAAAGAGTAAATTCCTGCTTCATCAATGCACGTTTGAGCAACTGTACATTTTTACGATTGGCCTTTATCTGCTTGTCATACTGAGGATCAAACAGATGGTAGCAATTCTTACCTGCCTCCTTTGCCCAATACATTGCCTGATCTGCATGCCGTAGCAGGATGTCCGCATCCACATCGTCCTCCGGATAGAGGGTCAGTCCAATACTTGCATTGACTTCCAGTGCCGTATCATCCAATCGTATAGGCTCCGCTATAACCTCTAACACTCTGTCCAGAACCAAAATACACTCATCCATACTTGTCAGATTAGTCAGTATCAATACGAATTCATCTCCTCCTATGCGCGATACCGTGTCCTCCTCACGCAAAACGCCTTGCAGTCTACGTGCTATTTCAATCAATATCTTATCGCCAGAATCATGGCCGAAACGGTCATTAATCGGCTTGAATCCATCAAGATCCAAGTAACAGACCCCCACGCTGGTTGCATTTCGCTTACTGTACGCAATCGCCTGACGCAGCCTGTCAGTTTTTAGGCGTCGATTGGGTAGGCCGGTGAGTGGATCGTAATGTGCGATATGTTCCAGCTCGGCTTCGGCCCTTTTTCTGTCCGTAATATCATGAATAATTGAATAGAGAACCTGCTTGCCATTCCAGATGAAGGGACCCGAGTGCACCTCGACATCCCTGATCTCCCCTGATGCCAAGGCGTGGCGAAACATGAAGTGGTTGCGCTCTTCTTTCCTGGCCTTGCTCATCTCTTGAGCAATTTCCTTTTTGCTGAGAATATTGATCTCATTGATGTTCATTTTCATCAGCTGATCAATAGTGTAGCCATAATACTCGGCTGCGGCCCTGTTGGCCGCGAGAATCGAGCCTGAGTCGGGATCAATCGTCAGCATTACAGCCTTGTTAGCCTCGAACAACATTCTGAAACGTTCTTCACTTAGACGCAGTGCTTCAGACAACCGTTTCTCCCGGTCAAGCGCCTCCACAAGATCATGATTACTCGCCTGCAGCGTCTGATTTGCAGTCTCGAGTTGCTGTGTCCGCGCTTCCACTTTCTCTTCCAATTCGATACCTGAACGCCTGAGGGCGTCGATCTGTCCTTTGATCGTGCTTCCCATTTCCTGCAATGCATGGGAGAGGGTGCCGATCTCATCATCACTACGTATCCTTACCGGTTTTTCGAATCTGCCATCGGTGATGGATGCCGCATATTCGGAGAGCTGTTTAACAGGCTCCACAAACTGTTTACGCATAAAGAAATTGAGAAGCAGCGCAATAGCGATAAACGTCAACAAAAAATTGAAAATAACCTGCCTGACCGCCTGTACGACTTTATCGTCGATGACTTTTGTAGGAAAACCGAGTCGGATGACACCCACTGCCTGGCCTTCGTCAAGGATGGGTATGGAAACATCATAAAAGCCCTTGCCGTCAAACCGATTATAGATCTGCCGCAAGGGCTCATTTGCAGACAAGGCATTGATCGTCAGCGAATCGTTATACTTCTCTCCGATCTGCGCCCGATCACTGTGAAAGAGTACCAAGCCGGATAAGTCCGTAACGCTCGCATACTCAATATGAGGGTTCTTCTCGACCACTTCCTTGAGCTTTTCATCCATCCCGGACAGTGACTCGAGCGGCAATCCCAATGCCAACAGTTCATTGAGTACGCTTTCAATGCTATGACCAATACCAAAACTGCCTGTCAACAAAGCATCGGTATAATTCGAGCGAAAACTCTTTATATTCACGGCTGAGCTGAGCAGCAATGAGAGCACAAGCGTACCGATGGTCACCAGCAGTATCTTCCGGTTAAGCCTCATTAATTACCGCCTCGGTAAGTGTTCAGCAGGCAATTCATTTACGGATGTTCTCTCCAGCCAATTGCAATAAGCCGACAGGTACGGCTATGCCAAATTGTCTCGCCTTGGGAAGATCGATCGCATATCCGTATCGTGCCGGCCATTGGGGAAAAATTTGCTTGATTGGCTTGCCTTCATAAAGATCGCGGATCATAACAGCCACTTGTCGCCCCATGCTGTGATGAGAAGGATATACAACCGCCATCGCCCCCCAATCCTTCATGACATCGTTTTTGACGATTCCGATTAGCGGTTTACTTGAATGTGCATAGACCGTTTCAGCGAATTGGCGTCTGGCGCCCAACTGGTCGTTGGGTTTTATGAAAAGATCCACTTGAGAATCGAGCTCTTTGATTAGAGGTAGCGCCATCTCAGCCATTCGCCTGTCACCATCCTCACCCTTTACAAAAGGCACTTTGCGGAAAATCACTTCCAGACCCCTAAATTGGGGATCATCTTCCAGCATCTCTTTAATCCAGGCATTATAACTGTGTGATTGCGGCATATCGGCATAGATCAACCCGATTCGCTTTGCCTCAGGCATCAATCCCCGGATAAAGCGAAATCTTGATTTCACGGGTACCGGATAGCTGACCCCGGTAAAATTGCCCTTCGGCGGAATGTCGAAACCATCTATCACACCTAAACCCACCGGGTCGGTTGGAGAAGCGAACACGACCGACTGACTTTTGCCGTACAACACCCGCTTGGCGGCAGCGGTCGCTGTCGTACCACCCATGTAGTAAACATCGTAACCTTTGGCGGTTTCCGATCTCAGGATTTCCACACCTTTGTCGACGTCATTGCCAGCTGTGTGAAAATCCAGCTGAAGATTTTTTCCCTCTACATAGCCGTATTGTTCCAGAAACTCCAACATTGCAAGGCGAACATCCCTATAGGGACTGCCTTGCTGGGAATCAAGGATGAACAGGCGATAGAGCCTACCGGTTTGTGGAGCGGATTGTGTCGCACCAGCCCCAACCAGCAGCAGCAAAACAAGACAGTAACGGAACAGAGTTGCTACTGATGATAACAAGTACACCTCCGGATGAACGTATTCAAATAGAACCGGCGCTTCCTGCATCGATCAGGCAAATTACCAATCGGGCTTTACTAAAATGCCTGGGGCAGACACAGATACCTCTAGAGAAAAACATGTCCGTTTCTGAGGCATTCGTATCGTAGTGCCCAATGAATATATTGTCGGCAAAACAGCGCCACTCTGAAATAAACAGGGTTACGAAAAGGCTATAAGTACAACAGTAACGCAATGCAACACCTCAATAAAGCCATGTAAGTAATTGTTTATTAAGAAATATTGCAATAATCATTGGATTTGAATTGAAACATCGGTTTTTCTGAGCACGCTCGCAGTTACAACTTGTTACAAGTGGATACACCCGTGAGAGGATCTTCTTTGTCCGGCAGTGCAGACTCGATCTCAAGGACAACCCGTCCGACGGCACTACCATTCATACAAGGAGATCATCATGGGAAAGACCCTTATCATCACACTTATCGTATTGGCCACACTGCTGATCAGCGGTGTGGCAATTGCACGTTATAAAGGTTTTTGCGCCGGTCCTGAAGGGCGCATCGGTTGGGTGACGGAACGTGTCGGCAAGCAACTCGATCTCGACGACTCTCAGCAACACTATCTGGCTCAACTCAAAGAGCAGATAGTACTCAGCGCAAATGAGCTGAGGCGTGACAGATCGACCTATGTGGATCAAGCCGTCGACCTGCTCGAAAACCCGGAATTTGATCGCGAAAAGGCCCGCACCCTGGTGATGCAAAAGCAGGCTCAACTGGCCAGTCTCAGTTCCGATGTCATAGATGCCTTTGCTGATTTCAGTAATAATCTCAATCAAGACCAACGGGATAAACTACAATCGATGATCATGCACCACCGAGAGCATCGCCAATGCAAATTCGCCTGTGGCGATAGTAAGCAGGTGACACAGGAGTAAATATATATGCCTCCCCTCTACAGGGGGAGGCAGACTGAATCGAATTTGATTATCACAAATAGTGGAACCCTGAATTTATTCTCAGCCTTTTCCAACCACCAACTGAGTACTGGATATAGTGATGCCCCGCATCTTACTGATCGATGATGACCAGGCTCTGGCCGCGCCGCTGAAAGAGTACTTCTCCCTGTATGATTTGGAGCTGGAAGCGGTCACACTCCCTTCTGAAGGTTTGAAACGTATCGAGCATACAAATCCGGATCTGGTGATTCTCGACATCATGCTACCGGAAATGGATGGCTTTGATGTGTGTCGTACCATTCGAAAACAGAGCAGCCTGCCTATTCTTATGCTGACCGCCCGGGGTGAGGTGATGGATCGGGTTGTCGGTCTGGAACTCGGGGCGGATGATTATCTGGCAAAACCGTTCGAACCCAGGGAGTTGGTTGCGAGGATACAAAACATCCTGAAACGCAGTCGCTCACAACCGAATGCGGAGCAAGAGATCGTTCTTGGCACGCTAAGACTCGACTTGGTGCGACAGGATGCCTTTATCGAGGGGCGAAGCCTGAATCTCACAACCCTCGAGTATCGATTGCTGGCCTTGCTGGCGCAACACCCCGGCCGGGCTTACAGCCGAGACGAGATCCTGACTGCTGTAAAAGGGATAGAGGCCGATCTCTATACCCGTTCCGTTGATATCCTGGTAAGCCGTCTGCGTCAAAAACTAAAACCCCTTGACTACATCAAGACTGTGTGGGGAACCGGATACCGTCTGGTGGGCCCTGCAACATGAACAGGCGGCATAGTCTCAGTGGCCGTCTGATCTTATTGTTTATCTGTGTCAGTATCTTGATCACGCTGACGGTACGAACCGGCTTCCGTTACGGCATCCAGGGAGAGTTTCGTTCCCTGGCTGAACCCCATCTGTCGGAATATATCGAACACCTGGTAAAAGAGATCGGTTCCCCACCCGATACTACAGCCGCAGAAAAACTGGCGGAACGTCTGCAAATCGATATTCAGATCCAAACGAAGGGTCAAGCCTGGTCCAACAATGGCGAAATCGTCAAGACAGAGAGATTGACGTTCCATTCCCACCGCCTCAGCGCCGGTCGACTGGTCGGAATCAATCATGACGAGCATCGTTTTATGCTGCGTCTGCAGGATAACGATAGCACTATTCTGCTAATGACCCGGGATCGGCTGGACAGCGGCTCGCTGGCTCTGGTAATCGGAGTGACGATTGTTACCGTATTGCTTCTCATTGCCCTCACCTACCACCTGGTAAAACGTCTCTTTCAACCGTTACAGGATATAGGCCGGAGTGTGGCCAGATTCGGCTCCGGCGAGCTCGACCACCGTATCGACATCAAACGCCGGGATGAACTGGGAGATCTGGCCGACAGAATCAATACCATGGCCGACGAGATCGAGGCGATGATGGAGGCAAAGCGTCAACTGCTATTGGCCATCAGCCACGAGCTTCGCTCGCCACTGACTCGTGCACGCCTGAATGCTGAATTGATGCAGGTGAGTGAACCTCGCGACAGAATTATTGCTGACTTGCAGCTGCTGGAGCAGCAACTTACTGAATTGTTGGAGACTGAACGCCTCGGAAGCAGGCATGCCAAACTCGATCTACAGCCTGTCGATCCCGGCCGGCTCATCGATTCCGTCATTCAGCAGCACTTCTCCTCTTCAACCGTTAGCTGCAAACACGAAAACGACGGCGTCTCGATACAACTGGATCCGGCGCGTATTCGTCTGCTGATAAAAAACCTGCTGGAAAATGCCTTGAGACATACAGCTGAATCCGGGGAACCGGTACAGATCGAGAGCCGGATCAGCGGCCAGGCATGGCAAGTCAGGGTAATGGACCAGGGGGAAGGAATCCCGAAGGAACACCTCTCACATCTCACAGAGCCCTTTTACAGGGTCGACAAGGCGCGTCAACGGGAGACCGGTGGGTATGGCCTGGGACTCTATCTCTGCCGAGTCATCGTAGAGGCACATCGAGGAAGCTTGCATATCGAGAGCGAACAGGGCGTGGGAACCCGGGTCATCATTACCCTGCCCCTTGACAAGGGCTACGCCGGATCGGCATCGGAACCCGGCATATAAGGTGCTCGACAGGCATGTGTATCACCCCGGCAGGGAGATGCCCGTTACCTTCTTATACAACGAAACCGCATAGGAATCGGTCATGCCAGAGACAAAGTCGGTCAGGCGTAATAAACGTGTGTAGGCGTCCTTGGCCGGCTGACCATGGGGGCTGATGAACTGCTCCGGAATCAGTCGAATCATCATCTGGCTGCGTGGGCTGGCACGTTCCCCGTGGGCCGCCACATCATCAATGATGGGGATAAAACGCTCCAACAGTTCACTGATCACCTGAAAGCCGGCGGTCTCTATCTCTATCACCTCCGGAGCGATATAGATCTTTTCATGGGCAACCTCAATCAGGCGTTCCATCTCGGTTCGGTGAGGAATCTGACTCATCAGCGGCTGATCGAACCGGCCTGCAAGAATCGCCTCTTCATGATCGAGAAAGCAGTGCAGCATCTCGCTAATCGCCTGGCTGATCACCTTGGCCCGTAAAAACTCGATCTTCTCTTTATCCCCTGTTATACGGTTTAGGCGTTTGTGTCGTGCGGGCGAATCAGGCAATACAGCACTGAACAGCTCCATCGCCTCGTAAAAACTGAGATGCCCCAGGCGATAGCCATCTTCGATATCGATGACCCGATAACAGATATCGTCCGCCGCCTCCACCAGAAACGCCAGTGGATGCCGATGCCAAATGGCCAACACCGGATCCCGGCGCAACAATCCCACTGTCTCGGAAACCTCTCCGAAGAGATCCTGGTCCTCAGCTGTAAAACCCGGCTTTTTCGCACTGACACCCTTGAAGCGTCCATTTCCGATACATGACTCACGGGGATACTTGGTAAACGCCGCAAGCGTGGCACAAGTCAGTTGCAGTCCACCGGGATTATCCCTGTTCTGCAGCCGGGTTAAGACACGAAAGCCTTGCGAGTTGCCCTCAAAATTGAGGAAGTCCTCACGCTGGCTGCCCTGCAATACGGCAACACGCTGTTTGCCGTATTCGCCATTCTCCGCCCAGTGCCGGATTGCATCTTCGCCGGAATGGCCGAACGGAGGATTACCGATATCGTGAGCCAGACATGCAGCCGCACAAATATCGCCAAAATCCGAGGCCTCGTTCTCCTTGAGCCTGTGACGGGCGATGATCTGTTCCCCAACCAGGGTACCCAGGGACCGGCCAACACTGGAAGACTCAAGACTGTGGGTCAAGCGGGTACGGACATAGTCGATTTTCGAGAGGGGAAAGATCTGCGTCTTATCCTGCATGCGCCTGAACGCCGAAGAGAAGACGATCCTGTCCAGATCACGCTGAAAATCGGTGCGTGTGGAACTGGCAGTCGAGTGATCACTCGACCCCAGGCGCTTGTGAGAGAGTAGTTGAGTCCAGTTCATCGACATGCGGCCATTCTAACCTAGTGTCCGTTAGGAAACAGCCTTAAAGCAGCAAGCCGCGAACGAACGCCAATCACCGCAAACAAACGCAAATGGATATCACTCCGGTTGAATCGTAAACATCTCATTCCTGCGTGGGAATGCAGGCGATAACCTCTCAATCACTCATACTATTTCGTGCTAATTGTGCCGTGATTGGCGTTCATTCGCGGCTAACTCATACAAAGGCCTGGAACACGAGTGTAGTGTCCTATGCTAGGGCCGGGTCGGGTCACTCACCAGGGTGTCATCGATACGCTCACGAAAACCTATTGCCAGGAGGCCTGCCGCGGCGATCAGCAACGCCCCTGCAATGAACTGCCCGGTCAAGGTCTCATGCCAGAAGAGATACCCATATCCGGCACCGAATAATACGGATGTGTAGGTCATGGGGCTTACCGTGGCCGCGGATGCGATCGCATAACCGCGAGTCAGCATCAACTGACCCAGGGTGCCCAATAGACCGATCAAGGCCAACCAGCCCCATTCGGCCGCGGTCGGCTGCCGCCAGCCCCAGAACATGGGGATCGATGAAATCAGGCTGCTTAGCAGCGCAAAATAGAATACCACTCGTACTGAGGGTTCACTGCGTCCAAGGCGTCTGAGCGTCACTTTGGCCAGGGAGGCAAATCCGCCTCCCAGCAGACCGATCAGTGCGATATGATTGAACTGACCCTCCGGATTGAGCACCAGTATCACGCCGACAAAACCGATGCCTATGGCCAGCAGGATCCTTTGACGCAGGGGTTCGCTGAGCCAGAACCAGGCGATAAGCGGCATAAAGAGCGGCGATGTCATTTTCAATAACATGCCGTCAGCCAGTGGCAGGTTGGCCAAGGCATAGAAAAAACAGTACATCGCAGAAACACCGGCGACCGAGCGCAACAGGTGCAGATGGATGATCTCGGTACGCAGACTGACCCATCCGTTGCTCCAGACCAGTGGCATCAACAAGGCCAGTCCGAACAGATTACGCATAAATACTGCCATATCACTGGGCAATGTTTGTGTCACATATTTTACCGACGCCCCCATCGAGGCGAACATCAGCTCCGACAACAGTATGAAGAGCGCTCCCAACAGGAGATTTTGCCTATACAGCATGTCTCTACCTACCTTGATCCTCGCTGTTAACCGCTCCGCTCCGCATACAATCCTTTTCTACTCACAACAACCATTGAGATACCTGAATATTCGTATTGCTGACGCAACCCCCTGTACCCTTAGATCCACTGCCCCAGGGACCATTGGCAGTGACGGGCAATAAATGTTGACAAATCCAAATATCGCAATCGCCGATCACTCTATGGCAGAATTGAACAATCTAACAGATTACTCGGGGAATTGTTCACATGCTCTCAATACGCCTTTACACTTTATGGGGTCTGATACTGCTTGTTTCCGGTTGCTCGAGCGTTTACTACGACACCATGGAAAAGGTCGGCATTCACAAACGCGACATCATGGTCGACCGGGTCGAATCCGCACGCGACGCCCAGGCTGAGGCGCAGGAGCAGTTTCAGTCGGCACTGGATCAATTTGCATCTGTCATCAATCTGGAGGAGAGCGATCTGAAACGGGCCTACGATAGCCTCAATCACGAATTTGAAGCCAGCGAAGCGGCGGCGGCAGAGGTTACGGAACGCATAAACAAGGTGGAATCGGTGGCCGAAGACCTGTTCGAAGAGTGGCAGGAAGAGCTGGACCTGTATGAGAACAAAAGCCTGAAAGCCAGCAGCGCCAAGAAACTTAAACAGACCAAACAGCGCTACCAGACCATGCTCGGCTCGATGAAAAGGGCTGAACGCAGCATGCAGCCCGTAATCAACACTTTCCGTGACAATGTGCTGTTTCTGAAACACAACCTCAATGCCCAGGCGATCGGATCCCTGCGCGGTGAATTCGGCAATCTCAAGGCCGATATCAATAACCTGATCAATCGGATGAATCAGTCGATTAAACAATCCGACGAATTCATTCGCGGTATGCAGAGCTCCTAGCGATAAGAAAATCACATAACGATCAGACAAATCAATAGATGTGGAAAGCACACAACGCTGCTGTCTATAGAGCGAATCATGCGCTCGCATTACTCTTTCTGATCGCCATCGGTGCCAGTTATCACTTTATCTACAGCACCGTCGACAGCAGTTTAATGATGATGTTGGCCGCCATTCTCGGCGGCTATCTGGCCCTGAACATCGGTGCCAACGATGCAGGCAACAATATCGGCCCCTTGGTGGGATCGGCTGTGATCGGCATGACCGGAGCCATGTTGTTCGCTGCATTGTTCGAAGCAGCCGGGGCATTTCTTGCGGGCGACGAGGTGATCAGCACCATAAAGCAAGGAATAGTAGATCCTAATCAATTCAGCGATGCGGAAACGATTACACGGGTTATGTTTTCCGCCATGATAGCCACAGTCATCTGGCTGAATTTAGCCACATACACGGGCACACCTGTCTCCACAACACACACCATTGTGGGCGGCGTCCTGGGAGCGGGAATAACGGTTGGCGGGATTTCTGCCGTCAATTGGCACACCTTGGCCTCTATAACCGTCAGCTGGTTTTTCTCACCGATACTGGGTGGAATCATCGCTGCGCTCCTGCTCTATCTAATCAAGCGTACGATCACTTACCAGGAGAAGATGTCACGGGCCGCTGGAAGGATGTTGCCGCTGCTCGTGGGTCTCATGGCTTGGAGTTTCACCACTTACCTGATGGTCAAAGGTGTCAAAGCGAGTTGGCGAGTCGATTTTTTGACTGCTCTGATTTGTGGCTTTGCCATAGGCTTGGGCGTTTACATGGTGATAAAACCCAATATCGTGCAGCGTACCGACATACTTCCCAATACCAAATCTGCAGTCAATCGACTGTTCAATATCCCCCTCTTATTCGGTGCCGGCCTGCTCAGTTTCGCCCACGGTTCGAATGATGTTGCCAACGCCATTGGCCCCGTTATTGCGATCAAAGAGGCGCTGATAGACAGCCAGAACGCACTTCCGGATCTCTCGCTGTGGGGTTTGTCGATCGGGGCTGTTGGCATACCCCTGGGATTGATTTTATACGGAAAGCGCCTTATCCGGACGATCGGTAGCGAGATCACCGAGCTCGACCAGGTGAGGGCATTCTGTATTGTCACTTCCGTCACCATAACGGTGTTGTTTGCAAGCCAGTTCGGCCTTCCTGTGAGCAGTACGCATACCGCAGTCGGCGCAGTTTTCGGTATCGGTTTTTTACGCGAAATATTAAAGACAAACTATGCCATTCTCTTGGATACCCTCAGGCATCATCATCAAAGCAAGGATGAAGCTCAGGTTGAGGCCTTTATCCAGCAATTCGATCGGGCAAGTTTCAATGAAAAAGGTCGTCTTCTGGCGGATTTGGATGCCTCGGACAACACGTTGAAACTGAGCAAGAAGAAGCGAGCCTCGCTACAAAAACTCTACCGCTATGAAATCGTCAAACGCTCCACCTTTATACGCATAGTTTTGGCGTGGGTTGTTACTCTCCCTATAGCAGGCTTCTTCGCCTCTTCGATCTATTTGCTGATCGATTGAGCGGTTACCGCCGCAACATTCCCTACTTATCTCCAGTAATTTACTTGGTTTTTTTATCAACCAAGCGACGCCAATCCCGTATCGACAGTATGATGTGATCAAAAATCCCATAAAACTCATTGATTTGTAAAAAAGTGGCAGACATAGTAAAAACGCGGTATTTAGGCGGAACCATATAAAGCCAAAAGGAATTATGTCTCCAACCTGCAGTAATTGCGCAAAGTCATTTTTATTGCGACCATGGCTCTACGGTCGGCGGCGCGCTACGCGTACAGCTTATCCTCATAATCCAACAATCAAAGCTTGGCTTGCCCGAAACTCATCCAGAGTCGCTTCGCAGCTCTTCCGTATGGAACAGGGCAAAACCGATGTTTCGCAGGATGCAGTAAAACGTGACCTGCGTCACATTCCACTTCCCCATCTCAGGGACGGTTAAGTTGTTTCAGCCTAGTTGTTTCCCAATATGAATAGAAGTCAGCACCTAAGAGTTCATCTTGATATGCTGGCCCACAGCCATGTGCTTGCAGTCATATTCATAACCCTGGCGATCCTCTTAAACCTGTTGATCACAGCGTATTGGCAATTCAGTCTGGAGCCCAGATTGACTGCCCAAACCAATACACTGGCACAAGCCCAGGCCGGAATCCTGGCTAGATTTTTAAGCAACAAAACACAATTCGATTCGCAGGAATTGGAGCAGGCAATGGATACGATACTCCAGCTGCAAGATCCCGCAACGCAAACGCCGATAGTGCAACGCATAGAGGTCAGCATCGAACATACGACTGCAGCCAGGGAATTCGATCCGCTCGAACTGACTCGTGGTTTGTCAAACTGCGAGAACTGCCTTGTTTCAGAAGTCTCCCTGTTGAATGAACAGACAGGTAAACCGGTTGGTATCGCACGAATCCACGTCAACCGGAACTTTCTTACGGCACTGAAAGATGATTTCCGGGAAAAGCTCTGGTGGTCCGGTGTTATTGTAACTTTGATTGTGCTGTTTGCCTGGTTATTGATAGAAAATTTCCTGCGGACATTACGCAAAAATGAGTCGAATCTGCAATCAATCATTGATGGTGTCGCAGACCCCCTGTATGTCTATACCATGGACAGAAAAATGGTTTTGCACAACCAGGCCGCACGAAAACTCGCCCTGTCCAATCATGGTATGGAGGAAACGGAGTTTCAGAGCTATATTCTTCCCCCTGCATCATTGATACGAGATGTGATCACCAACAACAGACCGGTAAAAAGCATCCACAATATACCTCAGGGTAAAAATAATCTGTTGCGCATGGAGCTTCAGGCAAGCCCGTTGTCAGATGGCCGTAATAACAATACGGGAATCATCATCACCTATAGAGACCTCACTGACCATCTGGTGTTGTTGGATGAATTGCAGAGTAATAAACATCAACTGCAACAACTTGCCGAAAAGGACACACTGACGCAATTACCCAACAGATTTATGTTCAACCGGCTGCTGGATCAGGCGGTCTCCCGAGCCGCCAGAACCCATTCCATGCTCGCCCTGCTGTTTCTCGACTTGGATCGTTTCAAGGAAGTGAACGACAGCCTGGGCCACGATGCAGGTGATACACTCCTCGAAGTCATTGCCCAACGTCTGCTCGGGGCGGTTCGCAAGGGGGATGTGGTCTCCCGCATCAGCGGGGATGAGTTCGTGATCCTGCTGGCGGATATCAGGCGCCCGGACGATGCCACATTGGTGGCGGATCACATCATTGAATCTGTACGCCAGATGGTGATCATTCAGGGTAAACGCCTCCACCCCTCCGTCAGTATCGGTATCAGTCTTTTCCCCAATGATGGCCGGACTGGCAAGCTATTGTTGCAGAGCGCCGATACCGCCATGTACCGTGCGAAACGGCAATCCCAGAACAGTTATCAACTATACGACCCTAGCATGACACTGTTGATACAAGAACGGTTGAATACGATTACCGCACTACAAAGCGCGGTCAATGATGATGATTTTGTCTTACTCTATCAGCCGCAGTACGAACTGCATACCAAAAAACTGATCGGCGTAGAAGCCTTGCTGCGCTGGAATAAAGAGGGCCGGGAACTAGTATCGCCTACCCATTTTTTAGATTTGGCTGAGGATGTGGGTTTGGTGTTCCCGATCGGTCAGTGGGTATTGCGGAACGCCTGCAAACAAATACAGTCTTGGCGTAGCGCGGGCTTGATCCCACCACCGATGGCAGTAAACATTTCCGCCAGTGAATTATTGCACAAGGATTTTGTCGGTTCGATTCAGAGGATGCTCAAAGAGACCGATTGCAAGGGAGAGTGGTTGATACTTGAAATTACCGAAAATTTTTACTCCGGCCAAATTGAACTTGCCGCTGAGATCCTGCAGCAACTGAAGGGACTCGGAATTGCCATCGCTATCGATGATTTCGGCATTGAACACTCTTCCCTGGCACGTTTGAAACAGCTGCCGATAGACAGATTGAAGTTAGACAAGATTTTTTTAGAGAACCTTACCACTGACTCGGCAAATCAGGCGATCATTCAAACAGTCCAGGATCTCGGACATCGCTTGGGAATCGAAGTGCTCGCGGAAGGTGTCGAGACTCCCGAACAGGAAACCTACTTGATTCTATCTGACTATCGTATGGCTCAGGGCTATCGCTATGGAAGACCTATGTCTGCGGATAAGTGCGCAAAGCGGTTCCACTGAGGGGACTCAGCCGAGTCGGTATCGAACAACCTATACGGGAAGTGTTTCGGGCGGCGGCATGCGCTTGACGATGCCATCAGGCACTTCTCCTCTGCCAGCCTGATAGATGGAGCCCGATTCCAGCACAAAGCAGATCATGACTGTAATCAGCGTCGGCACCACGGCAACACGCGTAATCGCGACCATCATGATATCACCTTTCGAACTGCCGCTCGTGGCAAGCAATGCCATCCCCAATATGACAGCGCTGATGGTATATCCAATTATCAAGATACGGGTACGATTGGCTGAGAGGCGCCAATGGGCAGTGACAAACCAATCTCCGGGCGCGGTTTCAACGCCGGCACGATACCAGATGAAGCCTATAACGGAGAATGAAAGCAACAATGGGATCAGAAATCCCAGGAAACCGATATCGAGTACGATTGCGGCGGGTGCGGCGATCAAGTGACAACCCACCAGATTCAGCATGGACAGTTCATGAGGTGTCTTGGCACGCTTGCGAACCGACTCTTCGATATCGAAAATCATTGTATGTTATCTCCCGGACATCCGATCACACGGTGATCGACTATGACACGATTAGGCAAAAATGGCGTTGATATTACGCAACCTGTGTATTGACAGTAAACTACAACCATGACTATTGACATCAAGCTACTGTGTGAATTGCTTGTTGAAAGCGCTCAATCGGAACTGACACCCCGATTCAACCGCTGCGAACGCCGGATCAAGGCAGACGGTAGCCTTGTTACCCAGGCGGATCTGGCCATGCAGCGGCGTATTATGACCCGTTTGAAACATCTCTACCCCGAGATTCCGCTTTTGGGTGAGGAGATGCCGGCAGACCTTCAGACAGCAATATTAAACGACGAAAATAGGGGTTTTTGGTGCCTTGACCCACTGGATGGCACTGCCAACTATGTATCAGGCATGCCCTGTTTTGCCGTCTCTCTGGCCTACCTTGTCAATGGAGAGGTACAAATCGGGATCATCTACGACCCGGTGAGGGATGAGCTTTTTCATGCCGTGAAGGGTTCCGGAGCCTGGTTAAATCAGCACAGGCTGACACTCAGCTGCGCGGCAGATCAACTGCAAGAGTGTGTAGCGATGGTCGATTTCAAACGGCTCGCTCCTGTGCTGGCCAGTCAATTGGCAACCGCCCCTCCCTACCGTTCCCAACGCAGTATCGGCAGTGTGGCGCTCGACTGGTGTTGGCTGGCGGCAGGGCGACTGCAGCTCTATCTGCATGGTGGCGCAAGACTTTGGGACTATGCGGCAGGCACACTGATATTTCGCGAAGCCGGCGGACATTTCAGGCTGGGCGATACAGCGGCCGAAGCGCCGACTCGGATTGACCTCGGACTACGGCCACGGATGGCGGTTGCTGCGGCCAACCAAAGACTGTTTGAAGCCTGGCGCTCCTGGTTGCAAGGTTTTAGTTGACCTGAGCGCGAAAAACCTTAAACTATCGCGCTCTCAACTATGGAGCGGTAGTTCAGTTGGTTAGAATACCGGCCTGTCACGCCGGGGGTCGCGGGTTCGAGTCCCGTCCGCTCCGCCATTTTCCAGCGAATGATTGTAGCAGTCGCGCGACCGGATAGAGATTCCCGAATACCCTTATGTCTTGTTCAAAGACATCGTCTAACTAGGGCCTGTAAACACTAATCCAATCGGCGCTGTTGCGCCTGAAAAGGCCGGGGCTGCTATTAACCTCACTCGAGAGGCTGACTCAGCTATGCAGAAGGCCAGGCCGATACGCTTCAATGGGTAGATGACGCTACCGCAACAACCAGGATCTAGACAAGGTCTAGTTATCAGCCTGCAGATAACGAACAGTGTCATATTATTGTGGCATTCGCATAACTGCCCTCTACTCACCACTGAGCCGGATACAAACAGATAAAATTTGAAGCAATACTCAATTTCCTGGCCCATAAACTCCTATTCTTGGCGCTAACGAACGATCAAGTACACGATTCCTGGTTGCCATTGCAACCACTGCAGAATCCACCAAGCAGCGAGAAACGGAAGTGTCGAAATCTGTCAAACCAGTACTGTTTATCCTATTATCCGTCTTCCTGAGCGGATGCATGGATGAAAATACCGCACCGATAGCGGCTGACGATAACACCATCCTCAGTCAGGGCAAAAGCGCAACTATCGATGTGTTACAGAACGACCGGGACAAGGATCATGATCCGCTTGTCGTAGTAGCCGATATACCTCCATCTCACGGAACCATAGTCATCCAAGACGGCGGACTGATCGTTTATCAGCATGACGGCTCAACAGCTGACACGGATAGTTTCACCTATTATACCTATGATGGCGCTTCCTATTCCGCACCTGCCCGGGTACAACTGACGATTTTAATTCCACCCTATTTGACCGAGGACAATACAACAGCCCCAACCACCAACCAACCACCGGTTGCAGTGGATGACCAAGCCACAGTGACCAGAGGCGGAGCTGTTTCCCTCGACCTGCTGGTCAACGATTCTGATGCAGAGAATGAGCCACTCAGAATCGAAACCCTGGACGATCCCAGACATGGCGTTGTTACATTGGAAGCCGATGGAACTGTTACCTATCGTCATGACGGTTCAAATACAACCGCTGACAGTTTCAGCTATATCATCAGTGACGGGAATACCCTTTCTCCCAACGCAAATGTCTCTATCACCATTACGCCTGTTAACCAACCACCCAGATTTACCCGCCAAGGCGACAATATCCAACTGCCCATTGACACACTCTACGAGCTATCCGTTGAAGCGGAGGACCCTGATGGCGATGATTTGAGCTATGCGGTCTCCGACCTTCCTTATTGGTTACATTTCTCAGCCGATACACATACCTTGTCCGGACAGCCCTCTTGGGCTGATCTGGGAAATACCTATCCGGTAGCGATCTCGGTCGATGATGGAGAACTGAGTATTGAAAACCGATTCGTCATCACCGTCGTGGAACAGAGGCCGGTGACGGATAGCATGGCCCACCGTCTTTTGTTACAAGCTACGTACGGTCCCACACTGGATGAAATCGAAAGCGTTAAACAGCTGGGCGTGGTAGCTTGGATCGATAATCAGCTCTCCATGCGATCCGCATATACCAGCACCAGCGATGGTTGGCTGACCCACCTGCAACGCACCCGCGAAATCGCCTTGCGGGCAGAGCCCGGTAACGATTGGCTCGTCACCGGTGTTTTCAATGAAGCAATCGGCGACCGATCAGCATTGGATTACCAGATGGCAGCATGGTGGGAAAATGCCCTGGGTTCGGCATCGAACCCCGGTAGCGAGGTCGGCTCCGATCAGCTGCGTCAACGTGTCGCCTATGCACTGAGTCAGTTGCTGGTTACCTCCGATAGTGTACCGATCCTGAAATCCCGTGGTGAGGCCTTGGCTGCCTACTATGATCTATTAGCGGAGCATGCATTTGGAAACTACCGGACATTACTGGGTGATATTGCCCGAAGCCCGACCATGGGTGTCTATCTATCACACCAAGGCAACAGCAAGGCCAATCCCTCCACTGGTTCGCGACCCGATGAAAACTTCGCCCGTGAAGTCATCCAGTTATTCTCCATCGGACTTTATGAGTTGAACCTGGATGGCAGCCCTAATCGTGACGCCAACAGTAACAGCTATCCGGATCCCGGTAGCGACTTAATCCCCACATACACTCAAAACGACATCGAGGAATTAGCCAAGGTAATGACGGGCTGGGATCTGGCAAGTAACAACAGATTCGGAAGAGTGAGCAGTCGAGATGGAGACTATACTCGCCCCATGGTGTTTCATGCCGAACAACATGAAAACGAGTCAGTCACCGGCGGAGATGGATATGTCACGGTATTGGGGCAGACGCTCTCCCTCGATTCGGGGAGCGATCGGAGTGGACTTGATAGTGCGTTGGATGTTCTGTTTAACCATCCGAATGTTGCTCCCCATGTCAGCAGACACCTTATCCAACGGCTTGTCACCTCCAATCCATCCCCAGCCTACCTGGCCCGGGTGGCACGGGTTTTCAACAATAACGGTAATGGCGTGAAAGGTGACCTTAGGGCGGTAGTGCGCGCCGTTCTTATCGACCCTGAAGCACGGGATGATCGTTATTTGACCGATCCGTCCTATGGCAAGGCAAAGGAGCCCCTGCTGGCGATAACCCAACTGCTTCGAGCTGTCGACACTACATCGTTAAATGGCTGGAACAGCCAAAGCGGAGTCGCGATGAACGGTGTCTATTGGTTCAGGTCGCCCCAGAGGATATTGGGGCAAGGACCACTGCGCTCCCCCTCGGTGTTCAACTTTTACAGCCCCAGCCATATCCCGCGAGACAACCGTTTTGTTATCCACAATCTAGTGGCGCCGGAACTGCAGATACAGACAGATCAAATGCTGATTGAATACAGCAACCTGGTTTTCAGCCTGCTCAACAGATTCGAAAAAAATCACATTATCCACATTGCGGATGAGACCCTGGCCGAATTCGGCGCCTCATTCAACTACTATTCAGAAAATGTATTCTTGACCAATTTAGATACGGAGATATCTCTTTTCGAACAAGCTCTCGAGGGAGACAACAACAGGGACTTTGCATCGATCAACGACACATCTCTGGATAGTCACGGTAATACACCCAAGGCTAATGCCGTTGACGCCCTACTCGACCACCTCGATCTGCTGTTGTTGGGCGGACAGATGTCCCCCGAATTCAGGTCCGCACTCAAGCACTATCTCCTGGCAAGTGCCGGCGCCAACCACAGTAGACCATTCGCGGAGGCACGCACACTGATACGTGATGCAATCACAATGATTGCCACCTCCAGCAGCTACATGATTCAAAAATAGCCCGTAACTCCAAGTAAGAGATCAGCATATGGTGATGCATCGCAGGGATTTTCTAAAACACGCCACGGTCATGGGAGGTCTCGGCCTGCTTGCCCCCCTCGGCCAACTCTCATATACCAGGCCGTGCCTGGCCGCTGCACCGACCTTTTCAGACTACAAGGCACTGGTCTGCATCTTTCTCTATGGCGGCAACGACACGTTCAACATGTTGATTCCCTATGGCGGCACCACGGGAAAAGGTTACATGGATTATGCCTCCGTCCGAAGAGATCTGGCAGTGGCAGATAGAGATCTTGACCTCACCTCGGTGACAACCGCCAACACGAATCTGAACCGGAGCAGTCTGGGAGCGGGCAGCGCCAACCCCTATAACGTGAATCAACATCAAAGCACCGCCTATACACGGGGCCTCTATCCATTGACCGGCAAAGGAATCGATCTCGCCGTGAACGGTGTAATGCCGGAACTGGCCCAACTGATTGTCGATAATCGGGTTAGCATCGTGGCTAATACAGGCACCTTGGTCGAACCGGTGAACCGCACCGATATCATCGCCGGCAGCGCCGAACTGCCGAAATTCCTTTTCGCGCACGACCACCAGCAAAGAGAACTGCAAACAGGGCAAGCCAATGATCTTGGCCATATCGGCTGGGCGGGACGTATCGCGGATGCCTGGAATGGCGTCAACGGCGGCAATCCAGTGGGTCTCAACCTGTCCTATTTCAACAATGATCTCATGATGGTCGGCAGAAGCACTTCCCCCCTGGTAATGAAGACCGATAAACCGCCCAGCATCGGTCACCTGAAAACCGGTGTCAGTCGTGACAGAGATGACCGGCGTGCGCTGTTCAAGGCACTGGCAGGCGTACAAGGCGATACTGGAAGACTCAATTTCAATGCCTTGAACACGACAAGCACCGGAGATTATTTCAAAGGTCTCTACAACCGCCTGTTACTGAAATCATTATCTACGTTTGATTATCTGAATAGCAGTTGGCAGACAACCCACATCGATCTTACCACACCCGATTCTTACGGCCAGGAGTTGTTTTCTATGCCGACCAATCGGCAATTGGGTTTTTCCAAAAATATCGACGGAGCATTGATCAAGCAGCTTGCTTCAGTGACAAAGATGATCCACATGGGTGCTTCGGGTATCCTGGGACCGGGTTACAATAGGCAGATTTTCCTCGTCCGATTGGGTGGATTTGATACACATGCCAGTCAAGCGGAACACCACTCGCTGCTATTGCGGGAATTGAGCCTTGCCCTGTGGAAGTTTCAGAAGGCGATGGAGGAGCTTGGTTACGCACAGCAGGTCACTACATTCACAATGTCGGATTTCGGCCGGACCCTGACAAATAACGGGGATGGCACCGATCATGCCTGGGCATCCAACCAGCTCGTGATGGGCGGTGTTGGTGATCACTCGCCAGGCAGCCTGGATGGCGGAAAACTGTTTGGCACCCTTCCCGATCTGCGTCTCGGCGGTACCGATGATTACGGGGATATGGGACGATACATTCCCACCACCGCTCAGGATCAGATCAATGCCGCGATTGCCCGGTGGTTCGGCGTCGATGACGCCCTGATGCAGTCACTATTTCCGAACCTGGTGAATTTTCGGACTGGGGCAGACTACGCATCGGCCTATGCCGATCTTTTTGTCTAATCCTATGTCAAACCGAGTGGATTATCGGGGTCTACGCCCTCCATGAAAGGGATGTTCCGGTCACGGTGGGTGATTTGGTAGACCAATCCGATCCAATTTCCGATAACCGCTTCAGCCGTATCGTGCCAGGTATTGTCCAGCGTATCGGTAACCAACACCTCGGGAAAGACCGGCATAGGCTTCTGTCTCGACATGGCCTGTTCGAGATGTTCACGATACTCATTGAAAATCGCCTGATTGCGCAGTGAAAAATAGTTATCCGGAAAGGGAGGATAATCCTCGCGCATACGGTTGAAATAGAGTGTAACCTCTCTTTTATACTCTTTAAGAAGGCTGATGGTGTCATATTCAGGATGCCCCTGGAAGTAGACCACCCTCAGGCCATCCTGACTGACAGCCAGATGGACACCCCCCTCTTCACTCTCCGCCAAGACCTTGAGTCCGGCCTGTTGGAATTGCTCCCGGGTAATCTGGTTGAAACGGGAGTGCGGCACATCGAAGCGGGTATTGACATCGTTCACCAGGGGGTGTTTCGGATCCATAACCCGGTGGCTATAGACACCCCAGAGTTTGTCCCCCATATGGGTACGTTTCTGACCATGATGGGATTGGATAACCGCGTGGGTCGCCAGGCAGGAGCAGAGTACGGAGGTCACATTGTCATAGGCCCAGTCCACAACCTCGGTCAGGGGCTGCCAGAATGCCTCTTGGGCCAGATCCGGGTGTGTCACATTGGCACCGGTTATGATCAATGCATCCAGGCCATCCTGTTTGATCTGGTCGAAGGTCTCGTAGTAGGAATCGATATGCGCCTTGGCCTTTTCACTGCGCGGCAATTCATCGAGGGTGAACGGATGGACAAAGAACTGAGCGATAGGATTGGCCTCTCCCACCAAACGGAAAAATTGCCGTTCTGTTGCCTCAATCGCGCTGTCGGGCATCATATTCAACAAGCCGATATGCAGCTCGCGTATATGCTGATGCGTCGCTCTGTCCGGCGAGAGGACATTCTGCCCCTCCTGTCGCAGGCGGTTGAAGGTTGGTAGTTCAGTATGTGCAACCAAAGGCATGGCGATCCCCCATTCAAAGCGCTACGGACTGAGCACTGGATTCCCTGTCGATGACTTCCTCAAGCAGTTGCAGGAAATCCGATTCACTGGTGACCATGGACAGCTCCTGAGTCGTCACTGTATAGCCATAATCACGGGCGATTGCCTCATATCGCGGTATCCGGGCACGAAACAAACGCGGAAATACCCAGCGCGTAAAGTCAAACGGATCAATTAGCGAAACATACTCCAACTCATTGATGCGCATGTACTCAGCCAGGTGGTCGTCTAGGAACGCCTCTCGATAATAGAGTGGTTTAGGATGAGACACGGAGCGTGCAATAAGTGCCGCCTCATCCTCCTCGGAAGCCTTGATGTAAAGAATCAGCGAGTACTCGGCGAGATACTCCAACAAGCCCGGTTCATCAAGTTCGCACAAGCTACCACCCACATCATTGATAAAATGCGAATAGCCATAGATCATACGCGACTTACGAATGAAGCTCGGCACATCGTACATGGCGGCGATCTCAGCCTGACGATGCAGACTCTGACGCCGCTTGAATTCGGTCAGAGGCATCCCGCCCAGCTCCGGATTGCCAAGCATTCCGAGAAAGGTGGAGACCGGTTTCAGGTTGTGGAATGTGATGTTGTTGCGGATAAAGATCGAATCCGAGCGCAACAGATCACGCAGTAAGGGCACACTCATGGCCTGCTCTTTGATACTGTCGAGAATGGGTTCGTCAAGATAGCGGGTACCGATACGGTAGTCTCCCGAATAGTGAAACCACTCCTTCTGTCTGAGTAGATTCGACAGGCGGGTCTTACCGACACCGGACATACCCAGCAGGGTCACACATTTCCGGTCCCAGGCACGAAATTGTTCAACACTCAATCTCACGATATCTACGCTCCAATCCTGTAAGAGGCCAATTCTACGGACTAGCAGGGTGTTAGGAAAGTTACTATTCGCCCGAGATTCAACCATGCCGTTGAAATAGTGACATTGAGGCACATATCGTCTGCTTCTAAATCCTCAGGGCCCTTTGATATCAATCCAATAGGCTATGATGGGTAAGAGATAGCCGTACAAGGCATCAGCCGGTAACAGATGCATGCGGATGAATACCAAAGATCTCTCAGTCATCCTGATTGAATCCTCGCAGACCCAGCGAAAACTCATCACCAAGCAACTCGCAAAACTGGGAATCAGCCATATCGAATCATGAGGCAATGGCAACGAAGCCCTGCAGGCCCTACCTGAAAGCAAACCAGATGTCGTTATCAACAGCCTCTACTTACCGGACATGACCGGGACCGACCCTGAATTTGAGATGCGTGACGATGAAGAACTCATGCAATCCGCATTCATGTTGATCTCCAGTGAAAGCAGTATCGACACCGAAAATTTGCAAATCCTGATAGTCGATGACAGCGGCATGTCCCGCAATCATATACGCCGCGTCCTTGGGGCCATGGATATTGAAACCATTCGCGAGGCCGACAAGCTGATCAACCAACACTACTTTGACCTGGTCATATCGGATTACAACATGCCTGAGATGAACGGTCAGGAATTGGTCGATTATATTCGTACCCAAAGCGGACCACCCGGTCTCCCTATCCTCATGGTAACCAGTGAATCCAATGAAAACAGACTGGCGGCAGTACAGAAATCCGGTGTCTCGGCGATTTGTGACAAACCATTCACAACGGAAACCATTCAGAGTTTGCCGCAGCAGATTCTGTTGGATTTGTGAATTTAAACACTCGCATTGAAATCAACAATCAGTTAACATTTCAGGAAGTTAATTCACTTCATGCAGGGATAAACAATAACGAAAATCGTATTCAGCCAACCCAGTGCCTTACCTCATCCGCCACAGATCATATGCAGTGGCATGAAAAGAGTGCAGAAACCGAGGAAGATATTTGATAATGGTCAATAGGGGTTGGCACATCGAACAATCAAGGAAGAGTCAAGCATTGAACATCGATGCCGTTAACGAGCTAGGAAAGTGACCATCGGTATTACTCTACAGTAGTTGTTGCGGCCGAGAGCGCGCATAACCTGGGTACAACCTCTACCGACGGTCACGAATGTAGTGTGTATGATCCTAGGATCAAAGCGAAAATCAGGCGAAACCTTGTCATTATGTCTAATGTACTTATCATTGATGACCAATCAATAACCAGGATGATTTTGCAGGAATTGGTTGGTTCCATAGACAAGGATATCACTTCAACCTGCTTTGCCGACCCTACCCAGGCCCTCGAATGGGCCAAATCCCATGAAATCGATCTGGTTATCACAGATTACAAGATGCCGCAGATGGACGGCATTGAATTTATCAAGTGGCTCAGGCGAATACCGCGCTGCAATGATGTCCCGGTCATGATCGTCACCTGTGTGGAGGATCAATCGATTCGCTATCTAGCCCTGGAATCCGGCGCCAACGACTTCATCACCAAGCCCATCGATCATACCGAATGCCGTGCCCGTTGCCACAATATGCTCACAATGAGCCTGCAGCGAAAACTGATAAAGGACCGAGCGCTGTTGTTGGAGCGGGAGATACG
The DNA here is from genome assembly GCA_040791665.1 of Candidatus Thiodiazotropha sp. Taxonomy (GTDB): domain Bacteria; phylum Pseudomonadota; class Gammaproteobacteria; order Chromatiales; family Chromatiaceae; genus Thiodiazotropha. Next base: position 193,150 of record JBFNNX010000010.1, on the reverse strand, counting down.
CAAAACGACCCAGGAGCTGCATGATCGGGAGCAGGAAACCTTGATGAGGCTGGCGAAAGCCGGTGAGTACCGGGATGAAGACACCGGCAACCATATTCTGCGGATATCCCGCTACTCAAAGCTGATTGCCCATCGCCTGGGCCTATCTCACGAACGATGCGATTTGATCGCCCAGTCGGCACCAATGCATGATATCGGCAAAATCGGCATACCCGATGCCATTCTTCTGAAACCTGGGAGATTGACCCAGGAAGAGTACAAAATCATGCAACGCCACACGCTGGTAGGCTATGAGATTCTTAAGGACAGTCTATCAAAATATATTCAGACTGGAGCGGTTATTGCGCTCAATCACCACGAGAAATTCAATGGTGAGGGCTATCCACACGGCCTGAAGGGCGATAGCATTCCTCTGGAAGCACGAATCGTGGCCATCGCGGATGTATTCGATGCCCTGGTAACCGACAGGCCATACAAAAAAAGCTGGCCTATTGAGAAGGCGATTGAGTATATTAGTGAGGAGCGGGGAAAACACTTCGACCCGGACTGCGCCGAAGCCTTTCTCAGTGAACTACAGGAGGTAGAGTTGATTCACCATGCATTGAAAGCTGCCCCCAGAAGGGTCGATGCGTGAGCATGCCTGCGGATAACAGCCTGCCTTCCCCGGCTGATCCTTCCATAACCGGACGCCGATATCACGGTACGGCGTTTATCGTCAGTTGTGTGGTGGTCTGCTATATGGCAAGTCGGTTTCTCTGGCTGATACCGTCTGCGGACCAGCTGGCAACCGTTACCCTGGCTTCCTATTATGCCATGATACGGATGATTCAGCTCATCACAATACGTCAACCGTATCATCTCTCACTGCATTTACATGGTCCGCTGGTCGTTTTCGATCAAATATATCTGTGTGTTTTGACGCTGTCCGGACTACCTGTCTACTTGACGTTGCCACTGAGTGGATTATTGCTCTTTATGACCAGATCCTTGGGTGTGAGTTACGTATTAATCGCCATACCCGTGGCTTTCGTCTCAGTGCTCTTTTCCCTGATCGGCTTTTCTGACTTGCAACTGAATACCCCGACTGCTCTTGCTGTATCGGCGGCAGTGGTTTTGATAGCCACTCTTAATTTAACGCTGCCGCGACTCACGGCGGCAATCCGTAAACCCCACCCTACAGACAACCCGATTTCACAGAAGAGCAAGACTCAGGATTCTGGGCCTGTGCCGCAACAGAAGTCACATTTCTCTTCCCCTGTCGCGGAGAAATCGGGGCTGCGTATCCTGATAATATCTAATAACGAGAAACGGCTGACGCCATTAGCCAACCACCTCAACGATTGGGATTATGACTTTACCACCAGCGGTAATTGCGTTCAGGCGTTCAGGCACATGCTGTCACGCTTTCAGGTCAACAAGTTCGTCTCCTATACAACCCTGATTGTCGATCAGCAGGGATTGGATCTCGACCCAATATCACTGGCGCAACTCATTCAAGATGAACCCAAACTGGCGGGCATAAGAATGATTTGCTTTAAGGCTCCCTCAGTTCTCCATCAGCAGTCACAGCAATTGTACCAAGCAGGCTATGTCTCACTCCTCGACAGTCCGCTGAATAAAGCCCAATTATTCAATGCGCTCCACGGGGAGCGACGGCAATTCCCGAATTCCACCAACATAGTCAGCCTTTTCGAACACAGGGCGCACAAAAAAAGCAAAACTAAACAGGGAGTCGTCCTTCTTGCCGATAGTGCGTCTTCTGAAAGGACCGTTCTGGGCAAAGCACTCATTCAGGCAGGCTATAAAGTGCTTATGGTGGATGATGGTGATCAGGCGCTTGATGCACTTGAAGAACAACCCGTTGACCTTGCGATCGTCAATATCACCCTCTCAATCATGAGTGGTACCCAGGTACTCAAACTCCATCGCTTCACCACACCCTACAAGCAGTGGGTGCCGTTTGTTTTTTTAAGTAATGAAAACAATGCTGATACGTTAAGACTCTGTCGCTCGATCGGGGTACAGGCCTGCTTCTTCAAACCTGTGGTCGCGAGCGATTTGCTGGAAATGATTCCTACATTGCTCACCCAACATCAATCAACAGATACCGACTTCAACCACTACCGCAAGTTACCTGAAGATGACAATGTAACACATTTTAAAAATGCCAGCCTGCTGGATCATATGACGCTTTTACGGCTGGAGCGCCTGGATAGCGGCATTACATTCATCAATGACTTGTTCAAAATCTTTGAGGCGGAAGGGTCCGTAATATTACGTACCATGCGGCAAGCAGTTGAAGAAAAACAATTTGGCCTGTTTCTCGATCAAGCGCAGATACTGCTGGACAGTGCCGGTCAACTTGGCGCATTTGCCCTCTATGAGCTGAACCGTAATGCGACCAGATTACGAGCATATGAATTCGAATATAGAGGTCATGAGATATTGGAAGAAATAGAAAAAACTTTCAACCTCACCTTGCAAGCCTATTCCCACTATCTGTCTCAGCGTGCCGCAACCCTGCAAAAGGACCAAATATAGATATCGCAACAAGATCGATTCAACCGATCAATTGGAAGATGGTATAGCTACGATTGCCTCTGTTGAAGATAGTGATTCAGTGCCTGACAGGTCACGGAATATGTCGAGGATATTTTTGCCAACATCTTTACCCCGCGGATATGGAATTCGGACCGCTCGATACCTGATACGGCAGAGCATACTGTCTTGAGAGAGAACGCCCCCATACCGGAGGCATTGTCTGCGATAGCATGCGCGCAGTCTCGATACTGATGGAGATCCCCCTCCTCCAAAGACTTTTGCATATTCGTCAGCAAAGCATCGCTATCGCGTAAAAAGCTGTCAGCCATGCTCTGCAGAAAATTCGGGTCTTTACTCAGCTTTTCCAAATCGATAAGCGTCTTGTGGTCGAGCACCTGAAGATTTCTTACTGAATTGGCCTCTCTAATCGGCTGATCTATCAATGTCCCGGGCGGAAATTCCATCGTTTCTACACCTAACACGCGATTGACCATTTCAAGTAGGCGGGATGAACGGACAGGTTTAGTTAAATAGGCACTGACACCAATCTCATCACACTGTTTTATCGCCTCCGTCGTTGCATTCGCTGTCAGAATCATGAACGGCATCTGAGCTTCATCGGCATGCATGACCCGGTATTGTTTTATGACATCAATACCACTGACATCAGGCATTTGCAGGTCCACTATTGCCAAATCATAGAGCTTTGTATCCAATAGCGTTATCGCCTCCTCTCCGTTTGAGGCAACATCAACTGCGTGACCCTGCAGTTCCAAGATCTTCTTTACCACTTTCTGGTTTATCAAATTGTCTTCGGCCAGCAATATTTTAGCGTATGTGGATTCTCTCGGTGTTAACTCCTTGAACACCTTGGGTTCGGTATCCACTCCCCTTCGTATCGTGTGAAGTACATACGTGAATACATGGTGGAGTTTTTCATCAGTGACGGGAAGTGACACGATCGCGGAACATCCATCACCACCAGCGGCCTTATTGTCACCCCTCACACAGACTATAGAAAGTCCATCCAGACTTTTTTCTGCCCTGATTGCGCTAATCAGCTCATCGACAGTGAGACCCGTGTAGTTTTCATCAATGACTGCTATATCGAATGGAGATTCCAATTTCTCCGCATTCAATAACTCAAGGAAGCCATCGGCAACACTCGTACATACTTTTGTTATCATCTGCCGCTCTTGCAGATAATCGAGCACACGGTTCTCGTCTGACAGCAAATCGGTAAATAAAAGCACTTTGACTTCATCGAGACATATCTCATTATCCAGAACTTTTCCAGGCAGCGCGGGTAACTCGAACCAGAATCGACTGCCTTCACCAAGTTGACTTTCGACACCGATTTCCCCTCTCAACAGCTCAACCAACTGCTTTGTAATCGTCGTCCCCAGCCCACTGCCCGAATTTCGATGAGATGTGGATTCGTCACATTGAGTGAAACGGTCGAATATCCGCTGTTGCTGGGATTCTGATATACCGATACCGGTATCGATCACCTCAAACAGCAACCTGGACTCTCCTCCTTTGTGATATTCTCCCGCGCCTGGTGAGAGCCGCAGTGTCACACTCCCTTGCTCGGTAAATTTAATAGCATTATTGAGAAGATTGATCAGTATCTGCCGCAACAGTTGAGGATCTGTACGAACCACAGGTGTTACGGCCATATCGATCCAACTGTTCAGTTTAATCGATTTTGCATCCGCGCTGGGCTGCATCATGGCAAGAACATCCTGAATGAGTTGTAAGATGTCATGATCTTTCAGTAACACCTCCACCTTGCCCGCTTCGATTTTTGAAAAATCCAGAATATCTTCAATCAGACTCAGCAATGTCTCAGCTGATGCCTGAATAGTACGCATTATCTCCTGTTGTTCGATTCCCATTGGAGTATTCGCCAACAAATCGGTCATGCCGACTACACCGTTCAGAGGAGTGCGGATTTCATGGCTCATATTCGCCAGGTAACGGCTCTTTGCCATGCTCGCGGCTTCAGCTCGTAACTTTTCATTTTCCAAGCGTCTCAACAACAGAGTTACATACAAAGTCGTAATCAAGAGCCCGATTAAAAGACCGGTGCTCATTAGCTGATGTTGAACCCAGAATTCATTGTTCGAAATCACAATACTGAAACCGATCATACTAAGCACGCTGCTCTGAATGAGCGCAGTCGTACCGAAACGAAAGCCATTGCCCAAACTGATCCAGAGGTAGAAGACATAGAGCATCGACACACATTCACCGCCTACCCACATTGACCAGGTGACTATGCCCACATCAAACAGCATGGTCATTTGACGACGCAATTGATAACGCTTCGGTTCGATGGTAATCGCAACGACAATACTAAGTGCGACAAACAGATATAGCGAAGCAATATAACAAAGCAGCTGATACAACTCGTCTGGCGGCATGAAGAGTTGTAATGACAGGCAGTAGCCAAGTATCAACGTTGCAATTACAACACGCACAATCGACTGCTCCCACTCCCGGTCTGGTGCAGACTTCAGTCGATCAATTATAGTTTCGAGTTGCATGACTATTACTGCGTCCTGCTTAAGTTATCAGTTAGCCCGCAGCCTCACCGTCACCGCCCCCCGAGCAGGAAGCACAGGCATAAACCATGATCTATTAATGGTTAATAATGTTATTGAACTCTTCGTTATTCTAACCTTGAGAACAAGGTAGTCGACACTACCATACCAATCTATACCTCACTAGGCGACAGATTCTCTGGTTGCCGTTCATACAAGATACCGTATTGAAGTATAGTTATTTGAGAGCGGGTAGTTTGCGTAGATATTTGCGTGAGTAATTACCGATCTAAAACTTGCTGCTTTCGGGCGCCGGCCGATGACTTGTCCCACTTTACGTTCTTCAGTAGAACGGTCAGGACAAGCACCAAATTAATCTGCAAGACAGGTCGGTGATTACCTACTGCACTGCTTGTTGCAAAAGTTCCAAGACCGCATCTAATTAGTCGATTTTTTGGGACCGCCCTCAAAAATCCGAATGTCCTTTGAAGATCATCATCAAATAACCATGTTGCAGCGCACAATACTTACCTATACTATGTGACATATGTAATTGCTCCGCGGAGGTCTGGCGATGAGCAACCGTCTGATAATCGATGCAGATTACTGCGAGAGAGCCACCCTTAATTGCGGTGAGATGGTCTATCTGCGGATGGTCCGCCCATCCGACAAAGCGACTATGCAGCGCGCCTTTACAGAACTTTCCGGGCCTTCCCGTCACAAACGCTTCTTCGGTGCCAAACAGATGCTAACCGAGGCGGATCTACGTTATTTCACGGAAACCGATGGCTGGGACCATTTTGCATTGGGAGTAGTTGAGGTAGACGAGTGCGGCAGTGAAGGCGATGGGCTGGGAGTGGCCCGCTGCATCCGATTGTCAGATGATCCTGAATGCGCGGAGGTGGCCATTACCGTCATAGATCGAATGCAGGGCAAAGGTATCGGTCGTATGTTGCTGGAACGGCTGGTAACCGCCGCTATCGAACGGGGCATTCGCAGATTCCGTTTTGAATGTCTGGCCCACAATCAGGAGATGCAAAACCTGGTGAAGAAGGTCTGCCGCGTGGTCGAGACCCGCTCTGACGGCGAGATCATGATCGCTGAAACCGACCTGCCTCGCCAGATCCCGGAGAGTACTCCTGTCGTTCAGGGACGGCTGTTCCATTTTTATGATCTGTTTCGCGCCATGGCGATCCACTCCGTGGATCTGCAGATGAGTCTGAACCGGGCCGCCATGAAGCGGACGATGAGAACGACTCTCATCGGCACCGACATATTGAAGCAGATCAAGCACCCAGTCCTCTTCAAGCCCCGTTGAGGTATGGGTAGAAAACGGAACCTGGTGTTGAAGCGTGGTGAGAATATACCCGGTATTGAAGTCCGCCAACACGAACATGACGAACGTCGGCAGTGACAACAGCCCGCTGTTTCAGAGCAGAACGACAATTCCATTGTGGAAATATTACTCGTCAAAGATCCGGAGCTGATCACCTGGTTTTATTTCGGGTGACACAACTCTCACCCACCCCTCATCCGGCCCATTGGAACGACCGAGATAGACCACTGCAACCTCGCTTCCATCCGGACGTTTCAACCAGTATTGTTCGTAACGTTGCTGAAGCGCACGCTCGGGTACCAGGACAGCCCCCGAACGCGTCGGAATATCCAATGCCAGATCCACCCTCAACCCACCCCGAAGCGCCGGCAGGCCGGTGGAGAGCTCGAATTCAAGATGTATCTTGCGCGACTGTTCATCGAAAGCGGGTGATATCCTGATAATTCTGGCCGGAAGTTCCGCCCTCAATTCCGGCAGATAGACTTTGAACCCCGTCTCCTGTCGTGCCTGCAAAGCTTGATACTCCGCTACGCTGAGTGCAAATGGGGCCACCAGGCGGCTGTAATCGCCAACCTCGACTACAGGTTCTCCGGCGTTAACCCACTTACCCGGTTCGACATGACGTTCGATCACTCGCCAGCCCGCTGGCGCGTTGATGCAAAGCCGCTCCTTACGCTCCTCCAATATCTCTGCTGCGATAACCAACGCCTCTATCTGGGTTTTGGTCTTATCCAGATTACGCCGCGCGGTGTCCAATTGGCTTTGTGTTGAACTGTTCTTTTTCAACAATTTGCTGTATCGGACTACCTCCTTGCTAAAATAATCTTTATCGACCTTCAAAGCCTCGCGTTGCGCCTTATTAGCACGCAACTCCAGGTCCAGATAGGTGTCATCAAGACAAGCGAAAGGCACTCCATCCTGAATGGTGTCGCCAACATCACCGCTTACGGATACGATTCGCCCCGCTTGTTCTGCGGAGAGGATCAGCTTTGAGTGGGCCCGGGTAAAACCAGACTGTATCTCCCTCTGTACCGCGGCCTTGGCCTGCACCAAAGTATCCGTAGCGTAGAGATCTGAGACAGCAATCACAACGAACAGAATAGATACTAAAACGCGCAAAATCATAGTGCAGTACATCCTATAACTTCGGTATAGATGCGATTGGATTAGTGTTAACAGGCCCTAGGCAATAGGATATAAAATATATGACGACTTCACCATACACTGTTAAAAGCCGTTCACTCGCCACAATTTGTGTATAAATGTGTGTATGTGTATAATTGGAGCGTCACATCAGCGGAGTCATCAGCACCATGGCCACTGCCGAAAACCTTGTTCGCAAGCAGATTATGCTGTCTACGGACAATATCGAAAAACTCGACAAACTATCCAGGCAACGCGGCACTTCTGCAGCGGAGATCGTAAGACTGTCGATAGAATCCTATGACCCCGAAACGGCGGATATAGAGGAAAATGAATTGCTGGAACTGGTTTCCGAACGTTTGAAAGAGGCAATCAAGGAGACAGCCAGCACGAGGAGACGTCTCAATAAAGCGCTCAAGAAACTGGAATCACGGGGAACGAAATAGTGTCAGGATTTAAAGATATGCTGCTGGATGTACTGCGCCTGACAGACGAAGTGAAGCGCATGAACAAGGACATTGAACGGGTCGAATCGATCATGCTGGATGTGGACAAACGGGTTGTACGCCTGGAAACCATTGTCGAGATTACCAAGGCGCAAGGCAGCCAACCTAGACTACCAAGGAAATAGCGATCCCTCTCGGCTGATTTTATAGCGAAATCGTAATGGCTTTGGCGGGCTAGGCGGCCGTATCCGATTTATGCTCGATCAAGGGATGCATTTTCGCCTCCGCTTCGATCCGTTCGCCACTGCCCCACGCCCTGAGCGCCTTCACAAGCCAACCTTGACGAGTCGGGTGCGGTCGATCGATATTTTGTTCGACAACGAAACTGCCATCAGCGCAAAACCGGAGTTGGCCATATATTGCGCCCTCTTCATCCTGCCAGTCTCCGACAAGATTGTACTCACTGCCTGACGGATCGCGCTCAAGCCTGTAGTTGGCTTCAATCGGCTTTCTCAATGCGATATCCGTCTCGGCAAATCCAAGCTTGGCGATCTCTTCATACAGTCGATCAATGACCCGATTGGAAAGCGCCATGACTTTGTAGTAACGGATTGCGATTATCTCATCCATCTCAGGCCCTCTTTGATTGCGAAATCATCCGCCGCACAGATACAGGCGCAATAATGCCTCTGCTCCGTGTCATTAGGATGAATATTTACTTATGGATTCTTTACAATCGCGGAAGTACTGATCCACAACGCCAGTCGCAGAAATCTTATCGATCACGATGGTAGTATCGACAATGGGCCAGCTCTCATCCTGATTTTGCACAGCTATCATGAATATAATGACCATTACCCAGTCCGTACCCCCAAAATCAGTTCGTACACAAGACTATGAACCATGAGACTAACCTGGTGAAGCTCCCGGATGGCAGGCATCTCGCCTATGCCGAATATGGAGATCCGAAGGGGGCGCCAACTATCTACTGTCACGGCTTTCCCGGCTCCCGCCTTGAGGCACGCCTGTTCGACCTGCCGGCACGTCAACACGCTATGCGTGTGATAGCGCCGGACCGCAATGGCCTGGGGCTGTCAGACCCAAAACCCGGAAGATGGCTCATAGACTGGGCTGAAGACGTGGAGGCCTTGGCCAATCTCCTGAATATAGAGCGGTTTTTTCTGATTGGCGTCTCCGGCGGCGGCCCATATGCCCTGGCCTGTGCGCACAAGTGCGCCAAACGGTTGAATGGGTTCACCCTGGTCTGTCCGCTGGGCCCGCTGGATCAACCTGCTTTGCTCGAAGCCATGCGCTGGCCCGCCCGGATCAATTTCAGATCGATTCGAGACACCCCTTGGCTGTCGAATATCAGTTTCCGCTTTGCGGTCATACCGCTGACACAACTCTGGCCTCAGTGGATTTATCAGATAATGCTTGGCATGGCAACGCCACCTGATGCCGTCGTCCTCAACCGTTCCACAGTACGAAAGACGATTACCGCCTCTATCCGCGAAGCAGTACGTCAAGGAGCAGATGGCGTGTTGCATGAGATGGCCATCTACACCCAACCCTGGGGGTTCGACCCGGCAGAAATCACCACACCGACACAACTCTGGCACGGCACAGCCGATGAAACAGTGCCTATTCTACATGGCCGAGCACTTGCCGAAAGATTACCTGAATGCGAGATGCATGTCGTAGAGGGTGAAGGACACTTCTCCCTCCCGATCGATAGTATGGAACAGATTCAACAGCATCTCATCAACAAGCGATACGACCCACAAGCATCGCCAGCAAGGGTGAAGTAGGTGTCGCTGTCCTCGATGTCCATATAGCTCTACATTGCCCGTATCTCTATTCTGGGTTTAATCATGCCACGAACACCGCCACTGAGCTCAAACCCGCTTTCATCTGCATCGCCACGCGGACCATCAGCCTCCATATCAGCATATGCCAGTGACATATTGAGGTCCCTATCCACAACGATACGTATCAATAAAACGGTTATCCGATATCGGTCAAGATCCGAGTCATTTTTTCAGTGCATTGCCTCATCACCCCAGATCTGTCGCAACCGCTGATCCCTGCCGCAATTCCAGCGGTAGTACTTGTATCTTATCGGATATTTTTTGTAAAAATCCTGATGGTAGCTTTCCTCTCCTTTAATGGGATAAAACAGCGATGAACTCAATATTTTCGTTGCAATCCGTTTATCCGGAAATTGCATTTCCACTGTCATCTTTGTTCGTTCCGCGATCTCTCTTTCTTCCTCATTTGCCACGAAGATCGCACTTAAATAACTTTGCCCTTTATCACAGAACTGTCCACGATCATCAAAGGGATCGATATTCACCCAATAGTAATCCAGGAGCTCTTTGAAACTGATCTTATTAGGATCGTATCTGATCTCGACAGCCTCATAGTGGCCCGTATGATCACCATTATAAGTAGGGTTTTCCAAAGCACCTCCGGTAAATCCTGAAATCACATCAGTAACACCATGCAACTTTTCGAAATCAGACTCCATACACCAGAAACAGCCCCCTGCTAAAATGGCCTTATTGGCCATGGTATTGGATGTCGCACATAACAGGCCAACTGATAATAAACCTATCAATTTATGCATCACGGCACTCTCCACCTACAATCATCTGACGCTGTCCGGCACAATCTGCGTAGTAAAAAAATAACGCCTTGCGGCCTTGTTTGCTACCTAATTAATTCAAAAGTTATCCTTTTGTTATAAATCGTTAGATGGTGATATAAGTGCAACATAAAATATATTTATGGATCATGCAATTAGGTTGAGTCACACTGCCCTACCTTTCATATATCATATACCGATATCGCTGAGCTGGCCTCCAATCCCACTACGTTTTATGTCGCGACCAAAACCCGGCCAGCATTGAACCGGTAAGGTTGTGCCATATCGAAAACAGTGCACCTGGTAGTGCCGCAGCAACTGAGAAATACTTTACCGCCAGTGCCACACCGAGACCTGAATTCTGCATCCCTACCTCGATCGCAAGCGTTCGGCATACTCGCTCATCCCAACCCAATGCTCTTGGCAACCAATAGCCGCCAGCCAGACCAAGCAGATTATGCAATATAACCGACAATGCTACAGCCATACCCATTGTGGCTAGATTTGCCTTGTTGAGTGCTACGATAATAGCGATTATCACTACGATGGCCAGTACCGAAAGCAAGGGAAATATGTGTTTGATTGCACCGAGCTTGCGAGTGAAGAAACTGTTCACCAGAACGCCTAAGGAAACCGGCAACAACACAATCTTGAAGATGGACCAGAGCATACTTGCGATTGGCACAGGCACCTTCTGTCCCACATAGAGCCAGGTTAGTATGGGCGTCGCAATTATCGCAAGCAGTGTAGAGGCCGTTGTCAGGGTAATGGATAACGCAACATCCCCCCGCGCCAGATAACAGACCACATTCGAGGCCGTACCGCCAGGACAGGCTCCAACCAATACCAGTCCGGCCATCAGATAGGGCGGTAAACCGATCAGGATTGCTATCAACCAGGCAGCAAAGGGCATCACCATATACTGCATCAGAACACCCAAGCCGATAACTGAAGGCCTTCTCAATACGGCAGTGAAGTTCTTCCAGGTTAAGGTCATTCCCATGCCGAACATTACCACGCCCAGTAAGGGTACGATCGCGGGCTTCAAATCGATGAAGAGGCCGGGTTTGCCATAGGCTGCCAGGGAAAACACTAGCGCCCATACAGGAAACAGTCGTGTGATACGATTAATCATTGTCAAATCTAACCGCCCAGGAATAGCGGGCACAAATAGTAATTCTGTTTAACGGAACTTTTCAATACTCTGATTGTTTCATCCGCACTTGCTGGATTTACCTCATGGAATTGAGCCGGTTTCCGGAAAGCCGGCGCTTTCGCAGCTGATCTGAGATTTGATCAGAAAATTGCTATTTCGAGTGTACCGCCTCAACTGGTTGCCAACGACGTAAATCGTCACTCAAACGTTTAGGTTCCATATCGAGGAGTTTTGTAAATTCCAAAGTATCAAGCGGAGGACTGATGAGGTATCCCTGGAAAAAATCACAACCCTGTTGTTTTAAGAACTGAAACTGAGCATCGGTTTCGACACCCTCTGCGAGTACGATCAGACCAAGGTTTTTTGCCATCGCGATGATGGTGGATGTAATCTCCATATCCTCGCGTTTATGCGGTATTTCATCGATAAAGGTTTTATCAATTTTCAGCTCGTCCAATGGCATGCGTTGCAAATGGGCAAGAGAAGAATAGCCTGTACCGAAGTCATCTATTGAGAGGTGCAGTCCCATTCTGCGTAACTGATTCAATACCTCAAGCGCATCTGTTTCGCGCTCCATAATGGCGCTCTCCGTCACTTCAAACGAAAGCTGTCCCGTAAGGTAACCTGTTTCTTCTACTATATACCCGACCTTCTCCGCAAAATCTCCCTGGCGTAGTTGATGAACGGAGAGGTTGACCGCAAGAGACAAGGGGGGACGTCCTTGCTCCAGCCATTTTTTCCCCTGTGCGCAAACTTCACGTAGTACCCATTCACCGATGCGACTGATCAGGCCTGTCTCTTCTGCAACGGGGATAAATAGCTCGGGTGAGATATTGCCAATTTCAGGATCGCGCCAACGCAATAGTGCTTCGGCCCCGACGATATTGCCACTCTCGAATTCGATCTGCGGTTGGTAGTAGACGCGCAATCTATCCTCAGCGAGGGCATGTCTCAGGTTGTTGTGGATCTCGATACGTTGGCGAGCGGCCTGAGTCAGATCTTCGGAGAAATAACAGAAGCGACCACGGCCCTCCTTTTTCGCCTGGTAGAGTGCAGAGTCCGCATGCTGTAGAAGTGTTTCCGCACTGACCCCATGCTCGGGAAAGAGACTGATACCAATACTGGTACCAACCTGCAATTCAAGCCCTTCTCGAAGTTGGCAGGGTTCGTTCAAGGTCTGGATGATATCGCTGGCGAGCATGGCTGCATCCTCAGGATGATCGATCCCCTCCATCAGCACGGCAAACTCGTCCCCGCCCAGGCGTGTCACCAGATCACTTTCGCGCAAGCGATGGTTGAGACGTCCTGCGACCAGTTGCAGCAATTCGTCTCCGATAAGATGTCCATAACTGTCATTGATATCTTTGAAACGGTCCAGGTCCATGACCAGCAGCGCCACCCTCCCCCGATTGCGATGGGCCGCTTTTAAACCGTATTCCAGTTGGGACATGAGGAGACGGCGGTTGGCCAGACGGGTCAACGGATCGTGATGAGCCAGATACTCTAGTTCGGCCTCTGTCTGCTTTAATTGACTGATATCGGAGAATACACCCACATAATATTTCAACTTCTCCTGATCATCGAAGACACTGCTGATGCTCAACAGCTCTGGATATATTTCTCCATTCTTTCGCCGATTCCAGATCTCGCCCTGCCAGTAGCCGCTAGTTAGCAGTTCACCCCACAGTTTCTTGTAAAAGGTTAGTTCATGTTTGCCCGATTTCAGAATGTTGGGACGCATTCCCAGGGTTTCCGATTCTGTATATCCGGTTAACTTAGTGAATGCTTGATTCACCATACGGATGTAACCATCCCCATCAGTTACCATCACCCCTTCGTGGGTATTCTCAAACAGGGTTGCATAAAGACGCAGACGGGTTATCTGTTTATGGCGTTCGGTAATGTCTTCGATCACCGTAATGTAGTGAGTTATCTCCTCAAGATCATCGATGACAGGCGTCAGGGTATAAGCGGCCTGATAACGAGTACCGTCCTTTCGGACGTTGGAGATCTCACCACGCCAAGTCTTTTTCAAATTGATCGCTTGCCAAAACTCACTCAGGATACGTTCGTCTTGCAGTTCGGGTACGACGATTTCATCAATTGTGACTCCACTGATTTCGTCATGCTGATAACCCGTAAGTTGCTTGAAGGCAGGGTTGGCCCATAGAATCGATGCATTGATATCCGTGATCGCGATGGCATTTGGAGTAGCCTCCAATGCCTCCCTTAAGAGTAACAGCTTCTCTTCCTGCCGCTTTACGTTTGTCAGGTCCCTGGCAACGGCAAGGGAGTAATCAGTCTCATCATGCCGTAGATATTTCGAGTTCACCTCCACCGGCACGAGTCCGCCATCCATTCTGCGATAGAACGTGGATGTGGTCAGGCTGCCCTGTATCTTCAGATTCGCCTGCATTCGCCTCCAACTGCTCTCATTTTCGATCGCATTACTGATCTCCCATGCCATCTTGTTGCAGAGCTCATCCCGTCTGTACCCGAGCATGTTGCAGGCTTTGGCATTTACCTCGATGATGCGTCCCGAATCGGACTTGATGATGTAAATAGCATCGTCGATCTGTTCAAGAAGACTCAACAGAAACACCTTCTGCTGGGCTTCACGCAGGTTACTCAGGGTAGTCTGAAGATCCCGGTTGGTACGGGCCAGGGTTTCGTGCAGATACTCCACATAACGACCCTGCAGAGCCTTGACGATGTCGTGTCGCGTAATAAGGCCGCATAACTGGCCATCAGATCGGATAACCGTAAGTCGGCGGATAGACATGCTTTCCATCGTCCGCACGGCATCCTGCATAGGTGTTCCAGCCTGGCAGGAAACCACGGGGGTATGCATCACCTTGCCAACGGTTACCTCATCATCCTGATCCAGTGTCTGAGCCAGATGGACGATGTCCCGTTCAGTCAGTATGCCTTCAGGTTTACCTTCTTCGCAGACAACCACGCAACTGATATGACGTTCGGCCATGAGGCGTACAGCCTTTACCAGTGTCTCAGTCGGATCCAGAGTTACAACATGCCGTGTCATGGCGGACTCGACAGTCTTCAACTCTACCAGATACTCCATCCCCATGTGGTGGAGGAAATCGGCTTCACTCACCAGCCCGACCAGTTGACCTTGAGAATCGACAACCAACAGATGCCGAAAACTCCTTTCGGCCATGATACGATAGGCATCATGGAAGTCCATGTCCTCCTCAGCTGTCAGGGGAGAGTGACTCATCACATCGCCCATGGAGCTATCACTGATGGACTGCTTCTCTGCCATGAGTCTGATTGCATCCTGTTCCGTGAAGATACCTAAGGGACGCCGAGCCTCATCAATTGCCACGAGACAACTGATCTGTTTTTCTTCCATTCGCAATAGGACTTCGCCAATGGGAGAATCTGCCGAGACCGTCTCGACCTCGGCAGTCTGAATATGTTTCAGAGTGAGCGCTGACATCATTTGTAGCAATTCACCCCAAGACAATGAGATTGCGGGGAATATTCCATTTCAAAAATGCACCAAAACTCCTCGATTCATTGAAGATCAGATAGCGGCCGTACAAAGTATATCTTAAATGATATCAGGATCATTTTTTATTGGTTTAACCAGTGTTTCAGCTCGATCAGGAATAGGGTAATTTCGGCTTTAGTGCCCGATACAGGCGAAGCTCAGCTAAGACAAGTTCCATTGTATGACAAGACAGCCATATCAAACCAAATAATTTCTGGGACAGGACTTTAATTCCGGTAACAATAAGCCTGATTGTATTTTTTCAACGCTAGAAATCTCCAGCACTGCCGATAAAGAAACCTTTCCGCACCAATCCTGCCACCAATTAGCGAGCAGTGAAATTGATTGATTGCCCGGCAAGCGTTTATCCCCTGCAGCTAGAGTGTCTATAATTCAAACAGACCGAAAATCAAGCACAGACCGATACTGAATCGACACTCTTCTGTATGTAACGCTTGAAATCAGTAGCCGGACGTCCTAGCGCCTCTTCCACACCCGTCATCGTATGACTGTTTCTGCCATCCAAAACGACTGTGAAAAGCTCCCGCAGTAACTGCTGCAACAAGGCAGTCTGGCCCTTGTGCCCCATGGTCATGGGCACATTGTACGCAGCAATCCGAACGATGAGACCCGGCCACTGTTCGATATTCCCGTTGAGCGGGTGAGTGAGCGCTATGAGATCATGCGTCACGGCGGTGATGGTGAATTAACCCGCCTTACCTGTGGACTGGTACGCTTCGATCATGTGGCCGGACAACAGCTCATCGCACTGCTACCGAAGGTATTGCAGATTGATACCCGGGAAGAGGAAGAAAGGAGCTGGCTGCAGAGTACCTTACGTTTTATTGCCCGCGAAGCCAGGGAGCTGCGTCCCGGCGGCGAGACCGTAATCACCCATCTCGCGGACATCCTCATCATCCAGGCAATACGCACATGGATCGATACCACGCAATATACTAACAGTGGCTGGCTGGCCGCCTTGCGCGACAAACAGATCGGCCAGGCGCTTGCCGCAATCCACCACGAACCACAAAAGGGGTGGAGTGTCGCCACCTTGGCCAAGGAGGTAGGCATGTCACGTTCCGCTTTCTCGGCAAGATTCACTCGACTTGTAGGTGATTCAGTCATGCGCTATCTCACACGCTGGCGCATACAGCTTGCCCGCGCCCAACTGGCGGAAGGCTCCGCTCCGCTCTCAGTACTCGCGGACCGCTTGGGATATCAATCCGAAGCGGCCTTCTGCAGAGCATTCAAACGGGAATTTGGTGTATCGCCGGGCAGCCTGCGCCATTCCTCAGGCACCCAAAATCCACATCAGCGGCTAGCTGACTGAGAGTCTGTACACTTTGGCCTGTTAATTAAGCCGGTCCTTAGATAATTCATGTGCCACAAAAAGTCTGATAACCCACATCCGCATTCTTTGGAACGATCTGATATTGCAGCGTTTCGCTTGTGTTCGCATAGGGCGACCTCAAGACATTTAGAAATCTCTCCGCAGCACCGGGATCATGATTATATGAACACTCCTGGATTACCTGTTCCATATGGTAGTTTCTCGGTATCACAACAGGATTGGCTTGCCGCATCCGTTTCTGCGCATCCGTTTTACTCTGCCGTTGATTATCCAAACGCTGACGCCAATCCGATAACCAGCCACCCAGCTCCTTCTCTATAAGATCTTCTGCCGATTGGGATGAAAGCGACCGGGTCAATCGGTCAAAACTTACCGTGTAATCGAGCTGTTTCCGCTCCAACCTGTCCAATAAGCCGGATATCAGGGCCTGATCAGCCGATTCAGGTTCAGATATACCAATTTTACTGGCCATCATGTTCATATAACGTTGTTTGAAACGCTCGGAAAGGCTATCCAGGCGGGAATTCAATATATCGATGGCCTGCTTTTTTTCCATGTCCATCAGTGGTAACAGGGTTTCCGCAAAACGGGCCATATTCCACTGCACTATGGCGGGCTGATTGCCAAAGGCATATCGCCCATCCCTGTCAATTGAGCTGAAAACAGTCTTTGGACTGTAGGTACCCATCATGGCACAAGGACCGAAGTCGATGGTCTCCCCCGATATTGCCATATTGTCCGTGTTCATGACGCCATGGATAAAACCCACCCGGAGCCATTCAACCACAAGCTCGACCTGCCGTTCCACAACCTGATCGAAAAGCAGGAGAAACCGTTCATCGCCACTCTCTTGCAGCTCGGGATAGTGACGGCTGATGGCAAAATCCGACAGTTGCTCGACTGCCTGGTAATTTTGTCTGGCAGCAAAATATTCGAAGGTACCCACACGCAGGTGACTCGATGCGATTCTGGTAAGCACA
This sequence comes from Candidatus Thiodiazotropha sp., assembly GCA_040791665.1. Classification (GTDB taxonomy): domain Bacteria; phylum Pseudomonadota; class Gammaproteobacteria; order Chromatiales; family Chromatiaceae; genus Thiodiazotropha. The sequence goes on along the minus strand of JBFNNX010000010.1, from coordinate 175,490 downwards.
GCACCGTATTGCGCTGTCTCGCGATAGACTGTTTCGCCAGTGGTGGTCACTGCCAGACTGCGGGTTGTCGGGATACCCAGGGCGTGCATGGCCTCGCCCATAATATATTCCCTGATGGCAGGCCCGAGTGCATATCGCCCATCACCGTTGCGCGAAAACGCCGTTTGTCCAGACCCCTTGAGCTGAACCTCTTTTCTCTGTCCATACCGGTCGATAATGTCACCGATGAGATGCGCCCTTCCATCGCCAAGTTGCGGAACAAAATGGCCGAACTGGTGACCGGCATAGGCCAGGGCAATCGGTTCGGAACCCGACAGGAGCTTGTTTCCGGAGAATAACTGGGCCAGTTCCGTTGGTGATGATTCCAGTTGTTCCGAAAGGAGTAGTTCATCGGCCAGTTCACTGTTCCAAAGAAACAACCTGGGATCCCGGACCGGCTCTGGCAGGATAGTTTCAAAGAAATTTTCACCTAAATCAGCATAGCTGTTTGTGAGTTTCATGCTTTCAACATAGCATAAGCCCTATTTGGCTTAATCCATGCTGAAATTGGGATTAATCGAGACACCATATTCAATAACTATTTTCTCAAATCAAATTGGTAAAATGTCAGCGATTATTCCTGGTAATATACTCAAGCACCTTCTCCATCAGACTATTTATCGAACCATAAAGCGCTTGAGGAGCAGACAATATCTCGGTCTCTGATTGTATATACTCCCCCTCTACCAATTCATCTCGACAATTCTCAACAATTGCTTTCGCTGTGCTTTGGGTTGTCTCCAGATGAAATTGAAGGCCTATGACATTCCTGCCTAACTGAAATGCTTGATTTTTGCAGACTTTGCTTTCCGCGATTTGGATCGCCCCTGAAGGCAAATTATAAGTCTCTCCATGCCAATGAAATGCAACCGCTTCATCAGGGAATTGAAAAATTGAATTATCAGTCGATTTTCTGACCCGAACTGGAAACCAGCCAATCTCCTTCACAGCGTTTTGGAATACCTCAGCACCCATTGAATTTGCGATAAGTTGTGCCCCTAAACATATGCCTAGTACTGGCGTACCTGACTCGATTGCATTTTTTATAAATGCTTTTTCCGTTACCAGCCAGGGATGAACCCGCTCGTCATTGACACTCATCGGCCCACCCATGATCACAAGCAAGTCAATGCCATCGATCTCAGGCAATACCGCTGACTCATATAACCTACTGTTCGTTATCTTGTACCCGGAATCCCGTAGCCATGCTTCGATACTGCCGAGTCCTTCAAATGGCACATGCTGTAAATAGTGTGCGCGCATATACGCTCCTTATCTTCATCTTATATAATCCACTTCCAACCTGACATCTATGTACCACTCGGCACCTCTCTTAAACGACAGGGCCTTGGCATCCTCAGAAAAACCTGATTGAATAACAAATGCCGTTATTGTTCCCTCACTTTGATCACATGAAGCAGGCGTCTCTCTTCTGTCTAGGGCCTGTTAACACTAATCCTATACGCCCTGTTGTGCCTGAAAAAGCGCCAATCAAGGCGCGAGGAGAGAGGTTTGGTAATTCCAAATGAGCGACGAGCAACGCCGAGTGGCGCTTTTTCAGGCGCAACCCGAAGGGCTGGGGCTGTTTTCGCCCCCAGCGGCGTTATCATTCGCTCATGTAGAATAACTACACCTCGCTCATTCTGCCTTGCTGGGCACAAAAACAGCCCCAGCAGGGTGTATTGGATTAGTGTTAACAGGCCCTAGGGGATAGAATATATAAACGTCGACAATATCTGATTGGCACCACAGTCGCTTGCTATGTGGTGTATGCCATCTTGTCCGATAATTTTACATCGAACTTTTCTTTATTGATAACAAACCTCTCATGTGTGCCTTTGGAAATGATATCTACACCATCATGAGCTTCAATATTAAAAACAAGCTTTCTTCCTTCTACCTTTATCAGTTGGACCACCACAGTCACCTCAAGACCCGGAGGAGTCGCAGCCTCATGACTGACATCTATGTGGGTCCCCACTGTTTGTTCTGTTGGCCAGTCGAGATAGGGATTAATGGCTTTAATGCACGCCCACTCAAGAAGGCCTACCAAGAAACCCGTAGCAAATACTTCAGGCATGAGGAGGAATTCTTCTGACTCCGGATATAGCTTTGGAACCGTCTTTGACGCCGGGACATGAAATCTATGTTCATATCGAACACCGGGTTTGAGTGTTTCTTTCATACATTTTACCTACTTTCGAAATGCGGCTTGCATCCCCGTCAGCAAAAAGCGGAGACGAATAGTCAGTTTTTACCGTCCAAACAGGTCCGTTTGTTTGCGCAACAAGGTTAAACAATCCTCATTATATAATACGTATACCCGTAGTCTCGGTGGTGCAACTTGAAAAATTTCATTGCTTCTTCCGTTTCAAGAATCACTGTCTGCATTACCTCATCATCGGAATCATTTAATGTCATGATGTTGTTATGTAGTGGATCGTAATATTTTTCCTGTTCTTCCATCAGTTACTCATCTGACAAAGAATTTTCGTATTTTAATGAGTAGAAATAGGACATCGTAAATAATGCAGCCAAGACCAAGCGTTTACTTGTTCCAAACACAAACACCGCCCCTCCCAGCACCATATTAAATATTACAAGCTCAATTATTACAGAAAGCAAAAGAAATCCAGCGGTAATCAGAAGAAGCCCCCTTCTCTCAATCGGCTTTAGTGCACCCCAAGCCAGCAAAACAGTCCATCCCGCCATAAACATGGCTGCCACATACATCGCCAATTGATAGTCTGGACCTGTACCAATATATCCATTTAGTATATTCGGTATTTTCCAGCCAAATGCTATCAAGAACCACGAGATTGCAATTGCGCCATCAATTGCAGCTCCAAGAATAAACATGATTCTTAGAATAGTGTTGGCCTTCACTTTAAATACCGATGTTTCTGCGCAAAACATATAACAATATCCTACTGCCCAGTTAAATGACAGAATTGAATGTCACATATACATCAAAAGCAAGTGTGACAGGCATCAATTTTTCCTCATGGTTTTAATGGCCAACAGATAATTATGTAGACGGCACAAATATTGTCATATGTCACTAATAGCTCTATGTATGTTCTTTTTACAGCGTCAGGCAACAAGCAATGCATCAAGTGACCTGGCTGACATGAACATCCGGGTTTCTAAATCAGGTTTTCGATTGCAATTTCCGCAAAAAGAAACCGCCCTTCGCCTGGATGTGTACAGCATAGCGGAAAGAACCTGCGCCAGGTGGCTCAGCTGGGGCTTAGTGTTGAGTGCGGTTATTTATGCGGTATCGAATGTTTCCAATTTACCCAATAGCAGGTATCTCTCTGTTCGCACCCAGACTGTGACAGATTATTTGTTAGAGTATATAACCTTGAAGAGCAAGGTATATGTTTCATACTCACACTTGGGATTACGTCCAATAATGGACGACCAAGCATACTGAAACTGTCGAGGCATATCTCCCCGTCATATCCAAAAGGAATCTGCTCTATGACACCCTTAGGACGATTGATGTTTTTCCTGTCTGTTTTGCCGCTCTGTCTCGCAGGAGTAGATGCCCCTGCCGGTTCTACGGGGCATGATCACTCCCTCTCCTACCAGGTGTGGCCCATCGGCTGGGTTCGCAAGCATGGAGGCAAAACGGTGATCGAGGTAGAAGAGGCGTACATGCCGGCACTGCTCGGCCTCGATCAGTTCGATGCCATCTGGGTACTCTACTGGTTCGATCGAAATGATACGCCGGAACGACGCAGTATCCTGCAGGTGCATCCCCGAGGCGATCCCGACAACCCATTGCGTGGTGTCTTCGCCACCCGTGCACCGGTAAGGCCAAACCTGATTGCCTTGAGCCGTTGCCGCATCATCTCCATACGGGGTAATCGGATTGAGATCGACGGTATCGACGCCTTTCCCGATACCCCGGTGCTCGACATCAAGCCTTAGTCATTTAATATCTCCACGAAAAAAGCATATGCTTAAGAAATGTCATTGCGTGGATGCGGAGAAATCTGGTCTATTGGGGAGCGATGCTGTAAGGTATTGTTCAGTGCAGACTCTATCTTCCGTAGAGATGGTTTCGGTTTGCAATTTTGCATCCCATTCTTCTGTCAAACCCCTATGCAGTCGACCCATTGATCACAGGTATCAGTTGTGGTTATTGAAATATTATATAGTGGTTGGAACTTGAGTCTGAAAACAAAGTCATCTCTCATGTCGCTTATTCAATTCACGTAGGCCAGGGAGATATACTTCTGGTCTATAAAGCAGGTGTTCAGTGAATCGCGCACGGATGTTAGCCATATGTTAAAGAAACTGGTTTTCACATTGATGGGGCTGGCTGTCCTGATAGGCGTACCCACCCTCATCAAGCTGAAACAATTCGAAACCATGGGTGCGGCACAGATGGAAATGCCCCCCGAGACAGTGACCTCCGATCAGGTACGCAGCCTGCGCTGGCCCAATACGGTGACCGCCACAGGTTCGCTGGTTGCGGTGCAGGGGGTGACCGTCACCGCCGAACTGGGCGGCAAGATCGAGGAGATCGCCTTCGAGTCGGGTGATCGCGTTGAGAAAGGGGATCTATTGGTTCGTATCGATGTTTCCGTTGAGCAGGCACAGCTCCGTTCGGCTGAAGCCGCGGCCAAACTGGCGCGGATCAACCTGGATCGTAACCGGGACCTGCGCGCCAATAAGACGGTCTCTCAAGCCGATCTCGACACCGCCGAGGCCAACTTCAAACAGGCCACCGCCCAGGTTGACAATGTGCGCGCCACTATCGCCAAGAAGACTCTGCGCGCGCCCTTCGCTGGTCAGCTGGGACTGCGCCAGATCAATCTGGGTCAGATAATTGAGCAAGGTACGCCCGTCGTGACCCTGCAGACCATCGATCCAATCTACGTTGACTTTTCCCTGCCTCAGCAACAATTCTCCATCCTTGCCCCCGGCACCGAAGTGCAGGTAACGACCGATGCGGCCCCTGAAGAGGTGTTCAGCGGTAAGATCATTGCGGTGAATCCCGAGATCGATCAGGCCACGCGCAGCGTGCGTGTCAGGGCAACCCTTTCCAATCGGGGAGAACTGCTGCGTCCCGGCATGTTTGCCAACGTGGAGGTGATGCTCGCGGACATTCGGGAGGTGCTTGCAATCCCCGCCACCGCGGTGCTCTATGCGCCCTACGGTGACACCGTATTCGTCATCGACGAAATCGAGGGTGAGAAGAGCGGTGAAAAACAGCTCGTACTGCGCCAGCAAGTGATCCGCCTTGGCGACGCCCGGGGCGATTTCGTCGCCGTTGAGACAGGACTCAAGGAGGGCGAAAGCGTGGTCACCAGCGGGGTATTCAAGTTACGGCCGAAGATGGCGGTGGTCGTCGACAACGCCCTGGCACCCGACGCAAAGATGGAGCCCACCCCTGACAATGAGTAACCCCATCCAACACTCTGACACTGTGCTGTGCGAAGCTTTGAGTAAAGGACTTTAATATGGCAAGGATGAAAGCCTTTACCGATCTGTTCATCCAGCGGCCGGTGGTTGCGATCGTGCTCAATCTGTTGATCGTCATCGCCGGCATTCAGGCCTGGAACAGTCTCAACATCCGGCAATATCCGCGCAGCGACAACGCCACGGTCAATATCTCCACCGTCTATGTGGGCGCCAGCGCGGAGCTGGTGCGCGGCTTCATCACCACGCCGCTGGAACAGGCCATCGCGTCCGCCGATGGTATCGAATATATCGAATCGAAGAGCCTACAGGGCTTCTCCATGATTAACGCCCGCCTCAAGCTCAACTACGAGCCTACCAAGGCGCTGGCGGAGATCACCGCCAAGGTGAACCAAGTGCGCAACGAGCTGCCCGCGGAGGCCCAGGTACCGGCGATCTCGGTGCAATCGGCCGATTCGGAGTTTGCCGCCGCCTACATCAGCTTCGCCTCCGATATCCTTTCCCAGGCCGAGATCACCGACTATCTGATCCGTGTCATACAGCCGCGTCTGGCCGCCGTTGCGGGGGTTCAGCGCGCCGAGATATTCGGTGCCCGCACCTTCGCCATGCGCATCTGGCTACAGCCGGACAAGATGGCCGCGTACCATGTCAGCCCGGCACAGGTGCGCCAGGCACTGGCCGCCAACAACTTTCTCGCTGCCGTCGGCAGCACCAAGGGTTCCCTGGTCCAGGTCACACTGACGGCCAATACCGATCTACACACGGTGGAGGAGTTCGAACGCCTGGTGATCCGGCAGCAGGATGACGCCATCGTGCGCCTGAAGGATATCGCCGAGGTCACCCTCGGCGCCGAGGATTATGACACCACGGTCAGCTACCTGGGCCAGACCGCCGTCTTCATGGGCATCTTTCCCCTGCCCAACGCCAACACCATCGACGTCATCAAACGGGTGCGCACGGAGATCGACGCCATCTCCCGCGACCTGCCGTCAGGCCTCGAGGTGGAGCTCGGCTACGACGCCTCTGAATATATCGCCAACGCTATCACCGAGGTCACCAAGACCCTGGGCGACACCCTGATGATCGTCATCGTCGTCATCTTCCTCTTTCTGGGCTCGATGCGTTCCGCCCTGGTGCCGATGTTCGCGATACCGGTTTCACTGATCGGGAGCATCTTTCTGATGCAGGTTTTCGGCTTCTCCCTCAACCTGCTCACCCTACTGGCCATCGTGCTCTCCGTTGGCCTGGTGGTGGACGACGCCATTGTCATGGTGGAGAACATCGAACGCCATCTGCGGGAGGGCCGCAGCAAGCGGGAGGCCGCCCTGCTCGGCGCGCGCGAACTGGTGGGACCGGTCATCGCCATGACTATCACCCTGGCAGCGGTCTACATCCCGATCGCCATGCAGGGGGGGCTTACCGGCGCCCTCTTCCGCGAGTTCGCCCTCACCCTGGCCGGCACCGTCACCATCTCGGGTATCGTCGCACTCACCCTTTCGCCGATGATGTCCTCCCACATGCTTCGCAGCGCCGCGGACGAGGAGAAGGGATTCACCGGCTGGGTCAACCACCACTTCGACCGCCTGCGACTGGCCTACGGCCGTCTGATCGGCAACACCCTGAATGCACGCCCCTTCGTCTATATGATATGGCTCGCTGTCGCCGCAGCGGCCTTTCCCCTCTACAACATGTCGCCCAAGGAGCTGGCCCCCGGCGAGGATCAGAGCGTTATCTTCGGCGTGATCAACGCACCTGCCAACGCCACCGCCAATCAGAAGGAGTTTTACGGCAAGGCGGTCGAGGAGGCCTTCCTCAGCACGGAGGAGGTGGATCTCACCTTTCAGATCCTGCTTGCTCCCGCCGTCGGCGCCCTCTACGATACCGACGGCTTCTCCGGCATGGTGGTCAAGCCATGGCACGATCCGCGTGAGCGCACCGTCTTCGAGATCATACCAGAGATACAGGCCAAGCTGTCGCAGATCCCCGGTTTCCAGATTTTCGCTACCACCCCGCCCGCCCTGCCCGGCGGCAGTAATTTCCCCGTCGAGTTCATCATCGCCTCCACCGGGGACGCCAAGCGATTGCTCGACTTCGCCCAGCAGATACAGGCCAAGGCCACTGAAAGCGGCATGTTCCACTTCCCGCCGCTGATCGACCTCAAATATGATCAACCCCAGGCCCAGGTGGTATTGGACCGGGATAAAATCGGCGCCCTCGGGCTCGATCTCAATCAGGTTGGTAACGATATGTCCGCCGCCCTGGGCGGCGACTACGTCAACCGCTTCAACATCGCGGGACGCAGCTACAAGGTAATTCCCCAGATCGAGCGCTCCCAGCGGCTCAATCCGGAGCAACTCACCGAGATCTATATCAACGGTCCACAAGGGGAGCTGATCCCGCTGAGCAGCGTGGCACGTATCGAAAACAGCACCGTGCCCCGCTCCCTCAATCGTTTCCAGCAGCTCAACTCGGTGAAGCTCTCGGGCATGACCAACCGCACCCTTGACGAGGCCCTCACCGTGCTGGAAGAGGCAGCGCGGGAGATCCTGCCGCCCGGCTACACCATCGACTACACCGGTGAATCGCGCCAGCTGCGCCACGAGGGCAACAAGTTCCTGCCCGCCTTTTCCCTGGCCATCGTGATGATCTTCATGGCGCTGGCGGTGCAGTTCAACTCTTTCCGCGACCCGCTCATCATCCTCCTGGGTTCGGTGCCGCTGGCCATGTTCGGCGCCCTGATGTTCACCTTCCTGAAAATGCCCAATCCCAACATGCCCTTCTGGACCAGCGGCTGGACCACCACCCTCAACATCTATGCCCAAGTGGGACTGGTGACCCTGGTCGGTCTGATCGCGAAGAACGGCATCCTAATCGTCGAGTTCGCCAACAAATTACAGGAACAGGGGCTGTCAAAGATCGACGCGGTGCGCGAGGCGGCCATGACCCGCCTACGTCCGGTATTGATGACGACTGTAGCCACGGTCGCCGGACACTTCCCACTCATACTGGTGACGGGCGCGGGTGCCGCCGCACGTAACTCCATCGGCCTGGTACTGGTCGGCGGCATGGCCATCGGCACGCTTTTCACTCTCTTCGTGCTGCCGTCGATCTATGTCCTGCTGGCAAAAGAGCACACCCACGAGGAACCTGAAGAGGCTGCCAGCATCACCGCACCCGCCAATGCCAAGCCGGCACTCAGTGGTGACTAGGGCCATTGATATGGCCGCAAATGGACGCCAACATATGCAAATTAACTGCAAAATGGATCCCTTCATTAGCTTGCAGGCAAAGCGGTATGTGCCCTGATTTTTTCACAGATCTGGATCCATCGGACCTGGATAAGAGCCTGTCAATTAAAGCCCCCACACCAATGATAGGTTGTATTTGAAATCGCTCTTTTCTGTGCCGGGAGCGGCCAGCGAATCGTACTCGTTGATCAAACCGATTTTCATCGCCAACGCTCCCTCTTCTGACATAACCGTCTTCCAGTTGAAGGCAGCAATATTACGATATTCACCACTCTCCTCCAGACTTGGATAGAAGGTGGTCTTAAACTCTACCGACTCCCGTTCGGAGATGGTCCAAACCGTATCCAATCCAAAGGTCGCTTCCTGGGTAAGCACCTCATCGACATCGCCATAGGTCTTGTTGCCGCCGAGACCGATACGCCCAACAAGGTGCCAGGTATCGTCATGCCTAAACACATAACCGGCACCTCCGGAACCAGAAAGCCGGTAGTCCCAACCCTTGAACTCGTCCCAGTCGTAGATGTTTTTAAGTATGCAGTTAATTATCAATACAACAGTCTATCCGTTTCACACAACAGATCGACAAAAAATCCAGGCAACTCATTTTGTCACTAATAATAGTCCTTGCAGATTGCAGGTAGGCACACGAAAACCTCGCATATATTAGGGCCTGTTAACACTAATCCAATCGCCCCTAACTTAATTTGTCGGCATTGAGCTCTCTACATATACATGCCCGATAATTGTTGAAAAATCGCTTCAGCCCTCCATTAGATTTGCTTCTACTATGTTGCTGGCAAAGTCATGGTAGACGGCACCGATCTGCTTGGCCATGGAATCCGGAAACGCATGAAACTCACCTGTTTCCAGGGCATTGATAATCGCCTGTGGAACGACTTCGACCGGTTCAGCAATTTCGTCCAGACCGGCATGCGTAGCCATGTCCGTCGCTATCGGACCCGGGTGCACGCTGATCACATGTGTACCCTGTTCCTTAAGTACATCACGCAAGCCTTGGGTGATGGAATATGAGGCAGCTTTAGATGCTGAGTAGGTCGCAAAGTCCGCAAAGTTCTTCATGGAAGCAACAGAATTGAGCTGAACCAAGGCACCGCCGCCATTCGCCCTCAAGAGGGGTGCGAAGACCTGTGCCATGCGCATCAACCCGTAGACATTGACCTCCATCTCGTCCTGCAATGCAGCCACGGCATTACTGGCCAGGGGAGTTGCAATATTCAGCATGCCCGCATTGTTGACCACGATCTCCACATCACTGGCCAGGCTCGCAGCTGAGGTGATACTGGCCGGATCATTGAGGTCGATGCATAACGCAACGATGCGTTTATCATAGGCATCGGTCAAGGGTTTGAGAGACTCCGGATTACGTGCCGCGGCGTATATCTTGCTCGCGCCGGCGCGTAAAAACTCCTCCACTATGCTCTTGCCGATACCGCGATTGGCACCTGTAACCAGAACAACTCGACCTTTCACTTTTTGCATGGGATGCCTCCTATAGTTGATCTATATATAATGTACCGTACGGTACATATTTGCATTATTATACCGGTCGGTACATAATGTCAACACCAAACCATGATATTGAGGCGGACGATGAAGGCAGGCAGGAAACGGGCTTTTGTAAAATCAGATGCACTGGACAAGGCGATGCGTGTTTTTTGGGAAAATGGTTATTCCGGTACATCCGTGAGTGACCTGACAGAGGTGCTGGGCATCAACAAGCCCAGCCTCTATGCAGCCTTTGGCAACAAGGAACAACTCTTTGCAACTGCGCTGGAACACTATATGTCGCATTATGGAGCGCCGCTCATGGAACGACTCACAAATCCCGCAGAGACTCCATTCGCAGAGCGGGTTCGGGCCTATATGCTTGGCATCATCGATTTGATCAACGGCAATGATTCGCCTAAGGGATGTCTGTTCGTGAAAAGCTGTTGCGAGGCCGGTAGCTCAGCAATGCCTGAAAACATTTCCCTGTCATTACAGGAGATGAGGCAAGTTAACGCACTCTTGCTGACCAAAGCAGTCCAGGCCGAACAGAAAAGAGGCCACTTGCATAAAACAACCAAACCAAGGGACATCGCGGAATATCTGTTATCCGTTCTTTACGGACTATCGGTACTGGCAAGACAGGGTAAATCTCACAGAGAGCTTGTCAGGATCGTCGATATCGCGATCAAAGCACTGCCCACCTCACAAGAGTGACTGTTATTTTTAGTTACTTTTTTATATCCAAGACTGAGACATCCCTGCCATCGAGATCATAAACCACGATACGGTTATTATTTGTGTCTGCTATGAACAGTGTCTTTTCATGCAATGCCAGACCACCGGGCTCATTCAACTGAAATTCGCCGTTTACGGTACTGAGAAACCCAGGCCTGCCATCACCAACTATTGATTTTATCGTATCCTTCTCGAGATCAACGATTTTGATTTTATGATTATAAGTATCTGCAAGGACAACCGAATGGTCACCGGCCACAGCAATCCCCAGCACATGTTGCAGTTTCGCTTCGTGCAATTTTCCATCCACATCACCGAAATCGAATAACCCCGTACCCACCAATGTCTCGGCGACTTCGTCTTTCAGATGAATGCGTCTAACCGCTGAGGCTTCTGAATCTGCAATATATAACCAGTCTCCAAAAAGACTTAAACCACTCGGTTGGCTGAACGTCGCTGTTTCGATATCTCCATCAACAATACCTTCACGTCCCGATCCCGCGTAATGAATGAGTTGTTTTGATGTGGTGTTATAAACCCAGATCTGATGGCTGCCCGCCATTGCGATGAAGAGTTGATCGTCCTTGAGTGCCAGCGCCCAAGGAGACGCCATGCCGATCGATGTTGCTTTATAATAACCTTCACGTTTTCTTTCCAGTACCCCGTTACCTGCAACGGTAGTTACGACCTTATTTGCCAGATCAATGTATCGTATAGTGTGATTTCCTGTATCCGCCACATAGATTCCGTTGTCGTCAAAGACAAGACCTTGAGGCATATTGAATCTTGCCTGATCAAATTCACCATCCTCGTTCCCAGCCGCTTGCGTTCCAACGACGAATAGTGTTTGTCCTTGATGATCTGTGACCAGAACTCGATTATGCAACGTATCGCTTATCGCCAGATACACATCGGAAATTGCAATTTTACCTGGAGCTGCCAAAGGCGTCGGTTTACTGTGTTCACGTTCCAATCGTAGTGGAATTGGAGTGAGGTTGAGGATACTCTTATGCTGCTCGAGCAGTTCGGCGATTTTGTTATCGATCTGTCTATATCTTCCTTCACCTGTCACCCGACCGAGCACATCTCCGGCAGGATCGATAAACACCCTGGTGGGCCATGCGTGCATACCATAATAGCCTGCCAACAAAGATTCGACATCGTTGACGACGGGGTGGTCGACACCATACCTGACTACAATACTCCTGAGTGTATCGAGATTCTTTTCATTGTCGAATTTCGGTGTATGCACACCGATAACCAGCAGTTGATCCCCATACTTCTTTTCCAGCTTCTTCAAGTCAGCCAGTACATGGATACAGTTGATACACCCATACGTCCAAAAGTCCAGAATAACCACCTTTCCCAGCAAATCGTCAAATGTCAGTGGTCTCTCGACATTCAACCATGGCATACCCGGCGCGAATTCCGCACTCGTATCGATAGAACTTGTTTGAACACTATCACTCTGCTCACGGTCTGCGGTCTCCGAAGAGCAGCCGTTAAAACTCAACAGTACGAGTAAAATTACCGGCCATTGCAACCTGCATTTCAGTGATACTGGATTGTCACTGCTGATCATTTGTTTACTTGCCCTGAATAGCCGTGCTTGACTGCAAGTAGAGCATAGAGAATCCAATTTGTCTTCGGCTAGGGATCAGATGTTATGAATTCTTTATATTTTGAGGAGCAACCGATAACTGTCTGTGAAATGACAGCCTATTCCACTACCTGATAGAGGTTTTTATGATGGTTGACTTGAGCACAAATTCTGCAAAGACGTTGCGATCTCACTCTGCTTTCCGCAGGCACATGCACCTGGTTACCACAGCATGAACATTTCATGCTTTCCAATGTCACATCCCGATGCTCCAGTCTCGACCACTCATTGACCGATATGGCCTGCGCGTTACAGACATCCACACAGATGCCGCATCCGCTGCATAGCTGTGGCTCCATGCCGTAATAGATCCGTTCACTCCCGTCATTGAGATCTATTGCACCATGCGGGCAGAGCCTGACACAGGCATCGCATCCATTGCATTGAACGGCATCGATTTGCGGCACATAAGGCCAGACTGAGGGCTCACCTCTCGCCGGAATCAATTCTCCTGGGGCTGTGAAATCATCAGTTTCACTTTCGTACAGATTGAAAATGGCCGATTTGGGTCGGAGACCACCCTCAATCATTCCCCGCAAAAATCCTCTACGACTAAGTCTGGATGCCGCATGGTCTTCAACCAATAGGGAACTGATACGTTGCCATTCACCACCGTTCAATCGACGATAGTCTATAGGCGCCATCCTCTTGACAGAAAGCGCCGAGGTGATCCGATCAACTCTTTCGGAGAGTTTGACACCTCTGTTACGCTTACACTCCGTACAGCTGCCTGTCGCCACAAGCCATTCGGAATAGCCCTGTCGATACAGTTTAAGGATATCTTTGATACCGACAAGGTGGATACAGGGAATGGCACCTTTCTTGTGGGTTATTCCCGCCTTTTCGCAGGCGCAAAGCACAATCTTTCTCTGTTCCCAGTCACCTATGGGAACCTCATATCGGATCGAAATCGCTCCTTCAGGACAGGTAGGCATACACAACCCGCAGCCATCGCAGAGTGCGGTATCGAGACGTAGCGCCTCGTCATCCAAAGACCATGCATGCTGCGGACAGACATCCACACAAGACGAACAGCTTGCCACCTCGACGATTTCATGAACACAGCGCTCAGAGACCATATCCGGCAATTTCTCTTCTTGCCGGATCTGATCAAACAGTTCTTGCAGAGGCGTCATAATCCTATCGTATAGCTATTGACTGCCCTTCTATTTTTTCAGGCTTCTCAAGTAGGCGACAATAGCTTGGATATCGGCATCAGGAATATCGGCACGTCCTGGCATCGTCGGTGCACCGCCATACTTGGCTGATCCGTTTTTAATAATGTTGAGCAGGTCTGTGTCACTGCCCGGCTGTCCGTCTCCGTCCGTATCGTAGAGATAGGCGCCCTCCACAAAACTGCGCGGCTTCGGATTCAGCGCCATTCCAGCCGGCCCATCGCCCTGTCCGCTCATCCCATGGCATGCCACACAACCACCTGTGCCCTCGTATATAACCTTACCGGCGGCAGCATCCGCAAAGGCACCTTGGGCACTAAACATCAACATCGTCATAAAACAGCTAGCGGCCACCCAATTGTTTCTATGCGTTTTCATTAGATCCTCTCCTAACGCTTGTGTAGGGTAAATAAAAGTTAATCAGGCAATCTCAGAATTGTTTATGGACTCAAATCTATACGGCAGGGCCCATTCCAGGCATATAGCTGAGAGATACCTCTTCTTTGGGCGCACTGGGCTTCATTCTCTTTTCTATCTCCTCCTGCGACGGCCTGGGCTGATCGATCACGATTGCCAAAAGATCCCTCAACTCTTCGCAATAGGCCGCCGTCAACAAAACCACACCGGCAAAATATGGCGTCGCGCAGCGGCTTGAAACACGATTGGAGAATTCACCCAGCCAGCGCAACAGATGTTCGTCCATAAACCTTGCCGCATCCTCAAGATGCTTTTCAGACTCTGAAATCGAGAACAGGTGTGAAACAAACTGAAGTTGCAATACCAGGTCATCGTCGGGCCTGACACGCCAATTTTCCACCATAAGACCATAGATTTCATACCACGCCCTTACCTGAAACATACTCTCTTGGCAGGTCAGATGCTCTTCATCCAGCCAAACCGATTCCAGCGGTGAGGCCTGCAGGCTATGATTCAGGTAGATGTCGGCATAATCCGCCGCCAACAGATCGAGGAAGTCATCATCAAATGTATCGGGCAGTGACTCTACCACTCGACCCATCAAGTCAATCGCATTGATACCTGCTTCGGTAACCAGTTTCAGCCCCATGGAGTGCGGGAAGCCACAATCACGCAAAGCCTCGAGAATCCTACAATCAGGCTCTTTCACATGTAGCAGGGCAAGCATCTCCAAGTCATCGGCAACTGCCTGATAGAAAGTTTGCAATAGTTTAATGCTTGATTTGTCGTGCAGATCCAATGCTTGCTCCATCACTTGACCTTCCCTTTACTATGGGCCACAAAGCCGATTGAGGGCTTTGTCAACTCGATGTTCGAGATATTCTTCACCTGCCGGGAGACCTTGTCATTGGGACCAATCGCCACCGTCTCCAGTGCCCCGCTCCAGATCTCCTCAACCGGACCGATATCCAAAACACGCATCATGCAGGCCATGACACAGTAGGGTTTTCGACCCGCCTCGATCTCATCCACACACATGTTGCACTTTTTGACGATGCTGTCGCTCGCATCAAACTGGGGTGCACCGAAGGGACAGGCAGCTTCACAACGCCGGCAGCCGATACATAGGGTAGAGTCGATATCGACTATACCATCCTTCTTTCGTTTAAAGATCGCACCGGTGGGACAAGTAGGCAGGCAAGCGGGGGATTCACAGTGGTTGCATGACATATTGACCTTATAGGCGAATACATCCGGGTACTTTCCGCCTTCTATATATTGAACGCGTCTGAACCTTGGCCCGGCTGCCAACCCATTTTTATCCTTACAGGCGATTTCGCAGGCCCGGCAGCCAATGCAATCAACATTATTATGTATGAATCCCAACTGCATGTCGGGAACCACTGGCGTATAAGTTTGACGCTTACGGCGTTTTACCGCTTCCTTTATCCTGGCCTTATCTTTTTTATCTGACATAAGTCTCTCCTCCAAGATTAAAGGTCACGCCTAAAAACATGGGCACGAGAAGTTGCCAGCTTGTCCCAACCAGGTCGATGTTCAAGATCCGTCTTTTTGATATCGCACAACACGGTGTTGTAGGCGAATGCCCCCGCCGGGCTAGGCTCATCCAACGTCAGCATGTCCGGATTACCTGCCCTGTCAACGCCATTTTCATCCAGGTCAATCCATACCCCTTCATGCAGTACAGCAACCCCAGGCATGCAGCGCTCCGTCACGTAGACCGGCACCACCACCCTTCCACGTTCATTCCAAATCTCTACGGTGTCGCCGGTCTTGATGCCGAGCTTTTTCGCGTCAGAGGCGTTAACGGTCACTTCCTGTTCGTAGGTCTCGCGTAGCCAACTGCAGTTGTTGAATATGGAATGAGTTCGCCACCTCGGATGGGGTGATACCAAGTGAAACGGATATTTTGCGGTTTTGGGACTGTTCAATGATTCCCAGGGCTCTACCCATTTTGGTATATAGGGGATTTCATAACCGTACATGGTCCGTTTCCAATCGGTGATCTGCGCCAATTGTGTGGCGAGGATTTCGATCTTGCCGGAGGGTGTCTGGAACGGTGTGCCGTTCTCTATTTGATCCCTGAACGCTACGTGTGGTTGGTCGAATGTAAACTTGTAGACGCCTCTCTGCTTGAACTCTTCCCATGACATATCCACATGCTGATGATGCATGACCTTTTGCTCCCACCACTCTTTCAGGTAGGCCTCGTCCACAATGTCATTGACATGGAAATAATCTCGGTTCGCCTTTGGATTGAAGGCCTGACCGAAAACATCGCCGCCGATTCGATAGGCCAGTTCGGTGAAGACCTGGAAATCGGTCTTCGACTCTCCCATCGG
Source organism: Candidatus Thiodiazotropha sp. (assembly GCA_040791665.1). Lineage (GTDB taxonomy): Bacteria > Pseudomonadota > Gammaproteobacteria > Chromatiales > Chromatiaceae > Thiodiazotropha. Next base: position 158,911 of record JBFNNX010000010.1, on the reverse strand, counting down.
CTCGATGACTTTAGGGCGGTGTATATAGTAATGGCCTTTGTACCAAGGCAACGCCACATCGTGCCGTTCGAAGTGGGTCGCAATGGGCAGCAGAATATCGGCATAGAGCCCGGATGGTGTAATGGTCGAATCCATGCAGACCACAAGCTCCAGCTTGTTGATCGCCTCAATCTCTTTATTGATATTAGTGAGTTGATTGAACCAATCGGATCCCTGCCAAAAGATCCCCTTGATATTGGGTATCTGCCCGTCGGTATTGTCATCCCGCGGCCAAAGGCCTATCTCCTCGCGTTTTACATTGGGGTAGTTGAGTACGCAGTGCGCCCAACGATCCGACTTAATGGACTGAAACCAGGTGTTGGAATACTGATCATAGGGATAGGCCACCGCTTCCGCGTGCCAGGCCTTGCCGACACCTTCAGCACAACCACCAAGGTTGCCGATATTGCCGGTCATCGCCTGCAGGGCTGCCGCCATACGGTTATACTGTTCACCGTAGGCGTTTCTGCCCGGTGCCCATGACGCCTTCAGCGCCGCGGGTTTCGTCCTGGCGTACATATCCGCCAACTTGATAATATCCTTGGCCGGTACGCCGCAGATCTTGGACGCCCACTCCGGCGTTTTTGGCTCACCATCATATTTGCCCAGGATATAATCTTTGAAATTCTCTTTATCCTTGGCCCACTCCGGCATGGTCCCCGCGTCCATACCTTGACAGAATTGATCGATGAAGGCTTGATCGTGCAGGTTTTTGGTAAAGATGTAGTGCGCCATACCCGCCATCATGGCCGCATCGGTATTGGGACGGATGGGTATCCACCAGGCATCGTAGGCTGCAGCAGAGTCGGTATACTGCGGATCGACCAGCACAAACTTACATCCGCGCTGCTTGGCCATTCGCATATACATGAAGGTATTACCGCCGTGGAAGGTGTAGGCGGGATTCCAACCCCACATGATCATTAATTTGGAATGGGCAAACGCATCGTCTTCATTGCCGTCCTCTATCGTACCGAAGGTCATGCGTGAGCTGAAGGTGGTACCTTGATAGGAAGGCACGGACCAGGAGCTGGTTCGGCAACCAAACATTCCGAGGAAGCGGCCCAACAAGCCCTCGATCTGGTCAGATTTGTGTAACACCCCATATGAAGCGCCGGCATAACTCTGATCCACCAGGGCTGTGGGGCCATAGGTGTTTTTGAGGTGAACCATCTTATTGGCCACAAAATCGAGGGCTTCGTCCCATGAGATGCGCTTGAATTTTCCTTCTCCCCGCTCACCCACACGCATCATCGGATAGAGCAGGCGTTCCGCCGAATAGAGGCGTTGACGATATGAACGTCCCCGGAGGCAGGCCCTCAGTTGCGGCTCGTCATTGTTGTCCTTACCGAAATAGCCGCCACGCTGATAACGCCCATCGTCCGTCGACAAGCGCACGATGACATCCTTCCATTTATGTGCAACCAGCATATGGCGCGAACCGCAGTTATGAGCGCAACTGGTCACCACCGTCTCGAGTTGATCGTCGGTCGGATAGGGTTCGTAGGCAAACGCCTTGGCCTCTTTGGCGGTCTTCAATTCCACCAAGCCTCCGGCAGCCAAAGTCGCGCTGCCTGCCGCAGCAGACTTCAGGAATGAACGCCTGGTAAGATTCAAACGCTCATATAGTCTCTCTTTTAAGTTATCGATACTCATCCGTACCTCGTTGTCGGCAATTGACTATTTCACAGCCTGCTGGATCTTGATGCGGAACCTTGGTTCCGATTCGGTTGGTCTATCTTTGGCCCAGTCGGGGGTTGTGCTGGACATGCCTTTCCAGGCGTGTCTGGGATAGGGATAGGGAATCCGGTACCACTGCCGCCCTCCATGACAGCCATAACATACGTCCGGATCCTTCTTGGCAGCTGCCTCTATGGCGTCCGCTTTCAAAAAATTGACCTGGTGCCGATTGGTGCGGATATTGGCATGACAGAGCAAGCAGTCGTTTTGAAAGAGTGCTCTCGATTCCGGCCAAGGTTTCGGCAAGCCCATCAACTTATATGGGTTAGCCCCATGGCACATCAGACAAATCTCGGGATTCACTGACTTACGCAGGGTCTTTTCCCGCTTCGAATGGTCTGGAGGTATCGTCGCCTCTTCCCTTAAGTCGTTTCCCTGATGGCAGGTGTTGCATTTTAAGTCCATCAATTCCTGGGCCAGGGGCGTCACCAGATGACGACGATGAAAGGTATCCTGTTCACCCTCATAGGTCGATAAGGTCTGATACCAGGCCAATACATTGGAGGCTTTAACGCCGGCAGGTGACTGAAACAGCACCTTTCTACTGAGTATCTCCTGATGGCAATTGAGGCACTGCTCATCGACTGCATTATCAATATCCGGCTTGGTATGGATAGGATGCCAACTAGCTCGATCATAGTCATTGACTGTAATATCACGGGCGAAAACTTGACCGATGGTGAAGAGCATCATCGACAGTAGCAACGGAGTAAGGAGCCTGATACCCAAAGTCATTTCATCTCCCTCATCTGAAGCAATCAGATATAGATTCAATATGGGAATTAGTCTAATGAAGAGGGCGCTTCCCTGCGCCCCATGACGTCCTTGAATTAAATCCTTTTCGCAAGCGGGCCGAGTCGATTAACGCCAGCCACTCATACCGGACATACCGCCCATGCCGGACATACCGCCCATGCCGGACATACCGCCCATGCCGGACATACCGCCCATGCCGGACATACCGCCCATGCCGGACATACCACCCATGCCGGACATGCCGCTCATACCACTAGCCGGATAGAAGAAGATCTGTCCTTGCGGGGTGATCTTGAAGTAGCCGGACATGCCGGACATACCGCCCATACCGGACATACCGCCCATACCGGACATGCCGGACATACCGCCCATACCGGACATACCGCCCATACCGGACATGCCGGACATACCGCCCATGCCGGACATACCACCCATGCCGGACATACCACCCATGCCGGACATGCCGCCCATGCCGCTCATTCCAGACATTCCACTAGGCACCCAAACCCACTGGCCGCCCATACCGGACATACCGCCCATACCGGACATACCGCCCATGCCGCTCATGCCGGACATACCGCCCATACCGGACATACCGCCCATACCGGACATACCGCCCATACCGGACATACCGCCCATGCCGCTCATGCCGGACATGCCGCCCATACCGGACATACCGCTCATGCCGCCCATACCACTAGCCGGATAGAAGAAGATCTGTCCTTGCGGGGTGATCTTGAAGTAGCCGGACATACCACCCATGCCGGACATACCGCTCATGCCGCCCATGCCGGACATACCACCCATGCCGGACATACCGCTCATGCCGCCCATGCCGGACATACCGCTCATGCCGCCCATGCCGGACATACCGCCCATGCCGGACATACCACCCATGCCGGACATACCGCTCATACCGCCCATGCCGGACATACCGCCCATGCCAGACATACCATCCATTCCTGACATGCCATACATGCCGGCGGACGCCAATGGAGCGACAGCTAGTGCTACTGCCATCCCCATAGCTTTGATCACTCCTTTCAAAATTGGCATTCGAAACTTTTTCATAATTTTTGCCTCACGTTGTAGTAAATATCTTCTCCCAACTCGGGACCGTTAACCGGCCATCCGCCTGAACCGGCAGATGATCCTGACCCCCTATTTATGCCAACACTACTGATGCCATTTTCGAATATCGTATCTACCCTTCATGCCGGGCCGATTGAAAGGCGTGTACCAATTCCCTTGGTTGTCAAGGAAGTAGAGACTTTTGGGATAGGGTTGTTGCACACCAGTCAAGGCAGATTGATACCAGACCTTGTCTCGCATTACCCATTCAATGGCAGGCGCATCAACAGGCCGTTTGGAAGGCTCAACCCCAGCTATGGGATAGTCAGCCATGAGATGTGACGACAGCAGCATCAACACACTACAGCCGACAAGCAGAAACAACCGCATTCCAACACCCTCCTCGATTTATCTTTTAGTATCAGTACGGGCTGGCATGTCTATGCAGGCAACAGCTGTGCCATTATGTTGTTTCTGCCTCTTTTCCCTTGTTTTACAATGATTTTTTATCCGAAATCCTAATATGTATGCTGAAGTGAATAAAAGATTGTCTGACGATCTGTCAGGCTGAGCGCTGCTGATGCGAGTCCGTACTAAAGATGAAGTTGTAGGATTTTTTCGAGTACAGAATTTAAATTATATTTATCATTCGGTTAGAAAGGATATTCAACTGACTGCCGCAGCAGTTCATGTAATCACGCTTGACTGACATTTCGTCATACAAGGGATAGGTAAAGAACTCATCCGCCATATTGACAGAGTGGAGGTCAATAGAGACCTCCACCTTTAAGCCTGGCCCAAACGGTCAACTAAAAGATACGTATGACACCACCATCCGATATGCGAATTGCCAGCTGATACTTCAAGCGATAGGGCTCTATATCACCAACCACACTAACCAGATAGACGCGATTAATCCTGCGAATCCTGCCTACCTGCAGGCCAGATTCCCGGGTGGTGTCTATCCATCGCTTTGTGAGTTCATGTACCTCCGACCAATCGTCAAGAGGCAGTACACCAGGGTCAAGTTGAAAGTAGTCAATACGGCACTCAGCCATTTTATCCGATGCTTCTGCCATCTTTGACGGGTTTGCGGACGGCAACTCCACTGGATGAAATAGCAGCGCCCCGCTCTCGTCCCTTTCTATATGCCAATAATCGAATCCTGTTAGATTAGCCGGCAGCGTCACGGAGCCACTCTCCACAGTAGGAGTCACCGGTTGTGCCGGCGCATCACCCGTATCGCCCGGGCGCAGAATCAATGTGCCCTCGCTGTCCCATTCAACCTGCCATCCGCGCTGCTGCAGCGCATTGCCAAATTGTCTGATATTTGGCAATTCAGCCTCAGGTGACTGATTGTCAGTTACCGGCTCTTTTACAGGTTGACGATAGATAACACTGCCATCCGCAGCCATGTACTCTTGCCACCCTTGAAGAAGCAGAGACTCACGCAGTGACTGAGAGAGGGTAACTCCCTGTTCTGCCAAGCCTGCAATGGGTATTGATAGCGTAAGCCACAACAGATGAATGCTGATGCAACGATAACGACTGTCTCTGTTTTTTTTCACTTTCGGGACTCCTCCACTTTGTAAGATCCAATGAATCCCGGAATAACGAGCAAAACATGCGCCAAGAGTGGTCGTGTAGAGCATACATCCGAAAAAATGGTCGATTCCCAGCCCCCGACCTGACAAAATGTCAGAAAAAACAGCTTTTATTGGCATTACAATCAAGGCAGCTGACACTGAAAATCTGAGCCGTCATAAGCGATGAACTGGATAGCCAACAGCCTGAATCGAAAATTCATTCTAGGTACCACTTCCGGTCTCGCCATCAGCTCCCTGGTCTTTCTCCTACTCTATATACCGCTCTACCAGTCGGAGCTGGAAGGGGAACGAGCGCATACAGCCAACCAGGTCAACAACCTGCTGCAAGCCTCGCTGGAAAACGCCATGTTAAAGCGAGATCTGCCGGGTTTGAGCGAAATGGTGAAAAAGCTGGGAGAGCAGCAAGACATTGTATCCGTATTCATCACCAACCCGACAGGTGAAATCAGGTTCAGCAGTAGAGAGGGTGATTTTGGCAAGCAATTGGCCAATCCCTACCGCGCCACAACTCTCACAACCCGGCTCATACACAATGGTAAGGGGCAAGAGGTTTTGCGCAGTATAAATCCGGTGCATAACAAAGCGCCATGCAAAGAGTGTCACGGTCCGGCTGAGCAAAATCCGATCAATGGCATTCTCTATGTGGACTACGATGCCGTACCGCTCAGAAACAGAGTACGTAATACCACCCTGATGCTGATGGGAGCAGGCGCACTTATCGTCATCCTCAATCTGATTGGAGGCTGGTGGTTTATCCATGCCTACATTCTCAGGCCGGTTAACCATTTGACCAGTGCAAGCGAAGAGCTGACCCGGGGAAATCTGCAATCCCGTGTTTCTATGCTGGGATCGGATGAACTATCGCGATTAGGCGACACCTTCGATTTAATGGCTGAGAGATTGCAGGATAAACTACTGGAACTAGAAGAGCAGAGGGGGTTTTTACAGGCACTTGTTGATGCGATACCAGACGGCATCAGGATTATCGATGATGAGTTCAAGATACAATTAACCAACAAAGCCTATCGCGAACAACACAAACTGTTGCACAGCACGGAAGTTGGAGAAGCTTGCTACAAAATCACGCACAAGACAACCAAACCCTGCCCTCCCACGCTGATCAGCTGTCCGGTTCATGAAATCCTGCAAAACAAACAGCCGGTCAAGGTGATACATCAGCACCATCGTTCCGATCAATCCACATTTGAGGTGGAAATTTTCGCAGCGCCCATGCATATAAAGCAAGGCAGGCAGGAGAGAACCCTGATCGTCGAATCGATCCGTGATCTTGCCAAGGAGGTAAAATATTCTCAGGAACAAAAGCTCTCAGAATTGGGCCGGTTGGCTACCGGTGTTGCGCATGAGATCCATAATCCCCTCGCATCGGTCAAATTGGCGCTGGATGCCACAAAAAACGCAGTTGATGCAAATGACAACTGTCCGGACTCGATTATGCAGCATTTCGAACTTGTCGATGACGAGATCAACACTTGTATCGAGATCACCGGCAAACTGCTGAAACTAGGTTCACCTCCCCCCGAAAGCCTAGAGTTGGTCGATGTCAATAACGCCCTACATGAAACACTGAGTCTCTTGAGATGGCAGGCAGATCAATGCAACATCAATCTTGAAGAGAGATACAACAATGAATTGCTACGCACCTTGGCATCTGATAGCGAAATTCGAATGGTTGCGCTTAACTTGGCACAAAATGCCTTTCACGCCATGCCTGAAGGTGGGATTTTAACAGTTTCCACTTTCACTGATGGAAGAAAGATTTTTATCCAGTTTTCCGATACCGGCGCCGGCATCCAAGCTAAAGACCTTCCTTATATTTTCGATCCTTTTTTCAGTCGTCGTGCTGACGATATAAAAGGGACGGGCCTTGGACTATCCATCAGTCTTGCCATCATTGAAAAATATGGGGGATCAATAAAAGTTGAAAGTGAATTTTCTGTTGGTAGTGTTTTTACGATCGAATTGCCTGACGCCGGGCAAGAGCTAGAGGGAAATCCATGAAATTAAAAATAGTCGTGGTAGAGGATGATGACATACTCAGGCAACTCATCATACGACACCTCACAAAGTTAGGATATGAAGCCGATGGTCTCAGCCGTTGGGACAGCGTACTGAGTTATCTGGAAAAGTATGAACCCTCACTAATCATCACTGATGCCCGACTGCCAGACGCCAACAGCCTCGAGTACATCGAGAATCTATCCGTCAATTACCCGGTAATAGTACTAACTGCATTCGGTTCCGTACGAGATGCGGTGAGCGCCATAAAAGCGGGCGCTGTCGACTACATCCTGAAACCTGTCAGCCTCGATACACTCTCGCTGACAGTTGAGCGTGCTCTCAACAATGCAGCACTGCGTAAAGACCACATGTTCTGCAAAAGGCAATTAGAGCAAAACAATCAACGCAACTCATCACTTGTGGGAAACAGTGAAGCGCTTACAAAGGTAAGACAATTGATTGAGGCCGTCGCACCCAATGACATCACTGTACTAATTCAAGGCGAGAGCGGTTCCGGCAAAGAATTGGCGGCGCGCGCCATTCACGCGCATAGCCATCGCAAAAAAAACAACTTTGTTGCCGTTGACTGCTGCACACTACAGGAAAATCTCTTTGAGTCAGAACTGTTCGGCCATGAAAAAGGGGCATTTACCGGTGCAGACAAGCAGAAAAAGGGATTGATCGAGGGCGCAGAAGGAGGAACGCTTTTTTTAGATGAAATCGGCGAAATTAACAGTAGCGGACAAGCAAAGCTTCTGCGAGTCCTGGAGACAGGGCAATACAGAAGACTGGGCAGCACAAAAGACTTAAGTGCCAATGTTAGAATTGTAGCAGCGACAAATCGCGACCTGGAAACCATGTCGTCTGAGGGTGACTTCCGCTCGGATCTCTTCTTTCGCCTCAACGCTTTCAATGTCATCATGCCGCCATTGCGCTACAGACGTGACGATATACCTGAGCTGGCCAAACATTTTCTGACAAATCATAATTTTTCTACCAGGGTGAACAAAAACCTATCATCATCGGCCATTCGGTCGCTCATATCCTACGATTGGCCTGGCAACGTCAGGGAATTAAAGAATGTAATAGAAAGAGCGATCATCCTCTCAGGTGAAAGACAAGCGATCAAGCCGGAACATTTTGCATTCACCCGTGTACTAGGCAAGAGTGAAGGAGTGGTCACTCTCAGTTTTGATCACGATCCCTCTCTGGAGGAGCTGGAAGCTCACTACCTGTCATACCAATTAAAAAAATATTCCGGCAGACGCGGAAAAGTTGCAGAAGTCATGGGAATAAGCGAGCGGAGCATCTATCGTATGATCAAACGCTACTCTTTAGACAGCATTAATTATAAAGCTAATTAACTTTGCTAAATAACCTCTTCAGAAATCTAATACTCTCATCACTAAAATCAGGCAGTAATGTATTACCGCCACAACCCTGAATAGATGCCGATCCTATACTCGCAGGTTAGCGAATCTGGGTACGAATGAAAAAACCGAAGCTGGCGTGCATGCTTGTTGTTATTATATAGATTATGAATATATCCAACATACAACGCCGCAACAGCAGACATCCGCCATTTGCAAGACGGGTCGGACTAGTTTTTTCATTGCTGGTCGTGTCGCTACTGCTGCCAGCCACCTCCAGCGCCGACGCCCCTGAAGACTATCCATTCCTTCCTTTCGATCAGGCCATGGCGCAATCGAAACGCGAATCCAAGCCTCTGTTCGTCTATTTTGGCCGTTACGGTTGCGGCTATTGTGAAAAAACCAATAGAGAGGCATTCGTCGATCAAACCGTCAAAGCGCGATATACAGCTAACTACGCCCTCGCCTATGTGGATGCAGAGAGTGGTCGCCGCTTGCGTCTCCACAGTGGCGAGAGGATTACCGAGCGTGAACTGGGAACCCGTTATAATGCACTGGTCACCCCGGTATTCACCTTTCTCACTCCAGGCGGAAAACCCATCTATCGCATGATCGGCGTTCAGCGTGTCGAGGATCTGATCGAAGCGGATGAAAAAATACAAGCGGCCTTGTCAAAGGCAAAACAGTGACAATCGTCAGTCTTGTAGTCCTTTTGCTGTTGTACATGCCATCGACAATACTTGTCGCCGCCCCCTGGGTGTTCGATCGGGCAATCGACGTCTCTACCGCCGGCACTGGTGACAACCACTATTTTCATCACCTCGACTCTTCCGGCCGCCACAATATTGCCGTTACTGACCGGGGTGTCGCCATTGCTTGGGAAGATGACCGTGACGGCAGACCACGCGTCTATCTGGGCTACAAGCATGTAACCGATAACGGCTTCACCCATGAGATCCAGATCAGCGGAAATGGTGACGCCTATGAACCATCACTGGTCGCTCTGAGCGTTGGCCACTTCGCCATCGCCTGGGAGGAGGATGGCCGCATCCATGCACGGATGGCCACAGTCGACGGCAGGCTTATTCTCGGCCCTATCGCCAGAATCGACAACAACCCCTCAACACAAGTCAGTCTGACCGCCCATGATGACAGGGTATATGCGGTTTGGTCACAACGTAGCGGGCGCTATGGCCGTATTCACGCTATGCGATTGAGGCCCAATGACAAAAGAGAAATGGAGTTGGGTGTCGGCTGTCCTGTTGATATTGTACCTCCCACAGACGAGCAGCTGTACCCATCAGCGGTCGTCAGCGACGGTCGCTTGTTAGTGGCCTGGGAGGACCGCCGTCCCAAACACACTATTATCATGGCCGCCGTAGAACAGCGAAACCACCCATGCCGCTTCAGTAACCCACAAAGAATCAGTGAACAACCTGACAGCAGAGGTCTGCCGTACGGATCAGGCCACGGCGTAACACGAGTCGCTCTGGGCCATTTCGGTGAGCATAGCGTGTTCGCGGTATGGGAAGACAAGCGCGATTTTCGCGATGGCTACGACATATGGGGCGCCCCATTTTTAAATGACGGAAACAGCTTCGGCAGCAACGAAAAAGTTCAGGACGATTTCGGCGGACTGGCAAAACAGCGGCATGCAACGATCACCGGGCACCAGGATGGCGTCCTGGTCATTGCCTGGGATGACGAGAGGGAAGGCAATACCGATGTGGTAGTGAGCTGGTACCAGGATGGGGAATGGAGCGAAGACTGGCCACTGCCGATTGCATCCGGTGAGGGCCGGCAAAACAGTCCCAGTATCGTGTTGGATGCCCGGGGAGATCTGCATATCACATGGGTGGAACGGCAAGATATCGGCGGCACTACTCGGCTTAAATATGCGATTGGGCGACGTCTTAAAACAGAATAAACACCCATAGTTAACGGGCAGATGAGTGGCATGCCCATAACAGTTGGATACTCCTTTGACTGAATTGGTACCATTGACCTGGGAACTCATCTGGCAGGCTGCACCTGTCATCATTCTGGCCGGCCTCGTACACGGCACCTTCGGAATCGGATTTCCAATGGTTGCGACGCCCCTGCTAGCCCTGTTCACCGACGTCTTCACCGCCGTGCTGATCTGCGTAGTTCCCACTATGTCGGTCAATCTCACAACAATATGGCATAGCGGCAGGGAGCAATTGAGAAATATCCGCCCTTATCTGACGATTATCCCCTTTGCGCTCCTGGGCACCGTAATCGGCACATTTTTATTGCTATGGTTAGATCCTCGCCCCTTTCTGCTGTTGCTTGCCTCCGCTGTGCTGCTTTATCTGAATCAGGATAGGCTGCAAAGAGTGGAGTTTTCCTGGGTAAGGAAACACTCCCTGGCCGCCTATATGCTGTTTGGAACCACAGCCGGCCTGATGGCAGGCATGGTAAATGTAATGCTGCCGGTGTTGATTATCCTGTTCATGGAATTGCGCATCGCAACCGCGACCATGGTGGTTCTGTTCAACCTTAACTTTTTTACCGGCAAACTGACCCAGAGCCTGATCTTTATGCAGCAGGAGATTCCCGGAATCGGTACTTTTCTGTTGAGCACGTTGTTACTGGCGCCCTTCGCATTGACGGCGCTCTTTATCGGTATGCGACTGCGAAAACGATTCACGGCAGAACGCTACTTGAGCCTATTGCGGGGTCTACTCTGGTTAATGGCAGGTATCTTGATCATACGTTTTATATATGCTTATACCTGAACAATCGATCCTGATTGACTGCGAATCAATACCGGACGGGAGTAATCTGTCATCCACTTACAATGATCTTGTGGCATTCGCCGTCATAACCCAGCCCGGTTCCATGTATGCTGTCAAGAACGAAACCTCAAGTAACTCATTGTGAATGGTCGGCACATAACATCACCTGCCTGCATGAATCAGCACCTTCTGGGCTTTACCCTGGCAGTTGCTTCTGCCTGCATGGGATCGTCCGGCCAAAAATGTTTGGGATAGCGCCCCTTTAACTCCTTCTTCACATCCGGATAGGTCCTCTCCCAGAATCCGGCCAGATCGTCGGTGATCTGCATCGGCCGTTGTGCCGGAGAGAGCAGGTGCAACATCACGGGCACCTTTCCGAGGCCTACTCTGGGTGTATCCGCCAGGCCGAACATCTCCTGCAATCTGACTGCAAGTATCGGTTGCGCATTCATGGAGTAGCGTAGCGGAACTGTAGATCCGCTTGGCACCTGCAGATGGCTGGGAGCCGCGCGCTGCAATAGCTGTTGTTGCTGCCAATCGAGTCTCGCCTGAAGTATCCCGTACAGATCGAGCCGTTGTAACTGTTCCTTACTGTTGATTCCCACCAGCCAAGGCGCCAGCCAATCACGGAGATGCGCGGATAACCATTCATCGGTGAGATCGGGCCAGCTCGTATCATTGAGCTGACTACCCAGCCAACAGACTCGCATCTGCCATTGACGGATCTGTTTATTCCAGGGCAATACGACCAGTCCCATCTCCGAGACACCCTGCAGCATGGCACTGACGACCGTATCGGAATCGGGGTCGGCGAGCGGACGATGATCCAACACCACGGCGCCGACCCGCTCTTCAGCAAAGGCCTTTACCCGCTGTTCGCGCTTATCCCAAACAATAGCCGAGGTTGTTTCGATCACGATATCGGGAACCTGGCGGATCTCCGTTTCACAGATGGCAGCGGCCAGTCTGATCTGTCCCTGAATCTTGCCGGCATCCAGCTCGGCAACGACTAGATAATCCTGCGCCGCAAGGGGATCCGTATCGTTCAGTAGCGCACCGCGACCATTGGCCAGACGAAAGCGGCCATGCCCTGTCCGCTGAGCAATCCGCTCGGGATAGGCCAGCGCCAGGAGTTGTGGCACCGACAGTTCGACTCTGTTCGTGCCAGTATCGAGACGCTCCATACGCCTGTTCCAATCCCTGCTAACCCTATCGACCCTTTTACAAGCATTGGCGTCGATTCCGTCTACACTTTCCCCATGAACACGTTTCCGCCACGATGCGAGCAAGTGTAAACGCTGTTCCAGGTCCGCACCCGGATGGCCCTCCCGCCGGCGTTTTACGATATCCCGCTCATTCAACAGCGCCACCAGGTCACAGGCGAGCTGACGATCCCCCTCGACCACACTTATCAGGATATGGGCCAATCGTGGATGAGCGGGTAGTCCGGCTATCCGTTTTCCCATTGACGTAAGCCGGCGACGTGTATCCATGGCACCGAGACGCTGTAACAGATCGCAGGCCTGGTTGTAGGCGGCCTGCGGTGGCGGATCAAGCCAGCGCAGATCGACGGGATCGGCCACGCCCCAAGCAGCGAGTTCCAAGGCCAGTGGGGCCAGATCAGCCTGCAAAATCTCCGCCGGATGGTACTCAGGTAATTGATCCTGATAGTCGGGTGACCATAAACGGTAACAGTTGCCGGGGCCGAGACGTCCCGCCCGTCCGGCTCGCTGAGCGGCTGCAGCCTTTGATACCGCAACTGTCTCCAGACGGGTCAGACCGATAGCGGGCAGAAATCGCGGCAGACGCGACCAACCGCAGTCGACGACCGCACTCACGCCTTCTATGGTCAGGCTTGTCTCCGCAATGGACGTGGTGAGCACGATACGGCGCCTCTTTCTCCTGTCTGGGACCAAAGCCAGATCCTGCTCGACCTTCGGCAGGTCGCCATAGAGCGGCGCAATCAGGGGCGAATGTTCAGATTCGGCGAAGCGGTTCGCGATCAGCGTCTGCACCTGTCTGATTTCGGCGACGCCGGGCAGAAACACGAGGATCTCACCCTGTTCTTCATGCCATACCCTGGCAACGGCCCGCGACACCTGTTCTGCAATGGCTCTTTTCTCGGGCTTTATTCCAAGATAGTGATGGGTCACAGGGAATTGCCGACCTTCGGCGGAGATGATCGGTGCTCCATCCATCAGCGCGGAGATACGATCCGAATCGAGGGTTGCCGACATAACCAGCAGCCGAAGATCCTCCCGCAGTCCCTGCCGGGCATCAAGGGCCAAGGCCAGAGCCAGATCGCTGTGCAGGTTGCGTTCATGGAACTCATCAAAAATCAGCAGGCCAACCCCTTTCAACTGAGGGTCCTGTTGCAAACGGCGTGTCAGGATGCCTTCGGTCACCACTTCGACACGGGTTTTCCGGGAGACCTTTCTTTCCAGACGTATGGAGTACCCTACCCGTTCACCGACGGCCTCGCCCAATAAATGGGCCATGCGGGCTGCCGCTGTGCGGGCAGCCAATCGACGGGGCTCAAGCAACAGAATGGTTTGCCCGCCCAACCAGGCAGCCTGCAACAATCGGATTGGAACCAGGGTCGTCTTACCCGATCCGGGCGGCGCGCACAACACGGCTCTGCCGGTGCTTGCAAGCGCATCATCCAGTGCGGGCATGATTTGTGTGACCGGAAGTTCAGACACCATCGGCACCATGGTCGGGTGCAGCTCGATCACAGCGAAGGCTTCGTCCACCGATCCGCACTATATGGCCATAGGGTTAACGGTGCGGCAAGCCGCACCCTTCTCCATAATGGAGAGCTGGGGAATACAGGTCAACCTTGTTGCAGCGTTATGGTATTGTTCTCCCTGTCACAGCGCACATGCATATCGAATTTCAGATCGTCGGCGAAATCCTGAGCGACGATCCATATCTGATTCAACTCCTCGCTCAGGGTCGGCAGCACAGTGAGTGAACTGCGCGTGCGCCTCTCATCGAAAAAGGCAAACGGCTCATCGAGAAACAGAAACTGACTCCCTTGTATGGCCCGGTTGACCAGCTCCTGGGAAAGCGCCAAACGTACCGCCAACATGATCTGACGCTGGGTACCGCTGGATATTTCGTCCAGGTCCATGAAGTCCCGCTTTTCACTGGAGAAGGCGCGCACGTTCAGGTCGTCGTCGATCTGCAGGTGCTCATAACGGTTCTCGGTAAAAAGGGGCAGTGTCTTACTGACCAGACCGCGCAGCTTGTGGTTGAACTTATGGGAGACCTCCTTGGTCGCGCCCTGAATCAATTGATCAGCAACCGCGCAGATTTCCATGTGGCGCTGTTTGTCATCGATCTTCTGCTGAAGATCACCCTTGATCAGTTTCAGCTGTTCGAATTTATCCAAACGCTCCTGCTCCTGGTCAATGACTGAATCGAGCTGACCCAGCCGACGACGGTCCGTTTCCACACCCTGCCGCAATTGGCCCTCTTCCAGCGCCACGCCGTCTCTGACTTCGGCGATGGTGACACTCCAGTCGCTCACCCGCTGACTCAGGCGTTCCCGCGCGGCATGATCGACTATCGTCGATTCCGCCTCAGTCTCAACGGTATGTTCACTCTCCCTCTCTTCCATACTCTCCCTATCATTTTCCACCTGCTCGGATTCCGTCTCCACCTCGAGCTCATTGCGGATAACCACACTGGAGAGACTATCCAGGTTAGCCAGGGCATCCACCAGCCCGGATGCCGCCTCGTCGTAGGCCTTGGCACTGCGCTTTTTGGCAGCACGGCGAATCCAGAAGATGAGAAACAACAGCACAAATCCACCCGCACCATACAGCAGCCAGGGGATCATCGTATCCTGCCAGGCAGAGAAACTGCCGCTCAGCATCTCACTCAACTGTTGCGCAGAGGCCTGCTCGGGCAGTTTTGCCAGCAGATACCAGGCCCCGCCAGCAATCAATGCGAATACCAGAAACAGCAATGCCAGAAAACCGGCGCGTCCGGCTGTACTCAGATCCGACTCCCGCCTCGGCACGGCATCCTGGTAGGTAATGGATGCGTTCTCCAGCTGTTCGATAAGATCCATCGAATCTTCCATATGGCGAGTCACCTCATTGTGTTCGCCCTGCAACGCCGGCATCAGGCTGTGATCGATGCCGATCTCATCGATTTGAGCCTGCACACTGATCTGTTCCGCTTTACGCTGTTCAACCTCGTTCAGGGTGGCATCCTTGTCCTCCTGGCAGGCTTCGTTGACATACTCCAGGGTCACCAATCCAGCCATGGTCTTTACCGCAAAGCTATGGGGATGGGGGGTTGTGATCTCGCGTTGCGCCAGATAGAAAGATTCAACGAACTCCTCGAACTCATAACCGACCAGCTCATAGACCTTGTCCGCAACCTGCTCAACGCCTCGCGCGATCGGTTCCTCATCGTTATCGGATGCCACGAGGGTGAGTCTGGCACTGTGATTTCCCGCGTCATCGAGAAAACGATCCAGGCAATAGCGCTTGCCGTCTCTCGGGGTGAATTCGAGTTGAGCCGAACAGTGGGTTTCACCCCAGCGTATCACCTTGGTCAGATCATCCACATCCAGGGAGAAGGTCCTGCCAAAGAGTGCAAAACAGACGGTTTCGCCAATCGTACTCTTTCCCGATTCATTGGGACCGGATATTGCAATCAAACCCTGCCCGGGGATGTTCTCCAGATTCATGTCGGTATACTTCAGGACATTGTTCGCCTTGATGGAGTTGATGATCATGACCAACCCTCATCCGCGAGCACACGCAGTTTGCTGATCACCATTTGCATGGCCTGATCGAATGTCTCCTCGTCAAACGCCTCCCCGGAGTTGAGCCGGCGCTCTTTTTCTGCCGTGCAGTAGTCGAGAAACTCCTGGGCAGACGCCCCCAGAGACAGATTCTCTTGCTGTGTTGTCTGATCTGACGAAGACATACAAAACTCCCCTTTTTTCTTGTGTACCGCCTGAACTATCTGAACCGGTAAAATATTGATGCCAAACCGTTTTGGCAACCCACTGATGCGTTGCCGCAGTTATCCTCATATAGAGTGCACATTCGGTCGTCAACCCAGTATAGGGAGTTCTGATCAGCAGGTCATCACCGAAACAGCCCGCTGTCTGATCCGCAACAATTCAAAATATCCATCGGTAATCAAGCTGTTAAGACTGTCGCATGGCTGAATTAAACGATTTTCTCGTTTCATGCTCCATAATATCAATAACTTATCCGATTACCCATCATGCTCAGCCATGGGATGGGAGCATGTAAATCGTAACAGCGGTTGAGAAGTTTTGAGTTGCCCAGCAACACTTGGTCTCTCATTGGACGCTCTTCACATCCTCTACAGCAACAAATATTGGAATGCGGAAAAATAAACAGTCGTGAGCAAAGCGAACCCCTCCACTCAAATCTACAACTCAACATTTATGACTTTTGCAAATCGCTTGTGCAATGGCTGAGTAAAGTGGGTAACCAAGATAACTTATGCTATTGTTTTTTAGAGATTTGATTCCAGGGGCGATTATCTGAAATGTGTCGGCTTTTTTTACGCTTGCCAGGCGATTCAACCCACACAAAAATCTATTAGACCCTATCTTATTGTTTTAAAAGAATATCTTAATATTTGGCATTTTTTTTGTTTATGTAAAATAACATTGTATAAATATTTGACCGGTAAACGACTGTGGATAGACGTATTGGTATCAGCGCCATTCCCTCTGACCCAAAAAGCTATCTCAACGAGCAACAACAGCTGGGATTGATACACCTGAGAGAGTATGGCTGGACAACCTTCTGCGTAAGGCGTCCCTCTGGTGACAGTTCGACCACGATTCTCAGAAACAAACACAACAAGGTGCTGGGTATCCTAAACGAAGATGGCACGCTGAGGATCGCCAATCATTTGAAGGTTCGTGACTGCAGATACGAAGAGAACACCGACATAGAAAACATGGTGGATTCGATCACTCAGCAAGTGAGGAAGCCTCCGCAGGAATAATCCTTTTTTTCAAATAGAAAGTACCCGAAACACCGCAATACTCAGTACTATGGCGAATGGTAATGCCACACTCACTGAGGAACTGCCTCACGCCCCTCTCTTACTGCTGAACGGCTCCACGTCGCTTCGAAAGGATCTCGTTTTTTGAGGTCCTATAGGTTTCTGAACATTCCTTGTTACATCTTGTTACAACGCGTTACCGATCAGAGAGGATTAAACCGTCAATGGCGGCCAAACTTAGCTCGGACCGCAAACCGACCGAATGCTTTGCCCGTTGAAGATCACTCCTTCGACATTGTGATTGGCATTATCGCCAGGTAACAGATCCGATGAAACCGACAAACGAGCAAATGAAATTTGACAGAACTCCAATCAAGATACATACTGGTCGGTATGTTCCATGAGCGAGATTCCTATTGTCATGCTTGCCGATGCTGACGCTACCCGACGGTCACTGCTGGAAGCCGCCTATGAGGAGATTCATCGTTTCGGTTTCCAGGCTGCCAGTCTGAATCCCATCCTGGAACGAACCGGCGTCACCAAAGGCGCCCTCTATCACCATTTCAGCAGCAAACTGCAACTCGGTTACGCTGTACTGGACGAACATATCGCCGAGGAGTTGCAGAGACTCTGGTTCGAACCCCTGCGCCAACCCGGACACCCGATCGACGTGCTGATGGGAACCATCATGAAGATGGGCGAGCACTACCAGTGTGAAGAGATTACCCTCGGCTGTCCGCTCAACAACCTGGCCCAGGAGATGTCGGCCATCGATGACGGTTTTCGTCAACGCATCGACTCGATCTACAAACGCTGGCAGGAGAGTATCGAAACGCTTCTTACCCGAGGACAGCAAGAAGGCAGCGTATCAACCGCTATCGATCCGGCCGATACGGCATTTTTCATTCTAGCCTCGCTGGAGGGCTGCATGAGCATGGCGAAAAATGCCCAGAGTCATGATGAGTTGATGCGTTGCGGCAAGGCGCTGTTGAGTTATCTGAACAGCCTACGCACTTAGCCCCGCAAAGTTAAATCAAAGAACCATCGCAAGGAACGTGAAATGAATAAACAACCAATTAAAAAACATCCAATCAGCAACAGGGAAATGATATGAAAGAATCCTTTTTCCGCTTCGTACTGCAAAACAGGTTGCTGGTCATCTTTCTAGCCGTCGCGATCTCGCTGTTGATGGGCAGTGGGGTACAACACCTGGCGTTCAGCAATGATTACCGCATGTTTTTCAGTGAGGAGAATCCTCAACTGAAGGCCTTCGAACAACTGCAGAATACCTACACGAAAAATGACAATGTACTGTTTGTCATCGCACCCAAGGATGGCAAGGTATTTACTCGTGAAACCCTCTCCGCCGTCGCGGAACTGACCAAGGAGTCCTGGCAGATCCCCTACTCCCTGCGGGTCGACTCCATCACCAACTTCCAGCATACCCATGCCGAGGGTGATGATCTGATCGTTGAGGATCTTGTCCTGGACCCCCAATCCCTGAGCGATGAAGATCTGGCTGAGAAACAGCGAATCGCCACCGGCGACCCGCTCCTGGTCAATCGTTTGATATCGCCCTCGGCCCACACCACCGGCGTGAATGTGACGGTACAGTTGCCGGGCAAAAAACTCACCGAGGTACCGGAAGTGGCGGAACGGGCCAGGGAGATGGCAAAAAATATCGAGGCGGCCTACCCCAACATCGACATCCATCTCACCGGCATGGTGATGATGAACAACGCTTTTCCGTCCGCCTCCCAGGATGACATGACGAGCCTCTACCCGATCATGTTCGCCGCGGTGATCCTGGTTTTGGTAGTGATGCTGCGCTCCATTCCCGGCACCCTCTCAACCGTGATCATCATTATTCTGATGATCATCGCCACCATGGGCCTGACAGGCTGGCTCGGCATCAAAATGTCGCCACCCACCACCACGGTACCGATCGTAATCATGACCCTGGCGATCGCCGATTGTGTGCACATTTTGGTTAACTTTCTCCACTTCATGCGAGACGGGCAGAACAAGCATGAGGCGATGATGGAGAGTCTGCGCATTAACCTGCAGCCTATTTTCCTCACCACCTTGACCACTGCCATCGGCTTTCTCAGTCTCAATTTCAGTGAAGCGCCGCCCTTCCGCGATTTGGGCAACATGGCAGCCATGGGGGTTGTGCTGGCATTCTTTCTCTCCATCACCTTCCTGCCCGCCATGATGATGCTGTTGCCGGTCAAGGCCCTCAGCGGCGACACCCTGGGCAGCATTGCCATGGTACGGTTCTCCGACTTTGTCGTACGTTATAAAAAGCAGCTGCTATGGGGCATGGGCATAGTAGTGTTGCTGCTCATTTCGCAGATACCCAACAACCGGCTCGATGATCAGTTCGTAAAATATTTCGACGAGACCATCACCTTTCGTCAGGCGACCGATTACGCCACTGAAAATTTAACCGGTATCTATCTCATAGAGTATTCCCTGGAGAGCGGTGAGACCGGAGGCATCAGCGATCCACAGTTTCTGCAAAGGGTAGAGGAGTTCGCCAATTGGTATCGGCAACAGCCCCATGTTCTGCACGTCAACAGCATCACCGACATCATGAAACGTCTCAATCGCAACATGCACGCGGACAATGACGACTGGTACCGGCTGCCGGATCAGCGGGACCTGTCGGCCCAATACCTGCTGTTGTATGAGTTTTCCCTTCCCTTCGGCCTCGATCTGAATAATCAGATCAATGTAAAGAAGTCGGCGACGCGATTTACCGTCACCATGGAGAGTATCTCCACCACCCAGTTGTTGGAGATCGAAGAGCGTGCCCAGACATGGCTGCAGGAGAACGCGCCAGGCATGCGTATCGATGGCGCCAGTCCCACGATCATGTTCGCTCATATCGGCAATCGAAACATCATCTCCATGTTGAAAGGCACCACGCTGGCGCTGGTGATGATCTCCGTAATATTGATCTTCGCCCTGCGTTCACTGCGAGTGGGCGGACTCAGTCTTATCCCCAATCTTGTGCCGATGGGGATGGCATTCGGATTGTGGGGCATCTTTGTCGGCGAGGTTGGATTGGCACTCTCCGTGGTAACCGGCATGACCCTTGGCATCGTGGTCGACGATACGGTGCACTTTCTCAGCAAGTATCTGCGTGCCCGCCGTGAAAAGGATATGGACCGTGAAAACGCGGTACGTTACGCATTCTCCACAGTGGGCACCGCGCTGTGGGTTACGACACTGGTATTGATGGTCGGCTTCGGCATCCTTGCCTTCTCCCATTTTCAGCTGAATGCCGGCATGGGAATGCTGACCGCCATAACGCTCGGCCTCGCACTGGTTGCCGATTTCCTGTTTCTCCCCCCGCTGTTGATCTATTTCGGAGGAAAAAAATCATGAAGCGCATCCTTCTACCGCTGCTGCTGGTTTTGACACCGGCACTGACCCTGGCAATGACCGCGGAAGAGCGCGGCCTGGAGATCGCCAAGGAGATAGAGGCCCGTGATACCGGCTTTCACGACTTCAAGGCCACTATGACCATGCTGTTGCGCAACAAACATGGCGAAGAGAGCCTGCGCGACATGCGCAATCAGACCTTGGAGGTCGAGAACGACGGCGACAAAACGCTTGTGATTTTCGATGAACCGCGGGATGTGAAAGGCACCGCTCTGTTGAGCTTCTCCCACAAGGTGGGTGACGACGATCAGTGGCTCTACCTGCCGGCGCTGAAAAGGGTCAAACGTATCGCCTCGCGCAACAAGTCAGGGCCCTTCATGGGCAGCGAGTTCGCCTATGAGGATATCTCGTCTCAAGAGGTGGAGAAGTACACTTACCAGTTCATTGAAGACAGCAACTACGAAGGAACGCCCTGCTTCCTCCTTGAACGCTACCCGGTGGATCCCAACTCGGGATACACACGCCAGCAGGTCTGGGTCGACAAGGAGCGTTACATAGCGCTCAAAATAGATTACTACGACCGTAAGAACGCCCCGTTGAAAACCCTGGCATTTCGCAACTATCAGCAATACCTTGATCAATATTGGCGTGCCGACGAGATGTTCATGGAGAATCATCAGACGGGAAAGAGCACCCTGCTGACATGGAAAGAGTACAATTTTCGCGCCGGGCTGAGTGAAGGTGATTTCAATAAGAACAGCCTGAAACGCGCGAGATAGCACTCCAAAATGACTCTGTCTGTTATTCAGGTTCGGTGTGTTATCGGTGCGGCAAGCCGCACCCTATACAAGTTTTTAGTCGAGCGGAACACGCCAATGGATTCTCGGGAGTTGAGAACGTGAAAGCATGGCGGTGGATAGTGTTATTGATACCCGGACTGTTGTCGGCAGGCGAATGGAGCGGCTTCGTCGAACTGCAGGGGCGTCACTTCCCGCAACAGGCAGTGGACAGCGATCAATCGGATCAACTGCTTTCGATTGTCATACAGCCCGAATACTACCAGCGTTGGGATAAGGGCCGACAAAGCCTGCTGTTCATACCCTTTCTGCGCTGGGACAGCGAAGACGACGAACGCACCCACGGCGATATCCGGGAGCTTATCTGGACCTATGCCGGCGATGGCTGGGAGGCAAAAGCCGGTATAGGCAAGGTCTTCTGGGGCGTCACAGAGGCGCTGCACCTGGTGGATATCATCAACCAGACCGATTTGATAGAGAACCCTGACGGCGAACAGAAACTGGGCCAGCCCATGTTCAAGCTCTCCCTGGAAAAGGATTGGGGCATCATCGACCTCTATGCGCTGCCCGGTTTTCGAGAGCGTACCTATCCCGGTGAAGCGGGTCGTCTGCGAACCCATCCGCGAGTCGATACTGACCTGGCGGAGTACCAGTCCGACAGGGAGGAGAGACATATCGACCTGGCGCTGCGATGGTCCCACTTCATCGGCGACTGGGACATCGGCCTTGCCCACTTCGACGGCACCAGCCGCGATCCGCTGCTGATACCCGACCTCAACAGCAGCGGAGAGATCGTACTTATCCCATTCTACGAACAGATGCGGCAAACCAGTCTCGACCTGCAGGCCACCAAAGGCGACTGGCTGTGGAAGCTTGAAGCCATCCACCGTGCCGGCGACAGCGGCAGTTACAATGCGGCCACCGGCGGATTCGAATATACCCTGGTCGGTATCGCCGATAGCGACATGGACCTGGGCTTGCTGGGTGAGTATCTTTACGACGATAGGCGCGACGATGCAACCACTCCATTTGAAAACGATCTATTCCTCGGACTGCGCCTCACCGCCAACGATGTGGACGGCAGTGAACTCCTGGCCGGCGTGATCAGGGATCTCGACGACGACGCCTGGATGTTCAATCTGGAGGCGAGCCGACGCATCGGCAATCACTGGAAGACTTCTGCGCAGATACGACTATGGTCGGATATACCCGAAGAGGATCCACTTTTCGCTTTTCATCGGGATGATTATCTGGAGTTTACAGTTACGCGTTTTTTTTAGCGATGATCTTTCGGCAAAATCACTTAGGCGCCATATCTTGCCTCTCAGATGTTGATTTGGATGACCCGGATCACTCGGGCAGATTCTCCAGCACGACCCGGGCGATTTTTTGAGCCACCTCCAGCTCTGTCTCTCTACCCTGCCCCGTAAAGAGATCCACGCTGACAATAAATTGACCATACAAGACATCGACTTCGCCCAACGGTTGGGTATTTCTTGCCTTGTCTCCAAGCCCTTCGATCGACGGATGTTTACCACTGAAATCATAACTCGCGGCTGCTTTGGAGGAATCCCCCCACGATTCTATATTGATGTGGATATCATCCGAGCTGCAACTCAGGTAAGTGACAGTGTCAAGCCTGTCTATCGTTGCTTTTGGCTCACTGAGCGATACACCGGCGATCTCTTCCAAGTCGGCGTGTGAGATCAGCGCACAGGGCTCAAACTCATGGGCAACAGGTCTTCGAACGCTAGTTGCCTCTGTGTCGCTGAGCGTATTTTGCGTAACCGGTTGAGTGGATTGTTCGTTGCTGCAACCCGCATTCAAGGCCAACATTAAACCGGTAACAAGGCACATGTGATGTCGCAGCACTGTCATCTCCGCCTCCCAAAACTGTCCGCAAGGAGTTCAGCCAGCTGCATCTTGGCTGAAACGACTATACTTTATCTCGTAGCAGCTTGGATGTGTAAAAATCCCGCAATTGATTGTGATTTATTACCTTGACATATTGGCAAAATACTATGGCACGTGCAGTTATCGCCTGTAGTCGCTAGATATCTGCATACCCCTTATTATTGAGATCCAAACCACCTATACCGGTTTGCCGCAATGAATGCAGAATTTATGGCCTGGCATGATGTCATTGCCACAATAGACGCAGAAACTCATGCCTTTCTTCTGTTTCTCCTGACCGCTTGGCGCAAACGTCTTGTTCATTTCCTTAATCAGCAGATCGACACCGTTATGGAAAAAAGGTTCTTCGGGTATCGGGATAGCATTTCTGTATGCCAGGGGTTTCAGGCCTTCCGGCAGGTCATCTTCATCCGGCATGATGCCCTTTTTCACCAACACCGGGATCACCGGAATCTCCTTCTTCAAGGCAGTCTCTATCTCCACCCTGAGGTGATCGTTGGAGAGGTCCAGTCGGCGTTCACCCCTCTTATTTTTAGCATCCAACCATTTGTCGCCAATTATCGCCACCAGCATGCTGCATTGATCGATGGTCTTATTGATGTGTTTTCTAAAATCAACTCCGGCCGGTATGGAGTCAACATCCCTGAAAATTGTCTCTTTACCGAATTCGTTCGAAAGCCTGTCGCATATTCTGCCGGTAATTTCCCGGCTATCTCCCCGTCGATATGAGATAAAGACAGTGCAGGATTTTCTTTGGCTCTGTCTCTTTTGCGAGGACTGGATGGATGGATTCACGTTACGCGGATTCATTTGAGGCAAGGAGTCGCCAACCGGTTGCACATAGAGATACTGCTTGGGTTTGATGAGAGAATTGAGTGACTTTTCCATACCCTTCAGGGTAAAAACCTCTCTGATGTTCTCAGGCGAGCGATCACCGCACTCCAGAGCCAGCGTTTGGTCCGGCTTAAGGTCGACCCGCAATGGTTCGCTCTTATAGAGATCTATCTTTACCCCTACGGCATGAGAACCGATGGGCACCTTGAACTGCTTTGTTTCTCCCGACTTGATCTTGCCAACGACGTTGTCATCGATGGTGATTGCGAACTGCCGGATTTGATACGAACTGGTTCTCTTTCTTTTTAATGTGATGAAAGCAGCTGGCTTATTCATTGTTGGGCCCTTAGCGGTTTCCTCAGAAGTCACCGCTGATTATCATATAGAAGACAATGATCCCGATACTGCCGTACAGCCACAGCTTACCCACATCCTTTTTCTCTTCTGATTCCCCTTGCGCAAGATAGATGATGCCCATGATCAGACCGATAAAGGGAATAATCAGCGAGCCGGCAAGTATGCCGTACTTCAATCCGTCGGAGACGGATTTCTTCTCGCTGTTGACTTCAACTACTGCGTTGTCTTGACTGACCGCCGAGCCGCCGGTCGTACCTGAAAGCTGATGTCTGCAGTTTCCGCAAAATCTTGCGCTATCAGGGTTTTCGGTTCCACACTCCGGGCAAAACATGGCCGACTCTCCTCTAAATAATATCGTTATTGTTGTCAATCTAGATCATCAATAACCAGGCTGTTGCAAACAATCACGTAGTTACAACCCACTCGCCGGGAATAGTTTCTGTCGCTTTAATTGTAGACTAATGCCTATATATTTCAGCATTATACAGTGGATTTAGACAGTTAATATTACCATTGGATATTGGGTAATTTTACCCAAATCGAACAATCATCCGATTGAAAGTCTGATCGACTGAAACAACTGAAAAGATACCCCTGGGCATACTCGCATTGCATGTCGAATCCGATGCTTTATCTATATTCGCCTTATTATTCCTACTCTCCCTAAATGACCAGCCTGACGCATCAGGTTTTGAGCCAATATTCTGCCATGCCATCCATACAGCAACCACCGGGATATAGACATCTGTTATTACATGTTCAGAAACTTACAGACCAGATAACCGAAATATCAGGTCTCGATATAATTTCTTTTTGTGGCTTGCCAAGCATACTTTAAGTCTTTAACCTGCTCGATATTTATTTAAGTCATCATTCTTTAGAAAAGTCCCTTAAGCAGCATTTGCCTGAAGGATTTCGAGTTTCACAGGCACATACGCCGATTTTTGTTTTTTCTGTAATAAACTGCTTTATCTCTTGATTTTCTGCTGCCCTACCGAATGACACACCAAAGCAGTAGCAAAGCGTCCCGTTTGGGTTGTTTTCTTTTATACCCACAGTGGTCCTCAGTGCGGCAGTATTGATTACTGAATCGTCTTGGCCGAAGTAGACAACATCGCATTCAGGGTCTTCACAAAAATAGTAAGACTGCTGTTTCTCTTCCCAAGACCAGGGATCCTTTATGTGTTGCAAAATCGTTTTGGTCGACACTTCCTTGTACTCCTGACCATTAACGGGGCACCGATGCCTTTTGGGCTTTATACACATAGCGCAGGAATTTGTGCAGCAATCAGACATGTCTATATCTCCCTTTCGCGGAAGGTTATTCTTACATTTGTCCCGCAGTAGAGGCAATGGAGCAAGCACAAAGGAGTCTGATCCTTTCGCTAACCATTTGCGTTAACTAGCGTTCATTTGCGGACCGACAAATACCGAGCTACGCCGCCAATACCAACTCGGCAATTTTACCCAACGCTTCCCGTATCTCGTTTATGGAGGGTGGCTCTGACCGTGACAAATCGTCGAAGGCGCCTCGACAGGTCATGCGCATGACATCGGGCTGTTTATCCGAACTGAGCCAGAGATGGTAACCGTGTGTCACCATGGGAGAACTCGGGTCGCCATATTCGACGGTAAGGAACCCCGGCGGACGGTTATCGTGACGCACAACCTCGGTCATCAAGCGCTGTACCTTTTTTACTATGAAGGTATCCGGCCTGATCGTCTGAACATTGTCGCTCAGGTTCTCCACTTCGAAATTGCAATTGGCATGGTAGCGATTAAAGTCGCCGAGTGTTGTCGTCTTACCCCTCTGCAGGAAGGTGCGCGCGGTCCCGGGCTCTATCGCTACCTCTTGCATCAACACCAGTTTGCTGCCAACCGGCGGCAGGTTGTAGGGATAAGCCAGATTATCACTGACCATGTAGGATTGACCGCATGCCGACAGCAGTAAAAGAAGAAACGTCCATCGCATAGCTATCCACCTCAGCTCAACAGGCTGTTGAAGAAGGCTGGCGCTCTGTCAGATTACCCGGAAATAGCAACTGAGATCGGGGATATCGATCTCCCGGGGCTTGAGTCTGATGCGATCGTTCAATCCGGCTTCGCCACGGATGCGCACCTTGGCCTCCATGGCGATGGAAGGCAACAGCACGGTGACCCTTTCCCCCTCCTTGGCCACGATTACCGCTTCGCCCCGCCAACCGGGATTATCGCGCAGATAGATCAGGCGCCAGTGATCATTTGACACTCTCTCGGTCTTGCGGTTCGCCATGCTGCCCAACTCGGACTGGGCGATGCGTTCGGAGATTGCCTGGATATCGAGCACCTCGCCACCCTTGAGGTGGGCACGCAGTTGCTGATGGGCCAGCAGATCGGAGTAACGCCGCAAGGGACTGGTGGCACGTGTATAGACGGCCAGGCCCAGACCGGCATGGGGTTCCGCCTGGGTCTTGATGCGGGTCGGTTTGAAGAAACGGCGGTAGGCATACATGCCTGCCAGGTCATCCGGTTGTTCAAGCTGATCCGGCGGCGCCTGGGTGGCGAAGGGTATGGCTATCTCACGGGATTGGCAGTAATTGGCGACACCCTCCCCAGCCATCAGCATCAGATCGGTGATCATCTCCCGGCTCTGCAGCCGGGGCAGCGGTTCGATCTCTACCCTCTTTTCTCTCGCCTTGATCTTCACCTCCGGCAGCTGAATCGTCGCTGCGCCTGCCTGCTGGCGCCGTTGCCGATAGCGCTGGCTCATCTCCAACAGTGCGGCGAAGGGCTCCTCCTGCAAGCGTTGGTCCGCGGCCACATAGCTGATGCGTTCGACCCTGACCCAACTCGGATGGACCTCCACCTTCTCCACCTCTCCCGCTGACGATAGAGTAAAACCGATCGACAGGGCGGGCGACTTCTCCTGCAGGCCGAGACCAAGCCGGTCGGTCACCTGGGGTGGCAGCATGGGGATCACCCGGTCAGGCAGATAGAGGTTGGCTCCCCGGGCACGGGCATCCAGATCCATCTCGCTGTCGGGGGCGACCAGGGCGGCGACGTCCGCCACGTGGATCCAGATCCGCTCCCCATCCAGGCTGACGGCATCATCAGGATCCTGGTTGTCTTCGTCATCGATGGCATAGGCGGGAAGCCGGGTCAGATCGAGACGCGACTCCTCCGGCATGGGGGGAACTGTGTAATCGGGGATAGTCTCGTCTATACCCATGCGGCGCGGATAGGGATTTTCATTGGGCGACCAGTAGCCGGTCTTGATCAGCAGGCGGTGGGCATTGACCGGTGTCTCCTGAATCTCCAGGGCCTGCAGGATGCGACTGTTCTCCCGCTTCTCCAGGGCCAGCGCCTCGACCTCACCAAGGGTCTTGCGATCCTCTTCGATGATAGCACCCGATTGC
This sequence comes from Candidatus Thiodiazotropha sp., assembly GCA_040791665.1. Lineage (GTDB taxonomy): Bacteria > Pseudomonadota > Gammaproteobacteria > Chromatiales > Chromatiaceae > Thiodiazotropha. Next base: position 130,851 of record JBFNNX010000010.1, on the reverse strand, counting down.
AGGCGCTGCATGAAGCCCTCCCAGGCCTCGGCCTCGGCAGCCTTTTTGCTGCGTTCGGCGATCTCCGACTCGACCTGGTCGGCGGAACGGGGGCGGATCGAAGCCGGCTCCCCCTCGAAATAGATCCCCTCCGTCACCAGCTGCCAGGTGGCCCATGCCATGGCGGGGGTGTAGTCGCCGAACACCAACTCACTCAGCTCCTTGATGTCGGTCTCAGCGCCCTCCAGCAGCTCCCAGTTCTCCTCCACCTCACCGCTTTGCGGTGTCAGCTGTTTGAGATCCTCCAGGGGGCCGGGATGCAACAGGACTATATCCTTGTCCCTTACCCGTTTGCTCTTACCCCCTTCCAGCTCGATGGTGATTTTATCCGTCACCTCGGCGATTCGGGCCGGCCGAATCTTATAGAGAACCAGGGCGCCTGTCGTCAATCTACTCATATAACCTACCAAAAATACTCATTTCCTGAATTACACAGGGAGTTTCGTCACCTGCGGGATCGGGTATGATACGCACAGTTGTATGTCAAACCCAGGAGCCAGTCCCAGACATGAATAGAGAATGGTCTGAATTCCTCGCCTCCCGAAGCGCAACCGGCAGCGACGGTGCCGACATAAACTGCGCCCTGAACGATCTCTCCCACTACGGCCTTATCCGGGTCGAGGGTGAGGACGCGGAACAGTTCCTTCAGGGCCAGATGACCAACGATATGCGCGAGGTCACGGAGGATCACAGCAACCTGGCGGGCTGGTGCAACGCCAAGGGCCGCATGATAGCCAGCTTTCGCTGCTTTCGCCATGGCGGCAGCTTCTACCTGCAGACCCTCTCCGACGCCATCCCCTCGATAGTGCCCCGACTCTCCATGTATGTGCTTCGTTCCAAGGTGGAGATCAGCGACGCCAGTGACGACTGGGTGCGTATCGGCCTCACCGGTGACTGCGCCGAGGCCCTGCTGCAGCCCTTTTTCGACGAACTGCCTGAGCAGGTCAACGGTGTGGAACAGCAGGACGGAATGATCCTGATACGTCTGCCGGGTACGACTCCCCGTTTCGAAGTCATCGCTTCAAGTCCGCAAGTAAAAGAGATCTGGCAGACCGCTGAAGGTCAGGCCCAGCCCGCAACTAGAGAGCTCTGGTCGTTGTATGAGATTCATACGGGCATCCCGACTCTCTATCCTCAAACCCGAGAGTCGTTCGTACCGCAAATGGTGAATATGCAGTTGATTGACGGGGTCAGCTTCACCAAGGGTTGCTACACCGGCCAGGAGGTGGTGGCGCGGATGCAATACCTGGGCAAACTGAAACGCCGCATGTATCTGGCCCATGTCGATACGGGGACCCCGCCGCAACCTGGCGATGAGCTGTTTGCGGAAGGAAGCACATCGGGGCAGGGTACTGGCAAGGTAGTGGATGCGCAGGCCAACGGCGAGGGTTACGACCTTCTGGCTGTCATCGAAATCGCCAGTGCCGAGGAGAACCAGGTCAGGTTGGGCGAGAATGGTCCCAGGCTGGAGATCCTCAACCTCCCTTACAGCTATTCTGAAGCGTAGGCGTCGCTCATCGCAACCATTCAGAATAACCCGGACCGACCGTTAACAAGGACGATATTCATCTATGGAAACCCAGGTAAAAAATGATCGACGAAAACCAGTTTCTGCAAAAACTTAACGACGCCATCGACAAGAACCGCATTACCCTTCCCACACTGCCGGAGGTGGCACTGAAGGTCAGGGATGCAGTCGAGAGAGAGCAGAGTTCGGCCAACCAGATCGCCGATATCATCGCCTCTGACGCGGCACTCTCGGCACGGCTCCTGCAGGTCGCCAACAGCCCCCTCTATCGAGGCCGGATGACCATCGACAATCTGCAGATGGCGGTTGCAAGGCTGGGTGTGCGTCTGGTGCGCAGCCTGGTGGTCAGCCTGATCATGCAGCAGATCTTCCAGGCCACCAGCGATCTGCTCGATGCCAAATTCAGGCAGGTCTGGGAAGAGAGTGTGCAGATCGCCGCACTCAGCCGCGTGCTTGCCGCCAATACGGACCACCTGGACAAGGAGCAGGCGATGCTGGCGGGACTGATCCACAACATCGGCGCCCTGCCGATTCTCGCCTTTGCCGAGAGTCATGATGAACTGCTTGAGGATGCCGCGGAACTGGATCGGGTCATCGATGCCCTGAGTCCCCAGATCGGTCAACGCATACTGGAAATGTGGGATTTTCCCGAATCCCTGATCCGGGTACCGGCAAACTTTCTCAACCTCGATTACACCAGCGAGGGGGATATCGACTATGTGGACATCGTGCTGGTGGCGCGACTCGAGGCGCAGATAAATGGCGACGGCTCCGTCGATACATCGACCCTGTCGCAGATCCCTGCGTTCATAAAGGTTGGTTTGGAACCCGAGGTCAATATCATCGAAATCGAGGGCGTCGCCGACGATATCCAGAATATCGAGGTCATGTTTATATCGTGACCTCACACCCCACAGGGTCCAAACATGATTGAGGCGGAAAACCTCTGCAAGCACTATGCGGGCGTCAAAGCGGTGGACGGGGTCAGCTTCTCGATCCCCCGCGGTGTCTGCTTCGGACTGCTGGGTCCCAATGGCGCAGGCAAGACCACCACCGTGGAGATGCTCGAGGGGATCAAGACTCCCACTTCGGGACAGATACGTTACAAGGGCGAACCCCTGGGCAAACGCTTTCGTAACGAGGCGGGGATCATGTTTCAGCACACCGCCCTGCAGGAGTATATCCGCGTAGACGAGGTGCTGAAGATGTTTCAGCAGTTCTACACCAGGACCCGGCCGATCGACGAACTGGTGGAGATCTGCGCCCTGGAGGAGTTCCTGTCGCGGGATACGCGCAAACTCTCGGGCGGTCAAAAGCAGCGGCTGCTGTTGGCCATCGCGCTGATCAACGATCCTGAGGTTGTATTCCTCGACGAACCCACCACCGGTCTCGATCCGCAATCGCGGCGCAATCTCTGGCATCAGGTTCGCCGCATCAAGGCGGAAAACAAAACCCTGGTGCTGACCACACACTACATGGAGGAGGCATTTGAGCTCTGCGATGAGATCATCATCATGGATCACGGTGTGATCATCGCCCAGGGCAATCCGAAAACCCTGCTGGCCAACCATTTCGACAAATCGGTGATCACACTTCCCCTCTCTGCCCTGCCCAAGGATTTTCAAGCCGATGAATTCTCCACGCTCCACCCCCAGGATGGGCAGATGGAGATCCTCTCCAAAGATGTGGACACAACCATACACCACCTGGCAGCCCAGAAGATCTCTTTGCAACAGTTACAGGTGCGTTCGCCGACCCTGGAAGATCTGTTCCTCGAACTGACCGGGCACCACCTGCGCACCTAGGACCACTCCCACTATGTCACTTCGACGCTTTCTAGCTGCCTTGCAAGCACGCAATCTGGAGTTCCTGCGCGACCACACCGCACTCGGCTGGAATCTGATCATGCCGGTATTGATCGTGATGGGTTTCGCCTTTGCGTTCACCACCGGACAGGAAGAGCTCTACAAGGTTGGACTCTATGGCGACCCTGAACAGAATCATACCGTGGAGAATTTTCTGACGACCCGATATGTGGATTTCATCCCAGTGAATGACCTGAGCGAGATGATCGACAAGGTGGACAGGCACCAGATCGACCTGCTGCTGGACGTGCAAAACAGCCGCTATTGGGTCAACAGCACCTCCCCCAAGGGTTACCTGCTTGAACAGCTGCTGTTGCCCTACGGGCTGCAGCGCGAGACGCTCAGCGGCTTGGAGATACGCTACGTGGATTGGGTCATCCCCGGAGTCCTGGGTATGAACATCATGTTCAGTGCCCTGTTCGGCGTAGGCTACGTCATTGTAAGATATCGGAAAAACGGCGTCTTGAAACGGTTGCGGGCAACCCCGCTCAGTGCCTTCGAGTTCATATCGGCGCAGATCGCTTCACGTCTGCTGATGATCGTAGCGGTCACCGTGCTGGTCTATGTGGGGACCGATCTGGTAGTGGATTTCCGCATGGTCGGTTCCTACTGGCTGCTCTTTCTGATTCTCATTCTCGGTGCGCTCAGCATGATCAGCGTCGGTCTGCTGGTGGCGGCCCGCATCACCAGCGAAGAGGCCGCCAACGGACTGCTGAACCTGATGAGCTGGCCCATGATGCTGCTGTCCGGTGTCTGGTTCTCGCTGGAGGGTTCACATCCGTTGGTTCAGAATTTGGCATTGGCCCTGCCATTGACCCACATGGTGGACGCTGCCCGGGTGGTCATGATCGAGGGTGCGGGATTTATGGATGTGGCTTCCCAGCTGTTCATTCTCACGCTATTTACCTTATGCTTTGTCATCATAGGTTCGAAAACCTTTCGCTGGGAGTAGACAGGATGGATAATCAGGACGAGCTATTCATGACCGAGGCGTTGAATCTTGCGCAACAGGGTATCGCGCAAGGCGACGGAGGTCCCTTCGGTGCGGTGGTCGTCATGGATGGCCGAATTATCGGTCGCGGCTGGAATCAGGTCATCAAGCGCAGCGATCCCACCGCCCATGCGGAAATAGAGGCGATTCGCGATGCCTGCTCCCATGCTGCAAACTATCACCTGCCCGGCAGTGTACTCTATACCACCTGCGAACCCTGCCCGATGTGCCTGAGCGCCGCCTATTGGGCACATATAGATCGCCTGGTCTATGCCGCCGAGGCGGATGACGCCGCCGCCATCGGTTTTAACGACAGTTTCATACAGGCTGAACTGCACAAGCCGAGGGATGAAAGGGCCATGACCGTCCAACAGCTCCTCAGGGAGCGGAGTCTCGCCCTGTTCAGGCAGTGGCAAACGAGTGACAAGCGTGTCGACTATTAGACGGTTCCCCCTTATTGCGCCGATTCTGCAAAGCCAGAATTTGGATTAAAAACAACATAAACAGCATCAAAGACTATGTGCGGTATAGCAGGCATCTTAAATCTCAAAGACGGCATCCCACCCTCCAGAAGCGAACTCGAGGGCATGATACATGCCGTCCATCACCGTGGCCCCGATGGTTACGGCTACTACTGCCATGACGGAGTCGGCTTGGCCCACGCCCGCCTCAGTATCATAGACCTGGCGGGGGGCGACCAGCCGATCCACAATGAGGATCGGTCGGTGCAGGTGGTCTTCAATGGTGAGATATTCAACTATGTGGAACTGACCGCCGAGCTCAAGCAGCAGGGACATCGCTTTTACACCCACTCCGATACCGAAGTCATCGTCCATCTCTATGAAGAGTATGCAGAGGGATTCGTCGACCACCTGAACGGGCAGTTCGCCATCGCCCTCTGGGACAGCACCAAGCGGAAACTGATTCTCGCCAGGGACAGAACGGGGATCCGCCCGCTGTTCACCGTCGAAACGGGAGGCCGGCTCTACTTCGCCTCGGAGGTGAAATCCCTGTTCGCCCACCCCGCAATTTCCCGCCAAATCAATCTGACCGCTCTGCAGGAGGTGTTCACCTTCTGGACAACCCTGCCCCCACACTCGCTCTTCGAGACTGTGGAGGTGGTCCCCCCCGGTCACTTGATGGTGATCGAAAACGGCACCAAAAGCCTATCCAGATATTGGGATTGGAACTACCCCAATGAACAGATCGATCACCACAAATCCGTGACGGAGTGGAGTGAGGAGCTAAAGGCGTTGATGATCGACTCGGTGCGGCTGCAACTGCGGTCCGATGTGCCGGTGGGCGCCTATCTCAGCGGCGGCCTGGATTCGTCGGTACTGACATCTCTGATCAAGAACTTCACCGATACACCGCTCAGGACGTTCTCCATCGGATTCGAGGATGAAGAGTTCGACGAGAGCGGCTTTCAAAAAGATCTGGTCGACTATCTGGGCACCAATCACACCCATGTGTTGTGCAAACGATCGGATATCGGCGCCGCTTTTCCGCGAGTTATCTCGCATACCGAATCGGCAATCGTCAGGACCGCGCCAACCCCGCTGATGCTCCTCTCCGGTGCGGTACGCGAGGCCGGATACAAGGTTGTCCTGACCGGCGAAGGGGCGGACGAGGTATTCGGCGGCTACGATATCTTCAAAGAGGCCAAGGTAAGACGCTTCTGGAGTCATGCCCCCGATTCTGAATGGCGGCCCCTGATTCTGCAGCGCCTCTACCCCTATCTGAAGCATTCACCCACCACCAGCGGGGCCTTTTCCAAACGTTTCTTTCAACAGGGCATGGAGCATCTCGACAAGCCCTATTTTGCCCATATACCCCGTTGGGCCACGACCCGGCGCATCATGCAGTTCTTTTCCGATGAGGCACGTGCGGCCGTCAGGCAATCGGTGGACTTCGACACTATCGATCGCATCCTGCCGGCGGGGATCGACGCCTGGAAACCCCTCAACCGGGATCAGTACATCGAGGCCAATACCCTGTTATCCGGTTATCTGCTCAGCTCCCAGGGAGACCGGGTAGCGATGGCCAACTCCATCGAAGGCCGTTACCCCTTCCTCGATCACCGGGTAATAGAGTTCGCGGCAACACTCCCCAGCCGCTACAAGATCATGGGGTTGAATGAGAAATATATGCTGAAACAGACGATGCAGGGACTGATCCCGGAAAGCATCAGAAACCGTAGCAAACAGCCCTATCGCGCCCCGGATAGCCAATCCTTCTTCGATGGGGAAACCCCTCTGGAATATGTCGCCTACCTGTTGAGCGAGGAGCGGATTAGGAAAGCGGGTTACTACAACCCGAAAACCGTCAATCTGCTGTTGAAAAAATGCGCCCGGGGCAAGGCCCTGGGATTCGCCGACAATATGGCCTTTGTGGGCATCCTCTCCAGCATGCTGGTGGATGAGCTGTTCATTGAACAATCAGCGATATAATCTTGATAGGACCTGTTAACACTATTTCACATCAACCCAGTTGAATAGATATGTATCATCGACCGCTAGGATATGGAGTAGCCGGGTCTGTGCATAAATGTGAGTGAAAAATTACCTGTTTCATTTAAACTTGCCGATTTACAATATTGCCCCGTGGGCTAAACAAGTTCTCAGCTCAGTCGACATACTGTATGGCGAGCATTAGTCTCAGTATCAAACTGTCAGAACATTTGGGAAATTTCATGTCAACAGAAGCAACAATCAGAAACTATATACTTGAAAATTACCTGTTTACCGAGGACCAATCCGCATTAGACAGCGCGGACTCCTTCCTGGACAAGGGTATCTTGGATTCAACCGGCATCTTGGAAGTCATCTATTTTTTGGAAGATGAATTCGGAATCAAGGTTGAAGACACCGAAATGGTGCCGGAAAATCTCGATTCCGTTAACAACATCGTCTCTTTTATCGGAAGAAAAAGGCAGTGACGTGATGCCATCGCAGGTTACCCTGGTCGATCGCTTCAGAGAGAGTGCTGCACAGCATCCTGACTCACTCGCCATTGCGCACAGCACACGGCGGGTCTCATACCAGGCGCTATCCGATCTCGTCGGAAAAGTCAGTCACTACCTGATGTCGTCGGGGCTGCAGAAGGGTGATCGGGTCGCCATGGCGGTCGCCAACTCGGCGGAATATGCCGGTATATTCTACGGCATCTGGTCTGCGGGCGGGGTCACCGTTGCGCTCAACACCCAGGCGAAGGCCAAGGATATCATCAACTGGATTACCCACTCCGATGCCAAGTGGCTGTTCATGGACCGGCATCACCCGGAATACAAAGCAGTATGCGAGGCGGGCGGAGAGTTCACACTGATCGATGTTGGCCGTGAGGAGGACGGAGAGAAATACAATAACATCGTGGATTGGCAGCGGATAATCGACATGCAACCGGCCAATCAGATGAGGATGCCGAAGCGGTCGGATCTGGCCTCGATCATCTATACTTCTGGCACCACCGGTAATCCCAAGGGCGTTACCCTCAGCCATGGCAATCTCTGCGCTAACATCGAATCTATCCTGGCCTATCTTGATCTAAGAGCCGATGACAGCATTCTCAATGTGCTGCCCTTCTACTACTCCTATGGCAACTCCATTCTGCATACCCACCTTGCGATTGGAGGGTCAATGATCCTGGAGAACAGCCTACTCTATCCCCATCGCGTCATGGAGAAGATGTCAGAGGAGGCAGTGAGCGGTTTTTCCGGCGTACCCTCGACCTTCGCGTTGCTGCTCAGCAGGGTGAACATCGGTGATTACGACCTATCAAAACTCCGCTATATCACACAGGCCGGGGGGCCCTTGGCACCCGCACTGGCTGACAGACTGAGAACTGCCCTGCCCCATACCGAGCTATTCATCATGTATGGGCAGACCGAGGCCAGTGCACGCCTCACCTACCTCCCACCCGGCATGCTGGAGAAAAAACGGGGTTCGATCGGTTTCGCCATTCCAAATACAACTATTGAAGTCAGGAACAAGTCAGGTGAGGTCGCCGCACCCGGTGAGACAGGCGAAATCTGTGCCAGCGGCGAGAACATCATGCAGGGATATTGGAAGGACAAAGAGAGGACCGACCAAGTCCTCAAGGACGGCTGGCTGTATACCGGCGACCTGGCGCATACCGACGCCGACGGCTATCTCTATATCGACGGGCGCTCATCCGATATGATCAAGAGCGGTGCCAACCGCATCAGCCCCAAGGAGATCGAAGAGGTGATCCTGGAACTGGAAGATGTTCACGAAGTGGCTGTAATCGGCAGTCCTGATGAGTTGCTTGGAGAGATCATCAAAGCCTATGTGGTACCGAAAAAAGGGAGTGAATTGAAGCAGCGAAATATTCAGCGCCATTGTAAGAACAATCTGGCTATCTACAAAATCCCGAAAACCATAGAATTCATAGAGGAGCTACCGAAAACGGCTTCAGGCAAGATAAAGAGGTTTATGTTGAAATAACGGCTTCTTAGTTTTTTCGTGCCAAAGCGGGATTATAATTTGTGATTTGTCGCATCCATTCGGGTGCTACTCAGCCTATTTATAAAAACGAGCAGAATCTATCCGGAGAAAAAGAATGCAAGCATTAGCAGAACGGTACGAAACTGAAATTCTCAATTTCGACCGTGACAAAGAGGTCGAAAGAATTTGTGAATCCATGCGGGATATCATGCGTACCAAGCTGCGTCGACGGGGCGTTGTTGTCGCAGTGTCAGGAGGGATCGACAGCTCTGTATCAGCAGCCCTCGCGGTCAAGGCCTTTGGTCCTAAAAAGGCCTTTTTCATTCAACTGCCCGAAGTCGATTCGGCCCAGGACACCCAATCCCGCGGCAGCCAGTTGATAGCGCACCTGGGCGTCGATCATGCCACCCACAATATCGCCACGACCCTGGAGGCCATCGGTTGTTACGAGGCCCGTGACGAGGCCATCGTCAAAACATTTCCGGAGTATTCTGACGGCTGGAAAAACAAGATCGTCATCAAAGGAGGACTCGACGGACAGGTCAACCACTTCTCTCTGGTGGTGCAGAACCCGCAGGGTCAGCAGTTCGAGAAACGTCTCGATCTCAAGGAGTACCTGAAAATTGTTGCTGCGACAAACTATAAACAGCGCATTCGAAAGACCATCGAGTATTACCATGCGGACCGTTTGAACTATGCAGTAATCGGTACACCCAACCGGCTAGAATACGACCAGGGCTTCTTCGTGAAAAACGGTGATGGTTCCGCAGACCTGAAACCGATCGCCCATCTCTACAAGACCCAGGTCTACGCACTGGCGAAACACCTCGGCCTGCCCGATTCAATCTGCAATGCGACACCGACCACCGACACCTACAGCCTGCCCCAGGGGCAGGACGAGTTCTACTTCGCCCTTCCCTATCAGGAGATGGACAAGGCATTGTGGGCCCACAACATCGGCGCCCCCGCCAACGAGTTGGCAGAGATGCTCGGCATCACGGAAGAGCAGGCGAAGTTTGTTTATCGGGACGTCGAAAACAAGCGCAAAACCACCCACTATCTGCATGCGAAGCCCTATTTGATCGAGGCAATGCCCGAGTTGGATTTATAGATCGCGAATCGCAGGGCCAAAAATATGGCTCACAGCCTGCACATAGTAATTTGAAGTTTTATATATCCTAAAATCTTCATCAAAAATAATAGGCATGCTGAACCGAGGTGATTTTATCAACCTTCAGTATTTATTGTGATTATTAACAGTTGAAATGCTTGGTGTTAGTACTGCTGGCCGGATGAATTCCAGATGTTTTAAACTTGCAATATATACCGTCAAACCATCATATCTTTACTCTTAAGATATTTCTGCGGTGTATAATTAACCAAAAAGCTATGCAGGCTTTGCATGTTCATCGGCTTGGCGAAAAAAAATCCCTGAAAGAGATCACAACAATACAACCTGTTCAAGTTCTTCCACGCCTTCTGCCAAGGTTGGAATATTGAGGCTTTTACCTATACCGATAATACTTTTGACCAGGGCAATGTCATGACTATCAGTCAGTATGTCATGGATAAAACTCTTGTCTATTTTAACCACGTCAATAGGCAGCCTTCGCAGTACACTCAATGAAGAGTAACCGGTTCCAAAATCATCGAGTGCAATTGTATAGCCATCATTCCTGATTTGTGTCAGCAGGGTTTGAATCTGGTCAAAATCTTCAATAAAAAGGCTTTCAGTAATTTCAACAACCAACCTGGATGGGGAAATGCCATATTCGGCCGACTTGCTATTCAAATAGCTGTGAAAATCGTTTCGTAGGAGCTGTTTCACTGAAACATTTATTGAAACCCTTAGTGATTGCCATATTGACTGGATCTCTTTAAATTCTCGAAAAACCGTATCAATAACATAGTCCCCAATAGGATTTATCTGTCCGGTTGATTCTGCGACGGAAATAAATTTATGGGGCGGCACTACACCAAGCGTTGGGTGTACCCAGCGAATCAGTGCTTCGACACCAATCACATGCCCGCTTTCTGCGTCTATTTGAGGCTGGTATACCATGTACATTTCTTTGTATTCCAGGGCATTTTGCAAAGCTTCCTCAATCTGCGCACGCTCATTGCTGATCTCCTGCAGCCTGTCTGAATAGAAAACATAGTTTTCATGAGATCGCTTGGCTTCATACATGGCTAAATCGGCTTTGCGTAAGAGTTCATCCAATACATGGCCACTTTTATCGGAAACCGCTATACCGATGCTCCCATTAAGAGAGAATTCCAATGTATCGACTCTGATTTTCTCTTTTAACCTGAGAGAAATCGTTTCCACGAATTGGTGCAGTTTTTTTGTATCGAAGTAAGGCATCAGAAATATAAATTCATCCCCTCCCTGACGAATCATCATTGCATCTTGCGGAGTGTAAGATAACAATCTCCTGGCCAGCGCAGTTAGGATTTTATCGCCTACGCTATGACCATACCGATCATTTATGATCTTAAAATTGTCCAAGTCCAAATATAACACTGAATATCTATCACCAATTTTTTTTTGCCATGAAGCGAAAAACATCTCAAGATAGTAACGATTCGGCAGCGAGGTCAGCTGATCGTGACATGCCTGGAATTCCAAAACCTTTTTTGACTCAGCCTGAATCTTGTCGATATATCGAACGATATAATAGAGAACCAGATTAAAAAGAAAAAACAGAAAGACGTATTTGAGGAATGTTGCTTTGAACTTTTCTACGATCGATGAGTACTTTCTAGAAACGGATGTAAATATTTCGAATTCATTGTCATAGGCCGCCGAGTCGATTAACAATTGGCCAATTATTGGATCGTAAAATTCGTATTGAACTATCTCCTCGCTCCGCATAAAAGTTTCAATATCCATACCCGACTGCCCAACAATATTCCTCTTGATTTCTTTTATCGCCCCTTCGGGATATGCAACATCATATAATTCCTCATTTCCTATAGGATATAGTGATGGATCGGAGTACTGCGTATAAAAGCCGTCATCGGAAGTGGCATTTTTTGTCACCACCACATACGTATCATCATCTGGATCCATCATCCTCCAAGGATTGAAATCCCCATCAATGGTTATTGCAGTTGATATAACACCTACCGGCCTGTCTTGCTCGTCACGGATCGCATAGCGGAGCGGAATAATCCATTCCCTAAGAGGCTGATAGTAATATGTCCTGCCAAGCGTCAGGTTGTCTCTTTCCAAAGTATGCAAAAAGCTGTCCCTGGATTTTGGATTTTCGAGTATGTTGGGAAGATTATCGGGATTGAGGTTAGAGGAGGTAATGACCAGCTCACCATCCAAGGTGGCCAATCCATATGCGATAAAAACCGGATTATCCTGCAATATCTCATCCATGATCGTTTTGGATCTCTTTATATCGTCAAATAGTCCGATATCGATTAACCGGCGGCTGAGTATTTTCAACATTGCCGCCTGCAGGCGTAATTGATCGTGGGCCGATCGTGAAATCAACCTATGCAGATAGTTAAGCTCTCTCAGCTCTGCGTTTTTAACGTCTGACCATACGTATTGCCCCATGCTGGAGATAAGCACGACGGAGCAGCAGACAAGAAAGAGATAGAGCCGCCATAGCGAGCTTCGAAACATAACAAAAGACCCTAAATCAGGAATGAGTTTCCCGGCAACTAAAAAATATACAAAATTGCTCAGTTGCTTTTTGATTTAGAATCCTTTTGACTAAATCAAAAGACCAATCTAGTTCGCTCATCCTGTTATATAGCCGAATACCCATTATTTACAACATTCGATTATCCCGCTGGTATTTGTGGTGGTTAATACGATCTTTACGTCCTATTTTTTTTAATCGGCAATTCATCATAGGAGGGCAGTTCACCCGGATCCTGGTACCAGACCGCCCGGGAGGCGCAATAGATATTCTGTATCGGCTTGATTTGTGGATCACTGTCAAGAGTCCCTGCCGGCACGACAACTGTCTTCCCGGATTGTGCAAGCCAGGGCAGTGAGGAACCGCATTTCTTGCAAAAACATGTGGCGAAGTGCTTGGCTTCCGCCAGCTCATACCTACCGATTGAATCCTCTCCCTTCAACCATTCGAAATCATCCGGCGCAACCAACAGATTGGATGAAAAAGCGCTGCCGGTGAACTTTCGGCAACGGGAACAGTTGCAGTACTGAAATATTCCCAGATTGCCCTTGACGGCATAGCTGACCTCGCCACATAGACAGCTGCCGGTAACCCTATTTTCTGGCATCACATATCCTCATCGAGTAGCGGATTCTATTTTTTAATCTATAGTAGCTGATAAAGCAGAATCATAAACCCAGGAGGGTAGCAAGCCGTAATCTGCAAGCCTGCTTAAGACAGGTGAATGCTTTGCAGTCGTCGTTTGATGTAGAGGAAGAGTGATTGTGCCGTAAACATGATTGCGCAACTTATCAGGACCGTATAGATGTGTCCCATCACTTCCTCTATGGAGATTAACTTTACCAGCAGACCACCAAGATAGAAGATAAATGCAAGCCAACCGAATCCGAGCCAATCTCTAACCTCGAGACGTATGGCTATTCCAACACCCATGCAGACAGGGAAAAGATAGCCCACCAGGATGGTTTCACCTTCGATGGTCAGGATTGTCTTATGGAATACAGCAAGTGCATCTATCAGAGTCATGCCCAGAATCGATGCAACCCCCGCCCCCATCGGCGGCCATGCCATGAACTCCTTTTTATTACGGGGTACTTTCACGCTTTATTTCTTCTCTCTCATTCCATCCGCTCCTGGAGATAGAATACAACACATGCATTGATAGAGGATGGCCAGGCGTCAATGCCGGATGAATGAAGTCTCGGTTCGTATTGGCCATACCAAGCCGCCTCATCACTTCTCTGGATCGTCTGTTCATCAATGTGGTAAAGGCCACTACCTCATCCAGATTCAATTCTTCAAAGGCACAGCGCAATGCCGTGGTTCCAGCTTCGGTGGCATAACCTTTGCCCCAATGCCCAAATGAGAGCCGCCATCCGATCTCGATACAGGGCGAACATGGCAAACGATGTTGTGGTTCGTTGAGACCGACAATGCCGATAAAGTCACTACGCCCTTTTAACTCGACAGCCCAAAAACCCCAGCCTCTCCGAGCGATCAAATCACGACATCTCTTTGCCAGATCATCGCTCTCAACCTGCGATAGGGGCTGGGGAAAGAATTCCATTACCCGGGGGTCCGCATTGATCCGTGCGAACGGTAGATAATCTTCATCTCGCCACTGGCGGAGTATCAGTCTGTCCGTTTCCAATACCGAGCTCTTATCTGTGTTCATTAAGGTAGTTTATTTGATGGATAGAACTACCGTTGTGACGGGATTAGTAGATCAAAATCAATCCGAATGGATCTACCCTTCTGCGGATCCCTTCAACTCCATGCTCTGAGTTGCATAATATATGTTGCCACTCTGTTCCGACGCCCAACCCACCTGGTGTATTGGCAGCAGGGGCAAATCCTTTTCCTCGATAAGTTGTCCCAGGGGTTGAATGCCCCCCTGCATGCCTTTCCACATCACAACCAGTTTCTCCATCAACGACAAATGGGAGATACCCTCCATCTCCGCGTCACAAGCGTAGACATGACCATGGGGCAGGATATGTTGGCTCTCCGCATAGAGGTACTCATGCACATTCAGATTTGTGATTTCACCACCCTGGCCCAGCAACTCGCTCAGGGTCGGCAGTGTCGTTGATATCTGGGGACAGTTCGATTCCACACCCCGCAGGCGGGGATAGAAGATGGTCCTGCCCCTGACATCGCTCGCAAATCTAAAGCCCTTGCTCTGCTGTAGCGCCAGCAGGTGGGGATTGATCTGCCACCCCGCGGCTGCCATGCATGTCGGTTTTTCACCGAACACGTCTGTGTAGGCGTCGATTGCCCTGTCCAGTTCCTGCCGGGTCCAGGTTTCGTCCGCATGGGCGATCTCATCCAGCCAACGGGAGCGGTCATGACAGAGGATGCCTGTCTCATGGCCGGCCGCCAGCGTGGCGCGCATGACCTCCGCCGCCCTTCGGTGAATAACCGGTGGCGGCAGCGCTATGCCGTAGAGTCGTGAGGCGATATCGAGATCGCGATACCAGGGTTGCAGGATGCGACCGATGCGACGACCGCTTTTATCCGCGCCGGTGGCGAAAAAGAAACTGGCGCGAATCTTATATTCATCGAACAGCCTCAGCAGCGCGGGCACTCCCAACAGAGCGCCTTGCAGGGTGTTGACGCATACTCGAAGACCTACCCTCATAAATGGAATTTGTCGCTATACAGGATCAAGATAACGGCACAACAAGGCGTTCTCCACCTCATGGGTAGGCAGTTCCATACGAACCCGATAGCCACCGCCTGGCGCTTCCTGCATGGCATTGCCGCTTTGATCCTCCATATGCTCTAATACGAAACTGTGGTTTCCTAAAGGCGTCATCAGTTCCAGTCTGTCCCCCACGCGGATCTTGTTCTTCACATCCAGGTCGATCAGACCGGAGCCGTTGTCGACACCGGTCACTTCACCCACGAACTGCTGTCTTTCCGTCTGTGAACTGCCGTAGCGGTAGTTCTGCAGCTCCTGGGATTCATGACGCTGATAGAACCCATCGGTATAACCCCGGTTGGCCAAGCTCTCCAGGTCGGCCATCAGTTCGACCTGAAACGGACGTCCGGCAACAGCATCGTCGATCGCCTGCCGGTAGACCTGGGTGGTGCGGGCGGTATAGTAGTGCGACTTGGTTCGGCCCTCTATTTTCAGGCAATCCACCCCGATAGCCACCAAACGCGCCACATGCTCAACTGCGCGCAGGTCTCTTGAGTTCATGATGTAGGTGCCGTGCTCATCCTCGAACATCGGCATCGCTTCGCCGGGCCTGCCTCTCTCCTCGATGTAGTAGACCTGGTCGGCTTCGCTGTGCCGGGCAACTCCCGCCGGGCCTGTGCCGGTGGTTGGCGGCTCCACCGCTTGCGACATCTTGTAATCCCAGCGGCAGCTGTTTGTACAGGTACCCTGATTGGCATCCCGATGGTTGAAGTAGCCCGACAGCAGACAACGGCCAGAGTAGGCAATACAGAGCGCACCGTGGATAAACACCTCCAGCTCCATATCGGGGACGGTCTGCCTGATCTCCTCCACCTCCTCCAGGGAAAGCTCCCGGGAGAGGATTACACGGCTCAGTCCCTGCCGCTGCCAGAATCGCACCGCTCCCGCGTTCACCGTGTTGGCCTGCACCGAAAGGTGGACCGGCATCTCCGGCCATGCCTCCCTGACCATCAGGATCAATCCCGGATCGGACATGATCAGGGCATCCGGTCCCATGGCTATCACCGGTTCCAGATCCTTGATGAAGGTCTTCAGCTTGGCGTTGTGGGGCATCACATTGCAGGCCAGGTAGAAATGGCGTCCCAGGCCGTGTGCATCGGCGATGCCGATCGCCAGATTGTCCTGCAGGAAGTCATTGTTCCTGACCCGCAGGCTATAACGGGGCAAACCGGCATATACGGCATCGGCGCCATAGGCAAAGGCATAGCGGGCGTTCTTCAGTGTGCCCGCGGGTGAAAGGAGTTCGGGTCGTTTCATATCTCAACTATAGAGCTCAACGCAGGGTAACCTGCATGGTCTCCACAATGGTACCAAGAAGCAGCCGCTCTCTCTCCACTTCCAGCTCGACCTTTTCCCCAACCTCTCTATCCATCAGGGCGATACGGATATCGGTATAGCTCTTGATCGGCTGTCCATCGATGGATATTAACCGATCCAATTTCTCCACACCCGCTTCCCTGGCACCGCTGCCCTCGATAAAATCCTTAATACTGGGGGGTGAACTTGTGGTATCGAGCAAAACACCGAGCTTTCCGGTAGGCGGCAGGGAGCGTTTCTCGGCGACAATCAAGTAGTCCGCTAACGCCTGATCCAGCTCCGTGGCTGTATCGACATTAAGAATGGTTGCCTGGCTGGCGTCGATACGGCGCAACAGCCGCTTGGGAATACCGTCGCCATACATCAGATGACCAACCCCCGCCAGAATGACCAGGTGGGATTCGGGATTCCGTTGCATCCACTCCGCCGCCCGTTGCGCCATTCCCTCGTCCCACAGCAGCTGAACCTCAAGGAAGTTTTCAAAACTCCTCCCCTCTTTATGGGGATGCGCATCGAAGACCGACTGCAATCGTTTGTGGTAGTCCTCGTTATCCCTGTCTATCTCGACGGGTAATCTCAGTTTCAATTTCTCGGGTAGACTCTCGATGCCTTCCCTTCCCACCTGCCGGGTGATCTCACTCTCCAGATTGAGGGCGATCAACGGGATGCCATGCTCCCTGGCATATTGGAAAATAGGCCGGTAGAGTCGATAATCGAAACGCCAGCGATCGAAGTACTCCGACTCCCGAATCAGGTCGGCTTCATCGATCTCCCCGGCGATATAGCGGTCGAGGACATCCTGGTAGGGCTGAAAAAAGAACTCCAGTCCGATTCCCAGGTCTGAGTGCTTTGCATGCAGCCCCTTGATGATCGCCAGCTGATTCAGATGGTGTTGATACTGATCATGGGACTCGCCGACAAAGACCACACGTCGGTCCGCGACCTTCTCTATCAGGCTCGAAACATCGATCACTGAGGAGAGATCGATCACTGGGTCAGGCGGGGGTTCATGAGCCCGGGCACCTGTCATTGCACAGGCCAGGATAAAAAACAGCAAACGAAAATAGAGCACTACATTCTCCCATTACGATTGACTCAATGCGCCTTATGACCAAAAAATCCTCGATCCGTTACATCCTGCTGTGGCTGACGCTATTTTGCAAACCGGCAATCGCCGCCGCAACGATCCACCATGAGCTGCAGGTTTCCCTCGACCCGAACAGCCAGCAGCTGCAGGTGACAGATCGAATCTCTCTCGCCTCCCCGCAGGATGGTGGCGTTACGCAGCCTACCCCAGCCCATCAGGGCCGATTGAGATTCCTGCTTCATCGCGGTCTCAGCCCACGCAGCATGACAGCGGAAGTGGCCCTGAAAGAGATCGGACCGATCTCTGATAGCGCTCCTTTGATCGCATACCAGCTCAGCATGCCTGAAGATCAACGCCATTTCACCCTGAAGTATGGCGGGAAGATCGCACACCGGCTGACCACACAGAGAGAGAGCCCGGGTCGGGCCAGCGAACGCCTGCGCGGCACCATATCGGAACAGGGTATCTATCTGGATGCCTCCAGCGGCTGGTACCCCTACTTCGCCGATACACTCCATACCTTCGAGCTACAGGTGGATCTCCCCCCATCCTGGCTGGCGGTGAGCCAGGGCGAAGGGCCCGAGATCCGCGAGGCGGGAGAGAGAGGCGTGATCCGCTGGCTTGAAACATCGCCACAGGATGATATTTACCTGGTCGCCGCTCCCTATCAGCTCTACCGCGAAACCTCGGACGGCATCGAGGCACAGGTCTATCTGCACCAACGGGACCCACAGATTGCGGAGCGCTACATGCAGGCCACTGCGCGTTATCTGCGTCTCTATCAATCCCTGATCGGTCCCTATCCCTACGCCAAGTTCGCCCTGGTGGAGAACTTCTGGGAGAGCGGATACGGGATGCCCTCCTTCACCCTGTTGGGACCGCGCGTACTGCGCCTCCCCTTTATCCTGCACACCTCCTATCCCCATGAGATCCTTCACAACTGGTGGGGAAACAGCGTCTACATCGATTACCAAAGCGGTAACTGGGCAGAGGGATTGACCAGCTATCTGGCCGACCATCTGCTGGCCGAACAGCGGGGACAGGGTGTCAACCATCGGCGCACGGCACTGAAACGCTATGGCGATTTCGTGCGTAACGAGAATGACTTTCCGCTGACGGCGTTCAGGGCCCGCCATACAACCGCCAGTCAGGCGGTAGGCTATGACAAGAGCCTGATGTTTTTTCATATGCTGAGGCGCCATCTCGGCGATCAGGCCTTCATCAAGGGTCTGCAGATCTTCTTCCGGGAGAACCGCTTCAGAACTGCCGGGTATGACGACCTGAAGCGGGCCTTCGAGAAGGCCGGCGGACACTCTCTCGAGACATACTTCAGACAATGGACCGAGAGAGGCGGCGCGCCCCGGTTGGCGGTCAAGGATCTCACCATGGAGCAGGTGACTGATGGTTTTCGTATCCGCGGCACCCTGCAGCAGACCCAACGCTCCGCACCGTTTCCCCTGGAGATTACCATGCTCACACGATCAACCGATGGCGTTGTATCGCAGACGCAGCTCTCCTCCCATGAGCGGGAGACCCCCTTCGCGCTCGAACTGGCAAGTGAACCGCAACAGCTAGTGATCGACCCCTGGTTCGATCTTTTCAGACAACTCGATGCGGCAGAAACCCCGGCATCCCTGAGTCGTCTGTTTGGCAGCGAACGCATATTGATCGTACTTCCGACCAGTGCGGACAAGCGGATGCTGCAGGCCTATCGAGCGTTGGCCCAACAGTGGAGCGACGGCTATGATGAGGCGGATATACGCCTAGACAGCGAACTGGAGCGGCTGCCTCGGGATCGTCCCGTTTGGTTGCTTGGCCGGGAAAACCAATTTCACAGTGAGTTGGTGACGCGGCTCTCCGGCATGCCCATTTCCCTGGAGACCGGGAACGTCAAACTCGCTGATGCAAGGTATAAAACCGACGATCACAGTTTTGTACTCAGCGAGCGCAATCTACAGAACGGTCAGACCATGGCATGGGTCGTCGGCAATTCAGGCGCGGCTATAATACGACTGGCAAGAAAACTTCCCCACTATGGGAAGTACAGTTATCTTGTTTTCAAGGGAGATAAGGCACAGATAGCGTTAAAGGGGGAGTGGCCCATCACCCGGTCGCCGCTGCAGTTCAATTTCACCAAGGATGGGACGGTTTTTGAAATGCGTGAACCAGGACCGCTGATATCAATGCCTGATTGATCATGGCTCGTTGCCGTTCGCTAAATATCCGCTGTCGAGCCCACCTCCGGCTCGCGTCAGCACTCTTCAGTCTGCTGATGACCTCGATCACAATGGCGGGTGATCTGAATCTGTCTCTGCCGAAATATCGGTTGCATCCGGTTGAGCTGGCGGTTGTGGTCAACGAGCGGGACCCCCTAAGTGTCAGGATCGGTGAATACTACATTCAGGCGCGCGGACTGCCGCAGGAGAATCTGCTGCATCTCGCCTTTGATCCCATTCCCGAATCTCTGCCGGTGCCCGCATTCAATTCACTCCGCAAGGCGTTACTGAAAAAAACCCCCAAGCATATCCAAGCCTATGCCCTGACCTGGCGCACACCCTATCGAGTCGGCTGCATGTCCATGACCTCGGCAATAACCTTTGGCTTCGACAAGGCCTGGTGCTCGGAACATCGCTGCGCTCCCACCCGACATAGCCCCTATTTCAACTACCCGGGCGCAAACCCCCTTGAGGATCTGGCCCTGCGCCCTTCCATCGCTATCGCCGCCGAAAATTTCGCTACAGCAAAAAAATTGATCGATAGGGGCATGCTTGCCGACAACAGCCTGCCCCAGGGAACCGCCTATCTGGTAAGCACCGGCGATAAACAGAGAAATGTGCGTGCGATAGAATTCGCCCATATCAAAAAGCGGATGCAAGGTTGGATAGATACCGAGATCGTGCGGCGAAACAGCCTGCGCCACCGCAATGATGTGCTTTTCTATTTCACCGGCATATCGCAGGTCGACGATCTGGACACATTAACCTTCAGACCTGGCGCAATCGCGGACCACCTCACATCGACGGGAGGACAGCTCTCGGGAAGCCGGCAGATGAGTGCCATGGCGTGGCTGAAAGCGGGCGCCAGCGGCAGCTACGGCACCGTAGTCGAACCCTGCAACCATCGTGGCAAGTTCCCCAGCCCGGCCCTGGTGATGGAACACTACGGCAGCGGTAGCACGCTTATCGAGGCCTATTGGAAAAGCGTTCAACAACCCGGCGAAGGCATCTTCATCGGCGATCCATTGTCTGCGCCCTTCGATCATATGGAGATTATCCATGTAGATCGAAAGAGCAAGGTGCGAACACGAAACCTGAAACCCGGCAACTATCAATTAACCCATGCCGTTAGCCCGATCGGCCCGTTTAAAACGATCTCTGAAACGATTGTCAGGTACCACCAAAAAGAGTTGACTTTGCCAAAATTGGGTGATGGTTACTATAGGCTGCAACAACTCGGGAAATAGTATTCTATTAACTTTCGGTAAATGGAATAAAGATTAGCTGCAAATGAGCTCTCCCTTAACCTGATTCGTTACGCTACTAATCAACCGCACGGTTTTTTGCGTCGGCTGTATTAGCCTTGTTCTGCGTGTTCTTGTTAATATCCATGTTTTTGGATGAATCACCAAAATAGGAAGCTAGGGGTAAGCCAGCATTGATCACCTCTTGGGGTAATTCTCCGTAAAACTGGTCCATGAGCCCCTTTGGTTTGTACTTACCTGCAATTAATGCCTTAATTCTATTGGTACGATCCATATTCCATTCAGGATGATCAATAATGTGGAAAGTCCCTGGCATGACAAGCATTGCAATTAAGGAGATATACTGATCTTCGGTCAATTTTTTTACTGGTTGGTGATAGTATGCCTTCGCTGCAGATTCAAGACCGACTACAGGTTTTCCATTTACTTTCCCGAAATACATTGTATTGATAAATAAAGTTAATTGATCATCCTTAGGTATCAGTTCGTTTACAACGAATCTTGCAATTAGGGTCTGCTTTATTTTTGCAATGCCTGGTTTGAAATTATCAAAATACAATTTTTTTACGATTGCTTGTGTAATCGTGGTCAACCCGGCTCCAGGCGTCGAAAGGTCTATGCCATTATGTCGATAGAACCCGGGGTCCTGTACTTTCACGAGTATCTCTGTTTGCCGTTTGTTCAAGTCATGGTAGAAAATTTCAAATTGCTGGGTTTTCCTATTTGGATATCTCCATTGAGCCTTTTCTAAATCTATAGCTACAATTTTATGTGTGTATTTACGGGCCTCGTGCAGGGTAAACATGTAATAAGCACAAATCACAAAGAAGGTTACTAACAATAACATCCCAGTGTATTTAAGAAATTTCTTCATTGTTTATTCTTTACCCGCCAAACGGCCGAGTTTTTGGGCGACCGGCATTAGCTGGGCATCCCAGTTCCGAAGCGATGACAAAAAAGAATTGTTATGCATGACCATAGCCTACCTGGAGCTCCTTGAAATTAAATTTATACCCCCTTCTCTTGAAAGATTGTACTTATCCAAGACACGAATAATCTCATGCTCAATTTCACCAAGTTTTGTTTGGATTATATCCTTATGATGAATTCTCCATTTGAATAGCTATCAATTTCATCGATGGTACCGAGTTGGTGATCTTCTAGATACCTAAAATATATCTTCTATGTAATTTAAGACCCTATTCCTTATGTATGAATCTGGGTCTTGTGGAAATTGAATTTGTATTGCTTCTTTTAGCATTTTGATTTGCATAACGGCTGGGCTCTGCGGGGCGAGCGATAGCGAGCGGGTAAAACACTGACAGGTCAAGCTTGCTGTCGATCAGCTTTTCCTCAATTGAATCACGCGACCTTATTGAAATCGATGCGCTCAAGCTTATCTACATCTACCGACCGGCGAGCTTTCCATAAATCGTAGCTTTCTTGTAGAGAAAGCCAGCTCTCTTCTGATCCTCCTAACACTTTGGAAAGTTTTAGCGCCATTTCAGGTGAAATCCCTGCTTTCCCTGTCAGCAATCGGCTGAAAGTGCTACGTGCAACCCCAAGGCGGTCGGCAATCTTATTGCCGGTGATTTCTGCAAACGGCTCAATGTAGGTGCGCTGGATTAACGTACCTGGGTGTGGTGGGTTATGAGGTTGAATCGTCATCAGTGGTAATCCCCGTAGTTCACAACATAAGCATTGCCGTTCTCGAACTTAAACACGATCCGCCAGTTTCCAGAGACATCGATGGCCCAATAGCCTTTTAGTTTGCCTTTTAACGGATGTAATCGGTAGCCTGGCTTATCCATATCTTCAACGGAACATTTTCCGTTTTATCCTTCCCAGGCATCATCCTCTACGAGTTGGCGCTTTTCTTCACCGACAACCTGTAGAGATACCGACGATTACCTACAACAATGAGTAGCATCTGTTGATGGCATGTTTTATATCGATTATTAATTATCATCCATATATGTAGGATAGGCGGAAAGACCGCCGCCCAATAGACCTACGCCTATCCCTTTCGCCGCAGCCCAAAGCTTGCTCATCTTCGACTCTTCGAACATCAGGATACGAAACAGATCGTGCAGACTGGCGAGAAAATCGTAGAGGATAAAACCGGGAAAGGCGAACAGGTTTTCGCGCCAGATGCGGGTGCGGTTGCGATAGATGGTATATCGACGCGTGGCGGAGTGATTCCACGCCAGGAAGCGCCGGCCCAGGAACCGGTGTTCCGACTGCGCCCCCAATTGATGGTAGAGCACCGCATCGGCCACCGCCACGATCCGGCAACCACCGCGCAGGGCGCGCAGGCAGAAATCCACATCGAGATAATCGATGTCGAAGGATTCACGGATAAGGCCTATCTCACGAAACAGCGAAGCCCGAATAAGACTACCGGAACTGATTGCGATATACAGATGTGAGAGTATCGATCTGTTCGAGAAATCCTGAATGGAAAAGCGGGGACTACCGTAGGCGCCCCGTGGTGCGGTGACATAGCGTGCTTCCCTGGAGACCCCCTGCTCATCATATCGCGGCGCCAGAATTGCGACTTCCGGCGCTTGTCGCTGTGCCGTCTGCAATAAGGTCGATACCATGTCGGGTGCGGCACGGCTGTCGTCGTCCATCATCAGCAACCAGGTCGCACCCGCATCCAGGGCGGTACGGACCCCGATATTCTGCGCCATGCCGAGCCCAAGGTTTTGACCGTTTTGTATCAATGTCACCCGATCGCCTGCCGAGCTGACAATGGCCTGCAATAATTCCCTGGCGTCTGCATCGCTGCTGTTATCGACAATGATGACCTGCGATACCTGATCCAGATAGCTCCGCAGTACGTTTTCAAATTCGCCGCCGACATTGTAGGTGACAGTGACGGCAACAATATTTTCGGTATGGGTTAAAGACATGAGTCCATTCTCGCCGATCCGACCCCCACTCGTCACATATCATTTCATACTCTCTCAATCAATCCCCCGACCCTGCGGATCCGGTTATTGAAACACCCGTCATCGCGGTGACGACAACTGGCTTACGTCTAATGCTGGAGCATCAATGGATTTCACTTTATAATGCAACGATGCTGCACTGAACAAATACTATAACTAGTTGTAATTAATAGTTTTTATGGGAATTTACCATGTCTGATAGCGCTGACGAGATCCACCTTGAGAGCAGTTGTGTTGCCACGCTCAAATCAACCACACGCATCACCCCCGAAACGACGGATGAGGTTCGCCAACTCGTTCTGAAGATCGACGAACCGTCATTCCGTTATACGGCCGGTCAGTCGATTGGCGTTTTGGTGCCGGGTCCGCACCAGTTCGGCAACGAGTTTCACCATCGCCGTTACTCGATAGCCAATCCGGTGGAGAGCGGCAACAACCAGAGTATCGAACTGGAACTGCTGGTCAGACGCTGTTTCTATCTGGATGAGATCTCAGGGGAGCAGTACCCGGGGATTGCATCAAACTATCTCTGTGACGCTCGGGTCGGCGATAAGATCAAGATCACCGGCCCCTATCGCAGCCCGTTCAAGATACCCGCCGATACCTCGAGCAATCTTTTGATGATCGGAACCGGCACCGGTGTCGCCCCGTTTCGCGCCTTCGTGCGTCAGATCTACGCCCAACATGGGAGCTGGCAAGGCGATGTCAGGCTCTTCTACGGCGACCGTGGGGGCATGAATCTACTCTACATGAATGACCAGCAGAAAGACCTGACGCAGTTTTATGACGAACAGAGCTTCAAGGCATTCAGCGTTTTGACAGACCGTCCGCTCTCCGGCGCGGAAGAGGGTCTTCAGGACAGCCTTAAGAATAACGTCGAGGAGTGTGTACGCTTACTCCGTGAACCCAATACCTATCTCTACCTTGCCGGGCAGGAGAAGGCTGCCCAGGTATTCGACAAAGTCATGGTGGACGCATTCGGTTCGGAAGAGGCCTGGAACAAAGAGAAATCCACTCTGGTGGAACAGGAGCGCTGGGCGGAGTTGCTCTATCACTGATAATAGGGTTGTATAGATCGGATCGATTTTCAAAGGTTCTCCACGCCAGATAGCGTACCCGCACGACTCTGAACAGGACATGGTTTCTCTCTTCGGTATGTCATCCGCAGTTCTTGTCGTTACGTTTTTCACTCTGAACTAATCTTTCCCTGTCCTCATCGAAAGGTTTCTTTCCAGTGCTTCCGCGCGCAATAGATCTTATGGCGTCCATTGCCCAAGCGGGGATGTCTGGATGTAGACGATAGTGAATCCACTGGCCGGCCCGCCGATCTAAAAGCACGCCGGTTTCTCGCAAGATTGCAAGATGGCGCGATATCTTTGGTTGAGGAAGTTCCAAAGACAGGGTTAAGTCGCAAACGCATCGTTCGGACTCGTCAGCCAGTAACATCAAAATCCGCAATCGTGTGACGTCCGCCATTGCGCGGGTTAAGTTTTCAGGTGTAGTGGTCATGCTGTTCCTGCGTTCTACTTCTTTCGAATGATCCCGTCGCATAGTTTTAACTTGTCCGGTAAAGGAGTGGATGCTGTCTTCGCAAAGTCCTTTCCAGGCGGTGACTCCGTCACTTTTTTTGGTGTCTTCGTGTTAGTTGACTAGCAACGTCCTTTAGAAAAGATGCGTAATAGCGTTCTGTTCTTGCCACGATACCCGGGATTCGTCGTCAGACGGGATTTTCGTGAACTATAAAAGTCAATACAAAGATTACAACCCTAATATTAATGCCTTGCGTCAAACGAATAAACCATTCTGCTCAGATTCCCGCTCCAACGTTTCTGTCGTTATTTTCAGCAATAATATATTTAATCATAAGCATATAATCAAATATGAAATATATAAATATGCCTGAAAAGACAACAATATTTTCAGTATTTACCTGAATAATAAATACGGAAATACAGATATATCTTGATAGAGATCAACACTTGCCCTGATTTCCATTGAAAATTTTCAATCCTTGGAATATTAATTTATTTCCGTAAGCCGTCGGGTTCATCCAAAAAATAAGGGAGGCAGTGGGGATGCTCGTTACACGCCGAAACTTTTTTAAGGGGATGGTACCGCTGGCAGCCTTCACGACAGCATCCGGGGGGTTAGCAGGCTTTCCAAGCGTGGGTTCCGCACAGAACGGTCGGCGCACGGCGGAAGAAATCGTTAAACCCACTTGCGCGCACTGCGTCAATTTTTGCGGCATCGAGTTACACAAGACGGGTAACGTCATTCGCTCCATCCTTCTCGATCCCGGGCGCCGGGAATATTTCAATCACGGCATCTGCCCCAAAAGGGGTTGCCGGGGGCTTCACAGCCTACAACCCTTACCGGGTGAAGGTGCCGCTCAAGCGGATCAATCCAGAAAAAAAGGCCCAAACGTAGATCTAAAGTGGGTGGGGATATCCTGGAGAGAGGCCTGAATGCCAAGAAAAATAATGGGTACTTAAAATGATTTTGAAACTAGGACGCTTGGTGTGGTTCTTTGCTATAGGTTTGATTATTTGCAGTTCCCACGGCGTTTTTGGAAAAACGCCGGAAACGGTCGCTCAAGCACCCTTGCAACTGTCGACCGCCGACCATTCCAGCTTCGAGGTCTTGCAGCAGAGATTTAAGTCCGGCATGGAGCTGACGAAGGCCTGCCTCAGTTGCCATAACCTGGCTGCCAAGCAGGTCCATGCGTCCAGTCACTGGAACTGGGAAATTCAGAACGACAAGACGGGACAGTTGGTCGGTAAACGGAACGTCCTGAACAGCACAATGGTCGCGATCTCATCGAACGGGCCCTATTGCGCCCGCTGTCATATCAGCAATGAATGGAAGGATGAAGGTTTCGACTTCACGGCCGAAGAGCAGGTCGATTGCCTCGCCTGTCATGACGTCACCGGGACCTATGCGTCCAACAAAATGCATCAGCTGCGTGTCAAGTGCTCGGCCTGCCACGTGGAATGGGACAAGTCCAAGGCGCGCGAGGTGGTCCGCAAACCGAACTTATCCGAACTGGCGAAACAGGTCGGCAAGCCAACCGTGCAATCCTGTGGTGGGTGTCATTTCTACAGCGACGGGGGCGATGGCATCAAACAGGGCGACCTCGATTCATCGCTGGCGACAGCCCCCCGCCACCTCGACGTGCACATGGCGCAAGACGGGCTCGGTTATAGCTGCACCACATGCCACAAAACCGAATGGCACCAGATGATGGGGAGCCAGTATGAGCCTGCGAGCAAGGATGAACACGGCATAGACGTCGTTGGTGGCAGCCGCGCCACGTGCGAATCCTGCCACGGCCTGACGCCCCACCCGGAAAGTGCCAACCCCAAGCTAAACAATCACGTAGACCGGATCGCCTGCCAGACATGCCATATCCCCGCTATGGCGCGCGGCGGCCTGCCGACGAAAACCTATTGGGATTGGTCAACGGCCGGTCGTCTCAATGAAAAGGGCAAGGCGATCATCGAAAAAGATGGCGAGGGACGCATCACGTACTCATCACAACGAGGAAGCGCTCAGTGGGCCGAGAACCTGGTGCCGGAATACGTCTGGTTCAGTGGCCAGATCGAATTCACGACCATGGATGACAGCATCGATCCCGCCGGGGTCGTGCAGCTTAACACCCTAGCGGGTGGTCCTGATGATCCCAAAGCCCGCATATGGCCGGTCAAGACCTTGCGCGGGAAACAACCCATCGATGCGGAAAAGGCAACCCTCGTGCCGGCGAGCTTGTTCGGAAAGAAGAACGATGGCTTCTGGAAGACCTTTGACTGGCCGGCGTCCATCGATGCCGCAATGAAGGTGGCAGGCAGGGAGTTCAGCGGCCAGGTCGGTTTTGTCGAAACCGAAATGCGCATCCCCGTCAATCACATGGTCGCGCCAGCCGAGGACGCTCTCGCCTGCGTGTCCTGTCACAGCAGGGAAGGCCGCATGAAAGATGTTGAAGGTCTTTATATGCCAGGCATTGGCAGCCTGCCCATACTCGATAAACTGTTCTTGACCATGGCATTGCTAGTGCTGATTGGCGTGCTCATTCACGGCGCAGTTCGTATTAGCTCAAGCCAAAAGAAGGGATAAAGTCATGCCAAAGAAAATCTACGTGTTCAAACGTTTCGAGCGTTTCTGGCACTGGTCCCAGGCGGCGCTGATCATTACCCTGCTGGTCACCGGCTTCGAGGTGCACGGTATCTACTCCCTGTTCGGTTTCGAGCAGGTGGTCGGCTACCACACCATCGCTGCCTGGACTCTGGTCGGCCTCTGGATCTTCGCTATCTTCTGGCACTTCACCACCGGGGAGTGGAAGCAGTACATGCCTACCCTGGAGAAGACCGATGCCATGATCAAGTACTACGCAGTCGGCATCTTCACCAATGCCCCGCACCCGTTCCGGCAGACCACGCGGCACAAGCATAATCCGCTGCAGCGCCTCGCCTACCTGTTCGTGTTGCTGGTGATTGGACCGACCATATGGTTCAGCGGCTGGCTCTACCTGTTCTACGATGTCTGGCCTGAGTACGGACTGGCCAATCTGCCACTGGAGTGGGTAGCCGTGGCGCATGCCAGCGCTGCTTACCTGATGTTGATCTTCCTGATCGTCCATGTCTACCTGGCTACCGCAGGACATACCCCGACCGCCCATATCAAAGCGATGATTACCGGTTGGGAAGAAGTCGAAGACGAAAACGAAGAACAATTAAGAACTTGATTATCTGGCTCGTGGAGAACCGACACTTGGTTTTCCACCATGTCATCGATTCTCGAACATTGAACACTGCTCAGGATTTTCCTGAAAAGACCAAGTAGGAGGAGGAGCATGAAACTTAATCGTAGAGATTTTATCAAGAGTTCTGTCGCTACTGGTGGCCTTATCGTGACCTCCGCCATGGCGTCCGAAGCCATGGCTGAAGAACCGCCGGCCGATGGTCCCGCACCCAAGCCCGCCTCTCCCGGTGAAGGCAAATGGGTGCCGACCGTCTGCCAGGGCTGCACGTCCTGGTGCGCCGCCGAGGCCTTCGTCCAGGAAGGCCGGGTGGTCAAGGTCCGCGGCCACCATCTCTCCAAGAGTAATAATGGCTACGTTTGTCCACGCGGGCATCTGGCCATCGGACAGATGTACGATCCCGACCGCATCAAGGTGCCGATGAAGCGCACCAATCCAAAGAAGGGGCGCGGTGTCGATCCCAAGTTCGTGCCGGTTTCATGGGACGAGGCATTGGATATTATCGCCGACAAGATGATGGAATTGCGCAAAAACAACGAAACGGAAAAGTTTATGCTGATGCGCGGCCGTTATACCTATTGCCGCGACGTCATCTATGGTGCGCTGCCCAGGATTTTCGGCTCCCCCAACAACATCTCCCACAGCGCCATCTGCGCCGAGGCGGAAAAGTTCGGCTCCTACTACACCGAAGGCTATTGGGACTATCGCGATTACGACCTGGAGAACAGCAAATACGTGATCTGCTTCGGCGGCGATCCCATCGCCTCCAATCGCCAGGTACCCAACGCCATCCGCCAATGGGGCAAGGTTCTCGATCAGGCGACCGTTGTCGCGGTGGACCCGCGCCTTTCGGCGACCGCATCCAAGGCCCACGAATGGATGCCGGTCAAACCGGGGGAAGACAGCGCGCTTGCCCTCGCACTTGCACATGTCATTCTGACTGAAGGGCTATGGAGCCGGGAGTTCGTCGGTGACTTCAAGGACGGTGTCAACGCCTTCAAGACCGGCGCGATGGTGGACGAGGCGGCGTTCGACGAAAAACTCACCCATGGCGTTGTCAAGTGGTGGAACCTCGAGCTCAAGGACCGGACTCCCGAATGGGCGGAAAAGATTTGTCTGGTGCCGGCGGAACAGATCCGGCGCGTGGCGATCGGTTTCGGAAAAGCAGCGCCCAACGTCATGGTCTGGATGGCGCCGGGTGCAGCCATGCAGCCACGCGGCGCCTATGGCGCCCTTGCGGCCCATGCCCTCAACGGCCTGGTCGGCGGCGCCGACAACAAGGGTGGCACACTGCAGAAGATGAAGGCGCCCTATACCCACATTCCGCTTTACAAGGAGAAGTTCAAGCCGTACCTGGACGAAATAGCCCAAAAAGGGGTGAAACACAAGAAGATCGACCAGCGTGGCACCCTTGAATTCCCCTCCCTCAAGAAAAAACCGGGCGGCGGCGTGGTCACCAACCGGGCGGCCGACGGGATCCTTGACGAAGATCCTTACGAAATCAAAGTGGCCATCGGTTATTGGAACAATTTCGCCTTTTCGTGCACCGGCGCGACCCGTTGGGAAAAGGCGTTGGAGAAAGTTCCCTTCTTCGCGCACATCGTGACCAATCCCTCGGAGATGAGCCAGTTCGCCGACATCGTGCTGCCGGCATCGTTCCATATGTTCGAACGCTGGGGCCTGGTGCCGAGCAAGTACAACCGCTACAGCTACATCGGCCTGCAGCAACCCTTGGTCAAGCCCCTGTGGGACACCCGCATCGACGAGACCGAAGTGGTGTGGATGCTGGCCAAGAAGCTGAAGGAAAAAGGCTTCCCGAACCTGTTCGATTACTTCCAAACCGAATTGAAAGATCCTGAAACCGGTAAGGCCGCGGAAAACGAGGCGCAGTTCGCCGAAATTGTTGTCAAGGTCATGACCGAGAAGCAGTGGAATCCGGCCAAGTACCACAGTGGCGAGAAAATCAACGGATGGCAGGAATTCGTGAAGCTCGGCCTGTGGCAGTCCGACCAGTATCCTTTCAAGAAAAAGTGGGAGAAGGGCTTCAAGACCGAGACCAAAAAGTTCGAGTTCTACAGCGAGACTTTGAAGAAGGTGCTCGGCAATCACGCCGAGAAACACGAGGTCAGCATCGACAAAGTCATGGAAGTCACCCAATACGCAGGTCGTGGCGAGCAGGTCTTTGTGCCGCATTGGGAACCGGCCAAATACCACGGCGACGAAAAGGAATTTCCTTTCATCTTCATGGATAGTCGCAGCCGCTTGAGCCGCGAGGGCCGGTCGCAGAACTTGAATGAATTCTATGAGTTTAAGAAGGTCGATCCGGGCGACATCAGCCACATGGACGTTCTCAAGATCAATCCCAAGGATGCGCGGAAACTGGAGCTGAAAAACGGAGACTGGGTGACGGTAACGTCACCAGAAAAGAGCGTGAAAATTCAAGTCAATCTCTGGGAAGGCGTTCGCCCGGGCACAGTCAACAAGACCTTCGGCATGGGCCACTGGGCCTACGGTCGGTTGGCCAGCGCGGACTACGGCAAGCACGTCCCGCGCGGGTTCAACAACAACGAACTGCTGCCGGCCGATTACGACCGTCTCAGCGGCTCGACAGCTCGTCATGCGGTGTCGCGCGTGAAGATCCGGAAGCTCTAACCATCGACCGAATTACTAAGGGGATAAGACCATGTCAGTCAAATATGGAATGGTAATCGATCTGCACCAATGCACCGGCTGCGGCAGCTGCGCATTGGCCTGCAAGGCAGAAAATAACACCCAGGCCCGGGCCCACGGGCAAAGTTTCAACTGGGCCGACTTCACCATGAAGACGGAGGGTGAGTTCCCGAACACAACCTATGTGCAGATGCCGGTGCTTTGTAATCATTGCAGCAACCCTCCCTGTATCGAAGAATGTCCCACCGAGCCTAAAGCCATGTTCAAGGCGCCCGACAACACGACGCTCTTCAACCAGGAAAGGTGCATTGGCTGCGGGGCCTGTCTGGACGCCTGCCCCTATAGCTCTCAGGAGTTGGACGAATCCAGCCTCGACGGCGGCAGCTACAGCGTCATCAGCTTCAATCAGTTCGATTTACCGGTCCATCCGGAGTGGCGCGATGAGGACCCGGCCATCGCCGGATGCACGGCATCCGGAGTCGAGGTGGCCAAAGCGGCCGGTGCGACACCGCCCAGTGAGAACAGGTTCAATTCAGGCGACTACCCGCCAGTGCGTAACATGGGCATCATCGAAAAGTGTACATTCTGTTACCACAGAACTAGCGCCGGCAAACTGCCGGCGTGTGTTGAGACCTGCCCGGCCAACGCCCGGATCTTCGGCGACCAGAATGACCCCAACAGTGCGATAGCCAAGATTCTCAAGGCACACAAAGCGACGCGGCTGAAGGAGGAGGAAGGAACCGAGCCCAACGTCTTCTATATTCGAAGTTACAACGATCCTACCGTTTGAGGATCGCATGCACGATGATTTAGCGCTGGGGTCGATGACCCCAGCCCTTTGCTTTACAGGGATTTCCATGGAAGATCTTCAAAACGACATACAGCGCCGGTATCAAGCCAAAGCAGACGCCTGCCGTATGCTCAGCGCCTGTTATTACGAGCCGGAGGAAGCTTTTCTGGAAGAGGACATCTTCGGCCAGTTGGTACAGGCTTTGTCGGCCCTGGACTCTGAATGTACCGCGGAAGCGCAAGCCATGGGCGAGTGTTTTCGCGAGATCAGTCAAGAGGACCTAAGGATCGATTACACTCGCCTGTTCCTCGGTCCTATCAATATACGATCCAAACCGTACGGTTCTGTCTACCTGGACGGTGGGAATGTCGTCATGGGCAATTCCACCATGGCGGTGATGGCTCTTTACCGCGAAGGCGGATTCCATGTCGCCGAGGCGTTCACCGAGATGCCTGACCATGTGGCTGTGGAGTTGGAGTTCCTGTATCTGTTAAACGCGCGCCTGGGCGACGGCCATACTGAAACCAATGAACGGGGCCGCTTGGCTGCGTTGGAACGCAGCTTGCTCGGCGAACACCTGGGTCAGTGGATAATTCCTTTTACAGAGGCTATGAAAAAGGGCTCCCACACAGAATTTTACGGGAAGCTCGCCGACCTGACCCGGCGCTTCGTCCTCGATGCCCTGCGGCAACCGGTCAGGGCACCGCTCCCATGATTGCGCCCCTGAGCGGCTACGCCTTAAAGGCGCTAGCCCCCGAGACGGCAGTCACCGTCGACCGATCACGGTGTGTCCGTCATCGCTGCACTGCCAATCGCTGTACCAAGTGCATGGATATTTGCCCGATGGATACCATCTCATGGGGTCAAGGGGGCCTGTACATCAACACCGCTGCCTGCACTCAATGCCTGGCTTGCCTCTCAGTCTGCCCGACAGCAGCACTCTCTTCCCCGGGTCTTTCCCTATCTCGTCTCCTGTCTGATCTCGCTGGCCATCCGCTGCCTGTGCTCGGATGCAACGGACAGCCCGATACCGCTGCCCATGCGCGGGTTTCGTGCCTCGGCTGCTTGGCCCATCCGGAGGTGATGGTGCTATGTGCGCTGGTTTTCCCTGACGGGTTACACGTCAACTTGACAGCTTGTAGCGGATGCGCGAACGGTCATATCCTGGACAGCATTGTTGCCGCCCACGGTCGGCTCAAGGATCTTGTCCCCGGCCACGCCGTCAAATTGATTCGGAACAGGGAAGAACTCGAATTCCAGGCGCCATCGCTTTCACGTCGCCAGTTTTTCTTATTTTTCCGGGAGCGCTCGACCTCTGCCGCCGCAGCCATGGTGGGACGCCTGCGGGACGGCGCGGAACAGCAGCCGTACGGGAACAAACGGGTTCCAGTGACGCGGGCGTTGTTGCTCAAGGCCATAGAGGCATCTTCGGCGGCAAAGTATCGGACGATAAAGGACAAACTCTTTGGGAAAATAACCTTCAGGTCGGATTGCACCCGCTCGAATCGTTGTGTTGGCGTCTGCCCCACTGGTGCCATTCAATCCTCCAACGAAGACGGCAAGCTCCCAGTGTTTGACCAAACACTCTGCGTTTCCTGTTATTCCTGCCAAGCTTTCTGCCGAAATCGAGGCGTTTTAGTTGTAGACAATAACCGGACGGCATCCAGCGAATAGGTACGGCCGCCATCCCCTCCATGGCCCAACGGAAACCGGTGACGTACAGAAGCAGGCCACCGAGGAAGAATCCTGCCCCTTTCAGCGTATTCTTGGAGCCGGTAAGGATCGCCACCCACTTGATTTGTTTCATTTTTGTTCCTCTATGGATGGGTTGAGCGGACGCCGCGCTCGTACCAGTCACGTGTCGCATTGACGATTTTCACCACGGTTAACATAACCGGAACTTCTACGAGCACACCAACTACGGTTGCCAGGGCAGCACCTGAATTGAATCCGAACAAGACGATGGCCGCCGCCACCGCCAATTCAAAAAAGTTGCTCGCGCCGATCAATGCCGACGGAGCGGCAACACAGTGCGCTACCCCAAATCGACGGTTCAACAGGTAGGCAAGGCCTGAGTTGAAATAGACCTGTATAAGAATGGGGACCGCCAGCATGACGATCACCAAAGGTTGGTAAAGAATCTGTTCTCCTTGAAACCCAAACAACAGGACGAGTGTCGCCAGCAGGGCGACAAGGGAGAGCGGATGCAGTTGATCGAGCCTTGTTTGAATCGCTGGCTCCCCACCTGACCCTAGGAGGCGTCGGCGCCACCACTGGGAGTACAGCACGGGCAACACGATATAGAGTACGACCGAGAGAAAGAGTGTGTCCCACGGAACGGTAATCGCGGAAAGGCCGAGCAGTAACGCAACGATCGGTGCGAACGCGAACACCATGATGGTATCGTTCAATGCCACCTGGGTTAGAGTGAAGTTGGCGTCGCCATCCGACAATCGACTCCAGACAAAGACCATGGCGGTACAGGGGGCAGCGGCCAGAAGGATCAGGCCGGCGATATAGGCGTCCAGTTGATCCGGCGGCAGGTAGGGAGCAAAGACGCCGCGGATGAATATCCAGCCGAGCAGCGCCATGGAAAAGGGCTTGACCGCCCAGTTGATGAAAAGCGTTACGCCGATGCCGCGCCAGTGTTCCTTCACCTGATGCAATGCTCCGAAGTCGACCTTCAGTAACATCGGGATGATCATCAGCCAGATGAGCACCGCCACAGGCAGGTTCACCTGAGCGATCTCCATTTGGCCGATTGCCTGAAACGGCCCCGGCATCCAATGGCCCAGGACGATGCCCACAACAATACACAGCCCGACCCAGACTGTCAGATAACGTTCGAACAGGCTCATTGTGCCACCTGCTGCCTGCTTCGCAGTTACTTCACATTGTGCACTCATAATTAAGCGGTTGGTTTCGTTTTATCAGCCGGATGGTGTTTGCCAATCTTGTTGAGTTTTTGCTGCAGGCCCGGTTTATCCAACGATTCAATCGGCAGGTTCACAAAAGTTGATATGCGGTTCTGCATCTCGCGGAAGGCGGTGGCAAACGCGCGTTTGATCATATAGTCATCGCCTTCAACTGCCGCAGGATCTGCTATTCCCCAATGGGCTGACATGTGCTGTCCAGGCCACAAAGGGCAGACTTCGGTAGCCGCGTTGTCGCAGACCGTAAAGACAAAGTCCATATGAGGTCCGTCCGCCGCAGCAAACTCCTCCCAGTCCTTGCTGCGCAGCCCTTCTGTCACGTAATTGTTTTGCTTGAGTTCATACAACGCCAGGGGATGGATTTCACCTTTGGGGTGACTACCGGCACTGAAGCCCCGGAATTTACCCCTTCCAAGGCGATTGATTATGCACTCGCCGAAAATGCTGCGGGCTGAGTTGCCCGTACAAAGAAACAGCACATTGTAGACCTTGTCGTTCATGGTTAATTTCCTCTGCGGATCCGCTAATCTTGGCGATTATTATTAAGCGCACCTCGGCGAGCTTGGCCGGTTGGGCATAGCGGCAAGGGCTGCAAGATCATCGGAAAATGTTGCTGACTCCGTGACGCCCTTAGCTGTTTGTTTCAACACATTGACGATCCACTTAGGAAGATCGGGATTGATCCGGTAGTGGATCCACAACCCTTCCCTCCGGTCACTTACCAAGCCGACCTCGCGCAGTTGCGCAAGGTGGCGCGACATATTGGGTTGAGCTGCCCTGATCGCGTGAGTCAGTTCGCAGACGCAAAGTTCATGATGCTCCAACAGGAGCAAGAGGCAGCGTAGTCGAATGGGATGGGCTAGGGCAGAGAAAACGTGTTCGGGTAATATATTCATAGAACGTAATATATGTTTTTCCGTATATATTGTCAATGGAATATATATAGTAATTGCATATCAAACTAAGAACACACTTTGGTAACCGTATTCGTGGGTTTGCCTTGGAATATGGGATCAGCTCCTCTAAGGGTCTACAACGATTACGCCAGCAAATTCCTTCAGCGCTGGAAGATGCGGAAAATGAATTAACCACTGTCGCAAGGAGCTGTTTGTGAAATCTGTACAACCAGTGATTGAACCTGGATAAAATCATTGAGGAGACAACGACGCTCCGTGTATCACTGCCCATTTAAGTGACCAGGGGCTGAACCTTTCAGCGCTGTCACTTTGCATTGACGTAGACGGTGGGATCGTCGATATCGGCATCCACAAAGCCCTTTGCGCGCAGCCGGCAGGAGTCGCATACCCCACAGGCCATACCGGCCTCGGTAGCCTGATAACAGGATACCGTCAGGCTGTAGTCGACACCCAGATCCACACCCCGACGGATGATTTCCGCCTTGGAAAGATCGATCAACGGTGTGTGTATTCGATAAGAGGCACCCTCAACCGCCGCCTTGGTGGCCAGATTGGCGAGACTTTGGAAGGCCTCGATGAATTGGGGCCGGCAGTCGGGATAGCCGGAATAGTCAACCGCGTTGACACCGATGAAGATATCCTGGGCCTCCACTACCTCCGCCCATCCCAGGGCGAGGGAGAGAAATACGGTGTTTCTCGCCGGCACGTAGGTGACAGGAATGCCGCTACTCAACTCCTCCGGCACCTGAATGGACGGGTCGGTCAGCGCAGAGCCACCGATGTCATCGAGACCGATATGCACCACTTTATGCGCATCCGCTTTAAGGCATGCGGCCACCCGCGACGCGGCGGCCAGCTCGGCGGCATGGCGCTGGCCATAGGCCATGCTGAGTGCATAACAGGAATATCCCTGGCTGCGGGCAATCGCCAGCACCGTTGCAGAATCCAATCCCCCCGAAAGCAGTACCACCGCGCGTCTACTCATGGTTCATCTTCCCGCTTGGTCACCCCACAACAACTTATGCAGTTGCAACTGCAATCTGGCCCGCACCCGGTCTTCGACTATCCAGTCAGCCAGTTGTGTAGGATCCATCCGGTCCTGGGCGGGTGAGAAGAGCACCTCGCACCTGTCCGTAATGCGGAACTGTCTCAGCTGCTCGCAACTCCACTCATAGTCTGCCCTGTCGGTAATCACAAACTTGACCTGATCATCCGCTCGCAAAAAGTCGATATTGGACATCCTGTTTCGCACCATCTCCCCGGAGCCCGGTGTCTTGAGATCCATCACCCTGACGACCCGGTCGTCGACGCGACTGATATCGAGCGCACCACTGGTCTCGAGGGAAACCCGATAGCCTGCATCGCAAAGGGCCCTGAGCAGAGACAGGCACTCCTGTTGCGCCAGCGGCTCTCCACCCGTGACGCAGACATATTCCACATTAAAGGCGGCCACCTGCCGTAGGATCTCTTCGCGGGTGTACTTTTCGCCTCCGTTGAAGGCATAGGGAGTATCGCAGTAGCGGCAACGCAACGGGCAGCCGGTCAAACGAACGAAAACGGTGGGATAGCCCGCACTCCTCCCCTCCCCCTGCAGGGAGAGGAAGATCTCGGTAATTCGTAGTTGAGACATACTCGGAATGGGAGCGCCAAAGCCTCCGCTCAATGCCCCTCTTTGGTCAGACGTTGCAGGCGCTTCTGCGCCAGGCGCGATTCGGTGGTTGCGGGGTAATTGTTTACCAACTCATTCAGAATATTTCGGGCATCGGCCCAGTTCTTCTTTTCGTAATATATATACCCCATCTTCAACATCGCGCCCGGTATCTTGGGACTCTGCGGATATTTTTCAGGTATCTTGATGAATTCCCCCAGGGCGGTATCGAAGTCTCGATTGACATAGCTCGCTTCCGCCAGCCAGTACTGGGCATTGTCCTCGTACTCCCCCCCCGGGTAGTCCCTGAGAAAATTGGAGAAGGCGGTGACCGACTCAGCATAGCGGCCCTGCTTGAGCAGATTGAAGGCGCTCTGGTAGGCCTCAGACTCTTGTTTCGGGTCGGGAGGAGTCGCTGTAGCGATCGGTGCGGCTGCCGGCGCCCCAGGAGGCGACTCTGTGGATGCCATGGCTGTTGAGCCTACGGGCACCGATGCCGGGGGCGGTGTCCCCGGGGGCGTCACGGGTTGCGGGGAGGGTGCCGCAACGCCACCGGGCTGAAATCGCGAGAGTCTCTGGTCGATATCCAGATAGAGATCGCGTTGACGACGGCTCATGGCATCCATGTTGTACTTTTGCACCTCCAGGTCTCCGCGCAGCTGCTGCACCTCCTGCCGCAGCTGCTGCACCTGCAGCACCAGATCTGCGAGGCTCTGATTCTGCAGGATGCGTTCGATACGCTGCAGACGCTGCTCCATCGTCTGCTTAGCCCCATTGGCGGCAAACACCGGACTCATGGCAAAAAGCCCTATCAAGGTACAGAGCAAGACTCTTTTGATGATCGGCATCATCATACTCTCCCGCATCAGTAGATCAGTTCGACACGCCGGTTGAGTGCCCAGGACTCCTCATTGTGTTCGAATGCCGCAGGTCTCTCTTCCCCGTAGCTCACCACAACCAACTGATTGTCCGATACACCCTGCGCCAGCATCAGGCTACGCACAGAGTTGGCACGATTCTCACCCAGACCCAAATTGTACTCGCGTGTTCCCTTCTCGTCCGCATGGCCCTCCAGGCGCACAACAACCTGCGGATTGGCCGCCAGGTAGTCGGCATGGGCCTGGATCACATCCAAGTATTCGGAACGCACTGTACTCTGATCAAAATCGAAATAGATCACGCGGGTGGCCAGCAGGCTATTGGGATTCTCCAAGGGATCACCCTGCCATTCTCCTCCCTGGCTGGCTGCCGATGTTGACGCACCACCACTGCCATCGCCACTGCCATCGGCACCGGTGGACTGCTCAGTGACTTCAGCACCGTCGCCGTCGCTGGTCGGCGTGGATGAACAGCCGGCTAGCAGCAGCAACGATAGTAGAACTGGGATCCAGAGGAATAGTACTTTCTTCATTTAATATCTCCTTAGCAGCGGTGCAGTTAATTATTAAAAGGTGACCAGACCGGTTCGCGCACATCGCCCTCCTGCAGGGCGAGGCGTTGTCGTACACGGCCATCGACCGAGACCGCTGCCAAAACACCGCGATGACCCGCCTTGGATGCGTAAATTACCATGCTGCCATTGGGCGCGAAACTAGGCGACTCGTCCAGGCTCCCCTGACTGAGTACCTGCATCACCCCGGACTCGAGATCCTGGACCGCGATGCGATACTTACCCTCTTCCCGGGTAACCAGGGTCAACAGCTTTCCGTCGGGTGAGAAGGAGGCACGGGCGTTGTAGCTGTTTTGGAATGTCACCCGCTGCGCCTTGCCGCCATGTGCGGAGACCCGGTAGATCTGCGGCCTTCCTCCACGATCCGATGTAAAAACGATACTGCGTCCGTCAGGCGACCAAGCGGGTTCGGTATCGATGGCGTAGTGGTTGGTGATGGTCTTGAGCTTGCGTGTGGTCAAATCATATATATAAATATCTGGATTGCCGCCTTTCGACAGGGTCAGGGCAAGTTTGCGCCCATCCGGCGACCAGGCAGGCGCCCCATTGATGCCCTTGAATGAAGTGATCTTCTTCCGCGTGCCGGTATAGACCCCCTGCACATAGATAGCGGACTGTCCCTCTTCGAATGAGACGTAGGCGATCTTGCGACCGTCGGGGGACCAGGCTGGCGACATCAATGGTTCGGTGGATGTGACGATGGTTTCCGAATTATGCCCATCCGCATCGGCGATATTCAGTTTGATCCCCATCCCCCCATCGGCCTGCTTGGTTGAGGTGATATAGGCCACCCGGGTGGCAAAGGCGCCTGGCACACCGAGTAGCTTTTCATAGATCAGGTCAGCAATCCGGTGGGCTGTACTGCGCAGGTTCGGTGCCGTGGTGGGTATGCTGTATCCGGTGAGTTGCTCACCCCTGAACACGTCGAGTAACTGAAACTGTATCTGGTAGCCACCGGCGCCGTGGGCCTGTACCTGGCCTATCACCAGGTTTTCGATATCCAGAGCTCGCCAATCCTTGAATTCCACTGCATCCACCGAGGCGGGTCTTGCCAGCATCTCCCCCCGGGGCAGTGTCTTGAAACGACCGCTGCGCTGCAGGTCTGCGTTGATCACGGCGGCGATATCCTCAGGGGGTGCTCCTTTGCCCTGCCAACTGAACGGTACGACGGCGATGGGTAACGCCCCCTCGACACCTTCGGTAATTTCAATGGTCAACTCGGCATAGAGCGCCGGCTGCCAGCACAGTATCAAAATCAGGATAAGTAGAATTTTTTTCATCATGACTACTAGTTAGCTACTAGGTTTAAATTTCAATCTTAAAGTACGGAAGGACTCGAACAAGGCTCCGCTCGGCACCTGCAGCGGCGCCGCTTTATAGACAGCGGTCTCCACAGATCGGTCGAAGGCCGAGTTCCCGCTGCTGCTTACAATACTCACACCACCAGGCACCACATCCCCACCCGGTATCAGGCGCACCTGGACGATACACGAGAGCTCTTTTCCCGCCTGCCCCGGCTTCAGCCAATTTCGCTCGATCTGCTGTTTGATCACAGCCACATAGCGATCGATCTCACGGCTATTCTGCTCTGCCGCCAGTTGCTCTTGCAAGGCGCGTTCACGCTCGGCCTGTGCTGCGGATTCCGCTTTTCGCTTCGCCTCTGCCTTACGCCTGGCTTCCAACTCCGCTTTGCGTTTTCTCTCCAGCTCCGCCTGGCGCTTGGCTTCCGCCTCTGCCTTGCGCTTGGCCTCAAGTGCCGCCAAGCGTTTTTCTTCCGCCTGGCGCTTGGCCTCTTTCGCCTCCCGCTCCTTCTTCAATTGCGCCTGACGTTTGCGTTCCGCCTCACGCTTCTGCTGCTCCGCCTTTTGCTTGGCAATGCG
Source organism: Candidatus Thiodiazotropha sp. (assembly GCA_040791665.1). Classification (GTDB taxonomy): domain Bacteria; phylum Pseudomonadota; class Gammaproteobacteria; order Chromatiales; family Chromatiaceae; genus Thiodiazotropha. The sequence continues at coordinate 89,722 of JBFNNX010000010.1, read as the reverse complement.
TTTTTGCTCGAGCTGCTGGCGCTGCTTCTCTTCCGCCTGCTTGCGCTTCAGTGCCTCTTTACGCTGTTTCTCACGCTCTATCGCCTGCTCTTGCTCCTCGGCTTGATCGAGTTGCTTGGCATCGACGGTATGTGCCTGCACCACATTCGCATTTGGCGTGGCGGGTTTTCTTATTTTCGACCAGTCGAAGCCGAACACCAGAAAGACCACGATCAGCACATGCAGCAGAACTGCCAGCATGACTGAAATGGGATTTCTTTTAATAACTGAAAACAAGGTTACGACTCCGGCGGCTCAGTGATTAAGCCTACACTGGGCGCCCCACCGGCCTGTAACAGCACCATTGCCTCCACCACTCGTCCATAGGTCACTCCGGCATCACCGCGTACCATGATCGGGGTCTTAGGTTTGTGTTTGAGAACAACCTGCACCCTTTTGACCAGGTCGTCCGAATCAATCGGACTATCCTTGTCCTGGCCGATATCGATGAACATCTCACCCTCTCGATTGACTGTCACCACCAGCGGCTCATCCGCCTCTTTCGGCAACGGCTCCGCATCGGCCTGGGGCAGCTCCACCTTGACGCCTTGGGTCAACAGCGGTGCGGTAATCATGAATATCACCAGCAGCACCAACATTACGTCAATGTAGGGGACCACATTGATCTCGGACATTGGGCGGCGGCGGTTTTTTTGACGACTCATGGCGATATGCCGGCTTAGGCGACAGCCTGGCGTTGAAGGATGGTGGCAAACTCTTCGACAAAGTCATCATAACGGTTATTCAGACGCTCCACATCGTTGGAATAGCGGTTGTAGGCAACAACCGCGGGTATCGCGGCAAACAGTCCGATAGCGGTTGCGACCAATGCCTCGGCAATGCCGGGCGCAACCAGCGCAAGGGTCGCCTGCTTGACGTTTCCCAGGGCAGTGAACGAATTCATAATGCCCCAGACAGTCCCGAACAGTCCCACATAGGGGCTTGTGGAACCGATCGTGGCGAGGGTCGACAGATGATGTTCCAATCGATCGACCTCACGGTTCAGGGAGACCCTCATGGAGCGTTGTGCACCCTGCACCATTGCCATAGGATCCTTGTGCCCCTTGGTGCGTAGCCGCGCGAATTCACGAAATCCGGCACGAAAGATGGCCGCCATGCCGGACTCTTCGTCGGTCTCTCTTTCAATTTGGCGATAGAGTTCCGCCAGGTCGCCCCCGGACCAGAAGCGCCCCTCGAATTCATCCGCCGCCCTGCCTGCGCTTTTGAGGATGCGCATGCGATCGAAGATCATGCTCCATGAGCTGACGGATGCGAATACCAACAGGGCAATCACAAACTGAACCACCGGACTGGCATTGAGTATCAGGTGGGTAATGGTTAGGTCAGTCGACATCCGGTATCTCCAGCAATATTTTCTTTGGTATGGGCGTGGGCCTCATTGTTTTCATATCCACACAAGCAATCTTTATGTTACCCCTGCACAACAGTTGCGAATCCGACGGCCTCACCACCTCTTGATAAAAGCTGAGGCTTGCGCGCCCTTTCTTCGATAGCCTGGCATGGACCTCGAGGGCATCATTGAAACGGGCTGGCTGATGGTAACCCAGTTCCACCTGTCGAACTGCGAAGATGATCCCGTCCTGTTGTAGCAGCAGATCCTGTTCGAAGCCGAGTGAACGCAACCATTCGGTACGTGCCCGCTCCATAAATTTCAAATAGTTGGCATAGTAGACAACGCCACCGGCATCCGTATCTTCGTAATAGACCCTGACCGGCCAGACATAACTCGGCGACTCGTCTTTCATACCTCTTTCCGGATCCGAATCACTGCTGCGCTAACACCATGATGTGCAATATAAATGAAGGGGTAATCATACTTAGCTTCACAAACCGATGGTAGTCAAAATACCCAAACACCTGCATGAATCCCAATCTATGAGTGTGTGATCTGAGAGGAGTTCCCGGCAAGTCGGGCTGAATCCGTCCGGTTTTCGGATCAAAAGCGGCAGACATCGAAACTCAGTCACGATTTAACATTCTGTGACGGCAGATAACAGCGCACCGGGCAATCCGAATTCGGCAAAAGTCTGGCGATGGCTACTCTTCGCGGAACAAGTCATCTTCGGTGGGAACGTGTTCGCCCGGTTTTGGCGACAGTCCAAAGTGCAGATAGGCGGCCTGTGTCGCCACTCTACCTCTCGGCGTACGCATCAGAAACCCCTGCTGAATCAGATAGGGCTCAAGGACATCCTCGATGGTGCCCTTCTCCTCTCCGATCGCCGCAGCCAGATTGTCGACCCCGACAGGTCCGCCCTCGAATTTCTCGATGACGGCCAACAGCAGGCGCCGGTCCATATTGTCAAAACCATTGCCATCGACCTTGAGCATGCCCAGGGCACTATCGGCCACAGTTCTGCTGATATGGCCATCCTGTTTAACCTGGGCATAGTCACGCACCCGTCTCAGCAGGCGGTTGGCAATTCTCGGCGTGCCTCTGGAACGGCGTGCGATCTCTCCGGCCCCATCCGCATCCATACCGATATTGAGAATATCGGCTGAACGGGTGACGATATGGGCCAGATCGCTGCTGCTGTAGAACTCCAGCCGCTGAACGATTCCGAACCTGTCCCGCAGGGGAGAGGTAAGCAGACCGGCACGGGTAGTGGCACCTACCAGGGTAAAGGGTGGAAGATCGAGTTTGATCGAGCGTGCGGCCGGGCCCTCGCCGATCATTATATCGAGCTGAAAGTCCTCCATTGCCGGATAGAGCACCTCCTCAACCACCGGGCTCAGGCGATGGATCTCATCGACGAACAACACGTCATGGGGTTCGAGGTTGGTCAGCAATGCCGCCAGATCCCCTGGCTTTTCGAGCACCGGGCCGGAGGTCTGACGCAAATTGACTCCCATCTCATTGGCGATGATATGCGCCAAGGTGGTCTTGCCCAACCCGGGAGGACCGAAAATCAGGACATGATCCAACGCCTCGCCACGCGCCATGGCGGCGGGGATGAAGATTTCCATCTGCTCGCGCACCGCAGGCTGGCCTACATAGTCGCGCAAACGCTTGGGCCGGATTGCCCGGTCCAGGGCGGCGTCTTCCCCCGTGGCATCGCCGTTGATCAATCTGGGTTCGCTATTCACTTAAGGCCTGTCTGATTTAACCATGCTGAACACTACCGCTATTTCTGTACCGCACCCTGCAGCGCAGCCCTTATCAGGGCCTCGCTGTCCATCTCATCCTCCGCCACGGCCTTGACCATACGGCCGGCCTCTTGCGGTTTATATCCCAAAGCCACCAACGCCGCCACAGCATCGGATGCGGCACCACCGCGATTTACGGTCTGGCCGCTATGCAATGAGCCGACACTTGGCGCCAGATCGCCCAGCTTAGCCAATCTGTCACGCATCTCCACTATCAGGCGTTCCGCTGTTTTGTGGCCGATTCCCGGCAGTCGAACCATGGACGCCACATCCTCCTCCTCCACACAGCGCCTGAACTCATCGGCACTCATACCGGAGAGTATCGCCAGCGCCATCTTGGCGCCGACTCCACTCACTTTCAGTAAACTGCGAAATAGTGTCCGTTCCGATTCCGTGGCAAAGGCATAGAGTACATGGGCATCTTCACGTACTGCCAGATGAGTGAAGAGGATTACAGCCTGACCAGCTTCCGGCAGGGTAAAAAAGGTAGAGAGCGGGGCTTCAAGTTCATAGCCCACGCCATTGACATCGAGCAGCATGTGGGGAGCCTGTTTATGGACCAGTTCCCCTCTTAAACGGCCTATCATCCTGGGTTGTTATCCGGTTGACGATTCAAGCTGTGATTATGACACGGATTAGGCATGGCAATCCTCACTTTCCGCGGCTGGACTGGCGCATCAGGGTGGTATGGGTATGGGCATGGCTCAGGGCCACCGCCAAGGCATCCGCAGCATCCGCCTGGGGTTTTTGCCGTAATCCCAGAATCATCTGCACCATATGCTGAATCTGCGCCTTATCCGCGCGCCCGCTGCCCACCACCGCCTGTTTGATGCGGGTGGGAGTGTACTCCGCGACGGATAGCCCGCATTGCACCGCCGCACAGATGGCCGCGCCCCTCGCCTGCCCCAACTTGAGGGCAGAGGAGGGATTCTTGGCCACGAAGACCTGCTCAATGGCCATCACATCCGGCCGGTGCTCCCGGATCAAATCACTGATGGTGGCAAATATCTCTCCGAGCCTGGGGGGAAGCGGCTCACCGCTCAGTTTTATGACCCCGTGGGACAAATAGACCGAGTGCATACCGTCGGAATCGATCAGGCCATAACCTGTCATGCGGGAACCGGGATCGATGCCGATGATGCGTAACATTCAGTCTATTGCATCCAAAATTTCATCCGAGATCTCGGCATTGGTATATACATTCTGTACGTCGTCCAGGTCCTCCAGCATGTCGACCATGCGCAACAGTTTCTCGGCATCGCCCTGGTCGAGGACCGCACTGGTCGAGGCATTATAGGTGACCTCGTCGGCATCCGGGGTCAGGCCAGCAGCCACGAGGGCATCCTTGACCTGGGAGATATCCTCAGGTGCTGAAATGACGTCGACAGATCCATCGTCGTTGCTGACAACATCTTCGGCACCTGCCTCCAAGGCCGCCTCCATCACCGCGTCCTCATCCACGCCCGGGCTGTAACTGATCATCCCCTGTTTGCTGAAAAGGTACGAGACAGAACCATCGGTGCCGAGGTTGCCACCCAGCTTGCTGAAGGCGTGACGAACTTCAGAGGCGGTCCGATTCCGATTATCGGTCATACAGTCGACCATAACCGCCGTTCCGCCCGGGCCATAACCTTCATAGCGGATCTCATCATAGTTATCACCCTCGGTACCTCCCGCGCCCCGCTTGATGGCGCGCTCAATGGTATCTTTGGGCATATTCGCACCAAGCCCCTTGTCAACGGCCAGCCGCAGACGCGGGTTGGCGTTGATATCCCCACCTCCCATGCGGGCAGCCACGGTAATCTCTCGTATCAGCTTGGTCCAAATCTTACCGCGCTTTTTGTCATTGGCGGCTTTCTTATGCTTGATATTGGCCCACTTACTGTGTCCTGCCATACAAACCTCTCAAAACTGTGCATTCAAATCCGGCATTTTATCATCCACCCGATCCCGCAGAAACCGAGGAATGCCCGCCGCTTAAGATTCACTGTAATTTGCCGATCTGTTAAGTACAATCTGAGGGCCAAAAAATAGGGGGCCCTTCACTCATCCGGCTCGGCAACCGCTACCGTTGGGTGATCCGTACAGGCGAACTCATTTGGCGATAAAAAACCGTTTAGAAGAGCAATCCCCGATGACCCATACAGTCCAAGAATGGACCCGCGCGCTCTCTTCAGAGCCACTCCTTGTAATGCAAAGGACACTGACTCAGGTCAGGGATCTGCTGCGAAAATCGAGTGTCAACCACGGCAGACTATCAGAAGCAATCTCCCGCGATCCCGGTTTCAGCCTGTATGTATTGAGACAGATAAACAACCTGCCGAACCCGCCGAAAGAGCCCATCACCAAGATTTCCCTGGCCGTACCCTTATTGGGTATGGACGCAATCGAACAGGCAAGCCGGACCCTGCCGTCTCTTGAGGAAAAACTCAAAGGTCCGCCAAGACGCGGACTAATCGATTGCTATAGCCGGGCTGCCCACGCCGCCATCTACGCCAGTAATATCGCAGAATTGCGAAGATGGCAGGAGGCCGATTCACTCTATACCGCTGCGTTGCTCCACGACATTGGAGAGATGGCGTTGTGGGCCGTAGCACCGAGGGAAATGCGTGCCGTCCAAGTGAAGATCACTCAGCGAACATCGCGCGAGAGTGCTGCCCAGGAGACCCTGGGTGTCACCTTGGAAGAGCTAAGCGTTCAGTTGAGTCTGAAATGGCAACTGCCTGAGCTCGTACACGATTCTCAGGGGTTATCCAACAGTTTCCAGCCAAAACCGCTTTCCGTGATGCTGGCTTCGGTACTTGCCAGAGAGAGCAGCCTGGGATGGCACCATGAGAAATTGCATAATGACATCGAGCTGTTGGCGGAATTTCTTGAGATATCACACGAGGAAGCAACTGCCTATCTGCACCGCCTGGCTACGCAAGCAGCTCGCGATTTGTATAGGCTCCCACTGCCGTTACCGGCATTCCATCTCATCTCTGGTGGCCTGGCATCCGACGAAATCGAGGCAGTGAATGCCGAAGTTTCGCCCGCAACAACCCGGCAGTCGCCGGTTAACACTCCGGAATCCAACCCCAATGCGGAACCGGCCCCACAGCCGCAACACGCAACCAGAGCTGAATCCCCTGCCGGCGATGAGAAGAAAGCAACCCCGCAACCTGCATCAACGAAACACGTCAATCCTTTGCAAGCGCTGCTCAATGACGCCTTGCAGCAGATGCATGAGGAGCTCGGATTGAGCCGGGCCATGTTTGCCATGCTCAGCCCGGACAAAAGCGCCCTCAGGGCCCGATTCGTAGTGGAGTCGGAACAGCAACTCTCTCTGAAAGGCTTTGCATTGAACATGATAAATCCCAGTTTATTCAAAGCCTTAATGAATAAACCACAAGCAATATCACTGAACAAGGACAATGCCGAAAAGTACCTGCCAATGATTCCCCAATCAGCCTTGGAGCAGATAAACAACAGCGGATTCGTCTCTATGTCGGTCTTTATTAAGGGCAAACCGGTGGGGCTCTTCTACGCGGACAACGGCATAAGCGGTCCCGGTGTGACCCGCAGGCAATACGACAATTTCAAGGTTATTTGTCAGAAAATCGTACGATCGATCAGTTCATGACGGGATCGAATCCAGATCCACCTCGGGGCACGCATCCTCATATGCCGACATGATATGCGACGATTGACGACCGCAACTTTTGTAAATATTCATATCCGATACCCCAACCCGATTACTTTGATCAAAGTCATTGTTTCAACCAATGCAAACGCTAGGATGACACTTCCTATTTCTAGACCAGGGTAGAAAGTGCAACAACAGATCAGTTATCAAATTGGAAACAACCTCTATCTCAGTATTACGGATCGCTGCACATTGGAGTGTGCGTTCTGTCCAAAGACCCATGGCGACATGATGGTCAAAGGATTTGATCTTACCTTTGATCACCGCCCAACCGCAGAAGAGATAATTGCCTCGATTGATGATCCGGCAGGCTACGATGAGGTAGTCTTTTGCGGATATGGTGAACCAACACTTAGACTGAATCTGCTGCTCGAGGTAGCCAGGCATATCAAACGGCATGGTGGCCGGGTGCGTGTAAATACCGACGGTTTATGCAACCTGATACACAAGCATGACACATTGCCGGAACTCGGAGAGTGTGTGGACGCAATGTCAATCTCGCTGAATGCCCAGAACAGGGAGATTTACGATATTCACTGCAGGCCGAATCTACCTGGTTCCTATGAGGCGATGCTTGAATTCCTGCGTCGGGCCCCGCAATATATCGCCGATGTGACAGCAACCGCGATCGACGGACTTGAGGGAGTGGATATAGCCGCATGTGAAGAGATCGCGACGTCGATGAAGGTAAAGTTTCGTTGCCGTTTCCTGAACGAAGTCGGCTAACCCGGGTGCATGCGATGACAACTCTTTCGGAACAGGCACCAACATTCGGACAATATCTGTTGCGGCGCTATGGCGAGCGTGTACACAAAATTGCTCTTGACGCCGCATTTACCTGTCCCAACCGGGACGGCTCTAAGGGTATCGGTGGCTGCACTTTTTGCAATAATGTCTCTTTCAGTCCCAACGGACGCCAGCCCAGGCCAATCAGAGAACAATTGGCATCGGGCCGGCGCGTGATACTGAAACGAACGGGTGCTCGCAAGTATCTGGCCTATTTTCAGGCCTATACCAATACCTATGATGATATCGAAAAACTGACCGCACTTTATGACGCGGCACTGGCGGATGGAGATGTCATCGGCCTCTCCATCGGCACCCGCCCGGACTGCCTGCCTGATGCGGTGATCGATCTGCTTGCCGGTTATCAGGACCAAGGAAAAGAGGTATGGCTGGAACTCGGCCTACAGTCGGCCTTTGATGAAACGCTCGACAGGGTTAACCGTGGTCACGGTTTTGCCGAGTATGAAGAAAGCGTATTGCGCGCGCGCAATCGAGGCCTCAAGATCTGCACTCACATGATCGCGGGACTGCCGGGAGAGACCGCCTACCACTCCACAGAAACATTGCGAAGGGTGCTGGAGCTGGGTACAGACGGCCTGAAACTTCACCCCTTGCATGTCGTCAAGGGAACTCAGCTGGCCAACGCCTGGCGTCAGGGCGAGTATCAACCGCTTACCCTGGATGCCTATGTCAATATTGCGGCCGATCTGGTGGAGCAGACGCCTTCGAATGTAGTCTGGCACCGTCTTACCGGTACCGCTGCAGAGTCGATTCTGCTGGCTCCCCTCTGGTGCGCCAAAAAATGGCTAGTACTGAACGCTATCACGACTGAACTGCAACGGCGACGCGCTACGTGTCGACAGGTTGCCTGAACGAGTATGCACAATTATGGAACTGGTTTGTCCCGCAGGTAACCTGCCATCGCTTAAGGCTGCCGTGGATAATGGCGCCGACGCAGTCTACTTCGGACTGCGCAATGACACCAATGCGCGCCATTTTCCAGGATTGAATTTCAATGAAAAGCGTGCCCGGGAAGGTATTGCATACGCGAAAACCCGGGGCAAGCGTGTCTTCATGGCAATCAATACCTATCCACGTCCGGACGGCTGGGAGCGTTGGCGTCAAGCGGTGGACAGTGCCGCCTCGCTTTCGGTTGACGCCCTCATCTGTGCCGATATAGGGGTACTCGACTACGCCAGCCGGGAGTGGCCCGATCTCAACCTACATCTCTCTGTACAGGCCTCCAGCACCAACTACGAGGCGCTCGCCTTTTATTACGAATCATTCGGAATCAAACGTGCGGTGCTGCCCCGCGTTCTGTCTCTCAGCCAGGTCAAGCATGTTGTGGAGAACACACCGGTTGAGATTGAAATATTTGGCTTCGGCAGTCTCTGTGTAATGGTGGAAGGACGCTGCATCCTCTCTTCCTATGTCACCGGCGAATCCCCCAATACCCACGGCGCCTGCTCGCCTGCCCAGTTCGTTGAATACCGGGATACACCCCAGGGACTCGAATCGCGCCTGGGTGGCCTATTGACAGATCGTTACGGAAAACATGAAACAGCCGGCTACCCAACGATCTGCAAGGGACGGTTTGCGGTAGGCGACAATACCTTCTACGCCATAGAGGAACCTACCTCGTTAAATACGCTGGCACTGCTTCCGGAGCTGTATCAAGCCGGTATCAAGGCAATCAAGATCGAAGGCCGTCAACGCACTCCGGCGTATGTGGGCCAGGTGACCAAAGTTTGGCGCGAGGCGATAGACAACTGCCGACACAACCCCGATGAGTTTAAAGCGACTTCAGCCTGGAACGACGTCCTGGATCAAGTCTCGGAGGGGACCAGTACCACATTGGGCCCCTACTACCGACCCTGGCAATAATGATGAATGCAGTGCCCAAACTCTCTCTCGGTCCGGTTCTCTACTATTGGTCGCGGGATACACTATTTGATTTCTATGCCCAAGCGGCAGAAATGCCGGTGGATATCATCTATCTGGGTGAGACTGTCTGCTCCAAAAGACGCAGTCTCCGTACCGGTGACTGGCTTGATCTGGCCACCAAACTGAGTCAGCAATGCGACAAGGAGATCGTGCTCTCATCGCTTGCTTTGATCGAGGCAGAGTCGGAACTGAAGACCCTCAGGCGATTATGCGACAACGGGAACTTCATGATCGAGGCCAACGATATCGGCGCTATCCATATCATGAGCAAAAAAGGGCTTTCCTTCGTGACCGGTCCCAGTGTCAATATTTACAATGCGGCGACGCTCAATCTGTTGGCATTGAAAGGTCTGAAACGCTGGGTTCTCCCGATAGAACTCTCAAATCGGACACTGCAACAGATTCAGGCAAAACGACCGGAAGGAATCGAAACCGAGGTCTTCTCCTATGGACGCATGCCACTGACCCTTTCAGCCAGGTGTTTTACCGCACGCTCCCACAATCTTCCCAAAGATGACTGTCAATATAAATGTATCGATTATCCAGATGGGCGTTTGCTTTCCACTCAGGAAAATGAGCCCTTTCTGGCCTTGAACGGCATCCAGACGGTTTCTGCAAAAACCTGCAATCTGCTCACCGAGATAGCTTTACTCAAACAGCTACAGGTCGATGTTTTAAGGATCAGTCCCCAATCCGCTTTTACAGATAAAATCGTCGATGCTTTTCACAAAGCCCTGCATCATGAAGTAGTGTGCGATCTTAGTAGATATATGCCGCTCGGGGCATGTAACGGCTATTGGCATGGATCAAGCGGTCAACAAGAATTTAATTCCCCCCGCTAAATCGACAGATTTTCTTACCTGCAACCTATCTTACAATGATTCACCCTTAGCGCCGATCACCGTTAGCGGAATACAGAACTCCTTACCTTTTCGCCCTATGTCGCATACTGAGATATAACCCTCAGTCTAGTGTGGTGTATCATAATCACTGATGACAACCGGTAGTCGCTGCCTATGCAAACCGGTTGGCAATCCTTTTAATTGCTATGAAACCTCATACAACACAGGGTTAGCACATGTCTCACTCTAGATATCATATCAATAGACTCATCCCGGTTGGGTTGTTTCTGGCCGCATTCTGCAACCCTTCCAGCAGCAGTGACGATATCCTGGCTTTTACAGAAAGCTATTTTTATGATGATCTGCCGATCGTGCTCTCTGCATCAAGACTCTCTCAGGCGCAATCCGATACGCCGACTGCGATGACGGTCATAGATAAGAAAATGATCCAGGCCAGCGCAGCATTGAACCTGCCAGATCTGCTTCGACTGGTACCCGGATTCACAGTCGGCTTCTTTTCCGGCACCAGCACCACGGTTACCTATCATGGTCATGCGGATGAATATGCCAGAGACATGCAGGTCCTGATAGACGGAAGGTCAATATACGATCCATTGTTCGGCGGTATTCCCTGGACAGAAATCTATCTCAGCCTGGATGAGATACTACGCATCGAAGTGATTCGCGGACCTAATGCCGCAGCCTATGGGTCCAACTCATATGCTGGGGTAATAAATATTGTGACCGAGCACCCGGCTGATCTTCCCGGCACCATGCTGTCGATAACAACTGGTTATGAAAGAACCCGTTATGTAGAAGCGGCATTTGCTGATCGTGTCGGCAAATTGGATTACCGGATATCGACAAGCTACAAAGAAGGGGAAGGTTTCGACAACCGCGATGATTCATCACGGGCAAAATGGTTGAAATTTGACAGTGACTATAACATCGACATCAACAACTCTATTCGAACCACTGTAGGCGTTGCATACGGCAACTACGATGAAGGTTTACCCAGTCTGCTACAGCAGGAAAGGGAACTCGACAACCAGTACAACTACCAGTTCGTCGAATGGAATCGGGTATTATCTGAAAAAAACAAGATCAGTCTTCAGTTTTATCATAACTACTACTCTGTCGATGATCTGAACTACACACCCTCCCTGTCCGAACAAATAGTCTCCCTCGATGACCTGCAAGGGTTTGACGAATCTGTACGCGCGGATCTCTTTGCGGCCACGTTGTCTGGCGGCATGTATGATTTCGATGCCTTTTTGAACGCTTTGAACCTAACCGACTCCCCAATGCTTTTTTCGTGGATCGGTCTGAAATCTCACCGTTACGATCTGGAGTTTGAGCATACCTCAGAGCCGGTAAAGGATCTGCGCATTGCCTGGGGAGTTGGTGCCAGACATGATCGCGGCGAAAGCTATTGGCTGCTACAGGAGGATGACCCCATCTCGAGGGATCTCTACAGACTGTTTCTCAATACTGAATGGTATGCAACCCCAACCACGGTTATTAATGCTGGGGCGATGCTCGAGAAATTTGAGGGCAAAGATCATGTCTTTTCTCCACGACTGGGAGTAAACCATCACCTGTCGTCTTCGAGCACTTTGAGAGTAAGTGGATCAAGAGCGTATCGCATGCCAACCATCTATGAGGACAATGCCCACCTCTCTCTGTATCTTGGTTCACGAGATGATGAGTTCAATACCTGGGTAGTAAGCACGGAAGAACTTGATCCTCAACAGATAGAACGTGTCGAAGTCGGTTATTTTGGAAACTTCACCGATTACGGCGTCAACTTTGACGTATGCCTGTTCCATGAAAAATATTCTAGTATCATCGACCAATATGTTCACTTTGATATCACCGACCCTGACCGAGGCATTACAGATGAAATCGCACTTGAGGTGCTGAATCAACTGCTCAGATTATATCAACGAGGTGCATTCACCTACACTAACTTCGGCGAAGTCGAAATCAACGGCATCGAATTTGAAATCGACTTCCGCCCCACAAACAGGGATTTGATCTTCATGGGGCTCAGTTATCTCGATATCAGCGGAAATGAACTAAAACGGATCAAAGACGGCGTTGCAAGTTTTCGCGGAAATGCCGAGGAGAAGATCCCCAAAAGAACATTCAGCCTGATTGCCAGCCATAGTTTTGATGACGGTTTTACCGCAAGCGGCGCCTACTACTTTACTGACGAAATGGAGTGGCCTGGCGAGGGAGATGCGGTACCCAACTTCAGCCGTCTTGACCTGAAGCTGAACAAACATTTCGATCTTTCAGGACACAGCGTCGACATCTCTCTGATCTTACAGAACCTGCATAACGAAAATTTTGACTTTTACCATAATGATCGTATCGACGCTCATAACGTATGGGAAAGACGCATCTATCTCCAAAGCAAGGCTTCTTTCTAGCCAGATACTGAAATGCCACTACCTGACAGCAATAAATCAGCTGTTTACCCCTTACAAGGTGATTCCATACATATTGGCCCACCCGGTCCAAGATGTGAGTCCGCCCATCACAGGGCTTGCATCAAAGGTTATTCGTTCATTTTTCTGTTTGTCGCTATGCTCGCATTGGCTGTCGCCGCGCATGAAAAAGAGAGCAATATTCTGATCCTGCTAAGCGGCAACGACGACGTCTACCTTGATGTTGCGACGACAATCACCAACGCTACAATAAAGCTGTGCAGGAACCGGCAGCTTGCATGCCAGGATGCAAACTTTGAAATCAGTCAAATTTCCTCTCTCGACAACGAGCTTGATGACGACCACAGAGTTATAGTAACCCTGGGAATAAAAGCCGCCGTCTACGCCAAACAATATCTAAATGAAAATGTCATCTTTTCCGCATTAATCCCGAAGGATAGTCAAATACACTCTGACGATGGCATTGACAACCCTAATCAACACTATTTATATCTGGATCAGCCGCTGCACAGAAGCATGCTTCTAATTCGCGCACTGTCCGATAGTTTCAGAAACGTTGGAGTCGTGATCAGCAGCAGTGATGAGCCAGCAGAAAAAACACTGATGCAGTCTGCATCCGAGCTGGAAATGAACATCAAAATCGAGAAGATAGATGATGCCAGACAAATCGGCACCTCTCTTAACCGTTTGCTTTACAATGTAGACATCCTGCTGGCTGTACCGGACACAAAAATACATAACAAATCAACTGTCTCTAACATTCTGATTTCCGCCTATAGAAAACGCATTCCATTGATTGGGTTTTCATCTGCCTATGTCAAAGCTGGCGCGTTTGCTGCAGTCTACTCTGCACCAGAGGATATCGCCTTTCATGTCAGGGACAATATCGCCAAAGTATATTCTGGAGAGAAGATCAATTATAGGGAGCAGAATGCAGAGTACTTTTCCATTCTGTTTAATTCTGAAGTGGCAAGATCATTGGATTTTCCTACAAAATCTGTAAATGAACTTGAAGAGACAATGATCAATAAGTTAATAGACGATCATGATTAAAATAAAATCCCTCCGATTTCAGGCGCTGATGATTAGCTTATTGCCAGCCTTCATCCTCGCCTTTATTTTGACGGTTTATTTGATCAGCACTCAACTCGACAGGCTGGATGAATCATTCAATGAAAGAGGTGTATCCATAGCCAATCAATCCGCTTCCATAAGCGTCTACGGCATATTCACCCGTGACAAGTCTATATTGGAGATGAGCCTGAGACCCGTTTTCCTTCAAACCGATGTTTACAGTATCGATGTTTTCGATGCTTCCGGCTCTCTCCTTTCCCACATGACAAAACAATATAGCGAAGACCCAAGCAATCTTGCCGAATTCTCCGCGCCTGCCATCTACTTGCTTGAAGATATCGATATCATTGACTACCCTGACCAGGGCTTAAACAACAGAGAGAACGTCAATCGCAGTATGGGTAAAGTCATTCTCTCCCTCAGTAAAACACGACTCATCGATAATAGAATAATCATCATACGAAACTCGATCATAATGCTGGTGATCGGTTTGATATGCACGGCATTTTTTTCATTAGCATTGAGCAGGTCAGTTATCAGGCCTATAGGAAGATTGACCCAAGCGGTCTCTCGCATGAGAGATGGCGAACTGACTACACGTGTTCCTGAGGTATCCAAGGGTGAGATACGAAGCCTGGAAGAGGGCTTTAACGCTATGACCAGCCAGATATTGAGATCGCATGAAACGATGCAACAACAGATTGATCAGGCGACCTCCGAACTCACTGAAACGATGGAAGCCCTGGAGATTCAAAATGTAGAACTCGATCTGGCAAAAAAGAGGGCTTTGTCGGCCAGTAAGGCGAAATCGGAATTCCTCGCCAACATGAGCCATGAGATTCGAACCCCGATGAATGGTGTTCTTGGATTTACCAATTTGCTGCTTAAGACAGACCTCTCCAGACAACAACGCGATCTTGTCAACACAATCTCAAAATCGGCCAGCAACCTACTGGAAATAATTAACGAGATACTCGATTACTCTAAACTCGAATATGGGAAACTGGAGCCTGAAACCACGCCTTTTCAAGTACACGAATGTTTTGAGGAACCTACAGTACTGCTATCGCCATCGGCACATGACAAAGGGCTTGAGCTGATATTACTCGTCTACTCAGATGTTCCCAACACTCTTATTGGCGACGAGACGCGGATTCGACAAATTTTAGTAAATTTAATCAGCAATGCCATCAAGTTCACCCATCACGGGGATGTCATAATACGCGTGATGGTCGATGATGAGTCCGAATACAAATGTATATTGAAATTCTCTGTAACCGATACTGGCATCGGCATCGAGAAGAAAGCCCAGGAGTCCCTGTTCGAGTCATTTCAGCAGGCCGATTCGTCTACCAGCAGAGTTTACGGCGGAACGGGCCTCGGTTTGAGTATATGTAAAAAACTTGCACAATCGATGAATGGCGATATCGAGCTTATCAGCAACCCCGGGAAGGGCTCAAACTTTATTGTAACAATACCCCTGGAAAAACCCGAACTGAGCCAAATTCAGCCGCACACTCCCTATATCAGCGGCAAACAGGCACTGATATGCGACAATCATAAGTTGTCATTTTTAGCCATAAAGCACATTCTGGAATCTTTTGATATCACAACCGTAGTTGGCGAGTTTCCCGTCGTACCTGACGATCGATATGATGTAATTGTTATGGGTTTCGAAAACAGTGAAATCCAATCCGGATATGCCGAAAGTGAAATCCGTCGATTGCGTACCATCTGCAGCACCCCGTTTCTTGTGCTGTTGAGCGCATCAGAGAGAGTTATTATCGAGAAATTCCAGTCAATCAGTGATGACTTCTATCTGTCCAAGCCTTTCAGTATAGGTAAACTGGCAGACACCCTGGACAGAATCATCTCCGGATCTCTGCGCAGTTCGAAATCCGTTACAGAGAAGAATATCAGCTTATCCAATCCGAAACTGGATAATTACAATATACTCGTCGTCGATGACAACGATATTAATCTTAAGCTTATCAGCACCCTCATGCGTAATAATGGTGCCAATGTCACAGAAGCCAGCGATGGTTTAAGCGCAATTTCGCAGACCCTGCTCAAGAACTTTGACCTGATTTTGATGGATATTCACATGCCGAAGATGAAGGGTACAAAGGCCGCAGAAGTTATTCGACATAATGAAGCGGACAGCAAGCACACACCGATCATTGCATTGACTGCAGATGTCGTTCCCGCCACAAGAAATCAAATAAAGGAATCGGGAATGGATGGCTATCTGCTAAAACCAATCGACGAGCGACAAATGTGGTCTGTAATCAAGAATATTTTCAATGACAATAAACAACTCGGATATTACGAATCACAGACCGACAATGAGGATAAAGGCTATGATAAAAATAGGCTACTTGTCATAGACAGCAAGAAAATACTTGATATCACTGGCGGTGATCAGGGCCTGGCCAAGGAGATGTTCAATCAGCTTTGTAGTGAATTGCCGCAACAACTTGAAGACATAGAAACATATATCCGCAAGCATGACTGGGAAAATCTGAAGGAGATTGCCCATAAAATGCGAGGCTCCACGTCCTCATGTGGCGTACCTGCACTCGACTTCTCAGTGCAAAAACTTGAACAGGCGACTGCATCAAAGCAGGCAGCGCAGTTACTCGAAGAGTACAAATCAGTGGAACATGAAGTGAAACGACTGCTGCAAGCTCGGGAAACCAATGATGTCGTCTAGTTTACCTGTCGGTATTTTCGATTCTGGTATTGGCGGGCTCTCGGTGTTGCACCACATACGCGATCTATTACCGAGTGAAGATCTGATCTATGTTTCAGACAGGGCCAATCTCCCCTATGGCACAAAGGAAAATCGATTTATACTCGAGCGCAGCAAGCACATCGTTGAGTTTCTAATTCAGCAAAATGTCAAAGCGATCGTCATTGCCTGCAATACCGCTACAGCCGTTGCCGTCACGCATTTACGAAACAGTTTCTCGCTGCCTATTATCGGCATGGAACCCGGAGTCAAGCCAGCGACAGCGAACAGCCAAAACGGTGTGATCGGTGTACTGGCTACCGAAGGAACACTGGTGAGCGGGAAATTTCAGAACCTCGTGGAGCAGCACGCCAATGGCGCCGATATATTCTATTGTCCCTGCCATGGATGGGTGGAAACGATTGAACATAACGGCGCAACTCACGGTAAAACCGTTGAGCTTGTAAAACAGTCACTGATACCCGTCCTGGAAAAAGGTGTCGATACCTTGGTGTTAGGCTGTACTCACTATCCCTTTGTGAAAGACACCATAGAAAAAGTGGCTGGTTCCTCTGTCACTATTATCGATACAGGCTATGCGGTAGCTCGGCAGTTGCAACGCAGGCTCTCTGATGAAGAGATCCTCTCATCCAATCCGGATACGGGCCAGGAGAGCTATTGGTGCAGCGGCCCACCTGACAAGACCCAAGAGTTGATTGTGAAAATCCAAGGTCATCCCTGTTACGTCAATCGTTTGCCCCTGTCAGACTGAGTGAATCCAACCCCATGGATCCAGAGTTGTGCGACCTATCTCAATTTACAACAGCACCGCGAAGGTGGCTTTAATCGGGATCGATAGCGACTGAGCAGGTGGCTAAAAAGCTACTCTGTCGAATCGACAGTGGTAATAATCATATGCGGGCAATCAGGTGGGGGAGATTCTCGTAAACCCGGATAAACCGTTCTATGTAGGGACGGATATCGGCTGGAAGCGGTAACTGATCGAGTTCAATGGCTGACAGCATATTCTTCAAATGAACACCCAGTCCTGTGTCGCCATCCATGACGAGATGTCTTTGGAAAAACAGGGTATCCGGATCCTCTTTGCCACTGATCAACAACAGGTAATCGTAAACGGACCCCGATATGCTCAGATCGGCTTTCCTGCCGCTGGCTTCTGATATAGCGCCATTTATCAGTGTCAGATTGTAACCGAGCCAAAGATCAGTCACCTTTATCTGCACAATCCGCCCTTCCAGAAAATCCAACTCTCCTTCCAGGAGCTCGTTACGAAACAGCCTGTTCAAGACTGAGCTCAGGATAACACCATGGGCTCTTTTGGGAATCAGCCGTAGCGGTATGGATAGTGGCTTAGGCACTTTAGGACGTTGCTTGACTGCATGCATGATCGTACGCCTCAGAGATTAACTTTCCTGAACTCCCGTTCCCGGATGCTGCTCTATTTAAAAAAATGCTTGTTTTTTCCAGCCGGATTAGGACTGACAAGATTATCATACCAACACTCAACAAAATCTGCGAAAATTACTGCCATGCTCGATCATAGCCCATCACCATTCCTGCCCGACAACCATGATGCCTATGTAATCTGGCGGGATGCAAAACTCGACAGCTACCCGGAAACAGTGGCAGAACTGATCGTCGAAATCCGCGATCCGCGTCGGCTCTCGACAACTGAGCACGATAAAATCCTCTCCCTTTGCCGAAAGACCAATATGGCGATCTGGGCAGGCCTTTCGGGTCACGATTCGGATAAACGCATTATCAGCGAACTGGGCTTGACATTCGGTCTCAGCCATCTGGACCACAACATGTGTGCAGATGACGACGCCATCTCCTCGCTGACCGTACAATCGGATGCCTTACGAGACGGCTATATCCCCTATTCCAACCGTCCCATCGCCTGGCACACCGATGGCTATTACAACCTTCCTGAGCGGCAGATCCACGCACTGCTGCTGCATTGCGTCAATCCGGCGGAACAAGGTGGTGAGAATGACCTGCTCGATCATGAGATCTTGTTTATTCAGCTTATGGAGCGGAATCCCGATTATGTCCGTGCCTTGATGGACCCTCAGGCCATGACCATCCCGGCCAATATCGTCGATGGCGAAGAACTCAGACCTGCGCGTACAGGCCCGGTTTTTGCCGTCTACCCGGATGGCCACTTACATATGCGTTATACCGACAGGAGCCGCAGTATCGAGTGGCTGGATGATCCGTTGCTCAAAGAGGCAGTCGAATATATGAAATCACTGCTGCATAGCCCCTCGCCCTGGCAGTTTCATGCGAAACTGCAGGCCGGACAGGGCTTGATCTCTAATAACGTATTACATACCAGGAGTGGCTTTACAGACGGAGAGCAGGCCCGCCTGCTCTACCGGGCGCGCTACTACGACCGCATCCGACAGTAATCCGCCTTACACATCGTTGTGAAGATCAAGGATACTCTTCTCGGCCGTCTCGTCCTTGCTCTTGGCGCCATCGTTGCGCAATAGCTCCAGCTGTTCCAGATAGGTTTCGCTGACATCACCGGTGACATAATCACCATTGAAAACACTGGTGTCGAAGCGTTCGATATCGGTCTTGCCCTTTTTCTGCACCGCATCGATCAGGTCCTCGATATCCTGATAGATCATGCGGTCCGCACCGATGATGCTCCTCACCTCTTCCACACTGCGATTGTGCGCCACCAACTCACTGGCGGCGGGCATGTCGATGCCATAGACATTGGGGTAGATCACCGGCGGTGCGGCTGAAGCGAAATAGACCTTTCTGGCGCCCGATTCCCTTGCCATCTGCACGATCTGCTGAGAAGTTGTCCCCCTGACCACGGAATCGTCGACCAGCAGGACATTCTTGTTCTTGAACTCGAGATCGATGGCATTGAGCTTTTGTCTGACAGATTTCTTGCGCACTGTCTGACCGGGCATGATGAAGGTACGCCCAATGTAGCGGTTTTTTATAAAACCCTCTGTGTAACGAAGTTTCAGCTCGTTGGCCAGGGTCAGAGCCGCCGTTCGACTCGTATCCGGTATCGGAATCACCACATCGATATCATGATCCGGCCACTCCCTCATGATCTTTCTCGCCAGCTTCTTGCCCATACGCGATCGGGCCTTGTGAACGAACACATTGTCGATGATGGAGTCTGGGCGGGCGAAGTAGACAAATTCAAAGATACAGGGGGATTTTACCGTGTGGGCGGCACACATCTGGGAATGCAGCTGACCCTCTTTACTGATGAAAATCGCCTCACCCGGCTCCAGGTCGCGAACCCGCTCGAATCCCAGGGTGTCGAAGGCGACACTCTCCGAGGCGATCATGTATTCCGTCCCCAGGTCGGTCTCCCGCTTGCCATAGACGATGGGGCGTATGGCGTGAGGATCACGGAATCCAAGCAACCCGACACCCGGAATCATGGCTACTGCCGCATAGGCGCCCCGGCAGCGGCGATGCACCCCTGCTACAGCCTTGAAGATGTCCTCCGGAGCAATCCGCAGCTTATTCTGCATCTGCAACTCATGGGCAAATACATTGAGCAATATCTCTGAATCGGATGAGGTATTGATATGACGCAGGTCTTCGACGAAGAGATCCCTGGTCAACTCAGTCGTGTTGGTCAGATTGCCGTTGTGCGCCAGGGTAATGCCGTAGGGTGAATTGACATAGAACGGCTGAGCCTCCGCGGATGAAGAGCAGCCGGCCGTGGGATATCTGGCATGACCGATGCCCATATTACCCTTCAACCGCAGCATGTGGCGCGTATGAAAAACATCTCTGGCAAGGCCGTTGGCCTTGCGCAAATAGAGTTTGCCCTTTTCACAGGTAACGATGCCGGCCGCATCCTGCCCACGATGCTGAAGCACCAAGAGTGCATCATAGAGTGACTGGTTTACGGGCGTCTTACCCACAATTCCCACAATACCGCACATGCTTCAGTTCTCCGGATCAGTAGTGGAAGTTTGCAGCAATATCATCAGGCAGATAGCTCTGCAGCCAAAGAGCTATATCCTTAAAAAAGGGGATCAATTGTGATGACTGCCACCAGTTGTCATTCGGGAACGGGGTCAACCCTGCAAGCAGAATCAGCACGGCGACCACTACAGCGCCCCGCGCGACACCAAAGAAAATCCCTATAAGACGGTCGGTACCTGTCAACCCCGTGGTACTCACCAAAACTTTCATGAAATGGTTCGCCACTGCCCCGATGATCAGCACCAATATCAGAATTATACCGTAGGCCACGCCCAGTCTGATGGACTGCACGTCGATCCAGGATTCCAGCTCCAGTGCCAGCGGACGGAAGAACAGCCAGGCAAGCGTAAATGCGGCGATCCAGGTGGCTAGAGAGATGGCTTCCTGTACAAAGCCGCGGATCAGACTGATGACTGCCGAAAGCGCGATGATCGCGATGATCAGAATATCGATCCAGAGCATATAGCCAGCCTGTCGAGTGATCGCGTTGAGGAGGGTTCCATGGACATAGAGGGTGTGGATACCCAGGTCTGTTGAATCGGAGCCTGCTGTGCAAGAAATTGGTGGAGCCAGGCGGGATCGAACCGCCGACCTCAACACTGCCAGTGTTGCGCTCTCCCAGCTGAGCTATGGCCCCGGAAAGCCGCGAATATTAGGTGATTATGGCACTTTTGTCCACTGCTTTTTTCCCCTCTCCTCTGATCCTTAGAGAGTATCCGATGGGAGAAAATATCGCCGTTAATGATCATAATTAACGCGATCTATATAGATGTGATTGGCGGGACGGAACCCCACCCAACACCCTAACCAGTATCCGTCCAGAAACAAGGAGTATTTTCCACCCCGGTACCTGACGGTTGTCTTTCTCCGACGCCCCGACAGTACCTCCATGTACTGACGGGGCTTGCGCGGCATCCATGCCGCTACTGCGAAAGACAACCGCCAGGCACCTACAAATGATCATCCAGTTTCTGTAATCTAATCAACATTTGCGTTGATTAGCGTTCATTTGCGGACTAAACCCGACTCACTTCTTCATCCCCCAGGCTTGTCGATCTTCGCCCAGGAGTCGCGCAGAGTGATGATGCGGTTGAAGACCGGCTCCTCTCTGGCGGCCTCGCGGCTGCCGAGTATGAAATAGCCTTCACGCTCAAATTGATACTGATCGCCCGCTGCCGCTGACCCCAACGCCGGTTCGAAATAACAGTCAGTCAGGGTGCGCAGGGAATCGGGATTGAGATTATCCGTGAAACGGCCACCTTCATCGACCCGGCCCGCGTCTGCCTTGCCGAACAGACGATCATAGAGTCTGACTTCACCTTTTATGCCATGCCTGGCGGATACCCAGTGGATGACTCCCCTGACCTTCCGGCCTTCAGGGTTTTTTCCCAAGGTTTCAGGATCGTAGCTACAGCGTAACTCAATGATTTCGCCCTGGTTATTCTTCACAACCTCTTCACATTTGATGACATAGGCATTGCGTAGACGCACCTCGCCCCCGCTCACCAGGCGTTTGTATTTTTTATTCGCCTGCTCTCGAAAATCAGCCCGATCGATGTAGACCTCTCGACAGAATTCGATTTCACGTACCCCCATGGTCTCATCCTTGGGGTGATTGGATGCCGTCAATGTCTCGCTCTTCTCATCTGGGAAGTTTTCGATCACTACCTTGAGCGGATGCAGCACCGCCATGCGCCGAGGCGCATGGGCATCGAGATCCTCGCGAATACAGTTTTCCAGCATGCCCATCTCAACCAGGCCGTCCGATTTGGTGATACCGATCCGCTGACAGAATTCCCGTATCGATACCGCGCTGTAGCCGCGACGCCGCATCCCGGCAATCGTCGGCATGCGCGGATCATCCCATCCCTCGACAAATCCCTCCTCCACCAATTGCGTGAGCATACGTTTACTCAAAACCGTGTATTCCAGATTGAGGCGTGAGAATTCGATCTGTTGCGGATGGCTGGGAATGGAGATGTTGTCGAGCACCCAGTCATAGAGTGGCCGGTGATCCTCGAATTCCAGGGTACAGAGGGAGTGGGTGATGCCCTCCAGGGCATCCGAGACCGGATGGGTATAGTCGTACATCGGATAGATGCACCAGGCCTCACCGGTCTGATGATGGATCACACCATGGCGGATTCGATACAGGGTAGGATCGCGCATGTTCATATTCGGTGAAGCCATATCGATCTTGGCCCGCAGTACACGTTCCCCATCGGCGAAGTCACCCGCCTTCATGCGGGCGAACAGATCCAGGTTCTCCTCCACGGAACGGGTGCGATAGGGGCTCTCCTGGCCAGGTTCAGTCAGGGTGCCGCGATAGGCTCGCATCTGCTCGCTGTCGAGATCGCAGACGAAGGCCTTGCCGGCCTGGATGAGTTCAACGGCAAAGTCGTAGAGCTGTTGAAAGTAGTCCGAGGCGTAGAAGAGACGGTCATCCCAGTCGTAACCGAGCCAACGGACGTCCGCCTGAATACTGTCGACGAACTCGATATTCTCCTTATGGGGATTAGTGTCGTCGAAACGCAGATTGCACAATCCCTGATAATCCCGGGCGATACCGAAATTAAGTACGATCGACTTGGCATGGCCGATATGCAGATAGCCGTTGGGCTCGGGGGGAAACCGGGTATGCACCCGCCCACCGTGTTTACCCGACCGCAGATCCTGATCGATGATCTGGCGGATGAAGTTGGTCGTTGTGCTGGGTTCCGGTTTACTCATGTTATTCGCTTCTTGACTTAGTTGTGACCCTGGGGCCTGTTAACACCGACTCAACCGGCATTGGCTTCACGTTGAACGATATATTCAAGGGCCTTGTCGATGCGCTTTAAACTGGCCTCTTTCCCCACCAGATAGAGGGTCACATCGATCCCCGGGGAGGCAGCGCGCCCCACCAGGGCCACACGCAACGGCTGGGCCACCTTGCCCATCTTCACATCCAGTTCGGCAGAGACCTGATCCACCACGCTATGCAGTGTCTCCGCTGTCCAGTCACCCAGGCTGGCCAATACATCGCGCATGCGTTGCAGGGGTTCCCTGGCAGCGGGACGCAGGTGCTTTTTGGCCGCCTTCTCCTCATAGCGCTCGAAATCCCGATAACAGAAGGCGCTCATCTCAGCCATCTCAACCAGGGTGTTCGCGCGCTCCTGATGGGCTTCGGCCACGGCCACCAGATCGGGCCCTTGCGAGGGATCGATCTCGAGATCCCCCATATGCGGACTCAACAGGTGGGCGATACGCTTCGGGTTCTCCTGCTTGATATAGTGCTGATTCAACCATAACAGCTTGTCTGTGTTGAAGCTGGAGGCCGCCTTGTTGACCGCATCGATATCAAACAGTTCGATCATCTCATCGACACTGAAGATCTCCTGATCCCCATGGGACCAACCCAGGCGCACCAGGTAGTTGAGCAGCGCCTCTGGCAGAAAACCCGCTTCACGGTACTGCATCACGCTCACCGCGCCATGCCGCTTCGACAATCTCGAACCATCATCGCCGAGGATCATCGGCACGTGGCCGTACTGGGGCGGTTCCGCCTCCAAAGCTCTCAATATATTGATCTGCCTCGGCGTATTATTGAGATGATCGTCACCGCGTATGACATGGGTGATGCTCATATCGAGATCATCGACCACCACGGTCAGATTGTAGGTGGGTGATCCATCGGTGCGTCGGATGATCAGGTCATCCAGCTCCTCATTGTTAAAAGTAACCCTTCCCCTGATCAGGTCGTCCACCACGACGATACCCGATTCCGGATTTCGAAAGCGGATCACATGGGGCTCGTCCGGGCTCACATCACGGTGCCTGCAGTGGCCGTCGTAACGGGGTTTAAGCTTGTTCTGCATCGCCTCATCCCGCAGCCTGTCGAGACGCTCATGACTGCAGTTACAACGATAGGCCAATCCACGCGCCAGCAGATCCTGAATCACCTCATCATAACGGTCGAAACGTTTGGTCTGGTAGAAGGGTCCTTCATCGTACTCCAGGCCGAGCCAGGTCATACCCTCGAGAATGGCATTTACCGACTCCATGGTCGAACGCTCCAGATCGGTATCTTCGATTCGCAACACGAACTTTCCACCGTGCTTGCGGGCATAGAGCCAGGAAAAAAGGGCGGTTCGGGCACCACCCACGTGGAGATAGCCGGTCGGGCTGGGAGCGAATCGGGTACGAACAGTCATGGTCAGGCAGGCAATCCGGTTACTGGCAAAACCGCGATTCTATCAGACCCGGAGTGATTCGGAAGCCGCAAATGGACGCAAATTACCGTGAGTTCACACAAATCCATGCCGGCATGGCAGAACCTGTTTGCAATCATTGGCTGTGATTTGCATTATTGGCGGCTATTCCTTAACTACCGGGTTTTGCGAGAGCACTCGATTGACCCACTTCGAATAGCTCTTTAGAATGCCCCTCTCGCTGTTTTCGGGCGCATAGCTCAGCTGGGAGAGCGCTGCAGTCACATTGCAGAGGTCACAGGTTCGATCCCTGTTGCGCCCACCATCTTCTCTCTTTATCAATCCCAGCCAGGATCATTCCAGTCCATCACCCTCTGCGGCATGGTTCCGATTTGACTTGTCAAACACACCATGTTGTAAAAAATACAATACCTGACGGATAACCTCATCATCATCCATGATAAAGGTATGCCCCACATTCACTAACAGAAAATCCTTCATTTCAGGCAGCTTGGTCCGTTCCACCGCGACCTTGCCATCGTCATCTCCGGGGATTTCGGGAAGAAACCAGGACTCGCCCTCTTTGATGCCGGCAATGATGCCTATCTCCCCAGCGATGGGTTTGAGGCTGTTGGGCAGACTCTTCTCGTCCGTACCCAACACCTGACCCGCAGGCCCCATGATGGTCTGGTAGAAGAAGCCATCCTTCATCTGGTCAGCGACTTCACTGCCACGATTGGGCGGCGCCAACATGACAATTCGGCCGAGGTTATCTATTTGACGATCCTGCAAATAGTATCTGACGATGATGCCTCCCAGGGAGTGGGTGACAAAATGGATGTTTTGCGCCTGTTTACCTTGGCAATAGGCCAACCCGGCTTGAATGGCTGGCGTAGACAACTCCTCGACGCTTTGGGTCAAGCTGGGATAACTCTCATTCCACACATGGTAGTGTCGACTCACCAATGCCTCTTCGATGGCATTCAATGAGTATGAGGTGCGCCCCATGCCGTGCAACAGAATGACGCACTCACTCTGAACCGCCAGGGATGACGATGGCGCGACCAACAACAAAATGAGTGGGATTACATACTTCATTGGGTCTGGGATCTGCTTTAGTGATGGGAGAGGCGATTCGCGATACGAACCATTCGGGCTAATTCCTGTTCCAACTCCTGGCGCTTATGTCGCAGGTAGGACTTGAGGTCCCGCCGGCGCAGGAAAAGCAGGAAGACCCTGACATTTTCCCGTATTCGCCGCATCTCTCCGCGCACCGTCAGGGCCACCACACTGCTGACAACGAGGCTGAGAATATATGCAATCATCCATATCAAACCGAAATAGCGGTATACCAGATAACTCTGCAACAACCAGAAAACCGTGAAAAAAACCAATCCTAACACCATTTTGGTCGTATCAGCCTGATTAGTTCCCTTGGCAAATAATAGCGATAGGTGTTTGGTCAGTTTATTAGGGAGATAGCAGTTGATGACACCCCACACGACCACCGGTAAGACAATCAACAACATCCAGATCACGCGCAACAGATAGAGCATGATCAGTGTTGGTTTGTAATCGATATTCAGCTGGTAATCCTTAACACCGCAGTAACGACAGACCTTTTCAAACTGCTTCAGTTGGCTTATCAATGCCCTCACGCGATCGGGCTCATATTTTCTCAGCAAGCGCTGTGCATCTATCAGGCGTTGCTGGGCTCGCAGACGCTGCTGCAGGTTGCGTTGCCGATACTTGCCGTGACGAAAGGCGAAAAAACGTTCCAACCTGGTGATCAGGTTGACCTCGTCCCAACTCTCGGCGTTCAACGTTATAGCTTCCAGTCCGTTTCGAATACGATCGGTCAACTCGATAACACGCTGCTCATCATTCGCCTGTTCAGAGAGTGTCAGGTCAATCGGGTTACCGAACTGGACCAGAACCGAACTACGAAACTGTCCCTTTTCGGGAAACGTCAGACCAACCGGGATAACAGCAGGTTCACTGCCTGTGACTTGAACCGTTTCCAACGCCATACGCGCAGCACCGGTTTTCAATGTCATCAACCGGGGAACGTCATGACTCTGACCCTCAGGAAAAATGATCAGGGTCTCCCCTGTCGCCAACAATTCATAACAACGTTTAAATGTATCTCTATTGTTGCTGACATCGACCCCCGGATCGTCACGCCGGTAGATAGGGACGGCACCGATCAAGCTCAGGAGAGGCTTGAGAATGGGATTATCAAACAGACCGCTTCGCGCCAGTGGCCGAATGGCTTTTGTTGTCGCAGCCTGCACTACAACTGCATCCGCCAGGGCATTGACATGATTCGCACATAAGATAGTACCCTGCCCCATTGGCAAATGCTCACTGCCGACAACCTCAAATCGACGATAGAACACCCTGACCACAAGACGACAGAATGCCTGCCAGGTTTTTTCAAACCATGTCAGATGATCTGCAACGGGAACTGAAGTCCGTACCATACCCATATACTAAACCAATCTTAAGGTACGGCTGTAATTCCTATGCGTTGCAACGCTGCAACCGGGTACGAGACGCGCTATGACTTTCTATCGCCTTAAGGGGTGGTGACACCTGTGCAGCGAGATAGCCACGCCTGGAATGACTAACTGCGGTAGGGTAACGCCCTGGGCGGTATGAATCAGCATTTACGAAGCGAACGGTTAGCTTCTGGGTTTATCGCTGTAGATTTATTTCAACCCGTCGGTTGGCTGCCCTGGCGCGCGCAGTCAGCTGTGCTATTTTAGGCTGGGACTCTCCGTAGTGGCGTTGGGTCATAATCCCTCCTTTGACACCCTTGCTTGAGAGATAGTTGTAGACGTTTGCCGCCCGCCTCGCCGAAAGACGCTTGTTGTACCGCTTTGATCCTTGGTCATCGGCATGACCTTCAATGATGATACGGTTGATCTTTTCGTCGGCCAGAACATAGGCCGCCAAACGCGCGAGCCTTTGCTCCTCGCGGTTGTCCAGGGCATCCACGTCCAGTGCGAAATGAACCGTCGAGTTCCTTAACTCGGAAAATCCCCCGCCATTTGGCAGCCGGCGAAGACAGCGCTTGAACTCCCGATAAGGCTTTTGGAAGTTCACTGGGGACAGCTGCACCCTGACCAGTCTGCGATTGTCGTCCCAATCCGGAAAGGAGAAACTGCCGATCTGTCCTTTGGTCAACGAGGTCAGTAGCCACCCGGCCTGCTTCCGTTTCAACGCCATCGGCCGCAACCCGGGCTGTATCACAATCGGATGTTCCAGGGTATCCGGCGGATTATGCTCCCAGGCAGGTGAGCGCTCTCTCACTATGCCATCCGCAGACTCCGGTACCGGTTGGAAGCTATTGATGAAAAAATGCAGATTCTCCCCTGCGATTCTTCTGAAACGAGCCACTCCGAACTGCGGTACTTCATGATTCAGTTCACAGCTGTAATCCGAACCTGAAAACTCCCAGACAGACTCATGGATGCCCGCCATATAGAGCTGGTCCTCCAGCTCCATGGCATACAGCGTTTGGTGTGTTGACAAGAGCTGCAGCATCACCAGCATCAATAGTGTGACGACCAGGACCCTGTATTGTCTGCAATCCAAAAACACCATGCTGTAATCCGCGAAATTCCCCACGACTCTGGAGAGCATATCGGCCAGACCAAGTCGATCCTTAGTGGTGTGATCTGTCACTTTGATGGAATGCAGCGGTTAGGCGGCGAGCGGATTGAGGCAATCGCCTCAAACCCTCTGTATGTTTGGCGTGCGTCAAACTGCGTCGGCAGAAAATCTAGTATGTCGAGAGATATATTCCGAGTAGTAGACTATTCGTTTTCGTGGGCCTTCAGGTAGTCGATAAGACTGCGAAAACGATTAAAGTCTTGGCGGTGGAACAGGGGATCCTCTCCATGTGTTATCTCACTCTCCAGTTTTTGCCACTCCTTGTCGCTGAGAACGCTCTCCACCAGAGGAAAGACCTCCTGCTCCTCCAGGTCGATATGTTGACGCTGCAAAGCGACGAACTCCCTGCCCCTCGTCTCCACCTCCTCTCTCAGCAGCACCTCGCCCTGCATGGCCCCCTCCAGGGTCTCTCTGTACGTTCGAGCCAGCCCAATCAGGTCGCCATGCTCCTTGCATATTCGATCGTAGAGCGCTTTGTGCTGCTGCATCGATTTCTTGCGAAAGGCAATTTTATTGATCTGATCCTCGGTGGGGTGATGCGACTGTTCGGCATAGTGCTCAATGTAATCCAGCATTTCGATCTTGAGATCGAAGTTCGCTTCACGACCGGCACTCAGTGCATCCAATTCGCTACTCAACAGATCGAGCAGGCGAGTCAGATTGATATGGTCTTTGTGGAGTTTTTCCAGTAGTGCTCTCATATCACCTCTCTTTTTCTTAATCGACGCCAGACCCACCCCTCCGGTCTGGACTCACCCGTTAGAATATAGTTCAAGGCATTCTCATTTTGCAGGGTCCAGAGCATGCGGTTTTTGGCATAGTAAGATCCACAGAAGAGTAAATGATCATCTTTTTGCACCTTGAGGTCGATTTCAGGCAGTAAAAAATAGTCATTATGGCGATAGAGCATCAGCGGTATGCAGGAGAGTTTACTGTTTCTGTCTCGGGGGTCCGTCATCAGATCCCCCAGAGTCAGCTGATTCCCGCGTTTGACGAAAGCACACACCGCATGTGAATCGTGCTCGGAAAAAGCCACCTCCCACACCTCGGGTGCGTGATGTGTCACCAGAGCGGATATCCTGCTGATCAGCTGACAGGCCCACTCATCATCCTGATGTAACACGAGCTTGACGAACTGATGCTGCATCGGAGCACCCAACAATACCCGAATACGGTTGGCAATAATATCGCTGGGCAGCATCACCATGTCCGCCCCCACGGCCTCTATCACCGCATCATTGTGCTTGAGATTCTGACGCAGGATGACGAACAGATCACTATTCAACGCCCTTGCAGTCATGATGATGGAGAGATTGTTGGCATCGTTGTCGGTTCCCGCAACCAGGCCGACCGCCCGCTCGATCTCCGCTTGCTGAAGAGTGTCGGCCTCAGTGCCCCGCCCTTCAATATAGGTTGAGGATGGGGTACCGGTTGTCTCGGGTTCCGCCTCTACAACGATCACCTCAAGCCCCTCGCGCACAAGCTTTTCATAGACCGCCTTGCCAAAGCGGCCATAGCCGCAAATCACCCAGAGTCCTTTCGAGGGGGGATAGACAGGGTCGTTGAGCATATCCCGTTGACCCAGCGAGAGCCAATCCTGTAACAGACTGAGGCACGGCGCCTGAATAGCGGTCGCCAGGTGCAGCGCGAAGGCGTCAAAAGGATCGATGATGAAATCGGTACCGAAAGAGGCCATATTTCTTTCCACATCATGTGAGTCGGCCCGACAGATCACACCGATCTCTGGATGCAACAGTTTCGCTGTTATGGCGATCATCAAATTGACTTCATTGGAGTTGGTCAACGCCACCACTCCTTCACACAGCGGATGCCTAAGACCGGCCTCAAGAAGATGCTCCGGCAAACTGGCGTCGCCACAGAGACCGGGGACATACTCACGCAGATTTTCCAGCTTGAGCATATTGACGCGATCTTCGAGTATATCGATCACAACCGCGTGCTGGTTTCTGTCAGTCAATGCCTTGACCAATGCCTCACCGGTCTGACCATACCCACAAACCAGATAAAAAGACTCACGCATTCTATTGATTTGCTTTGCGAATCTCCGCTCAGTTAAAGCATTTTGGAAGGTTTCATCCTTGAGCAGAGCCAACACTGTGCCAATTGAATAGAGCCATACGACCACAGTGAAGAAGATGGAAAAACTGACCCACAAGCGTTGCCCCGCAGTGAATGCGTAGGGTATCTCGCCGAAACCGATGGTGCTGGACATGAAACTGACGAAGTAGAAGGCGTGGAAGAAGTCCATATACACGACATTGCCGTCGGCATCCTGCCCCGGAATCAGCACCAGACCCAGCATGGCGATCGAATAGGTCATCACCAGGGTCAACAACGGCGCCCGCATGCGCCTGAAGATCAGAAAGAAGATATTGTTCATGGAATGAACCGCACCACGCCTGGATCTGTTCAACGACGTAGCATGACGGTCTCGATGATCAACAATATGACGGAAACCACATTCGCCAACATTGCGCCGCCGGAGAGTGAGACGATGCTCGCCGTTGCGACCGTGGTAAGTCCGGTCTCGGTAACGTGCACCGCCACCGTCCACACAAGGGCGGCGGCAAACAGCTGCAACAACGCGACCAGACTGGTTGCCAGCAGTACGGCCCCCATCTGCGTCCGGTCGCCGAACTTGAGAACGGTGGCAATCAGATTGACCACGATGACCGCAAACAGCTCGTAGACATGGTGATGATCCGGATTGTCCAGTTCGCCGACGAAAAAACCGAAATTAAGTGTCAGGGCAAGTACAATGAAAAAACCAAAAACCACCTTCTCCGGATTCACACCGATTCTCCTCTATTTACCCATCAAAAGACATATGATTCAGATCTTGGTGTAAAAGATACTTTATTTCCAGTCATTTAGACATTTCTCACGAATTCCGTCGTGATCAATATAGCCAGACACCGTTAATCTGGCATCCCCGATCTCCCTGATTTCGATTACACCAGTGCAACAGCTTTGTTCTGCGCCGATACAGACCTCACCAGCTAAAGCTTTTTGATGCCTGACCGCTACAAAATGCATGAGGAACGGAGCTTCAGCACTCTCAAGTTCCGCTCCTATCACAGAAAATGCCCTCTATTTTAGAGTAACAGGACCATGTCAAATTTTATTAAATCTGTAGATGACCGTACGCGTCTGGCTGGCACCAACCGACTGGAGGTCCTCCTTTTCAGCCTCGGCAAGGATATCCGAACCGGCCGCGAAGAGACCTACGGCGTCAATGTCTTCAAGGTTCGTGAAGTGATGCTGGTACCGGAAATCACCCATGCACCGGATATGCCCCCATCGGTAGAGGGAATGGTGAGCCTGCGGGGAAATATGATACCTGTGATCAATCTGCCTGATTTTTGCGGCATTCAGACAGAAGAGCGGCCGAGTATTCTGATCGTCACGGAATACAACAAAAATGTGCAGGGTTTCCTGGTGCATGCGGTTGATACCATCGAGCGCCTGGCCTGGGAAGACGTCAAGGTGCCGCCGGCCATGATGGCGCAGCAACATGGCGGACTGGTGACCGCAGTCACGGAGCTGAAGGACAAGCGATTGGTCATGATCATGGATGTGGAGATGGTCCTTAGCCAGACATCGGGATTCGGACAGAGTTCGGAACTCTTTGAGGGCATCCAGGATATAGGCGAAAGTGATATCACTCTGCTGTTCGCCGATGATTCCGCCGTCGCCCGCGATCAGATCATCCGCACCATGGAGCATATGGGCATAAAATATATCGGCACCACAAATGGCGCAGAGGCTTGGAGTAAGCTCAAAGAGGTCGCCGAACGGGCTGCCGCCACCGATCATAAACCCAGCGATTTCATACAGATCATATTGACCGACGTAGAAATGCCGGAAATGGACGGTTATGTGCTTACCAAGAAGATCAAGGAGGATGCCCGCTTCAGCGATATTCCCATCATTATGCACTCCTCTCTTTCGGCGGATGCCAACATGGCATTGGGTAAGGGCGTGGGCGCAGACGCCTATGTCCCGAAATTTGAGCCCACCGAGCTATCAGCCAAATTGCATGAGATGATCGACAATATTCACACCCAGAAAATCTCTTGACGCTCCGGATTGCACAACACCGATACAAACTAGCAGCCAGCGACTGAAGCTGGCTGCACTCCCCTGCCAGGGGTTGTTACCTTAAGTAACAACTGCTAGGCTCTAGGGATGCGAGAACAACCGCCACCCGACCGACTGATTGACCGCACCGTTGCCCTGGGTCTTCTGATCCTGTTGCTCTTCTCAACGCCCATCATGATCTGGTGGACATCGCCAGGAAGCCCATGGTACCTACCCTATCTCATCTGGTTGGCGGTCATCTGCTTCATTGCATGGATCAACCAGCGACACCATGAGCCATGATCTCTGGTTACTGTTCGGCATAGGCTTTCTCTACCTGGGATTGCTGTTTGTCATCGCCCATGCGGGAGATAGCGGTCGAATTCCCGAACGCCTGATACGCCACCCGTTGACCTATGTTCTCTCTCTCGGCGTTTACGCCACGACCTGGACCTTCTACGGCAGCGTCGGCTTCGCGAAGACCCAAGGCTATCTCTTTTTGACCATCTACCTGGGAGTGACACTGGCATTTGCTCTGACTCCAATCCTGTTTCAACCACTGCTTCGCCTGACCCGTGAATATCAGCTGACATCCCTGGCCGACCTGTTCGCCTTCCGCTATCGCAGTCAGTTGGCGGGCATTCTGGTCACCCTGTTCATGCTGGTGGGCACGTTGCCCTATATCGCACTGCAGATCCGCGCAGTCACCGACTCCCTGCAGATGATCAGCCATACCGTGGCACCACGTATCCTGGCCTTGATCTTCTGTTCCGCGCTGGTGGTGTTCGCCATTCTGTTCGGCGCCAGGCACAGCACCAGTCGCGAAAAACACCGTGGCCTGGTATTGGCGATTGCATTTGAATCGATTGTCAAACTGGTGGCATTGCTCGTCATAGGCCTGGTTACGCTGTTTGGCGTATTCGATGGATTTTCAGGCCTCGACAAATGGCTTGCCGCACATCCTGAGACGCTCGATCGCCTCTATCAGCCAGTCAGAGAGGGACCCTGGTCGACCCTGTTGCTACTGGCCTTCGCAGCCGCCTTTCTGTTACCACGGCAATTTCACATGCTGTTCGCGGAGAATCTGGAGCCCAAGGCATTGAAGACCGCCACTTGGGGCTTTCCGCTGTTTCTCCTGCTCATCAATTTGCCGATACCCCTGATTCTCTGGGGAGGAGAGGCACTCGGACTCAGCATGCCGCCCGACTATTTCGCCCTCGGCATCACCCTCGATCAAGGGCCCTCCTGGTTACCGTTTCTCGCCTTTATCGGTGGTATTTCGTCAGCCAGCGCGATGATGATCATCACCACGCTGGCACTTTCGTCGATGACATTGAACCACATCTTGCTCCCCACCAATTTCCCCGATCCGCAGGTCAATCTCTATCGCTGGCTGCTGTTGGGCCGCAGACTGTTGATCGCCCTGATCATCATGGCGGGGTACGGATTCTATATTCTATTGGAAAAACATCAGGGACTGGTCCAGCTCGGCCTGATCTCCTTCGTCGCGGTCGCTCAGTTCCTCCCCGGTATCATAGGACTTCTCTATTGGCGTCGCGCCACCCGTCTCGGTTTCATTTTAGGCCTGCTGGCCGGCATAGGGGTCTGGACAGGAACACTGTTGATCCCACTGCTGGAGAGTTCAGGTCTGGTACGAACCGAGTTCGATATACCCGCGTTGCTGGCGACATCCGGCATGGATAAGTGGGAGTTCGCGACTTTCTGGACACTCACCGCCAACACCCTGTTGTTTATTTTAGGTTCTCTGTTGAGTAAGCAGAGTCTGGGCGAAAGAGAGGCTGCACAGGCCTGTTGCAGCGAGTCATTGGTACCTCTTGGCGGCATGGTCAACGCCGTTTCAACCGCCCAGTTCACCAAGCAGCTGTCGCAGATGCTGGGTGCCGAAGCCGCTCAACGCGAGGTGGAACAGGCGCTCAGGGATCTCAGCCTGCCGGTCAACGAGACGCGCCCGGCGCAACTGCGTCGACTGCGTGAACGTATCGAGCGAAATCTGTCCGGTCTGCTGGGACCGCAGTTGGCGCATATGATCATCAACCGCAGGCTGCAACTGGATATCCACACCCAGTCTGCGCTGGCGGATTCCATGCGCTTTATCGAGGACCAGCTGGAGCACTCACGCACGCGGCTACGCGGACTCAGCGCCGATCTCGACAATCTGCGCCGCTACCATCGACAGGTCCTGCTCGATCTGCCGCTGGGTGTATGCACCATCGACCGGCTGCGCACTGTGACCATCTGGAATCTGGCCATGGAGGTGATGACCGGCGTGCCAGCACGGGATGCCATCGGCGTTTCGATACACAGACTGCCTCCCCCATGGGGACATCTGTTGACAGGCTTCGCCTCCGCATCGGATGAGCACATTCACCATCTGGAAGTCACTCATCAAGGGAAAAGCCGCTGGTTCAATCTGCACAAGGCCGCCATTCCGGCACCGCTGCCGGTGGATCACCCCGTGGAAGAGGCACGTACCAGCCAGGTGATGCTGATGGAGGACCTTACCGACCTGGAGACACTGGAGGCTGAATTGGCCCATAGCGAGCGTTTGGCCTCTATCGGCCGGCTGGCAGCCGGCGTCGCTCACGAGATAGGAAACCCGGTGACCGGCATTGCATCTCTGGCGCAAAACCTACGTCACGAGGATGATCCGGAATTGGTGCGGGAGAGTATCGCAGAGATTCTCAACCAGACCCAACGCATCACCACAATCGTTAAGACGCTGATGAACTTCAGCCGCAGTGGCGGTATCGGTGGCGATATATGTGATTTCTCGATACGGGAGGTGGCGGACGAGGCGATCCGTCTGGTGAAATTAACCCATCACGGACGTCAGATCCACTGCGAAAACCTGTGCTCACCCGGCCTCACAATCACTGCGGATCGCCAGGGTATCTCACAGATCCTGGTCAACATCCTAACCAATGCTTGCGATGCATCGCCACCCGACAGTCGTGTGGAACTGAGCGCCAATGCAATCGATGATCTGGTGAG
This sequence comes from Candidatus Thiodiazotropha sp., assembly GCA_040791665.1. Lineage (GTDB taxonomy): Bacteria > Pseudomonadota > Gammaproteobacteria > Chromatiales > Chromatiaceae > Thiodiazotropha. The sequence continues at coordinate 54,026 of JBFNNX010000010.1, read as the reverse complement.
AATCGAGGTGCAGGATCAGGGCGAAGGAATCGAGGAACAGGATCTAGGTTATATCTTCGAACCGTTTTTCACCACAAAGGCACCAGGTGACGGCACGGGACTCGGTCTCGCTATCGCTTACAAAATAGTTTCAGACCATAAGGGCGCCATCAGCATCGATTCTGAAAAAGACAAAGGCACCCGGGTCATTATTGATCTTCCCAAGGCAGGCCTGAACGCCATTATCGCAGAGACATCATGAATCAGATACTCATTATCGAAGACGAGGAGGTCATCCGCCGGGCAGTCAAGCGTCTGCTCGAGCGCAACGGCTATCAGATCACGGAAGCGGGTTCGGTTGAAGAGGCGCAATCCAGCCCCCTCGCCTCCTTCGACCTGATCATCAGCGATGTCAGGTTGCCCGGTGCGCCCGGAACCCAAATCATCGAGGCCGCAGCACCGGTACCGGTGCTGATCATGACCAGCTATGCCAGCATACGTTCTGCTGTGGATGCAATGAAACTGGGGGCCATCGACTATATCGCCAAACCCTTCGATCACGATGAGTTGTTGATGGTCGTGGAGCGTATCATCAAGCATGATCGCCAGCTCCGCCAGCAGGAGTTTCTCAAATCGGAGGTGGAAAAAAGCTATCCGGTGCGGGGAATGATCGGCGACAGCCCGGCAATGATCGATGTATTTAAACGCATCGATAAGGTTGCGCCCACTGATGCAACGGTGCTGATCCTCGGGGAGTCGGGCACGGGGAAAGAACTGGTAGCACGCGCACTGCACGAAAAGAGCCAGCGCAGTCAATCACCCTTTATCGTTTTCAACTGTGCCGCTGTACCGGAAAACCAGGTGGAAATCGAGTTGTTCGGCCACCAGAATGAAGGCGAAACCCGGCGTGGCGGACTGCTTGCCAAGGCCCATGGCGGTACCCTGTTTATGGATGAGGTCGGCGAACTCTCCATGGCCGCCCAGGCTCGCCTGCTACGCGTATTGCAGGGAGATGACTATAGCGCCCAGCAGGAGTCGTCGAACAGCGGGCCCAATATCCGGATCATTGCCGCCACCCACCGGGATATCCGTAAACTGGTGCAACAACAGACCTTCAGGAGCGATCTCTACTTCCGCCTGCGAGTGGTTGAAATGACCCTGCCACCGCTTCGTGAGCGGGGCAGCGATATCAAATCGCTGGCAAAATTTCTCCTGACAAAATACTGTCGCCAGCTCAATCGTCCCTCGTTGAGCCTCAGCAGGAGCACCCTCGAGGCCATCAGACGCTACCATTGGCCCGGCAATATCAGGGAACTGGCAAATACAATCGAGCGTGCGGTAATCCTCTGCGAGGGTGACCATATCACCCCGCAGCTGCTGGCCATCGACCACCATATCACCACCAAACGCATGGACAGCGACAATCCCACCGATAATCTGTCCCTTGAAGAGTATTTTCGTCATTTTGTACTCGACAACCAGGACCATATGACCGAGACGGAACTAGCCAAACAGCTGGGAATCAGCCGCAAGGCTCTGTGGGAGCGTCGACAGCGATTTGGTATTCCGCGGGAGAAGAAGAGTAAGAAAAATTGAGGGATCCGCTCCGTTCCCACGCCGGAGCGTGGGAACGAGATCTTAACAAGCCGTGAATGAACGCCAATCACCGCAAATAAACGCAATTTGTCTGTAGAGTGAAATCGTAACTCCCCAGGATGTCACCAATAGACACAACCTTGACATACAACTTGCGATGATTCGCGGTGATCTGGGTAAATTTGAGGCTAAACCAATTGTCCGTAGGGTGCGGCCTGCCGCACCATTCACAAGCATGATCAGGGATACCGTAGTGCCAGAGGATGGTTTCGGTGCGGCAAGCCGCACCCTACGGTTAGAAGAGGCGATCGCGGGGTAAGGATCAATGCTGGGATTTTATCAACTTAATCCAGTTTGATGTCTGCAACAGATGCCGCTGCTTCGAAAGCGGGTGAAAACCGTGACTGGTCTGGGCATGACGCAGCAGCTCGTCGCTGCTCTTGCCGTGTTTCGGAAAGACTGACGATCCGATGGTCAGATCGAGGGTTATGCTCCTGCCATTGACCTCGATCGGATTGGAGAGTCCGATACGCAACTTTTCCGAGATATGAATGACCGACTTTTCGTCCTGGATATGGGGCAACAGAAGAGCGAATTCACTGCCATCGATGCGCGAAAGAATATCGCCTTTGCGAACTTGACGCTTAAGTCTCGCTGTAATGGTCTTTAAACATTCATCACCCGCAGTGTGACCGTAGCGCTCATTGATCTGCTTCAAATCCACCAACACCACATGTAAGAGGCAAAGCGGCGTATTGTCCTGTTTTGCTTGTGTCAGAGCGAAGCTGAGATAATCCTCGAAGAGTACCCGGCTTGGCAGTCCGGTCAGGTCGTCATGAAACTCCTGATATTTGTTGAGCTCTTCGATCTTATTGTATTGGGTAATATCCCGTGCGACGCCATAGGTACCAAAAAAGACCCGTTTTTCACCCTGTTGCGAGTAGAGCCTTCTGGACTGCAGGGCCACCAGAAAGGTTTTCGGCTTCCTCCCCGGATTCTCTCCATCGGACTCTTTACAACGCAGTCTAAGCTCGACCTCCGGGAACCTGTCCGGTGCGGTACGCCGCTCTTCGAAGACATGGTGCATTCGATCGATCTGGTCGCCCTCAACCAGTGAGCTCCAATGCTTCCCCAATATCTCCTGCTTTGAATATCCGGTCACTTTGGTGAAGACCGTGTTCACCATGCGAAAATTACCTTTGGTATCGAGAAGAAACTGCAGATTGGGGGCAACGTCGAACATCATGCGGTGCAGGTTGCTCTTGATTTCGATCTTCCGCTTGACCCCCTGTCTCTGTTCCTCCTTAACCTTTTTTCTCAGGCTCTCATCTATCGCCTTGAGCAGGTCAACCGGTGTCACCGGCTTGCGAATAAAATTATCCGCCCCCTTTTTCAGCGATTTGATCGCGTCATCCATGGAGGGATCACCGGAGATAGTGATAATGCGCGTCTTCAATCCACGTTTATGAATGAAATCCATGACCTTGTAGCCGTCCGCCACCGGCATATGCAGGTCCAGCAATACCACATCGAACGGCTTGGATATCAACAGTCCCGCGGCCTTTGCCCCATCCTCGGCGGTGTGTACATCGTATCCCCAGCTGGCGACCATCATAGCCAAGCTGTCCGCATGACGTGATTCATCATCTACAATCAGTAAACGCCCCTTATGGGATGATTTTGTTTTTTGGGAATCTTCATTGTTTTGCATGGGTGTTGCTTCCATCAATCGACAGCTATCACTTCATAATCCTGACTATACCATGAACCGGCGGAACCGATTAGGAAATGGAGTCATCAATAGAGTCATATAAGTAATTCAATTTTAAGAAGAGTTCATAACTCTATGTTTTGCTGCGATGAAATCACTGTGAGGCACATGAATCAAATCGGCCAGTCTACGAATGACATGCTCCTCATAATGGTGCAGATCCTGATCGGCGAAGGCGACCCGCCAGAATGCTTCCACCACCTTGACCTTCTGCTCCGCTGTGTAGTGTTCATTGATCAGACGCGTAAACTGAAAATAGTCGGTGGACTCTTCATGCTCCTGTTTGGCCAGCGCTATGAGCTGTTCTGCAGAAGCCCTGTTTAAAGCAAACTGTTTCTGTATCGCATTCAGAATGGCACGCCGCTCTCCAGGTGCATTTTCATAATCGGCCTCGGCAATCTCGATCAACAACACGACAATCGCCAACCTTATCGACTGCTCCAACTGTTCTTTCTCTTCTTCGGCGTCCGCTATCAGATAGCTGTCGAAGAAATCTTTGATTGCCTTGATCATCAGGTTTTACCAAAAAAAAGTCCACATTGCCTGGCCACGAAAATCTAAACTTACCGGCCATCGATATCCACCATCTTGAAGAAAGTCGCCGTTTCCCGTCAGGCAGGTCACGGATCAGACTGAAATTATGTTATCACGGGAGAATGAAAGCATCTCTGACCCAACCTGAAATCGATCGAAGGGTATTACCCGGTGAGATCGGGCCGTCGATTTCCGTATTTTACCTCAGGATCGGAAAATAATTGTTTCTTACCGATGGAAACGTAAAGCGAGTCCTTCAGTTACACACCCCATGCTCAGACGTTACTCAACGTAACACGAATGCTGCCATGCAGCAAAAAGATTCTGCACTTAAGCTATTGTTTTATTTGACAATATCCAGTTTATCGCCACAAAATAGTGCATTGTGTGATCGCTATCGGCGCGGTAACACAACGTATGTGTTTGTTCGCTTCAGGGATAGATCATCTCGCTTCACTCGATAACGACAGGAGTCATGGCAAGTGACAGACACTCTTATATGACAGAACCTATATATGGCGGAGTGATCATGACATGAATAAAACTGCTGAACAGTATTGGAAAGCCAATATTCGCTTAGTAAGCATCTTACTGACGATTTGGTTTATCTGCTCGTTCCTATTCGGCATCATCTTAGTGGAACCGCTGAATACCATTAAGATCGGTGGTGTCGGATTGGGATTCTGGTTTGCTCAGAACGGCTCGATCTATACCTTTCTGGTGCTGATCTACGTCTACGCTAAACGCATGAATGCTCTGGATGTCGAATTTGACGTCCATGAGGACTAATGGGGGAAACTGACTCATGGATCTGCAAACATTAACTTATATCGTAGTCGGCGCGACCTTCGCCCTCTACATCGGCATCGCCTTCTGGGCACGCGCGGGAACCACTGGTGAGTTCTATGCGGCTGGCCGGGGTGTACACCCCGTCGCCAACGGTATGGCAACCGCAGCTGACTGGATGTCCGCCGCTTCCTTTATCTCGATGGCAGGCCTGATCGCCTTTAATGGCTACGGCGCTTCCGTCTTCCTGATGGGTTGGACCGGTGGTTACGTGCTCCTGGCACTGCTGCTCGCTCCCTATCTGCGTAAGTTCGGCAAGTTCACCGTACCCGAGTTCATCGGTGATCGTTACTACTCGCGTACTGCGCGTATTGTCGCGGTCATCTGCCTGATCATCGCCTCGATCACTTATGTAATCGGACAGATGAAGGGCATCGGCGTCGCCTTCTCTCGTTTTCTCGAGACCGAATACGACACCGGCCTCTACATCGGCATGGGCATAGTCTTCATCTACGCCGTAATGGGCGGCATGAAGGGTATCACCTATACCCAGATCGCTCAGTACTGTGTGTTGATCTTCGCCTACACCGTACCGGCGATCTTCATCTCCCTGAACATTACCGGCAACCCGATCCCGCAGTTGGGAATCGGCAGCTCCATGGCCGATGGTTCAGGCACCTACATGATGGATCGTCTCGATCAGGTGGTCACCGATCTGGGCTTTAACCAGTACACGACTCAGGTCATGGGCAGCAAGCTGAACATGTTTGTCTATACCCTCTCCCTGATGATCGGTACTGCGGGTCTGCCCCACGTCATCATCCGTTTCTTCACCGTGCCTAAGGTCAAGGACGCCCGTTCTTCAGCCGGTTGGGCGCTGGTCTTCATCGCCATTCTCTACACCACAGCACCTGCTGTCGGTTCCATGGCCCGTTTGAACCTGATGAATACCATCCAGACCGGTGAAGTCGGAAGCGCCGAAGGCAACATCGAAATCGCCAAGGTGCCTCGATGGATGACCAACTGGCAGAAGACCGGTCTGTTGCAGTGGGAAGACAAGAACGGCGACGGTCGTATCCAGTACTACAACGAGAAGAACAAGGAGTTCGCAGCCAAGGCCGAGAGCTACGGCTGGAAGGGTAATGAGATGACCAAGGTCGACCGTGACATCATGGTATTGGCCAATCCGGAAATCGCCAATCTGCCCAACTGGGTTGTTGCACTGGTGGTCGCCGGTGGTCTCGCTGCCGCCCTCTCCACCGCCGCCGGTCTGTTGCTGGCGATCTCCTCCTCTATCTCTCATGACCTCCTGAAGGGCGTCTTCATGCCCGACATTTCAGAGAAGAATGAGTTGATGGCGGGTCGTATCGCCATGGCGGGTGCAATCGGCCTGGCCGGTTACTTCGGTCTCCACCCACCGGATTTTGCGGCCGGCACCGTGGCCATCGCCTTCGGTCTGGCGGCAAGCTCCATCTTCCCTGTACTGATGATGGGTATCTTCTATAAGAAGATGAACCGTGCAGGTGCGATCTGGGGCATGATCTCCGGTATCGGCGTCACCATGCTGTATGTGTTCCAGCACAAGGGCATCATGTTCATTCCGGGTACCTCGTTCCTCGGTGATCTGGGCCCGAACTGGTTCCTCGGCATTTCGCCAAACGCCTTTGGCGCCATCGGTGCGATAGTGAATTTCGCGGTCGCCATCGCTGTCTCCAAGGTCACGACTCCGCCGCCGGAACACATCCAGCACCTGGTGGAAGATATCCGTGTACCTAAAGGCGCAGGTGCTGCCACCGATCACTAATCAAAAACGCTAAAGCAGTAACTAAGTGCCCCGCTTCGGCGGGGCCTTTTTAACTGCAACGTATACACATTGTGTAGTGACTATCCACCAGCCTGGTACCAGGGGGCTGTTGAATAGTTACAAAATGAACTTTTTTCACCATACTACTGGGATTCAATTCCAGCCGTATGCGAGCCACTCTTATGGAAATCGAACTGGTCGAGATTCGCGATTTTCTGGCGCAACGCCCTCCCTTCGATGCCCTGCCCGAAGAGCAACTCAATCAACTTCCCAAGTCCCTCGAAATTCGCTATCTGCGCCGCGGGAGCCTGTTCCCACCCGCTGACACGACCCAGGGGTTCATCTATATCCTCCGCAGTGGCGCCATCGAACTTCGTGATGATGAGGATAACCTGGTGGAGAAGCTGGCTGAGGGTGGCCTCTACACCACCGATTGCCAGTTGATCGATTTCAGCAGGGCGAGCCACGGCCTGGCGGTCGAGGATAGCCTGATCTATCAATTGCCGTGCTACATATTGAAAACGTTGCGCAAGACGGAGCCGGCCTTCGACCGCCATTTCGCAGAATCGATCAGGGATCGGCTGAAACAGGCCGTTAGAACCCTGCAGGACTACGGAGACGAGAAGAATTGCGTTGCGGAGATGACTGTGGAGGTCTCCGATCTGATCAAGAAGACACCGGTCACCATCGATATCAACAGCACTATCCGCCAGGCGGCGGAGTTGATGAGTGACAAAAATGTCTCTTCGGTGATGATCCTGAAAGGAACGCAACTGGCAGGCGTCATCACCGACAGGGATCTGCGCAAACGCTGTATTGCGGCAGGTGTCTCCGTCGATCAGCCGGTCAGCCAGATCATGACCACCAACCTGGAGACCATCCAGGAAGGCACCATGGCAATCCAGGCATTGATGACCATGACGCGGCTCCATGTGCATCATCTTCCTGTAAAAAGGGGAGATGAGGTTGTCGGCATGTTGACCGCAACCGATCTGGCGCGGCACCAATCCACGAATTCGGCCTACCTGGCCAGTGACATCCGCAAGGCCGCCACTGTGGAAGACCTGGCTCACGTCAGCGAACGGCTGCCTGACCTTCAGTTCCATCTCGCCAATTCCAATGCCTCCGCACTACACATCGGCGAAGCCATATCCTCTATCACCGATTCATTGACTGCACGCCTGATCGAGATGGCCGAGGCCGAACTTGGACCACCTCCGGTACGTTACGTCTGGTTGTGCGGGGGTTCTCAGGCGCGTGGCGAACAGACATCCCATTCCGATCAGGACAATGCCATGCTGATATCGGATGAGATGAAACCTGAACACGCAGACTACTTTGAACGCTTGGCGAAACGTGTCTCCGACGGTCTCAATGCATGCGGTTTCATCTACTGCCCCGGTGATGCCATGGCGACAAATCCGAAATGGCGGCAGACTCTGCAGATCTGGCGAAAGTACTTCAATGCCTGGATCAACAAACCCGAACCGATGGCGCTAATGCTGTCGAGTATCTTTTTCGACCTGCGTCCCATCTATGGCGAGGTAGAACTCTTCAACGAATTGCGAACCGATATTCTCAACAAGACCCGTGGTAACGGCATCTTCACCGCCTACATGGCGGCAAATGCCCTGCATCACCGGCCCCCGCTGGGTTTTTTCCGCACCTTCGTTCTGATTCATGACGGCAAGCATGACGACACCTTCGACATCAAACACCGGGGCATCGTACCCATCACCGATATCGCCCGGGTGTTCGCGCTCGATCAGGGGCTCACACCCGTGAACACCACAGAGAGGCTGGAGGCGGCGGCGGAAACGACTGTCCTCAGCCGAGACATGGGAGAGAACCTGGTCGACGCATTGGAGTTTATCGCCAGCATCCGCATCTATCACCAGGCTGAGCAGATCCGTAGAGGGCTAAAACCGGACAACTACCTGTCACCGGAGGAGCTGTCGGACCTTGAGCGCAGGCATCTGAAGGATGCCTTCAGGGTAATCCAGGAGATGCAGGACGCCATGGAAAACCGCTACCAGGGCGGACGTTTCGTATAGTTATGTTTTCAAGATTCCTCAGCTTGGATTCTCTGCGAAAAAGGGCTTTGGCAAAAGCTGAACCGGGAATTCTGCATGACTATCTCTCTACCCCGCTGACCTCGAAAAGCACCCAATGTGAGCAACTGTCGATCGTTTCCCTTGATCTTGAAACCACGGGCCTCGATCCGAACAAAGACAAGATCCTCAGCTTCGGCCTGGTCGAGATGAATCACATGACCATCAAACTCGAGACTGCACGTCACCAGTTGATCACGATCGACGAGGAGATCCCGGAGGAGTCGGCGGTCATCCACCAGATTACCGATGACCAGGCCGCTACCGGTGTTTCGATCCATGATGCCTTGCAGGAACTCCTGCAACACATGGCCGGCAAAGTCATGCTGGTGCACTATTCCGCGATTGAGCAGAAATTCATCAGTGCCGCCTGTGAAAAATTGTTCGGCGCACCCTTTGTCATACCGATAATCGATACCCTGGTATTGGCGCAACGCATCTTTGAACACCGAAATCACACCATACAACCGGGAGATCTGCGTCTGTTCAACCTGCGTCCGCGTTATAATTTACCCAATTACAAGGCACACAACGCATTAAGTGACGCCGTCGCCACTGCTGAGTTGTTTTTAGCCATGGCATCTGAGATGGTGCCACAACCCAGCCAATGTCAACTAAAGCGTTTCCTTACACGTTGACTGGCAATAGAATGATGAAAATTCTGGAGAAAAAAACCGTTTTCACGCATCGGTTTACATTTTTAGGAATAATTTAGCATGCTCTTAACAAACTAACGACTTACACAGACATAGCTGCTGTTGAAAATGAATAACCACCGTTGAGGAGAATCCAATGTCAGAAAACAAGACTTACCCCGTCCCAGCCGATTTCGCAGCACAGGCAAATATCGATGATGCCCAGTACCAGGAAATGTATCGGCAGTCGATCTCTGATCCGGAGGGCTTTTGGGGGGAACAAGCCGAACAATATGTCACCTGGTTTAAGAAATGGGACAAAGTTGTCGATTGGAGTTTCGGTAAAGACGATCTGCACATCGAGTGGTTCAAAGGCGCCACACTGAATGTCTCCTATAACTGTCTCGACCGTCATCTGGAGAGTCGCGGTGATCAGATTGCCATCATCTGGGAGGGCGACAATCCTGATGAGGATCGTAAAATCACCTACCGCGAGCTGCACGAAGAGGTCTGTAAGTTTGCCAATGTATTGAAGTCGCGTGGGGTGAAGAAAGGCGACCGGGTCTCTCTCTATCTGCCAATGATTCCTGAGGCCGCTGTCGCCATGCTGGCCTGTACGCGTATCGGTGCCGTTCACTCCATCGTATTTGGCGGCTTTTCGCCGGATGCATTGCGCGACCGCATTCTCGATTCCGATTGCCAGGTCGTGATCACTGCCGACCAGTCGATGCGCGGCGGCAAGAGAGTGCCTCTGAAAGCCAATGCCGACAAGGCCATCGCCCAGTGCCCCAATGTACATACCTGCTTGGTGGTAAAACGTGGCGGCGACCCGGTAGACTGGAACGATGACCGGGATGTCTGGTATCACGAATCCATGTCCGGTTCGTCATCCGACTGCCCCGCAGAAGAGATGGCGGCGGACGACCCGCTCTTCATACTCTATACCTCCGGATCAACAGGCAAACCCAAGGGTGTACTCCACACCACGGGCGGCTATCTGCTTCAGGCGGCGATGACCCACAAACTGGTATTCGACTACAAGGATGGTGAAGTCTACTGGTGTACCGCCGATGTAGGCTGGGTCACCGGTCACACCTATATTGTCTACGGTCCGTTAACCAACGGCGCCATCAGTGTTATGTTCGAGGGCATTCCCACCTATCCCGATATCTCACGCTTCTGGCAGGTCTGCGACAAACACAATGTCGCAACATTCTACACCGCACCCACCGCTATACGTTCACTGATGAGTGCAGGCGAGGAACCGGTGAAAAAGACCAGCCGCAGCAGCCTGCGTCTTCTCGGCACCGTAGGTGAACCGATCAACCCGGAGGCCTGGGAATGGTACTACCGGGTGGTCGGTGATGAGCGTTGTCCGATCGTCGATACCTGGTGGCAGACCGAAACCGGCGCCCACATGTTGACACCGCTGCCAGGTGCCACACCGCTGAAGCCCGGCTCGGCAACCAATCCCTTCTTTGGAGTGGACCCGGTGTTGCTCGATGATCAAGGTGTAGAGATCGAAGGCAATCCGGCCGAGGGCAATCTGGCCATCAAACACCCCTGGCCCGCGATGATGCGCACAGTTTATGGCGATCACAAACGATTCTTTGAAACCTATTTCGCCATGTATCCCGGCTATTATTTCACCGGTGACGGCGCTCGTCGTGACGAAGATGGCTACTACTGGATAACCGGCCGTGTAGATGACGTACTGAATGTTTCAGGTCATCGCCTGGGTACCGCAGAGATCGAATCCGCGCTGGTGCTGCACGACAAGGTTGCAGAGGCGGCCGTGGTCGGATATCCCCATGATTTGACCGGACAGGGCATCTACGCTTATGTCACTCTGATGGCAGGAACCGAAGAAAGCGATGAGCTGAAGGCTGAGTTGGTAAAACTGGTACGCACGGAAATCGGTCCGATTGCCAAGGTCAACCTTATTCAGTGGGCACCCGGTCTGCCAAAGACCCGTTCCGGCAAGATCATGCGCCGTATTCTACGCAAGATTGCCGCCAACGAGCTGGAAAACCTGGGAGATACCTCTACCCTGGCTGATCCTTCGGTGGTTGACAACCTGATAGACAACAGGGAAAACAGGTAACATCCCGCTGTTTGGTGTCTGGCGAACGGTTTTTTGCTGTTTGATGGATTCCAGGCCCTAGCCTAAAACCCCCCATCGGTATTGAAAGATACCGATGGGGTGGCGGGGAAAGACATTGTGTCAGCGATCGACAACTGTAAAGTTGCAGCCGCTGTAAATACCGATATCAAAATATGTCAATGACTTCATGAATTTCAAAATACCCTCATTTTACAAACGTTTCTTGATCTTCTTCATTGTCATCGGTCCCATATTCTGGCTGGTCTTCACGGAAGACGGACAGCGCCGCACGGATATCGTGCTGCTGACCCTATGGGGCGAGGATGAGATCGCATTGAATTTAGAAGCACTGGACAATCAAATCAGCGAAGAGGATTTGAAACAGGTATTTCCCGACATAACCTGGACATGTAAAGATGAGTTGAGTAGTTTCGGCAATCGTTTATGCGCCTCACGCATCGGTATTTACAACGACATCCCTGCCCACTATGTAACCATTTTTTTCCACGATAGCTGGATCAATGGCGTAAAGATCGGCTATCGCGGAAACTATCATGAACTGTTGAAGCAGCAACTTCGGCAACAACTCGGCGCACCGGCCAACAGCAATCCCCAGATTCCCGTCATACAGGGAATGGAATCCGTGCTTCATTGGGTCACTAAATCAGGCAATGTCATTCTCAAGGAGTCATTGAAAGAGGAAGACGAAGCAGCCCTGTTCTGGCTCTCTTTCTCCATCATTCCTCCAAGCTGATCCGGTCGTTATCAGAAACCATACAGAGACTCTTGTAAGAAACGTTTGAAATAGCGCATGATCTGCCGCGGGATGGCCCGCTCGGCATACAGACGAAGCTCATGTATTTCGTCCGTTATCCGCTGATCGTTCGATATCTGAGCACGCTCAATGGCCTGATGCACAGCCTTTTCCAATACAATCCCGTCGCGGTGCTTCATCACACCGTATATCGCCATAAGTGCAATTTGCTCTTCCAGCCCCATTTCGCAGTGATTGTCGAGAATCGACAACATAATCGTGGTAACGCAATCCACTTGGAGTGGATCCAGGGAGATGGCTTCAGCCCACACAGCCGCAGGATGCGGCGCATCAAATGAAGTAATTGCATCTTCTACTAACACGGCATGAATACCCCTATGACAGGTTGTTCACCGAAAAGCCTATATCTATATGCTAGTCCTATTAGAAATTTTTACTCGGTAATTTTTCACACAGCAGTCGAATATTACAAATAGTCACTGTTCCTTAAGTCGCTTCCCATCACTCTTTTACGGTCAGTGTCTGGTGAAAAGCACATGGGGGGGTAGTGGTCAGAGATTCGGAGACAATATGCTTCATCAGTTTATATGGTTTTGGATATCAACTACCGACCAGGTTAGGAATGGGATGGAGGAGAGCTTGTAGCACGGATTTTACAAATCGATTGACACCGATGACATATCGGCAACGATTATTTGAGATTCAGGTCATGTCTGACAACGCCCTCTTGATCGACGATTTCCAGGCGTGAGTAATCGCCCTTGGCAATCTTCAGATAGAGACAAGGATAGGTCAGCGCCTGAATTTGCACGGAACCGGGTTTGGGCTGAAGCCACTCCACGGCAACCCTTGCCGTATCGGATGTGATCTCAAGATGTTCGGAAATGAGACGAAGGGCATAACCACCACTAGGTTGCTGTCCCATATTGACTCTGACTATCCAGAATTGCTCCTGAGCCAGGCCGGCATTTGTATCTTTTTGCGGTTTACTGACGCCAATTCTGGCGCTGTCAGTCTGTTTCGAAACGGCATCGGATAGCAATTGTAGACCCGCTGTCTGGTTGACGCTGCAGACATACCCCTGTTCAAGCACACTGACTGATAATGAGGCCATCGTATTGCACCCTGAAGAAACCAGCAGCATCAGTCCCAAACCGGTCAATCTCTTCCAATCGCATTGCATCTTGTATCGTAACATCCTGGTGCTCTCCAGTTTTTATTGAGTTGGAATAAGTACATTGTCGCCAACTCAAGCGGCTCATTTACTCTACATCCAGCCGTCTCAACAACAGTGTCCGGGGCTGATTCCCGAGAGATTGTGAACTCGGAGACTGATATTCGTAAGAGGTCGTAAAATTTCGCTCGGTGATATCGGTCGACTCAGCGGTGATTATGCTGGGCTGTGAAGCGGTCGCATACGCGCCGCAAGACTCGCCGGCATCGCAAATGATGCCATCCATATCCATGTCGGAACCGGCATAGATCAGGTAGTCGCCCGATGCCACCTCGCTGAAACTGTAGTTAACGTTCTCCCCTACCGCATCGACCTGGAACTGCTGTAGGACCTCATCGGTATCATTATTCACCAGTAGTACGTAGTGGATACCCGCATCACCGGAAATCGATGTATCGAGAACCTGCATAATGACTTCCACTGCCGCGCTTGCGCTTCCGGCATTGATCTGGATAGTCCCCGAATAGGTACCCGCAGCCAGTCCGGATCGATCGCTGACGACACTGTAACTGCCATAACCGGAAGCATCGACCTGGTTGGCCTGTAGAGTCAACCAACTGATATCTTCCGATATCTGAACGCTTCCCAGATCCCCTCCGATCTGTTCGATGAAAAGCGTTGTGCTCTGCAGATTATGGGAGAAGTTCAAGCTCTGAGGGTTGACGCTCAATGCAGGATCCACGAGTACCCCTCCCCCGCCCCGTTGTTGTGCAGCGTCCACTGCCTTGAAGGCATCGATCAAACCATGACCATAGAGATCGTCTCTTCCCGTATCACCAAGATCGCGGGTCAGTTCTCCCCCGGCGAGCATCGCATCGAACTCGGCGGGCGTCAAAGCGGGATAGACCGCCTTCATCAGCGCCGCCACACCGGCAATATGGGGCGCCGCCATGGAGGTCCCGTTATAGAACACCAACTGATAGCTGAGCGTATCTGATGAGTCGTCTCCACCTGCGCTCAATACACCATCGGGCCTCGAATCGCCATTGAGATCCAGTCGCAGATCACCACCCGGGGCGGCCACATCAATCATCGCACCATAGTTGGAATAGAATGCGAGATTGCGATTGATGTCCACCGCACTTACGGAAACCACACCAGCATTCGAAGCGGGATAAGAGAGCTGGGAAGTGTTCTCGTTTCCCGCCGCGGCAATGATGATCACACCCTCGGCACGGGCCGCCGCCACCGCTTCCCGCGTTATCTGGCTGTCGGCATTCCCACCGAGACTCAAGTTGATTATGTCGGCCCGTTGCGCAGGCAGGGTGCCGGATGCATTGGACAAGCCGGCGGCATACCGTATCCCCTCCGCTAGATCCAAGGTGTTGCCCCCGTTCTTGCCCAGCACGCGGATCGGCATAATCCTGCTATCCCAAGCAACACCGGCGGCTCCCCGGCTATCGTTTGTTCGCGCAGCGACCGTACCCGCCACATGGGTACCGTGAAAGGATGAGGAGGCGCCATCCTGGACCGCATCCCCCTCATCATTGGGATTGGCATCGATGCCGTCACCGTCGCCGGCACTCTCCGCATCTGAGATGAAATCGTATCCTGCCACGAGCTGGCCACTCATTTCCGGATGATCGAGCAGCACACCTGTATCGATGACCGCCACTATCACGCTGTTGTCTCCAGTAGTGATATCCCAGGCCTGGGGCAAATTGATCTGCGGATAGTGCCACTGCAGGCTGTAGTACTCATCATTTGGCGTAGCCGAGGGTTGCACGATGTAATTGGGTTCCGCATAGTCCACATCGAACCGTTTCTGTAATGCCTTGACTGCGAGCAGCGTATCGAGCTTCTGCCGCTGCTGATCGGACAACTGTGATTCAACCACAGCCCTGGCGGCCACCATGCCTGCCTGTTCCTTCAATTTCAGTCGTTGCACGCCGCTGCCGTAATTTTCAGTGTCGAACTGGAACTGCGCTAAGAGAGGGTCCTCCATACGGGCCTGAACCGAGAGGTCGTTGAAGTGCACCAAGATTTCCTGCGGCAAAAACTCATCGGATAGCCTGAGTGCACCGCTTGGCAACTGGGCTTGCGGTGTCAAACCAACGGAAAGCAGATAGTTGGAGGCACCGCTTACGGCATAGACATTCACGTAGTACTGTCCATCCGCTGGAATCAGAAGCGATTCAAATTTGGTGATTCCCAACGAAGCATCGACCAATTGGCCGTTGATATCGTAAAGGAACAGATCCAGATCTTCGCCATTGGCCAGATCGGCGATATTGAGTAAAAGCGTCTGGCCTGCCTGCATATCTATGAGGAAGTAGTCATCAGTATCGCCTGCATTAAACGAGTGTCCGGGAAAACCTTCGCGGGGCTGGTTTACATATCCGCCTATATTGACTGGATTGGGTACCGACTGAGCGGCGGTCAACGGGTGGTTGGGGACTGGGGTGGTAACCACATCGTTGACATCGCTGTCTGTAACAACGAAGGATGGAACGATCAGGCTTCCACTGATGGTTACTCTCTGCGCATCCCCATTGCCACCACCGCCTCCACCTCCGCAGGCTGCAATAATGGACGCCACTACCAGGGAGAGGCCTAACATAGTGAGTTTATCCAATCGTATCATTATTCCTGCTCCCGTTATCTCCATGCAATCCAGATAGACAATTGACTATCGATTGTAGATGATCACCTATCCATTTCAAAGAAGGGGGTCACTGACTTACAAGCCCTGAACCTCCCGAATGTTGTGAGCATCCCCATACTATCCTACACTGGCAGGCTACCTTAAAGACCCTTTACCGCCAGCATGGTTATTATTGTAATCTCTGAAAGGTGATGATCAGGCTAGCGCCTGATAACTGGCCCTGGTGTTAACTGGCCCCGGTGGCTATGCTCATACGGAACTTTGACATAACATCACACACAAGTTTCAAGTCGCACCCTCGCCGGGTTGAAAGATGGGACGATATAGACCACCTGCTCCAGCAAAATCCCCCTACATTACACAAACCGGGTATGACCTTCTTAAGCAGGAAGAGCAGGCCCTATGGGGTCGTCGGCGCAAAGTCACCCAGGCATTGGCGGCTGCGGCTGCGGAGGGAGACCGTTCCGAGAATGCGGAATATATCTACCGTAAAAAGGAGTTGCGAGAGATCGATTGGCGTATTCGATACCTGCAGAAAAGAGTACCGACCCTCAAAATCGTCAATAAACCACCCAGTGATCAACGACAGGTCTTTTTTTCCGCCTGGGTGAGTTTGGAAGACGAAGACGGGAGCGAACAGCTTTACCGGATTGTGGGACCCGATGAGATCGGTATGCAAGCCAATTACATTAGCCTGGACTCCCCCCTGGCGCAGGCCCTGATGGGGCGAAGTTTGGACGACCAAGTCTCAGTCGAAACGCCGGGCGGTACGAAGCAGTACTGGATCGTCGATATCCGCTACGATGATATTTGAACAGCAAACCCCGAAAAACACCTTAACAGGCGGTATAACCTTCACACCATTGCTCAGGACTCACCAGGCAATGGGTGGCTCATCCATTTTTGCCAGTTGCTCACGCAGCGTGAGGATATGCTCCTCCCAGAAAGCCATGGAATCGAACCATGGAAAAGCCTTGGGAAACGCAGGATCGTACCAGCGCCTGGCCAGCCATCCCGCATAGTGGACCAGTCTCATGGTGCGTAACGCCTCCAACAAGTGGAGCTCCGCGGGATTAAAATCGCAAAACTGGCTGTACCCCTCCAGCAGATCTGCCATTCGCTCGCTCATGTAGCTGCGATCACCGGATAGAAACATCCACAGGTCCTGTATCGCCGGCCCCATTCTGGCATCGTCGAAATCGACAATTTGAGGTCCCTTGTCACGCCATAGGATATTGCCGGGGTGGCAATCGCCATGTAATCGTATACTGTTGAAGGCGCCGGCCCTGGCATAACAGCTTTCGATCCGCCGCTTCAGATCAGAGAGCAGCGTTTCATAGGCAGTCTCCAGGTGGCTTGGGATAAAGCCATTTTCCAGAAGGAACGAACTAGGTTGGTACAGGAAGCCTTCCTGGTCTATACCTGGCCGATGCTCAAACGGACAGGTGGAACCAAGCAAATGGATCCTGGCAATAAAACGGCCCAACTGCACCAGATGGCTGGGGTCATCCAACTCTGGCGCGCGCCCTCCTTTGCAGGGATAGAGGGCAAAGCGACAACCCTCATGGTACATGAGGGTACTCCCCTCCTTATCGATGATGGGTGCAATAACCGGAATCTCCTGTTCCGCCAATTCAATGGTAAATCGATGTTCCTCCAGGATTGCCTGATCGCTCCAGCGATTGGGACGATAGAACTTAGCCACCAATGGCGGCCCCTCATCCAAACCTATTTGATAGACCCTGTTCTCATAACTGTTGAGTGCGAGCATCTGTCCGTTGCAACTGACGCCGGTCGATTCCACGGCATCGAGTATCGTATCGGGTGTCAGGGTGGCAAACGCCTGTTCTTGCGAATCCGCCTTCATATTCTGATCGATACTCTCATTTTGACCTGCCAATAGTATTGATTGACATCCGCTCTCCTGATTTCATTTCAATTCCTGTTAAAATTTACGCTACCGTTGTCAATCAGTCGTTTATTTTTGTTCCGCAAACTGCACGAACCAGGCGCGAACCATGCCTAATCATATGCACTACGGGTAAACGAAAGGCGGCTGATAGACATGGATCTCGGTAAACTCAGATTCATCAGAGCCACCGGAGGCAGTGATATTTAACCTACCACAGTTGTGCATAAAACAGGCAACATCATGACTTCAACAGACGACAGACTCAAGGCGCTAAATGAAAACTGGCTGCAACGCTGGCAAGATAATAACATCGGTTGGCACCATATCGAGTTCAACCAGCATTTGCTTAACCATTGGCACGCTCTCTATTTACCTCAAGGTTCGTTGGTACTGGCCCCCCTGTGCGGAAAAAGCAGGGATATGGCCTGGCTGGCTGGACAGGGATACCGTATACGAGGAATCGAGTTGAGCCCGTTGGCTGTTGAAGCCTTCTTCGAAGAACAGGCGCTTCATCCGAGGATTGAAACCGCGGGTGACTTTGAATGCTGGCGCGATGGACCCTACGAAATATATTGCGGCGACATCTTCAGTCTCGAGCAGATCGATAACAGTGATGTGAATGCCGTTTACGATCGTGCCTCACTGGTTGCCCTGAATCCAGATCAACGCATCCATTATGCTCAAATGCTGCAGCGGATTCTGCCACAACAGATTAAGGTATTGTTGATCACCATGGAGTATCCACAAGTGGAAATGGAAGGGCCTCCATTCAGCGTATCAGACGACGAAGTAAGAGAGCTGTTTACAAGTCGCTTTTCCATCCAGCACCTGCATAGCTTGAATATCCTGCAGGATACCGGGCGCTACCGGGATAAAGGCGTCAGCCACATGTTGGAGCATGTCTATCTCCTCAAATAGCCGCATCTCAGGGAAACCATGCCTGGATATCGACAGTTACCGTCTTCTGATCATCGGACAACCAGATCTGATTGTCCTGAACGGTCGCATTGAGGGACATATTGCGCTGAGCAAGGGATTCCAGTCTGGAGTCGCCGGCCACAGAGAGCATGACTATCCTTAGATTGGAGAATCGCCGCACCATTTCCTGCTGCTGTGACCACCAAACAGATGCGCTGCGCTCCGCATACAGGTAAACAATGACCTGTTTCGCCAAGCCACAGGCACGACGCAGCCGTTTTTCATCCAACTGTCCCAGCTCGATCCACAATTCTATCTCGTCGCTCAGGCTCTTCAGCCAGAGTTCGGGCTCATCATCGGTGGATAGCCCTTTGGTGAAAGAGAGTGTCTCATCGGCATTCAGTACAAATGCGAGCAGGCGAATCATTAGCCGCTCATTCGTCTCGGATGGATGTCGCGCCAATGTCAGGCAATAGGTCTGATAGTGCCCCCTCTCCATATCGGATATCTGGACTTCAGCCTTAAAAATAGTTGCTTTCAGAGCCAATATGTAAACTGCCTCAGTTGTGCTAGCTTTATATTATCGCCTATCCAGGGGAACGTAATCGCGGCGGGGTGGGCCCATATAGACCTGGCGGGGGCGGCCTATTCTCTGCAACGGATCGTTCATCATCTCCATCCAATGGGAGACCCAGCCGACAGTTCTCGCAATTGCAAACATAACGGTAAACATATTGTTGGGAATATTCAATGCCCGATAGATGATCCCCGAATAGAAATCCACGTTGGGATATAACTTGCGTTTCACAAAGTATTCATCTTCGAGGGCGATCTCTTCCAGCTTCAGGGCCAACTCAAACATGGGGTTGTTGCTGTCCGCCAGTTCATCGAGTACCTTTTTGCACATTTCACGCAGGATGTTGGCACGGGGATCGTAATTTTTATAGACCCGATGACCAAACCCCATCAAACGAAACGGGTCATTTTTGTCTTTCGCTTTGGCAATATATTTATCGATATTGGATACGTCGCCTATCTCAGACAGCATATTCAATACCGCTTCGTTAGCACCGCCATGTGCAGGCCCCCAAAGCGATGCGATACCTGCAGCGATACAGGCGAAGGGATTGGCCTGGGAGCTGCCTGCCAACCGGACAGTCGAAGTACTGGCATTCTGTTCATGATCGGCATGCAGGATGAACAGAAGATTCATTGCCTCTACGGCAATCGGGTTTGGGTGGTAGGATTCACAAGGTGTTGCAAACATCATATGCAGCAGATTGCCGCAATACGAGAGTGCGTTATCCGGATATATTATCGGCTCACCCACATTGTGCTTGTAACTGGCGGCGGCAATTGTCGGTATCTTTGCAATCAGCCGATGTGCGGATATTTCGCGATGCCGGGGACTGTTGATATCCAGGGAGTCGTGGTAAAAAGCCGAAAGCGATCCTACAACTCCGACCATGATAGCCATGGGATGGGCGTCATAGTGAAAACCACCGAAAAAATCCTTCAACCGTTCGTTCAGCATTGTGTGATGGGTGATGATGTCATCGAACTCTTGAAGTTGGGTCCGGTTCGGCAGCTCACCATATAGCAGAAGATAGACCACTTCCAGATAGTCAGCCTCTTTCGCCAATTGCTCGATGGGATAACCGCGATACTCCAGTACCCCGGCTTCTCCGTCGATGTAGGTAATGCTGCTTTGGCAACTGGCCGTTGACATAAAACCTGGATCGTAGGTCAACAGACCCTGATCCCGATAGAGCCTTGTCACATCAATGGCCGGTGGACCGACGACCGGTTCTATGACATCAAGGTCTATATCTTCACGTCCCTTATCCTTTTGTATTAATTGATATTTAGCTGTCATTGTTATTCTCCCGATTTGTTGCGGGTTTTACCCGGTCTATCTCGGCAATGCACACAACATAGCATGGCAAAGGATTACAATATTTGACAGGTGGAACTGGTTGATGTTCTGAGGCAGGTAGGTATGACACATTACTACCTGATTACCCGCTTCAATCGGGCGATTGCGCAAACAATCACCTGAAAATTTGAGTGTTGAGTATTTGGTTTTGAGTGGTGATGTTCAATCGAAGGGGCTAATCCTCCACCTTGCGCCGCAGCGCCTTCTGCCTGCCGCGCCTGGTTTTATCATCGAGTCTGCGCCTGTTGGATGCCTTTGTCGGTTTTGTCGGGATGCGTTTCTTGGGTTTTGTCAAAATCCTTGTGATCAATCGCTGCAGTCTTTCCAAAGCATCCTGTCGATTCCTCTCCTGATCCCGATATCGTTGCGCTTTGATGATGATAATTCCATCTTTATTGATGCGCTTGTCATTGAGTTTCAGCAGCCTTTGACGATAATGCTCAGGTAAGGAAGAAGCAGTTATATCAAACCGCAAATGGATGGCAGATGCGACTTTATTGACATTTTGCCCGCCTGAACCTTGTGAACGGACAGCGCTCATTTCAATCTCACTGTCAGGAATCGCGACATTTCTGGATATTGTAAGCGTCATAGGATCAGTTGAATGTAAAGAATAGCTTTAGCAAGTATTGATATCGATGCCTAATTAATAAACCAGCTTCTGTATCGGATTCTCCTGGTAAGTTTGATGCGGATATTTACGATGCCCCACATGAAAATTACACGTATAACAATCATGTTTTTTTCAAACTATACTCGTGTGATACTCGCTGTGTTGACTATCGGACAACGGCTTTCATCAGAAGATCGGGATCAAATCCTTTTTTATGGTCTTGCGAAAAAATTGAGGATCGCAATGAAAGACTATCACAAATATACGATTTTCCTGGCTGCACTGCTTTTACAATTGTCGACTATAACATCGGCTGGCACCATCACAACAGAAAAACAACGTCTAAGTTATGAGACAGTCGTTGAGGACCTGTCCAATCCCTGGTCACTCGCTTTTATACCTGATGGCGGCATGCTGATCAGCGAGCGCAGCGGAACCCTGCGCATCGTCAACACCCTAGGTAAACTTGAGACAAAGCCTATAGCGGGGCTCCCCAAGATCAATCAACATGGACAGGGAGGTCTACTCGATGTGGCACTGCATCCAAACTACGAGGACAACCATTGGGTCTACTTCTCTTACGCAGAACGGGAGGGCAAATCCTACGGAACAACCGTGGCTCGCGGCAGACTGGAAGGCCGTCGTCTCGAACAAGTCGAAACCATATTTCGCATGACACGCAAAACAACATCCCGCCACCATTTCGGGTCCCGTCTGGTATTTGATCCAGAGGGTTATTTATATATCACCCTAGGTGATCGGGGAGATCGCGAACGAGCTCAGGACTTGAACGATCACGCGGGATCTGTAATACGACTCAATGACGATGGGAGTATCCCACCACAGAATCCATTCTATAAAAGCGGCAGTGGCTTAGCGGAGATCTATAGCTATGGTCACAGAAACATCCAGGGAGCGGCATTGCACCCGAAGAGTGGTAGGCTGTGGACCCACGAACATGGGCCGCAAGGCGGTGACGAGATAAACATACCCGATCCTGGAGCCAATCACGGCTGGCCTGTCGTCACCTATGGGGTCAATTATGTCACTGGAACTAAGATCGGCGAAGGCACAAAAAAAGCCGGCATGGTCCAACCAATCCACTACTGGGTTCCATCCATCGCCCCATCCGGAATGGCCTTTTACACCGGTGACAGATTCAAAAACTGGAAGGGAGACCTGTTTGTCGGCTCGCTCAAATTCAAGCAGCTGGTAAGGCTTGAAGTGGATGGTGAGAAAGTGACCCATGAAGAGCGTCTACTCACCGGGGAATTAGGTAGGATCCGTGATGTACGACAGGGTCCGGATGGGCTTATCTATCTGTTAACTGATGCAAATAACGGAAAACTGATTCGATTATTTCCCAAACCTTAGACCACACATTGGATTCCTATTTTTACCTCGCTTTTAATCCTATATGTTTGTTATCAAAGGTAAAACAATATATTTCACATACACATGCACTGATTGAATGGGCCTGATCTCACGGCCGTGTGAGATCTCCTCCGAACTGGATGGATCGAGGGGTATAGTGTATGTTTTACCTTTTGGCATTGTAGTTGTGCAATGTATCGACTTATATGTCTCTTTAAGACTGGATTTGGCTTCCTCTCCCAGATGGTATGGTTCAATCTAATGGAGCTGCCGCGAATGTCTTCCTGCCACCCCAAATTCTTGCACCCACACTAGATTGCGATGCTTGGCGCCAGTTACAATTCTGCCATTGATTCCGACGCTCGACAGGAAATCCATCAGGGTGTCGTCAGATTAATCTTCATCACGCTGTTTACAACCTACATATTTGTACTGAAGTCAACGCTGTCTCCCGATAATGTCGGAAATCCACAACTATATGCCTCCACTGGTTACACCCTCTTTTCCATAGCTATCCTGCTCAGTTTTATTCCTTGGCCAATTCCCTCGAGACTGAGGCGAATATCGACACTGTTCGGCGACAATGCCATCGTATTTTATGGCCTCTATACAATGGGTGAATACGGCACACCCCTATTCGCTGTCATGCTGCTTATCACCGTTGGTTACGGCGTCAGATTCGGGCTGCCCTATCTCTATACAGCCACAGTGCTCTCTAACATCGGTTTTCTCATAACAATCGAAACCGCCGAATTTTGGCTGAATCTGAAATTCCTCAATTACAGCCTGCTGGCAACCAATATCATTATTCCCATATTCGTTGCCTATCTTTTGCGAAACCTCCTGATCGCAAAACAGCAGGCACAGGCCGCCAATGAAGCCAAATCACAATTCATTGCAAACATGAGCCACGAAATTCGTACCCCTTTGACGGGTATCATTGGTGTCAGCGAATTAATGCTCCGCCAGTCTCAGTCAAAGGGCACCAAGAAAAATATCTCAATTATAGAAAGTGCATCCAAACATCTCATGTCGATTCTGAATGATATTTTGGATATTTCGAAGATTGAAGCAGGTCATTTAAGTATTAACAATAAACCATTTGACCTGCATGCACTGATCACCTTCGTACGTAACAGCTATTGGGCAAGCGCCCATAGCAAAGCACTGAAATTCAACATGGAAGTGTCGGCCGCCGTCCCATACCATGTAATCGGAGACCAGACCAGATTACGGCAAGTTCTGATGAACCTGGTAAACAATGCAATCAGGTTTACCGACACAGGAGAGATAACCCTTAAAATCAGCAAAGTTTCTCTACAGGAAGATCAACATTTAATTCGTTTCGAAGTCTCTGATACTGGAGTGGGGATCAGCAAAGATCAACTTAAAATGATTTTTGACAGATTCACACAACTCGACGACTCGGATGCAAGGGAGGCTGGCGGCACAGGGCTTGGAATGGCAATTGCGTACGACCTGGTCCACCTGATGGACAGTAAATTGTCGGTCGAGAGTCAACCCGGTCTTGGCAGTCGTTTTTTCTTTGATCTGGAATTGCAGGAGGCTGACGAGAAAGAAGAAGACAGTGCAAAAGAAAAATTCACCGCAACAATCATAACCAACAGTGTTGAATTTTCAGAAATAGTCGGACAACGCCTTTCTGAAAAGCAGATAGCGTTTAGCTTACTGCATGAATATTCCGAAATCACCGAGTTTATATCCAGCCACCAGAGCAAAGCGCCATTGTCTGTAATCATATTCGATGAGTCGTGCTTACTACACGATACAATGGGTGATTTTTATCAGTTGCTTGTCAATCCCGCAATGAGTCATTCAACAATCCTGGTACGTGACGATCGCAAATCCATGGGTGAGCTGTTCAAGATGCACAACACCGCCATTGTTGTTGATGACATCAATCAACCCATGCAATTGCATAACTCAATCAACTATGTGAACTGCCTGAAAGCGAATAGCGCCTCAAGTTACGTATCGACTGACAACGTAATGCCTATCTGTAGAAACCTGCGGCTACTCGTTGCCGAAGACAGCTCTATCAATCGTTACCTCATTCATGAGACCCTGAAGCGCTCTGGCTATGGTGTAGTTATGCATACAAGTGGCGAAAGCGCACTTGATCGTCTCTTAAATGATCCCGTAGACATGGCTATCTTGGATATGCAAATGCCTGTTGTCACAGGCATTGATATCATAAAACAAATACGAAAAAGCAACACCGTCAATCGCTCTGTTCCTATTATTATTCTAACCGCGAACAAGACACGTGAAGCACACAAAAAATCCATCGATGCAGGTGCGGATGCCTTCCTCACTAAGCCGATAGACACAGCCCTGCTCTTGCAAACCATTCAAGATCTGACATCCAAGACCTGCAGGCATGATGAAGTGTCTTCTATCAAGTCCAGCTAGGGCCTGTTAACAGTTCCGCTACCGGGCAGTTTGACTCGGCTAATTGGAGGTTTAGGTTTGATAAGTTTTTTTGGAAGAAGGCGGTGCGCAGGGTACAAGATCGAATACTGACTTCTAAATTCATCTAATGACATGGTATGCATAGGCCTGCCGTATCAGAATTACTATAAATTAACCATCCTTTTTAAATTCTTTGCCATGACAACCCCAGCCTCGATACTACTGTAATAGCGTGAATATATCTCGATTACTGAATACCCCAGTACCTCGTAGAACTTTATGGCAACGCCGTTTTGCTTTCTTACCTGAACAAATACATTAAATGCACCGGAGGTTAAGGCCACCTTCTCCAACCACTCTACAATCTCGCTGCCAATCTTCATGCGTCGAAAATTACGCTTAACGGCAAGAAGATCCAGATTGGCCTGATATTCGTAGTAGGTCATAATCCCAAATCCGGCCAAGCTAGCGCCTGACCTGGCCACCACTACGTTTTTAGTCCTGTTTCGAATGAGTTCCGATATTTTTTTGGGCGTGTACTTCCACCCCAGGCCATGCTCGATATCCTGCTTGGACAACACACCGATTTCGACGGCGTCTGATAGGCTGGCAAACTCAATTTTAGTTCTCTCTTCTAACACGGTTACTAAAAGCAGTTAATAGCCATATCGATGAGTATATGGGGGTTCAAACTGTCATCCTTTCTATTTTTGACGCCAATTTCCTTTACCATCCTGGTACCAATAGCCCTTAGGCGCCTCTTCCACCCACACCCGGGAAAACGTGTCACGGATATTTTTTTCCCACTGCGGCTGCCCATTGGCTCGCGCGATCTCGGCGTACAGGGCCTTACGGTCCCCATTTTCATCTGCGACCATTTTCTTCACCTTATTGCGTTCACGAAGCGGTATCAGTTTCAGATCCCGTACGGCCACCAGTCCGTTATTGGTGAATCCCAGTGCACCTGCCCGGTAGTGGGCCGCCAATCCGCTCTGCCGGCTCGACATCGATGCACGCAGCTTGCGAATTGCCGGGGAGTCTATATCGATATTAGGTGTGGCCGCCTGGGCGGTTGGCACCATGAAATCGAGGATCCCGCCCAGGGTATTGGAGAATGTGGATTGGAGTATCTCCTGCAGCGACTGTTGATCATCCTTGTTCGATTTCTCTTTCGGTGCGCTCTTATCCTGGTCGGACTTCGCCTCTTCACCCAGTACGTCGCGTACAATGGTGCGCGCGGCCTCTTCCGCGGCAGCCGCCGGAAAATAGATATTGATCGTGACACAGGCCACCAGGCCCAGGGCCATGAAGGGATAACCAATAAAGCGCTTCAACATTGTTTCATTCCTTATTCGGTAAATCGGCTGTTAATGTTTTCAAATCATGAGTATGACTATAATTGACATGGCGAAAAGCTCAACATCCATCCCACATAGCCCGATTGCCGCTATCTGACTTCCATTCCTTCGACATGGATACTCTTCAGGCGTTCCAACAGGGTCTTCCAGGCCACCTGTCGATTTCTCGCAATCACGTCGATCCTTGGCAGTCCGGATCCTTTGACGATGTAATAACCGCCATCCGGGTGTTTCATCCCGTCCAGCTCTGCCACATTGCCATTCAGTTTAGCCTGCAACTCTATACGGTCATATCGAAATTCCTTGAAAAACCCGAGAAATGTACTCGACAGGCCACTGCCTACACCATTGCCCAAGGCAGTCAGGTTGTCTACCGCCCGCTGACTGATTCGATGAGGTGTCTGGTCATTTTCAGGCGTATTAAAACGTGCATTGAAGGCGATGGGTTCCCAACTGGCAAGACGCAGATCCGCAATCTCACCCTCGAGGCCACCTTCTATATGTCCAAAGGAGAAGGTTTGTGTAATCCGGGCAAGATCCAGCCCCCGCAAATGCATATTCGCCGAAAGCTCCGGGACCCTTCCGAGGGGCTCCTCGATAAGCAGCTCATCCACGCTGATCTTGCCGCCAAACACATCAACGACCAGTTCCCCATCCATCTCCAGCCTTTTCTGATGATAGCGAACATTTGGAATCGTACCTAGCAGCGTCCCCTCCATGGGCGGCCACTCAAAGGCCTCGGCGAGTGCCCCAAGCGAGATATCCCTGAATTGCGCACTGGTGGTCCACCTGGGAGTATCGCCCAGCAGATCCAGGAGATGAAGTTTATCGATATGGAGGAGGCCGAGCATCAGAGGGATCTCTACAGGCGCTTCCAACGCCGCCTCCCCTTGTTGCGCATGGGCATGAATATCCAGCGCGCCAAAATCGATACGATAGAGCTGACCGCCTTCTATCCTTATGTGTGTTTTAGCAGGGTTTTTCTCTCTACCCCATGCCAGGCTGCCATTGATGTCATAGAATGCGAAAAGGCCTCGCCTGTCATCCAGGTTTACATCCTTGAGGTCGGCATGCAGTGTTTGCAGCTGTCCATTCTTGAACCCAATCCGCGAATGCAGAATTCCACCTGCCTCTACATCATCCGCCATGGTGCCAATCAGCATCGGCTGGAGAAAGACACGGTACAGGCTATCGACATTGTCACTTTGCAGATCTATTTCCGCCTCCAATATTGCCATTTTCGACGTATCGATCTCAATCCTGCCCCGTGATTCCATCACCCGGGGTACCTTGACCATCGCCTCATCGACCTGCACGACTTGCGCTGCGGGTTTCCAACGCCCCTGCAGTTGGAGCGACAATGGCTCCTCGAGTACTTCCACATAGAATGGATCCGCATAAAACTGGCCGCCGGTGAGTATGAAACCGCTACTCCCCACCCAGTCACTCCCCTTTCGTTTGGCTTTGAGATCCAGTCGGAACCGTCCATCTTCCGCAACGTGAAGTCCTTCGGCATCTGCATATGAAAATTTGGATACCTGGATGTCCATATCAATGTGCTCAGGCTGGGATTGATTGCCTGCAACCTGTGCAGTGATTCGTGCACGACCTGACAGATCGGAATCCGATGGCAGAAACTTGGCGGCAAACTCTTTGCGCAAGGCGTCGAGTTTCAGATCTTTACCCTTGAATGCCATCTCCCAGCTGCCTTCCTTCAGCTCGAGTTCGACACTGATCCTGCCACTCGCCAACTTGAAACCTTGAGCCTTGAGCTTTAGCTGCTCGCTGTCGATAAACTCCCCGCTCACACGAAGTTCCTGTGGTCCATAGGGGGAAGCACCGATACTCAATCGACCGTCATGACAATGATAGGTATGCTGAACAGTTTGAAGAGGACAATCCAGACGAATACCTTCGATCTTCCCCGGCAGAGCATCATGTCTCAAAGAGGCGGCCGTCATGTGAACGGTCAATTGTTGGCCGCTCTCCAGGTTAAGATCTAAATTGACCTTTTCCATGACCCAGCCCGTCGCACTCAACCTCTGGATCGACAAATCCATATTCAAACCGGCCTCTGTGCGCAACGATGTGCTGCTCAACAAAACCAGCCCGACAAACCCTATTAAGATTGCGTGATATTGACCCATGGAAATCGCGATGTCTGCAGTAAACTCCATATTACACCTCATTCCATCACTTTATTTATTATTGAATGGGAGTTGATTGGAGAATAATCAGATGTTCACCCCGAAGAATGTTGCAGTTGTTTTAATCCTCGTTTTCATCGTCAGCCTGGCATCCTGGTCAAAACTGCGTTTCGTTGACGAGAGTGATCATGAAGAACAGCGCTGGCGTATCGAGGATTATCCCGGATTCACGGAAAAGAAGTCTCCCACAAGTAGCTATAAGGACGTTGAACACCCCAGTCAATAGACTTTGTTAAATCCTGAGAGCCTATCTAGTTGAATAATCTACTCTTGATTTGTTTTTGTCGCTCCCTCTTCCTTTCCAGTAAAGCCTAATTTATTTTCTTTTAATTCATATAATTATATGGCTTTCTATAGCTTTATTCGGATCCCCCTAAGAAATCAAATTATTCTTATATATTATAATATGCTAATTTAACGTTTCTTAAGGATTCTTGTTCGTATTGGACCATTGCGCGACCTGCGCAAAGAAAAAGGGGTAATTTTCATGGCCAAAAGATCTCAAGCAACCAAACAATCCGTCACCACCGACAAAGCTAAAGATACCGAACAGAAAGAGAACCTGATTGATTTAGAGGATAGAGCTCCCACTGCAGC
Source organism: Candidatus Thiodiazotropha sp. (assembly GCA_040791665.1). GTDB lineage: Bacteria > Pseudomonadota > Gammaproteobacteria > Chromatiales > Chromatiaceae > Thiodiazotropha. The sequence continues at coordinate 24,744 of JBFNNX010000010.1, read as the reverse complement.
ATTACCGAATGAGCTCAACAACAAGATCGGGAAAATCGACTCTGACCTGGATGACCTCAGAAGTCAATTGAACAAGACCAATCGCAGTGTAAAGACCAGCCTCTCACACCTGAGCGACAAGGGTAGCGATCTGACGACCAAGGTCTCCGAGACCTACCAGCAACTTGGTTCACTCGACGATGCCTACAGATCCTTGTCTGAGAAGTCCGCCACCATCAGCAAGGATATCAAGACCGTCTCAAAGCAGATCAATCAGGTCAGTGAAAAGTCGGACAGCGATATTGGATTGCTAAGCGATGGCTACCAGTCCCTGCTGGCCCGTACCGATGAGCTGGCGAAAAAATCGAAGCAGACCACTCAGACGCTGAATAAGAGCATCAAAGACAACGCCAAAATGCTGCAAGAGCTCGAAAGTGCACTGGTGGCTGAAATTGACAGCCTGGCCAGGCACAGCAAAGAGCGGGATCAAGACCTGGCTGACAAGAGTGATGAAATCAGCAATGACCTGACTAAGGCGCAGGATGAAATCAAATCCAACCAGGCCCGCCTGCTGAAATTGCAGTCAGTGGATCAGGCATTAGAGAAACGAGTGGCCGACGTAGAGGGTACTGCTGGGGATCTGACCAAGAAGAGTAGAGAGCTCTCGAGATCAACAACTATATTGAATAAACGCAGTTCTGAGCTTTCTGATGCGATAGAAGATCTTCGAAGCCGGACGGCAGAACATAGTGAGCAGATCACCGATCTTCAGGGACGTGTCGAAAAAGGCGCCAGGGCATTGGTATCCCTGATAATATTGGAAAAGCGCCATTTCCGCATCCTGGGCGGGATGATTGCACTGCTCTTCCTCGGCTTGCTCGTCTTCATGGGCACTGAATATGCCAATTGGCGCTCTGAGGCACAAACCAACACAGCACTGCAATCGGATATTGTCTCGACCAATACCCATCTTGCCGCGACCAATTCTCAGCTGAGCCAACTCAGTAAGCTGACAGCCGAAACGGATAACGCAATTCAGAGTGAAATATCCGATATTAATGATCGACTGATTACAATTGGCGACCAGGTGGATACCCTTGATGGGCGTGTTACCAATATGCGCCCGCATCAGACCTTCGGTAGTGACAACACCATCCACGGCTCAGCATGGATCGCCAAGCAGTCAGCCACTAACCACACGATTCATATTGCCACACTGAGCGACAAGCAAGAGATCTACAAACTGGCGGAGCGTTATCACAGCCACCTGAAAAAAGACCTTGCTTACTTGCCTGTGAAGAGCAAAAACAGACAACAATATGCGATGATTTACGGCAACTTTTCCACTGCTGCCGATGCCGAGTCAGCGTTGAACAGACTGCCAAGGATGATTCAAAGACATCGTCCTTCAGTCCATTCGATGGGTCAGGTCCAGTCATTCATAGTGAAATAATCGGCTCAAGAACCTGGGGTGAGGTGGGTTCAAATCCAGCCCCCTCACCCATCTTTTCATACCTGAGTTCAACCTCTCACGCTGCTCAGTACCAGCGATATCTTTGATTATTAATCCCGTCGCTTTGATATAAGTTCGTATTGCAATCTGTAACAAGATCCGGCTACTGAGGATTGTCATTGCACCCTTGTAAACCCTGCCTGTACCCTCATACCGATTTGAGGGCTTGTAATGAGTTTGGATCGTGGCACAAAAATCTACGCAGCCGTTCTCGCCAGTATATGCTTCGGTATACTACTGGCGTGGCTGCTGACACTGGACTTTCGCCTAGGTGAGATCGATGACATGTTGGAGCGGGACCCCCTGATATCGTCCTATCCCTACCCCTTCAGGGCGATGCAGATCAGGGGCAAGACCGCAATTATCTCCTCCCCCAGATCAAGCACTATGCCTGCCGTAAAGTTTATCGGTCTCATAAAGCCGAGCCTGAAAAACTTGAGCGATCAGAATCCCAAGCTCATCGCGGCACAGAAGGAGCTTGCGGCAGTCCAGTCCAAAGTGCGCAAACTTGTAGTTGAACGGGAAGATATCGATAGGGTCGAATGGCGCATTGACAAGGAGTGGTTTGCAGAGAAGGGAATCTGGTTGGATTAAGCTTTAGGATGCGTGTGTAAGACGATTTATTTGTAGAAGTTGCGATTTGACCTGATACCTGACTTCAACAGCTTGCTTTTGAGCGCTCGTCTTATCATTGAGTCTTGCCGGAAGAGATAATCCTGAAGGGCGTATCCCGCACCTCTTCATCCCGGTTGCGCATGAAATCCGCCGTTCTGAAGAATGCCTGGTTGAGCTCTTCCTGCAGGTTTGCATCCAGATCCATCGCCGACAGCGCCTCACGCATACAGTAGATCCACTGATCTCGCTCCTCGATACCGATACTGAAAGGAAGATGCCTGGCACGCAGCCTGGGATGACCATACTTCTCTATATAGAGATCGGGGCCACCCAGCCAGCCGGATAGAAAGAGGAACAGCTTTTCACGTGATACATTAAGGCTCTTGGCATGTAGATCACGTATCTTTTTTGCTTCCTGTTGCCGGTCCATCAGATGATAAAACCTATCCACCAGTTCTCTGACTGCCGCTTCGCCGCCGATTCTCTCATAGGGCGTTTGATGTTGACTCATCGACTCTAACCTTAAAAAAATGCATTTATTAGTGGTGTATCCAATAAACAGATAGGATATAAATAGAGTCTAACCGGGCACGCTGAGAGAATTCAAGGATCTCCGCAGACAGTAGCTAGGCGACGATTGAATTGAGCAGACTAGAGAACGCCACTCGATAGTCTGTCTTGATGTCAATCATGTGGATTAAAGCCGGAGAACAAATCTGAAATGAGTGAAACCAGCCTGTATGCAGAGCGGCCAGCAATCGGTGTCAGCGCCTGCCTGCTTGGGCACAATGTTCGCTATGATGGAGGGCATAAGCGGGATAGATACATCGTCGAAAAACTGGGAAAACATATGGAATTTCTACCCATCTGCCCGGAAGCCGCAATCGGACTCGGCGTCCCTCGTCCCACCATACATCTGGTCGGTGATATTCAGCAGCCTCGACTTGTCGGAGTCTCCGATCCCAACCGGGATGTCACTGACAAGATGAAACAATTTGCCCTCAAACAGGTTCAAGAACTGAACCACATCAGTGGTTATATATTAAAAAAGAACTCTCCCAGCTGTGGCATGGAGAGGGTGAAGGTGTATACTGAAACCGGACAGCAATGCGTAAGGAAAGGTACAGGTGTTTTTGCCAGAGTACTGATGCAACAACATCCTCTGCTTCCGATTGAGGAGGAAGGCCGTCTCAACGACAGCGTACTGAAAGAGAACTTCGTCAATCGTGTCTACGTCTACCACCGCTGGAGAAAACTACTCTCTACGCAGTTGACGCCCGTAAGCCTGATCGCTTTCCACACTCAACATAAATATCTGGTCATGGCTCACTCTCAGGCAGCCTATCAGCGTCTTGGCAAACTCGTTTCCAATCTGCCTAAAAAGCGATTCGCTACGATTACCGATGATTATATTCAAGAGTTGATGAATACGCTGAAGCGTCGTGTCACCAGAAAAAGACACGTCAACGTGCTGCAACATATCATGGGTTATCTGAAAGAGCGTATCAGCCGCGATGACAAAGCTGAATTAACAGCCAGCATCGAGTCCTACCGACGGGGCGAAACACCTCTCATCGTACCGATCACCTTGCTCAGGCACTACTTCAGGCTCCATCCAGACAGTTACATGTCAAAACAGGTCTACCTTCAGCCACACCCGGATTCCTTGGGACTTAGAAATAGCATTTAAAACATCCCGGAGTATCTGAATGCAATCATGATGGTCCGATGCATTCGCAGAATATGTTCCCGGCACATTTCCATTAAAACGGACTGAATTACAATGAAAGTTTTTACGAGATTAGTTCACCAGACTCGACTTCTTGCACAAACAGCCTTGAATCCGCCTCTCTCAGACGTCTGCACACTTCGCGACCCAGGTTCATATAGATCAATGTATACTGATCTGAATCCGTATTGTAAAGTTCAGCCAGTTGTGCAGCCGTCACCTGTATCGCACTGCTGTCAACCAGCGCCACAACCTCCGCACTGCGTGGCTTGCAATCCATCAGCGCCATTTCGCCGAAGCAGTCCCCCTCACGAAGTTCTCTCAGCTTGTAGCAGTTTCCATTCCAATATCGATAGACTGCCACCTCTCCCTGTTCGATGAAATATATGGAATTATCAAGATCACCTTCGCGGAAAAAATAACCACCTTCAATCACCTCAACCCTCTTAGCCTTGTCGAGTATCGAGTTGAGTGTTGCTTCACTTACACCACCAAATATCGGCATCTCCTGCAGGATTCGCAATTTGTCAGCCAACATTCTTTACCCTCCCGCATATCTTGTTATGTCCTAATAAGAAACGATTAGCACACATTAGTCAACTGATCTACGTAATCTGAACATCATTAGTGTGATAATAAAGAGTAGTCAAAATTGTGGCTGCCGGCTCATAAAAGCGACTAATAGACTAAAATCAACAAAAAATGCGATGTAATCACCGGTTATTGTTTGATACCTCTTGGCCCGGTCCACTGCTTTAGCAATTTAGTATTCAGCCAAACAGCCTCCAGGTAGGGAACGACACCATGAATGACACATTTGGTCTTGTTATTATCGGAGATGAAATACTCTTTGGTGGTAGAGAGGACAGTCATCTCGCCCATTTCAAGCAACTGCTACACCATAAAGGTCTGCGATTAAACCGGTGCTGGTTGCTGCCGGATGATGAAACCAGCCTGATCGATCATTTGAGCTTTTCCATGGCCCAGGCTGATCCTGTATTCGTCTGTGGTGGTATCGGTGCCACGCCGGATGATTTGACCCGTGCCTGTGCCGCCGCAGCTGCCGATGTCCCACTGGCACTTCACCCTGAGGCAGTCGCGTTGATTGAGGAGCGCTATGGAATGGAAGCCCGTCCAAACCGCATACAGATGGCGAATCTACCGCACGGCGCAAAGCTCATCCCCAATCCCTACAACCAGATCCCGGGCTTTTCTCTCAAACAGCACTATTTTCTACCTGGGTTTCCGCAGATGGCCTGGCCAATGGCCGAGTGGATATTGGATGAATACTATCCCGCAAAAAATCTCACACTGAATGAACGCTCACTGCAAGTCCTCGACACACCTGAGAGTGCGCTTGTTGATATTATGAAGCGTTTCAACGAACGTTTTCCCGGTATCAAACTCTTCAGCCTTCCGGTACTCGGTGAAAATGGATACGTTGAACTCGGTATTCGAGGCAGGGGCGATTTAGGGCAGGCTTTTATGGGCCTGCAAGAGAGCTTGCGGGCCAAGCAGATCCCTTTTCGCTAATAGGGTGTAATGCAACTTCACCATCAAACACTCATATCAACGAGGCTAAGGCTTGGGTTACCTCGTCACTATGCACTTTTGGATCGACCTTACGGAATATTCTGGCGATACAACCGGTTGGGTCAATAATAACCGTATGACGCTTGGCCAGTTTTACTGGTCCCAGTTTAAAGAGTGCGCCATAACTGGCAGCAACTTCTCCTGTGCCGTCCGATAGCAGGGGGAAAGCGATATTGAATTTATCTGAAAACCGCAAATGGCTTGCCACGCCATCCGTGCTGATCCCCAGCAAATCGACCCCCATTTGATTCAACCGAGCCAACTCATCCCGAAATGCACAGGCCTCCTTGCTGCAGCCGGGTGTATCATCTTTAGGGTAGAAATAGAGTACCAGCCAACGTCCGCGATAATCATCCAGACCATGCAATTTTCCATTCTGATCAGGCAAACTGAAATCCGGCGCGGGTTGATCTACCCTGGCCTGGCAGATTGCCTGACTGAGCGAGAATACCCCCACTGCAAATGGCAGCTGTGAATACCGAGTGAACATGATGGCGGCTCTCTAGATTCAATCAGAGATCGAAATCAGATCATACGTGATCCCTTTCACCGATTCGAGTCGCTTGCATCGGGTGTTGTTTGTCCATTTCATAATTTATTTACACGGCAAGAACAAATCTCTATTAAAATGAAAAGATCACACAGCCTAAAAAATCAGGGAGCGGCATCATGAAGGTTGCACTACTGGGCGGCACTGGTTTTGTCGGACACTACTTGACAGAGAAATTACTGCAGCATGGTCATATGCCCAGGCTGCTGGTCAGAGAGGGCTCGCCACATTTTTCCAAGCAAACTCAGCCTTTTGAGTGGGTACGCGGTGACATCGAGGATAACAAAACACTCCGTCGTCTGCTCACCGGGGTAGATGCCGTAATCTACAATATCGGGATTCTCAGGGATTATCCCTCCAAGGGAATAACATTTGAAAAGCTTCAGTATGAGTGGGTTGTCAAGACCGCTGAATTGGCAAAAGATCAGCAGGTGAAACGTTTTCTCCTGATGAGCGCAAATGGTGTCGAGCTTGGCCTGACACCCTATCAGAAGACCAAGTTGGCCGCTGAGAATCATCTCCCCGGCAGCGGTCTTGATTGGACTGTTTTTCGTCCTTCCGTAATCTTCGGAAATCCTCACGGGCGCCTTGAATTCGTCACTATGCTGAAGCGGGACATCATTGACTCTCCCCTGCCCGCACCACTTTTTTACGAAGGCCTGCTACCCACCAAGCCCGGCGGCTTTCAGCTTTCTCCTGTACATGTCGAGGATGTCGCCGAGTGCTTTGTATCATCCCTGGATAAACCCGAGACTTTCAGTGACATCTATACCCTGGGTGGTCCACGAAATCTGACCTGGAAAGAGATTCTCACAACCATCGCTAACACCCTTGGCAGAAGCAAACTCATGTTGCCGGTACCGGCATTCGCACCCGCAATGGCCGCTGCCGCACTTGACAGATTTCCCTGGTTTCCCATAAGTCGAGACCAGATACGCATGCTGTTGAAAGGCAATATCTGCAGCGGTGAGAAAATCTTCAATCTCTGCAATGTCCAACCACACAGCTTTAATGAAGATACTCTCAGCTATATCGCTCCCCAAAGAGGAGATGGATAAGCACTGGGGCTTTTTTCCATACAGCAGCGTTGTCATCCACTCATGTAGTGCAACTACATGTCGTTCATTCTGTTTTGCTGGACAAAAAAACTGAACCTAGTCAGTCTTCGTTGTAATCTCGCGATTTGATGGATTGAATATCCTCAAGATCAAATAGCCGACCACCGCGGAAAGACCTGAACCGAGCAGGATACCTAAGCGATCCCCCATGATAATGCTACTGGTGCCGCCCTGCTCAAACGCCAACGAAGCAATGAAGAGGCTCATGGTAAAACCAACTCCACACAGAATAGTGGTTGCATAAAAACCCGACCAGCTGGCCCCGTTCGGCAGCTTGGCGAACCCTAATATAATTGCGATACCACAAAACAGCATGATACCGATCTGTTTTCCGAAAAACAGGCCTGTGGCTATACCCAACGGAATAGGCTCTATCAGAGAATCTATGGTCAAGCCCGATAGGGAAACACCCGCATTGGCAAATGCAAACACCGGCACTATCAATAAGGCCACCCATTGATGCAGCCCATGCTCCACCTCCCGAAGAGGGGAACGGTCACTGTCATTAGGGTCTTTGAGCGGAATCATGAGCCCGAGAACCACGCCTGCCAAGGTGGCGTGCACACCCGATTTCAATACGGCCACCCATAGAATGACACCTACCACCACATAGGCCGATACCCGGGATACATGCAAAGCGTTCAAGACCAACAGGATTGCTATTGCCACCAAGGCGATGACTAAACTGGCAAAAGAGAGATCCGCGGTATAAAAAATGGCAATAATGACAATCGCGCCAAGATCATCAAAAATCGCCAGCGCCATTAAAAAGACCCTTAGGGAGACAGGTACACGCTTACCCAGCAGGGATATAATTCCAAGGGCAAATGCGATATCTGTGGCGGCGGGGATCGCCCAGCCATTTAACGCGACCGGATCACCGTGATTCAACCAATAGTAGATGGCGGCCGGAACCAGCATGCCGCCAATAGCACCCAATCCGGGTAATATGATCTGATCCAGGCGTGACAGCTCTCCTTCAAGAAACTCCCGCTTCACTTCGAGTCCGATCAACATGAAAAATACCGCCATCAAACCGTCGTTGATCCATAACAACAAGGGTTTGGCGAGATGCAGTTCACCGATACGAATCTCAACCGGCGTATCCAGCAATGCATCATAGAACCAGCTCAAAGGCGAATTCTCGAGCGCCAAGGCCAAGATAGCCGCAAAAATCAGAAGGATTCCACTGGCGGAATCCTGACGTATGAAGTCCTGCAGCCACTTCGATATTTCGGACGAATACTCTCTCTCTTTTTCCATATACCGATATTTCCTCAGGGGGTATGGAATAATCAACAACCCGGAATCAAGCCCGATACCAATAACACAATCAAATGAACAGCTTAAATACTATTCACCACTGGATTATCAAGTAAATTTCATACTACTGAAGCAAATGATTGCCAATTCATCCGACTATCCTATCACTACTCCAGAATAAAACGATCTTCTTCCCGCATGAGCTCTACAAACCACTGTATGAACAGAAGAGTGGTGGTTTTCAACAAAAAAAGGGGCGCCTGGCGGCACCCCTAAGAAACCGGTAGAGACTACCGGCGGAGGATCATTCTGTTGTGGCTGTCAGGAACGCTCGTCCAGCCACTTGCCAATTGCCGGCGGCACCTGCTTTTGCGCCTTTCCGCTGACATAGATACCGATGTGCCCACCGGGAAAGGAGAGCTCGGTATAATCCTTGGTACCGGTCAGGTTACGCAATGCACGGGAGGAATCGGGTGGCACCAGGTGGTCCTGTTCCGCATAGATATTGAGCACGGGACAAGTAACGTTCTTCAAATCTACCGGGCGATCACCGATCGTCACACCGCCCTCCAGAAAACCGTTCCGCTGATAAAAATCCTTCACGAATTGTCTGAAAGTCTCGCCCGCTTGATCTGGACTGTCGAAAATCCATTTCTCCATACGCAGGAAGTTTTTCAGCTTATCCTCATCCTCCAGCACATCCACCATACTCAGATACTTCTGGCCGGTGAGGCTGAAAGGCTTGAGTGAGAGAAAGGTCCAGTTCAGAAGTTCACCCGGCACATTGCCCAAAGTGTCGATCAACAGATCCACATCCATTTCTTGAACCCATGCGGAGAGCATATTGTCGGGGGTCTGGAAATCGACCGGCGTGACCATAGTGATCAGATTTTTGACCTTGTCGGGATGCATGGATGTGTAACAGAGGCTAAAAGCACCACCCTGACAGATTCCCAGGATATTGATCTTATCGAGTTTATGGCGCTTGCGGATCACATCCACGCAGCGGTCCAAGTAACCGTTGATGTAGTCATCCATGGTCATCGCACGATCCGCCTCATCGGGATATCCCCAATCTATCAGGTAGACATCCTGTCCCGCCGCAAGAAGATTGCGCACGGTTGAACGATTCTCCTGAATATCCGTCATATAGGGGCGGTTGACCAATGCATAGACAATCAATGTCGGCACAGAGCTCTGGACTACATCGGCGGGTGACTCATAGCGATAGAGTCGTAATTTGTCTTCCCGATAGACCTCTACTTTGGGTGTCACACCCGTATCGATCTTCTCTGCATTCAATAGATTCTCGACCCCTTTACCCAGCTTGCGGCTGTAATCAAACATCTCTTCGGCCAACTGATCGGGGCGTATATTAAATGGTTGCACGTCTATTCTCCTCAAATCCTAGATCTGCTTGCTGCAGCACCTCAGCAAACAGGCCGTTAGTTCATCTCATTCGGGTGATTTCATTAACGTTTGTAACTGCAGTCAGCCTAGGCCTTCTTGGCAGCAGCCCTCTTTTTCGCTACAGCCTTTTTCTTCGCTGCTGAGCTCTTCTTCGCCGGTGCCGCACTCGCTTGTGGCTTGCTTGAGACAAGGGCACGCAGTTCGATCATCTGCTCTTTCAGCAACTCGATCTCCGCATGCATTGCCTTGGATTCACGGCGTGATTCCTGGAGCCTGTCCTGCAGGGTCCGCAGTTCTCGGCGGGTTGGCATATTCATACCCCCCAGCGCCTCATCCACCAGCTGTCCAAGTTTATGTTTCAACGCCATCAGGCTGTTGACCAAACGGCCGTGAATTTTGGCGTATTCAGGAGTCATCACCTGTTCACCATAGACCTCCTCGCTGCTGCCGACCCAGAGATCATAGAGTCCACGTGCGCTATCCACCTGATTGCCCTCGTCAATCAAGGCCTCGATCTTCTCTTTCAGTCTATTTGCCGAAAGCATACCCAGATTGGAAAAGAATCCCATGTACTCGCCCAGGCAACGCTGGTATTCAACCACTCGCTGCGTCAATTGCTTGTACTGTCTCTCCTCTTCACGGGTGTAGCCGAGACCGGGAGCGCTGAGAAAGCGGTCCAGATCACCCGTATGAGGCATATTGCGTAATAGGTCACCGGGCATCAGCGAGAGTGAGGAGATCATGCGCTGCCAATTGTCCATCGGCATTTCCCAGAACGCCATCATCTTATGCAGCGCATCGTCACCCGCGGCCTCGGTATTCCCGAAAGCACCCTCCATGTTTCCGCTAAACAGCTTCTGCAGGTCGGCGACCGTACGATTGGCCGCATCCATCCAGTTATTACTCTGACCGGCATTCTTGTAATAACCCTCGGCCATTCGAAAATAACTTTGGGTCTGTTCCATCATCTTGTTCATGAAATCACGAGTCATATCATTGGCCCCAGGCGACAGACCCTGCCACCAGTGCTCCATGGCGCTCTCCAGGGGCGATTTTACCGGCTGCTTCATGCCCATTGCCTGACGGCTCATATCGGTCCAGTTTTCCCAGTATTTCTGCTGGGTCTTCATCCAGTCCTCATTCCAGAATGCAGATTCACTCATGGTCTAGTCCCGTGTTTGCGACGCAGTGTCGATTAATATCATTGATTGAATGTGTCGAAGTAAGGCCCGGTTGAGTCCAGATAGCCAATCGGCCATCCCGGACATAAAAAAACCTAAACTCAACACTCATGCCTAAATAAGCTAGCAATAAAATTTGTGCGCTGCAACATTTTTTGCTACAACTTAGGCAGCATTTAGCGTTCACATACCCAGAAAGCTGATGTGAAAAGCCATTCAGTGTCCGTTTTGAGCGTTATAACGGGCCATTCAATAAACATAAAACATGAGGATTACCCAACGTGAGTGAGAATATCGTCATCGTCGGCGCAGCCCGAAGCGCTATCGGTTCGTTTGCTGGCAGCCTGGCTGGTATTCCTGGCCATCAGCTGGGAGCATCTATTATCAAGGGTCTGCTTGACCGCAGCGGCGTCAAGCCGGAACAGGTGGATGAAGTGATTCTTGGACAGGTTCTGACCGCAGGTACCGGCCAGAATCCCGCCCGTCAGGCGGCTATAGCAGCCGGATTACCGATTGAAACACCTGCCCTCACCATCAATAAAGTCTGCGGCAGCGGGCTCAAAGCCGTACATCTGGCAATGCAGGCCGTGGCTTGCGGCGATGCCGAGATCGTCATTGCAGGGGGTCAGGAAAACATGAGCATGGCGCCCCATGTACTCCCCAATTCACGCAATGGCAGTAAAATGGGCGATTGGAAAATGATCGACAGCATGATCGTCGATGGCCTTTGGGACGCATTCAATAACTATCACATGGGCACCACAGCCGAGAATATCGCAGGTAAATTCAATTTCAGCCGTGAAGATCAGGATGCCTTCGCTGCCGCATCGCAACAGAAGGCGGAGGCGGCACTGAATGAGAATGTATTTGCAGATGAGATCATTCCCATCGAAATCCCACAACGCCGAGGGGATCCCATTGTCTTCGATCGAGATGAATTTCCGCGTCCGGGCACCACGGCCGCATCTCTCGGCAAACTGCGCCCTGCCTTCTCCAAGGAGGGTAGCGTCACTGCAGGTAACGCCTCGGGTATCAACGACGGGGCGGCCGCAGTATTGGTGATGAGCGAGACCAAGGCAAAAGAGCTGGGGCTCACACCCATGGCGCGGGTCGTCGCCTTTGCATCTGCCGGTGTTGATCCCGCAATCATGGGCACCGGTCCCATTCCCGCCTCTACCAAGTGTCTGGACAGGGCCGGGTGGAAGGTCGACGACCTCGACAGGATCGAGGCAAACGAAGCCTTTGCGGCCCAGGCCATGTGTGTGAATCAGGAGATGGGCTGGGATAGCACTAAGGTAAACGTCCATGGAGGTGCCATCGCCCTGGGACATCCTATTGGAGCGTCGGGCTGCCGAGTGTTGGTCACCTTGCTACATGAGATGAAACGCAGTGGCTCCCAGAAGGGCCTTGCAACCCTGTGTATCGGGGGTGGCCAAGGTGTCGCCATGGCGGTCGAAAAAGTCTGAATTAAGCCTAGAAAACACGGGTTACTGCTGAAAAAGCGCTTATAACCTGCTGATGGGTTGGGTGTGGCGGGGCCACACCCAACTCATATTCGGTTCCGGCATAGCAGTCCCTATAGCCTAAAAAAGCGGATTTGCCGCCGATTTCCACAATTTCAGTGCCTCATCTAATATTCTCGGTGCCCTGTTTGAGGTAAACTGGGTGTCAACGATATCCAGGAACAGTTGCAGGGCCATGTCTGAGCGCATCATAAAGAAATATCCCAACCGTCGGCTGTACGATACTGAACAAAGCAAATACATCACATTGACACAGCTCCGCCAACTGATCATCAGCGGTGAATCGATCAAGGTCGTGGATTCCACCTCCGAGGAGGACATTACACGCAATATCCTGCTACAGATAATCCTTGAGACGGAATCTGGCGGTCAACCCCTATTCACCGCAAATATGCTTTCCCAGATCATCCGTTTCTATGGCGGCACTCTGCAGGGAATTTTCGGCAACTATTTGGAGCAGAGCCTTGGACTGTTTACCGCGCAGCAGGAGCAACTTAAAAAGAATCTGGGTGAAGACCCGTTTACTGCGATGACAAATCTGGCCCAGAGCAATATGAAAATGTGGACTGATCTGCAGAAAGATTTTTTGGCTGCAGCAGGTTTTTCCAATACTAAAAAAGAAGACTCCTAGTATACCCCCCTTAGATCACACTATAACTTCTTGATATTAAGATAATTATTCAAGCATCTCATAGGCATACCTGAGTATTTGCACAGATACACAGAGAAATTGCGCGATGCACAAATTTCTCTTGACAGCCCCTTGCAAGTGGACTATGCTGCACTGCAACAATGCTGCAATGCACAACCAACACAGGAGCGTATATCATGGCTAAAGCGAAAGAGAACATCGAGATGATTAGTGAATTCAACACTGCAGGTTACGAGAGTTTCCGTCAGCTGAGCGACATCAGCCTCAAGGCCTGGAATCAGGTTATGGAGGCTCAGATGAACACCCTGAACACCCTCATGAACACAAGTATGGAACAACTGAAGCTTGTTTCCGAAGCCAAGGATTACCACGAGGTTGTCCGCGGTCAGATGGATCTTTCCCGTAAATTGGGTGAGGACCTGATGAGCAAGACCCGCGAGGCTGTCGAGCTGAGCCAGAAGACCGGCGAAGAGGTCCGCGGCTGGTATGAGAGCAACCTGGCAAAAGCAAACGAAAAGATCAGTAAAGTCGCCGAGAAGGCCGCTTAATCGCATCCTAGCTTGAACGATCGATCGAGAACCGGCGGCCCTGCCGCCGGTTTTTCATTAACCTGAATCTGTAGCTTGATCAGTGATGAAGCATGCAGGCGCCTGATTCGACTACAGGAACATATCTGAAGGAACAGCGACTTAATCAGATAGAATTTTATGCCTGAGCGGTCAATAAGTTGCATAAAGCAAATTGGTCACTCTAGAGATTTAGGCTACCAGATATTGAGGAAGTACAAGAATGAGCTGTAAAGACAAACTCGCTGTAGTCACTGGTGGTATGGGCGGTATCGGTACCGCAATCTGTTTGCGCCTTGCCCAGGAAGGAGCAAAAGTCGTTGCCACATGCCACCCATCGGAAGTGGACCAGGTGGATACCTGGGTTCAGGACCAGAAGGAACAGGGTGCGGAAATTGATGTTATTGCTGGTGATGTCTCCACATCCGAAGGTGGATCGGCATTGATGAGTGAGATTGTCGAAAAATCTGGTCCGGTGGATATTTTGGTCAACTGCGCCGGTATCACCCGGGATTCGACCATGAAAAAGATGACTTCAGAGCAATGGGATGCGGTCATCGATACTAACTTGAGCAGCGCTTTCTATGTTACCAGTCCCGTCTGGAACAGCATGATCGAACGCGGATTCGGCCGAGTCATCAATATCTCTTCGGTCAACGGCCAGAGAGGACAATTCGGTCAGGCCAACTATTCAGCAGCCAAGGCGGGTATGCATGGATTCACCATGGCACTGGCCTACGAAGGTGCTGCAAAGGGTGTCACTATCAATACCATCTCACCCGGCTATATCGAGACCGCCATGACCGCAGCGATGCGGGATGACGTTCGCGATGCCATCGTTAGCGGTATTCCTATGCGGCGCATGGGTCAGCCAGAGGAGATTGCACATGCCGTGGCATTCCTGGCCGATGACTCGAGTACCTATATCACCGGCGCCAATCTGCCAGTCAATGGTGGCCTGTTTATCCATTAATCATATCACTTCTCCCTCAAGTGATCTTTCCTACCCGGCATCCCCTGCCGGGTTTTTTTTGAGGCTGTAAACAGTGGACCCTATAGTTTGAATCGGAGACGGTAACAGGCACTAGGCCGAATATCTAAGAAATCAGGCGAAAGGATTGGTCTCGTCTGAAACGCTAGCCGTTGTTGACGCTTCGCAGCAATGATTGGCAAACCGAGTCACTCGTCTTGCCAGGGAGGATGTCCGTTTTCAGGTGATCGGATGACATCATGCTCGGTCCGAGCGTGCTCAAAACCAGATATCGTAGGGATCACTATCAAAGGGGTCAGGCCATGCAGGATCTTCAGGCCATGTAGTCAGCTGTTCTCGTATATTCAACATGCCGATACTCCGCTATCAACCTTTTACATAGTTTCACGCAATAACATTGCCAACACAGTAATCCGTTGATTATTACAGGCTTGTACGTGATTGCTGACCATCTCCTGAACGCTTTGTAAAGAAAATCGACGGTTATGGGATCAAAAAATCCCCAGCATTCGTTAATATTCAACAAAGTTTCCCTATCTTGTTGATTGGTATGCAACCCGACTCAACTCAGGCCTGTCAAACTAATCGACAGCACATGTGACTACAAGTTATTGGATTTCAGGAATAAAAACGAGTGAAAGATCTGTGAGTGATTATGCAAAAGTTCCTATTTGGCTTGGCGATAGCTGCACTCTTGCTGGGTCTGCTTTGGCCGTGGATCGATAAAATACCCTTTGGGCGGTTACCGGGTGATATCGTGGTGGAGCGGGAGAATTTTCGTTTCTACCTTCCGTTAACCAGCATGCTGCTGGTAAGCGCAGTAATCACTCTTATTTTGTGGCTGATTCGGCGTTAGGGGGGAGTGGTAACGCCAATTTGCCTGTCGAAACTGAAATCCCTGTCTATTCGCAGGCACTAAAGTAGTCAGCGTTATCGACCAGTGCATCACGACACTGTGCGCTCGCATAGGTGAATCCGCCTGGAACACTATGCATATCCTGCTGCTCCATTAAGATCAGTTGGCCTGCCGCATCGCAAGCTTCCCTCGATGCGCATTGATTTTCACTGCCACATACCCTGTTGCGGAGTTTTTCACAGGGCGTCTCATGCCCGGGCGAACGTCTTTCGCAGGCCTGAAAAAAGGTCTCATTTCCCAGTGCCTCAAGGCAGTGTGTGGAGCTTTCAAGAATAACACCTGACCAACTGCTGCTCAGCTCACTGCGTTCCATCGCAAGTAATTGGCGTGCGGGATCGCATGCGGGATTGGAATCGCACTCATTGTGCGTACCACAAACTTTTTTAACCAGCTGCATACACGCAGCATTCAGGCGATCTCTCTCCTGTTCCCGCTGAGCATCGATAATGATGCGATCTTTGACAACAACGCCATCGCGTACAATGATTACCGCGCCATTATCGAGTTTGTGTACTCCATCCCACAGTGAGGTGGTCTCTCCCTCAGCGGTGCGGGTTACCTTATTGGTATCCGAATCGATGGAAATATGGCTGCCATCCTGTAGTTGGCCTTGCCACGATGAGGCATCGGCAAGCGCCGCAAGAGGCAATATACAAAAAACTGTGATGATGTGGCGCAACTGCATGCTACTCACCCTTCGTATTTTATCTATTTCAGCATCAGAATATCATAATTTTTTACCTTAAACTGAGTGCTTCGAGCAATCCCCCGCATTACCCCCTTCGCCAGGCATGGTAACGCTCCACCCATGACAAAACCTTTTCAGGCTTGTGGGCTCGCTTCCAGGCTCCGGCGGCATATTTATTGGCCTCGAACAGCGTCGGGTAGATATGAATCGTGCCGAGTATCTTGTTCAAACCAAAGCCGTGCTTCATGGCAGCGGTGAATTCCCCGATCAGTTCACCTGCATTTTCGCCCACGATAGTGGCACCAAGCACCCGGTCCTTAGCAGGTGGCGTCAGTACCTTCACCATGCCATCTGTCTCGCCTTCCGCAATCGCCCGATCCAATTCGGATAGATCAAATTTCGTTACCTCATACTCAATCCCCTTTTGTTTCGCCTCTAGCTCATTCAGCCCAACACGCGCAACTTCCGGATCGGTAAAGGTTGCAAACGGGATCACGGAGTAATCCACCTTAAAGCGACGAAAAACCCCAAACAGGCTATTCACCGCCGCGTACCAAGCCTGATGGCCGGCGGTATGGGTAAACTGGTATGGACCAGCCACATCACCACAGGCATAGATAGTCGGAATGGATGTTTGGAGGTACTCATCGGTCTCAATCGTACCGTTCGGGTTAAGTGCCACATTCAACTCCTCGAGGCCAAATCCGCCGGTGTTGGGTTTTCGGCCGACCGCAACCAACACCTGATCAAATGGAACTTTCTTCTTTTTATCATTGTGTTCACATATCAACAGATTCTCACCCTCCTCCTTGGTGAATTCCACAGCCTTGTACCCAACCAGCAGGTTGATGCCTTCCTCCTTGAATTGTCGTGTCACCAGATCCACGACATCGTCATCCTCACGTATCATCAACCTGGGCATCATTTCGACGATGGTTACCCTGCTGCCGAATCGGGCAAAGGCCTGAGACAACTCACACCCTATCGGACCACCACCCAATACCAGCAGTCTTTCCGGCAATTCACGCAATTGCCAGAGATTGTCCGAAGTGAGGTAATTGAATTGATCGATACCCGTTATCGGCGGCACGAAGGGACCGGCCCCCGTGGCAACGATGATATGTGGGGTTCGTATTTCAATACCGTTGACCTCCACACTGTAGGGAGATGTGATACGTGCCTCACCCTCGATGACTTCCACACCCAGTCCCGAGTAGCGTTCCACGGAGTCGTGAGGCTCAACCTCTTTGACCACTCTTTGCACCCGCTCCATGATGTTACTGAAGTTATACTTCACATCGATGCTATCAAAACCCCACTCCTGAGCCCTGCGACTCTGGCTCAGGATGCGCGCACTACGGATCAGCGCCTTGGAAGGCACGCAGCCGGTATTCAGGCAGTCGCCCCCCATCTTGTGTTTTTCGATCAGTGTCACCCGCGATTTCACAGCCGCGGCAATATATGCGGATACCAGTCCCGCTGAACCACCCCCGATCACTACCAAATTCTGATCGAATATCTCCGGGCGATCCCAATCCTTTAACGCCTTGCGTTGTTTCAACAGTGTGACGAACCTTTTTGCCAGTAATGGAAAAAGTCCCAGCAGTGCAAAGGAACCAATTAATCCCGGTGAGAGAATTCCGGAAGCCGAATCGAGAGTGGCGAGCTGTGTACCCGCATTTACATAAACCACCGTACCGGCCAACATGCCGACTTGGCTGACCCAGTAGAAGGTCCAGGTTCGTATGGGAGTCAACCCCATCAACAGGTTGATCACGAAAAAGGGAAAAATCGGCACCAACCTCAAGGTAAAGAGATAGAAGGCACCATCCTTACGCATTCCCTCATTGATTGCCTTCAAACGGTCTCCATAACGACTCTGAACCGTATCCTTAAGCAGAAAACGAGCAATCAGAAAGGCGAGAGTGGCACCGATAGTGGAGGCAAATGAAACCAACACCAAGCCCCACAACAAACCGAAGACCGCACCTATTGCCAAGGTCATGACTGCCGCACCGGGAAGAGAAAGGGCGGTGACCGCCACATAGACGGCAAAGAAAACCAGTGTGGCCAAAAACGGGTATGAATCTTTCCACGAGATGATTCCATCTCGTTGGGACTTCAGATAGTCGAGCGTCAGGACCTTGTCCAGGTCAAATAGAAAAAAGGCGAACACCAACAGTGCCACCACGAGCAGGACAATCAGTTTACGGGGATTCATAGGCCTGTACCTTACTAAACAATACGCATTTTTTTGTTGATCTACGCTCAATCCTAGCAGATGGATTCAAAAGATTTTGTCCAGAAATAATACAATCCTACAACATGCACCTACAGAAATAGCGATATCCCGCCGTGGGATGCAGTTTAGGCCGCACAGCAGTGATGAAGTGATTTGGTTAAGACTCCAAACCAGAAATGCAGATGAAAAATCAATAAAAAATCAGGCAAGCTCTGAATAATTCTGAACGACACGGATTGTGAGTGACAGCTTCTTCACCAAGGCGTTAGTTTCAAATGACAGTCGTCCTATTGCCGTAACTGACAACTTAGCGGTGGAAGTTTTTCACCGCAAGGTAACCTTCCATGACTTGTTCAGAGCTACATTGGTTATTATTGCAGTGATACAGGTTGTTCCAGGACAGACTTCAACGGAGCCACCTCATCCGAAACAGCACTTTCGTTGGCCACATTACTGTAGGCCTGGTGGAACTTTTCACTCTCTTCTGTAGTCTCCGGTAAGGCAATACCAAGATGCACCTTCAACCTATTGATGCCTACTAACAGACGATATTGGGAGAACTTATGATCGTACCAGGTTTTGGTTTTTTCCCTTTTTGCCTCATACAATTCATTCTCAGAGTCCAGTAAATCAAGCAATGAGCGTTTACCGAGGTTAAACTGCTTTGTATAGGCATCGCGGGTCTTTTCACTAGCGAGTACATGCTCTTGCTGAAATACCAGTTGTTTTTGGGTGACATCATAGGCCGCCCACGACAATCTGACACTTTCCACAACCTGGCGATAGGCGTTGTTGCGGATCTCTTTGGCCTCGTTGACCAAATGAGCATTCTGCCTGTTACGTGCCCGATCCTTACCGCCAGCAAACAGATTGTAACGCATCCGGAGCATTGCCGTGACATCATCATCACGCCCCTCCACGCCATCCAGGTCATCGCCATACCTTGACCCCAATTCCAAGTCCAGACGAGGATAGTACGCGCTTTTGGACGCATTATACTGAGCCATGGCAGCTGTCACATCAGCATTTGCTGATTTCAGTGTCGGATGATTTTCAAGCGCAAGTTGTATGGCATCATCCTGTGTTGTCGGCAGAGTGCCGATTTCTCCATCCAAGGATTCAAGGGCTTTCGGAAGCAGTCCTACAACACGAAGAAAATTCGTCTCTGCATCTTTGAGATTCACCTCGTCAGATAACATATTTGCCGAGGCAGAAGCCCGGCGACCAGTAATTTGGGCCAGATCAGAGGTTCTGCCAACACCGGAATTGCTTCTCAGTTCCACTTGATCGTAGATCTTTGCATGGGCGTGAAGATTTTCCGATGAAAGTGCCATGAGATCCCGATGCAGAAGGACCTGTATATAGGTATCTACCGCCTTAAGCCCAAGTCTTTCACTGGCACTCTCAAGCACTCTTCTCTGTGCTTCAACCCTGGCATTTTGACGTTCTACCTCGCTTTTGGTGGCAAATCCGTCAAACAGCATTTGATTCAGTGTCAAACTGGCTTCTTTGCGTGTCAGGGAGCGATAGTCATCTCCGCTGGCCCGCGTCGTATTATTGTCAGTCCGCTCATAACCCGCTGCTGCGTTCAAGTCGATAGATGGCATATAGCCTGATCTAGCTTGATCCAACTCTTCAAGACGGGATAGATGCTGGTTGGACTCTACCAGGACCTCAGGATTCGTTGTGATTGCATGCTCCACCGTCGTACGCAGATCCAAAGCATGTGCTGGGCCAAAAACAACAAAAAACAGTGCCGTTAAACCAGACTTTACTAAAAAGTTGCCAACCATTGGATACCTTAAATTTACAGTCACATTTTAATTATTGTGAACTAGTTAGCATTCTGTATCGGCATATTAGCAGTTAACTTAAACGCAAGAATTTAAGGAATTATCACCGATAGTTGCGTATTTGCAGTTAATCTGTTTGCCAGTTTATAAAATCAGTCCTGTTCGATTACATAATACCCAGCTCGCTTGTATGCGATCAGCCTACTAATACATATTTTCCATTTAAATACAGCAAGTTACAATAACCCGCACAATCTACATAGACTAATAGCAATTATCAAGCTGAACGCTGTAAAACTATGTAAAATATCATTTTCACTCCCTGCTATCACCACCAAATAAGAAAAGGGCCCGTATTGGACCCTTAACCGTATACAAACGCTGTAGTTGTGGCTCATCACACAATCGTTACATTCACCTGATCTTCTATTAACAGAGTCACGCTATCGTCCGCATTGAGATACTCTGTAAAGGTGTGACCATTTTGGGTGACCGTGTTACCGGACTCGTGCCAATCGCTCGTCAGTTCCACACTATCAGAAGTGTCGCCCAAAATCTCCAGTAAATTATCGTTGTCTGTCATTGTCAGTACATCAGAAACACTCAGATTCAAGATATCGTGATTGCCTACCGTGAGATCTATCCTCTCTATATTACTGATATTGGAAATGCTACTGAAGTCAAGGTCATCATTATCCGGTGCTATGAGTGTATCGAAACCAGCGTTCCCGTTGATAAGAGTATCAGCTGAATCAAAGATTAGCGTGTCATCTCCACCACCACCGCGTAATTGGTCACTTCCAAGCCCGCCGTCTAGAACATCATCACCGCCACGTCCTCTCAAGGTATCATTCCCTTCATAACCAGAAATATACTCATCTGCAGCACTGCCTCTTAAGATATCAGCGACAGCCGATCCATCGATACTTTGGTAACCGCCGATTGTTATGGTCAATGTCGCACTGGAAACATCACCATCCTCATCCGTAATCGAATAGCTGAATGTATCGGTAATCGATTCCCCGGGGGCCAAACCATCTTTGGTTTCACGATTCAGCTGGAAGGAATAGGTGCCGTTGGCATTAACAGTCAGAATGCCATATGGGCTTGATGTATCACCCCAGATTACATTAGATGTAGAGCCATCACCGCCAGTTATGTTTGACACGCTACCCGTAACCACGGGAAGAGGATCAGTGGAAACGATACTACCCATGATCTCAAACGGGTTAACCGCCTGTTCGTCTGTTCGGATGGTAGATACGATCTGACCATTGATATCCCTGAATCCATCCACTCTGACCTCATACTCCTGACCGCCAATGGAGATCGTTACCGCTTGAGCGGGTAGAGTTATAATATCTCGTGGATCGGCACCGCTATTTGGTGTCTCATCATGATCCATCAAAACATCAAACTGCACTGTAGTCGGAACATCATTGACCACCACATCCATTTCAATGGTCAGGGTGACCTGATCCAGTGTGGATGAGTTGGCATATATAGGCCAGTTATTGTGTGAAAAATCTGCCAGCTTGAATGATTCCCCAATCTGCACACTTTCGCCGCCCCCTGTATATACTGGGTTGTCTACCAGAGTGTATCCTGATTGAGATCCACCGCTTGGGACACTTCCCCATAACAGATTGTCAATAAATCCGTCTGTATCCGTATCTTGCTGGGTTACATCTCCCGTGCCATTGAGGAACACCGGATTGGTCCAACCGGCAGCGAGATTTTGTATTGCCAGTGAATCAACTCCGATATTCATATTGGCAGTAATATTGCCTGTTTTTGGAGCATCATCTTCAATCTGAATTGTAAGCGGGGCAGACACACTGTCCGTACCATCGTCTACAGTAACATCCACATCGAAAGAAAGAACATCTTCCTGGCCAACAACCGGGTGATCCACTCTATCCGATAACGTAACTGTATAATTTCCAGCCTGATCTATGGATATACGCACAACTTCTGAACCACCCGCAGAGCCTATGAGTGTATCAGTTCCATCACCTGTCCAGGTTATAGACTGACCATAAGATGTCATAGAGATTCCTGGCTCTGCCAATGACACTGTCAAGGTGTCACCTTCAGGGTCACTTACAGACATACTACCGCTATCAGTGACACTATCTGTTGTGTCAGTTGGCGTGCCTGTGTTATCGGGCATACCGTTAACCAGGCCTTCCTCAGAAACTGCAGCTGTTGCAGGGGTTATTTCGGGTAGATCATTCACTTCACTAACAGTGACCGTCACCGTGGCGGTATCGGTACCACCGTTACCATCGTCTATGGTGTAAGTGAAGGTATCCGTGCCATTGAAGTCCGGGTCAGGCGTGTAAACAGGGTTACCCGATATGGGATCAATGGAAACGGAACCGTTTGTGCCTTGGGTAACCGCTGTCACCGTCAGGGTGTCTCCATCCGGATCGTTGTCATTCGGCAATACATCGACAGTGACAGCAACATCCTCATCCGTGACTATAGCGTCATCCACGGCTACTGGTGCATCATTCACGGCATCCACAGTCACCGTGACGGTTGCCGTATCCGTACCACCATTGCCATCATCGATGGTGTAGGTGAAGGTATCGGTACCATTGAAATCCGCATTCGGCGTATAGATTGGATTGCCACTGACTGGGTCAATAGCAACACTGCCATTGGTACCCTGGGTCACGGCTGTGACCGTGAGGGTATCACCATCCGGATCGCTGTCATTCGGCAGCACATCCACAGTCACCGGGGTATCTTCATTGGTGCCCACCGCATCGTCAGTAGCAATCGGCGCATCGTTCACGGCCCCGACGGTTACAGTCACGGTCGCGGTATCGGTACCACCATTGCCATCATCGATGGTGTAGGTGAAGGTATCCGTGCCATTGAAGTCCGCATTCGGAGTGTAAACAGGGTTACCCGTTACAGGATCGATGGATACAGAACCATTGGTTCCCTGAGTGACCGCAGTCACTGTCAAAGCATCACCGTCTGGATCACTGTCGTTGGGTAGTACGTCAACCGTGACAAGCGTGTCTTCGTTCGTGCCGACGGTATCGTCGGTTGCAATCGGCACATCGTTCACGGCCCCAACGGTTACAGTCACCGTGGCGGTATCGGTACCGCCATTACCGTCATCGATGGTGTAGGTAAAGGTGTCTGTACCGTTGAAATCAGCATTCGGGGTATAAACTGGGTTACCCGTTACAGGATCGATTGATACAGAACCATTGGTTCCCTGGGTCACGGCTGTGACCGTGAGGGTATCACCATCCGGATCACTGTCATTCGGCAGAACGTCAACCGTAACAGGCGTGTCTTCGTTCGTACCAACCGTATCGTCGGTAGCAACCGGTGCATCGTTCACGGCACCCACAGTCACCGTCACGGTTGCCGTATCCGTACCGCCATTGCCATCATCGATAGTGTAGGTGAAAGTATCCGTGCCATTGAAGTCCGCATTTGGCGTGTAAACAGGATTACCTGTTACAGGATCGATGGATACAGAACCATTGGTTCCCTGAGTGACCGCAGTCACTGTCAAAGCATCACCGTCTGGATCACTGTCGTTGGGTAGTACGTCAACCGTGACAAGCGTGTCTTCGTTCGTGCCGACGGTATCGTCGGTTGCAATCGGCACATCGTTCACGGCCCCAACGGTTACAGTCACCGTGGCGGTATCGGTACCGCCATTACCGTCATCGATGGTGTAGGTAAAGGTGTCTGTACCGTTGAAATCAGCATTCGGGGTGTAAACTGGATTACCTGTCACAGGATCGATTACGACAGAACCGTTGGTTCCCTGGGTTACAGCGGTGACCGTGAGGGTATCACCGTCCGGATCGCTGTCATTCGGCAGAACGTCAACCGTAACAGGCGTGTCTTCGTTCGTACCGACGGTATCGTCAGTCGCGATCGGTGCATCGTTCACGGCACCCACAGTAACCGTCACGGTTGCCGTATCCGTACCGCCATTGCCATCATCGATAGTGTAGGTGAAAGTATCCGTGCCATTGAAGTCCGGATTTGGCGTGTAAACCGGGTTACCTGTCACAGGATCGATGGATACAGAACCATTGGTGCCCTGGGTTACAGCAGTGACAGTGAGCGTGTCACCGTCCGGATCGCTATCATTGGGCAAGACATTGACCGTAACTGGAACATCCTCATCCGTTCCAATAGTGTCATCCACAGCGACTGGTGCATCATTCACGGCACCCACGGTCACAGTGACGGTCGCGGTATCGGTACCACCATTACCGTCATCGATGGTGTAGGTGAAGGTGTCCGTACCATTGAAGTCCGGATTTGGCGTGTAAACAGGATTACCTGTTACAGGATCGATTGTGACTGAACCATTTGTACCTTGAGTGACTGCAGTGACAGTGAGGGTATCACCGTCCGGATCGCTATCATTGGGCA
>JBFNNX010000009.1:0-865417 GCA_040791665.1 Candidatus Thiodiazotropha sp. | reverse complement strand
GACCGTGAAGCTGATCGCGCCGATCGCGATGGAAGAGGGTCTTCGTTTTGCGATTCGCGAGGGCGGCCGGACCGTGGGTGCCGGTGTGGTATCCAAGATTATCGAGTAAGTGATAATGGCTAACCAGAGAATACGAATTCGTCTGAAAGCATTTGATCATCGACTGATTGATCAATCTGCCCGTGAGATAGTGGAGACCGCCAAGCGCACAGGTGCGCACGTGCGCGGCCCTATTCCGCTGCCGACAAAGAATGAGCGATACACCATATTGATTTCACCGCATGTCAACAAAGATGCGCGTGATCAATATGAGATCCGCACCCACAAACGTCTGCTCGACATCGTCGAGCCGACCGACAAGACCGTGGATGCGCTGATGAAGCTCGATTTGGCTGCCGGCGTCGATGTGCAGATCAAACTGAACTGAGGTTAACAACGATGGCGATTGGAGTAGTCGGCCGGAAGGCAGGAATGACCAGAATATTCACCGAACAGGGAGAATCCATCCCGGTTACGGTGATCGAGGTTGAACCCAACCGTGTCACTCAAATGAAAAATGACGAGACTGATGGTTACTTGGCTATTCAGGTCACCACGGGTGCTCGTAAGAGCTCGCATGTGAACAAGCCCACTTCAGGCCATTTCGCTAATGCAGGTGTCGAGGCCGGGCGTGGTATCTGGGAATTCCGCGCTCAGGAGTCTGATATTGAGGGCATCGAAGTAGGCAGTGAGATCAAGGCTGATCGGTTCGAGGAAGGACAGATTGTCGATGTCAGGGGGCGATCCCAGGGTAAGGGGTATCAAGGCGGTGTGAAGCGGCATAACTTCCGCACTCAGGACGCCACCCACGGCAACTCGTTGTCACATCGTGCACCCGGGTCGATCGGCCAGTGTCAGACACCGGGTCGTGTTTTCAAAGGCAAGAAGATGGCCGGACAGATGGGTGCGGTACAGCGCTGCCAGCAGAATCTGGAAGTCGTACGCGTCGATGCGGATCGTAATCTGCTGTTGGTCAAGGGTTCTGTGCCAGGTTCCAGAGGTGGTGATCTGATTATCACGCCTGCTGTGAAGATGAAGAATAAAGGGTGAGTCTGATGGAACTCAATGTACAAACAGCAGTAGGTGCGCAAACGCTGAAGGTTTCTGATGAAGTCTTTGGTGCCGAGTTTAAGCAATCACTGGTGCATCAGGTGGTATCGGCCTATATGGCTGGCGCGCGTGCCGGCACCAAGGCACAGAAAAACCGCTCTGCAGTCGCAGGTGGTGGCGCCAAGCCTTTCCGTCAAAAGGGTACGGGGCGTGCACGTGCCGGTACCAGTCGCAGCCCTATCTGGCGCAGTGGCGGAGTGAACTTTGCGGCCTCTCCGCGCAGCTATGCCCAGAAGATTAACCGTAAGATGTATCGAGGCGCGATTCGATCGATACTCTCTGAGCTCAATCGGCAGGATAGATTGGTCGTAGTGGATGAGATCACTGTTTCCAAACCCAAAACCAAGGAGCTGGTCGAGAAACTGAAGGGCATGGAACTGAACGATGTACTGGTTGTGACTCCCGATCCGGATGAGAATCTCTACCTGGCTTCCAGGAATCTCTACGGCGTAGATGTGCGGGATATCGACGAAATCGATCCGGTCAGTCTGGTGGCTTATGAAAAGGTGTTGGTTACCGAAAGCGCAGTGAAAAAACTCGAGGAGCGACTGGCATGAACAACGAGCGTCTCATGAAGGTTCTTCTGAGTCCTGTGGTATCTGAGAAGAGCAGCGTGGTTGCAGATGCCAACCAGCAATACACCTTTCGCGTTGCTACCGATGCGACCAAGCGGGAGATCGCAAAGGCGGTTGAAAAGCTGTTCGAGGTCGAGGTCGAGCGGGTACAGGTTGTGAATTGCAAAGGCAAAACGAAGCGCTTTGGACAAATCAACGGCAGACGTTCTGACTGGAAAAAGGCATATGTTCGTCTCAAACCCGGCAACGATATCGATTTCGCGGCCGGTGCGTGAGCAAATAAGACAGGATTTGGATTATGGCAGTCGTTAAATCAAAACCGACCTCCGCAGGCCGCAGATTTGTGGTCAAGGTTGTCAATCAAGAGCTCCATAAGGGTGCGCCCTATGGTCCGTTGGTGGCAAAGAAGAGTAAAAGTGGCGGTCGCAACAATAACGGTCGCATCACTACGCGTCATCGCGGCGGTGGGCACAAGCAGCGTTATCGGATCATCGATTTCAAACGCAATAAGGAAGGTGTTCCTGCAACGGTCGAGCGTCTTGAATACGATCCGAACAGGACAGCGCATATCGCGCTGATCCGCTATGCGGACGGGGAACGCGCCTATATCATTGCGCCCAGCAATCTGCATGTCGGCGATCAGGTGGAGTCAGGTTCGGGTGTGGCGATCAAGGTAGGTAACTGTCTGCCATTGAGAAACATGCCGCTTGGCTCCGTGGTGCATTGCATCGAGATGAAACCCGGCAAGGGTGCCCAGCTTGCACGCTCCGCAGGTGCGTCGGTGCAGTTGGTAGCGCGGGAGGGCGAGTACGCCACCTTGCGGCTGCGCTCAGGTGAGATGCGTAAGGTCCCTGCTGACTGCAGAGCCGTGATTGGAGAGGTTTCAAACTCAGAGCACACGCTGCGTTCACTGGGCAAGGCCGGGGCCAAACGCTGGAAGGGTGTGCGTCCGACAGTACGTGGTGTTGCCATGAACCCGGTAGACCATCCGCATGGTGGTGGTGAGGGTCGTACCTCGGGCGGTCGTCATCCGGTATCGCCTTGGGGTGTACCGACCAAAGGGTACAAAACACGTACCAACAAACGCACAAACAAGATGATTGTGCGCCGTAGAAACCGTAAATAATTGATTAGGGGTTAGAGTCGTGCCACGTTCAATCAGAAAAGGCCCATTCATTGACCACCATCTGATGAAGAAGGTGGATGAGGCGGTAGCCCAGAACAACAAGCGTCCTATCAAGACCTGGTCACGCAGATCTATTGTCGTGCCAGAGATGGTGGGACTGACGATCGCTGTGCACAACGGCAAGCAGCATGTTCCGGTCTTGATATCCGAGAACATGGTCGGGCACAAGTTGGGTGAGTTTGCGCTGACCCGCACTTATCGTGGCCACGCCGCTGATAAGAAGTCCAAGTAGAGGAAGTGACGATGCAGACTACAGCTAAATTGCGTCATGCCCGGATCTCAGCCCAGAAGGGACGGCTGATCGCCGATCAGATTCGTGGTCTTCCCGTGGAGCAGGCCCTGGATCTACTGTCGTTCAGTAAGAAAAAGGGTGCCGGGTTGGTAAAAAAGGTGCTTGAGTCGGCCATTGCCAATGCGGAGCACAATGATGGTGCGGACATCGATGAATTGAAGGTGGCGGCCGTCAGTGTCGATGAGGGGCCGACCATGAAGCGTATTCGCGCACGTGCCAAAGGACGTGCAACCAGGATTCTCAAACGCACAAGTCACATCAATGTGACTGTGGCGGAAAAGTAACAGGCAAGAGAGGCCGAAATGGGTCAAAAAGTACATCCAACCGGGATACGTCTTGGCATTGTAAAAGACTGGACTTCCAAGTGGTACGCGAATTCCAAGCACTACGCGGATCTGTTGAACAATGATCTCGAAGTCAGAGATTTTCTGAAAAAGAAGCTATCGCAGGCATCTGTCAGTCGAATACAGATAGATCGTCCGGCGAACAATGCGCATATTACTGTCCATACGGCGCGGCCTGGGCTGGTGATCGGCAAGAAGGGCGAGGACATCGATGCCTTGAGATCCGAAGTATCCGGCATGATGGGTATTCCCGTACACATGAGCATTGAGGAGATCCGTAAGCCGGAGCTTGACGCTCAGTTGGTCGGCGAGAGTATTGCCCAGCAGTTGGAAAGGCGCGTCATGTTCAGGCGCGCAATGAAACGTGCTGTGCAGAATGCCATGCGTCTCGGTGCCGAGGGTATCAAAGTCAATATCAGTGGTCGACTCAATGGTGCTGAAATAGCACGTTCCGAATGGTATCGGGAAGGGCGTGTACCATTGCATACACT
Source organism: Candidatus Thiodiazotropha sp. (assembly GCA_040791665.1). Lineage (GTDB taxonomy): Bacteria > Pseudomonadota > Gammaproteobacteria > Chromatiales > Chromatiaceae > Thiodiazotropha. The sequence goes on along the minus strand of JBFNNX010000009.1, from coordinate 861,380 downwards.
GCGTGCCGATATTGATTACGGCTTTGCTGAAGCGAATACGACCTACGGTATCATCGGTGTCAAGGTATGGGTCTTCAAGGGCGAAGTCTACGGTGATAATGAGGAAGTTGAAGTAGAAACAAAAACTACCTCGTCGGGTAAGAGGTCGTAAGCGATGTTACAACCTAAACGGACAAAATTTCGCAAACAGCATAAAGGGCGCAATCGTGGATTGGCCATCAAGGGCAGCGACGTCTCATTTGGTGAATATGGCCTTAAATCAACCGGGAGGGGTCGTATTACCGCAAGACAGATTGAGGCCGCTCGTCGTGCTATTACCAGACATGTAAAGCGTGGCGGTAAAATCTGGATCCGAATCTTCCCGGACAAGCCGATCACTAAGAAGCCTCTGGAAGTTCGCCAAGGTAAAGGTAAAGGCAACGTTGAATACTGGGTTGCCCAGATTCAGCCTGGCCGCATGCTCTATGAGATCGAAGGTATCTCCGAAGAGCTGGCCAGAGAAGCATTCGCGCTTGCTTCTGCCAAGTTGCCTGTTTCGACCACATTCGTGAAGCGGACGGTAATGTAATGAAAGCAACAGAGTTAAGAGACAAGTCCCAACAAGAGCTGACGACTGTGCTCGATGAGCTTCTGAAGGAGCAGTTTAACCTGCGTATGCAACGGGGCACCGGTCAGTTGGCCAAGCCGTCGCGCATGAGGGAAGTTCGCAAGGATATAGCACGTGTAAAAACTCTTATGAACGAACAGAAGTCGGGTAATGCATCATGAGTGAACAGCAGGCAACGAACCGGACGCTGGTTGGTCAGGTTATCAGCAGCGCGATGGATAAATCGATTACTGTATCCGTCGAACGCCGTGTAAAACATCCGGTTTATGGAAAATTCATGCGCCGTTCGACAAAGGTGCACGCGCATGACGAAGCGAATGAGTGCCAGAAAGGCGATACCGTGATGGTGGAACAGTGTCGTCCACTGTCGAAAACCAAAACCTGGCGTTTGGTTAAAGTGCTGGAGCGTGCCAGCTGAGACTCTAATCTCAGAGTGCGTCCATTCGAAACTATTTGGAATTAGGGCAATACCATGATTCAGATGCAGACCAACCTCAGTGTTGCTGACAACAGCGGCGCAAAGCAGGTTCAGTGCATAAAGGTGCTGGGTGGTTCTCATCGCCGCTATGCAGGGATCGGAGATATCGTAAAAGTCAGTGTCAAAGATGCCATACCTAGAGGCAAGGTGAAAAAAGGCGATGTCTACAATGCCGTTGTAGTCAGAACCAAAAAGGGCGTTCGTCGTCCGGATGGATCAGTGATCCGCTTCGACACCAACGCTGCTGTGCTATTGAATAATGCACTTCAGCCCATAGGTACGCGTATCTTTGGTCCCGTGACCCGTGAATTGAGGAGTGAGCGATTTATGAAGATCATTTCGCTCGCACCTGAAGTTTTGTGAGGCGGCATCAATGGCAAACAAGATTAAAAAGGGCGACGAGGTAATCGTCATCAGTGGAAAGGACAAAGGCAAACGCGGTACTGTAGTCAGAATGCTGCAGGATGACCGGTTGGTTGTTGAAAACGTCAATATGGCGAAGAAGCACACCAAGCCCAATCCAAATCGTGGAGAGCCCGGAGGCATACTTGATAAAGAGATGCCTTTGCATATTTCAAATGTGGCCCTCTACAATCCGGCAACCGACAAAGGTGACCGGGTCGGCTTTAAAATTCTTGAAGATGGCAAGAAGGTTCGAATCTTCAAATCGAATCAAGAAGTCGTCGACATCTGAGGCGTGATCAGACATGGCAAGATTACAGCAACAATATAGTGAAACCATTGTCCAGGAGCTGATGGACAAGTTTCAGTTCGGCAGCATCATGCAGGTTCCCAGGATCACCAAGATCACTCTTAACATGGGTGTCGGTGAAGCGATTGGCGATAAAAAAGTCCTGGAAAATGCTGTCGCCGATATGGAAAAGATTGCCGGCCAAAAAGCAATCATTACCCATGCCCGCAAATCAATCGCCGGTTTCAAAGTGCGTGAAGGATGGCCGATCGGTTGTAAAGTGACTCTGCGTCGCGAGCGGATGTATGAATTCCTCGATCGCCTGATCAACATCGCGATACCCCGAATTCGGGATTTCCGAGGCTTGAATGGCAAGTCTTTCGATGGTCGTGGCAATTACTCCATGGGCGTCAAAGAACAAATCATGTTTCCAGAGATCGATTACGACAAGATCGACGCAATCCGTGGCTTGGATATCACCATTACCACCACGGCCAAGACCGATGAAGAGGGTCGTGCGTTGCTGGAAGCCTTCAAATTTCCTTTTAAGAACTGAGTCCAGATATGGCAAAAAAGAGCATGATCGCACGCGAAACCAAGCGTGCCCGAGTCGCCTCCCAATATGCTGCCAAGCGTAGTGCTCTGAAGGCGGTGATCAAGAATCCTAACAGCACGTTCGAGCAGATCGAAGAAGCGACACGGAAACTGCAGAAGCTGCCGCGGGATGCGAGCCCGTCCCGCAAGCAGAATCGTTGTCGTGTGACAGGCCGGCCACACGGTGTCTACCGCAAATTCGGGCTATGCAGAAACAAGCTGCGCGAAGCCGCAATGCGCGGCGATGTTCCGGGGCTTGTTAAAGCTAGTTGGTAAGCGTATAATTCTGCGCCTTTACCCGGGTCAGCTACTGGCCCGTTTGTTTTTTATGTTTCGGTATCGCGCCACAAAGGCGGACTGACCACAGGAGCTCATTATGAGTATGTCAGATCCCATCGCGGATATGCTTACACGCATCCGTAATGGCCAGGCAGCCAAGAAGACGACTGTAGAGCTGCCCTCCTCAAAGCTAAAGCTCTCGATCGCTAACCTTCTGAAAAATGAGGGTTTTCTTCAGGAAGTCTCAATAAACAGCGAATCCAAGAAACCGACCCTGGTTTTAGAGCTTCGTTACTACCAAGGTCGACCTGTTATCGATTTGATCAAGCGAGTCAGTCGTCCCGGGCTGCGTGTCTACAAGGGCAAGGATGAGTTGCCCAAGGTGCGTGGCGGCTTGGGTGTGGCGATTATCTCAACCTCAAAAGGTGTGATGTCCGACCGTGTTGCCCGAGATATGGGGCAGGGTGGTGAAGTCATCGCCTACATTGCGTAAGGGGGGGATGAGATGTCACGAGTAGCTAAGAGTCCGATTACACTTCCATCCGGTGTTACGGTCAAAAAGAGTGAACAGTCGCTCAGTGTCAAGGGACCCAAGGGCGAAATGGCGATGGAGATACACCCATCGATCGATGTTTCCGAAGAGGATAGCTCCATCAAGGTAACGCCGAAGAGCGAGGATAAGGCATCCTGGGCCATGGCGGGCACCATGCGGGCGCTGGTCAATAACATGGTGACCGGTGTGAGTCAGGGATTTGAGAAGAAACTGCAATTGGTTGGTGTCGGTTACCGTGCCCAAGCCGGTGGTAAATCACTTAACCTCAATCTGGGTTTCTCGCATCCCGTTGATTATCAGGTTCCCGAGGGTATCAGTATTGCGACCCCTTCGGCTACTGAGATAGTCGTCAGTGGAAGCAACAAACAGCGTGTCGGCCAGGTGGCTGCGGAAATTCGCGCTTTCCGTCCGCCGGAGCCTTATAAAGGCAAAGGCGTACGTTATGTAGACGAATATGTAGCGCGTAAAGAAGCCAAGAAGAAATAGGGTAGAACGATGGAAAAGAAAATATCACGCATACGTCGTGGACGTCGTACTCGAGCAAAGATACAGGAGCTTGGTGCGTATCGTCTCTCTATTCATCGTACGCCCCGACATATCTACGCTCAGGTGATCAGCCCGGAGGGCGGTAGCGTACTGGCGAGCGCCTCGACACTCGATAAATCGGTTCGGGGTGAGATCAAGGGTGCCTGCGGCAACGTCGATGCGGCGAAGATCGTCGGTAAATTTATTGCTGAGCGGGCAAAGTCCGCCGGTGTAGAGAGTGTGGCCTTCGACCGCTCAGGTTTTCGTTACCATGGGCGGGTCAAGGCGCTTGCTGAAGCGGCACGTGAAGCCGGTCTCCAATTTTAAAGGTTCTGGATTATGGCTAATTTCAATGCAAAGCCTGAGGGCGACGAGTTTCTTGAAAAGCTGGTCAATGTAAACCGGGTGGCAAAGGTTGTTAAAGGTGGCCGGCAGTTCGGATTCTCCGCACTGACAGTTGTGGGTGATGGTAAGGGGCGAGTTGGTTTCGGTACCGGCAAGGCTCGTGAGGTTCCAGTGGCAATTCAAAAGGCCATGGAGACTGCACGTAAGAACATGGTATCGGTTCGTCTCAACGGTTCGACCTTGCAGTACCCGGTTATAGGCAGGCATGGTGCGGCCAAAGTACATATGCAACCTGCCTCAGACGGTACCGGTATCATCGCAGGTGGTGCGATGCGCGCCGTCTTTGAAGTGCTGGGAGTGCAGAACGTATTGGCAAAGTGTATCGGCACGAACAATCCAATGAATGTTGTTCGGGCGACCATCAACGGCTTGCAAGAGATGACAGATGCCGAGTCCGCAGCGTTGAAACGCGGCAAGAGTGTCGAGGATATCCTGGGGTAGGTCATGGCTAAGAAGAAAATGATGCGTGTGACTCTGGTGCGCAGTACAAATGGCAGATTGGCAAGCCATAAAGCCTGTGTCGCAGGGTTGGGATTAAGACGTATGCACCAAGTCGTGGAATTGGAGGATACTCCGGCGACACGCGGCATGGTGAACAAGGTCAACTATATGGTCAAGGTTGTGGAGGCTTAACATGCGCTTGAATACACTACAACCTGCCGCTGGCAGCAAGACCGACCGCAAACGCGTCGGGCGGGGTATCGGCAGTGGGCTGGGTAAGACTTGTGGCCGTGGCCATAAAGGACAGAAATCGCGTTCTGGCGGCTATCACAAAGTTGGATTTGAAGGTGGCCAGATGCCACTCCAAAGACGCCTGCCGAAGGTTGGTTTCACCTCGCGTGTCTCTATGGCAATGGCTGAAGTCCGCCTTGGTGAGTTGGCGAAAGTTGATGGCGATGTGGTCGATCTGGATGCACTGAAAAAGGCAAATATCGTCACTCGAAGCGTAAAAAGAGCGAAGATTTTCGCTTCCGGGAATATCGATCGCGCCGTTACCGTAAAGGGAATTGGCGTGACCAAAGGTGCCAAGACTGCAATCGAAGCGGCTGGTGGTAAGGTCGAGTAAATATGGCTACTCGTGGAACACCGATGATGGGCGCGCTTGGCAGCATGGGTCGCTTGACGGAACTCCGTCAACGGCTGTTGTTCGTCGCTGGCGCTCTGTTAGTGTTCCGCATCGGGACATTCATACCGGTACCGGGAGTCAATCCGGTTGCGTTGGCGGCGCTGTTCGAACAGGCCCAGGGCTCTATCCTGGATATGTTTAACATGTTTTCCGGTGGTGCCTTGGAACGCGCCAGTCTGTTTGCGCTTGGCATCATGCCCTACATCTCCGCTTCCATCATCATGCAGTTGATGTCAGCGGTCATTCCATCCCTGGAGCAGCTGAAGAAAGAGGGAGAATCAGGGCGTCGAAAGATTACTCAATATACCCGTTACGGTACGGTCGTTTTGGCGACATTCCAAGCGGTGGGTATCTCTATCGCACTTCAGAGTCAGACCGTGGGTGGCGAAACCATCGTTATTCATCAAGGTATGGGATTTGTCGTAACCGCCGCCGTATCGCTGGTAACAGGCACCATGTTTCTGATGTGGCTGGGTGAGCAGATCACTGAGCGAGGCATCGGCAACGGAATATCGCTGATCATCTTTGCCGGTATCGTTGCAGGTCTGCCATCCGCTATCGGCGGAACGCTGGAGCTTGCCCGTACCGGAGAGCTTAACGCACTGACGATCCTGTTCCTTTTTGTATTGGCCATCGCCGTAACCGCTTTCGTTGTCTTTGTCGAGCGTGGACAACGCAGGATTACAATCAATTATGCCAAGCGTCAGCAGGGCAGGAGAATGCTTGCTGCACAAAGCACGCATCTACCGTTGAAGTTGAACATGGCTGGTGTAATTCCGCCGATCTTCGCATCCAGTATCATCCTCTTTCCGGCAACACTCGGGCAGTGGTTCGGTAATACGGAGGGTACCCGCTGGATACAGGACATTTTTGCCAAACTGTCTCCTGGTGAGCCGGTTTATGTAATGGCATACGCGGCGGCGATAATCTTTTTCTGCTTTTTCTACACCGCGTTGGTCTTCAACTCACGGGAGACGGCCGACAATCTGAAGCGGTCAGGTGCATTTATTCCTGGAATCCGTCCGGGTGATCAAACAGCCAAATACATCGATGGCGTGATGAGTAAATTGACCTTTTGGGGTGCGATCTACATTACCCTGGTCTGTCTGCTGCCCGAGTTCCTGATCGTGGGTTGGAACGTACCCTTTTATTTTGGTGGTACGTCATTGCTGATTATCGTCGTGGTGGTCATGGATTTCATGGCGCAGATACAGGCGCACATGATGTCGCATCAATACGATGGCCTGATGAAAAAGGCCAATCTGAAGGGCGGCGGTGCGGGATTGTTACGCTAGCGTCGAGCGCTACAGTTTAAATATTTGGAGTCTGAATCATGAAAGTGCGTGCATCGGTTAAAAAGATCTGCCGAAATTGCAAAATTGTGCGCCGGAATGGCGTAGTCAGAGTAATCTGTAAAGAAGGGCGCCATAAGCAGCGTCAGGGTTAATCAGGGCAAAATTAGTGCCACATCCGCTTGATGCAAGCAGTTGTGTAGAGTAATATTGCGCGTTTCCCTTTGGCAGAGTGTCAAGGGTTTGTTCAGGAGATTTAGAGATGGCTCGAATTGCAGGGGTCAACATTCCAGACCGAAAACATGCGGTCATTGCGCTGACATCGATATACGGTATCGGGCGTTCTCGTGCTGGCGATATTTGTAAAGAGGCCGGTATCGAACCAAACGTCAAGATACAGGAACTCAGTGAAGACCAGGTAGAGAGCATACGTACTATCGTTGCGCGTTACACGGTCGAAGGTGATCTCCGTCGTGAAATCTCCATGAATATCAAACGCCTGATGGACCTCGGTTGCAATCGTGGGATTCGCCATCGTCGCGGACTTCCGCTACGTGGGCAGCGTACGCGTACCAATGCCAGGACGCGCAAAGGCCCGCGTCGTCCGATCAAGCGTTAAAAACCAATATATGAATCTGTAGGTGCAGAAGATGGCTAAACCTAGTATCCGTGGTAAGAAAAAGGTAAAGAAGAGTGTGACCGATGGGATCGCACATATCCACGCCTCTTTCAACAACACAATCATTACCATTAGTGACCGCCAGGGCAACGCGCTGGCTTGGGCCACCGCTGGTGGATCGGGATTCCGCGGTTCCAGAAAGAGCACCCCGTTTGCAGCCCAGGTCGCTGCTGATCGCGTGGGACAGATGGTCAAGGAGTATGGTGTCAAGAATCTTGATGTGAACGTGAAAGGCCCAGGGCCTGGCCGTGAATCCGCTGTTCGTTCCCTGAACAATGCCGGGTTCAAGATCACGAGCATCTCTGATGTTACGCCTATTCCGCACAATGGCTGCCGTCCTCCCAAAAAGCGCCGCGTCTAATTACTGGAGTTATTGAAAATGGCAAGGTACATCGGACCCAAGTGTAAGCTAAGCCGTAGGGAAGGCACTGACCTTTTCTTGAAGAGCCGCGTGCGCTCACTCGATTCCAAATGCAATATGGAGAAGGTGCCCGGACAGATGGGAGATCGCCGTCGTCGGGTATCCGATTACGGTTTGCAGCTGCGGGAGAAGCAGAAAGTGCGCCGTATCTACGGCATTATGGAAAAACAGTTCCGTAACTACTACAAAGCTGCTGCACAGAACAAGGGCGCGACCGGTGAGAACCTGCTGCAACTGCTCGAAACTCGTCTCGACAATATTGTCTATCGAATGGGTTTTGGCTCTACCCGAGCTGAAGCACGTCAACTTGTGAGCCATAAGGCGATAGAGGTCAATGGCAAGGTAGTAAATGTACCCTCTTTCAAAGTCTCTGCGGAAGATGAAGTCTCTATACGGGAAAAGGCAAAGAAGCAGCTCAGGATACAGGGTGCGCTCGAACTGCAAGGACAGTTTGGTTTTGTCGATTGGGTTGAAGTTGATCCGAAAGCAATGAAAGGCAAGCTGAAACGTGTACCGGATCGATCAGATTTGTCAGCCGAGATTAATGAACAACTGGTCGTCGAGCTCTACTCCAAGTAAGCCTTGACGAGGGAATATACATGATCGATAGCGTTACGGAATTTCTCAAGCCCCGGATTGTAAACGTTCAACCCATCACGGCTACACGTGCGAAAGTGACCCTTGAACCGCTGGAGCGGGGCTTTGGCCACACCTTGGGGAATGCGTTAAGGCGTATCCTGCTTTCATCGATGCCTGGCAGTGCGATCACTGAAGTGGAAATCGCCGATGTGCTGCATGAATACACGACGATGGAAGGCATTCAGGAAGATGTACTCGATGTACTGCTCAATCTGAAGCAGGTCGCGATCATCATGCATGCCCGCGAAGAGGCGACCCTGAAGTTGCAGAAAAAGGGTCCGGGACAGGTGCTCGCCAGTGACATCACCCTGGATCACGATGTGGAGATAGCCAACCCGGATCTGGTTATCGCCAACCTGACGAAGTCAGGTGAAATCAACATGACTTTGAATGTACGGCGTGGCCGTGGCTATCATCCGGCGGCTGCCCGCCAGGGTAGTGCGGGGGATGAGCGTCCGATAGGTATGTTGCAGGTGGATGCATCATTCAGCCCGATTAGGGAGGTGGCGTACAGTGTCGAATCGGCCCGTGTCGAACAGAATACAGGCCTAGACAGGCTTGTCATCGAACTGGAGACCAACGGCACCATCGATCCGGAAGAGGCTATCAGGCGGTCTGCCAGCATTTTACGCGATCAACTCTCTGTATTCGTCGATCTGGAAGCGGAAGCAGCGGAATCGGTATCCGAACCTGAAGAGCCGGCAATCGATCCCATTCTGCTGCGTCCGGTGGATGATCTGGAACTGACGGTACGCTCGGCGAACTGTCTGAAGGCGGAAAATATCTTTCTTATCGGCGATCTCATCCAGCGGACCGAGGTGGAATTGTTAAAAACCCCGAATCTCGGCAAGAAATCGCTGACTGAGATAAAGGATGTGCTTGCCCGCCGAGGTCTTTCGCTGGGTATGCGCCTTGAGCATTGGCCGCCGGAAAACATTGAAGAGCAGCTGACTCACTAAGGCAGTTGCGTTGACCATCTATTAACTTTTTAATTTGTGGAAGTCGAACCATGCGCCATCGCAAATCAGGCCGGCAGCTAAATCGTAACAGCAGCCACCGCAATGCCATGTTCAGAAACATGACCGTCTCTCTGATCAATCATGAAATGATCAAGACAACCCTACCCAAGGCAAAAGAGTTGAGACGTGTCGCCGAGCCGCTTATCACGCTCTCCAAGACGGACAGTGTGGCAAAGCGTCGCCTGGCCTTCGACCGGCTGCGGGACAAGGCAGCGGTAGGAAAATTGTTCGCTGAACTGGGTCCACGCTACCAGGAACGTCCCGGGGGTTATCTGCGTATAATGAAGTGTGGCTATCGCCCTGGAGATCAGGCGCCCATGGCTTATGTGGAGCTTGTGGACCGTCCTATACCTGAAGAACCTCAAGAAACCGATGGTGAGTCGGAGGACGAAGAAGTCTAAATCGAATTATCTAGTCAGGTTTAAAAAAACCCACATCGACCGATGTGGGTTTTTTTATGCTGATCACTCAGCGAACTCAACAGTACTGACTTCAGCAGGTTGGCAAAGTTAACGTTTCAGACTTTTCATGAGTTCCCGAAGTGTAACGCTCTGGGTTCCAGGGTTGTCGCTATGCTGAGGACCGTCAATTTCAAAAATACGGTGTCCATTGATCATACCCGAGATATCCGAAGCCTTTCCAACGAGCTCATGGCTGAATACCGCAGTGATATGAAGCAGTGTAAAAGTTGCAATAACCTGGTAACAAAAGTGATGCAGATCGTTGAAACTCAACCTGCCGACCATGGAAATATCCTTGAGCAGCATCAGGCCACTGACTGCAATCAAAAGCATAAAGAAGAAAAGCGCCAGGTAGATGGGTCCCCAAAGAGGGTTGTGGCTGTACCATTTGGGTAGTGGTGCTCTGCCGAGAGTTAGATAAAACTTTAGAACCGACCATGCTTGCGATAGGCGATGCAGGTTCGGTTCGCAGGAGGAGAGATGTTCACTGCCTTTGCCAATGAAGAGCAGATAGAGTCTAAACAGCAGCGCCGGCAAAAACAGGCCACTGAGCATAAAATGTATCTCAGCTGTGCTCTGCGCCATCAGCGGGGTATTGTTCATGAGCCATCCGCTGATTAGCAGCCCTATTGCGGAGAGCCCGAGGCTCCAGTGGGCGAGTCTGAGTCTACTGCTCCATACCAGTACCCGGGTGACGTTTGTTACCTGCATATACTCATACCTGCCTACTGATTTCGTATTGTGATATCTGATTCGAATATAGCGTTTCAGATGGCAAAACCGATATATTCCGACTTCCTATCCAGATTGTGCGAGGTGCCAGTATTACAGCACGCATAATTCAACAACGGAATGAGAATAACCTGGAGAATTGTTATGGTCTTAGAGCCCACCAACACCGATCAAAAAGTTCCGGCAGGACCTATGGGAATAGCGCTGACAGGTCCTTTTCAAATCAACGATAACCCGGATGTATCATGATCAGAGAGAGAAAAAGCAAAAAAGAGCGCAGAGACGAGCGGGATCAGGCAATGCTGAGGTATACCAAGCAGCGTAAAAGAAACCTATTGGCCAAGCCTGGTGTGCATGAATTCATCGTCGTGCTCGATCATATGAAGGCGGGATTCAACGTGGCGAAGATCTTCAGAAGTGCAGAGGCTTTCGGTGCGCAAGAAGTGCATCTGGTGAGTATTGGCCCGTTTGATCCCGCGCCGGGGAAGGGATCGTTCAAAAAGGTGCCGGCGCGCTTTTTTGACAGCTTTGATCAAAGTTACCGGGAACTCTCTGAGCGCGGATATCAAATCGTAAAGCTTCAAAGTGGGTGTAAGCGCTTACTAACTGACTTCGGTATGGACGGGAAAGTTGCCTTTGTTCTCGGCCATGAGGAGTGGGGGCATAGCTTCAGTGAGGAGGACTACCCGGATATCGCGTCGGTTTCAATTCCACAATTCGGACAGGTGGAGAGTCTGAATGTGGCGGTGGCGGCATCCATCGTCATGTACGAATATGTGCGCCAGCAACGGAGTTCGATGTGACCCTGTCTACCCTGATTAGGTCACATGTCGGGTGGAATTATAGAAAAAGTCTATCGATCCGGTAATTCAATAGATTTAGCGATTAATACGGAAACAACAATGATTGCGAGTGATGTAAGAAGCAGCCATGTCATTCGATTTCTCCTCTTATTTTGTCTGAACTGCTCTGAACCCACGCCAACCATAGTTCAGATCCAGCCATTTTTATGTGACTTATAACTTAGTTAACTTAAGAGAAGCTTAAAAATAGCGTGAATCCGGTCACATTCGATTGAAACTCAGAGATGTGATCTACCCATGAAAATCAGGGTCGGTGGGCGCTCGCTGTCTATCTGGATACGCGTGAGACTGGCGGTGCCAATGGAGAGCCGGTACATGGAATTGAGGGGGGCCTGCAGGGTGTGGTTGATAATCGAACGAATCACACCTGCATGGGCCACAACCAGCAGATGTTGACCCTGAAAGCGTTCGCAGGCGTTGCCGTAGGCCTCAAGGACCCGATCATTAAATTGATACAGATCCTCAGCGTACTGCGGTCGATTCTGAATCGGGTTGTGATAAAAGCGTGACAGGATTGATTGGTCGCGCATATGGAGCTGGTCCCCCGTTTGGCCTTCCCAGTCCCCGAAACCAACCTCTTTCAGCCGATCATCAAGCTCTACGCCGATCTTGAGTTCGCGTCCCAGGGCGGTGGCAAATTCACTGCAACGTCGCAGGGGTGAACTGACAATGGCCTGCCAGGGGCGTCCGCCGGAAACGGTTTGCCACATCTGCTTCCATCCATGGTCACTTAAAGGATCATCTATCTGACCCCGATAGCGCCTGCCGCCTATAGGTTCTCCATGGCGTAATAGATCGATCTTGGTGACCTTGTCAGTCACTCAAATCAGTCCGCTGAATGTAAGAAGGGCGACGATCACCAGATAGACAACCGTCGATCTCCAGACGAGAGCCATGGCGGATTTTGCAAGAAAGCTGAAGGATTGCACACCCTCGTTCGCTTCGTTGATCAGCGTCGAGAGCCGCATGGCGCCGCCGCCGGTACAGATCAGGATCCCGCTGTTGCTGTCGGCGAATTCGCTGAATCGGTTCTCGTGGTAGCTGCGCCAGCCGTAAAGGGCGTCCTCGAAACTGCCTGCGATGGCGTAACAGAAAGCGGTTAATCGGGCAGGTATCCAGTCAAGAATTGTGACCAACTGTTTACTGTTGAGGTGGAAGTCGGGATCTTGATTGGCCTGCTCCACTGTCGGCAGCCAGGTGGCGATGCGATAGGCCATCGAGCCGATCGGACCCAACAGTATGAACCAAAAGAGTACCGAAAACAGATTTTGGTTTGCCTGGGAGAGCACGCCTTCGGCCACAGCTTGAGACCGTGCCGGTTCGCTGGTCGGTGGTTCGTCCTTGATCAGGGCGGTGGCGGAGTCCCTGATTTCGCTATCCTCATCACTATCCACGGCCTCGATATAGCGGTCAACTTGCGAATCGAGATCCTTGGGACCCAGACAGTAGAGTAGAATTGCCAGCGAAAGTGCGAACCAGAACAATCCGAACAGGGCATCCTCAAACAGGTGTTGCAATATTGAAAGCGCAAGCAGGGGTGGGAGTATCAACAACAAAATCCCGATGACACCCCGTCGCATCCGTTGAGGCAGCTGATGCAGTTCAAGCCACCGGTTATAGGTATTGAACCAGCTGTTGTTACGCAACTCGCTGTAATCGAGTAAAAAACGTTCTGCTATCAGGCAGATTAGAATGATTGTCAGAGTCATCTGGCAAGTGTCAGATAATCGAAGAAAAGTTTCAACACATATCCTGAGGTTTTGGGCATGTTATGCAATATTCTGTAGGATTCAACCCTTGCAGATTGGCTCCAATATCGATGTTATGGTTCGACAGTGGGCATGCCCGGAGAAGCCTGTATCACAACTACCAGACAGCGGGTTCGATCTTACGGAAACAGGATAATCCTTTACGGCCGTGGGGAGAGTCACTCATGTACCGATATCAATTTTAAATAGCGTGGCCAGTCGAACATCGGTCCCGGGTCTGTTTTACGTCCCGGTGCAATGGCGGCATGGCTTGTAACACGCTCCCGGGTGATTGAAGGATAGTAGTGCATGATCTCTCTGGTGACTTGCTGCAGTGTCTGGTACTGGGCATCCGTGAATGGTATCTCGTCCGAGCCCTCAACTTCGATGCCGATGGAGAAATCGTTGCAGCAGGTTCGACCGCAGTAGTTTGATTCACCTGCATGCCAGGCGCGTCGGTTCAAAGGGACATATTGGGTCACTTGGCCCTCTCGCCGGATCAGGATATGACACGAGACTTTGAGTGATTTGATTTCTTCAAAGTAGGGATGGGCCGATGCATCGAGTCTATTCATGAACAGATCATCGATCCACTCCTCCCCAAACTCACCTGGCGGCAGGCTGATACTGTGAATGACCAGCAGGTCGATCTCAGTCTCCGCCGGCCTGTCGTCCATGTTTTCCGTCGGCCGGTAGTCCGCGCCACTCAGGAGAATGTCTTTAGATGGATTCAATCTCACTCCGGATTGGTTTTGAGTCCCTTCAAGACCATGTCGGTATAGCTGACGATGCCCACGATTTCACGGTTATCAACGACCGGAGCCCTGGAGAGATCGAAGCGGCTGAAGATTCTGGCGCAGTAGCGGATATCCATGTTCGATGAGACGGTCAGAGCGGGTTTGGTCATAATCTCATAGATATTGACCCGTTCCGGCGCGCGATCCTTGGCCAGGACCTGTCGCGCGATATCGGAGAGCATGACCAGCCCGTATTCATCGTCTTCGTTGCGCTTTTTCACAATCAGCGATTTGGTCTCTACATGGATCATACGCTCCAATGCCATCTGCACGGTGTCCAAACCGTCGACCATGTCAAAATCGGTTTTCATGACATCCCGGACCCGGATTAGTTGCCGATCGTTCATAACTCCTCCTCGATAACTTGTGTGAGTGTCTGGATCTGGTGACTGACACCGACAGCATCTTCGATATCAATTTGAAAAGCGATGCCGTTTCCCGATTCTTCATCGAATTGGCCGGCTTCGGATATTGTTTCCAGAATGGTACGACTGAGATGCTCTTCGACCAGCAGCAGTAATACATCCCGTTGAGTATCAAGGGTCAAACCGAGAAATGTCTTTGACTGATTGACGCCCTCTCCACGCGCGTGATTAATGACTGTGGAGCCGGTGGCTCCAGCAGATCGGGCAGCCTCAAGAACCTTTTCGGTTGTACTGTCCTCAACCAAGGCGATGATGAGTTTGAAGTGCATGAGATTTACCTCGTTGTATCATCTTTCTGTCTTTTCGTGCGCCATTCACTCAACTGAGCGTAGGCCATGACTGACATGATCGGAAATAGGCTGGCAAAGGCGATGAGGCCAAAGCCGTCCATCAAAGGATTGCGCCCAGGGATATTACTCGACAACCCAAGTCCAAGGGCAGCGACCAGCGGAACCGTAACAGTTGATGTTGTTACCCCGCCAGAATCGTAAGCCAGGGCTATGATTGAACGGGGGGCATAGACCGTCTGCACAATCACCACGACATAACCCGCCATGATGTACCAATGTAAGGGTGTGCCGGAAATAATCCGGAAGCAACCCAAAGCGATACCGACCGCAACTCCGATGGCAACCGCAATACGTAATCCCCATTGGCTGATAGCGCCAGCAGAGACTTGATTCGCCTTGATGGCGACTGCGATCAGGGAGGGTTCTGCGATAGTGGTGGAAAAACCGATGCTGGCCGCGAACAGATAGACCCAGAAGTAGTGATGCCATTGGACGGTGTCACCGGTAGTGGAAATATTGAGTACTTCCGGGGAGGTGAGCTGATTCGCCATCAACTCGCCAAGTGGGAAAAGGGCCAGATCCAATCCCTCCAGGAACAGTACCAGGCCGATCAGTACCAGAAGAAAGCCGAACAGGATCTCTTTAGGATTTTTTATCGGCCGGCGCAGAACCAGGAATTGGAAGCCAAACAGAATGCCGGCGATCGGCAGGACATCGAGGATCGTGCCAATCATCACGGAGAAGAAGTGCTGCAAGGCTTCATTCATAGCAGCAATCCATATCCCATTACGAAGATCATCGGGGTCAGAGAGGCAAAGGCGATTAAACCAAATCCATCGGTCATGGGATTGCGGCCCTTGATGCTAGAGGCTAGTCCTACGCCGAGGGCGGTGACCAGGGGAACGGTGACCGTGGATGTAGTGACCCCGCCTGAATCATATGCAATTCCAATAATTTCTTTTGGCGCTATTGCAGTCATTAATACAACACCCAAATAACCGCCAATGATCAGATATTCCACACGCCAACCTTTAACGATACGCAAGACGCCGAATAAAATTGCGAATCCGACTGATATCGCCACGGTATAGCGTAATCCTTGGGCATACTCCTCTCGAGCATGGGGCGTATTCTCGATCATGCTGCCGACAGCGGCCACGTTGGCTGCCTCCTGGGCTATTTTGATCAGCGCGGGTTCAGCCACCGTTGTACCGAACCCGAGTGCGAAAGCAAACAGCAGCAGCCAGGTAAGGCTGCCCTTTCGGGCGAAGTCCCACGCCATGCCTTCACCGATAGGAAATAGACCGAGATTCAGGCCTTCGATAAAGAGTGTCAGGCCCAGCAGGACCAGCATCGACCCAATGAGGATAGTGCCGAGATTGGGTATCGGCTGTTGCAGTACCACTAACTGAAAAAAAGTGATAACCAGTACAATCGGCAGCAGATCACGGATGCTGTCCGCGAGGGAAGAGAAAAGGCGTTTAACTAGGCGCATCGATGAAAATGGAACTGTTTCAGGTCGTTTATTGCTCTTCTGAGAGGCCGTTCTGGAGCTATTCCGTGATCGTTAAACGATACCTTAGATTCACGTCAGCTTCTATTCCACAAATTACCCTAAATAGTGGATCGGGTCGATCTGATTTTGGGGTAAAAAAAGCCCGTACCGAAATACCCACCGGCAAGTCTGGCGATATTCTTACTTCACAAATGGGCGGAATGTTGTTCAATCGGAATTAATTTCGCAAATGTATGAGGCAATAAGCCGGGATGGTACCGGCCGGGATGGCGACCAGATGATTGGTTTTTTGCAGAACTCATTGATAATACATACGTTTGGTGCTAATTTTCCTTTTGTGCCCTGGGTATTTAGCTTCATTTCTTGTCGCTAAAAGGCGTTTAGTGTGAGGTTATTCTCAGACGATATCCGTGTAGTAACATAGCCTTATGCTAGATGCGGGTATCAGGGACCGGTCGGCATCTTTTTGGATATTGATGGACACCTTCAAGTGGCAATAGATGCGAAGGCAAGACAACATTATTACATTCGGCTCTGCTGTGCCTCGTCGAAAAAAAATCGCTCTTGACGTGAACGGACGTAGGATTGCGTCTGAGTGTCGCAATCTCGTAGGTAAAACGTTGCCAAAACTGATGAGCGGTCTCTTCGAGAATCTCGATGACGCGCTCTATGAAATGGCCAACAAATCCGAGAGCAACGCCCTGCAGAATATCTATTTCGACTCCATGCGTGAGCTTCGCAAGCAGCGGTCAGGCATTGATCGCAGGTTTAACCAGGAGGTCCTGCGGGCCTACGATACCTACTGGGAGACGGGCGAAGTAACGATCAATCAGCCTACCCTAGATGAGCTGAGTCTAGAATCGGAAATGTCTCTGGTGGATGACGAGGACCTGGAAGATTCATTAGCCGTTACTAATATGGTCAGCAAGACCGAGAGCCGCTTCACCCGTGAACTCTACGCAATGAGTCAACGTTTCGCCTACGTGATGGGTGGGGGTTCTGTCGATGAGACTGTTGCCCAACACACCCCCCTGGCACCGAGTGTCATCTGCAACGCATTTCAGGCATCGATGGCGGGCGTTCCGGTTGAGCTGCCGGTCAAATTGGTTGTATACAAGTTGTTCGACCGTCACGTGATGCACTATATCGGCGGCCTCTATGATGAGATCAATCTCCTCTTGGGCCGTGCCGGCGTCATACCCAAGCTGACACCGAAGGTTCGCCGCAATCCGGTTTCGCCAAGCTTGCGCGGTGACGGGGGCGGAGAAAGCTACCTGGCAAGTGACTCATCCTATATGAGTTCAACCTCTCCCGCAGCCACTGCAACAGCCGCAACTGAAGAGGTTATCCAGGCTGAGCTGTTTTCAAATCTGCAGCAACTGCTCAATCTCAGGCGTGCAAGTGCCGGTGGAAGCAGTCTGCTGACATCCAGTCTGATGCTTACCCCTCCGGCAGGCAATGTGCCGCTTGTCGATACCGGTGAACTCCTGGGTGCGCTGTCAGCCATCCAGCAGTCGAATGTGGTGATGCTGCCCCAAGGACGTCGTGTCAATCGCCCCCTGACACCGGATGAGATGCGTGCTCAGCTGGTCAGTGATCTGCAGATCGCCAGGGATGGTCAGGTCGTTCGTTCCCTTGGGGATGCCGATAACGATACGATCGATGTCATCTCCATGATTTTCGAATTTATCCTCGATGATTACAGCCTGCCCGACGCCATGAAGGCACTGATCAGTCGCCTGCAGATACCCATGCTGAAAGTGGCGATCATCGACAAGACTTTTTTCAGTCAGAAGGTTCATCCCGCAAGGCGTTTGCTCAACAGCCTGGCGCAGGCGGCGGTCGGCTGGAACGATACAGGCGATCGTGCCAACGATACCCTGTATAAAAAGATCGAACAGGTAGTTAAACGGGTTTTGAATGAATTTCACGACGACCCGGGGCTATTCGCGGAGCTGGAAGAGGATTTCTCCAGTTGGTGGCAGAAGGAACAACGGGGCGCGCAGATTGCGGAGCAGCGTACCAACCAGATAACCAAGGGAAAAGAGCAGCTCAAATCGGCCAAGCAAATCGTCTCAGAAGAGTTAAACATGCGATTGCGTACTCAAAATGTCATCCCCGAAGCAGTAATGTCCATTCTTGAAGATGGTTGGAAAGACGTACTGTTGCTTATCTACCTGCGAGAGGGATCGGAGAGCAAAGGCTGGAGTGAGGCATTGGATATCGTTGACAGACTGTTGTGGAGTGTACAGCCCAAGTCAGAATACGGTGAAAGGCAGCAATTGTTGCGCGGTATCCCTGAGCTATTGAGGAATATCCGTGAACGGCTAAACAGCATCTCATTTGATCAGCATAAAATGGCCAAGTTGTTTAAAGAGTTGCAAAACTGCCATATCGGCGTCTTGCGCGGCGGGGATAGCAGTCAGATGCATACCGCTGGAACGATGCCGGTTAGCCAACATGAGATCCATTTTCCGGACAGCAAACTTGCAACAGACCCCAATAGTCAATTGCATGAAATGACGGATGAAGCGATCGGTGAGAATGATGATTTCACTCAGCAGGCGATTGATCTGGAAACCGGTGAATGGCTTGAAATCATTGATGGAAGCAGTAAGGTTCGGGTCAAATTGTCGTGGAAAAGCAAGGTTACAGATACCTATATCTTCGTTAACCGCAAAGGCATGAAAGCCATGGAACTCACCACCTTCGGTCTCGCCAAACGCTTGCGTGAGGGTACGGCGAAAAAGGTGGAACTATCAGCCAAACCGATCATGGATCGAGCCCTGGATGCGATGCTCGATGCTTTGAAGAAAACTACTTCAACCCCCGCATCAGCCTAAGGTCAAACAGTTTAACCCCGCCAGAGGCACGACATACCTTTTCAAACGGCGGCTTGACGCCAAGCATACACAGCTGATAACAATCACCATTTGACCGTCTATCGGTCTTGTAACCGTTTCATTCCACAATACAGAGGACGGGTTTGATCATGAGTGAAAAAATCACTGATTCCGGGCTGAAGTTTGAAGACCTGAACGTGGGGAAAGGAGATCTTGCAATATCCGGCAACCGGGTCTCAGTACACTATACCGGATGGCTGCTCGATGGAGAAAAATTCGATTCCTCCCTGGATCGTAACCAGCCATTTGATTTTACGTTAGGCAAGGGCATGGTGATCGCCGGATGGGATGAGGGGGTTGCTGGCATGAAGGTAGGTGGCAAAAGAAGGCTGACGATACCACCGCAATTGGGATATGGCGCTCAGGGTGCCGGAAGCGTGATTCCACCAAATGCCACATTGGTTTTCGATGTTGAACTTCTTTCTGTTGAGGGATGAGTAGGCTGCCGCCCCTCAATCTGATCAATGAGCAGGTCGGTCTGGCATTGACAGAGGATCTTGGCAGCGGCGATTTGACTGCTGAGTTGCTGGATGAGCGCGTTTTGGCGCGGGCACAGATCATCTGCCGGGAAGATGCCGTGATATGTGGTATTGCCTGGGTGAATCAGGTCTTTCACCGATTGGACGGCGGCATTGAAATCGAATGGCATGTTGAAGATGGGGATTCTGTAGCTCCCGGCACGGTGCTTTGCATGTTGCAAGGTAACAACAGATCCTTGTTGAGTGGCGAACGGACGGCGCTCAATTATCTACAGACCCTGTCGGCCACAGCAACGATAACGCATCGCTATGTGGAGGCGGTTGAGGGAACGGGTGTTACTATTCTCGACACACGAAAGACCATTCCCGGCCTCAGGGTGCAGCAGAAATATGCGGTGGCCTGCGGCGGCGGGCAGAATCACCGCATGGGTCTGTATGATGCCATCCTACTTAAAGAGAACCATGTGCAGATTGCCGGATCGATAGGGGCTGCGCTGAAACGGGCTAACCAGATCGCATCCGCCGGGGTGCAGATCGAAGTCGAAGTGGAATCCTTGGCTCAGCTTGAAGAGGCTCTGGCGGCCGGGGCCAAAAGGGTACTGTTGGATAATTTCGAACTGATGATATTGCGTGAGGCTGTGGAGATGAATGCCGGCCGGGCGAGGCTTGAAGCCTCCGGAGGCATTAATCTCGAGACGATACGCGCTATTGCCGAGACGGGAGTGGATGATATCTCGGTCGGTGCCTTGACCAAGGATGTTAGGGCAGTCGATCTCTCGATGTTGTTTATTGACTGAACAAGCCTATCTCATACACGCTCATCGATTAGCGTGCCGATCAAATCAGTGGCGGTCTTCAGGGTTTTCACCTGTGCCTTGGTCTGGTTTGCGTGTTGCTGCAGTTCAACCATGGCGCGGGAGAGATCGGTCGGCTTGGTCTGATTGGTCTGCTGGGTGCTGGCGATCTCCGATGTCACACGACGCATCCCCTGGAATCCCTTTTGAATCCCCTGGAGTGCCGGTCCTGTTATCGAATTGATACCCATTATTGATGCAGCGCTCAGAATATAGTTACTCTAACCCGCTTGTTGGCAGTTTTTCCCGATTCTTTAATTGATTAGTTCTTAAATGTGTTGTGAGTGGCCAAATTGGTGAATTCCATTCCCTAGGGCCTAACTCAATCCAATAGCTTCAGTCCTGCGGACTGAGCCCCGAAGGAAGTGCCCTTGGGGGCGGCTGCAAAACGTTGCTCAGTGTTGTCTATGGTTCATTACACCCTATTCAGACACAGCACAGTCTTTCGGTCAGTGATAACAGACCTAGGAACTCCATTGATGGCGCGGCGGGAAGACCAGCCGGGTGGTTGTGAACTGATGGCGCTCAGATGGTAAGGCCCAGTGACGGAAGCTGGCGCGACGCAGCATGGGTTGTGTATGCAGGCTGGCGCCTCGAAGAGTGTAATGATTTCCATCAACAGCCAGGTTTGAAAACCTATCATCCGGAAAGGGTTGGAATGAGGGGTAGTGATGGAAAGTATTGCCGCACCACTCCCAAGCACGCCCGATTTGGCTCACAACCCCAGTGCGTACTGCCAATTCCCACTGATATTCATGTTGGATCACGGCACCTGAAAATTCACCGCCTTCTCGGTCAACCCAGTTGCAGAAAGCCTGGGACTCATGGTGAGAAATGCCGGTAACCGGTTCATTGGGAGGCAGATGGGTACTACCATTGATGGCCACCTCATACCATCCGCCTTGTAGATCTTGCCGCCAATATTCGGGGTGTTGATAACCATGTTCATTCAGCCACCGCCAACCCTCGCCACTCCACAGTGATTCATCGCTATATCCGCCCGCCAGCATGAAGCTGAGAAATTGTGTATTTGATACAGGGGTCAGCGCGATGCGAAAACTGCTGAGCTCAACTGCCTGCGGTGGCAGCTCATTATCATAAGCGCGTGGTTCGTCCCGTGCTCCGATGCGATAGTGGCCCTGGGAAATCTCCCTGGTTTCCCAATGGGGTGTTTCGGGTTGAAGCGGTTCCCTGCATAGGTATGTATGATCCGGTTTATGCAGGGATCGCTGGTTAAGGAGCGTCAACATGGCTTCATAGAGTTTCGCCTGCTCCTGCAGCAGGAACCAGGGGAGTCTGTCATGGTGCAACCAGGGATGGTCAGGCAGTGCTGACGGAGTGGCTAGTCTGCGTAGATGTTCATCATGGATCTCCGATCCCCAGTTGATCAAGTGCTCAACAGGTGGCAGCCGGCTGCATTGGTGTTCCAGGGGCAACCCGTTAGGAGAAAAGAGTTGTTCCACTCTCGTGGAAAGTTCGTCATCGTTTTGCATCCGCTCTCTGAGCCATAGCAGTTCCAGATAGACACCGCGGCCGAAATACCAGTTGAGTGAGGCGAGTTGGGGATGAAAACGTCTAGTGCAATCCTCAGCTGGTGTGGAGGTCAGTAGATCAATCTGCTTTTCGTACAGACTGCTGAGTTGGCCAAGCAGTGTGGTTGAGGTCATATCACCCTTTTCCAGTCGGAAAAGCGAGCAATATTAACGGATGGGTGATAGCGGGGGAAGTCTTGCGCTGCTTTTCAGGCATGGCGCGGCGAGCCGCACCCTACACATTTCGGTATCCTGCATGATTGGTAGCGAATGGACGCCAATCACCGCGTATCAACGCATGATAGCGATCTTGCACAAAAAATTCATTTGCGAAAACTTGCGGTGATTGTGCTTAATTTGCGCCATGAAAGTCCTTGTGCTTAGACGCAACCGGTGGGTTTTGGCAATCCGCCATATTTTGTGATGGGTTTCATCGGACCCGTCAGCCAGAGTTTGAACATGGCCTTCTGATCGGCTCCGAGATATTTGGAGAATTTACGTATGGGAGGTACCACGTTGAACTCATCATAATATTCCCTGGCTTTCAGGATCTGCTCCCATTTCTCCTCGTTGAGTTCATACTCGTCGGCGTCCGCCATGGCTCTGGCGATTTCCGGGGTCCATGCATTCATGTCGGTGAGATAACCATCTCCGTCGCGCTCTGGAATTTCTGTGTTCATTTTACTGCTCCTATTACCAAGTAAAAAAGTTGGTTATTTCTGAAGCGAAGTTTAATGTGGAATACCAACCCGTTTCCACCCCAAAAAATTCCAGGTTTTAGGGATGCTCAAATACAGCTCGTCTTATGGTGGAGTGTTGGAGATAACAGAAATATGTTTCAGAAATGCCGACTTATCCTCGAAGCTGGTATCAAACTGGAGGCGTTTCAAGCCTGAGGCCAGGCGGAGATCCAACCCGTAAGGATCGATACCGGCCGCTTCGATGGCGGTATTGATCGGCATGCCATTGCTATCGAGCAGTTGTTTCAGTAGATCGTGGTTGTTGGAGTTCAACTGAAATAGTAATTCGGCTTCATCCGCAGTGGAAAAGGGGATAGGCAGCGGAATACGGCTTGGATCAAACCAGCGGGCAGATCCGAATCCACCGATATAGTAAAAGTGTTTCACTTCCAGCTGGTAGAAACGGAAGTTGAGTTCCTTCTGATAGCGGCGCGCCTCCGGATAGAAACGAAAGTAGCGCTCGGCTGCGGCAGTTGAATTGACAGCTTCGGCCTGTGCCAGGCAGGTGAGGCGGGCCAGTTGTTGTACATCGTCATCACCCTGTTCGGTCAGTGTCAGAGAACAGCGAGGATCGTGTTCGAGGTTTCTGGTGTGTTGCGCTAAGTGAGAGATGAGAAGCAACAGGTTGCCCTTCGTATCGCTGCAAAAGGGCAGGAGTGATCCGAAGGGATAACCTTGGTATTTAACCGAATGAGTAGATAGTAAGCCATGATAGCTCTGTGACCAGAGTTTATTGATATCGTGCAACAGCTCTTCCGTTGATGATTCGGTATTCATTTTATTCTTCTCACCGTAGTTCAGCCCAAGCTTAGTAGTTCCACTAATCAGACTCGATACCTGGATTGAGGTTAACCTCTCCGAGTCGCTTCTGAATGGATTGTATTTTTCCTTGAAGGCCATGTTCTCTGGCTGGTCGGCTGTCGATCTTCACCGCAGCATAGACTCGCTGGCATCCAGTGTCATGAATTATCTGTGTGGCTTTCTCAACAATTGCGAGTGCCTGTGTGATATTCGAGGTTTCGATCAAGGTTCCCATCGCCGTCAATTGATACTCGATTCCAGCGCTGTCGATCATTTCGATCACCTGGCTCACTTCCTTGCTGACACTTGCTCCTCTATCCAGCGGGAAAACGCTGAATTCCAATAATACAGACATGGCTCGCTCTCAGATTCTCTCAACATAACCATAGTATACATCTAAGATATTTTACCCTGGATTGGGCATGGATGACCTGTCGGCATTTGGAAAATGAAATATCGATTTAACAATTCTTAACAGGCTTTGGGTTTATTCCAGTGCAGGGATTGACCTAAGCTGCACGCAGTATTCAATTCGAGACAGATATGAGTGTACTGGCTTTTCTATTGGTTGGTATGGTTGCCGGCTGGCTTGCAGGGTTGATTATGAAAGGCCATGGCTATGGGTTGTTGGGTAACCTGTTGCTAGGGATTCTGGGGGCATTGATAGGTGGGTATCTTTTTGAGTTTTTTGCGGTCGACACCAGCGGATTGATCGCGTCATTGATCACTGCAACAGCAGGCGCGATACTTGTCCTGGCCATCGCCGGACTGGTCAACAAGAGTTGACATCGCTTTGGCTAATCAGAGAGACAGTATCGCAACAATGACTGGAGAGGGTTTATGGATCTTACATTAGAGACTATTTTGAACACCTACATTATTCCCTGGGGAACCAAGATCGTTATGGCACTGTTGGTGTTCATTATCGGTCGATGGATAGCAAAAATGCTGACCCGCATGCTGAAACAGCTCATGGAGAGAGGCAGCGTCGAGCAGATGCTGATCAGCTTTCTCGGCAATATCGCATATGCAGTACTGCTGGCTGTCGTCGTGCTTGCCGCTCTGGAGCAGCTCGGTGTCAATACAACATCAGCACTGGCTATTTTGGGTGCTGCTGGCCTGGCCGTCGGTTTGGCGTTGAAGGATTCACTGGCAAGCTTTGCTGCCGGTGTGATGTTGATTATCTTCCGGCCCTTTAAATTGGGTGATTTCGTCGAAGCAGGTGGTGTGTCGGGCGTGGTTGAGGAGATCCGCATATTCCACACGGTTCTCAAGACCGGCGACAACCGCGAGATCACCATGCCCAATGCGCAAATATATAGTGGCACTATCGTCAACTATTCCGCCAGGGACACGAGACGAATCGATCTGGTGATCGGTATCGGTTATGACGATGACATTAAAATGGCAAGAGACCTGTTGCAGCAGCTCCTCGATGCCGATAGCACAGTGCTAAAAGATCCCGCGCCGACGATCATGTTGTTGGAATTGGGTGAGAGCAGTGTCGATTTTGCCGTGCGTCCCTGGGTGAAATCGGGGGATTACTGGACGACGCGGGCAGCGTTGCTTGAGTCCATCAAGACAACATTCGACAGGCAGGGTATCAGTATTCCCTACCCGCAGCGGGATATCCATATGATTCAAGGGGTGGCTGTCTAGTCGCCTTATCCATACTTAAAGAAAACTGGAGGTGTGATCATGTACATTAAACGAATTGCCATAGCCCTGGCCTTGACGCCGACGCTGATCAGCAGTAACGCAGTGGCAGAAAAGGGTCTGGCTTACGATAGTGTTAATTCGGTTTGGCGTACCGGCTATGGCGAGTGTTGGACCACCTCCCATCGTGACAAGGCACCGGCCGATACCGGCTGTTTCGGTGAGCCGGTAATGGAAATGACGAAGGCTGAAGGCGATGCCGACAATGACGGTGTTGTAGACAGCAAGGATCAGTGCCCCGGTACACCGGCCGGGGTACGTGTCGACGACAAGGGATGCGCCCTCGACAGCGATGGAGACGGTGTGGCGGACAGCAGCGATAAATGTCCGGATACGCCTGCTGGAGCAAAGGTCGACGCCAGTGGCTGTGAGCTGGATAGTGATGGCGATGGGGTGGTCGACAGCAAGGATGACTGCCCGAATACGCCCGCCGGCGCTACGGTAACCGATGCCGGATGTGCGGTTCAGATCGTCTTGCAGAATGTCCTGTTTGAACTCAATAGCGATAAGGTCGGCAGCGAATACACCTCCACATTGGACCGTATTGCTGATTCACTCAAGGCGCGTCCCGATATTAAATCGATTGAGGTTATCGGACATACCGACTCCACGGGTTCCGCGGCCTATAACCAGTCCCTTTCCGAGAAGCGTGCGAAAGCAGTGGCTGACTATCTCAAGGCACAGGGAGTGAATGGAGCGCTGTTCACCACCAAGGGAATGGGGGAATCGTCCCCTGTTGCTGACAACTCATCAGCGGGAGGGCGTGCGCAGAATCGGCGTGTCGAGCTGAAACTTGACTGAAAATTGTCAATAAACAGCGTTCATTAAAGCGACAGCTTGACCTTTGTCAAGCTGTCGCCTGGAATTAAATTCGTATTATGAGAACACCTATCTTGACACCCCCGCCAGGCAGTGGTCAGTTAGTAGTCATGGATCAGCTGAATCCTGAACAGCCGCAGCAGGTATGTCCGGTGTGTTTTAATCCTCGTCAGTGTGGCGGGGTTGTATGACGTTTGTACCTTGGAGTCATCTATGCGAATAGCCTATTTGGAAGATGATAAAGTGCAGTCAGCGGTGATGAAGGAATGGTTGGAAGCTGAAGGCTATGTCTGCAGAGCATTTGATAGTGCTGATGCTTTTATGCGTGAATTGCGTCATGAAACCTATGATTTGCTGATCATGGATTGGGAATTGCCGGAAAAAAGCGGTGTAGAGGTGCTTTCCTGGTTGCGTGGTGATCGGGAGTGGGATCTACCTGTTTTCTTTATCACTCACAGGGATGGCGAAGCTGATATCATCGAAGCGTTGGAAAAAGGTGCCGATGACTACCTGGCGAAACCGGTCAACCGTGAAATCATGCTGGCTCGGATCAAAGCCCTGGTCAGGCGACACAGTGGCCGACGCGATCATTTGGAAGTGAGTGGTTTTTCACTTCACAAGGATAATAAAACGCTCACGTTGAACGGTGCGCCCGTGGATATGACTGAGAAGGAGTTCCAATTGGCGTGGATGCTTTTCACCAACATTGGCCGCCTGCTTTCCCGCGATCATCTGCTGGAGAGTATTTGGGGGTTTGGCCCGGGTCTGATGACCCGTACCGTGGATACTCACATTAGTCGACTTCGCCGCAAACTCGGACTGACACCGGAAAACGGATGGCGCTTGAAGGCAGTCTATCATCAAGGTTATCGTCTCGAGCAGCTGGACGAGCAAGAGTAGTTCGCTGGAATCTGGGATTGAGCGGGTATATCCTAATGCACGTCTGATTCCGGCATGGATCGCCAGTAATATCTCCTTGATAATGAATACACATGGTCATATGGAGGGTCTAGGGCTCAAGCCGATTGAGTTATCTTCAAGCCCGAAATTTGGCCGATGAGTAACTGGCAAGATGACTAGTGTACTGTCTCGTACTCATGCGTGATATCAGTGTGACACCAGGCCATTGGCCGCTTGGTGCGTGGCGCAGCCAATGGCGTGCCCTTTCCAAGCCATGCAACAACGTGGACGATGGCCTGACGGCGCGCTCGCAGGGAGGTTCGTCACGCTCCCAATCCTACGTTGCGCTGCTTGACGAGGGCCTGCTATTGCCTGCGCGGCGCGCCCTGTCTTGGGGGCTTGGCGTGCCTCTGATATCACGCATGAGTATGAGACAGTACACTGGAATCATCACATCGTTCCTGTTCTTCATTCTGACCCTAATAACGGGTCCAGCATGGTCGGAAGACTGGGCCTATCGAATTCACGAGGGAGAGAATCTATCCATCGTGGCGGAACGTTTCCTCAAGTCAGAGTTCACCCCCGAGCAATTACAAATCTACAACGGCATCGCCAACGACAAGGAAATTCCTATCGGAACTGAGATCCGCGTGCCTATTGACTGGCTGAAAGAGGTACTAGCGGGCGTAAAGGTCGATTTTGTTTTCGGGCATGCCTTACTGCAGCGAACGGGAGCGAATGAAGCAATCAATCTGGTAGCAGGCACTATGCTCAATGCCGGTGATAGAATCACTACCGGTGTCGGTTCTTCGGTCTCATTGCAATTCGCAGACAACTCCACACTGTTGATCGGTGAAGAGAGTGAAGTCGTATTCGATGCACTCTCATCTTTTCACGGCATGGGCATGTTGGACACTAGAATTCGCCTGCAACGGGGGCGGATCGAGAATCGTATCAAACCTCTTAGAAAGCCGGAATATCGATATGAAATACATACGCCGGCCGCAGTCACCATGGTACGTGGCACAGAATTTCGCGTCTTTTCGGATGCCGATGAAGATCTAACCCGTAGTGAAGTGACTGAGGGGGGGGTCAACGTCACCGCCGCAGGCGAAACCGTATTGGTTGAACAGGGAGAGGGGACTCTGATAGAAAAGGGTAATCCCCCGGCTGCTCCACGTAAGCTGTTGGCAAAACCTGATCTGACGCAGTTGATACACCATTTCACAATGAAAGGTGTAGCGATAGAATGGTCACCGCTTGCCGGGGCGACAGCTTATCGCTACCAGCTTACCAATAGCGAGGATAGAATGGTCGCAGGGGGAAGAATTCCGCGCAATCGCATTGAGTTGCCGCGACTGCTTGCCGGCGGCTATCGGATCGCATTGAGGGGCATAGACGAGTTGGGTTTTGAGGGATTCAATGCCTATCGTGATTTCACCCTGGAACCGGTGATCCCGACACCAGAGCGTGTGGAACCTGAAGGACTGACAACGCCGACGCTTTTTCAGCCGTATTTCAGTCGCCATGGTATCCACATCCGTTGGTCAGAGGTGGCTGCTGCTTGGGCATATAGGTTGATTCTTGCCAGAGATGTCGGACTTGAGGATGTGTTGTTCGAGAGGTTGTCCGAAGATAACACATTTATTTTGCAATCCCTGCCCCCAGGGCACTACTTTATCGGTGTGGAGGCGCTGTCCGCAGCTAATGATGATCGATCCCGATCCAATATATTCCGTATCGGTATACCTGTTTGGCGATAGAGCAGAGTGATGGCGGAGCTTCCATGACAGGTAAAAGATGAGGGATGCCCTCAACCGCACAAGCGTCGTGACACGATCCAAGAGGTACTCAGAGCGTACACGCAGTGCTTTGATCATGTTGCTGCTTACCAGCTTGTTGGCGGCCAGCAACTGGCTCTGGCGTTGGGATCTGCTGCTGTATGATCTACAGATGGGTTTCATCTCCAAACCCGTTGCCGAAGATATCATTATCGTCGCGGTTGATGAGAAGAGCCTGGAAGCCCTGGGTCGATGGCCTTGGTCACGCAAAGTCCACGCAGAGCTTGTTGACCGTCTCACCCAGGCAGGGGCCAAAGCCGTTGTCCTCGATATCCTATTCGCCGAGCCCGATCGAAACGACCCCGACTCGGACAACCAACTGATCCAATCAATCGCCGCCAGTGAGCGCGTGTTTATGCCGGTAATCCTGGAAGAGCATCGTCAGGGAGGGATGTTGGTGGAGTCGATGCCATTGCCGGAGCTCTCAAATGTGGCCGCGGGATTGGGACATGTGCATATGGACCTGGATGCCGACGGCATTGCCCGCGGTGTGTTTCTCTATGAGGGGTTGGGTCAGGCATATTGGCCACATCTGATGCTTGCGGTGTTGAACTGGCTCGAACCCGGGGAGGAGGGAATGCGTACCGCACCCACCAGCCGGCAGGCTCCGAATATCCATACAATCAATCGCCATACCCACCGCTTGATACCCTTCTATGGCCCTGCGGGTCACTATCACCGCTATAGCTACAGCCAGGTACTCGAGGGTGATTTTCTACCCGATCTATTTCGCGACAAGATTGTATTGGTTGGCGTTACGGCGACCGGGATAGGCGATGCTCTGCCTACCCCCGTGTCCGGCTATGGGGTGCCGATGCCCGGCGTGGAGATCAACGCCAATGTGCTACAGAGCATGAGACAGGATGAAGCGATAACCCCGGTCCCCTATCTGCCCCATTTGTTGGGCAGCGCCCTGATCGTGGTTCTCCCGTTTGTTCTCTATCCCTACTTTCCCACACGGGCAGCTCCGCTGGTGTCATTGGTTCTTCTGGTAGGCTTCTTTCTTTTTTCCATAGCATTGCTGCGTGGGGCAGAGTATTGGTTCCCGCCATCCGCCGCCTTGCTCGGTCTGTTGCTGAGTTATCCTCTATGGAGCTGGAGACGACTTGATCAGGCGGTGCGTTATCTCAACGAACAGCTTGAACGCATGCAAAGTGAGCAGCGTCTATTGCCGGTAGAACAGCCTCCCAGCGATATGACTACGGCGATGGAGTTCCTTGCCAGGTTGACGCCGTTGCGGGGATGGGTGCTCTATGATGCGGATAGCGGTAAGCAACTGCTGCAAAGCGGCTCAACACTGGGGCCGCCTTTGGACTCGTTGGCAATCGGGACGTGGGAGCGGTCAGGTGCAGAGCTATGGACAGAGATACAGCGACCGAATACCGCCTGGCGGTTGGGTTTGATCTGGCCTCGAAATGAAGTGCCGGTGGGCCGTTCAATGAAGCTGGTCGATGAGTTCGCCCTGCAATTCTCACTTGAATCCGAAGCCAAACAGGACAGTGTGCTGGAAAGAGTGGAATTACGCATGCAGCAGATGCAGGAGGCCAACGCCCGTTTGCAGCGCTTTCGACATCTGATCAGTAATGCGGTGGGACAGATGGATGACGGACTGATGGTCATCAATGGTCTGGGACAGGTCGTGATGTCCAATCCCCGCACCTCATTCTATCTGGGGCACCGGTCAGACAAGGAGCTATTGGGTGAGGATGCCTATCATCTGTTGAGCGTGTTGGACATACAAGGAGCGGATACATGGCAGGAAGTCTTCAAGAAGGTCTTGCTACACAAAGAGCCTGTTCGTTTTGAAGCCATTCGCCCCCCCGATACTGAACTGTTTATCCAGTTGAAACCCCTGGAAGCTGTTGATGCTGAATTTCCCGGCATGATTATCAACCTCTCGTACATCGGGACGCTGAAACGATCGGAGCGTACGCGTGCCAAGATGCTTAATTTTCTCTCCCACGATATCCGTTCTCCCATTACCTCTCTGCTCTCATTGACTCAGTCCGGGCAGTTATTGAATGGGAGTGCAAAGGAGATGGCGGAACAGATTCAGCCATTGGCTCGTCGATCGCTCAAATTGGCGGATAATTTCCTGCGCCTGGCCCGGGCTGAGGTTGCCGAAACCGCTTCTTTCGCCGATACCAATTTTGTTGAGGTGGCACATAATGCCGTAGACGAGGTCTATGTCCAGGCCAAGGCCAGGCAGGTAAAGCTGCAGCGGCGGTTTAATCAGGATGAGATGTGGTTGCGGGGTGATTTGGGCTTGCTGGAGCGGGCCCTGGTCAACTTACTTGAAAATGCAATCAAATTCTCCCCGCCACAGGGTCTTGTGACAATGACCATCTCGATCAAAAACTCTCGACTGATATGTGAAATAGAGGATCAAGGTCCAGGAATCCCTGAGCACCAGTTGAATGATATCTTTATGCCGTTTATGCAGGCGGATTCAAATCAGATCATGCGAAAAAAAGGTGTCGGTCTTGGCCTGAGTTTTGTCAAGGTGGTAGCTGAGAAACATCATGGCTCGGTAGCGGCGAACAACGGTGAGAATGGTGGAGCGGTGTTTACTCTCAATCTGCCGTGCGAGGAGAGCGGCTCCCCATAAGGCAGCTTGCGGTCTACAAGGGGTGGCAATAATGGGAAACCGTATCGAGGGTGTTTGTTTGCGGCGAGGAAAAGCGTGCATAATGGACCTTTTCGACAGTTTATCCGGAGTGACCGATGCCGCAATACCGTTCCCGCACGACCACCCATGGGCGCAATATGGCTGGTGCCAGGGCCTTGTGGCGAGCCACAGGCATGAAGGACGACGACTTCGATAAACCGATTATCGCCATCGCCAACTCGTTCACCCAGTTCGTACCTGGCCACGTTCACCTGAAGGATCTCGGGCAACTGGTTGCAGGAGAGATAGAGACGGCCGGCGGGGTGGCCAAGGAGTTCAATACCATTGCCGTGGATGATGGTATCGCCATGGGACATGGAGGCATGCTCTATTCCCTGCCGTCGCGGGATATCATCGCCGACTCCGTGGAGTATATGGTCAACGCACACTGCGCCGATGCACTGGTCTGTATATCCAATTGCGATAAAATCACTCCCGGCATGCTGATGGCCGCACTGAGACTGAACATCCCGACCCTATTTGTATCCGGTGGTCCCATGGAGGCGGGCAAGGTCCGGTTGCATGGCAAGGAGCATCATCTCGATCTTGTCGACGCCATGGTATCGGCGGCCAATCCGGATGAGAGTGACGAGGATGTAGAGAAGATCGAACGGTCCGCCTGCCCCACCTGTGGCTCGTGCTCAGGTATGTTTACCGCGAACTCCATGAACTGCCTTACCGAGGCCTTGGGTCTGTCGTTGCCCGGTAACGGCTCGTTGCTGGCTACCCACGCCGACCGGAAACAGCTCTTCTTGGAAGCGGGACATCGTATCGTTGAGCTGACGAAACGTTGGTATGAGTATGAGGATGCATCTGTACTGCCGCGCAATGTGGCGACCGTTGAGGCCTTTGAAAATGCCATGAGTCTGGATATTGCCATGGGTGGCTCCACCAATACCGTGCTGCATCTGCTCGCCGCTGCCTATGAGGGTGAAGTCGATTTCACCATGGCCGATATCGACCGGTTGAGTCGCAAAGTGCCTAACCTGTGCAAGGTTGCACCAGCCACTCAGCAATTTCATATGGAGGACGTGCATCGGGCAGGCGGTGTGATTGGCATCCTAGGCGAGTTGGACCGTGCAGGCCTGGTGCATCGAGATGTGCCGACAGTCTATTCGGCAACCATTGGTGAAGCGATCGATCACTGGGACGTTGTTCGCAGCACGGAGGAGGAGACGCGAAGTCGCTATCTGGCGGCACCCGGAGGCGTGCCCACACAAGTAGCCTTCAGTCAGTCAACCCGCTGGCCAGACTTGGATCTAGATAGGGAACAGGGATGTATCCGGGATCTCGAACACGCCTACTCCCTGGATGGGGGATTGGCCGTCCTATATGGCAATCTGGCCAAACAGGGGTGTATCGTCAAGACAGCCGGCGTGGATGAGTCCATCCTGAAATTTACCGGGCCGGCACGTATCTTTGAGAGCCAGGACAGTGCTGTAGAGGCGATTCTGAACGACAAAATCCAGGCGGGAGATGTCGTCATCATACGCTATGAGGGTCCGAAAGGGGGGCCTGGCATGCAGGAGATGCTCTATCCGACCAGTTATCTCAAGTCAAAGGGATTGGGTAAGGCCTGCGCATTGATCACAGATGGTCGTTTTTCCGGCGGTACATCCGGGTTATCCATCGGACACTGTTCGCCCGAGGCGGCGGAGGGAGGAATTATTGGTTTGGTGGAGGAGGGCGATACCATCGAAATCGATATTCCGGGGCGCAGCATCCAGGTGGCAGTAGGCGAAGAGCTGCTGCAACAAAGGCGTGAGGCAATGGTGGCAAAAGACAATCAGGCCTGGCAACCGCTTGGGAGAGAACGGACAGTATCTCAAGCCTTGAAGGCATATGCCGCTTTGACAACTTCGGCTGCCCGTGGGGCTGTCAGGGATCTCACCCAGCTTGACAATGTGTGATGCGATCACTCTTTGTGTTGCTTTTTACGCTTGCGGGTTGCAGTGGCGGAGATCCGACTGCCACCGATCCGCTCTTGATACTTGAGGACGCTTTTGAGAATCCTCCCGAAGAGGTGGATATCCTGGCTGAAGGGGGTAGCATGGTTCGCGGTTTCGATGCATGGTTGAAATTATCACCCAGGTTGACGACCCTGCAGCCACGCAAAATGTCTGAATATGCCTACCATGATTGCGAAGGAATGGTGGTCTGGTTTCATGCCGTTACCGGCGATGATAACCTTCAGCAGCCGCATAGCGGACTGATCTGCCAGGCCTCGAGGGAGCCCAGATTCAAGTTTGACAACGGTCGCTGGCTATTAACGGACCGAAGTGAAGGGTATGCATACTATCGAGTCTGGAAACATAATAATTGAATGTACACTGCTTTATTTTTTTCAGCATTGTCAGTTAGTTACATGGATCCTGTAGTGCCTGACAAATATCTTGGATAAGGGGAAATCAGCCGGAGGCGGATGGTGTATTTTGATCTCAAGCGGTGCTATCTGTTTGCTCATCTTGATGATAGACAATTCGAACAAGTTAAAAAGATGGCCCATGAGGTAAGGCTCAGGGATGGTCAACTCTTTTTTCAGTTGGGTGATCCCGCCACCCATTTTTTCCTGGTGCTTCAGGGCCAGATGAAACTGACACGACTCTCCATGCAGGGGCAGGAGAAGGTGATCGAGATTATTACCCCGGGACAGACCTTCGCCGAGGCGCTGATGTTCGGGGAGCACCCGGAATACCCTGTAAACGCAGTTGCAATCGGTGATACCTACCTGTTGAGTTTCGAGTGCGCGCCGTTTCTGGAAATACTGCGGGGTTCCATCGACACCTGCTTTAGGCTGATGGGGGATATGAGTCATCGTCTCAAGAATCTCATCCGTGAAATCGACGAATTGACCCTGCAGAGCGCCAGCTGTCGCGTTGCCAGTTTCTTATGCAAAAGATGGCAAGCCAGGCTAGATAGTGGTAACAGCTTCGAACTCCAGACACCGAAGGGGGTTATTGCCTCCAGGCTTTCTGTGACCCCGGAGACCTTCTCCCGCATATTGCACAATTTTTCAAATCAGGGATTGATACATGTGGATGGCAGCCGGGTGGACGTACTGGATGAAAAAGGATTGCTCGAGTTTGCGGATATCACCGGGAAAATCAACCGGGAAATTTCTACCACTTAAGGGCGGTAGACCCGTGATATCCCTCGGATTTTGCATACATAGAGGCATTCCTCCTATTTGACGGGTATACTCTCCCCCCTTGGCGATAATCAACCTTTTTTTAGTAGATAGTGATGAAGGATAGCTTCCCATTCCCTGTAGCTCGAATCGGTCTTATTGGCGGCGGCCAGCTGGGTCGTATGATGGTCAAGGCTGCAAAGCGCCTGGGTTGTACCTGCGTGGTCCTCGATCCCTATCCCGGTTCCCCCGCAGGACAAGTTGCCGGGCATCAGATCATCGGTGGATATCACGACCCTGCAAAGCTGCGTGAGTTGGCGGAATCCTGCGATGTGGTGACCTTCGAGCTGGAGAATATCGATACAGAGACCTTGATCCAGCTAGAGCGCGAGGGACACCGTATCAACCCGGCTCCCGCATTGCTCTCGGTATTGCAGGATAAGCTGTTGCAGAAGCAGTTTCTGGAACACAACGGTATCCCCTCGGCAGCGTTTGCAGAGATGCCGGAACCCAATTTACAAGCCTTTGAATCATTTGGTTTTCCGTTGGTGCAGAAGGCGCGTCGCGGAGGCTATGACGGTCGCGGTGTCTCGGTGATGCCGGTTGCCGAGGATTTCGGCAATCATCTGCCTGTGGCATCCCTGGTGGAGCGATTCGTGGATGCCGAGAAGGAGCTGGCAGTGATGGTCGCCCGTAATCATGAGGGTGAGTGTGTCGCCTATCCCACGGTGGAGATGTGTTTCCGCCCAGGTGAGAATGTCCTTGATCTGCTGCTTTGCCCTGCAGCGGTGAGTGCCGGGATTGCCGCTGAGGCGGAGGCACTGGCAACACGCACTATCGATGCCCTGCAGGGTGTGGGTGTATTTGGTGTTGAGATGTTTCTCACCCAGGATGACCAACTATTGGTCAATGAGATCGCACCGCGCACCCACAACTCGGGTCATCATACCATCGAGGCCTGTATCACCGATCAATTTGAACAGCATCTGCGTGCCATATTGGGTCTCCCCCTGGGTGCCACCGATCTGCTTTCCCCTGCAGCGATGATCAATCTGCTCGGCGATAGCGTGGCCCGCGGCAGGCCCGTGATCGAGAATATGGCAGCGGCCCTGTCGATAAAGGGTGTCTGCCTGCATCTGTATGGTAAGGCGGAAGTGACACCCTACCGAAAGATGGGGCATGTCACCGTACTCGATGCGGATCTCGATGTGGCCAGAAAGAAAGCGGAGCGTGTGCGCGATCTGATTAAAATTAGCGGAGAACAGCATCCATGAACGAACCAGTTGTGGGCATTATCATGGGAAGTGATTCCGATCTTCCCGTCATGCAGGAGGCGGCAAAGGTATTGCAGGAACTGCGGGTTCCCTATGAGATGACCATCGTATCGGCACATCGCACACCCGGCAGGCTCTTCGGCTATGCTCAGCAGGCGGCAGAACGAGGTCTGCAGGTGGTTATTGCCGGTGCTGGCGGTGCCGCCCATCTCCCGGGCATGGTCGCTGCGATCTCGCCGCTACCGGTTGTAGGCGTACCGGTGAAGACCTCCACCTTGAGCGGCGAGGATTCCCTGCTCTCCATCGTGCAGATGCCGCCGGGGGTACCGGTGGCCACCGTCGCCATCAATGGCGCGCGTAATGCCGGCATCCTGGCGGCGCAGATTCTCAGTACCGCCCAGCCCGAGCTGCGCCAACGCATCATCGACTTCAAGCAGGCCCTTGAAGCGATGGTGATGTCCAAGGTCGAGGCGATGGCGAAGCAGCAAGGTGGCTAATACTGCCTAGTATAAAAAGTCCGCAAATGAACGCTAATGAACGCAAATATGTGCGAAATACTTATTAGCGCGTCCCCTGGTTCCCACGGTCCACCGTGAGAATCCATACCTTGCCCCGCCGGATTCCTAATATCCGCATTTCCATTCAGGAGTATGGGAAAGAGGATAGAGTATTATATTCTAAAAATTTGCGTTCATTAGCGTTCATTTGCGGACTATCAACCCCGTCCAGCTACACTTACTAGGTTGAAATGCCGGAGTTTCTCCCCAATCTGTAGGGTATCTAAGAATTTTTCGGAGTATTACCCATGCGAATGGACCGTTTGACCAGTAAATTCCAGATGGCGCTGGCGGATGCCCAGAGCCTTGCTGTCGGGCGTGATCATCAGTTCATTGAACCGGTACACCTGATGATCGCCCTGCTCGACCAGGATGGCGGCACTATCCGCCATCTGCTCACTCAGTCCGATGTCAACGTCAACCGTCTGCGTTCAAGCCTGAGCGCCGCCATGGAGCGGCTTCCCAGCGTCGAGGGCGCGGCGGGAGATCTGCATATCTCGAATGATCTGGGGCGGCTGCTGAACCAGACCGACAAGCTGGCGCAACAACGTAACGACCAATACATCTCCAGCGAACTGTTTGTGCTCGCGGCAGCGGATGACAAGGGCGAACTGGGTGAGATGCTGCGCACAGCCGGTGGCTCCAAGGCAGCCCTGGAGCAGAGTGTCGACAAGCTGCGAGGTGGTCAAAATGTGGACGATCCGAATGCGGAGGATCAGCGTCAGGCACTGGAAAAGTACACCATCGATCTTACCGAGCGTGCGGAACAGGGGAAGCTGGATCCCGTTATCGGGCGTGACGACGAGATTCGTCGCACGATTCAGGTATTGCAGCGCCGTACCAAGAACAATCCGGTACTGATCGGCGAGCCCGGCGTGGGTAAGACCGCGATTGTGGAGGGACTGGCGCAACGCATTATCAATGGCGAGGTACCTGAGGGTCTGAAGAGCAAGCGTTTGCTCTCCCTCGACATGGGCGCCCTGATAGCAGGGGCCAAATTTCGCGGAGAATTCGAGGAACGCCTCAAGGCGGTACTCAACGATCTGGCGAAGCAGGAGGGGCAGATCATTCTGTTCATCGACGAGCTGCACACCATGGTCGGCGCGGGCAAGGCCGAAGGCTCCATGGATGCGGGGAATATGTTGAAACCGGCGTTGGCGCGGGGTGAACTCCACTGTGTCGGGGCCACGACCCTGGATGAGTATCGCCAATATCTCGAGAAGGATGCCGCCCTGGAGCGCCGTTTCCAAAAAGTGATGGTGGAGGAGCCCAGCGTGGAAGATACCATCGCCATTCTGCGTGGTCTGAAGGAGCGTTACGAGGTCCACCACGGGGTGGATGTCACCGACCCCGCCATCGTGGCGGCGGCAACCCTCTCCCACCGCTATATCAGTGACCGCCAGCTGCCGGACAAGGCCATCGATCTGGTGGATGAGGCGGCCTCCCAGATCCGCATGGAGATCGACTCCAAACCGGAGGAGATGGACCGGCTCGAACGGCGCCTGATTCAACTCAAGATAGAGCGTGAAGCGCTCAAAAAGGAGTCGGACGAGGCCTCGAAGAAGCGCCTGGCGGAACTCGAGGCGCATATCGATCGCCTGCAGCGGGAATTCTCCGATCTGGAAGAGATATGGAAGTCGGAGAAGGCGGCGCTGCAGGGTACCACGCATATCAAGGAGTCCCTGGAGGAAGCCAGGCTTGAGCTCGAGACGGCGCGCAGGGCCGGCGATCTGACACGCATGTCCGAGTTGCAGTATGGCCGTATTCCCGAACTGGAGAGACAGCTCGATATGGCGGCTCAGGCCGAGATGCAGGAGATGAAGCTGCTGCGTAACAAGGTCTCGGAAGAGGAGATCGCCGACGTGGTATCCAAATGGACCGGAATTCCGGTTTCCAAGATGCTGGAGGGGGAGCGTGACAAGCTGCTACGTATGGAAGATGAGCTCGGCAGACGGGTAATCGGCCAGGAAGAGGGTGTACGCGCGGTCAGCGATGCCATACGCCGCTCACGGGCCGGGCTTTCCGATCCCAATCAGCCCAACGGATCGTTCCTCTTTCTCGGCCCCACCGGTGTCGGCAAGACCGAGCTGTGCAAGGCCCTGGCAGAGTTCCTCTTCGATACCGAGGAGGCGATGGTGCGCATCGATATGTCGGAGTTCATGGAGAAACACTCGGTGGCCCGGCTGATTGGCGCACCTCCCGGCTATGTCGGCTATGAAGCGGGTGGATATCTGACCGAGGCGATACGCCGTCGCCCCTATTCGGTCGTGTTGTTGGACGAGGTGGAGAAGGCTCATCCCGATGTCTTCAACGTGCTGTTACAGGTACTCGATGACGGTCGTCTCACCGACGGGCAGGGTCGAACGGTGGATTTCCGCAATACGGTCATCGTGATGACCTCCAATCTGGGGTCACAGGTAATCCAGGAGATATCGGGTGAGGAACACTATCAGGAGATGAAGGCGGCTGTGATGGAGACGGTGCGGCAGAATTTCCGTCCCGAATTCATCAACCGGCTGGACGAGATCGTGGTCTTCCACCCCCTTGCCAGCGAGCAGATCCGCGCCATCGCAAAAATCCAGATCGACTACCTGCACAAGCGGCTGTCGGATCACGAGATGGGACTGATGATCACCGATGCGGCCCTCGACCGGCTGGGCGAGGCCGGTTTCGATCCGGTGTATGGCGCCCGGCCGCTGAAACGGGCGATCCGGCAGCAGCTCGAGAACCCGCTGGCCCAGGCGATCCTGGCGGGCCGCTTCGGGCCCGGGGATACCATTGAGGTCGACAGCACCGATGAGGGTTTGATCTTCAGTAAACGGCGAGAGGTGACTGCAGCGTGATTGTTAGATAACCTGAGTTTGATACCAATGTTAACAATAGATAATTCAGAGTTTGTGCTACTGCTGTTTCGCTATTTAACTCCGATGCTATCTTAGTTTGATATACTATCTAGGGATGCCGGATTTGCTGAAACATAGATCCCTTTAACCCAACCTGTGGTGGGGGATCGGTGGAATATCGCTTTGAAGATCCAACGACCTTATCTACTGCAACCAGAAAAAAGAAGTGAGATCGTTCAATTCCATAAATCGATCTCTCTCTTTAGTATCTATTTATCTTGCAATGCAAAGTGAAGAGGAAATCCGATCCCGTTGATTATGCTATCCAGGAGGGCGGTATTGTTATAACTGGCGTGTTAATCACTATTTAATACTGATTTGATGCGGTTAAACTTTTCGTAAATTGGGGTAGGTTGTGAGAGCAATGGTATACGGGGTCACTAGAGGGGGGGTATTTTTTAATAAAACTACCATCATATTGCTGTTTATCCTTATCGTGTGTTCAGATCTTCTGTTCATATATAAATACAGTAACAGCACTTTACTAACTATGGAGTCAGCTCAGATGCTGTTGATTACCATAGATATTGTATCTGCCTGGCTGGTTATTGCCTCAATGTTGCTGCTAGTGGGCTATTTGCTGACCTTTAAATCGACCACTATCATCGCAAATGTCGGCAAGTTTTTATTTTTTCTTGTACTGTTTTGCCTGGTAAGTATCGCAGCTTTTATATGGTATTTTTACGCAAATAACGGATATACGCCAAGTGCTGGTCTCATCCTTTTTATTCTCAATAATATAGCGAGAGCCCCCCAGCATATATTGCAGACATCACCGTTTGCAGCTGTTCTGTCTGTTGTTGCCTGTTTGTTGGTTTCAATTGTGATATTCAAGTTAATAGGCCGATTCGTGCAGCTGTCCTCTCGGGTTCAGCTGTTTCTTATCCCATTTTTTCTTCTCTCGTCATCTTTTACGTCTTATTATATTAAAAATAGTGATATCGAGCTGATTGCTACATCACCCGTCACGTACATAACTAATTTCTTTAAATCGGATAATGAATTTACTCCAGTTGTCGGTGTTGAATCCCAATTCATTAGACGAGAGGAAAATCAATCCGAAGACTACCTTCTGGTAGAGGATATACCTGTAATAGTCATCATGATTGAGTCATTGCGTCACGATCTAATGTTACTTGATCCAACGCCATTCCCTTTTATGAGGGATATTACTAGTGAAGGGATTTTTTTTAACCGTGCGTATGCGACTGCTTCTCACTCAGATTATGCTGACCTCGCGTTTTGGTACTCACGTTATCCATTAAGGAGACTGAAAAGACAAACATATCCAAAGAATGCGGAATGGAAAGGGAAATCCATATTTAGTGTTCTTAAAGAAAATGAGTACGAGACAGCCTATGTATCGTCACAAAATGAAAAATGGGGCGGGATGATTAACTGGCTTGATACAGAGGACGTAGATTTTTTCTATCACTCCGAAAATTACGATGGAAAAACCTGGGTAAACGAGGATGATGTGCATGGGCTGATAAAGCTTATGAATAAGGGTATTGCGACAGCTGGCAAACTGGAAGACAGGATTACACTTGAGGTCGCCAAAAATTGGATAAGATCCCTGAATGGGAGGCGTCGATTTATGATGGGTCTTAATTTACAAAATACCCATTTTAGTTACTTCATACCGGAAGACGGAGAAGAGCCATTCCAGCCCTCACATCTAGGGTTTTCCACTGTTTACTATAATTGGCCTGAAAATAAAAAAGTACATGTCCGTAATCGCTATCTCAATGCTGTATACAATCTTGATAGATTAATTAAAGATTTTGTTGATTTTCTCAAGCAAGAGAATATCTGGGAGAACAGTATAGTTCTTATTCTGGGTGATAGTGGAGAGGCGTTTTATGAGCATGGTTTCGGGAATCATTCTGGACCAATGTATGAAGAGGTGATGCGTACATATGCATTCATGAAACCAGTTATAAACAGTGTGCCTGATTTTCCTTCTGTGTATGAAAAGCCGGTAAGCCATATAGATTTCGTGGCTATGATAATTGATATGTTAGGAATGAAAATGGAGCCGGATTTTCAGGGTAAAAGTCCACTAAGTAACAAGGTTCGCGCTGTTTATATGCACAGTAATGCGATTGTTAAGCAGCATGGTATTGTTGAGTGGCCCTGGAAGGCATTAACTACCTATTATCCTGGGAGAAAGCTAGAACTTTACAATCTTATTGACGATCCTGTGGAAAAGCAGAATCTATATAAGAAAGAAAAGTCAATAGCGAAAGAGCTTTTCAATCAAATCGAATTCTGGAAATCGGCTCAAATTCTCTATTACAGTGATCCAGCCTACTATCAAAATTACTATCCGCCCAATATAGTGAAATAGTATTCCTATATGGCATGCACAGTATTGTCAGTCATTGTTTTATGGTGGGCGATATTCAGGGCGCTATAGAGCAATTATAGATGTGTATCGTCGTATTGGGTGTGTCGATAATTTTATCAGGTGTTTTTGGTGTGTTTAGTGATGTGGAAACTATGTAATCAAGTATGGGGTCCTGGCATAATCTATCAAAAGCGCCTGCT
This sequence comes from Candidatus Thiodiazotropha sp., assembly GCA_040791665.1. Taxonomy (GTDB): domain Bacteria; phylum Pseudomonadota; class Gammaproteobacteria; order Chromatiales; family Chromatiaceae; genus Thiodiazotropha. Next base: position 819,576 of record JBFNNX010000009.1, on the reverse strand, counting down.
TTTGGGATTGGTGTTATTTGTACGTTGCTATCATGCCAGTGCCTTGGGAATACTCCGTCTTCAAAGCCTGCATCAAGCAGTAGATCGGAACGGCGTTTTGCTTCAATTGCCGTTTCTCTCGAGAAGACGATACCAGCAGACTGTTTAGGTGACATGTAGTGTTGTCTGCGTAGTGAAAGCCAACAAGCTTCAACACCTTGTTCACAATAGACAGTCGCGCTTTCTGGAATTTCATTTCGTAGTGTAATGTAGGGCTCTGAGTTTCCGTTGTTCCATGTTGCGTTGCGATGTCGCTGATCAAAGAAATATATGGTAAAAGGTAAAAAGAGTATTATTGTAATGCCAAGAGTTACCAGAATTGTCTTTTGCCGTTTTTTGGAGAAGTAAAATAATGCCATTAAATAAGCAGTTATTAGTAAGGGGCTGCTATAAAGAAAGTGTTTTATGTTGCTGGAGTAAGTAAATATGGGGTTAGCTGTGATGCTTGTTGGGTCGATATAATTGATATTGAGGAGATACCAGAATGCACATTGAAGCAGTATTGCATAGGCCCCTTTTACAATAAGAGGGGGAGTGTAGTGGCGTTTCAGACTGTAGATCCAAAAAATATGAATCACCAGTGCTGGTAAGCCTCCGATGGATTCAAATGTAAGGAACATAGAAGAGTAAAGAAGCACTATAACCTTTCCGTTATCCTTGCTCCATGCAGCGGTCATGATCCATGTAAAAGCGATAACAGAAAAAATATGGGTAAATACCAGTATTCTCCATGTTTGTAATTGGATCAGCAGTGTGTTCGAAACCCAGCTTGCAACTAGCGATACAGCTAAGCATAAGGATGTGGCGATGAGGACTGCATTAAAGATCTGCTTTAGTTTATCTGTACAGTAAGCTCTGGCTGTTAGGATGATGGAAATTTCTAGCAATAGCAGACTCAGATCACTATTCAGCCATTTTTCGACAAAAAGAAAAGGAGATCTCTGATTTATTAGCTCTCGCCACTCTGCATCTATTGTTTGGGTTAGCAAGTTCATTGGAGGTATCGAAAATAGAAGACAAGTAACCAAAAAAAGGAGGCCGAGCGTGACAATGGTCAATATCACCTTAGTTTTCTGTAGAAATACTGCTATGGCAAAAGCACCCAAGGGTACAAGTGGGTGGAGCAGAAGTGCGATGAGGAGAAAAACAGTTGCTAAAACGAATCGCCTTTTAAGCACAAAATTGAGAAATAGAAGTGAAAGTCCTAGCGAAAAATTTCTGCTCGTTAAAAATACTTCAAATATATAAAGTACAGGGTTTATAAATACAGGAAGCGTGGTGAAGAGAATGAGGAAAAGCACAGTTTGAGCCGATGATAGATAAGTTCTGGTAAGTGACAGGGTGCTGGTAAAAAAAAGTGTTAGGCCAATGATTGTGAGCAGAAACGCACTACTATCAACCCCGATTAGCTGAATAGCCAGAGCTTGAATAAATGGAAAAATTGTAAAGCTTGCTTGAGAGCCGTATTTGAAGAAAATATCACCCCGATATATTTCGGGATATAGGATTTTCAGTGACTGCGCTGTGTAGAGTGATGCATCATGCCAAATTCCATGATAGGGATGTGTAAAAATCCAGACTATAATCGACAGGGATGCAATCGCTATATATCTTTCTGCGCTGAGGATGGGTAAACTATAATCAAATTGAAATGACTGATCATTCGAGATATGGCTAGGGTGCATGGATTGGTTGTGCTAATCGTTTTTTGCTTCGTGATATGAACCTTCTGCATTGATTTCCCAAATATTCTGTTTTGAGGTAACTCCATTAATTATGTTCTCCACCGCAGTCATTGCACTTAACATTGAGTGATCCTGATTGTTGTATTTGTGCATGCCGTTTCTACCTATCAGGTAAAGATTCTCTATATCATCGGTAAACCGCCGTAGTTTTTCGATTTCTTTATAGGCATTACCAAAATAGCCAGGGTAGGCTTTCGGCATGCGAATGACAGTTGAATCCATCACATCTTGCGAACTTAAAAATCCTATTTTCTCCATTTCATTTATTGCGAAGTCCATGAGTTTCTTGTCGTCCATGGTCCATAGTTCATCTTCTTCATTGCAAAAATATTCAAGGCCGATCCAGATGGTATCCGGGTCCTTTACCATGTACTGGCTCCAGTTGTTGAATATTTGAACCCGGCCGACCTTGACATCGCTTTCCTGAATATATATCCAATTGTCTGGAAGGCTGGCTGAAGATCTACCTTTTTGGCCGTTTGTTGTGTCTTTAACAGTTAGTTTTTTCAGCAGTAGGCCGACTGTCAGGAAGTCACGATACTCCAGGCCATTAGCAATAGCGAGGATATCTTGCGGTACATCGTCGTCAATGCTGTTTATCAATTGACTCATGGGCATGGTAGAAAACACATAATCGGCATCGATGGTTATCTCCTCTTCACTATCGCTAGCATTGAAAGTGATTGACAGTACACGGTTGTTCCGTACCGAGAGCGACGTAGCTACATGGTTAAGTACAACCTGTCCGCCCATTTGCACTACTTGTCGCGCAACCTCCTCCCACATCTGACCCGGTCCGTATTTCGGGTAGAGAAAACGTTCAATCAATGATGTCTCTGTAGAAGATTGATTGATTGAGTTGCTGTCAGTGCTGAACAAAGACTTTAGTGCATGAAGTAGTGCTTTGGTGATGGATAGGCCTTTGATGCGTTGCGCACCCCAGCTGGCATCGATCTTGTCGCAGCTAACACCCCAGACTTTTTCTGTGTAGTCCTTGAAGAAGGTGAGATAGAGTTCTCGGCCAAACCGGTTGATAAAAAAATCTTCGAGTGTCTTTTCAGGTTTTATTGGCCGGACAGTCGATAAAACATAACTGATTCCGATTTTGCTGAGTCGCACCAGGCCCAGATTGCTAAAGGTGTTAAAGTTTAGTGACAATGGGTAGTCGAAGAATTTTCTCGTAAAGAAAATGCGAGAAATACGGTTTCGTATGAGCATGATCAGGTCTTTATCAGAAACCGTAGGCGAGGATTCACCAGTAGCTATCGTGCGCTCTTTTCCTTGGTAGTGAATGGTTGATTTCAATACGCCAGGAGTGTGAGGATTCGGTTCGATTGGCATGATCTCCGCCCACCAATCCATGACCCGGTCGGATTTGGAGAAAAACCGATGACCACCGATGTCAATCCTGTTTCCCTTGTAATTTACCGTCTTTGATATGCCGCCAATATCGCCGCTCATTTCATAGACTAGCGGAATTATGTCTGTGTGTTTCAATAGTTCATAAGCAGCGGTGAGACCTGCGGGTCCGGCGCCGATGATAATTGCGTACTGATTCTTCATTGATTGTTACTTGAATTATGTAAACAGAGCGATTTTCCTGGCTCCAAAATTCCAACTAAACACCACCAAAGTGGTCAATGCCTTCGAATATAAATAATAAATTCCAATCATGCTTGTGAACAGATACATTCCGAATGCATTGATTAGGAGGCCGATAACACCAATCAATACAAATATAAACAGTTCGATCCTTTGTTCGCTAAATCGCCTTTTGCTAAAAACCCAGGTGATTGATAACAGGTATATACTCAGTAGACCAAGCGAAAAGCTCAAGATTGCTGATGTTAGATAGTGAAAACCGAAAAATTCGGTAAGCACATAAAGGAAACCTACATCGATGAGTAAGGCGACACCACTGGCAATTAAATATTTAAAAAACTCATTTTTGAGAAAGAGCGGCAATGCACGAACAAGCTCCGAAATAGGTTTGATGGTATAGTCCGTGCCATTAATATTGAATGTTGGCATGTCCGTAAAAATCTACTCTATAGGTCAGGAAACCAATAGGTCCAGTAGTATCCCTGTCAGGTCGGCCCTTCTAAGTAACTGAACGTCCAAGAGAAAGTTTTGGACGAATTGGTGATAGCCCTGAAACTCGCCGAATTATGGGTTAAGTTATTACACATATTAAACAGTCTAGCGGCAGGACCAAGCAAAACTGAACGGCCATGGGCTTTTTTATACCATAGCGCGGTGAGCGATCTGTTAGCTGACTGAATCACTAGCAATATCCTTGTATTTGCTATGTAGTTCCACGGTTGCTTTGATCAGGTCATCCAGGCTGCCACTGTTTTCGATAACATCGTCCGCCCGCTGTAATCGGGTCTGGCGATCGATCTGGTTTGCCATAATCTGTTGGACCTGTTTCCTAGTTAGCTGATCACGTTTAAGTACCCGTTCGATCTGAATCGATTCGTCGCAATCTATCACCAGAGTCCGGTCGGCTAGTGATTCCTGATCGGTCTCAAACAGTAATGGGATGACTAGTACAACATAGGGTGCCGATTGTCTTGAGATCCATGCCTCCATCGCTTCCCTGATGCGGGGGTGCAGTATCCCTTCCAGGCATTTGCGCTGGCTCGAGTCGTTGAAGACGATATTGCGCAGGACGGCTCTGTCCAGGATGCCATTGCTGTCCACCAAATTATCACCAAATGCGGTCTCTATCTCCAGCAGAGCGGGGGAGCCCGGCTTTACCAGTTGATGGGCGAGCTGATCGGCATCGATAACCGGAACACCCAAGGATTCCAGATGGGAGGAGACAGCACTCTTACCGCTGCCGATGCCCCCTGTCAGGGCAATCACCATCATCACATCATACCGGACCAGCGCAGATAGGCCGTGTTTATCTGTTCCCCCCACATCAGGCTGATCCAGCCCGCAGCCGCCAGATAGGGGCCGAAGGGAATGGGTATATTGCGATCCCGTCCACGCACTATGATCAACAGGATACCGACGACTGCGCCAACAAGGGCTGACAGTAGGATGATCTGAGGCAGATAGTGCCAGCCTAGCCAGGCCCCGAGCATTGCCAGCAGTTTGAAATCTCCGTAACCCATACCCTCCTTGCCGGTGAGCCGTTTGAAGAGCTGGTAGACACTCCACAGAGAGAGATAACCAGCGGCGGCGCCGATGAGGGCCGTGCGCGGATCGGTGAAGACATTCCCAAGACTGATCAGCAACCCTAACCAGAGAAAGGGGAGGGTGATATTGTCGGGAAGCAACTGGACATCGAAATCGATCACGCTGAGGGCGATCAAGGCCCAGGTCAAAAAAAGTGCAGCCAGAGTGGCCCAGGTGAAGCCGAAATGGAGCGCCACCGTTAATGAGAGTATTGCGGTTACTGCTTCAATGATCGGGTATCTGGGGCTGATTGAGGTATTACACTGTGAACACCGGCCTTTCAACACCAGCCAGCTGAGAATGGGGATGTTCTCCCAGGGGCGTATCTTATGACCGCATTCAGGACAGTGTGATGCGGGTCGGCTAAGCGTGTAGGTTTCAGGTGCCTGATTACTGAGGTTGTCTTCAAGCTCCTGGCAATCCCTGTGCCACTGCTGCTCCATCATTTTTGGCAGACGGTGGATAACCACATTGAGAAAACTACCCACCACAAGGCCGATCAGGATCACGCAAAGCAGGAAGGCCCAATTGTTATGTTGTAAAAAGTCGATAACAAACACTGATTAAACTTGGTTTCCAGGTTGATTCCGTTGGTTTCTGCTAAACGACGGCAGCCATCTTGAATATGGGCAGATACATGGCGACGACCAGGGTACCGATCAGAACACCCAGTATCACCATGATGATGGGTTCCATCAGACTGCTCATGGCGTCCACCGCGTTATCAACCTGTTCTTCATAGAAATCCGCAACCTTGTTCAGCATATCATCCAGGGCACCCGATTCTTCACCGATGGCAACCATTTGTATCACCATGTTGGGGAATAGATTACGCTGTTTCATGGCAAGCTGCAGTGACTGCCCGGTTGCAACGTCCTCTCGCATGCGCAGTACGGCATCACTATAGACTACATTGCCTGTCGCGCCGGCAACGGAATCGAGGGCTTCAACCAGAGGTACACCAGCGGATGACATGGTTGCCAGGGTTCTGGAAAAACGGGCAATAGCGGATTTTTCCAGAACCATGCCGATAACAGGTACTTTTAGCAGGATCCTGTCTACGTTATGCCTGAATTTTCGTGATCTTTTCCAAATATAGGTAAATAAGTAGATAAAGGCTATTACTCCACCCAGCATCGCCCACCACCATGCACGTACCAGTTCAGACAGGTTGACGACAAAACGGGTCAAGGCGGGGAGATCGGCGCCAAAACTTGAGAAAAGCGACTCAAATTGGGGTATGACAAAAATCAGCAGGATAGTGGTGACCAATATGGCGGCGATGATGACAGCAGCCGGGTAGAACATGGCTTTCTTGATCTTGCCTTTGATCGACTCCGTCTTCTCTTTATAAGTCGCGATCTTGTGCAGTAGTGACTCCAGGACACCGGCATGTTCACCGGCACGGACCAGGTTGACAAAAAGATCCTCGAAATGGAGTGGATGTTTCTTCAGTGCATCAGCCAAGGCCGTACCCCCTTCCACATCGGCCTTGATGGTAAGGATTAGCTCCTGCATCGAGGGGTTGTCATGTCCCCGCCCGACAATGTCGAAGGCCTGCACCATGGGGACGCCCGCCGCCATCATGGTGGCCAGCTGGCGGCTGAAGACAGTGACATCGGCACTGGTGATCTTCTGTTTTGTAAGTGCGATGTTGGTCGGTTTCTTTCTTACCTTGAGCGGGGTCACGCCCTGGCGTCGCAGGTCGGCCTTGACCATATTGATATCGGTACCGCGGGTCTCTCCACTCAGGCGAGTGCCCTTCTTGTCCGTACCTTCCCACTTGTAAAGATGGGATTTTACCTTTGCTTTCTTTCTCGGTGGCGCCATGGGTTAGTCCTTGGTTACCCGGTTGAGTTCTTGGAGGCTGGTGATCCCCTGCATGACTTTACGCAGGCCGGATCGGCGGAGGTTATCGATCTCCTCCTTCACCGCCTGCTTTTCTAGCTGCAGTGAGGTGCCGCCCTCCATAATCATCTTGCCCATTGTTTCGGAGACGGGCATCACTTGAAATATACCAACACGACCCTTATACCCGCCGGTACACATGTCACATCCTACGGGTTTGTAGATGGTAAAATCGGTCTTGAGGTCGGTTTCGGTAAACCCTTCTTCCAGCATTGCTTCCCGGGGCAGGTCCTCTGGGGCCTTGCAGTGTTCACAGAGGCGTCTTGCAAGGCGCTGGGCCATGATCAGCAGCACCGAGGAGGCAATATTGAAGGGTGGGACACCCATATTGGCCAGGCGGGTCAGGGTTTGGGGTGCATCGTTGGTATGCAGGGTGGAGAGGACCAGGTGGCCGGTCTGTGCAGCCTTGACGGCGATTTCAGCCGTTTCTAGGTCACGTATCTCACCCACCATCACGATATCCGGGTCCTGGCGCAGAAAGGCCCGCAAAGCCTCGGCAAATGTCAGGCCGGTTTTGACGTTGGTATTGACCTGGTTGATGCCAGGCACCTGGATCTCAACGGGATCCTCAGCGGTGGAGATGTTGACCTCGGGTTTATTCAGCAGATTCAGTGCTGTGTAGAGGCTTACCGTCTTACCGCTACCAGTAGGGCCGGTTACCAGGATCATCCCATAAGGTTTGTTTATGGCATCCAGAAATTTTACCTGCTGTTCCTCTTCAAATCCGAGCGCTTCAATGCCAAGTTGCGCACTGGTGGGATCGAGAATACGCAGCACGATCTTTTCGCCATGCAGTGTGGGGCAGGTGTTTACACGGAAATCGATAGCACGGGACTTGGAGAGCTGCATCTTGATGCGTCCGTCCTGGGGAACCCGCTTCTCCGCGATATTCATGCGTGACATAACCTTGATGCGGCTTGACAGGCGGTTGGCCAGGTTGGAGGGAGGCGTGGCGACCTCTCGCAGGATGCCATCCTGGCGATAACGTACCCTGTAAGTGTATTCATAGGGTTCGAAGTGGATGTCCGAAACCCCCTGCTTGATCGCGTCCAACAGTAACTTGTTGATATAACGTACGACCGGTGCCTCATCCACATCCAGCTTGGATTCGTCGTTGTCCGCCTCGTCTTCGCCACCGCTGATATCCAGATTGTCCAGGTCGGCATCCAGCAGCTCATCCATGCTGGTTTCCTGGGCCTCCATCACTTTGTTAATACTGCGGGTTAGCTTGTCCTCCTCCACCAGGATTGCCTCTGAGGCGAGTCCGGTGTTGAATCGAATCTCATCAAGACCCTGGTGGTTCGTGGGGTCGGAAACAGCCAGGAAGAGTCTGTTGCCCCGTCTGAAGATAGGCAATGCATGATGGGTGCGTACCAGTTTCTCGCCGACCGCATCAGTTGGAATGACACCGGGATCGATCACATCGAGATCAAAAATGGGTACACCGAACCCCCGTGAGGCGGAGACCGCGATGTCGATGCTTTGCAGTATGCCGTTCTCCACCAGATAAGAGACAAATGGCACCTTCTTCTTCAGGGCTTCAGCGAAGGCCGATTCCGCATCTTCCTCGCTTATCAATCGGTCTTGTATAAGGCAGCGTGCAAGACCGCTCAGATTAATTTTAGGGTTTGTTGTCGCCATTATGCGTCTGTTGGACTCTCAGCAATATCTCCAGGTATGTCGGCAGGTATACAGGTTTTTTTAAGGCTATGGTGAAGAATATCTCTTATCACGAGCGCAAAATTCGTGATGCAGATTGAATTTCCTACAAAACTGGCAGATTCAATTTATAAACTATAGTAAACAAGCTATTGATAGCAAAGTAATATAGCCCCGAATAGAGATGGAATCAATGAAGTGAGCCGCTCTTGTGTAATTGCTATCCGAGTTTGTGTTTGACGGGCCACACCCGAGTATTTCTACAATTGGGCTGAGGGAGCTGAGGAATTGACTAAAATGATGTGATTTGTATAAGCGTCCCTAAATAAAAGAGGAGCCACCTATTGGTGGCTCCTCATGTCGAGATCAGATTCCCAGTTAATTTTCTCTATCTGATCTTTAACCTATCAACCTGCCGTTAGCTTGATGGGAATCCGGTGCTAGCTTTATAGCAGGTAGTACTTGCATTACTCGTTATATCCCAAAGAACAGCTTCAACATTGACGTTAGGTGTCATCGTGATGGTGCAGGTTCCAACCTCGGCGGTGCCAGCAATTACAATGGCTCCGGTACCTGCAGTAATAGATGGATTGCCGCTCATATAGTCGGTCTGCATACCTGCGAGAGTGAAATTGGTTGCGAGATATCCGTCGGAAGCGGTTAGATTACCGAAATCGCTACACCAAGTGATGTCTCTTCGATCGTTGACGCATTCAGCGATTGCGACCTGTAATGGACGGACGGCGGCTACGTTATTTGCCCACTTGGTACGGGAGGAATAATCACGATACTGAGGAATGACGATAGCGGCCAGAATGCCGATGATGGCGACCACGATCATGAGTTCGATAAGGGTGAAACCAGACTGTTTACGCATTTTTAATACTCCTGATTGTTTGCTGATTGGGTCAGCTAAAAAATTTATTGCAGGTTGTACCTGGGTCTTTCGGCCGTATTTCCGGCATCTTTAGGAAAAACGGATCCGGCTTGTCTTACATGGAGCAAGCATAATGCCAACTTTGTGATTATGGGGGTGATACTTAGCCTGATCGTGACTTGGGAAGTATCGGATGTGAACCTCATCAATATTGGGTCCGTGAAGAGAAAACGCTCGATGCAATCATGATTATGGTTAATGAAATAACTTATAAAACAAAATGTTATTATGATCTATAGGAGATCAGGACTGTTATCTGCCTGGTTGCTATATTTCGCGTACTTTACCATTTATAATCTGTCGTGTTATGTGGTACATGACTGTGACTTATTATGGTTATCGGGAATGGCATAAAACTCTAGGTAGAGGGAGATCCGGTAGTTATTGTCAAAATGTGACAATGTTCGTCACTTTAGGCTTTGTTTTCTTCTGCTTTTTTTGTGATGTGTTTCACGAAAATGCCAGTTTAAGCAATATCTAACTGTGATGCTAAATCATGAGCTAAATGTAAATCTTTGTTACACAGTCAATTGGATGGCGATTTAAAACTGACTCCTTATATATCAGCTCTTTATCCTATCGATCAGTTACCGATCATATCGTTGACAATCCTATTCAATCCCGAATTTTTCCAGTCGATAGCGCAATGACCTGAGTGACATACCAAGTTTTTTAGCAGCAGCTGTCCTGTTCCAGCGGGTCTCTTCCAAGGCTTCGATAATCGCCTCCCGCTCTACCTGTACCATTTTATCGCCCAATGGTCGCTCGGATGATTCGGCCGCGTTAATACTTTTTGTCTGGTGATTCTCGGGAAGATGGAGATCATCTTCAAGCAGCTCCGATCCCTCCAGCAGGGTGACGGAGCGTTCGAGGATGTTTTCCAGCTCGCGGATATTCCCCGGAAAGCCGTACCCTTTCAGTTTTTTCAGGGCGGATTGGGACAACTTCGACTTTTTTGTACCGGCTTCGCGGGCCATGCGGGTGAGGAAGTGCTGGGCCAACAGGGGGATGTCCTCACTTCTCTCACGTAAAGGCGGTAGCGGAAGCTCGATTACATTGATGCGATAGAAGAGATCCTGCCTGAATTCACCGCTTTCCACCAGTTCGGTAAGATCCTTGTGAGTGGCGCTGATGATGCGCACATCCACCGGGATCTCCTGTTGACCGCCCACCGGCCGGACCTGCTTCTCCTGGATCGCCCGCAGCAGCTTGACCTGCATGTGCAGGGGCAGGTCGGCGATCTCATCCAGGAACAGGGTACCCCCGTCTGCGCTGAGAAACAGCCCCTGATGATCGCCGGTGGCGCCGGTGAAACTGCCCTTCTTATGGCCGAAAAGCTCGCTCTCCATCAGTTCCTGAGGGATGGCGCCACAGTTGACCGCAACGAAAGGAAGATCGGCGCGTGAACCCAGCTGATGAATCTGCCGGGCGGCCAACTCTTTTCCGGTACCCGATTCACCGCTGATGTAGACGGGTGCCTGACTGCGGGCCAGCTTACTAATGAGTTCCCGCACCCGCTTCATGGGCGGCGAGTTTCCCAGCATAGGGGATTGTTCACCTCTTGGTGGTTTATCGGATTCTGTGGATCGGGATTGCTGTTTGCCCAGTTTTATTGCCTGCTGTACCAGCTTGCGCAGCATTTCAAGGTCGACGGGCTTGGAGACGAAATCGAATGCCCCTGCCTTAAGGGCCTCGATGGCTGATTCCATGTTACCGTGAGCGGTGATCATGGCCACGGGCAGTTGCGGATAGGTTTCGTTGATATGCCGAACCAATTCGATGCCGTTGCCGTCGGGCAGTCGCATGTCGGAGAGGCAGAGGTCAAAGGTTTGCTCGGTGAGTATTTTTCGTGCCCCGGCCAGGTCGAAAACCGAGTGGGCATCTATGCCCATGCGGATCAACGTGATTTCCAGCAATTCACAAATATCCGGTTCATCGTCAACGATCAGTGCTATCGGCTGGGTCATTCGGGTCGGCTCCCGGATTGCCAATGGTCAAAATGGAGGCGAAAGCAGCTCCCGCCTGTCGGTCCCGGAATATACTCCAGGCGGATACGGTTTGTTTCACTTAGCTCTTTGGCTATATATAGCCCAAGGCCGGTCCCCGTATTGCGGGTGGTGAAAAAAGGTTCGAATATCTGTTTGGCCACCTTCGGTGCGATCCCGGGACCGTTGTCTATGACATCGATCACGGGATGGTCAAACTCCTGCAGGATCCCGCCGATGATCTGTACCCTCAGAGTGTCTTTCGGACCATGTTCCCTTGCATTGTTGCAGAGATTGGTCACGATCTGCCTGAGTTGCTCTGGATCGGCGATTATCTCTGTATTTTCGGGCTCGATCTGAAGCAAGACTTGGGATCCCTTGAAACCTTGATGTTTTACCAGATCGTCACTGACCTTTTTCAACCAGGATTTTAGCCGGATCTTCTTTGGGCTGCCCGGGTCGCGACGGGAGAGTTGCAGCACATTCTCGATGACCTGGTTCACTCTTGCGGTATTGGTCTTGATGATCTCCGTCAGCCGTTGATCTGCCGGGTTCATGTTGGGGGATTCGTCGAAGAGCTGACTTGCGTGACTGATCGCTCCCAAGGGATTACGGATCTCATGGGCGATGCTGGCGGTCAGTCTGCCCAGCGAGGCAAGCTTCATCTGTTGTGCCTCACGTGTAATTTGGGAAGTATCCTCAAGGAAAATCAGAATATCTCCTTTTTCCTCCCCCCCCAAAGGTCTGAAATGAGCCCTCAATTCAGGTCCCTGGCGTTGAGAGCGGAAGTTGTAGATCTGCCGCTTCGACCCGGCATGGTATTTTCTCAACATGTGCGCGAGTTCCGGCGAAGCCTTGACCAGCTGACTCCCGCTGGTGGTGGTCGGCATGCCTAGCAGGTGCCAGGCGGGATTATTCATCATGACGATCGTACCGGAGGCATCGATCACCAGTACCCCGGTGCGCATGTGCTGGATGACATAGGCGTTGATTTTGGCCAGGTGGTTCAACTCATTGGCCCTATCCTGAGCCAGTTTTTCGCTAGCCCGCACGCGACCACTCAGCACCAGGGTAAGCAGGGCAGTAGCGAAAAATACGGCGCCCAGGAACCCGGCCTGAACGAAGCGGGGCGATATGATGGTCTTGCTCAGGGAGATATATACCTGATCCGTAATCACCGCCAGGGCCGCCAGGGCGGCAAACAGCAGTGCGGCGCGGCCGTCGATTATCAGTGCGCCGGCGATGATCGATACGGCGATCAGCATGCCCATGCCGGTCTGGACACCGCCACTGGCATGGGTCAGCAGGAGAATGGCGCAAATATCCACGAACAGGGCCAGGTAGGTTTGCTGCTCGGGATTTGGGGAACGCCAGAGAAAAAACAGCACTGAAAGAAAAGTCAATGCGGCATAGAGTGTGCCGGTAATCGCAAACAGCCCGGGAACCGCTGATCCCAAAAAGATTGGTCCGCTGCCTGAGTAAAAAAAGAACATCAGGGTAAGGGAGAGAGTGATGCGATACAGTAGATAGAGACTCAGGGAGCGCCAATGAGCGTTGGTAGCAGCATCGCTGGTTTGATTGCTGTTTTTCAGGTTGTCGTCGAGTGAGTCAAGCCAGTTCAGCATGATGTTCAGGAGTTCTGCTTCTCAGCCGCCTTCTGATGGGCTTTGCTGCAATAATAGACATCGGCGCTACAGACCGCTTCGTTTTTGGGTAGATGCAGACCGCAATAGGCGCACTGGACACTGTCTACCGATTTGACCTGTTGCGACTTGTTGCCCTTTAGCTGGTTTTGTCGCCAGAAATGGCGGCCGATGAGGAAAACGCCCCATAGCGCTAATGCAATAAAAATATACCTGAGTCCCATCCGGTTGATTCTTTATTATGTGTGGATAGGAGTCAATCATGATGAATGGGTCTTGCAACATCTGCGGCAATAGTCTGCAATGCTTCTGGAAAACAGCGTCTGTTTCGATTTGCTCACATGCGGATTGATGGCTGACGCTTGACTCAGATTGTTGTTGATTGGGCTTTCAATGGTGATGTGCTCGAATGAACTCATGGTTTCAGTTGATAGCTTAGGAGTTGGCCCTTGAAGTTAAAGATAGTACTCGCCCAGCTCAATTTCCTGGTCGGCGATATAGAAGGCAATGCGCAACGCATAATCGAGGCGGCGATGGCTCATGGCGGTAAAGCGGATGCCATTGTATTTCCCGAGTTGGCGGTAACCGGTTATCCGCCGGAAGATCTGTTGTTGCGGGACCACTTTATCCAGCGGGTGGAGTCGGCGGTTGCGCATATTGTCTCGCGGGTGCAGGGTATCCACCTGATCATGGGCTATCCGCGGCGCAGGGATGGGGGGCTCTACAATGTGGCGGGGGTTTGGCGTGACGGCGAGATGCTGGCTGAATATGAGAAGCACAAGCTGCCCAACTACAGTGTATTCGACGAAATGCGATATTTTTCACCGGGCAGGGAGGCGGTAACCTTTGAATTGCAGGGTGTGCGTATCGGGCTCACTGTATGTGAAGATATTTGGGAAGTGGAGCCCGCCGCCATGAGCCGGGCCGCAGGGGCCCAGTTGTTGCTCAATATCAATGCCTCACCTTTTCATATCGGTAAGGCGCCGGAACGTGAAGAATTGGTGCAAAACCGCGCCCGGGAGAACAATTTTCCCATCATCTATGTCAACCTGGTCGGCGGACAGGATGAACTGGTATTCGATGGCGGGTCATTTGTGGTGAATGCCGAAGGACAACTCATTCAACGCCTCGATTTCTTCACGGAGGCCAGCGTTTGTGTCGATCTATCCATGGCGGAGGTTGCGGAGCGGTCGGCCGGCGTGATTGTACCGCTCGTGTCGGAGGAGGAACGGGTCTATCAGGCGCTTGTCACGGGGGTGAGGGATTATGTGCTCAAGAATGGCTTCAACGGGGCCATTATAGGGCTATCGGGAGGTGTCGATTCCGCCCTGACGCTGGCGATTGCGGTAGATGCCCTCGGACCGGATCAGGTGGAGGTGGTGATGATGCCATCCCGCTACACCGCGGATATGAGTAACCAGGATGCCGTTACCGAAGCCGAGTTGCTGGGGGTGGAGCATCGTACCATATCGATCGAGCCCGCCTTCAATGCCTTTCTGGAGATGCTGGCGGATGAATTTGCCGGCAGAGACATCGATGTGACGGAGGAGAATATCCAGGCGCGCTGCCGTGGGATAATACTCATGGCGATCAGCAATAAAAAGGGACGCATCCTGCTCACAACGGGCAATAAGAGCGAAATGTCGGTAGGGTATGCCACACTTTACGGCGACATGGCAGGCGGATTTGCCCCGATAAAGGATGTACCGAAAACCCTGGTCTATCGTCTATGCCGTTATCGTAACTCAATATCACAGGTAATTCCCGAGCGGGTGTTGGAGAGGGCGCCGTCAGCCGAGTTGGCTCCTGACCAGAAGGATAGTGATTCGCTCCCGGATTATGCCGTACTCGATGGGATTTTAGAGCGCTATGTCGAGCTAGATCAATCGGTTACAGAAATCGTTGCCGCAGGGTTCGATGAGGAGACAGCGCAGCGTGTAATCGGCATGGTGGATCGTAACGAGTACAAGCGGCGCCAGGCGCCGCCTGGGATAAAAATCACCCGCCGTGCCTATGGGCGCGACCGTCGCTATCCGCTTACCTGGTCGAAACGAAATCGTTAAGCGAGGAATGCTGCGTAATACAATTGATTGTGATTTCAACAGCTTGCGAAAAATCCTGTTGGAATTGCACTGACTGACCAAGTCTACCCCCGGAATATGAATACCTTGTTACATATCAATCGGCTTCCCAGATGTAATACGTGCCTGCAGATTATCCTCATCTGACCCGGGGCCGGACTCAAATCTCTCACCGCAATGCAACGAATCGTCAGGATATGTACATAATACGGGACATAGAAACGGTTACAGGCATGGACGTGCCGCTCCGGGGGGCGTTACAATCCCGGCGAGCCGATCACTGAATTAGAATGAATTTCCTCAGCTGGGAGCAGAGTAACAATGAAAAAAGTCGAAGCAATCATCAAGCCTTTCAAACTGGAGGATGTTCGCGAGGCCTTGTCTGAGGTGGGGATTACCGGTATGACCGCCACCGAGGTTAAGGGGTTTGGACGTCAGAAGGGACATACCGAACTCTATCGTGGGGCAGAGTATGTGGTCGATTTTCTACCTAAGGTCAAGTTGGAACTGGTAGTGGCCAGCGATCAGGTTGCGGCATGCATCGAAGCGATCACCAATGCAGCGAGGACCGGTAAGATCGGCGATGGGAAAATCTTCGTGACACCAGTGGAACAGGTCATTCGCATCCGCACCGGGGAGGAGGACGAGGCCGCAATCTGATCCGTCGAGGATCTCAGTCATGGCTAAAGTGGTTCTGCGGAGGTCATCTCCTTTACTGCTTCAATTCCAGCCGGGTTGTTCAAGCGGTCATTTTCAAGATTGAGGATCAATACCCTCCGCGCGTCTTCTGCAAGTTCGCTCATACCCAGTCGTGTATAGGCATCAACCATGATCTCCAGCGCCCTTTGCATCGCGTCAGTGCGTTGAAACTGGGTAACCACCCTGTTCGCGCGGTTGGCGGCAGCCAGATACGCGCCCCGTCGCATGTAGTATTCTGCAATGTGTATCTGGTATTTCGCCAGGTTGTTTCTGAGATAGAGCATCCTTTGACGCGCGTCTGCCGAATACTTGCTTTTGGGATAGCTACGTACCAGTTTGTCAAAATCATTGAAGGCGTCGAGTGCGGCGCCGGCGTCTCTCTCGGATGGATCGGATGGCAGTATCCGGCTGAAGATACTCTGGTTCCGGTTATAGTTGGTAATACCTTTCATATAGTAGGCATAGTCGACATACGGACTCTGGGGATTCAACTTGATAAATCTATCCGCCGTCATGATCGCTGATTCCGGCTCACCGTTTTTGTAGTGGGCATAGATGATGTCGAGCTGAGACTGGGTGGCATATCGGCCGAAGGGAAAGCGTGCCTGCAATCCGTTATAGTGCTTGATGGCTTCATCATAATCTCCATCCATCAGCGCGCTTTTGGCTTCTGAATAGAATTGGCTGGCACTCCAGTTTTTTGTTACGTCGATCTGATCCGGCATGGAGCAGCCACTCAGCAACAGTGTGACAAAGGTGATGATCGAGAACTTCCGGAGCATGGCTATTCAGTACCTAGGCCCTAAATTGACGCTGAAGTATAACGGAAAGCGGTAGTCGGGCATAACCCGTCCATGTCGACTTCAGTGGAGTGCGTAGTGTGGTTGAAACAGTGGATTTTGTAAAACTGCCGCCTCAATGGGACAATATGGATCACCTATGTCGGACGCCAAATTCATTGAGAAAGTTCCTCCACGCTCAGTGGTGATCCCTGAAGAGTACGCTGGCAGCCGGCTCGATCAGGTTCTGTCCGATCAATTTCCCGAATTCTCCCGCAGCCGTCTGCAACATTGGATTAAGCTGGGCCTGGTGGAGATGGACGGGCGTCAATGCAAGGCCAAACAGCGGGTCCGTGGGGGAGAGCTGATCAACCTTAGACCGATACCCCAGGATGAGGTGGAGGCAGAGGCGCAGGCGATCGAGCTCGACCTTGTCTATGAAGACGAGCATCTGTTGGTAATCAATAAGCCGGCTGGACTGGTGATGCACCCGGCCGCGGGCAATCCCGACGGTACCCTGATGAATGGCTTGTTGAACCATCACCGATCTCTGCAACAGGTTCCCAGAGCCGGTATCGTTCATCGCCTTGATAAAGAGACCAGCGGCCTGGTGGTAGTTGCAAAAACCCTGCAATCACAGCATGCGCTGGTGGAACAGTTACAGGCGCGCAGCGTAAAGAGAGAGTATCTGGCAATTGTGCAGGGGGAAATGGTTGCAGGCGGCACGGTCGATGCACCAATCGGCAGGCACCCGGTAAACCGCCTGCGTATGACAGTTCACGAAACGGGAAAGCATGCGGTCACTCACTATCGAATCGAACAACGCTACCGAGCCCATACCCTGTTGCGGGTCAGATTGGAGACTGGCCGTACCCATCAGATTCGTGTCCATATGCGCCACATTCGCCATCCGCTTATGGGAGATCCCCTCTATGGAGGGCGTCTGAAGCTGCCAGCAGGTATCAGTGATGAGCTTGCCGCTGCAATCAGGAATTTCAGGCGTCAGGCACTGCACGCCACCCGGCTTGAACTGATCCACCCGGAGACTGGGGATAAAATCGCCTGGGCGGCGCCTGTACCCGCCGATATGCAGCAACTGATCGATCTCCTAAGCGAAGACGCGAAACGATGATTAGTGTATTGCAGCCAGCATGGCCCGCACCTTCGAATGTGAAGGCATTGGTTACCACTCGCCAGGGAGGATGCAGTGCTGAGCCATTTGACGGCCTCAATCTGGCTGACCATGTGGGCGATGATGCAAGCAGCGTGGCTCAAAACAGAGAGCTGCTGGAGCATGACTGCCGGTTGCCCGATACACCATTTTGGCTCAGCCAGGAGCATGGCTGTTCAGTGGTCTCACCGGACAGCGCCAAACCCGGATGTCGGGCCGATGCCGTCTATACCGACCAACCCGGTGTTGTCTGTGCCGTACTCACGGCCGATTGCCTGCCGCTCCTGATCACCGATCGACAGGGCAACGAGGTGTGCGCCGTGCATGCGGGTTGGCGAGGTTTGGCGGCGGGTGTGATCGAAAACGCATTGCAACGTTTCCAGAGCCCTGCGGAAGAGCTGCTGGTGTGGCTTGGGCCAGCCATAGGCCCGGCCGCTTTCGAGGTTGGGGATGAGGTTCGCGACCGTTTCCTCAGCTATCGGCAGGAGGCTGCGCAGTCATTCACCGCCAATCGACCGGGACACTGGCTGGCCGATATCTACGCCCTGGCCCGTATGCGCCTTAACGATGCCGGTGTGGAGTTCGTAGGCGGAGGAGGTCTTTGCACTGTCACCCAAGAGAATCTCTTTTTCTCCTACCGTCGCGATGGAGTGACCGGCCGAATGGCTGCGTTGATTTGGCGCGAGCAATAACTTGGAACATGGTCCATTAAGATTTCGGAATAATCGCACTGCGGGATCTGTTTCTGGACCAACTACGGGCACTCATTTATGCTGCTTGCGAATGTGTCTTATCATGAACTTTGAGGAGTGATAATGAATTGGCTGATGCTGACCCTGGTGGGTGAAGACCAACCGGGAATAGTCGCCCAGGTTACCGACGCGCTCTATCGCGGCGGTTGCACCCTAGGGGAGACTTCGATGATTCGTTTGGGCGGTAACTTCTCCATCATGATGATGGTAGATGGGGGGCACGGTGAACAGACCCTGGCTAGCCTGATTGCACCTGTGGCGGATCAACTGCAACTTAAATTCCATATCGATCCGATACAT
This sequence comes from Candidatus Thiodiazotropha sp., assembly GCA_040791665.1. GTDB lineage: Bacteria > Pseudomonadota > Gammaproteobacteria > Chromatiales > Chromatiaceae > Thiodiazotropha. The sequence goes on along the minus strand of JBFNNX010000009.1, from coordinate 800,692 downwards.
GGCGGACTGCATCGGCATCGGGTACCCAACTTCCAGGTCAGGGTAAATGGCGCGGACAGGGCCGGTATCGTGGCGAAAGTGACCGGTGTCCTTGCCGAGTGTGGCTTCAATATCCTTGAGCTGGCATCGGACGTGGTTGGCGACTCGGAAAAACCGGTCTACATCATGACCATTCAGGGGTATGCGGAGGCTGAGATCGAGACGTTAGAATCGGCGCTTCAACCGCTTGCGGTGGAGGAGATCGATGTCCACATCTCATCCGTTGAGACCCTGATCGGCTGACCTTATGGCGATATTGGAAATTTTGAAGCTGCCGGACCCGAGACTCAAGCAACTAGCGGATGAGGTGATTCGCTTCGATGATGAGCTGCATGGGTTCATTGCCGATCTGGAAGAGACGCGCCAGGCAGGACCGGCCGCCGTCGGTATCGCAGCCCCCCAGGTGGGGAGGTCTCAACGTATCGTTATTTTGGATTGTTCCACCACCAGAAAACCTGTACCGAACCATGGTCACCTGATTCTGGTAAACCCGGAAATCACCGAATGGGACGGCTTCGAGCTCGGTCGTGAAGGTTGTCTTTCAGTACCCGATTATACCGGGAATGTAATTCGTGCGGAGCGAATAAAAGTGCGTTCGCAGGATCCTCAGGGTGAGGATCACGAATTCGAGATGGAAGGGTTTGAAGCGCGGGCGCTGCAACATGAAGTGGACCATCTCGACGGCATACTCTTTATCGATCGCCTGGTGAGCCGCCGCACTGACCTGTTTCAACGCAAGGTCTATCAGAAGGGGGGTAAAAAGTGAGAGGTGTAAGCTCAACGAGCGGGTGGGATGATTAAATCCCGGAGCAATCAACAGATCAAGATTAATATTGCCGCAAATAGACGCCAATCGCCGCAAACCATCGCAAATGATATAACCATGTTTATGGCGAACATGCGATCCTTTACCTGGTTATCTATTTCAGTCAACCTCCTCGAGCCTACCGAGCACTAGTGTATGCAAAGCAGTTCATTGGACAACTTTTTCCCACGGCAGATAATTTGCCTTGATTTGCGGTGATTGGCGTCTATTTGCGGTTAGTTTATTTGTGTTTTATTACCTTGGGCAGGGTAAGTTCTAACAAAAAGAGAAAGTGAAGCCACTTCAACAGTGAATACATTTATACTGATAATACTGCTGCTTGCCGTGGTCATGGCCATGGCCGGTTTGAACAGGCGTTGCCGCGAAGCGCAGCGAGCCGAATGGGGTGTCGCCTGGTTGAACTGGCTGGATGGATTCAACCGGCTGTTTTGCCAGTCCTATCATCGACTGCCTCAAGTTGAATTGCCGCTGCCTGATGCCGGAGGTGCGATCGTGGTAGCGAATCATATCTCCGGACTCGATCCCCTGTTGATGTTGGCATCCAGCAGGCGGCCCCTGCGTTTTCTTATTGCCAGGGAGCAATATGAGCGATTTGGTTTGCGTTGGTTGTTCCACGCGGTGGGTTGTATTCCGGTGGATCGTGAGAACTCACCTGAGAAGGCAATGCGTCAGGCGATCAAGGCGCTGCGTGACGGCGAGATAGTGGCACTCTTTCCCCATGGCAAAATCCATCTCGACAGTGATCCTCCGCGGAAGATAAAGGCCGGGGCCGCACGTCTGGCGTCGTTGACCGAGCTGCCTCTGATCCCGCTGCGTATTAGCGGTGTGAGCGGTCAGGGCGGCGTGATGCTGCCGGTTTTCATGCGCGGGCACGCGCAGATTCAGCTGCTTCCCGTAATCGAATCGACCGGTCAATCGGCTGACAGTCTGAATCAGGTGATTCAATGCGCATTGGATCAAATACCCCAGTGCTGAATGTCTGGCCTCCCGATTACACAGCAAGTATGATTGTGCGTTATTTTGAGTAGGGTCCTCCCAAGGGTTAACAATGAAAGTTACAGTATTTGGTTCAGGGTATGTCGGCTTGGTTACCGGGGCTTGTCTGGCAGAGGTCGGAAACGACGTCATCTGCATGGATGTGGACGAGCGAAAGATAGCGATGCTCAAGCAGGGTGAGATACCGATATATGAACCGGGTCTTGACGCCATGGTGGAACGCAATGCCAAGGCTGGAAGATTACATTTCACCACCGATGCCGCCGAGGCCGTGGCACACGGGCTGTTCCAGTTCATCGCAGTCGGCACGCCGCCTGACGAGGATGGCTCGGCGGATCTTCGGTATGTGCTCGCGGTGGCTGCATCGATTGCGGAACACATGGATGACTATCGGGTCATCGTGGATAAATCCACCGTTCCCGTGGGTACTGCGGACAAAGTGAGAGCGCAAGTCAATGAGACACTGCGTGCTCAGGGAAAACAGGTGGAATTCGATGTGGTCTCCAACCCGGAGTTTCTCAAGGAAGGCGCTGCCCTTGACGATTTCATGAAACCTGATCGGATTATCATCGGCACCGACAATCCAAGGACGACAGAGCTGCTGCGCGCTCTGTATACACCCTTCAACAGGAATCATGACCGTCTGATCGCCATGGATATCCGCTCCGCCGAGCTGACCAAATACGCCGCCAACGCCATTCTCGCCACCAAGATCAGCTTTATGAACGAACTCTCCAACCTGGCGGAGAGGCTGGGCGCCGATATCGAACAGGTGCGGCACGGCATCGGTGCGGATTCCCGTATCGGCTATCATTTCATCTATCCGGGTTGCGGCTATGGCGGCTCATGCTTCCCAAAGGACGTCAATGCATTGGAGCGTACAGCCCGGGAAGTGGATTACGATGCCCAATTGCTGACGGCAGTGGAGGCGGTCAACTATCGCCAGAAACGGGTGTTGTTCAATAAAATCAGCCGCCACTTCTCGGATGACTTGAAGGGCAAGACCTTTGCACTCTGGGGACTCTCGTTCAAGCCGAACACCGACGATATGAGGGAGGCCTCCAGCCGGGTGCTGATGGAGGCGCTGTGGGAAGCCGGGGCTAAGGTTCAGGCCTTCGACCCGGAAGCGATGGAGGAGTGTCGTCGGATCTACGGTGAACGCGAGGATCTGGTCTACTGCAGCGACCAGGAGAGTACACTTCAAGGTGCTGATGCCCTGATCGTGGTAACAGAGTGGCAGGTCTTTCGCAGTCCCGATTTCGAGCAGATCAAGCGGGCACTCAGTGAACCTGTCATCTTCGATGGCCGCAATATCTATAATCCCAAACGTCTCAAAGAGGCCGGTTTCAGCTACTATGCCATAGGCCGAGGCGATTGATTGCACCACGAGGCTCCCATTCCCTAAGGAGGGTGTTGTTGAAGCGGGACGCAAATAGACGTAAATTATTTAAAAAGTCCGCGAATGAACGCGAATTAACGCAAGTTAATCGATTCCATGCTGGAGCGTGGAATCGGGACAGAGTGCGCTTGAATCGATAAACACGCTACCCCTCTTTCCAGGGTGTGTCGCCAAGGCCGCAGGTTGATCTCCTACGGCTACATACAGGGCAGAAAAACGCCACATTAGCGTTTATTTGCGAACTTATACTTAATTTTGCGTCTATTTGCGGCTTACTTTTGCAACACCCTCCTCCGGCAGTGTGACAGGGTGAGGTGAGTTGACAGTTGTGAGTGAAGTGAACACTGGACAGGGTCAAATTTGACCTTTCCATGAGGTTCCATCACTCTGCTTGAAGCCGCTTTCCTGCGGTAAAGTAAGCGCACTCCCTGTCGCTACCTAATAAGGAACTCCTCACACCAGGCAAATGGACTCAGTGATACATCCCGATCCCTACATCAAGCTGGTCACAGAACTTGGTGATATGCGCCAGGTATTGGCTATTGAAGACATACGTAGTGACCAGGGGATTACGCTGGTGAAGCGGGGTGAATCGGTAAATAGCTCGACATACGATCGGTTTATGGGGCATAAGCCACAGCGACCATTGGACTACTCTCTGGCTGTGGAGAACAGGGTAACGGCTGAAAGGCTGATGCTCGATGGCAAGCGGTTGCTGCATGATGAAGCCGAACTCGAACAGGCCATAGATCGGCGTTTTATCCAGAGAGATCTGCTGACGCCCTTGGGAACAGTCCCCCTTGAGCCGCAGCTGGCATTCAGGCTGACGGTATGCCGGGAATGCTGTGTTGACCGGTATCATCACATGATGCGTGTCGCATTGATTGCACTGTATGTCGCTTCCCGCTTGAGATGGCCCCCCGACGACAGGCAGGAGCTGGCGACGGCTGCCCTTTTTCTGGATCTTGGCGAAATGCATCTGGAGCCCTCGATCTTTACCAGTCGACAGCCGTTGACCATGGCTCAGCATCGCCAGATCTACTCTCATCCCAGCATCGCATATCGATTCCTGAAGTCATTCCCAAGCTACCATCCCCGCATCAGCGAGGCGGTGCATCAGCATCATGAAAGGCTCGATGGCAGCGGTTATCCCAATGGATTGTCCGGTGATGACGTCATACCCGCCGCGCGGGTGCTGGGGGCGGCCGAGCTGCTGACAGCGATCCGGCTGGAACGAAAAAACAGCAGCGGTAGACTCTTCTCCACCTCAGAGGTGTTGAAATTCAATAGCGAGCGCTTCGGTAAGGATATTATCGTGCCCCTGATCGAAGCGGCAAAACGTGTCGACGGGGCAATGGATCGAACATCTCCGGTGGGTGGCGTAAATAAAACAATTCTGCAGGCGCGCATGAAGCTGCTGAACGATATATTGCAAGGTGCGGATGCGATCGATGTGAGCGGTGATGACGAAATGGCCGTGTTCATCGTACAACAGCTGAAACGCCTGACAGGCATGGCGAAACGTTGTGGATTCGATCTGCGCGCCCCTGCCAAGTTGTTGAACATTATCGGTGACGAGGAGAAGGCGCTCTCAGAACTGGATTCTTTGGTAAGAGAGATGATCTATCTGGTCCAAAGCACAGCCAGAGAGGCCCTGAGGCGTTGGGTCAAAGATGGAATACCCGAGCAGGAGCAGGAACCGCTCACTAAATGGCTGAGGCATACGGATTTGGTACTGTATAGTGCAGGTTTTCTTTCCCAGTAACGGACCCTGGTCCGATCTGACGACAAGCCGGGTTGCGCTCTGCATGCTTCCGAACGGCTCAACTCTGCTGATGTGAATTGCCGGGTGGTGCCCGGGTTTAAAGCGTGTTTAACTCTGACTTGAGCCGTATGGAGTTACAACGTGTGTCCCGCCTCTCTTTGAAAGATTCATGGTTTCTGTTGCTTGCTCTGCTCATCACGGCGGTAACCCTGCTGGGAACCAACCTGCCTGGTGAAAACCGCCTGATGTACTCACTACAGGACTCCGGCCATTTCCTGATTTTCACACTGCTGACGTTGGCCGCAATGTGGCCATTCAGGAATATGGGCTATCGGTTGGTATGGCCGGTCATGTTCCTGGTTTTGATGTTTGGCGTTCTGATGGAGGCAGTGCAGTCATTCATAGGCCGCGAACCCAGTCTGTATGATCTATTGATGGATATGCTGGGTATTGCCGCAGGCGGTATATTGTACGCAGGTTTTATAAGGTGTTCCTTCTCGTCACGCCGCGCCGTTGTCATTGTCATAACGCTTGCTCTGGCGGCGTTCTCCCAGCCTCTGTATTGGTTCGTTGTCTATCAGGTCAGGGCTGACCAGTTTCCCCGGCTGGTCGATACGGATAACTATTTTTCCAGGGCCTTGCTCGAAGGCAGCGCGGGTGGTGAGGTGCGCCATATCGACCTGCCCGGGGAATGGTCGCTACCAACAGATTTAAATATCCACACCTGTGCCTATGTCTCTCTGCTTGGAGGCCGCTGGCCCGGTGTGGACATGCAGGAGCCTGAAGCCGATTGGCGTGGTTATACAAGCCTTGAATTACTGGTCTATTCCGATCAGCTGGATGATCTGCCCCTGACCCTGCGTATCCATGATCAAAGCCACAACAGACAGCTGGAGGATCGATACAACCGTAGCCTGGTGATCCGGCCCGGTTACAACCACTTCTCCCTGCCGTTGCATGAAGTCAAGGATGCGCCAAGCGCACGCACCATGGATATGGCAGCTATTTCGGATGTGATGATTTTTGCCACCCAAAGCCGAATCGGCAGGGGTTTTTGCCTGTTGTCGATGGGGCTTCGTTAACGGTTGGCGATTGAGTTGATCCGCTGCTTCCTGGACGGTTCTTGGTTTGGATACCATTGAGCAGCGACAGATAGTGACCGATTGGTCGGGGTGAGAGGATTCGAACCTCCGGCCCCTGCCTCCCGAATGCTAAATCACACATGTTCAATTTAAGGGACTTACAGAATAACATAAGAAATAATAATCACATAGCGTGATGATGATTAATACCCGATCATTCTTGATTACGTTGCTACTGTGACAAATGGTAGGTTACTCTGGATATCATGGCATTATCAGATTACTTAACAAACAGATATATTCGCCAATGGGCCGGAGAACGTTCTTTCGGACGTGGCCAAGCCTATTTTGAGGAAGGTCTTGTCAGCGCGCTGAAAGAGCGCAACGGCAAAATCAACGCATCCGTGAGGGGTACTCACAACTACCGTGTCACTCTGTGGGAGGAAGACGATACTATTGAGTATGTGTGTAATTGTCCGGTCGGTCTGCGGGGCGATTTTTGTAAACACTGTGTAGCTACCGCGCTTGCTTGGCTGGAGAGGCAGGCACCAGCCGACAAAGCCGCTACTGGCAGGTGTAAGAAACCAAAAAAGACAGAAGCTGAATTGACCCTGAAAGAGGTACGTGCCTGGTTGTTGCTGCAAAAGAAGGCTGCCTTGGTGGATATGCTGTTGGACGCATCCGGTGAAGATGAGCAGCTGCACAGCCAGCTGATGCTGAAGGCTGCCGTGGCCAAAGGTGTGAACCTTACAACCTACAGAAAGGTCATCGATCAGGCAGTTGGTGGTGGCGGATTTATCGACTATTACCAGATGTATGACTACTGGCGGGGTGTGGATGTGGCCATCGATGCAGTCGCTGAACTGCTCGACCAGGGCCACACCAAAGCGGTGATCGAACTCGGCGAATATGCGCTTTTCCGTGTGGAGAGAGCTATTGAACAGGTAGATGACTCCGATGGTTATATGAGTATGTTGCTCGACCGTCTGCAGGAGATGCACCTGGCTGCCTGCTGCAAGGCGAAGCCGGATCCGGAGGCTCTGGCGGAGCGGCTTTTCAAATGGCAATTGAATGGTGAATGGGGCACGTTCTACGGTGCCGTAAAAACCTATTCACGCGTACTGGGCAGAAGGGGTGTGCAACGTTACCGTGAACTGGCCGAGGTCGAATGGGCCAGAGTTAAGCCATTGAAGCCGGGTGAGGAGGATCGTAACCGCTACGGTAAACGTTTTCGCATCACTCATATCATGGAGAGCCTGGCTGAACAAAGCGGAGATGTAGAAGACTTAGTTACAATCAAACAGCGGGATCTCTCATCCAGTTATCGTTATCTGGAGATCGCGGAGATCTATCGCAAGGCACGTCAGGGAGACAAGGCGTTAGAGTGGGCGGAGAAAGGGATCCGGATCTTCGGAAAAGAGTCGGATAGCCGGTTACAGGATTTGCTGGCCGAGTTATATCATCGGCAAAAACGTCATGAAGAAGCTATGGCGCTAATCTGGCCTCAGTTTGAACGACAGACCGGCCTGATGAGCTACCAGAAACTGAAAAAGCATGCGGATCGTAACAAGACTTGGCCGGAATGGCGTGAACGCGCACTGAAATTGTTACGCACAGTCATCGAAAAGGAAGCGAAGAAAACCACTCGCAGCCGCTGGATTCTCGCTTATCAGAAGGGGCACTCTGATTTGGTGGAAATCTTCCTGTGGGAGAAGGATATCGAAGCGGCTTGGCGTGAGGCTCAAGCAGGTGGGTGCAGTGATAGACTCTGGCGCAAGTTAGCAGGACTGCGTGAAAAAGAACACCCTCGGGATGCGATAGCTGTCTACCGGAAACAGATAGGGCCTATCATTGAGCAGACCAACAATGAAGCCTATGCGGAGGCGGCAGGTTTGCTGCGCAGGGTTGAAAAGTTAATGGGGAGGTTGGGTGAGCAAGCAGCATTTCAACAGTATCTCAATACTGTGCGCACTGAGTACAAACGCAAGCGAAATTTCATGAAGCTTCTGGATAAGTTTTGATAGTGAATGGGGTGCTGATATGAAACCGGTTGTATTGCGGGCCGTTGTTGACGAAATGGATCTCTTTAGTGATGAGGAATCACTAGTCATTTAGTGCAGATCCTGAGAAATCAGAACGCTTCAAAATCTCATAGAGAAGTCCTAAAAAAATCCCTCTTGCCCCCTCATCAGACAGCAGGCGGGTCGCCATCTTCTCGTGGGAGGTCATAGCTTCTACGATGGCCTCGATGGCAGCATCCGGCAGATCGGCCTTGAGTGCCTGCGCCTTGGTGTTGTTCTGCACCTGGGCCATCACGGTTTCGTTTATTCGGAGTTTCTCGCTGATGTGGACCGCAAACATTACTTTGTCGTCCTCGGTGATACCTTCGCCGAACAGGTCGTTCAGTTTTTCAATCAGTTCAGAAAGGAAGGCACGCTCCCTGTCACGACCCTCGGCGGTACCGACGCCGGTTGCCGGCCGCAGTGACTTATATTCGCCAGTTTCTTCACCGATGCCCTGGAGCTGGCCCTTGGTTTTAATTCCGAAATGGGTCATCTGCAGCCCTTTGAGGTCGATCTCCTCAGGGTTGATGCCTTTTAGTCTGTTGCGCAGCAGGCGGGCATAGCCGGCGAAGGCCTCCAGGTCGGGGTCGCTGAACTCGATGAGCTGGGAGATGTATTCGTACATGCGCACGAATTTGGTGAGTCCCTCCTTGAACTTGAGCAGGCTGTCGCGCTCCTTGGCCTGTTCGGCGCGGTTAAGGTCTGCCTGCTGTTTGCCTTGCTCGTCTCCAGCCTCATGGCAGCGTTGAAACTCCCGTTCCCAGCGCTCGATTGCTTCGTTGAGGGATGTCAGGCGCGAGTTGAAGCGCTCCGTGGCCGGGTCGGTAATCGACATCAGCTTTGCCTGGCGCGGCTCCTGTCGGGTCACCTCTTCGCTGAACTGACGGATCTCTTCCGGGCGGTAGATGAACATCTGGTCCAGATGCTCCTTGATGTCATAGACGATGTTGGGATCCTGAACGTCCTCGATGCGCGCGTCCCGGTAGAAGAGGCGGAAGGCGTCGAGGATCTCCAGGGGCTCGTTGATGAAGTCGATGACGTAGGTACGATCCTTGCCTGCATAGGTCCGGTTGAGGCGCGAAAGGGTCTGCACCGCATCGACCCCGGAGATCTTCTTGTCCAGGTACATGGCCACCAGCTTGGGCTGGTCGAAGCCGGTCTGGAACTTGTTGGCCACCAGCATCACCCGATAGTGTTGGGTATCGAATACCTTACGCAGATCCTGCCCCTTCACATCGGGGTTGAGGTTGTGCTCGTCGAACTCCTCCCCGGCCAGCGCCTTATCCACATCGCCGCCAGGCACCTTGCCGGAAAAGGCGACCAGGGCATGAATGCCTTCAATGCTGTGGTCATTCATATAGCGATCGAAAGCGAGCTTGTATTTTACCGCCGCAGCGCGGGAGGAGGTGACCACCATCGCCTTGGCCTGGCCATTGAGCAGATGGGCCACGGTGGTGCGAAAGTGTTCGATGATGAACTCAACCTTCTGCGTAACGTTGGTGGGATGCAGGCTCAGCCAACGGGCCAGGGATCGCTTGGCCTGCTTGCTGTCTACCCGTTCGTCATCCTCCACCGCCTGGCCCAGGCGGAAGGCGGTTTTGTAGGCGGTGTAGTTCTGTAAAACATCGAGGATAAAGCCCTCCTCGATCGCCTGCTGCATGGTGTAGACATGGAACGGCTTGGGGGGATTGTCTTTACTGACCGGCTGGTTCGGGTCAACCGGCCGGCCGAACAGGGTCAGGGTTGAGTGCTTGGGGGTGGCGGTAAAGGCGAAGTAAGAGACATTAGGAGAAAACTTGCGCACCGCCTGCAACCGCTCCAGGATCTCCTCGGCGGTCATGCTCGCCATCTCCTCCTCCTTGTCCAGGGCCAGCACCGCCCGCAGCTTGCTGGCCGATGCGCCTGTCTGGGAGGTATGGGCCTCGTCGATGATGACCGCGAAACTGCGCTCCTTCAGCGAAGTCTCGGCGAGAATCGCCTCCATGGCGTAGGGGAAGGTCTGCAGGGTCACCACCACGATGGGGGTGTTGCTCAACAGGGCCTCGGCCAACTGCTGGCTCTTGGGCAGGGGGCTGGTCTCCCGGTCGATGGCCTTGACCACGCCGGTCTGGTGATCGATCTGCTGGATGGCGTCCTGCAGCTGGGCATCGAGTACCGTGCGGTCGGTGATGACGATGACCGTGTCGAAATACTTCTCCCCCTCCGGCCGGCGTAGCCGGATCAGCTCATGGCAGGTCCAGGAGATGGAGTTGGTCTTGCCGGAGCCGGCGCTGTGCTGGATCAGGTAGCGCTGCCCCGGCCCCTCCTGGCGCACCGCGCCGATCAGGTCGGTCACCGACTCCCACTGATGGTAGCGGGGAAAGATCATGGTCTCCGCCCAGTAGGAGCGGCCATCGGCGTGTTGCTTCTCCTTGCGCTCCAATAGCATGAAGCGGTGGAGAATGCGCAGCCAGTTGTCCGGCGCCAGGATCTGCTCCCACCAATAGGCCACCGAATACCTATCATCCTGGGCGGGCGGATTACCCGGCCTGCCGTCGTCACCCCGGTTGAAGGGCAGGAAGAAGGTCTTGGCCCCCGACAGCCGGGTGGTCATGAAGATCTCGGAGGTGGAGACGGCGAAGTGGACCAGGGCCCCGCGCTTGAAGGTGAGCAGGGGAAACGAGAGGCCGGTCTGCTTGTCCTTGGGTTGGCGGTCGGCACGGTATTGATGGATGGCCGACTTCACCGACTGGGTGAAGTCCGACTTCAACTCCGCCGTGGCCACCGGGATGCCGTTGATGAAGAAGGCCAGGTCCAGGGCCCACTCCCGGTCCGGCGCATACTTGAGCTGACGCACCACCCGCAGGCGGTTCTTGCGGTAACGGTCGATCACCCGCTCATTGCGCGCGTCCTCCGGCAGGGATTGGCAGAGGGTCAGCTTACCGCTGCCGGCCACGTTGATGCCGCGCCGGATCACCTCCAGGGTGCCCTGGGTTTCCAAGGCCTTCACCAATCGGTCGAGGACGATTTTCTCGGTCGCCGCGCCGTTGAGCTTCTCCAGCTTGGCCCAGGCCTCCGGTTGGGAGGATTGGAGATAGCCGATGACATCTTCGGCGTAGAGCGCTCGTGGACGGTCGTAGCGGTCGGCTTCGCCCACCAGCCAGCCGTGGTTGCCCAGGTAGTCGACGATGAAGTTTTCGAAGTGGTATTCCTTGTGGGCGTCCATGTCGGTTTCCTTTAGGCGGTATGGCACACGTCGATCTGGCCGGTGACGGCGGCAGTTATGAGGGCGGAGCGGTGTTCTTGGAGCAGCTTAATTGCATCCTCGACCTTAGCCTCAATACTGTCAATCTTAGCAAGCTGCCCATTTAAAAATTGCGCGATGGACTCCTGCTCTTTAATAGGCGGGAGCCAAACCTTGGTAGATAGGATTTTTTCTGGGGATGTGTGTTTTACTTTTGCACCAGTTGATGAAACACTAATTTCAGCCCGGTATCGACTGGAGTTGAATAGGTGAAAAAGATACTGCTTACTTACCTTGTCGTCTCGAATATGTGTAAGTAATCCGAGTCGCTGATTGTGGAGATAAACGCCATCAAAGGGTACAAACAGCGCACTCCCCAATAGCCCCGGACCTTGCTCAGTCATAGCGACCAGCAATTGCCCGGGATCTAGGATGAATTCCGTTGGAATCTCTTCGCTACGGTAGAATTTTTCTGGAACCTTGTGCCTGAATCCTCCGCATTCTTTAAAATTACCCGGAGTCATAAGAATAAATTCACCTGTGTCAGAGAAAACGGCACTGTCGAAAGCGTATCCATGCTTTATTCCGAAAAGCACTTTTAGCCGGCACTCTTCCCAATGCTCCGGCACCTCCCCCAACCACTCAACGCCGGAGTCCTTCATCGGCGCATTGGGATCGAGGCCCTTGGTCACCGCCTGGGTAATCACCGCCTGCCGCTTCTCCTTGAGCAGCTCGATCAGGCGCTGCTTCTTCTCGATCAGCGCGTCGATGCGGCTGGTTTCGTGGTCGAGGAGTGTAGTGATGGATTCTTGTTCATCTATATTAGGAAGCGGGCAGGGTATCGATCCAAGCATTTCTAAATTAAGACCATCTCGAAGCCCATCTCCTGCCAATCCTCGAATATTTCGATATTGACTGGAAAGCCACCAGAACAAATACCGGGGTATGATTCCATACGGTACTATAGCTGCCATAGACTGATTGCATGTAGTTCTAATGTTCGTTTGAGCTACCATTCCTTTTGTCTTTCCTTGACCAGCTAAGGCCATAAGCAAAGCCCGTTTAGGTACCCACTTCGCGCTACTATTTAGGAATGCGTCTTCTGTAATGTAGGTGCTTGGCTCAGTGATTGTTCCTTGGTTTACAGCACCTGAGTTCAACCATGGAATTGTTCCATTTTCCCAATAGTCTTTATTTCTCTTATCTGGAGTACCGCCGGCATATCTTTCAGTAATCCATCTCATTGAAGCTGTGCTCCAATGTTTGGGCAATTCCCCAAGCCATTCGATACCTGAGTCCATATATTGAGAATAGCGTTTGTATTCCATCTTCACTCTCCTACGCCGATTCGTAGCTATTGTGGAAGAGCGTCTTAGCCTTCTCCAACTCATCATTGTTATGAATTTTGATTTCAAGATCCCCGGTGCCGTAGTGACCGATATTGCGTACATCACGGGTAAAGCCCTGTTCCAGGCTTATGCTATCCGGATTCACCTTGATATAGCAGGTGATACAGCCTTTGTTAGGGTGGGGCTCCAGGCAGGTGAAATTCTTGATGCGCTTGAAGGCGACGTAGTGCTTGAGGGTCTTCACCTGAACGTCGTCGCCCAGTGCCAGCAGGTAGGCGCGCAGCTCTTCGTAGAGGTCGGCGAGCGATCCAGTCAGCTCCTCGACAGTCTGGCTGACGGTTTTGGTCAGTGCGGTTGTCCCGCTATCGGTGACTGCAGTAGGTGCTGCACTGATGGCATTAACCAACTCCAGCAGAAGCAACTCCTCACCAAAGCGTCGGTAGCGCATCAACTCGATGTTGCGGTTGATCTGCTGCACGGCGTGTTCGTCGTATCGGGTATAGCCGCCGGCGATGCACAACAGACGCGGCGCGGACCAGTCGATAGCATCGGCCGCCTCCTGCCCCAGCCGCTTCATCACCATCAGCTCGAACTCGGCCCGATGGTCGAGCAGCCAGTCGAGATAGTAGAGCCCCTGGTTGATGACGTTCTCGTTGGTGGTGCGCTTGTATTCGATGATGACCGGGTTGCCGTTTTCGTCCAGTCCCAGGGTGTCGATGCGTCCACCATGCTTGGGGCCGGTGCTGTATTCGCTGGCGAGGAAGCGGATGCCCAGCAGGGTCTCCAGGTTCTGTTCCATCTGGGTCTGGAGGGATTTCTCCAGTGCCACGGCGGTGCCCGGGATCTCCTCAGCCTGTTGGCCGCTCATGCGGAAGAGTTTGATGTCGCTCATGAGGTCTCCTGCCATACGGCCGCCCAGATCGATCGGTCGGCAAAATCTTCTGGAAAACCCATCTGTCGGGTCATAATGTCATGGTGTTCGATCAAGGCTTTAAGACGGTGCTTCCATCGATTGCCGGGGCTGATCAGATCCATCAGATAGGCCAGCATGACCAGTGTGTTATAGAGTCGGCGTGGTGCCTGATTCGGGTCTGGCCCGTAATCGAAACACCCGGTCAGTGTCTGTGGTTTGGTGCGTGGCAGTTGCATGGTTACTGTTAACTCGCTGTTCCACAGGCGTCCATGATGGGCGCAGATGTTTCTTATCACGGTATGGTGGTGTAGAAATGAGGTCAACACGCGCTCATCCAGGCCATAGATTTTGGCGATTTTTGCCTTGGTGGATATGCGCTTCAGATTGGACAGCCAATGGGAGAACTGACCGAGTGTCATGATTCCCACGATGGCCCAGATGGGCGGCAGGTCAGGCTCTTTGTATTTCTTCTTATAGTGGCGAATGTAACGTTCTTTACTGCGCTCGAATTCGCTGGCGATTTCAGCCAGACTGCGGCCATATTGGCGATGGCCTTGGAACAGACCTGACTTCAGGTAGGCATGGGGGCCATCACTGTGGGCGAGCACATCGACCCACTGGTTACGAATGGAAATCTCAATCCGTTCGATCGCATCGTTGATGAGGAGCCGGAGTTCCCGGTCGAAGGTGTAGAGATTCAGTACCTGATTGAATGTGGTTCCCGGCTTGAATAGGTGCTCGCCATTGGCTGACGGGGCAGCCTCGAAGGGCATCCAATACCCGCGAAGGCGATAGTAGCCGATATGCGTGAGATAAAAGCGGGTTGTATCGGGATCGGGGATTTCCATGCCCCGGGTTGAGAGTTGGTCGAGCTGTTGTGCGATGGTGGTCGGCGTCTTTTCGAACTTCATGCCGGCCCCGGAAAAAAGTAACCCGCCGGTTTGAGGGTGCTCCGAAGAGCATAGCCTTGGCGGGTGTTGTTGATTGTAATGGTAAGCAAGCTTACCCACGGCGTCAAGTAGATTTTACAAATCAAGGTGGTGTCAGCAAAATGAGCCATTAATATAATCCTTTGTTTTATAATGATAATTCCATAATTAAACTATGTAGTCACCTCACCCAGAAGCGCCATGATCTCCTGCTCCACCTGCTTCAGCTCGGCGTCTATCTCGGCCAGGGGGCGGGGTGGCTGATACTTGTAGAAGTAGCGGTTGAAGTTGATCTCGTAGCCGACGATGCCGACCTCGCCGTCTTTCTCGTCCCGCTTGCCGGTGTCGATCCAGGCGTCGGGGACGTGGGGGGTTACCTCGCGGGCGAAGTAGTGCTCGATGACTTCACCCAGGGGGACATTCTCGTTGTCGCGCAGGTCCGGGTTGGGCTCAAGATTACCTTTTTTGTCGCGACAGTATTCCGCTGACGGGTCATGCTGGCCAAGGTGTTTCTGGATCAGCTTTTTGTCGGCTGCCGGTAGTTTGGAAGTCAACTGGCTCTCAATGAAATCGAAAAAGTCATCCCGGCTGTTGAATGTTTTGCCATCCGCACTTTGATCCAGCAGGGCGTATGGGCCGTCCAGCATGAACTTCTCTACAGGCTTTCCTGTCTTCTTGGCCTTTTTTTCTATCCCTTTCCTCTCTTTTTCTTTTACGGCCTGGGTTAATTGGTCAACGTTTTCCCGAGTCAGATCAAACCGGAGTTGCAGTGGCCGTTCCACGGTAATGCGGCGGTAACCGAAATCGGTGGTGGCGAAGATCTTCGAGGTCTCGCTCTCTTCGAATGCCTCGAGTTGGCGGGCTATGTCAGCGACTTGCTCATCTGTGATATAGCGGCGCTTGCTGCCGAGGCTCTTACGCATGGAGGCCCATTGGCTGGTGGCGTCGATCAGCTGTACCTTGCCTTTGCGACGCTTCTCCTTGCGGTTGCTGAGTACCCAGATGTAGGTGGCGATGCCGGTGTTGTAGAAGAGATCGGTGGGCAGTGCGACGATCGCTTCCAGCCAGTCGTTCTCCAGAATCCAGCGGCGAATCTCCGACTCCCCGGAGCCGGCCCCGCCGGTGAAAAGGGGCGAGCCGTTGAGGACGATGCCGATGCGGGTGCCGCCCCCATTGTCGCTGCGCTTGGAGAGGAGGTGCATGAGGAACAGCAGGGAGCCGTCGGAGACCCTCGGCAGGCCGGGGCCGAAACGGCCGTCATGCCCTTTGTAGCGTTGTTCGTCGGTGACGGCCTTCTGGACCTTCTTCCAGTCCACGCCGAAGGGTGGGTTGGCGAGGCAGTAGTTGAACCGCTCGAAGGGCAGTTTGTCATCACTCAGCGTGTTGCCGAAGTGGAGATTCTTGGGGTCGTACCCCTTGACCATCATATCCGCCATGGCGATGGCGTAGGACTCAGGGTTGAGCTCCTGGCCGAAGGGGACGATGCGTGTCTTGTCGGTCCATTCGTGGACCTGCTCGATACCGGAGGCGAGGAAGCCGCCGGTGCCGCAGCAGGGGTCGTAGATAGTGCGTACCACACCCTTTCCCTTCAGTACCTCCTGATCAGGGGCGAAGATCAGGGTGGTGGCCAAGCGCACCACATCGCGGGGGGTGAAGTACTCACCTGCAGTGTCATTGGCGCTCTCGGCAAAGCGCCGGATCAGCTCCTCGAAGACCAATCCCATCTCATGGTTAGTGATAGCCTGGGGATGGAGGTCAATGACGGCGAACTTCTGTACCACCAAGTAGAGCAGGTTGGCATCGACGAGCCGATCGAGCCAGATGGCGAAATTGAAGTAGTCGAAGATCTGCCGGGTGTTCTCGCTGAACTTGGAGAGGTAGTCCTCCAGGTTGGCCCGGGTCTCGGTTTCGCCAAGATTGGCCAGCTGGTAGCGGGAGGTGTTGTAGTAGCGATGACCTGAGACCTTCGGCAGAACGGTATCGAGCTCAATGCTGGAGTCCTTCAGTTTGGCGTGGCGTTTAAGGACAGCCTCCCGTGTGGGTTCCAATACACACTCTAGACGCCTTAATAAGGTAAACGGCAGGATCACCCTGCCAAACTCCGACCGCTTGAAATCACCTCGTAACAGGTCAGCTACTGACCAGATGAAACCGGCAAGATTTTGCTGGTTCAAATTCTGTCCCCTCAAGTTTAATTACTACGCCAGTGATTTTTTAGATTTCATGCACCTATAAACCACAGGCTACTTTTTATATTCGTCAACAGTATATCATTGATGTCCCTACGCATATTTTAAGAGAGGGCCTTGAGACGTTTTCTTATAGTTGCCGGATATTATTTCGTAAGTTATCTACGCAAACGGATTCAAAATACGTTAGTCAATCCTGGTGTTTGAGCAAACTTTAATTCGATGGCAGGTTACTGTCTTGCGATATGGGTATATAGCAAGGTGCTATATTTCTGGCCTGGATAATTAACCCCCAAAGCACGGTTTTAGCAGGGGGTAAATGCTAATTAGATCGCCTGGTTCGGGTTACCATGATTATTTTGTAGATCTGGAGAGATGATCATGAATCTTTATTTAGTTATCGCGAAAGACGTCATCCAGCTTCTCGCATTGGCTCTATCCGAATACGAGATACTGCGATTTGCATTAGAAGTGAGCGATATGCCAAGTTTCATTTGGCAAATAGTAAGTTACTTTTTAACCTGATTGTTAACCTATGTAAGGTGAATGGTTAGGTGGGGTGATGGTAACTTATTGATTATATTGGTCGGGGTGAGAGGATTCGAACCTCCGGCCCCTGCCTCCCGAAGACAGTGCTCTACCAGGCTGAGCTACACCCCGAATCGTGGTTTATGTCAGCCTCTAGCTGACGCAGCGAGCGACAGATAGTAATGGAAATGGGTAGGTGATTCAATTGGTTCTGGCGACCGAGAAGTCCGCCAGACTGGCGAGTGCCTGCCGATAGGGGGTTTCGGGCAGGGCTTCGATGGCGCGTTTGGCCTGTCGCGCCTCCTGTTGCGCAAGTTGTTGGGTGTAGTGGATGGCGCTGCTGTCGGCTATGGCCTGCATAACGAAATCGATCTCTTCCAGACCGCCGTTTTCGATGATATTTGCCAGGCGTTGGCGTTGATCTTGGCCGGCACACCTCATGGCCTGGATCAGCGGCAGCGTCGGTTTGCCTTCAGCCAGGTCGTCGCCGATGTTCTTGCCGATCTCCATATTGTTCGAGTTGTAGTCCAGTGCGTCATCCACCAGTTGGAAGGCGATACCCAGATGCAGTCCGTAATCCGCCAGCGCCTGTTGCTGATCGTCGGTAACCTCGGAAACTATGCCGCCGAGCCGCGCACCGGCCTCGAACAGGGTGGCAGTCTTGCGTTTTATCACCTCCATGTATTCCGCCTCGCTGGTATCGGGATTATGCACATTCAGCAGTTGCAGCACCTCGCCTTCCGCGATACGGTTGGTGGCGTGTGAGAGGACATCCATAACCGGCATCCGGCCGACATCGACCATCATCTCGAAGGAGCGGGAGTAGAGGAAGTCACCCACCAGAACACTCGCCTCGTTACCCCAGACCGCATTCGCGGTCTCCCGGTTTCGCCGCAGATCCGAACCATCGACCACATCATCGTGCAACAGCGTTGCCGTATGGATGAACTCAATGATGGCTGCCAGGTCGATGTGTTTTTCGCCCTGGTAACCACAGGCGCGGGCGGCCATCAGCACGATCATCGGACGCAGGCGTTTGCCGCCGCTATGGACGATATAGGCACCGATCTGGTTGATCAGCACCACATCCGATTTCAGCTGCTGGATTATCATTTTGTCGACAGCTTCCATGTCGTCGCTGATGAGTTCGCGAATAGTTGTTATATCCATAGGCTGTCATGACTCACACAAAGTTCACGCATGCTAGGAGGGGGTGGCGAGAGTGTCAAGCAGCATCTTTCTCTATCAGTGCTGGCAGCCGGGGCAGAAGAAGGTGGAGCGTTGCCCAATGGTTTTGTTGCGAATGGTCTGGCGACATCTTGGACAGGGCTCTCCCGACCTGCCATAGACCTGAAGCGACAGGGCGAAGTAGCCGGGATTGCCATCCTCATTGAGAAAATCCCTCAGGGTGGTGCCGCCCTGGGAGATTGCCTCCCGAAGTACATTGCGGATCGCCTCTGCCAATATCAGGTAGCGCCGGTGCGAGATTCGGTTGCTCGGCCGTGTGGGATGAATGGCAGCGCGGAACAGGGATTCGCTGGCATAGATGTTTCCGATGCCGACTACGGTCCTACTGTCCATGATCAGTTGTTTGATCGCTATTCGACGCGCCCTGCCCCGGGCAAACAGAAAGTCGCCGTTGAACTGGTCGCCAAGGGGTTCCGGACCGAGATCGGCGAGTAGCGGGTGGTCCGTGGCCGGTTGATCGGTCCAGAGCACCGCGCCGAAGCGCCGGGGATCCCGTAGTCTTAGCTGAAGGCCATTGCACAGCTGCAGGTCGAAATGATCATGTTTTTGTACCGCTGTCTCCGCTTTGACAATGCGCAGGCTGCCGGACATCCCGAGATGTATGATCAGGGTACCGTGATGAAAGGCCAGCAGCAGGTATTTTCCCCGCCTGTCCACCGATAACAGCTTCCTCCCCTTCAGTATGCGTGGCAGCTCCTGCGGAATCGGCCAGCGCAACCTGGGCTCATGAATAGTGACCTGGCGTATGCGTTGGCCGTTGATATGGGGGGCTATGCCCCGGCGAGTGGTTTCGACTTCCGGCAGTTCAGGCATGGTGTATCCTGCAGTAGCCTGGCGTTAAGCTGAAATTACACATTAATATTGCACAGTACACGAATTACGGTAGCTGGTCTGATTGTCCCAACCAGGCTTCCGCTGGTGCATTGAGATGGTGATAGAAGCCGTCCGCGATCAAGTGTACCTCCCCCTGGTGATGGACATAACGCCAGCCATTGATCGGATCGCTGTTGCCGAAACTGAGTGTCGAGTCATCGAGTGTCATCGCGATGGGGGCTGGCGCCAGGCCGTAGGGTCTCAGGTCATCCGGCGCCGCGAATCGTCGCAGGCTGGGAGTCTGGCAGATTTTCAACAGTTGCCTTACCCGGGATTGATCGGCAGGTCGGTTGTCGCTCATCCATTGGTTTTCACGTCGCGTCAGACTGATCTCACGTCCCTTAAGGTCATTGATTCTGATCTGTGTTATCTGTTGCGGGTCGAGACGCGTGAGGGGTGGCAGGGGAGGCGGTTGCTACAACCATACCAGCAGACCCAACAGGCCTGCGACGGCAAGCAGGAGCAGATTGATTTTGACTCTTGCGATCATCGCCATGCACGATTCCGGCGCCAGGCCATCACAGCGCCGGCAGCCAACAGCAGCAGCGGGAGCACAATCAGGGAGCCAAGGCCGATGGTACCGATGACAAGCCTCGACAGGTGCAGTTCGCGGTCGCTGGCTTGCGGCGCGGGTATGCCGATCAGCTGATCATCCCCTACCAGCCAGCGGCAGAGCGCTAGGCCAAGATCGAGATTCCCGGCATTGTTGAGATAACTGTTGGCGAGAAAATCACCGTCGCCGATTACCAGTATCCGTTGTTCCTTGTCAGCGTGCCGGCGGCTCAGGGCGATGCCGATTGTAAGCGGTCCCGCCTCTTCGCCTGCCAGTGGATTGCGTTCGATCTCACCACTCAATGGGCCGGTTTCGTTCCAGCTCTTTTCCAGCGTTTGCAATATGGGTGTCGTTTCCCAGCCCTGTCGCTCAGTGACGGTGAGTGCCGCCGCCTGCGGATACAGGGTCAGCAGGTTGAATCCCCGGGTGGCTTCGTGATTGGTATATTTGGGGACCACGGCAATGGCCGGATTATCGATACCCAATGCCTTGACATTGGCATCCACGATCGTGCCGGGCAGCTGCTCGATGCCGAGCAGCTGCTGCATCAAATCGCCTAAGATCCAGTTGTCCGGGTCACTCAATAACAACAGGTTGCCACCCCCCGAAACATAATCGGAAAGACGTTCGATCTCGCCTGACAGCAAGGCTCGGATAGGTGAGGCGATAATCAACAGCGCAGTGTTGTCGGGGGGGCTGGATGTAGTGGCGAGGTCGAGTCCAGCGATCTGGTAGCCCTGTTGTTTGAGAGATTTGCCGAGCTCGCCAAGATCGTGATTCGCCTTGCCCGTAAGATCGCGTTCGCCATGGCCGTTGAGTCCGGCTATCCAGAAACTATTGTCACGACCCAGGCGCTGGATGGCGTTTGTGAACTGCTCCTCGTCCACCTTCTGGATACGCTCCTCCCTTTGTTCATACCGGAGCACAATCTCACCGGATAGACTGATACCCTGTCGGCGCGCCTCATCGGGGTGGCGCAGGGGATCGATGAAAGTTAATTCGATATTCGGTTTGTGGTGCTGATAGCGGGCCACAAAGCGCTGAATGCGATCGCGCAGTTTGGCGGTCTCTCCAATATACGCCGTAACGTGCAGCTCACCCGGTGTGCGTTGCAGGATATCGATACTCACTGGATTGAGACTGTTGCTGCCCTGGTAGGTCCAATCCCACTGGGTATCGTAGCGATTGCTGAGCCAGGCCAACAGTACCAGCAGGATGGTCATCACCAGATAGAACAACAGATCGTTGAGACGTGATCCTATCCAAGTAATCATCCGCGACGCCTTTTGTCGAGCCTGTATAACGCCAATCCTAAAAAGAAACACGTCAGTAACAGGAAATAAGCCAGGTCGCTGAGACGCACAAGGCCGAGTTGGAGGTCGAGGTAGTGGGAGGGCCAGGCGAGCCAGTGTAAGAAACTGCCGCCCTCGGTGTTTTGATCGAGCAGTGAGATCAGCAACAGTAGGCCATAGCTGCCCGCGGCAGCGATTCCCGGGTTTTCATTGAGTGCAGAGAAGTAGAGACCGATGGCAGTAAAAGCACCGCTCAACAGAAGTAATCCGAGGGTGGCGGCAAACAGCAATCCGTAGTCGAGTTGGGTGCCTGCGGCAAGGCTCATGCTGAGCAGCAGCGGTATAAGTATGAACAGAGACTGGAACATCAGGATGCCGAGAAACTTACCCGATACAATGGTGAGGTTTGACAATGGCGCGCTGCTCAGGAGGGCATAACTGCCGTTGCGGAAGGACTCGCTGAAACTGCGGATGGTAATGATCGGCGTAATAATCAGTATCAGCACAGAGGCGAGACCATAGAGCTGCAACCCTAGATGGTGGCTCAATCCCAGGCTGCGTTTGGATGGCTGCATACCGTTGAAAATCTCAAGGGTGGCGAGAAACTGCCAGCTCAGCAGGCTCAAACCGAGAGCGAAGATAACCCAGGGCAGCGGTGTGCGCATCAGACGCCGCCACTCCATCCAGGCCAGATATGACGTCATGAATTCCCTCCGGTGGTGGCCTGTAGAAACAGCTGTTCGAGACTGATCCGTTCTGGTTTCAGCTCAATCAAGCCCCACCCCTGCGCTACAATCTGTTGTGCCAGTTCACTGGGTTGGCAGTCCGCTTCCAAGGTGATGCGGTAGTGGTCGGTGTGTATCTGTTCTGCTTCGGCCACCCCTGTCATCGCCTTGATCGAAACCAGCTCCGGATTCCGCTCGAGACCGATTCGATAACAGGTTTGCGCCGGTGGCGTTATCTCCCCGCTATAGACACTCTTCCCCTGTTGCAGAATGTTGACCCGGTTACAGGTTGCTTCTATCTCCGGCAGGATATGGCTGGACAGAATCACACCTTTTCGCTGTGCAAGTTCCTGGATCAATTCACGAACTTGACGGATCTGTGCCGGGTCCAATCCGTCTGTGGGTTCATCCATGATGACTACCCGAGGGTTATGAATGATCGCCTGGGCAAGACCGACCCTTTGTTGGAAACCTTTGGAGAGCTTACCTATCAGGCGTCTTCCAGCCTGTTCCAGACCGCAGTGCTTCTTGGTTTGCTCTCGTGCCTCCCTCAAATGCCTTCTCTTCAGTCCATGCAGATAGGCGCAATCCCAGAGGTACTCATCCACGGTTTGGTCACGATGCAGGGGAGGGCGCTCCGGGAGGTAGCCGATAAATCGCTTGGCATGGGTCGGTCGGTTTAACAGGTCCTCGCCACAGATGGTAATTGCACCTCCACTGGGTGCGAGGTCACCGCTGAGCATGCGCATGATAGTCGATTTTCCCGCGCCGTTGGGTCCTAGCAATCCAAGGATATCACCCCGCTCCAGCTTCAGATCAATAGGCGACACCACGTGGGTGTTACCGAAGTGACGGCTAAGTTGTTTTGTTGTTAACAGTTCGGGCATCGACAGATACTAGGCGCTGATGGCACTGATCCAATAGCCCCGGTCTTTCCGGTTATAGCTGAAAACGCACCAATCCTGATCATTCGTCGTACAGTTGGAATTGCCAAACTTCTCTCCTCGCGCCTTGATTGACGCTTTTTCAGGCACATATAGAGCCTATCGGACTGGTGTTAAACGACCCTGAGCGTTTTACTCGGTTGTCTGCGCAGGGCTGGAAAGGCTGCCATGGCAGAGACCTGCCAAACATATCACCCTTTGTACGCTATGCAAGACCCTGTGTTTGAACTGATACGCAAATCATACCGGTGACCAGAGGTAATCGCTGCGGTCGATGGAGCTGGTGTTCAAACAAAGGCTTGAGCCGGCCTTTATGGCTGGGTTGAAATACAGGATTTGACCTCCTATCCGTATTCCCCATACTGCACCGGTGCTGATCGATTCCTGAGTAAGATAAATGGTATGTTTCCGAATGGGTGTGTTGACTGAGGTTAATGGTTAATGAAAGGCTTTGGTCGCCAGGATGAAAAGGATTACCTGCTGGGTGTCGATACCGGTGGCACTTTCACCGATTTCGTCCTTTATCGTGCTGGGGAGATACAGGTTCACAAGGTGCTGTCGACGCCTCAGGCACCGGAACAGGCCATATTGCAGGGGATAGAAGAGTTGGGTCTGACGGGGAGCGGCCTGGTCGTTGTACATGGTTCCACAGTCGCCACCAATGCCGCCCTGGAGGGAAAAGGCGTACATACACTCTATGTCGGTAATCGTGGCTTGCAGGATATTCTCGCTATCGGGCGTCAAGCACGTGGAGAACTCTACAACTTGCAGCCGCGCTCCAGGATTGCGCCGGTGGCGGCGAATGATTGTCTGCAAACCGGCGGCCGTCTTGACAGTCAGGGAAACCTGGTTGAGCCGTTGACCGATGAGGATATCGATACGCTGAAGGACGAGATTGCCCGCCGACATCCCGAGGCTATAGCGATCAATCTGTTGTTCAGTTATCTCGATGACCGCTTCGAAAAGAAGATAGAGGCAGCGATACCTGAAGATGTTTTTTGTTCCCGCTCCTCCAGCGTGCTACCGGCAAGCGGTGAGTATGAGCGTGGGATCGCCACCTGGCTGAATAGCTGGGTGGGACCGTTGGTGGAGGGTTATATCGAGCGCTTGCGAAGACATCTTGGCGGGTCTCGAATCTCCGTAATGCAGAGTTCCGGCGAGGCGATCGCGGCGGAACAGGCTGCACGGCAGGCAGTGCGGATGCTGCTCTCAGGACCGGCGGGCGGTTTGGTCGGTGCCGGCTTTGTGGCAGCGGCATCCGGTCGCAGGCAACTCCTGACTCTCGATATGGGCGGGACTTCCACCGATGTGGCATTGATCGACGGCAGCCCCAGATTGACTCGGGAGGGCCGTATTGGACCCTGGCCTGTGGCTGTGCCGATGGTGGATATGCATACCATCGGCGCTGGTGGCGGCTCGCTTGCCTGGGTGGATGCGGGTGGTATGTTGCAGGTAGGACCGGAGTCTGCGGGGGCCGATCCCGGACCGGCTTGTTACGCTCGCGGCGGCACCCAGGTGACGGTCACGGATGCCAACCTTATCCTCGGCCGGTTGAGAAGCAGCGCTTTTCTGGGCGGGCGTATGCAACTCGATCTGCAGGCGGCAGAGAAGGCGATGGGTCAATTGGCGCGGCAGCTTGGGCTTTCTCCGCGGAGGGCTGCGGAGGGTGTGATCAGGGTCGCCAATGAACATATGGCTCGCGCCTTGCGTGTGATCTCAATCGAACGGGGAGTGGATCCCCGGGGCTTTACCCTGGTCTCGTTCGGTGGTGCAGGTGGTTTGCATGTATGTGCCTTGGCCGATGCCCTGGGCATGCGTTCTGCCCTGGTGCCGGTCAATGCGGGTGTCCTATCCGCATTGGGCATGTTGGCAGCCCGGCCGGGGCGTCAGCTTGTGCATACCCATCTTGGACTGACGGAGACATTAAACGACAGTGAGCTCCAGCGGGCGTTTTCCCGGCTCGCTCAGGGTGGCGTGGAGGATCTCGTCGAGGAAGGCATCGATCGAGATCAGATCGAGGCTGAATATGCCTTGGATCTACGCTATCTGGGACAATCCTACACCCTTACCATCCCATGGAGCAGCCTAGCCCGGGCGGAAAACGATTTTCATGAGCGACACGAGTCCCGATATGGCCATCGCATGGCGGCACCCGTGGAGTTGGTGAATCTGCGTGTGGCCCTGCATGGTCCGCAGACAGTGATTGCATTGAATCGGACTGTTGAATCCGAGCCGGCTGAGGCGTGCGAGCATTTGACTGTCTGGGGGATGGATACACCTGTGCCACGCTATGAGCGAGCGCGGCTGGTGACGGGGCAGACGCTTTCGGGGCCGGTACTGATCACCGAAATGGCCTCAACCACTTGGTTGGAAACCGGTTGGCGTTGTACATCGGATAGCGCCGGTAATCTGCTACTGGAAAAGATGGCGTAAGGATAGGCAATCTCGGAGTTTATGGGACTTATCCGCCCGGACATAAAAAACCCGCCGAGGAGGCGGGTCTCTTCCGGGGAGGGATTGGATCTATTTGATCTTAGATTCCTTGTACATCACATGCTTGCGCACTTTGGGATCAAATTTCTTGATCTCCATCTTTCCCGGTTGGTTGCGTTTGTTCTTGGTCGTGGTGTAGAAGTGTCCAGTGCCGGCACTGGAGACGAGTTTGATTTTATCACGCATGACTCTGGGCTCCTGGATTAGACTTTTTCGCCGCGGGCGCGCATCTCGGCGAGCACCGAATCGATCCCTTTCTTATCGATGATGCGCATACCTTTAGACGATAGACGCAGACGGACCCAGCGTTTTTCACTCTCCACCCAAAATCTGTGGGTATGCAGATTGGGGAGAAAACGACGTTTAGTCTTGTTATGCGCATGGGAGACGTTGTTTCCCGTTACCGGGCGCTTGCCGGTGACTTGGCAGACTTTTGACATGGTCCAAACCTCGAAATAGTTATCCCTGAATGGGGGCCTTGTTTTATCCCCCGGGCGAAAGGCGCGTATTTATATCAGAGTAAGGGTTAGGAGGCAAGTTAAATCATCCCCCGTTCCGCAAGTGAAACCGCTTCTCCCTCGCCAATCACGATATGGTCGAGGACACGGATGTCCACCAGGGCCAGGGCATCCCTGAGGCGCTGCGTGATCTGGCGATCGGCCCGGCTCGGCTCAGCCACCCCTGAGGGATGGTTGTGGGCAAAGATGAGGGCGGCGGCATTGTGCTCCAGGGCTCGCTTGACGACCTCCCTGGGATGGACGTTGGCGCCGTCTATAGTGCCACGAAAAAGTTCTTCGTAGTAGATGACGCGGTGGCGGTTGTCGAGAAACAGACAAGAGAATACTTCATAGGCATAGTGGCGCAGCCTGGCTCGCAGATAGTCCCGGGTCTGTTCCGGGCTGGTCAGACTGTCGGATGTTTCTAGCTGCTCATGCAGGTATCGCCGGGCCATTTCGAGCACCGCTTGCAACTGTGCATATTTTGCTATGCCCAGACCCCTCGGCTCGCAGAAACGCTGCTGGTCGGCACTGAGCAGATGGCGCAGACCGCCGAATTCGGCTAGCAGACTGCGCGCCAGGTCTACCGCTGTCTGGCCGGCCACACCCGTGCGTAGAAAGATTGCCAGTAGCTCTGCGTCCGAGAGTGATTCCGAACCCCGCTGCAGCAGTTTCTCTCTGGGTCGTTCATCGATGGGCCAATCGGTAATCGGCATGCAAGACCTCCTTGTCTTTGATGGGCATAATCAGGCTCCAGTCTAATCGGTGCTTTCCTTATTTATCGATTTCATCCAGAACCATCCGGTACAGGCGATCAGATCTTTTGCGCTCGATTTGAACCGGCAGGTAGTCCAACGTCGGAGCGAACCAGATGGTATAGTCCGGTTTGCGCGACTCTTTGCTTCGCTTCACCCGCAGGCAGTGTATTTGGCCATAGGGTGTATCGATATCTTCCTCGCCCTCGACAAAAAATCGATAGCTCTTAATCTTTCCACCATCAGCCACCTGGTAGGAGATATCCTTCCTGCCCTCAGCCAGATGCAGGCGTACCATCAGTTGCTGGCTGAGTCTGTCCTGAGTGCCGGAGGTGATGGGTTGGGACCAGGTGGTGCCGCCACTGGTTGTACGGACCTTGCCTGCCTGCCGGTCGAATTCCAATTCTACGCGTTCTTTCTCTTTTCCCATATCCTTATAGGTATATCTGTTCGGTTGGATTGCGTCCCTGCTCAATCGTCCATGACTCTCTTCGAAGATCTCATCGGCACTGAACCATCCTGCCAGCATTCCCGGCAAGGTATGGGCAGTATAGTGATATTCACCCTTTTCCTTCAGGCTGAACTCAAGCTTCAATTCACCCAGCGGAATGACATTGCGTTTGACGCTGAATGTGGCGGTAAAAGGTTTCAACAGCCCCTCGGTGTCAGCATCCAAAGGCATGCAGCAAAACAGTACCGTAATCCCCAATAGCCAACCAATGCGGTATCGGAGACTGGTCATCAATCAGCTATCCGATAGCTTCCTGCGGGGCGAATACCACGGGTTGTTCAAGCCTCTTTCCATTCAAAATGACCTCGCCATTCTCGCCCATTGACAATCGTTTCTCAGCGAACCAGTGTATTGCCAGGGAGTAGATCTGATGCTCCTTCTCCAACACCCTTGCCGCAAGGCTCTCTGCGTCGTCATCCGCCAGCACGGTTATCTGGGCCTGAACCACCAGAGGCCCGCCGTCCAATTCCTCGGTGACGAAATGGACACTGGCCCCGTGCAGTCGCTCCTGTGCATCCAGTGCTCGTTGATGGGTATTCAATCCTGTATATTTCGGCAGTAGCGAGGGATGAATATTCAACATGCGTCCGGCGTAGTGCCGAACGAACTCGTTAGTGAGAATGCGCATGAAACCGGCCAGGGCGATCAGGCCAGGTGAGTAGCTGTCGATCAATTTCATCAGTGCACGGTCGTAGCTTTTCCGGTCTGGGAACTCCTTGTGATTGAGGATAGCTGTTTCGATGCCTGCCTGCTCGGCCCTTCGCAAACCGTAGACACCCGGGCGGTTGCTAATGACAGCACGGATCTCAATGGGGAGATTGGTCCCGGCGGCGTCAATGATCGCCTGCAGATTGGTGCCGTTGCCGGATATCAGTACCACGACAGGGAGTTTTGAAACTGCATTCACGCAAGCGGTCCGGTAACTTCAACCCTGATGTCGGCATTATCTGCGGATTCAATTGCTCCGAGCAACCAAGCGGTTTCGCCCCAGCCGTTGAGCAGCCTGAGGGTTGTTTCGGTATCTTTTTGTGCGACACAGACAACCATGCCGATACCGCTGTTGAAGGTGCGCAGCATCTCGCTGTTGGCCAGCTTGCCTTGAGCTCGCAGCCATTCGAAGACAGGTGGAAGTTGCCAACTGCCGCTGTCGATCACCGCTTTGCAGCCCTCGGGCAGGACTCGAGGAAGGTTTTCGGGCAGCCCGCCGCCGGTGATATGGGCCAAGGCATGAATCTCAACCTCTTGCATTAGCGCCAACAGCGGTTTGACATAGATTCGTGTCGGTGCGAGCAGTGCGTCACCAAGGGTTGTATCCAGGAAAGGCTGATCCAGATTCGCGTCACTGACCTGGAGTATCTTGCGTACCAGGGAGTAGCCGTTCGAGTGGGGTCCTGACGAGGCTAGGCCAATCAGGGTGTCGCCCTCCTGTACCCGATCCGGGAGTATGAGGCGGCTCTTTTCGGCAATACCGACACAGAAACCGGCCAGATCGTAATCGCCTTCCGCGTACATGCCCGGCATCTCGGCAGTCTCGCCTCCCGTGAGGGCCGCGCCGGCCTGTCGACAACCGGCCGCGATTCCCTGCACCACATCGGTGGCGATCTCCACATCCAGTTTTCCCGTGGCGTAATAGTCCAGAAAGAACAGGGGTTCGGCACCCGCGACAACGATATCGTTGACGCACATTGCCACCAGATCGATACCGATCGTATCATGGCGATTGAGTTCCAATGCCAGTTTCAGTTTTGTGCCTACTCCGTCCGTGCCTGAGACGAGCACCGGTTCCCGGTAACGATCCAGCGGCAGTTCGAAGAGTGCGCCAAATCCGCCCAGTCCAGTGAGTACGCCTGAACGGAAGGTCTGTTTTACAATCGGCTTTATACGCTCGACCAATGCATTACCCGCATCGATATCAACACCGGCGTCCCGGTAGCTGAGCGATGAGGGGTTGCTGGGTTTGGATTCATACTCCACGGGATGATACTCCGGCTTCAGTCACTAGGTGATTCAGACCGGGATTCTAACAGAAGAAGTGGGACTCGGTGAGTGTCGTACATGCCATGATTTTCATCTTTTCCGCAGGCGCGTTAAGATTTCCCGCTATGCGACGATCCGAAAAGGCTGTTTCTCAGTACCGACCCATGGGTCGGGCCGTGCTTTCTCCGTCGGAAATGAAATAGCCGAATAGTGATTATCAGAGAACCCTAGTGATGTGTGACGATTTTATGATTCAAACTCGACTGAAGATGGCTTCCCGGTGGTTGTTGGTTTTGGCTGCTCTTGTGTCGGTACCATCCGCATCAGCCGAACGGGTGGGGGAACTCTATGAAGCGGAGGTTCCGGTTAACGGTCAGAGCGCACAGGCGAGGGCGGTGGGGATTCGCTCGGCTTTCGCCAGTGTAATCGTGAAGGTGAGTGGCGATCGTGGTCTTTTGAACCATCCGGAGATCCCCGGCATCCTGAAAAAGGCGTCAGCATATGTCCAGCAATATCGCTACAAGACGCTTGAAACTGCCAGTTCCGAGGCTGCACCGGATTCACCGGATCGCCTGTTATGGGTACGTTTCGATGAGCGGGCGGTCAATCGTCTGCTGCGTCAGAGCGGGGTACCGGTGTGGGGTGGTACACGGCCATCCATCCTGGTTTGGCTGGGCCAGGAACAGGGTCCGCGACGCAACCTGTTGTCACTCGAACGTGAACGGCAATTGAGGCACTATCTAAATGGGGTAGGAAAGTCGCGGGGACTGTCATTTCTATGGCCGCTCATGGATATGGAGGACCGTAACGCCATCCGGGTCAGTGACCTGTGGGGCGGTTTTGAAGAGAATATCCGCCAGGCCTCGGCCCGGTATCAGCCTGATGTGATTCTTGTCGGCCGTATGACCCAGCAGGACACACACAGCTGGCGCGGTGAGTGGTTGCTCTATCTGCCCGATAAGGTCAATCGGTGGCAGACCAACGCCGATGGCAAAGCGGCCCTTGCCAGTGAGGGTTTGAATCAAGCCGTGGATGCCCTTGCGCTGCGTTTTGCACCGCAGCAGGCTGGTCAGGGGGAAACCGAAATCAGGATTCGTGTGCAGGGACTATCCAGGTTGGCGGATTTTGTATTGGTAAAGGAATACCTGCAGTCGTTGGCGATGATCGAACAACTTGATCTGTTATCGGCCGATACCGAAAAAGTTAATTTCAAGGTCCGTATCCATGGCAGTAGGGAGGCGTTGGAACGTGGGATTCAACTTGGTTCCGTACTCGAGCCGGTGGAATCGCTCGATTATGCTGCAACGCATGAAAGTGAAAACTCAGAGATGATTGCAGGCGAAAGTCTGGTCTATCGCTTGCGTTAGTGTTAACAGGTTCTAGCATGTTACGGAGTAACCATTCCGATGCAGAGTAAGGATATACCCAACCTGATCAGTGTGCTGCGTATCTTATTGACTATCCCGATTGTCTGGCTGTTGTTTGAGCATGAGTTCTCCTATGCCCTGATACTGTTCGCTGTAGCCGGTATTTCCGACGGTATCGATGGTTTTCTTGCCAAACGGTTTGGTTGGCAAAGCCACCTGGGTGGATTACTCGATCCTTTAGCCGACAAAGCCCTGCTGATGAGTTCGTTTCTGGTGCTTGGAGGTTTGGGTCTGATCCCTGTCTGGCTGGTGATCCTTGTGATCTTCCGCGATCTCACCATCATGGGTGGGGCGCTTTATTACAATTTCAGTGTTGAAGAGTTGGATGCGAATCCAAGTCTGATCAGTAAACTGAACACCCTGTTGCAGATTGTACTGGTGTTGTTGGTAGTGACAGATGCCGGCCCTTTTACCCTGCCTTCGCAACTGCTTTTCTGGCTTACCTGGGTGACCGGATTCACTACCCTGGTCAGTGGGATAGCATATGTTTGGGTATGGACAAACAAGGCTCGTGACAAAGGTTGGCACGGATGATGCCGTCTTGAAGTGGTGATTGCCAATTCAGCTGACTGGATAAGGCCGGATAGATAGCAGATCTGTTTGCGGTGAGGATGGCGTTTTGGCTGGGGCATGTTTAGACTTCACTACGGTACATCCGATGGATGATAGAAATCATGGAGGGGGATGAATGAAGTACCTAACTGTTGTTGTCGCTGGCAGTTGCCTGCTGTTGTCTTCTGCAGCCAATTCCGAAGGGGCTGTCAAGGGTGCCGGTATAGAGGGTAATCGCTATTTCGGAGTGATGGTCTCTTCACCGCAATACAAAGAGGATGACTCCAATACCGATTTTCGCAGCGCCGGCCTGTTGGCGCGAGGGGGCATGGAGTTCAATGAGTTTCTGGCTGTGGAAGGTCAGTTCGGTCTGTTTGGCGAGGATGTCGTGAATGACCGAAGCTATCAGATCGAGTATCTGTTGAGCATCTACGCCAGGGGCAATCTCCCTTTCATCGACACGCGTACCCGGCTCTATGCCTTAGCTGGAGTGACGCATTTTTCCGGCAATGTCCCCGGTTTCAGCAGTGTGGATGAAACTGCGATTGGCTATGGTTTGGGTCTCGAACTCTATGCGGATGAACATAATGCGCTGACGCTGGAATGGCTGCGTTATGCTGTAGGCGACATACATAATGTCGATTACAAGCTGGAGTCGGCCAGTCTTGGTTTTATACATCGTTTTTAGGGTCTGTTAACACTCATCCAATCGGCCCTGCTGGTGTTGTCCAGCAAGGCTGAATGGGCCTACGCAGTTGCTCTACATGAGAGGATGATAACGCCTATGTGTCAGGCAAATACGGTCTGGGCATCGAATACCGGCCCATCGACACAGACACGTTTCATCGCCGGCCCCTGAGGAGTCTTAATCTCCACCACGCAGCCGGCGCAACCGCCAACGCCACAGGCCATAAACTCCTCCAGAGAGACCTGGCATGGAATCTCATGGGCGGCAGCCAGTTGTGCAACCGCTTTCAGCATCGGGTGGGGACCGCAGGCAAAGATCTCTACCTCGGACAATGACTGCATGTTGAGGGAGCTGATCCATTGTTCGGCCAGTTCTGTGACATAGCCTTGGAAAACACCTGGAAAGTCCTGCAGACTGGCGAGTCTGCAACCAATACCCCAATCGTCCAGTAGCGGCATGCTGGCGATCACACCGTCGGCCAGCCCTGGTATGATGATTTGAGAAGGGGTGGGTTGAAAGGGAAACGGTACCTCTGAGCCGAGAATCACGAAGGGTTGTTTATGCGGATCCTTGCGCAAGGAGTCCGCCAGGAACACCATTGGAGGCATACCGACACCGCCTCCGATCAACAGGGGTTTGTTACGGTCCGGGGAGGGGGTGAAGGATTTACCGATAGGACCCAAGAGGCTGATCTTCTCCCCGATGGTGCGTTGTGCCAGCAGTTTGGTTCCTCTGCCTACGCGTTTATAGAGTAGTTCGATCCAGCCATGTTTGGCGGAGCAGCGCATGATGGAGATCGGGCGGCGCATTGGAAGTTGCGGATCGCAGGTGACATGTACAAAACTGCCGGGTAATGCCTTTGCGGCGCAGTGCGGAGCGAGCAGGCGCATGATGAACTGGTCACCGGCAAATGCCTGGTGTGAAAGGATTTCAGCATCCTCGAGAAAGACGGTATCACGTTGCATTTTCTTCATGGGCGTTTTGAGAATAGACCAATTGGCCTTTCAATAGTGTGTGGGTGACCCGTGCCGGCATTTCCCAACCCGTGAACGGTGTGTTTTTACCCGCGCTGAGGAGCTTCTCCTTCTCCACAATCCAGCGCTGACGGGGATCGAAAATACAGATATCCGCCGGGTGATTCGGCGTCAATCGTCCCATCTTCAAGCCGAGAATATCTGCCGGGCCGCAGGTTAGGCGGGCGATGGCGTCGCTCAGCCCTAGAACCCCCTGGTCGACCAGTTTCAAGGTCAGGGGTAACAGGGTCTCAAGTCCCGATATGCCCGGTTCCGTGTCGGGGAAGGGGGATTCCTTGGCGTCTGCCTCATGGGGCTGATGATCGGAACAGATCGCCTGAATGACATTGTTTGCGACTGCATCGCGCAGGCCATTTCGGTCACTGTCATTTCGCAATGGAGGCCTAACATGGTGGTTACTGTCGAAGCCTTCGATATCCGTTTCGCTCAAATGCAGCTGGTGGATGGCGACATCGGCACTGACCCGTCGTCCTTCACGCTTGGCCCATGCCATGGTGCGTGCCGCACTGGCACTGGAAAGGGCGTGAAAGTGGATCACAGCACCCGTAGTCTCCGCCAGGGCCAGGTCGCGAGCCACCGCGACGGTTTCCGCCGCCTCCGGTATGCCTGGCAGTCCCAATCTGTCGGCGACCTTGCCCTCGTGTGCACAACCGTCGTTACTGAGGTGGTGATCTTCCGGGCGTAAAATAATCAGCAGATTGAAAGTCGATGCATACTCCATGGCGCGACGTTGAACCAGGGTGTTGGCCAGTGGGGTATAGGTGTTGGTTACAGCTATACAGCCTGCCGCCTTGAGCGCTGCCATCTCGCTCAGTCGGTCACCCTTCAGGGCCTGGGTCAGAGCCCCCTGAGGCAGCAGGCGGCAAAAGCCCACTTTACGCGCCTTATGCCGGATCTGTCCGACCACGGCGGGGGTATCGATCACGGGATAGGTGTCAGGGGTGCAGCAGATTGTTGTGATCCCGCCGCTGGCTGCGGCCTGGGTTTCGCTGGCTATAGTGGCTTTGTGTTCTGCTCCGGGTTCACGCAGGTTTGCGTTGAGATCGATCAGACCGGGACAGACCACCTGCTCTTTGGCGTCGATGGTGATACTCGCCTGAAACTCCCTTGGGGGTGTGCCGAGACAGAGGATTTTACCGCTGGCGATATGTAGATCAGTGATCTCGTCAATAGTGTTTGCCGGATCGATGACCCGACCCCCCAGGATTGAGATGTCTTGTTTCCTTTTCATCCCGCCACCTCCTGCATGCGCAGGTTTTGGGTACCTATTACCTTCGAGATCACCGCCATGCGTATGGCAATGCCATAACTGACTTGCTGCAGAATTACAGATTTGGAACCGTCGGCTACCTGGGAATCCATTTCGACACCACGGTTGATAGGCCCCGGATGCATTACGATGGCTTCCGAATCGGCCAGTGCCAAACGTCTTTCGGTGAGCCCGTAAAGACTGAAATACTCGTGTTCAGAGGGAAGCAGCGCACCCTGCATACGCTCTTTTTGCAGACGTAGCATGATGATGACGTCAACATCCCAGATACCCTCTTCCATATTGTGATAGACATGAACACCAAGACTGCGCGCATCGGACGGCAGCAATGTGCGAGGAGCCACAACACGAACTTCCGAGACACCCAGGGTATTCAGCGCGAGTATTTGCGAACGCGCCACCCGGGAGTGGAGTACATCTCCGACAATGGCTACCCGCAGTCCGGCGAATTCACCCTTATGCCGGCGGATGGTGAACATATCCAGCATCGCCTGGGTGGGATGGGCGTGACGACCGTCGCCAGCATTGATAACGCCGACACCTCTATCGGCGTGTTGTGCGATGAAATGGGCGGTACCGCTGCTGGCGTGACGCACGATGAACATATCCACATGCATCGCTTCCAGATTGCGCAGTGTGTCCAACAGGGTTTCACCTTTGGAAGTGGCGGATGCGCTAATGTTGAGGTTTAAGACATCCGCCGAGAGACGCTTCGCTGCCAACTCAAAGGTGGTTCGTGTCCGTGTGCTGGTTTCGAAGAAGAGGTTGGCGACCACTTTACCCCGACACAACGGGACTTTCTTGATGGTTCTTTCAGAGACTCCGGTGAACCCTTCTGCCGTGTCGAGAATTTCAGTCAGTATCGCCCTATCCAGACCATCGATGGTAAGGAAGTGGAGCAGTCTCTGTTCCTCATCCAGTTGCAGGGTCTTATTACTGAAACTCATAGCCGTCTAACCTTGTTCATCACTTCGGGAACTTCGATTTGTCTTGGTGCCGATCACCAACCCAAGCGGCTCCGGTCCAATCAAGGTGATATGCTGGTTCTGTTCCAGCTCCGGATGCAATCCGATCACATCAGGCTGTATCGGCAATTCCCGCCCGCTGCGGTCGACCAGGGTGGCCAATATGATCGAGGCCGGGCGTCCATAGTCGAAGATCTCATTCAGTGCCGCCCGGATGGTCCTTCCCGTATGCAACACATCATCAACCAGGATGATATGGCGATCATCGACCGGTGTGGGGAGGTCGGATGGATGCACTTCGGGATTCATTCCAATACGCGTGAAATCATCCCGATAAAATGAGATATCCAGAGTCCCGAGCGGTTCATTCAATCCGAGCTGGTTGTGCAGAATTTCAGCCAACCAGACACCGCCGGTTCGAATACCGATCATTAATGGATCGGTTATCTCCCTCGAAATCAACAGAGAACGAACTTTGTCCGCCATAACGTCTACCAGAGGTTTCACCTCATTGGCATCCATATACATTTTTCTATTGTTCATTTAACCAGGTTTCCAAAATGAGTTTGGCTGCTACTGCGTCATAGTCTTCCAATCGTTTGGCTTTATGACCTAGCCTGTCCCTGGCCTCGAAGGAGCTGAACCGCTCATCCGCCAGGTAGACCTTGATATGAAATCGCCCCTCAAGTTGGCGTGAGAAACGTAATGCCGGTTGTGTGGCGTCTGTTTCACTGTCATCCACATCGAGTGGCAGACCGACCACAAGGGCCTGTGGTTTCCACTCGTCGATAAGGCTCGCTATGCGTTTCCAATCAGGCTTATGATTAACCAAATGCAATGTTTCCAGTGCGGTTGCCGTACCTGTCACCGTTTGCCCGACAGCTACGCCTATTTTACGGCTGCCGTAATCGAACCCTAACAGGGTGCCCATCCCAATATTGCTCTCTATGCGTGGCCAGTATCACCGCTCAACAGATTCAGGTCCACGCCAAGCAGGTCGGCAGCTGCCTGCCAACGCTCATCGCTGGCCCGGTTGAAGATAATATCGCTCTCAGCCGGTCCGCTCAGCCAGGCATTCTGCGCCAACTCACTCTCAAGTTGACCCGCTCCCCAACCGGCGTATCCAAGGGCAACGAGATTGTGTTGAGGGCCCTTGCCGGCAGCGATGGCTTCCAGGATGTCCAGTGAGGTTGTGACACTGATATCAGCGGTGACCTTCAGCGTCGACGCCCATTCCGTAGTGGAATCGTGCAGTACGAACCCACGGTCGCTCTGTACCGGACCGCCGATATAGACTGGCTGTTCAGCGATGTCGTTGGTACCGATCTGTATCTCCAGTTGTTCGAAAATATCCGCCAAATGCAGATCCATTGGGCGATTGATGACTATACCCATTGCGCCGTCAGTGGTGTGTTCACATATATAGGTGACGGTATGGAAAAAATTCGGGTCCTCGAGGCGCGGCATGGCGATGAGGAAATGGTTGGTTAAATTGGTTTCTGAGCCCATGGGTTATAGTATCCAGTTGCAGACGCCCCGCTGCAACAGCTATTGCGAGTTGAGTCGGCCGCTGCGTAAAAACTGCCAGGTGCGGGTGATATCAAGAATATCGGTCTCTTTTCTGATCTCATTGGGAAAGGGGGAAAAGGGAGCGGCCAAACGCACGATACGGACTGCGGCGTCATCAAGGATCTTATGGCCGGAGGAATGGAGTACCTTAATCTGTTCAACGCTGCCATCAGCCTTTACCGCTACATGCAATACCAGATTGCCGTAGAGTTTGCTCCTTTTTGCCTGGTCAGGATAGTTGAGATTACCTATTCGTTCCACCTTTCTCCGCCAGGCGTCCAGATATGCGGCATATTTATACTCTTTGGTGCTGGCATTTATCGATTTTCGCTTGGGCATTTTTGCATAGGCCAGGGTCTTCTTCTCCAACTCGGCGGTAACTCTCGCTATTTCCAGCTCCTTGCTGCTCAACAGCTGTTTGGTTGATGGGGTCGGGGGAGGTGCCTCCTGAGGTGGTGGAGTAGGTATCTTAAGCTTGGATATCTCAGTGCTGAGTTGGGTCTGTTGGGGTTGTGGTGTCTCCGGCTCTGTCGGTGCCGACAATTCGGGCATTGGTAGAGCCAGCGGTGTCGTAGCTTCCGAAGTTCGTGGCTTGACCACCTTACTCTCCTCGCCACCGCCCTGTTGACTGGATTGAGCGAGAAAATCGGGTTTTTCATCCGTTTTGTTCTCTTCCGTTGGCTGTCGAAGGACCATCACCTCCAGGCTTTGCTGGCGAAATTCCGGTTTGCTTTTATCGGTTGGCTTGAAGGTGATGCCCAGGATAATGAAAGCATGGACGCAGGCAGCGGCGAAGAGACTCACTCCCAATAGATCAGTCTGTCTGCCGATAACCATCATTTGTTTAGCTTGTTGCTAATCGCGTCCATTAGATCACTAGCGATATCGAGCCCATACTGACTGTCCAGCTCTCTGATACAGGTGGGGCTGGTGACGTTTATCTCTGTCAGATAGTCACCGATTACGTCTAGCCCCGCAAACAGAATGCCTCTCGACTTGAGAACCGGTCCAACCTGTGCGGCGATCCATCTATCATGGTCAGTGAGGGGTACACCCTCGCCCCTGCCGCCAGCCGCCAGGTTGCCCCTGGTCTCGCCTTTTGCGGGGATTCTCGCGAGGGCAAAAGGTATCGGTTCTCCATCGATCATAAGTATACGCTTGTCGCCACTTGAAATCTCCGGAATGAACTTTTGAGCCATGGTGTAGCGGCTGCCGTGGTGTGTCAATGTCTCTATGATTACCCCTAGATTGGGATCTTTCCGGGTTATCCGGAATACGGACTCACCCCCCATACCCCCCAAGGGTTTGAGTATCACATCGCCATATTCCTGATGGAATGCGCGGATCTCATCACCATTCCGGGTTACCAGAGTGGGTGGGGTGCACCGGGGGAAGTGGCCGGTAAACAACTTTTCATTGGCATCGCGCAGGCTGTTGGGGCGATTGACTACCAGGCAGTCTTGTATTTCGGCCTGTTCCAATAGATAAGTCGAATAGATATATTCCATGTCGAAAGGCGGATCTTTGCGCATCAGCACGACATCCAGCTGATGCAAGGGCAGTACATGCCCATCACCGAACTCGAACCATTTCGACCGAT
Source organism: Candidatus Thiodiazotropha sp. (assembly GCA_040791665.1). Taxonomy (GTDB): domain Bacteria; phylum Pseudomonadota; class Gammaproteobacteria; order Chromatiales; family Chromatiaceae; genus Thiodiazotropha. Next base: position 762,418 of record JBFNNX010000009.1, on the reverse strand, counting down.
CGTCCCGGACCTGCAAATCACAGGTCGATGCCCAGCAGACGCCATCCCGCAGTGAGAGGTTTTTCTGTTCCATATAGTGGATTCGCCAGCCCCTGGCCTGGGCGGCAAGTAACATTGCGAAAGTACTGTCTTTTTGGATCTTGATGGTGCCGATGGGGTCCATCACTACGCCGAGTTGTATGGTCATGAATGCATCTTAATGTGAAAAAACAGAGTTAAGTTTTTAAATTTATTGCCGATATGGTGACTTACATATGGCAGTCAGAATCTTAATGCAAGCTTTAAGTTTCTGAATTGGGAAGTATATTCTTGATGCGGACAGGCTGTCTTGCTATTTTGGAGGGTGTTATATATCAGGTTAATGGAACTGACCAGGTGTAGAGAGGTCCTCTGAAGGCGCACCCCTATGCTCGAGAGGGTAGTGTCGGAATTAACTTAGATAATAATTGAGGTGTATTGCGATGGCGACACGGTATGCCCGTATCACCTGTGAATTTTATATCTTTTTGAAATTCAAGGTATTTGCGCTGTTTGCAATGCTCTTGTTCGCTCAGTTGACTGTCGCTGAAGAGGATCCTTACCTGTCAGCCATTTCATCTGAAGCTGAAAAGGTGGAGTCAACTGAAACCACCACTGGCAGCGAAGCTGACGAGATGGGTGGTGCGGTTGACGGGCCGAGCCTGAAGGCGTTCGAGGATGACCTCAAGGCGAGTTACATGGGTAGTTTTACTTTCTATAAAAAATTGTCAAGACGCTCTCGCGAAGAGGTATTCGAAGAGTACAAAGGTGGAGCGTCGATCGATGAGATACGCAAAAAGATCATGGATCGCTTTCTCAATCAATAGACGTCATGCAGGAATTGATGTCATTAGGTGTTATTTTTCGAATCTAGGCCAAGTGGGAACAGAAGGTTTAAGCGTATGAAACGGTTCTATTATGGAGCATTGGCGGCTTTGGCGTGTTTCTTTCCTTTGCAGATATTTGCGGATGAGTTGCAGGTCGGAAAGGAGATGGATATCAAGCTGACAAATGATAAACCCTATCTCCATGTCATCCACGAGGGACAGTCGGTGAAGGTGCAGCGGGTCCAGGATCCGGAGTATGTGCTCAAGGGGTACTATGCAAAGACTGCCCGAAAATGCCCGCCGTTCTGTCTCCAGCCGATGCAAGTGGACGCCAGTGTGGCTACAATCGGAGAGGTTGAGCTGTTCGATTTTATGGAGACGAAATTACGGGATGGCAAGGGATTGATGATTGATGCTCGTACCCCTGAATGGTTTGAGCGAGGCACCATCCCCGGATCGATCAATATTCCGTTCACTGTGCTTAGTAAAGCGGGTACTGCGGAGAGTGATGATGCGTTAAAGCTTTTTGGGGGTATGCCTAGGGGGGAAGTCGGCTCCATCTCGCGAAAGCTCGAGGAGATTGGCATCATCAACAGCGAGGGTAAAACCGATAAATGGGATTTCACCAATGCCAAAGAGCTCGTTCTCTGGTGTAATGGTCCGGAATGCGGGCAATCCCCCAGGGCTATCAAGGGGCTCCTGGGCGTAGGTTACCCTGCAAATAAAATCTTCTATTACAGAGGTGGTATGCAAATGTGGCAACTTTGGGGATTGACGACGGTGGTGCCAGGAGAATGAACCTCTCTGTTCTTCTACAGGGTAACTGGGGCGCTTGCGATCCCAGCTTTGATTTAGATTAACTAGGTCCGTGACATGAGGGTTTTGATGTGAGCGGTGATGATAATGAAATGGACATCTCTGGTGTTAAGGTCATGGTCATCGATGACAGTAAAACAATCCGAAGGACAGCTGAAAGCCTTTTGAAAAAGGCGGGGTGTGAAGTCACAACAGCTACAGATGGTTTCGAAGCATTGGCAAAGATTGCCGATCACCATCCGGATGTGATTTTCGTCGATATCATGATGCCGCGGCTCGATGGCTACCAGACGTGTGCGCTGATCAAGCACAACGATGTCTTTAAGAATATTCCTGTGATCATGCTCTCGAGTAAGGATGGACTGTTCGACAGGGCGCGTGGGCGCATTGTTGGATCGGAGCAGTATCTGACCAAGCCTTTCACCAAGGATGAATTACTCGGGGCGATCAAACGCTATGTCAAGCATGCAGCATGACTTTTTAAAGACATTTTGACATCAGCCGATAAGGCAGAAAACCACCGGGTAGAGAAAGACGATGATTAAAAATATATTTCGCAAGGGTCGCGAACAATCCGTCGAAAGCGATGTGCCGGTATCGAGTCAATCTAAGGCCAGGGTACTGGTGGTCGATGATTCCCCCACTGAAATCCATATCTTCAAGAAAATCCTGGAAAAGCAGGGATATCAAATACTTGTGGCAAAGGATGGTCAAGAAGGCGTGGACATAGCCATACAGGAACTGCCCGACATCATTCTCATGGATGTTGTGATGCCTGTATTGAACGGATTCCAGGCTACAAGACAGCTGAAGAACAATGAGTCTACGGCAAATATCCCTGTCATTATGGTTACCACCAAGGGCCAGCAGACGGATAAAAATTGGGGCATGCGCCAAGGCGCCACCGAGTATTTGGTAAAACCGGTGGCTCCTGCTGAATTATTGCATAAGATCAAGGCGTTGATCGATGCCTGATACAACCCTTGCGCCTCCCTCCTCAATAGAAACGCCCCAGGCTGTGGTGGGGCTTCTTGCGGAGCTGGAACAGCGTTGCAGAGATAGGGCCTACGGTCTGCCGCAACAGAAGCTGATACAGAGCTATTGGGAGGGCGTGATGTTCTATGTAGGGGAGCATCGTTTCGTTGCCCCGTTGAGCGGCGTCAAGGAGATCCTCAACCATCCCTCCTCGTTAACGCCCGTGCCAGGCTCTAAGACTTGGATGATGGGAGTGGCGAATGTCCGTGGCACACTGATTCCTGTCGTTGACCTGCAGCTCTATCTGATCGGCATGAAAACTCGACAAGGCAGGCGCAGTCGGGTGCTTGTATTCACCCTGGGAAGCGGTCTGACCGGGGTATTGGTCGGGGAGATGGTGGGTATGCGTCACTTTGCCAAGGAGACCGCGAGAAGGACGCAATTCGTCAACGACAAATTTTCAAAATATGTTCAATTCGAATTTGATCAGGATGGCATGACATGGCCGGTTTTCAGTCTCTCGGCATTAGCGGAAGACCCGGGCTTTCAGATTGCCGCGACCTGATGCAATGGTGAACATCGGATGAGGACATGGGCTTTAGCTTTCGGGAGAATTTAGAATGAAAGGTAGACGCGCGGGTAGTACGCTGCCCTCCAACAAGGTCATCACCATATTTGCCATTCTGGTATTGGTGAGTCTAATCCTTGCACTCGTAACTTTTTTACACACGACCCAGCGAGAGTCCTACGATGAGCAGTACCTGATCCGTGCTGCCGAGCAGCAGGTGCTGGCTCAGCGAATCGCAAAATATGCTATCTCCGCCGCCCGCGGTGAATTGCAATCATTTGCGCCGCTGAAGAAGAGTCGCGACCGTTTCGACAATATCATGTGGGAGCTGAAGAACGGCGCAAAAAGCGAAGGACTCCCGGCTTCCCCCGTAGAGGTAATGCCTACGGTGCGGAATCTGGAGAACAAATGGCTGGAATTACAGGGAAATATCGATGAAATTCTAAAAGCGCAAGAGAATATTCTTGCCATCGATGAGTTCTCCGCTGTCGTTTCTGAGTTCGTTCCTCAGCTGCAGGAGTTGTCAGAAGAGCTGGCAGAGGTTCTGATCAACAGTAACGCCCCCAGACGGCAGATCTATATCGCCACTGAACAGGAGATGTTGATTCAACGTATCAACTCAAACGTCAATCTGGTTCTCGAGGGTGGTCAGGAGACCGCAGCGGCGATTGACCAGTTCAGCCGGGATGCCGATTTCTTTGGCCGTATTTTGCAGGGATTGCTGAATGGTGACAAGGAGTTGGGTATCGAGAAGGTTATCGACAAGATCGCCAAGCAGAGGCTGGCGGACGTCTCCACGCTGTTCGCTACAATCAATGACAATACCACCGAGATCATCAGCAATATACCCGATGTGTTGCCTGCCCTTGAAGCGGCTTCCGTGGTTAATAGTTCATCCGATAACGTAAGTAATGCAGCAGAAGAGTTGATCGCGGCTTTTGGTGAATCACCCGGGCGTTTCTCGCTGCTCGGGATAAAGGCAGGGCCCGGAATGATCGCCGTGTTCGGTGCGGCTGCGGTACTGTTTCTGGTAGTGTTGGGTGTGCAGTTGATTATGGATGCCCAGCGTCGGGAGCAGGCAAGTAAGCAACAGAACGAGGCAAATCAGAAAGCTATCCTCCAGCTGCTCGACGAGATGGGTGATCTGGCGGATGGCGACCTGACCGTAACGGCGAGTGTTACCGAAGACATAACCGGCGCTATTGCCGACTCCATCAACTACGCGATCGAGGCGTTGCGGGAACTGGTTACAACCATCAATACCACCTCTGAACAGGTCTCCGGTGCAACCCAAGAGAGTCGTGCCACGGCCATGCATCTCGCCGAGGCGAGTGAGCATCAGGCAGAGCAGATCACTCAGGCGAATGACTCGATCAAGACGATGACCCAGGCTATCGATCAGATGTCACAAGATGCTACCGAGTCGGCTGAGGTCGCGAAACGCTCGGTGGAGATCGCCAGTACCGGTGCGGATACCGTGCGCAATACCATCACGGGCATGGACAATATTCGTGAACAGATCCAGGAGACATCGAAACGTATCAAACGCTTGGGTGAGAGTTCACAAGAGATCGGTGATATTGTAGAGCTGATCGATGACATCGCGGATCAGACCAACATCCTGGCCTTGAATGCAGCCATGCAGGCAGCCATGGCCGGTGAAGCGGGTCGCGGCTTTGCGGTGGTTGCGGACGAGGTGCAACGCCTTGCCGAACGTTCAATCAACGCGACCAAACAGATTGAGGCACTGGTTAAAACCATTCAGGCGGATACCAACGAGGCTGTCACCTCTATGGAGGCAAGCACCTCTGGTGTGGTCAAGGGGGCAACGCTGGCCGAGGATGCCGGTGAGGCATTGAAGGAGATTGAAAGCGTATCCCAATACATCGCCGACCTTACGGGCAAGATCGCATCATCAGCACAGGACCAGTCGAGCCAGTCGGTGACTGTCAAGGATACGATGAGCGTCATTCAGGAGATCACCAATCAGACTTCGGAAGGCACACATCAAACGGCTAACTCGATTGGCATGTTGGCGGATCTGTCGGATCAGCTGCAGAAATCCGTTGCTGGTTTCCGGTTACCCTCTTAGTGGTTGAGATCATCGATAGATGCGAAAGCAGATGCGAGTTGCCATTGTCATCCCGTCCAATATCCTGATTGGAGTGCGCCAAGTATGAGTAATGCGCAAGAATTTGGTGCTCTGAATTGGGTAAAGGATGAGTTGGACATCTCCATTCGCCATGCCCGGCAGGCCCTTGAAGCCTATGTGGAGTCGCCCGGGGACGGCAGTTCACTCGCTCTATGCGGAGATCATCTGCATCAGATTGCACGTGTCTTGCAGATGGTCCAGGTGTATGGCCCCAGCATGCTCACCGAGGAGATGGAACTTGTCGTCCGAGACATGGCTGAGGGTGCGGTCAGACAAGAGGAGGATGCGGCCGAAGCCTTGATGCTGGCGCTTATTCAACTGCCCGACTATCTGGAGAAGCTGCAGGGCGGTGATGCAGATATCCCGATGATTATTCTGCCATTGCTAAATGATCTGCGTGCGGTGCGGGATGCCCCGTTGCTGTCGGAGGCGGCGCTGTTCAAACCTGAAATCGACACAGCCCGGGCCACGGGTGAAGCCAATACTGAGTTGCCGTTGTATGCCAGGCAGATAAGGCAGAAATACCATTTAGGGTTGCTCAGTTGGTATCGCAAGCGGGATACCGTTCATGGATGGCCGCTGTTGCGGGATGTATTCGCCACCCTTCATCAGCATGCAGGCACAGAGCCTGTACACCATCTGTTCTGGGTTGCCGAAGGTCTGATGCACGGTCTGATCGAGGGGTCAATTGCCCCGGGAATTGCTGTCAAACAGCTATTCAGCCGTCTCGATCGCAAGATGAAGACGATTATCGATTTGGGTGAGCAGGCACTGGTTGAGACGCCGCCAGAGGCTCTCTTGAAGAACCTGCTCTATTATATCGCCCGGGCGGAATCCGATAATACACTGCTCAAAGAGATCAAGGATGCCTACAACCTCGATTCTGTCATGCCCAGTGAGGCTGAACTGACCGAAGGCAGGTTGGGCTTGACCGGTTCCAATGCTGAACTGGCTGAGTCGATCAAGGATGCGGTTGGCAGTGAACTGACCCGTATCAAAGATATTCTCGACCTGTTTATGAGGGATGAGAAGCCTGATATGGAGATGTTGGGCCATTTGGAAGCCCCAATTCGGAAATTGGCGGACACTCTTGGCATGATCGGTCAGGGTGCACTCCGGTCGAGACTTAATCGGCAAGCCGACAAGGTAAAGAATTTTGTTGGACAGGAAGTGTTGCCCGAAGAGTTCGAACTCATGGAGATGGCGGGAGATATTCTGTATGTGGAGTCCTCGCTCAGCACCCTGCATACCTTTCAGCCTGTCAAAGAGGGTGGATCGACAGATGGCGAGTTGGTGCAGAGTCTTCCGGAAGGTGAATACCAGAACCTGATCAAACAGACGGTCAGAGAGGCTAAAGTTGAGATTGCCAAGGCCAAGGAGGCAGTCATCAGCTTTACCGAGGCTACGGATAACAGCTCGGTTTTAGATAGCGTCTATGAGAGTTTCAAGCGGGTCCAAGGGGCATTGAATATGCTCAACCTGCGTGATGCCGCTGAACTGATGTATCACACGGGAGAATTCGTACAATCCTACCTGATCGATGGCGAACAAATACCTGTCCGTCAACAACTCAACTCCCTTGCGGATGTGGTCAGTAGTATCGAGTACTATTTAGAGACCCTGGTGGATGGGGCCGGCGATCGTCAGGAGATACTGGCAATTGCCCAGGCAGCATTGAATGATCTGCAGAATGTGGACGGCGTTGAAGTTACGACATATACCGAACCGTCAGAGAATATCAAACTTGAAGAGTCGGCGGATCAAACAGAAGGCTACGAGCTCGATGAGGAAGAGATCTCCGATCTGGAGCTGGGTACCAGCAGTCTGCAGATAGAACCGCCGCAGCCTGAGCTCGAAATTATATCTGAGGAAGCCATGGAATCGGCGTCTGCAGAAGAGGCTGAAGCTCAGGAGGCAGAGCCTGAACCCGAAATCGCTTCTGTTGATAAGCCCGTGCTGGAGGACATTGATCCTGAGATCCTTGAAATCTTTACGGAAGAGGCGCGGGAAGAGCTGGAGGCAATTCAGCAATATCTGCCGCAGTGGCAACGGGATCAGAATGACAGAGAAGCACTGGCAACATTCCGACGCTCGTTTCATACGCTGAAGGGAAGTGGGCGCCTGGTCGGTGCAAAAGTGATCGGCGAGTTGGCCTGGGCGGTTGAAAATATGTTGAACCGCCTGATCGACGAAACCATCAAGGTCAATCCTGACATGATGGATCTGTTGAACCGAGTCGTCGATTCGCTGCCGGAGCTGATCAGCTGCCAGGAAAAAGGTATATACCCGGACCTGGATGTTGAACTTATCCAGCGCCAGGCCTATGCATTGGCAGATGGCAAGCCTATGCCTATGGCCGAAGCCGAACAAATGGAGGGCGTTGAAGAAAAGCTAGCTGAGGAAGAGTCACTCGAAATAGATACCCAGCCATCTGAAGTTTCCGAGGGTGTCTTGAGTGAATCACCCGCATCGGTCGCAGAGATTGAAGAAGAGCATGAAGAAGCGGCCGATATAGAACAAACAGAATCAAAACAGGAATTCGAAACCTTCCTCGACGAACTGTCGAGTCTGGAAATTGATACTGATCGACCCGATATCTCCGGCCTGGACGATGAACCAAGCGAGGATTCTGTAGTGTCCGCCACAGATTCCACTATAGGTGTCGATGGGATAGTGCCGGAACAGGCGGCCGAAGAGGAGTTGCTTGAGGATTTCACCGATTCTGATTTGGAAATCGAGATTGATTCGGAGCTGCTCGATGTCTTTGGTGAAGAGTCCGAGGAACATATTCTGGAGATCGAGCAGTTTATCGAAGGAGCGAAGGAAGCGAAGACGGAGGTACTGATACCGGAAGAAGTGGTGCGTGCCTGTCATACTTTGCACGGTAGTGCCCATATGGCGGGTATTTCACCAATTGCTATGCTCAGTGATGCAATGGAAGACTATGCCAGAGCATTGCATGAGCGGCAAAAGGTTGTCGATGAAAACGTCCTGGAACTGCTCGGTGGCAGTGTCGGATATATTCAGAAGTTACTCGACTGGTTACCTGAAGAGAGTCTGCCCGAACCTCATATAGACACCTATCTTAGCGGTTTGCGCAGTGCGCGAGCGCTACTTGAGGATGAGGTGGGGGTAGCGCCCGAACTGCAGCCCGAAACGGAAGAGTCTCTGCAATCAGCAATCGACGAACTGGCGTCTGAGGCTGAAGTTGGTCAGCCTGTTGATGAAGTTGAGGATGCGCCCGTTGGGGAGTTGACGTCGGAAGCGGAGAGTGGAGAGCCCGCCGAAGAAACGGTTTCGGACGGCACAATCGTGCCATTCCACGCGGATGAGGATTCGCAACCTGCTGAGGAGGTGATCGAACTTTCCGAGGCAGCCGATATTCCAGCCCGGGATGCGAATGAATCAAACCTGATAGACCTGACCGGCTATCAGCTCGATGAGGAGCTGTTTGAGATTGAGGGTGATGACGAACTGATTGAGATCTTTGTCGAAGAGGGACGGGAGCTGTTGGACAATCTCGAACAGCGCTATAACAAATGGATTGAGTCTCCCCTTGACACTACAATCGTGGACGAGTTCAAACGCGCCCTGCATACCCTCAAGGGGAGTTCCAGGTTGGCCGGTATCAACCCGATAGGGGATCTAAGCCACGGTCTGGAAAACCTTTTCGAACGCATCTCCAGGGAAGAGATCAAACCGGATGCCTCTCTTCAGAATATGGTTCGCCAGGCCTTGGATGTCCTGGCGACGCAGGTCGATGATGCCGAATCGGGAGGAAATGTACGCTTCTCATCTCAATTGTTATCCAGCCTGGAAGCACCTCTCTCGAGCGTTGGACTGAAAGAGTCTGATCAGCTTGATGTTGAAGACGAGACCCTTGACGGGGATCTGCAACTGGCCGAGGTTGAGGATGGGATCCTCGAAGAGGAGTTGCAGCTGGCCGAGGCTGAGGATGACTCCGTTGAAGAGGAGCTAACACTGACCGAGGCCGGGGGTGACGTACTTGAAGAGGAATTGCGACTGGAGGAAGTCGATGATGACCTCCTTGAAGAGGAGTTGCAGCAGGCTGATGAGTCGGATTTAGAAATACCGCAGACGGAAGCGGTCGATACCTCATCGTACTATGATGAGCCAATGAGTTTTCTCCATGATGGAGACCTGTTCGAGGTGAGCGAGGATCCAGAGCTGGTTGAAATCTTCATCGAGGAATCACGGGAGCTGATGGAAGCCCTTGAGCAAAATTATAACCAGTGGTGTGAGAACCGGGCGGACCATAATGGCCTGGATGGCATGCAGCGGGCGCTGCACACCATCAAGGGAAGTTCGCGTCTTGCCGGTATCGAACCTGTAGGTGATCTGAGTCATGCTATGGAATCGTTGTTGAATGGTGTGACCAGAGGACAGGTGGATGTTACTGACAGCGTGTTTGGTGTTGTACGCCAGGCACTGGATTTGATTGCCACGCAAACGGATGATGTCGCCACGACCGGTAAGGTCCATCAAGCCGATCCGATGATCGAGCGAATCCAGGAAATCATCGACAGTGCGTCACTGGAAGAGGATTCCATTGAAGAGCTCATGGATCCGGATCTGCAGAAAGAACTGGAATCACCCGAGGAAGCTGCTGAGGAGGTCGCTGAAGCGGCCCCGGACGAAGAAGATTTAGTGATACCTTTCGAGAGTTTCAATCTTGATGGTATCAATGAGGAGGCAAGCAACCTGACAGATGAATCCTTCATGCTTGCGCATGACGAGGTACTGCTTGATGTCGGCGAAGATGAAGAGTTGGTGCAGATCTTCACCGAAGAGGCGAAGGAGTTCATTGAACATATTGAAAATAGTTTCCAGCAGTGGATTGAAGATATTGAAGACCATGCTGCAATCGAGGGTGTGCAGCGTAATCTGCACACTTTAAAAGGTAGTGCGCGATTGGCCGGCATTATGCCGGTTGGTGATCTGAGTCATGCCATTGAATCGGTGATGACAGCCATTGTTGAAAAAGAGATTGATCCGATTGAAACGGTCACCGATGCAGTGAGACACGCCATCGACCACCTGGCTCAGCAGATCGAAACGATTGCTAAATCAGGAAAAGTACCCGCCTCGGACAGTGAGGTCGATCAGCTGCAGAATCTGCTTGGTGGAGAACCCACGCCTTCGTATGCAGGCTTGGTGGAGACGATCCAGGAAGTGCAGGAGGATGAAAGCAGCGAAGAGGTGGAGGCGGTCGATGAAGTCATCGAGTCGGCAACGGTACTCCCCTTCAACGATGAGATCGCAAAGCTGCTTGAACCGGAGAAGAAAGAGGATAAGGACAGCTTTAGGCCCACCAAGGAGCAGGTGCGTGTCAATGCGGATCTCATGGATCGCCTCGTCAATCACGCGGGTGAGGTGAGTATCTACCGGTCGCGACTCGAGCAGCAGAATAGCGTGCTTGGGTTCAACCTGTCAGAGCTGGAACAGACAGTTTCTCGTCTGCACACTCAATTGAGAAATCTGGAAATTGAAACCGAGGCTCAGATTATCTACCGTTGGGAACGGGAGCATGAGGATGATCGTGACAGGGCGGAGTTCGATCCGCTCGAACTTGACAGATTTTCCACCATGCAACAGCTCTCCAGGGCCTTGATGGAGACGGTCAACGATCTGGGGAACATCAATGAGTCGCTGAGAGACCTGCAACGCGAAACCGATACATTACTGCTGCAGCAGTCGCGCATCTCCACTGATCTCCAGGATGGACTGTTGCGCACGCGCATGGTGCCGTTTGCCCAGCTTGTGCCAAGAATGCAACGCCTGGTCCGTCAGACCGCCGGTCAATTGGGCAAGAAGGCCAATCTTGAGTGTTTCGGTGTTGAAGGGGAACTTGATCGCAGCATCCTCAATCGTATGGTGCCGGTACTGGAGCATTTGCTGCGTAACTCGGTTTCCCATGGTATCGAGTTCCCTGAGGATCGCCAGAAGGCAGCTAAGCAGGAGCTGGGCAGAATTTCCCTCTATCTCGATCGCGAGGCGACCGATGTACTCATCACGCTCTCCGATGACGGAAGAGGTTTGGATATCGAAGCGATCCGTAAGCGCGCCCTGGAACAGGGTATGATCGATGCCAACGCCGAGATCAGTGATGATGATTTGATTCAATGCGTGTTGTTGCCGGGATTCAGTACCGCCAAAGAGGTCACTCAGATCTCAGGACGTGGTGTCGGTCTCGATGTGGTAACCAGTGAAGTCAAGCAGTTGGGCGGTTCCCTGGAAATCGATTCCCAACCCGGTCGTGGTACCAGTTTTATCATTAGATTGCCGCTGACCCTGGCAATCTCCGATGCCCTGCTGGTTCGTGCTGGAGAAGAGATCTACGCGATTCCCCATGGCAGCATATCAGGCGTTGTCAGAATTCGTCGTCAAGAGTTGATGACCTGTTACGAGGGGGGACGTGAAGGCTTTAACTACGGCGGTAAGAACTACAAGGTCAGTTATCTCGGCCGTATGATGGGGGTTGGGCAGCACGAGATACCGGAAACGACGCGCTGGCTGCCTCTGTTGCTGTTGCAGACAGGTGAACATCAGGCCGCGTTGCAAGTCGATGAACTGCTAGGCAGCAGGCAGGTTGTGGTGAAGTCGCTTGGTAAGCAGGTTGGCAGTGTGCGCTGGATCACCGGCGGCACAATTCTTGCCGATGGAAGGGTGGCATTGATACTCGATCTTGCTGCCCTTGTGCGTATGGATGCCACTCATGCAGCCGCACCGCTCAGCATAACCAAGGAGACACCGAAAAAGCGGGCTGAGGATCAGTTGCGGGTTATGGTTGTGGATGATTCCATTACCGTGCGCAAAGTCACCAGTCGCTTGCTGGAACGGCACGATATGGAAGTGGTCACAGCAAAAGACGGGGTCGAAGCAGTTGCACTGTTGCAGGAACAGGTGCCTGATATTATGTTGTTGGATATCGAGATGCCTCGAATGGATGGATTCGAGCTGGCTCGGCATATCAATAACTCCGTCGACTACTATGGTTTACCGATTATTATGATTTCATCGCGGGTGGGTGATAAGCACCGACAACGCGCAATGGATCTGGGCGTCAAACGTTGCCTTGGTAAGCCGTACCAGGAGAGTGAATTGCTGGATAACATCAACGAGGTCCTGGCGGAAAGCAGATTATGAGCCGAGTCGTTGTCAAGGAGGTCAGAAGTGTCCTCATTCCACTCCACGAGCTTCAACTTCTATTGCCAAATGCGGTCATTGCCGAAGTGATAGGATATCAGCAACCCGAGCCTGTGGAAGAGGGGAAGCCCGAATGGCTTGTTGGTAGCACCATCTGGCGCGGTGTTGTTATCCCCATAGTCTCCTTCGAGGGTATGATAGGAGAACAGGTCGTCATACCCGGCCATCGCGGCAGAATCATGGTCATGAATACTCTGAGTCAGCATCAAAAGCTCACCCATATCGGTTTGGTGGTGCAGGCCATTCCGAGCCTTGTCAGAGTCAGTGCCGACAACGTCATTCCGCTTAACCCGGAAGATGAACTCGATCCACTGATAAAACAACAGGTCGAGCTGGATATGAACCCGGCAATGATACCTGACCTGGATGAAATCGAACGACAAGTTTTAGATGTCGTAAACTGACACCCGTCCTCATCCCGCACCCTTGTCTCTACATCAACGCTACAGAGAGCAACTGCAGACTAACGGATTCGAGCCTGACCCTCATCAGGAGAGTATACTCGCCTCCTTTGAGCGCCTTACCAGAGAGTTGCGACGGAAAAATAGATCCAGTGGTTGGTCTTGGTTCAAACGGAATGTGCCTGCCGAGGGTATCTACCTCTGGGGTGGGGTTGGCAGGGGTAAAACATGGTTGATGGATCTTTTTTTTCAACACGCCAGGGAAGTCGGTATTGAACGACACCACTTTCACAGTTTTATGCGTCAAATTCATCAGCGATTGCAGCATCGCGAGGGTGAAAGCGCACCGATGGAATTGATTGCCTCCGAAATGGCACAACAAATGCGGGTGTTGTGTCTCGATGAGTTCAATGTTATCGATATCGGCGATGCCATGCTGATGCGCGGTCTGCTGGAAGCCTTGGAAAAATCAGGGATAACACTGGTGACTACCTCCAATCGACATCCTGATGAGCTCTATCTGGGTGGGATACAGCGGGATAGTTTTCTCCCTGCCATCGAAATCCTGAAACGTAATAATCAAGTGATTGAGTTACTCGGAGACGATGATTACCGATTACAGCTGTTTGAAGCGTCAACCGTATACCACACACCGCTGGGAAACGATGCCGCACAGCAGATGAGACGGGAGTTTGATCGCCTGGTGAGTGGAGAGGTGGAGAGCAGGGGTCGCTTGTCGGTTCCAGGTAGGGCAATCCGATTTCTAAAGCGTGCAAACGGAGTGATTTGGTGCGACTTCAATGCCTTGTGCGGCCCGCCCCGCTGGCAAAACGACTATCTTGAATTGGCGCGTTGTCATCATACTGTGTTTATCTCGGATATCCCCTGCCTCGACGGCACATGGGATGACCGCACGCGGCGTTTTATCAACCTGGTTGATGTTTTTTATGACCAAAAGGTCAAGTTGGTCATCAGTGCGGAAGATCTCCCGGAAAGACTCTATACCGGTTCGCGTCTGGCGTTCGAATTCAATCGCACCGCAAGCCGCCTGAAAGAGATGCAGTCAGCCGCATACTTGGAGGCGCCGCATATCGGCTGAGTCTTAGATGACTTGATTAGACTAATACTCCGATATCGTGAAAGTACGCAGATAAGGGTGGGGCTAGTAAGATGTTCTTGATTCACAGATGTGGTTGCCGGACAGATTCATTGCGTGAGCAGGAAAGTTTGCCAAGCATTGCCATTCGAAGCTGGTTCCATCCATTACAGGAACAGGCGCAAGGACAAGCTTCTTCTCTGTGCCGAAATTATTGCTCAACCAGGTAACTATTGTACCCTTATCTCCCATCAGTACCTGGTCTATTTGAGAACTCCTGAGGTTGTCTTGATTGAAGCCCATTGCCTGCGGTGTTTCCGGCCAGTTGCCATTCACCATATAGAAGTCAATAACCGCCATTTTGATCGGTGCCAGTAAACTCAGTACCTGGGTGAGTTCAGATTGGAATTTAAATCTGTTCGTCAATGCTGGTTCACCTTCCTGTGCAACATACTCGGAGTTGCCCATTAGGCTTGATCCCAATTGAGAACGATATTTTGGCCCAGTATAGACACGGACAGTGTCTTGTTTGATCGTAGTGCTACAAGCGACTTGTTGATATTGGATTTCACCATTCTCATCGGTGCATTTATAAAATTTACCGGCCATAGCATGGTTCAGTGTCAGTGAAGATAGTACTACAAGCAGTTCTATCTTCTCTATGGTGAGGATTTTTTCCATGAGGTTCTCCGGTAGGAATATGCCAAAATATTTTAGCAGTTGTTGCAGCCTATATAATATCAATAGTTCTTAAAATGATTGGATGGATTCAACTGGAGAAATCACCCCATAATGTCTGCACAGCAGCGATGGTTGCCAGTGGCGCAGTTTCTGTTCTCATTACACGTGGGCCTAGCCGAATCCCGATAAAACCGCTTTGGATAGCAAGTTGACGCTCCCTGCTCGTCAGTCCACCTTCAGGCCCAATTAGTATGGATAGGCTGGTTTGGGGGGGATCAATCTGGTGTAGGGTGTATTGACTGCGATGATCGAGCAGAATTGCCTTGCCACTCTTTTTATTGCTCAATGCATTACCATACTCCATAGGTTTATCGATAACCGGTATACGGCAACGCCCAGATTGTTCACAGGCGTTGATAACGATATGCTTCCAGTGTAACAGTCGGCTGGCGCTTTTTCTTTCGTTCAGCTTGACAACGCAGCGTTCGGTAAAGATTGGTGTAATCCGATTGACACCCAATTCCGTCGCCTTTTGCATGGCAAAAACCATGCGTTCACCGCGGGAGATACCGAGGATGAGGTGGATAGTCAGTTTGCTTTCCGCTTCATGCCTGAGAAGTCTACCGATGGTAACATCCACCCGTTTCTTGTTAACTTGAATGAGACTTGCATCATATTCCTCACCGTTGGTGTTGAACAGAATGATATCGTCACCCGTTCTGAGTCTCAGTACCTGGTGAATATGATGTGATGCTTCCTTCTCAAGGGAGATTTGCGCACCATTATGCAGGAGTTGAGGAGTGAAGAATCTATGAAGTCGCATGTTGCTTCTTATCCAACTCGAGGTAGCAAATAGGATACTATCCGTAAGTATGTGTTGATTACCGTAAATTGGAAGCCAATGAATTGAAGAATATAAATCGGAAGCATATTTAAGTACCAATATTATTAATTTACAATTCGTGAAAAATTATGGTGATTGGCATTATCTTTGACTTATCTTATAGTAGTTACTAATCTTCTTGATCCGTATGAAGTTACAAAATCGTAGTGCCGCTCTGATCCTGAGAGGGTGATGCATTTGTGCTAGGGATTTGTTACTCTTTCGGAACCCTCGGGATACTCGATCTTCTCCACAGCCTTGGCAGCAAGATGCTGGTCAATTAGATTCTTGACCATGATCAAGAGTCCCAATCCGATGAATGCGCCGGGTGGGAGAATTGCTATCAGCATACCGGGGAAGTTTTCGATCTTGATGGTGAGTCCCTGTGCTGCTTCGCCAAACATCAGATGTGCCTGATCGAACAGTGTTCCCTGTCCCACCAGTTCGCGCATACCGCCAAGGGTAAGCAGTACTAGGGTGAATCCGATACCGATGCTTATACCGTCCATAAGGGAATGAGAGAGATTGTTTTTTGATGCGTAAGCCTCTGCGCGGCCGATGATGATGCAGTTGGTGACGATCAAGGGAATGAAGATACCGAGTATCTTGTGCAATTCATGGAAATAGGCATTCATGCTAAGTTCAATGGCGGTGACGAATGAGGCTATCACCAGGACAAAGACGGGTAGACGTACTTCAGGACGTACGAAGTTGCGTATCAGAGATACTGTCGTATTGGAAGCCACCAGGACCGCCGTCGTCGCAAGCCCCAGACCAAGGCCGTTGATGGCTGTATTGCTCACGGCGAGCAGGGGACACAGGCCGAGCAGTGCGACGAGTGCCTGGTTGTTGTGCCACAACCCGTCGACAATGAGATCACGGTATCTTTTCTCAGCCATCGCTTATCCCTCTTGCTCTATCGTTGGTGATCGATCGTAGAGTGCATCTTTGTGATCCCTGACATAAAGCAGTGTCTTCTTCACAGCCCTGACAATGGCGCGCGGTGTTACGGTAGCACCGGTGAACTGATCAAATATTCCGCCATCCCGTTTGACGCCCCATTTCTCCATTGGTGGATTGCGCAACGATTTGCCGTTGAAACCATATATCCAGTCGGAGCGCGACACCTCCGCCTTGTCGCCGAGGCCAGGAGTTTCTTTATGGCTGATCACTCTCACGCCACCCAGTGTGCCATCGTATCGGATCGCCACCAGCAGTTTGATCGGTCCGCTGTACCCGTTGGGTACGACAGTGTTCAACACGACGGCCACCGGTTGTTGCTGTTTACGGCCGCGATAGACGGTTGTCTCGTCCCAACCGAGTTGATCTTTTGCGCTTACCGTTATGACATCAGAGATCATGTCGTTGTCAATGCTCTCCGACGGCACAAGGGCATGCAACGAGCGTAACAGGGCTTCGCGTTCGTTCAATTCGATACGCTCTTTGGTGAGCGCATGGGTCAGGGTCACCAGTGAGGTGCCTAAGACCGCAAATGCTGTAAGGATTGCGGCTGCGATCAGTATCGCAAGTCGTTTATTCACGTCTCACCTCACCATGTCCATAGGTTCGCGGGCGGGTATAGTAGTCGATGGTCGGTGCGGCCATATTCATCAGCAGAACGGCAAAAGCCACAGCGTCCGGATAGCCTCCCCAGGTGCGGATGATATACACCAGCACCCCGATTGATGCGCCATAGATCAACTGGCCAGTTCGAGTGGTGCAGGCGGTGACGGGATCGGTTGCGATAAAGAAGGCACCTAGAATGGCGCCGCCGCTGAAGACGTGAAACAGTGGAAAGGGGAAGCTTTCTGCATCGAACAACCAGAAGATAGCGGCCATACCAACCAATCCGCTGAGAAACGCCAGGGGAATATGCCAGGTGATGGTGCGCTTGTAGACCATCCAGATCCCACCCATCAGGAACCAGTTGCCGATCCACTCCCATCCAAGACCGCCAAAATCACCCCACAAGGGATTTTGCCGGATTTCACTGATCATACGGTTGAGATCCAGATTTGTGCGCATCTCATCCAGAGGGGTAGCCATGGTAACCGCATCCAATGTCATTCCTTGAGGCAGTGCACCGGTAAACTTGTACGCCAGGATTTGTGACAGATTGAGCTGATGCTCGGCCAATATGAATGGAGGCAGCCAGCTGGTCATCTCCACCGGATAGGAGATCAGCAACAGGACATAGGCCGCCATGGCAGGATTGAAAGGGTTATAGCCCAAACCGCCATACATCTGTTTGACCATGATGATGGCGAAGGCCATGCCAAGAATAACCAGCCACCAGGGTAGCAGTGGAGGGATTGCAACTGCGAAAAGCAGGGCGGTGACAACCGCACTGAGATCCAGCAACACCGGCATTACGGGGCGTTTACGCAGCTTGATCACTATGGCCTCGAAGGCAGCTGCGGCAATGACGGCCAATACCAGATTGATCAATACGCCCCAGCCGAAATAGAAGATCAGGGCAATGATTCCCGGTAAGAGTGCCAATACGACCTGCAGCATCACCTTATCAACCCTGTTGATGCGCTCGGTGTGGGGAGAACTGGTGGTGTGGAATTCCATTATTCGGGGTGCTCCTGCTGTTGCTTCTTCCCCTCGCGGGCAACCCTGCGCCTTTTATCCGCTGCCTCGATCTGTGCCTGTTGGACGGATGTCAGGTTGCCGGTATTTTTTGGCGTATGCTGTTGCCTGGCCTTTTTTTCGGCGGCGCGCTTCATGGCCGCTTCGATCGCAGCTTGTTTGGCATCCTTGTCGCTGGTCTCCTTGATGGGTTCCTCCTTCTTCTTTGCAGGGGGTTTACCCTTCAGGTCCTGTTTCTTTTTACGCAACCTTGCTTTGCGTTCTGCTTCGAGTCGTTCTAGGCGAGAAACACGGAAGTCGTGTCGCTGTTTGGCGTGCTCGGATTCACGGCGTTCCTGCTCCTGTGCCCAGCTTTCCGCCTTGGCATAACGATAGTACTGAACAAGCGGGATATGGGAAGGGCATACATGTGAGCAACACCCGCATTCGATACAGTCGAACAGGTTGTAATCCTGTGCCTGTTCCAGATCTTTGGCACGGCTATACCAATACATTTGCTGCGGCAATAGATTTGCAGGGCAGACATCGGCACAGCGACCACAGCGGATACATGCCCTGGCCGGTTGCGGTGGAGGAGCCTCCTCGGCAGTTGGACAAAGCAGGCAGTTGGCTCCCTTGGTTATGGGCACCTGGTCAGTCGTCAGGTCAAACCCCATCATGGGACCACCCAGTATCAGTTGCTGTGGCTGTTGTTCGATATAGCCGCCAGCTTGGGCGATAAGATCCCCGGCAAGCATACCGAGCGGGGCTTCAAAGTTACCCGGCTCACGGATCCCCTCGCCGGTGACTGTTACGATACGGGAAATCAGTGGTCGGCCTTCCAGCACCGCATCTGCGATAGCTGCGGTAGTGGCGACATTGTGGCAGATCACTCCAACTTGGGCCGGTAGGCCGGAGGTGGGAACCTCGCGCCCGGTGAGAATTCTGATCAGCTGCTTTTCACCACCACTGGGATAGAGAGTCGGGATACGCACTACTTCGATGTTCTCTTCATCACGCAACTCCTGAAACATCGCAAGAATCGCTTCGGGTTTGTTGTCCTCGATGGCGATCAGACACTCATCGCTCTGCAGTATGTGCTGCAGGATACGTGCACCTTGCATGACACGGGCTGCAAAGTCCCGCATCAGCCTGTCATCACAGGTGATATAGGGTTCGCACTCGGCACCGTTGATGATCAGGGTTGTGATCGGTTTACCCGGATTGAGTTTTATCGCGGAAGGAAATGTGGCGCCACCCATACCCACAATGCCCGATTCGCGGATACGTTGGCGTAAAATCTGGTTGTCCGCGGATCGATAATCGGTGATCGGTTCGGGCAGTTCCGTCCATTTATCATCGCCATCGGGTTCGATAATGATGCATTCATCGGTCAGTCCGGAAGGATGGGGGACAACATGCTCTCCTATCTCGACAACCATACCGGATGTGGGTGCGTGCACAGGTGCGGAGACAGGGGCTTTTGAGTCGGCAATGAGTTGTCCCTTGAGGACCTTATCGCCAACTGCGACCAGGGATTGCACCTGGACTCCGATATGTTGCTGCAGCGGCAGGACCAATCGGTCGGGCAGAGTGGCCTGCTGCAACGGCTTATGTATAGAGATCTCTTTTTTTTCCGGCAGGTGCAGACCGCCGTGAAATTGCCACAGTTTCCGGGTCTTGCCTTTTTTCGATTCAACATACATGGGGTTCAGCCTGCCTTCCTGAGTGCTCCGAAAGAAGCAATCTCCTCCATACCGTTTTGCGGATAGGGCCAGCGCCAATTGCCCGTATTCAGTGCTATCGGCTGCATCACGATACAGTCGACGGGGCAGGGTGGCAGGCAACGCTCGCAACCCGTGCACTCGTCAACGATGACAACATGCATCTGTTTAGCGGCCCCGATAATGGCGTCTACCGGGCAGGCCTGCAGGCAGAGGGTGCAACCGATGCACTCCTCCTCCTTGATCAGAGCGATGGATTTTGGTTTCTCCTGCGCAATGTCTGCATCCAAGGGTATGGGATCCCGCCCAAGGAGATCAGCGAGTGCGACCATGGTGGTTTCTCCACCGGGGGGGCAAAGATTGATCTCCGCTTCGCCACTGGCAATGGCCTCAGCATAGGGTCGGCATCCGGCAAAACTGCATTGACCGCATTGAGTTTGGGGTAATAGCTGCTCTATCTGATCGGTAATCGGGTCCCCTTCCACATGAAAACGGATACTGGCATATCCAAGCAGGAGGCCGAACAGGGCGGCAAGGGCGGAAATGGTCATGATGGCAACTAACATCGATGCGTGATCCTTACGAGGCGACCAGTCCCGTGAAGCCCATAAATGCCATGGACATCAACCCGGCGGTGATCAATGCGATTGCGTTGCCTTGCAGTGGTTCGGGGACATCCGCAACGGTAACCCGCTCACGAATACCGGCAAACAGTACCAGGACCAGGGAGAAGCCCGCGGCGGCACCGAATCCGTAGAGCGCGGACTCAATAAAACCATGTTGCTCCTGGGTATTCAGCAGAGCCACTCCCAGTACGGCACAGTTGGTGGTTATCAGCGGCAGAAAGATACCCAGAACCTGGTACAGCATGGGACTGGTCTTATGCATCACCATCTCGGTGAACTGGACTACAACGGCAATCACCAGGATAAAGGCGATGGTGCGAAGAAATTCCAAACCGAGGGGAATCAGCAGGTACTCATTGACCAGATAGGAGCAGATAGCGGAGAGGGTGAGTACGAAAGTGGTGGCCAGACCCATGCCGGTCGCCGTCTCCAGCTTGCGGGAAACGCCCATGAAGGGACACAGTCCCAGAAATTTCACCAGGACGAAGTTGTTCACCAATACGGTGCTGATCAGGATAAGGGCGTATTCTTGCATAAAAAAACCGTAAATGCGTTTGGCGTAAGGATAAGCGGCTGTTTAATTGGTTACAACTCGTGTCTAATGGGTAATTTCACGATACTATGCGTATCTAGGCCATTTACCGCATTGATATGCCGCAAATGGCCTGGTTTAGGGTGAATAAAAATAGTGTTTCAGGCTCCATCAGCAGGCCTGCAATCCCCACCATGGGCAGGAAATTCAAAAAAGAGAATGCCCGGGGTATGTATTACCTCACCCGTTCGGAATGACTAAAAAACAGATGCCTGATGCGCAATAAACAGGCCATATCCAAGATTGAGGATGAGGAGTGATTATGAAATTAGAATCATTGGCACTGCATGCCGGCTACGAATCGGAACCCACCACCAAGGCGGCCGCGGTTCCCATCTATCAAACCACCTCATATACTTTTGACGATACCCAACACGGTGCCGACCTGTTCGATCTCAAGGTGGTCGGCAACATCTACACCCGTATCATGAATCCCACAACGGCGGTGCTGGAGCAGCGCCTGACTGAGATGGAGGGCGGTGTCGGCTCTTTAGCATTGGCATCGGGAATGGCGGCCATCACCTACGCTATCCAGTGTATCGCCAGCAGTGGCGATAATATCGTCAGTACCAGTCAGCTCTATGGTGGTACCTACAATCTTTTTGCCCACACCTTTCCACGCCAGGGGATTGAAGTGCGTATGGCCTCGTTCGATGATTATGAGAAGCTCGAACAGCTGATTGACGACAAGACTCGGGCTCTGTTCTGCGAATCCATAGGCAATCCTGCGGGTAACGTGGTGGATCTGGATAGATTGGCCGAGATTGCCCATCGTCACGGAGTTCCATTGATCGTGGATAATACGGTGGCTACTCCCTATCTCTGCCGTGCCTTCGATCATGGTGCCGATGTCATCGTCCATTCGCTTACTAAATATATCGGCGGTCATGGCACCACGGTCGGCGGGGTGATCATCGATTCGGGTAAATTCGATTGGATGGGGAACAGGGAGCGTTTCCCAATGCTGAACGAACCTGATCCCTCATACCACGGCGTTGTCTATACTGAGGCGCTCGGCCCGGCCGCTTATATCGGTCGTTGCCGGGTGGTGCCGCTGCGCAACACCGGCGCCGCCCTCTCCCCGCACAGTGCGTTTCTGATCATGCAGGGTCTGGAGACCCTGGGGCTGCGTATGGAACGGCACTGCGAAAACAGTCTCGTGGTGGCGGAATACCTGAAGCAGCAGTCGCAGGTGAAGTGGGTCAACTATGCAGCCCTGCCGGAGAGTCCGCACTACGAACGCTGCCAAAAGGTCACCAAGGGACAGGCGTCCGGTATCCTCAGCTTCGGTATCGAGGGAGGCCGGGAGGCGGGTGCCCGTTTCATCGATGCATTGCAGATGATTCTGCGCCTGGTCAATATCGGCGATGCCAAGTCCCTGGCATGTCACCCCGCCACAACCACCCATCGTCAGTTGAACGAAGAGGAGTTGGCAACCGCGGGGGTAAGCGCGGACATGGTACGCCTCTCCATCGGCATCGAACACGTGGACGATATCATTGCCGATATCAGCCAGGCGCTGGAAGCGGCAAAGGGGTAAAGGGGCGTTATCAGATTTCGATGAACTGTTCTGATCCTATCACTCACCACCGACCCAACTAAATACAGAGTATAATTTTTTATGGCATGATCGTTGCGCATTAATGGGCCAGCATATGAAAGCATATGTGACGTCAATGCCCAGCCTGGAAACTTGAGCCGCAGGATGACTTTGCAAGGCAATCATATAGCCGATGGCGGCTGGCAGGGAAGCCGGTTCGGGGGGGCGGCGCACCGCCATATGTGCGTCACTGCCCAGAATGTACCCTCCTTTATCAACACATTGAGGATTGTTTCCCAGCATTCAAGGTGTACCTGAAGTCACAGGACGCTGAATTGGTGAAGAATTTGCGTATTGAAAGGGAAAGACATCAGCTGACTGTTGCCTCACCGACAGTCACGAGTCCTGCGAGATGTCGTCTATACAGAATGATGCAACGCAACTGTCTTGATCGTCATTTTACGATATCATGACATGATGACAGGATGTTACTGCTCCATCACTCAAGAACCATAGATATCGGGCTCGTCGTTGGGGGTCTGCGGAAACCGGGTAACGTGAGATTATTCGTATTACTACTATTCATATTTGCTATGACGTCATCTGCTGACGACAAGCCTTATGTGCCGGATAGCCTACCGGGAGCAACGGTCGTCACTGCTGAAGAGACGATCGAACTGATACTGACCAATCCAGATCTAGTTGTAATTGATGCAAGAAAAAAGACTGAATATATGAAGGGACATATTGAGGGTGCCCATAACATCCTCAATACGACACTTACACTTGCCGACCTTGAAGCGGTGTCTCCGCATAAGACAAACCCCCTGCTTATCTACTGCAACGGTATCCGGTGTCAACGGAGTTCCGACGCAATTTCAAAAGCTGTCAAATGGGGCTATTCGGAAATTTTCTGGTTTCGCGGTGGATGGAAGGAGTGGCTGGAAAAACGATTACCTGCAGTCACTGAATAGTCGAACCCATAGTAACATGCGTGTTGAGAACTTATCCATTAAGACGGTAACTGTCGCCATCTATGTGGTGGTCGGTATCTTCTCCATTCTGCTCTTTCTGCTGGCGAGTTCCTATTTCAAACAGGCGGCACTCGATGCGCAGATCAAGAGTCTCTCCAGGGTAATGGAAGTGGCCTCACAGGAGGTGGTCCGAGAGATCAGTAGCCACGCTTTCGATCTGGGTATGAAGCTTGGCCACAACTCCCGTTTGATAGATGCGCTTAAGCAGCCCCGCGATACAGAGAAGATTTCGGGTGTCGTAGAGGTATTGAATGATCCGTTTATCAGCGGTTTTGCAGGATTTGCCAAGATAAATCTCGTGAAACTGAGGCTCTACAGCTTGGACTTGGCGTTGCTGGTGCAAAGCGATGTGGGAGAGCAGCGGCTGGAAAACCATCTTCCGCCTTACATGGCGGCCAAACTGGTGCAGAGAAAAAAAATCGATCGTCTGAAGGCGATTGACGCACTCTGGTATTCACCGGTGGGTCCTCTCTTTTCAACCCTGGTGCCAGTGGGAGGACTGCGTGCCGTGGGTTATCTCGAAGTTGTCGTCGATCCAGCCTTTAATCTTCCCGATGTCAGCCGCATCACAAAAACGCCGGTAAAGATATTCGACGTCGCCGACATCAATGCTGCTGTTGGTACCGAGCTGGAAGATGAGAAACATCTCCCTGTGGAATACATGCTCCATACCTCCTCGGGCAGGCCTGTATTCAAGATTGTCGGTTACGAGGATGTCAGCGTTTTGCTGCAAGAGATGGGTTTCACCCAAGTGATAACCACGGCCGGGTTTATCCTGATCACGCTGAGTATTCTGTTAATCGCCCTTTGGATGTTTCATCGATTTCTGTTTGTGCCGATGGACAGATTGGTTGATGGTATGCGACAGGTGGCTGACTGGAAAAGAGATGTGCACGTCAGCAAGAGGGGGTTGCTTGAGTTCGCAACCCTTGCTCAGGGTTTCGAGAGAATGGCCGGGCAGATACGCGTCCGCAACAGCGAGCTCGAGCGACTTCTCGATCTAGACGATAGCGCAATCCTCTGTTTCGGCGAGGAGGGTGAGACCATCTATTTCAATCAGGTGGCGCTGAAGCTTTTTCACTATACGCAAGAGGAGATCAGTCAGCTTGATCTTGCTGATTTCTTTCCAGGGGCAGAGACTGTCAGTGAACTGGGTCAGATCTATCCACCGGATCAGGCACAGCACCGGCAACTGGTGTGCGTGACAAAGGATAGGCGGAAATTCGAGGCGGATGCCGTCATTAATCCTGTGAGCGTATCCGATGGGATCAGGCAGACGATCGTCATGCGGCCGATATCCGGTGATGAGGGTGAAAAGCTGACTGAAATGCTCGTCAACAGCATGGAGCAGAATGAGCAGCGCCTGCAGGCCGTCGAAGCGTCGCTGGGCACAATTCTTGAGCTTGCGCGTGTCGGTTCGAGTGATTCAGCAGGACCCGATGCCGATGTTCAACCTGACGATGGACCGGATCATGAGATTGAGCGGCAGTTGCTGAAAGAGAAAGTCGTGTTGGTGATGCACTCAGCCCTTGCATGCTGGGAACACGACCTCGGCAAAACCAAGCTGGCGTTGGCAGAGGAGAGTAGGATTTGGCCTGTCTATATAGACAAGTCCACCCCCACAACTCGTACGCTGGATAGATACCTCAACCTGGATAGCTGTCCCAACAACCCGCGCAGCAAGCGGGCAATTGCCACTGCCGAATTTGTACTTAAATGCATGAATCGAAAAGTCACTCCCCAGCGTACCCGGCTTCAGCAAGCGTTGGATGAGCTGCGATTACTGCTCTCAGGCTTGAGCAACAAGAGAAGTTAACCTCACCGCTTTGTTTCCTCCGTCCACTCTAGGCAGCTCATTCCTGGAACCCTGCGGCAATCACTTGTCGGGTTTCGTTGAAATATGGCTAATGGGTTTCGTAATCCATTGAAATTATTGAACTAAAAGAGGTTCCTTCTAGCGTACGAATTCGTACGAAAAAACCTTTTGTCCAGTCACGTTTATGTCGGTACTTTTTATGCCTGCAAGGGAGACAATACCGATTGCGCAGTCGACCGGAACGGTCTATTTCGAGTGCTGACAGTGGCTGATAACGCTTGGCATCCCGCCATTCCAATAACAAAAAAAGAAATGCATGACGACTGATGAAGTCGAGCTTGCGTCAAAGGGCTATCCGCGCTTCAAGGTGGGGTCACTGCGCTTGTCCGGGTATCTTCGAACTGGCATTTGCGGAGCACCCATGACATCACTGATGCCTATACGGGCTATCTCTAAGTTATGAAAGATTGGTGGAAACGCCAAGGGTTTTCATCGGTTAAAAACAGATGGGAGGAGTAATGAAGTTAAGTATGAAGAGACGAGCATGTGCATCTGCGGCAGTGCTGGGATTGTGTGTGAATTCGGCCATGGCGGCCAGCATAACGTCTGACGGTAAGGATCTGGGCAATCTTGATGTTTTGATCAAGGGCATGTCCATCCTGTCCGCCAAGGACAATGGGTATGATCCGAACAACGGTACCTCCTACTTGCTCAAGCTGAAGTATGAGAGCCAGGCATGGAACAATCTGAAAGCCGGTATCGGTTTCTACGCCAACGGCGATATATTCGGGATCACCGATTTTGACACGGAACGTGTTGCCCGGGGTATGTTTGTGACCGATGACGGTTCCACAAAATCACATCTAGGCGAGCTTTACCTCAAATACGACGCTGAAAATTTTACCCTGATTGGCGGTAATCAGCGTTATGCGACCCCTTTGACCACCATCACCTACAGCAATATACCGAACTTCTACAGGGCTTATGGAGCATCGACGAGCGCCATTGAAGGATTTGAGCTGGGTGTAGCGCAAGTCACTGAGATGTCTTTCGGTTCCCGCGCCATGACCGACTTCGGACTGATTGGCGAAGGGACAAAAACCGCCGGTGCCGCAATTAAATCCAGCTTGATCGGACAGGCGGAATTTCACGAAATCAGTACTGCTACATTCGGCAGCGGGGCACAGGAGACCGATGGCATCACGGTGGTGAATGTGGCCTACACCGGTTGGAAAAATACCAAGATAGGACTCTGGGACTACTATGTGGATGACATCGCCAATAACGTCTATCTGCATGCCGACACCATGATACCCCTGGATGGGATGAAGTTGAAACTCTCGGGGCAGTACCTGAATCAGCAGGAGACAGGTGATCAATTGGGCGGTGTCCTCGATTTTGATCTGTTTGGACTCAAGGCCGCACTAGGCTATAAAAAGTGGTCTGTCTATGCCGCTGTCAATAGCTCTGGTGGCGATACCGCTATGCTGAACGCCTGGGGTGGCGATCCTGCCTACACCAGTTCCATATTCTCCCGAAATGAGTATCGTAAGAATGTCGATGCGTATAAAATCGGCGCTTCATACAAGATTTTGAAAAATCTCATAATCAAGGTGAGCTACGCCAACTATGGCGAATCAGAGACCTCCGCGCCACGCAAGGTGTTGGGTCTCAGCGGCCCGGGGATGGTGGCGCCGCAGACGGATGCCTACGAGGCGGATATCGTAGTTGTCTATAAGCCCAAGAAGAACGTCATGCTTAAAGCATTCCTGGCTAATCGGGGTAGTGAATACGACGGTATCGAGGGTAAGGATCTGACCCAGAACCACTTCAGGGTGATTGCATCCTACAAATATTGAGAGGTGTTTGGTGTGGCTAAGCAGATGAAGAACTGCAGGATGGGAAAGATGATTTAGTGGTCATTTCGTGTTGTTGAACAGGTCACACGCAAGCCCTGCAAATGTTATGTATTTGTGGGGCTTTTTTGTCGTTACAGCTTGAAGAGTATCGTCTTTTCTCCGGGCAAAATTTCTGCCATCAAAGATTGAGAGTATCTGCTGAATAGTCTGTTCATTGATAGTAAAGAGCTGTGCAGTTAGTATGGTCCATTCAGGCTTTTTGTAAACTTAAAAAAGGTGACAGCGGGGATAAATGTGGACACGGTGCGCGTGTAGATCTAGTCGTTCAGGCCGGCGACTAGCTCCAATACCTGTTCCGGAGTAAACGGCTTTTCCAACCAGGGTCGCGCAGTTGCCCTGAGAAATGGTGATATGCTTGCTGACAAGGTGTCGCCGGTGATGAATGCGGTGCGAGCAGCGAGGTCGGGATAATCCTGTTGCAAGACACGCCAGAGTGCCGGTCCGTCCATGTCCGGCATGCGGATATCGCACAGCAGGATATCGCACTGATGGTCTCCCAGCCAGTCCAACGCCTCGCGCCCGCTGTTGACCCGGGTGGTTATGAGTCCCGCCGATGTCAGGATCTCCTCCAGCAGCTCGGAAATTTCGCTTTCGTCATCGACGATCAGGATATGTTCCTGCAGGGATGGTTGCACGTCATCTATATCAGATTGCTTGGTGTCGGCTTTGTCGGATAGTTTCAAGTCCAGCCACAATGAAAAGACGGCACCCTGTTCGCTCGCATCAAGACAGAGTTCACCGCCATGATCGCGGGCAATGCCCTGGCTGACCGAGAGGCCGATCCCAGTACCAATATCGGCTTCCTTGGTTGTGAAAAAGGGGTCAAAGATGCGAGTTTTGATTTCTTCAGCGATACCCGGCCCATTATCTCCGATGCGACAGAAGAGACGGCTATCCTGCTGCCCGGTTGTGATCGTAATCCGGCGTGGCCATGAGCACTCTTCCAACACGTGTTGTGCGTTTACGAGGAGGTTGATGATGACCTGTCCTATCTGGTCGGCATCCATGAGTGATTCGGGCAGATCCTCATCCAGGTCGAGCACTAGAGCGATGTCGGCGGTACGCAACGCATAGGCCATCAGATCCACTGCGCTGGTGACGACCTGGTTAAGGCTGGCGAGGGTCAGCTCCGGTGGTTTTTGTCGTGCCATGGAGAGGAAGGTACGTACGATGCGGCCGCAACGATCCGCCGCCATGTGTATCTTCTCTACATCCGGTCGGATGGTATCGTCGCTGACCTTGGATTCAAGCAGCGCGGTCCGCCCCATCAGGATGGCCAGAGGATTGTTAAGTTCATGCGCTACGCTGGCGAGCAGTTCGCCCATTGCCGACAGTTTTTCGCTCTGTCGCAACACTTCGCGCTGACGCGCCAATTCCTCGGCTATCCTTTTTTGTTCGGTGATGTCACGGGTGATCGACAAAAGGTGGGGTTGGCCGCGATACGGCATTGGAATGCTGCGAGATTCGAGCTCAATCACCTCACCGTCTTTGCGAATTGCGCGGATCTCCATACTCGACGCCTTATTGTCCAGTGCTTTAGTACGGTATCGGTTATAGGCATCTATCGAATCGGGATGGATGAACTCGCGGAATGGTTTGGAGAAAAATTCCTGCTTGCTATAGCCGGCCATGTGCCAGGCCGCCGGGTTGGCGTCGACCATTTGGCCAGAGCTGTCCCACAGGATTAAGGCATCACTTGTGGCGTGGAATATGGAACGATACTGTTCTTCACTCGCCTGAAGCGCAGCCTCGGCTTCCTTACGCGCGGTGATTTCGCGCGTGAAGGCAAGGATTCGCTCCTGCCCGCCGATTGACGCGCGGCGCAGGTATACTTCATCCCAGTGCAGACTGCCATCTTTGTTTTTGCGGTGCCATTCGAAATGTAATTTCTCACCATCGATCGCGCGCTCGATCAGGCGGGCTGCATCTTCAAGCGTATAGGGAGGCACCCCAGAGCTTAACTGACCAACATCGATATTGCGCAGTTCCGCCTTGCTGTAACCATAGGTGCTACAGGCGCGTTCATTGACATCGAGGATGGCGCCGCTTTCGATGTCATGGACGAAGATACAGGCTTCGGATGTCTCGAAGATTTCCCGGTAGCTGATTTCGGATTCGCGGAGCTCGTTGTCGGTACGCTCGCGTTCAAGCTCGCTGGCGGCACGGCCCGAAAAGATCTGTAACAAGGATTCGATCAGCTCCTGGTTGCGCAGCGGTCGGCTGTCGAGAATTGCCAGCAGACCAAGTACCCGGCCAGCGGAATCGAACAGTGGGATCGCGGCGTAACTATGGGCGCCGATCTCGATCAGCAGCTCGTCTTCAGGAAATAGTTGCTGTATACCCCGTGGATAAAAGCGGAATTTCTGGCCTATGACATTGTTGCAGGGACTACCCTGCAGCGGGTATATGATGTTGTCCTGTATCTCTCCCCTTGCGTATAACGCCCGCGTACGGATGTGATCCTTACCTTGCAGTACACCGATCAGGGCATAGTCGGTATTTGTTGCCTGTGACAGGTACGAGACCAGGGTGTCGAACAGGTCTTTACCGTGCGCTTTCGAAATCCCAAGCGCGGACTGGCGCAACGCTTCCTCCGCTCGCTTGCGTTCGGTGATATCAGTGGAAATACCGCAGACTGCATAAATATCGCCATTACTGTCATACAACGGAAACTTGTTGGAGATATAGGTATGCAGGCCGTCATCGAGAGTAACGGTCTCCTCGAATTCGAGTACCGTGTTACTTTCGATGACCTGCAGGTCGTTGGCTCTAAATTCGTCAGCTGTTTTTTGTGGAAAAACTTCGTGCAGCTTTTTACCTAAAACCTCGTGAGAGGATGTATCAAGCAATCGCTCGAAGGGCTGGTTGACAAGAATGAAACAGTCCTCGACATCACACACATAAACGACTGCAGACGAGTTATTTAAAATTTGTTGCAGGCGTTCCTCGCTTTCCCTGACCATCTGTAGTGCGCGATGATTCACCTTGAATGTATTGGAAATGAGATCTGCCCATTTTTGCCATAGGCTGGGGAGTGAGGGTTCCTGTGTTGCCGGGTCTGTTGAAGCGTCATGAATATATTCCACCAGGGCCAAGGCAGGTGCGATATAGTGCTTACGTAAGATATTGATTGCGATAAACAGGGTTGCGATCAGAGTGGCGAGTATGACGGCGTAGGGAAGCAAGCGGGGAATCAACAGCGCCAACATTTCGTCATGGCTGACCAGGTAGATCAGAATCCATGGTGCATGGTGGGTTTGCTGAGCTACCAGAATATGACCGTTGGTATCCCCATATTCTTGATCATCCTGTAACTGTTTCTGTTTCCAGTTTTTGCCGAACACATCGGGAAACAGCTCCACTGCCGGCATGATTGTATCGGGTGGGACACCGTTGGAATCCGCCAGCAACATCTGTTGTTTGTTCAATATCAACAAGCGGCCGGTGGTGGGTTTCAAGTCTCGCAGAAAACGTTCCAGGGTGATGAGTTTTACATCAGTGCCGACAATGCCGTGAAACTCATCATCAAGATATACAGGCGCACCCAGGGACACCATCGCACCCGTACCGCCCGCATCGATATAGGGTGCGGTCCAGTAGGTTTCACGCTTCGGGTTAGTTTGTGGTGTGCCCGCTTGATAGATTTCATATTCGAACCACTCGTCAATAGATTTCCGCAAAGAGGTCATCCCGCTGGCCTTAAGGATCTCTTCTGTACTGAACCAGGGATAGACTGCGACTGAATTCAGTTGTGTGGAAAAGAAATAGGACCATTGAAAATAGTCGGAGACATCATGTGTGAGCCTGGCCAGGGAGAAAAACTCCAATGCCTGGTCGATACTGACATCACCTATGCCTGTCTGGCGTGGATCCTGGCCATTCCACACCAATTGACCGACAAATGCGCGCTTATCGTTCGGTACGCCATCCAGTGTGTAGGCGTCCAGTTGCCCGTTGAGTATTATGGGCTTGAAGTGGTTGCGTAGATCGCTGGGATAGCTTGGCGGGCTGGTAAGGTAGTTTTCCGACCAGGCCTTCAATTGCAGTACATGATCGTTTGCCTGCTTGGCGATACCGTCAAGTGCAAAAGCATAACTCGAGGTGGTTTGTCTGAGGTTGGCGACTACCTGTGCTTGCTGATCCCGGTATTGATTTGCGGCAAGTACGGTGATGATGACGAACAGCGGCAGGACAACGATGAGTAAGGTCCGGCGATAGCGCACATACAGGCGGTTCACTGATGCCTCTTCGCCGGAGAAGCTTGCCCTGTCCTGTATTGATTTATTTGGCGTATCCATTATTGAACATAGATATAACCGACACCGCGAACGGTTTTGATCGTATCCGGTTTTTCCGGATTACGTTCTATCTTGCGCCGTAGGCGCATGATGCGCAGATCTATGGAACGATCATACACATCCCAGTCGCGATGATGGGCGAGCTCCATGATCTGATCTCGGTTCAAGGCACGATTGGGATGTTCGGTGAATACACGCAACAGATCGAATTCCATTGCCGTGATAGGCACTTCGCATCCAGAAGCGTCAAACAGTTTGTGCATGCCTAGGTCGAGTTCGCATACGCCAATCCGTATCCTGCCTTCTGTAATCTCGGTAGTGTCTGCATGATGTCGGCGGCGGATCACACTCTTGACTCGTGCCAGCAGTTCGCGCAAATCGAAGGGTTTGGCGACATAGTCGTCGGCGCCGATCTCGAGACCAACGACACGGTCAACAACATCGGCGGCGGTCGTCAGCATAATGATGCCTACATTAGGGTGGGCGTCGCGCAGCCAACGCGCCAGCGATAATCCGTCCTCTCCGGGCATACGGATATCCAGAATGACAAGATCAGGGGCTTTTTTTTCGAACAGCGGACGGGCCTTTTCGGCGCTGTACGCACTGTCTACCTTAAAACCCTGCTGTTCGAAATACTCAAGCAGAATCTCGCAGATTTCTGGCTCGTCATCCACGACGAGCAAGGATGCGCCTTCAGTCATGATGAACCCTGGTCATTATCTGTTCCCGATTATGCAGAATTCCAGCTCGACGGGATATGCGGTTGAAACAATTAAAACAAAAATAGCAGAGCGTAGAAGATACTGACAAACTCTGCGTTTCCGCGGTCTGCCGGTTACCCATTGAATTGTACTCTTTGTGGTGTGGTTACTGGTTGGTTCGATGAAGAGTAAATTATTGAAAGCATGAGTGGTTTAGGTGTTGGATTTTATCTCGGTTGAACCTCTTCCAGGTGGGATTGGTCAATGAGTTTGCTATTAGGGCCAATTGGATTAGTGTTAACAGGCCCTAATTTATGGCCGGCCCGCTGATTGAGTGGCACAGCATGTTTCATTTCTGTTTCATTTACAGGAAACAAACTCAACAAATAACTTAAAATCGTGAAATTCGATTGATACCCGGCACCGTTACTCTTCTATTCAAGTATTCCATCACTCCATTACAGGGTAACGCTCAGGATGCATGGTTTCGATCAACGAGCAGCTTTACTGAACAAATTGAGACGGGTGTCATTGTTGCGCAAGGCGGCAGTGCTGACACTCCGATATGCAGTATGGATTTTACTGCTGATCGGCGGAATCACGCTGTGGGCCATACTCCAGCTTCCATCATTGCAGATAGATGTTTCGCCGCGTTCTCTGGCGACCGCCGACGAAGGTTCCATGCTTTCGTATGACGAGTTTCAACAGGGTACGGAAAATCTGGCCCTGATCGTTATCGAGGACAGGGATATGTTCACGGAGGAGAACCTGCGTACAGTCTACAGAATCATCCTTGCGCTGAAGAACCTGCCGTTCGTTACCAGGACAGAAAGCCTCTTCAACACACCGAATCCACGTGTGGAAGGTGAAACGGTTCACACGGATCCCTTCATCGATCGCGTTGACCCCACAGCCGAGGAGATCGACCGGATTATCGGCGATGCACGTGCAAACGCGTTGGTGCACCGAAATCTGTTATCTGACGATGGTGAGATGATGGTCATCAATGTTGAGTTGGATGCCGTTGAGCTGAAGCGCGATTCCGGTAACCGGATTGCAACCGACATCGAGAACCTCCTTGAACCCTATAGGGGAACATTCGATCAGCTCTTTCAGCTTGGCATGAACTATATCGGGCGGCAGGCAAGCAGATCGATCCAACGGGATTTCGCGTTGTTGATTCCGCTCAGCCTGATGCTGCTGTTCACGATTCTGACGTTGATGTTTCGCAGTCCGATGCTGGCGTTACTGCCGATTTTAGCCTCTATCGTCAGTATCGTCTGGTTACTGGGTATCATGGCATTCCTCGGTATGCCGCTCACCATCATGACCTCGATGGTACCGGTGTTGATTGTAATAATCGGTTCGACTGAGGACATACATCTGATTTTTGAGTACCTGAAAGGACACGGTTCAGGTATTGGCACAGGTGCCGCCATCCGGTACATGGTGCGACGCCTGCGCCTGGCGGTAGTGTTGACCTTCATTACCACCTATCTCGGCTTTGTGGTGATCGGTACGAGTCCGATCAACATACTGCGTGAATTCGGCTGGGTGGCCTCGACCGGACTT
Source organism: Candidatus Thiodiazotropha sp. (assembly GCA_040791665.1). Taxonomy (GTDB): domain Bacteria; phylum Pseudomonadota; class Gammaproteobacteria; order Chromatiales; family Chromatiaceae; genus Thiodiazotropha. The sequence goes on along the minus strand of JBFNNX010000009.1, from coordinate 728,378 downwards.
TTACTCAATTTCCTTGTTACAGTCGTCCTGCTTGCCGTACTTTTAAAACTTTTCGGTTCCAGGATCACAAGCCCCAAACAGGATCAGTACCATGGACTGGCATTGTTTGAAATGCTGAGCAGCGCCTTATCCAAGCTGATTCTGAAACATAAAAGTAAGCTGTTCGTGACCTTGGGCGTGGTATTGGCTGCGTCACTGTCTAATGGTATGAATCTGAATTTCAATAATAATCTGCTCGACTATTTTGCCGACGGTTCGGAAGTGAAACAACGCATTCAATCGCTGGAAGGCCGGATGAATGGAACGGAAAATTTCATTATCGTTCTGGATGGACGCCTCGAGGGTACTTTCAGCCAGCGTCGATACCTGGATGAGATAAACAAAATCCAGAGCTATATTGCTGCATCTGCTTTTTTTCACGACTCCGTGTCATTGGTAGATTACCTGGTGCTACTGAACCGTGTAATGAACGATGGGCAGGGCAATGAACTGCCTCAAGACGATGAGATAATCGAAGGCCTAATCAGCCTGGTCGACATGAAGAACATGCGCTCCGTTGTCACGGAGGATTTCAGCCGTACGGCGATTGTCGTCCGTCACGGGATTGCAGCATCGGAGGAGGTGCGTCGGGCATTGGCGGAACTGAGGATATTCCTTGACGAACGCATTGATCCAGCGCTGGATGTTGCGCTTGCCGGCTCAACGATCTCTTCCGACAGGGCCCATCAACTTATGTCGCAAAGTATGCTGACCTCGCTGGCGTTAATGTTGGGCGCCATTCTGGCAGTGGTGTCGTTGTTGTTCTCAAGCTATAGGGCTGGATTGATCGCAACAGTTGCCAATGGATTTCCGATTGTTCTGCTATTGGGTGTGATGGGTTGTTGTGGCATCGAGGTGGATGCTGCGACGTCGATGATCGCCGTTATTGCACTGGGTATCTGTATCGATCACACCATGCATTTTATGGTCTGTTATCGTTCTGCCTTGAAGATATATAGGAACCCGGTACGTGCAGTACGCTGTGCTATGAAACATAAGATCATCCCGATGACGACGGCTAGCCTGGCACTGTTTCTGGGTCTGGGGGTGCTGATTTTTTCCGGCTTCGAACCGATTGCCCGCTTTGGTATGTTGAGTACGCTGGTTATCGTTGCAGCCTATTTTTCCAATCTGGTGATCATGCCCGCCTTACTGCTCATGCGTATACCGGGTCGATCTGCAGAGGCGTGGCTGAACGGCGCTATCGTCAAGTCACTTGGCGGGCTGTTGAGGTTGCGAAGACTTGCCAAAAATCCATAAATCAATGCTAATGATTTTTGATTGCCTGGGTGGTTGTTAACCACATGTCGGGACAGTTTTGCACAACCGGGTTTGCCTTTACTTCACCCGCATCCCCGGTAGCGCTCCCTCGTCAGGGTTGAGGACGTAGAGATCCTTTCCTCCGGGTCCGGCCGCCAGCACCATGCCTTCGGAGATGCCGAAGCGCATCTTGCGGGGTGCCAGGTTGGCCACCATCACGGTGAGCTTGCCTTCCAGATCCTTCGGCGCATAAGCCGACTTGATACCGGCGAAGACGTTGCGGGTCTCGCCGCCCAGGTCGAGGGTCAGCTGCAGCAGTTTGTCGGCCCCCTCCACGTGCTCCGCCTTGGCGATGCGGGCGATGCGCAGGTCGAGCTTGGCGAAGTCGTCGAACTGAATGGTGTCGGCGATCGGGTCCTTGGCCAGCGGCGAATCGGCGGCCGGTTGTGCGGCCTTCGCAGGTGCCTGGGCCGCCAAGTCCTCTTTTGAATGCTCCAGCATCGCCTCGATCTGTTTGGGATCGACCCGTGTCATCAGCGGCTTGAATTTGCCGATTTGGTGCCCAGTCAACGGTGTTCTCAGTTGTTCCCAGGCCAAGGGCTCGACCTGCAGGAAGGTCTCCGCCATCTCGGCGGTACCCGGTAGGATCGGGCGCAGGTAGCCGATCAGCAGGCGGAAGAGATTGAGACCGTCGCTGCAGATGGCCTGCAGCACCGTTTCCTTCCCCTCTTCTTTTGCCACCACCCAGGGTTTCTGTTCATCGATATACTGATTGGCCCGGTCGGCCAGGGCCATGATCTCGCGCACGGTGCGGCTGAACTCCCGCTTTTCGTAGTGTTCGGCAATGGTCTCGCCGGCGTTGACGAAGTCGTTGAACAGGGTTTGCTCGGTAACCTGATCCGCCAACTTGCCGTCAAACCTTTTGGTGATGAATCCGGCGCAGCGGCTGGCGATGTTGACCACTTTGCCCACCAGGTCGCTGTTTACCCGCTGGGCGAAGTCCTCCAGGTTGAGGTCGATATCGTCCACGCCAGCGCCCAGCTTGGCCGCAAAGTAGTAGCGCAAGTACTCCGGATTGAGATGATCCAGATAGGTGCGGGCCTTGATGAAGGTGCCGCGGGACTTGGACATCTTGGCACCGTCCACGGTGAGGAATCCGTGGGCATAGACGGCACTGGGGGTGCGGAATCCGGCCCCGCGCAGCATCGCCGGCCAGAACAGGGTGTGGAAATAGATGATGTCCTTGCCGATGAAGTGGTAGAGCTCCGTGTCACTGCCGTCGGCCCAGTATTCGTCGAAGTCGAGACCTTTGGTCTTGTCGCAGAGGTTGCGGAAGCTGGCCATGTAGCCGATGGGGGCGTCCAGCCAGACATAGAAGTACTTGCCCGGATGGTCGGGGATCTCAAAACCGAAGTAGGGGGCGTCGCGGGAGATGTCCCACTCCTGCAGGCCTGCCTCGAACCACTCATCCAGCTTGTTAGCCACTTCACTCTGGATGTGGCCGCCGCCTGTCCACTCCTTGAGCATGGATTCGAAGTCGGCCAGTTTGAAAAAGTAGTGGTCCGATTCGCGCTGCTCCGGTACTGCGCCGGAGATGGCGGAGACCGGGTTCTTCAGCTCTGCCGGTGAGTAGCTGGAGCCGCAGACCTCGCAGTTATCGCCATACTGGTCGGTGGCACCGCACTTGGGATTGGGGCAGGTACCCTTGATAAAGCGGTCGGGCAGAAACATCTTCTCCACCGGATCGTAGGCCTGGGTGATGGTGCGTTTGGCGATATGGCCACCGTCCCGGTTGCGCTCGTAGATGGTATTGGCGCAAGCCTGGTTTTCCGGCGAGTGAGTGGAGTGGTAGTTGTCGAAGCCGATGCGGAAGTCGGAGAAATCGGCTTGGTGCTCCTCGGCCACCCGCGCGATCAGGGTCTCGGGCTCGATCCCCTCCTGGCGGGCGCGCAGCATGATCGGCGTGCCGTGGGCGTCGTCGGCGCAGACGTAGATACTCTGGTGCCCGCGCATCTTCTGAAAGCGCGACCAGATGTCGGTCTGGATGTACTCCACCAGGTGGCCGATATGGATCGGCCCGTTGGCGTAGGGCAGGGCGCTGGTGATCAGGATCTTGCGGGCTGTCTGGTTCATCTCGTTTCCAACTTGTCTGCTTGTCAGGCGTAAAACTATCAATTATCGCACAACAGCCCGTTAAATAAACGTGCCATGAGTGGAAAGGGGGTCTTAGATTAAGAAGTCCGCAAATGAAGGCTAATGAATGCAAATGGCAATATATAAACTATTGCTGTAACGCTGAGTATCCACGCAACATGCCTTGTCGACCGCTACAGAGCACGCAGTTCGTCCAGCAAAAACTCGCAGCTCTTATGTATATAAAATCATTTGCGTTTATTCGCGTTCATTTGCGGACTTAAAACCGATCAGTACTTATCGTGCGGTGTAGTGTTGAATCGTTAATGCCTAGATGTCACCGGTGCCGGTTGTCTGTCAGTTCACTGAGATGTCAGGCGTGGTCTCTTATCATGCACTAAGCAGCTATTGCAGCCGAACAGGATGTTCCTCTGTGTCGCAATCAAATGTGGTGCATGCTTCGATGATGACATAGGCATCCATGGGTAGGCTGTCAACGATTTCATCAACGTCGTGTTTGGTGGCATCATCCTCGTCACCGCAGTACATCACCAGGTCGTTGTCGAAAAAACACTCCTCGTCATTCCGCGTATCGTGATCGCAGGATCCGAAGGCGTCACAATTTACGAATCCGAACTGAATGTCGTTAGACTCGTCGAGATTACTGTTCACACTGAGAAAGAATCTTGCGGTATAGCCAAAGGCGCCGTTGTCGTCAACTTTCCAGATCAGATCGAACCTGCCGCCATTGATCGCCGGGTCGATGGGGGCGCGGCCATCTTCCAGGTCTTCCGAAGAGCCGGCAACGTCAAACTCCTTTATATCGACATCATTGTCGTTGCCGCAGCTTACGATGATCAGACTTATCAATGAGGTGACTAGTAGATTTTTAACCATAACAAATCCTTCTTCCATGGAGAGGTAGTGCTGCCGCGCTAACAAGAACACGATACAAATAGTGGTTGAAGCGTAGATGATATGACAATCGACACATTGAGGATAGCCGATGCTGGTGCTTTGTAAACGGATAAAATCACGTAGATTAATAATGCGCGGTTTTCCGTATATCCTGTATCAGTATATGCCATTTCGGTCGTCTCCAGCTTCGACGAAAGGTGGCTAGATCCGACTCCACTGCAACCCCGGCCTTTTCCTGACCATCCATAAACAGAATCAGATCAAACTGCTGTTTTGGTGAATTGTAGTTTTGGTCGAACTGTTTAACGATCTCGTTGGCAGGGGTTGCCAGCCGTCCCAGAATCTCCACCACCGGCAATACGATACCCGCTTTCTCTCCATCGGCTTCATAGACCTTATAGACCAGCTCGGTACAAACTAATTCGCTATCGGTGAGAAAATCAAAATTGAAATCATAGGGTCTGCCGCTATAGTGAAACGCCTGCAGGATTGCTTTCGCTTTGTCCAGTCTGCTGAGTCTCGGACGCAGAGCTGCCAGGGAATCAGCCGCGGCGGAGTGTTCCAGTGAGGTGAAAACAACCCCTTCACTGACTGCTTCGATTACACGCGTCCGACGATTATTCTCCCGCTGTGTAAGACTTTCTGCGTAGGCCTTGGGATATCGCTGTTTAAGGAGTGTTTCGAAATCTCCACTGGCGATCCCCTGTTGGCGAACCCAGGTCTTGATGTCGGTGGTTTGAAAGTAGTGCTGACGCTGCTCGGAAGTGCCGATAAAGAGTGCGGCATGAGGCCAGAATCCCGGCAGACCGATATTCGAGAGATACCACTCGCGACGCTCCAGCAAGAGATCGCCAGGTTCCAGGCGGGATTGCAGGGATCTGATCTGTTCAGGCGTGATCAACGATCGATGAGGCCTGCGAATGCGTACATCACCCATCCACTCGGAGACCCCTTTCTGTATGGGAAAGAGGGCCTTGAAACTGCTGTCTTTGACGATCTGAATGCCATTATTGATCGTCTGCTTGATGCCTTTCCCCATGCCATAATCCCAGATTCGGGCCTGATCCTCTCTGATCCCCCGATTCAACGGGAAGCCGGGTTCTTCACCATACAGGCGATAGGTGAGGGCATGTCGTGCGTACCGCGTGGCGATCGCGATATGCAGGTAGTGGTATTTCACCTCCGCATAGGTGCCTTGTTCGAGTCCAAGTTCTGGGATGGACTCATTCAACAGGGTGTGAAACTGAGCGTTTCGCTCGGTGATTTGCAGGAAGTCGAGAACATATCGGTAACGGGCCAGGAAAGCGGCGTAGGCGTTACGAAAGGCCATCTTTCTGATCCGCTCATCCTGATGTTGTTTATAGCCATTGTAGGATTGACTGATTGAGTCGAGGATCAATAAACGGTCCAGAAAGCTGACCCAGGTAGAGCGGATCTGCTCTCGTTGCGCCCGCTTTGCAAGTCGATCGTCGGACGACTTTGCCGGCGGGAAAAGGTCGCTGTTCGATTGCATATAACGAAGCGTATCGGCCAGGCCGCTGCGTTGAATCAACACTACTTCCCGATCGTTGTCCAGTTGTTGTTGCAGGGATGCCGCAACGGATGGCGCAGCCAAAGCCACCGGGCTGGTTGTCTTGATGGTCAGTAACAGTAGTGCGATTCGAATCGACTTGTTCACAATTACAGTCCTTGTTTTATATCACGGTGTTTCCTGCCCTGGTCAGACCAGGAACAGCAGAATTAGCCCGCCCAGAATCAAACGGTAAATGACGAAGGGCAACATGCCCATCGTTTCGATAAAGCGCAGAAAATAGTGGATGCAGAGATATGCCGTGATGAATGCAAGCCCTGCCCCCAGGCCCAGGGAGGGCCAATCGGCGGGCGTGTCGCTGCGCATCAGATCCAGGGTCAACAGTCCGCCGGACATCAAGATGGTTGGAATCGAGATCAAGAAAGAGAAACGGGATGCGGCTTTGCGACTCAGTCCGAGAAAGAGCCCGCCGGTTATGGTCGAACCGGAACGGGAGGTGCCGGGTATTATGGCCAGTGCCTGAAAGAGACCGATAACCAGCGCATCGATCCAGCGGATCTCATACTCATTCCGCTGACGCCTCCCTGTGCGATCGGCTACCAGTAACAGAATGCCGAAACCGATGGTGGTGATGGCGATTACCAGTGGAGAACGCAAATCGGTTTCCACCAGGGATTTCATCAGTAGACCGAACACACCGACGGGTAGGGTGGCAACGATGATCATCCACCCCAGGTGCGACTCTCTGGAACGGGCCGCGGGATTGATCCAGGAACGGAAAAAGTCACGGCTTATGGTAATGACCTCGTGACGGAAATAGCTGATTACCGCAGCCAGGGTGCCAACGTGCACAGCCACATCGAACGCCAGACCCTGATCTTCATAACCGGTTACCAGGGGTGCCAGGATCAGGTGTGCGGAGCTGGAGATCGGCAGAAATTCTGTCAAGCCCTGCAATGCGGCAAGGATGAAGATGTGCATCACTTCCATGGCAGGTAAAAAGGTTCGTCAGCTATTGGACCAGGGAGATTCCAGCTGTTTCTTCTCCCAGGCAAGGGAGGAGCTGGCAATGGTCGAAAGGTCATCGTAGCGCGGAGCCCAGTCCAATACATCGCGTACCTTTTCGGCGCCTGCCACCAGCTCCGGTGGATCGCCCGCTCGTCGCTCCGCCTCGATGATGTTCAAAGGTGCGCCGTTGGCTTTCTCCACTGACTTCAGCAACTCGCGCACGGAGTAGCCGTGACCATAGCCACAGTTGAGGGTAGTCGATTCTCCCCCTTTACGCAGATAATCAAGGGCTTTGACATGGGCGTCGGCCAGGTCTTCGACATGAATGTAATCGCGCACCCCGGTGCCGTCCCTGGTGGGATAATCCGTACCGAAGATGTAGACCGCCTCACGTTTACCCACAGCCGCCTCACAGGCCACCTTGGTCAGTAGGGTCGCCTTTGGCGTCGACTGACCGATGCGGCTCTCGAGATCACAGCCCGCCACATTGAAGTAGCGTAAGGCGACATAGCGCATTTCGCTGGCGGCAGCAAGATCACGCAACATCATTTCGGACATCAGTTTTGATGTGCCGTAAGGATTGATCGGATTGGTCGGGGCATCTTCGTAGGCGATACCCGATTCGGGAATGCCGTAGACGGCCGCTGTGGATGAAAAGACAAAATTCCTGACTCCGGCTTCGGCACAGCATGCCAGCAGATTTCTGGTATTGCAGGTGTTGTTGGCGTAGTACTTGAGCGGGTTCTGCACTGATTCAGGGACGATTGTATGGGCGGCGAAATGCATCACCGTATCGATATCGTGCTGCTTCAGTATGCGACTCACCAGCTCCGGGTCGCCTGTGTTGCCTATGACCAGCTCACCATGCAGAACGGCTTGGCGAAAACCGGTGGAGAGATTATCGAGGGTGACCAGCTTCTCACCGGCCTCGCCCAGCTGGCGGGCTGTGTGACTGCCGATATAACCCGCACCGCCGGTGACGAGAATCCCTTTCTGAGACATTTCATGCTCTCCTTCTTGCGATTGGATGGTCGATCATAAAAATGAGGCACATGATAGCGGGGCTTGGAGGTGGAGTCATGTTTTAGGTGGGTATGGCCAGCGGCCAGCAGGCGGTGGTCAGGGGTGAGATGATTGGATTTTGAAAAGCCTGTGAGCGTTGACTCTGGTTTGTTCTGCGATCTGTTCAGGCTTTTGATTGCGGAGTTGGGCGACCATCTGCAGGATCTTGGGTAGATAGGCGGGTTCGTTGCGCTGTCCCCGATGAGCGCTGGCGGGTTGGTCGGGCGAGTCTGTTTCCAGCAGGATCGTATCCAGCGGCAGTGATTTGATCAGGCGATGAAGCCGTTTGGCCCGTTCATAGGTGATCGGTCCGCCGAAGCTCAGATAGAAGCCCATGTCGATCAGCCGGCGCGCCTGTTGCTCACTGCCGGAAAAGCTGTGTAGCATGCCTGATAATCCCGGATAACGTCGCAGGGTATTAATCACCTCTTCCACCGATCGTCGTGCATGAATGATCACCGGCAATCCTTGTGCCGCTGCGATCTGCAGCTGTTGCTCAAAATAGTATTGCTGCTTTTCCGGCAGTGGGGCATCGATAAAGAAATCGAGGCCGCATTCGCCGATGGCTACGGGGTGCTCTTTTTCAATCCACTCCCGCAATAGCGTCAGGTGCTCTTCAAGGTGATCCGATAGATACATAGGGTGCAGTCCATAGCTAGGGTAGAGTCCGCTGGTCTGTTCGCACAGCTGTTTGATTCTTGGCCACCACGATGCCTTGATGGCAGGGATGATCTGTTCCAAGACACCCGCTTTATGGGCGCGTTGCAGGGCCTGTTGACGGTCAGGATCGAAGCTGACATCGTCAAAGTGGCTATGTGCATCGATCAGCCACGGGTGAATACCCATTGGTTTTCCTTGGAGAGTCGTTTGTTGTAGCTGTAACCGTCTCTGTCGAAGTCCTGGATCTCCCTAGGGTCCTGTATGCGGTTGTCAATGATATAGCGACTCAACAACCCACGGGCCTGCTTGGCGAAAACGCCAATCATGCGATAGCCGCCATCCTTTCTTTCCTTGAATTGCGGGGTGATGATACGACCCTTGACGAGCTTCGGTTTGATCGATTTGAAATACTCGTTGGATGCCAGGTTGATCAGGATGTCATCACCCTGGGCCTCAAGGTCCTTATTGATTGCCTGTGTGATCTGTTCCCCCCAGAATGCGTATAGATCCCTGCCTCGCTCATTGGGTAGTTTGGTTCCCATTTCCAGGCGGTAGGGCTGCATCAGATCGAGGGGCCGCAACACACCGTATAACCCGGAGAGAATCCTCAGGTGTCGTTGGGCGAAATTGAATCCCTCTACATCTAATGTCTCGGCATCCAGTCCGCTATAGACATCACCTTTCATTGCCAGCGCCGCCTGCTTGGAATTCTTCAGGGTGAATGGTGTCTTCCAGTTATGGTAACGGTCGAAGTTGAGTTCCGATAACTTCACGCTCAGTTTCATCAGTTCAGCCAAGTCCATGGCTGAGTAATTGCGCAGGTTGTTGATCAAATAGCGCGACTGTTTCAGAAAGGCGGGTTTGGTATGGGTTGTGGTGACCGGCGGTGTCTCGTAGTCGAGGGTTTTGGCGGGGGAGATCGTAATCAGCATATGATTCTTCTATCTGCATCATTGTCAATGCTTCAATGATCGCCAGTGTATGGATCAATTACAACCGTTGCATGCTCAGGGATAAAACCAGGAGCGTGTCAGGGGTACTGCCTGGAGGCGTTCGGGGATAGACTATCGTTCCGTCAGCTAGAGACGATGTCAATCCCATGTTAGGCTTGCACTCCTGTTCCTGTCTGATTGTGTATACGGTTGCAGTAAACGGCATAGGTGAAAAGGCGATAAGCTGGATGAGTGAGGATATATTTCTGCGACTCTTACAGGTGGTTCGGGATCTGTATGCGGAAACGGCATCATTGGCGGAAAATGACAGCGAATTACAACTCTGGTACAACCGGGGATACGCGGATGGCATGGTCGAGGCGATGCGCTCCTTGGGTTACGCCACAAGGCTGGAAGCCGCTGGTGTGGTAGTCGATAAGTCAGTGATTGCCGGTGAGGAGTTTCTACCCTGGAGAAAGGCCTATCGGCATGGCTATGAAATGGGTGAAAAGGAGACTGGAGAGGTGCTGTAGCCAGGGACTGTCAACACGCTTCCAATTGCTTATGTTGCACCTGAAAAAGCGCCGGTCAAGGTGCACCCCAAGGGCACTTCCTTCGGGGCGCGAGGAGAGAGGTTTGGTAACTCCAAATGAACGACGAGCAACGGCTCATGGCGCTTTTTTCAGGCATAACCCGAAGGGTTGGGGGCGCTGCGCCCATTTTCCGCCAAGCGGCGTTGTCAATCGTTCATTCTACCTTGCTGGACGAAAAACCAGTCCCGGCAGAGTCGGCTGGATAAGTGTCAACAGGCCCTAATGAAAATCGTCTCATTCAATACCAACGGCATTCGCGCACGCGAGCATCAGCTGAGTCGGCTCAAGGCTGCCTATGATCCCGATATCATAGGCATTCAGGAGACCAAGGTTCAGGATGCGGATTTTCCTGTGGCGATGATCGACAGATTTGGCTACAAAGCTGAATACCATGGTCAAAAGACCCACTATGGTGTGGCCCTGCTCTCCAAAGCGGAGCCTATTCTCATCGCCAAGGGATTTCCCGGGGATGACGTAGATGCCCAACGCAGATTGATTGTCGGTCGCTACAACTCGCCCAAGGGTCGGTCCCTGACCGTGATCAACGGCTACTTTCCTCAGGGTGAGAATCGCTCTCACGAGGTCAAGTTTCCCGCCAAGCGTCGCTTCTATGCCGATCTACTCGATTACCTGAAAAGCAAGCATGATCCCGATGATGCTCTGTTGGTTATCGGTGACATGAATGTGGCGCCCCTCGACAGCGACATAGGTATTGGTGCGGAGAATGCCAAACGATGGCTGAAGACGGGTAAGTGCAGTTTTCTGCCGGAGGAGCGTGATTGGCTCAAGGCGCTGCAATCCTGGGGACTGCGCGACAGTTTCCGTGCCCTCAAGCCCGATGTCAGCGACCTTTTCAGCTGGTTCGATTATCGCAGCCGGGGATTCGAGCGTGAACCGAAAAGAGGGTTACGCATCGATCTGGTGTTGGCCACCGCCCCGTTGATCGAGTGCTGTACCGATGTGGGTATCGCCTACGATGTCAGATCGATGGAGAAACCCTCAGATCACTGCCCCGTCTGGGCCGATTTCGATTATTGACGCCTTATAGCTGTGCGTTCGGGTGAAGTCGATGCCAGAGGTTAGTCTGCGGTTTTACGAGGAGCTCAACGATTTTCTGCCACAGGCCTTGCGCAAGCGCTGTTTCACATACAGTTTCGACCTGCAGCTGAGTATCAAGCATTTGATAGAGAATCTTGGTGTGCCCCACACCGAAGTGGAGGTGATCCTGGTCAATGGGGAGTCAGTGGATTTTACTTATGCAGTGCAACCGGATGACTGCATCAGCATCTACCCTGTGTTTGAGTCCATGGATATCACTCCCCTGCTGCGTCTTCGATCCCAAGCGTTACGCTCGCTTCGGTTTGTTGCCGATGCCCACTTGGGGAAGCTTGCACGATATCTGCGTCTACTCGGTTTCGATTGCCTGTTTTTCAACGATGTCGGTGACAGGAACCTGGTCAGCATCTCGGTTGAACAGGGAAGGGTATTGCTGACTCGTGATCGGGATTTGCTGATGCATCGGCTCATTACCCATGGTTGCTTCATACACGCAACCGAACCGAGGCAACAATTGGTTGAGTTAGTACAGCGTTTGCAATTGGAAGGCATGTACAATCCGTTTACCCGCTGCATGGAGTGCAATGGTCAGATAGTGAAAGCGGAAAAGTCACATATCGAGGATCAGCTGCCAGATCGCGTCCTTCGACACTATAATGATTTTTGGCGCTGTGATGAATGTGGACGTATCTATTGGAAAGGGAGTCACTACCGTGAAATGCAGACATTCATCGACTTCCTGGCCACTCCGCTAACGAAACAGTAGGAAATGACTGTGATACCGCAATGGATAGTATTGATTCTACTCTGCCTCTTTTCTGCGCTACTACCTGCCGAGGAGTTGAGCGACGGATGCCTGAAACGGGTCTTCATGCACTATTGCCTTGGGGGGAGCCTGTCCCGCCTGTTGCAGCAGCGTCCAGTCGATATGGATCCCATCGTCAATGGCGACCGCGCCGGCATCATCTATGCCAAGGGGCGTGAGCGGATCTACGTGATGGCCTTTCAAGGCCGCATCTACAAGGTGCTGAAGACCTACGAGCCTTCGAACCAGGTAACCCTGCAAAGACTTCAACGCACTCTGAGCGAGAAGTATGGTAGGCATCAGGATATTAGTCATCTACCCCAGTACGCACGAAACATGGCGGGAAAAATCGGTGCCGTGCGCAGGGGTGAGGGGGAGCTCAAGTATCGCTGGCAGCTCCCTGCTTCGCCCTGGCGTGTCGAATTGACCTGGACCCGCAAATTGGGAATCGCCCTTGCCTATCTGGTGAATACACTGGACAGGCAACAGCGTGAGGCCGATGAGAGCAGTCTCTGAATCCGATTCAGTTGTGACACCGGCCATAAAATCATAAAGTCCTTTCGCCCGCATCGGGTACCGAGGGTTAAAACCATATATAATGTACGGGCTTAAAAGGAAAGGATACAGGATTTAAAATCATGAAACACATATCGATTCGTTTAATCAGCCTGCTTTTATCTGTACTGCTGCTACAGGGATGCGGTGGCGGCGGCGGTGGCGATAGCGACGGCCCCACCTCCTCGGGCAGTACGACCTACACCGGCTCGACTGCGGAAGCCACCATCGATGCATCGAATGCCAAGGACCTCGCCACAGGAGCGGCTTCAGGCACACAACAAGCGGTCGTCTCGGATGCCTTGTCGGAAGTTGCGATGCGTCCACAGGAGACTCCCACTTCCAAGCTTATGGAAATGGCCCCTAGGATTGCCCAGTGGATAGACCGGCTGAGAAGTCCCAATGCCGCCAAGACGACCGACTTGACAGCGGAGATCTGTGATGCGGGCGGTCGCGCTATTGCAGAAACCAATGACGCCGAGACCGAAGGCAGCATAAGCTTCACCAATTGTGCTCTGAGTGATATGGAGGGCGGCACATTGGTGATCAACGGCGCGGTTACATTCAGCGCCAATACCGGTACCGACAGTTTGCACATGGTTTTCAATGTCACCGTTACCTACATCGGCGAATCACAGGCGATCAACCTGACCCTTGCCTGCAGCAATATCTCCAGCGCCTCTGTGGCCTGCTCCATGACATCGGATTTCACCGGTATCGACGGTAGGGTCTATCGCGTAGAGGATCTATCGGTAAGCGGCAATGAGTTTTCAGGGTTCTATGTCAGTATGACCTTCTATGATCCGGATCACGGACGGGTCGACGTGACAACCTCCCAGCCGCTCACTTACAGTTGCGCGGAAGCTGTTCCCGGCAGTGGCATGCTTACCCTGAGCGGGGGCAGCGGCACCTTCGCAACGGCCAGTTTCGACAATTGCAGCTCATATACCGTTACCGTCGACGGAGTGGGTACAACCTATGACTGGTGAGTCAACAGAGAGTAGTCTGAACGCATCTTCGGTTGCGTTCAGACTCTCTTTTAGTTGATTTGACTCCACGGTTGGCGCGCGGCTTCCAAGACCTGGACAGTGCCTTGGAGCTGCAACAACTCCTCATCGACAGCGGTTATCAAAACATCCACAATGCGGTTTTTCAGGTCAACCCCGGTGGGTCCCTCTGCCGTTACTCGCAGATAGTTGGGTGTATAGCCTCCCCAGCCGTTCTCATAACCGCCTTCAATTAAGATCGGCAGGGTGCGGCCGAGATGGCTGCTCAAACTCTTTCGTTTCAATCGCTCACTCAGTTGATGCAGTGCTTGGCTGCGTTGTCGCTTTGTTTCCCGAGTGAGCGCTCCCGGCATGTTGGCGGCCTTGGTGCCCTGACGGGGTGAATAGGCGAAGATATGCAGGTCGCCGAATCCGACCTCTTCGACAAAATCGAGGGTATCCTGCCACTCCTTTTCACTCTCACCGGGGAAACCGACGATGATATCGGTGGTGATATTGATATCCTGAACCTGTTCTCTGGCCTGATCGACCAGTCGGCGATACTCATCTCTGCGGCAGCGCCTGGCCATGCGCCTCAATACACTATCCGATCCACTTTGCAGAGGCAGGTGTAGATGGGGCATGAAGCGGGGATTGTCGAACAGACCCCAGAAATCTTCCGGGAGATCCCAGGGTTCGATGGAGCCGATACGCAGACGGGGGATATCCGTCTCCAGCAGAATCCGGCGGATCAACTCGGGGATGGAGGAGTCGATGTCGGCGCCATACCCGCCGATATGGACCCCGGTCAGTACCGCTTCCTGAATCCCCTGGCTTTGCAGATGCTTAATTTCCGAAATGATCTCTGCGGCCGGGCGACTGTGTTCTTCACCTCTGGCCAGGGTGACGATGCAGAAGGTACAGCGATAGCGACAACCGTCCTGGATCTTGATGAAGGCGCGCTGGCGTCCTCGGGAGAGCAGGCCGGTAGCGTCCGGTTCGGTGGCGCTCTGGGGCATCACCCCGAGATCGAGTCTCTCGCTGACTATCTCCACCAGACGCCCCTTGTCCCGGTTATTTACCACCAGGTCAACACCCTCGATCTCCGCCGCGGCATCGGGATTCAATGAGGCGTAGCAACCGCTGACCACCAGCCGGGCATGAGGATTTTGCCGGCAGCTGCGGCTTAGCAGCTTACGCGATTTTCGTACCGCCTCTTCGGTCACGGCGCAGGTGTTGACCACAAGCAGGTCAGCCTCTTCCGCCTGTTTTGTCATGGCATGGCCAAGGGCCTGAAAGTCACGGCTCCAGGTCTCCATCTCCGCCTCGTTGAGACGGCAGCCAAGTGTCATCAGGTGTATACGCATTTGAGAACTATCCGGAAGTGTGTCCATGGGATATGGCTGGAGGGCAAAGGTAATGTCTGCGATGCGTGGATGCAAGCACGGACTCAAGTTTTGAGTCAGTGGATGGGGTATAGTTCTGTCATGGAATGGTTTACCCAAGCTTCGACTCTGCCGCAGGTGTTGCTGATCCTCGGAATCGTCTGCCTGGTACTGCTTGGCTGGGTGCTCTATTGGCTGGCGCGGCTGCTCGATACCCAGCAGCGTGAACAGCGTGCGCGTATTCACCATCAACAGTCGTTGCAGGAATCTCTGCAGGCACAGGAGCGCCACTACACAAGGGAACTGAGCGACTTGCGCGACCTGATGACGGAGCGGATCGCCCGTGGCGCGTTGGCCCAGCAGCGCCTGCTGCATGGGATGCAGCAGACCCAAATGGAACGGTCAGACAAACTCTATCAGGGCATGGAGCGACGCTATGGCGAGATGCAGCTACACCTCTCCGATGATACCGGGCGTCTGCGGCTTGAATTGCTGGAACAGTTCGAAGGATTGAAAAAAGCGGTTACGGAGGGCCTGGGAGAGGGCAGACTGCAGCAGCAGGAGAAGCTTGGTGAGCTGCGTGAATCCCTGGCACAGTCTCTGGTGCGGCATCGCGAGGCTTTCGACGAACGTCAACTGGAGGCCATGCGACAGCAGCATGAAACCCTGCAATCCGGTATGGGTGAGGTGCGTAAGCAGGTTGCTGAGGCGTTGATCCAGTATGCGGACAATCTGGGTAAAAAGGTGCAAGGCCTGACGGAGACAACCGATAACCGGCTCAAGGAGATAAGCGGCCAGGTGGAGAAGCGCCTCAACGAGGGTTTTGAAAAGACGACGGAGACGTTCAACCAAGTGCTCACGCACCTGACCCGTATCGACGAGGCACAGAAGAAGATCACCGAACTCTCCACCAATGTCGTCAGTCTGCAGGAAGTGCTTGCGGACAAACGCTCCCGCGGCGCCTTCGGCGAGGTGCAGCTGTCGGCACTGGTGCGGAATGTGATGCCGGAATCGGGTTTTGTCCTGCAACACACATTGAGCAATGGCCGGCGGGCGGATTGCGTGCTGTTTCTACCCGAACCCACCGGCAATGTGGTGATCGACGCCAAATTTCCCCTCGAGTCCTATCAGCGCATGCTGGACGATCAATTGGCGGAATCGGAGCGTGCTCAGGCGCAGCGGCAGTTCCGCAGCGATATCAAAAAACATATGGATGATATCGCCTCCCGCTACATCCTACCCGGGGAGACATCGGATGGGGCGGTGATGTTTATCCCGGCGGAGGCGGTATTCGCCGAGATCCATGCCCACTTCCCCGATCTGGTGGAGGAGGCGTTCCGCAAGCGGGTCTGGCTGGTATCGCCGACCACGATGATGGCGATTCTCACCACGGCCCGCGCCGTCCTCAAGGATGCGGCCACCCGGGAACAGGTACATATCATCCAGGAGCATCTGCGCGCCCTGTCGAAGGACTTTGGACGCTTTCAGACCCGCATGGACAATCTGGCGAGGCATATCGGGCAGGCCCACCAGGACGTCAGTGACGTCAATATATCAGCACGCAAGATCACCAATCGCTTCGAGAAGATCGAGAAGGTCGAACTGGAGGAAGAACAGAGCCCGGACCTGCCGGTGTTTCGCAAGGCAGCCCTACCCGATGCTGAGGATGATTGACAGGCCCCAGTTGAGGGGGAAGCCGCAAATAACGCAAATCACCGCCAATGCACACAAAATAGGGCTCACCTTGCCGGAATCGATTGGCGAGAATTGGCGCTTATCAAATGGGCTGCTTCTTTCCCTGATCGTCCAGGCAGACATAGGTGATCGTGGTGGTGAAGACACTCTCTTCCTTGCCGCTCTCAGGATCCTGAGCAAACACCTTGGCCAGGTATTGCACGGATGTCAGCCCTTTGTGGCTTTGTTGAATATCGAAGCGAAGAATTGTCCCTTTTCGCACACTGCGATGAAATTCCACGCGGTCCATGCCGATGGTGACGAATCGCCGTCCGGGATAGTCATGTACCGCGGCTATCCAGGCATATTCATCCACCCATTGCAGCAGATTGCCGCCAAAGAGATAGCCGTATTGGTTGAGATGCTGGGGTATGACCAGCTTATGATTTTCCATTAGATCTCCCCAGGTATATGCAGACCGGGAGGTGGAGGAGTGGGTGAGTTCTGATGTACCAGCAGTCGCCATCCCTCTCCTGTTTTGCGGAAGATGTTGGTGGCGTAGACAGGCTGTGGCTCATTTTGACCGGGGCTTTTCACCAGCTCCTCGATCAGGTGGATAGCAAGATCGGGGGTTTCGATCCATGCCAGGTGTTTGGTCTGAATGTCCAGGCCAACATCACTTTGCATCAATGGCTCCCAAACCTTTCTGATTGCATTCTTACCTCTTTGTGCCGTCATCATCGGCAGCAGACAGAGCACCTCTTCGGACTCCTCCCAGACCTCCATCAGTGCCTGCAGATCCTTCTCCTCGATAGCGTCGTAGTAGGCGTCTTCAGCATCTTGCGGTGTGGTGTATGGGTTGCTCATTGCTTTTCCTGTGTGGTTTCTGTCAGCACTCTTAATCCTGGCTGTAAGCTGGCAGGACTGTAGATACGGATTTGATGAATCATACTCATTGACGGAAATCATGGCGAGGGGCGGGTGACGATGGTCAGATGTGGCCCGGCATGTGTATCACTATTCCATCGTGCGCCAATATCGATCGTTGCCGAAGGATACCCCTTTGGCATTTCTCATTCATGGGATAGCCGTCTCCCCACTGTCCGGAGTCGACACTGTACTATTCCCTATCACCACGGCTTTCCGTATGATCTGGCCTCGTTTTCCAAGTCAGTGGTCCGGAATCAGGTAGAGCATTAATGACTGACACTATCGATCAAAGCCTCGAGGGGATTGAGCAGGTTCCTCTGAGCCAGTTTACCGAGCAGGCCTATCTCAACTACTCCATGTACGTGATTCTCGATCGCGCCCTGCCCAACATCGGCGACGGTCTGAAACCGGTCCAGCGGCGTATCGTCTACGCCATGTCGGAGTTGGGGCTGAGTGCAACGGCGAAGTTCAAGAAATCGGCCCGCACCGTGGGCGATGTGCTGGGTAAATTCCATCCTCACGGCGACACCGCATGTTACGAGGCGATGGTGTTGATGGCGCAGGGCTTCTCCTATCGCTACCCCCTCGTCGACGGGCAGGGTAACTGGGGTTCCCCGGACGATCCCAAGTCGTTTGCGGCCATGCGCTATACCGAGTCGAGGTTAACCGCTTATGCTCAGTTGTTGCTCTCCGAACTTGGTCAAGGGACGGTGGAGTGGGCGCCGAATTTCGATGGTACCCTCAAAGAACCAGCGATCCTGTCCGCCAGAGTGCCGAATCTGCTGCTCAATGGCACTTCCGGAATAGCTGTCGGCATGGCAACCGATATTCCTCCCCACAATCTGCGGGAGGTGGTAAACGCCTGCATCCATCTGCTGGAGTCGCCTAAGTCAACTGTTGCTGAATTGATGATGCACATCCATGGGCCCGACTATCCCACCGAAGCTGAAATCATCACGCCTGCGGATGAGCTGTTGAAGATCTATGAAAACGGCAGCGGTTCGATACGTATGCGAGCGCGATATGAACGTGAGAACGGAGACATTCTCATCACGGCCCTGCCACACCAGGTCTCCGGCGCCAAGGTGCTGGAGCAGATTGCTGCCCAGATGCAGGCGAAAAAGCTGCCGATGGTAGACGATCTGCGAGATGAGTCGGATCACGAGAATCCTACCCGCCTGGTTATCGTACCGCGCTCCAACCGGGTTGACGTGGAACGGGTTATGTCTCACCTGTTTGCCACCACCGATCTGGAACGGACCTACCGGGTGAATATGAACCTGATCGGTATCGACGGACGACCGGCGGTCAAGGATCTTCGCTCCCTGCTTAAGGAGTGGTTACAGTTTCGTACGGAGACGGTGCGCAGACGCCTGCAGTATCGGTTGGATCAAGTGCTGGAACGCCTGCATATCCTCGAAGGATTGATGGTTGCATACCTCAACATCGACGAGGTGATCGCCATTATCCGTCACGAAGAGGATCCCAAGGCAGAGTTGATCAGAAGATTCTCCCTATCCGGGGCACAGGCAGAAGCGATCCTCAATCTGCGGCTGCGCCACCTGGCCAAGCTTGAGGAGATGAAGATTCGCGGCGAACAGGACGAGTTGGAACGGGAACGCAAGTCCCTGGAACTGACCCTCGGTTCCAAACAGCGGTTGCGTACCCTGGTTCGCAAGGAGCTTCAGGCCGATGCCGAACAGTATGGGGATGAGCGACGGTCACCCCTTGTTCAACGTGAGTCGGCAGAAGCTATGGCGGAGACCGACCTGACTCCAAGTGAGGCTGTTACCGTGGTGTTGTCCGAAAAGGGCTGGGCGCGTACTGCCAAGGGCCATGATATCGATCCGGCAACTCTCAACTACAGGGCGGGTGACAATTTTATGACTGCGGCGCGCTTGCGCAGCAATCAACAGGCGGTATTTATCGATTCCTACGGGCGCAGCTATTCGCTGTTGGCCCATACCCTGCCTTCCGCCCGTAGTCAGGGAGAACCGCTGACTGGACGCCTTTCGCCGGCTGCCGGTGCAACCTTCATGGCCGTTGTCGGTGGCGATCCTGATGGGGAATATCTGCTTGCTTCAGATGCGGGTTACGGATTTCGCGTTAAATTATCCGATATGTTGGCCAAGAATAAATCCGGTAAGGCCCTGCTCACTTTGCCGAAAGGGGCCAGGGTATTGCAGCCAGACATCATAACGGACCATAACCATGACAGAGTCGTGGCTATATCCAATGAGGGCCGCATGCTGGTTTTCCCTGTTTCCGAACTGCCACAACTGGCGCGCGGCAAGGGCAACAAGATTATCGGCATCCCGGCCAAGCGCGTGGCTTCGAGGGAGGAGTTCGTGGCCGCTCTGGCGGTGGTGCCCCAAGGCGCCAGCCTTACCGCTCATGCTGGCAAGCGCTATATCGTGCTCAAACCGTCAGACCTGGATGGCTACCAGGGGGAACGAGGACGTAGGGGGGCTAAGCTTCCGCGTGGATTTCAGCGTGTCGATAGGGTTGAGGTAAGCGGTTAAGCGACTCCTCCTGCGTAACAGTGGTGTCTGCCGCATGCACCTGGCAAGGTCGTCGATTAGCATGCTCGATAGAGTGCGACGTCAAGCGGGACAGCTTGGTTTGCGGCAATTGATAGTGGACCGATAGCACTGTCTAGAGGCATTTGGTTTGGAGACTTCCACCGTTCATCGCTATAATGGTCGGCTCACAGTAGGACACTGGTGATTTATTTACCGCGTCCAAGCTGCAAGCGAAAGTGGCGGAATTGGTAGACGCGCTGGATTTAGGTTCCTGTGGGGCAACCCGTGAGAGTTCGAGTCTCTCCTTTCGCACCAATTTTTCCTCGTGATTGCCAATCGCAATTTCCAGGATATTTCCAGTACTTACAAAGATATAGTGACAGATCAAGGCTGTCAGGAGAAGAACCATGCAAGTTTCGGTGGAATCGGGTGAAGGGCTAGAGCGACGCGTTACGGTCGAATTGCCGGCAGAGCAGATCGAGGTGGAGGTCACCAAGCGTCTGAAGCAGATCGGTCGAACCGCCAAGCTGGATGGCTTTCGTCCGGGAAAGGTACCCATGAATTTGTTGCGCCGTAACTACGGTGGCAAGGTGCTGCAGGAGGTCTATGGTCAGATGATCGAGAGCAGCTACCAGGAGGCGATCCAGCAGGAAAAGCTGCAACCTGCAGGGATGCCGAAGATAGAGCCCAAAGAGAGCACCGAAGAGGGGTTGTTCAGTTATGTGGCCACCCTTGAGGTGATGCCGGAGATAGAGTTGAGCAAGCTCGAGGGAGAGATCAAGCGGCCAGTTGCCGAGGTCACCGCGCAGGATATCGAGGATATGATCGAAAAGCTGCGCAAACAGCGGGCCACATGGAACAACGTTGAGCGTGCCGCCGCTGAGGGTGATCAAGTGAAAATCAGCTTCAAGGGCCTGGTCGATGGGGAAGCGTTCGAAGGCGGCAGTGCCGAAAACGTGGATCTCGTACTTGGTTCAAACCGGATGATAGAAGGCTTTGAGAGTGGTCTGGTTGGAATGGTCAAAGCGGAGAAGCGCTCAATTGACCTGCAATTCCCCGAGGATTACCGGGTGGAAGAGCTGGCTGGAAAACCGGTAATGTTCGAAGTCGAGGTGAATGAGGTCGCGGAAGAAGTGCTTCCGCTGGTTGATGATGATTTCGCCAAGGAGTTCGGTGCCGGCGAAGGTCTGGATAAGCTGAAGGAGGATATCCAGGAAAACATGCAGCGTGAACTTTCACAGCGTATTCAGGCTCGGATTAAGAGTCAGGCGATGGATCTTATTTTCGAGCAGAACAAGATCGACATTCCCAAGGCGCTGATCGAGGAGGAGGTCGAAGCGCTGCGTAAACAGACCAGAGAGCAGATGGGACAGGGAGCCGGCAGTTTTGAATTACCCCGAGAGATGTTCGAAGATCAGGCCAAGCGGCGTGTGGCCCTGGGCCTGTTGATCGGTGAGATCATTAAACAAAACGAGATTCAGGTCGATAACGATCGTGTACGCCAGACAATTGAGGAGTATGCGGCAAGCTATGAGCAGCCGGAAGAGGTAGTTAAGTTCTACTATGGCAATCAGCAGCAATTGGCTTCGGTACAGAACGTGGTCTTGGAAGATCAGGTTGTCGACTGGGTCATGGAGCAGGTGGGTGTAGTGGATGATGAGACCACATTCGCCGCATTGACAGAGCAGGGTTGACCCTGAGGAAAAAGCAGATATGAATGAACAGTTTTCATCAGGTATGCCGGATGCACAAAACCTTGGTCTGGTGCCCATTGTCATAGAGCAGACCGCCAGGGGTGAGCGCTCTTTCGATATCTATTCGAGACTGCTCAAGGAGCGGGTTATCTTTCTGGTCGGGCCGGTCGAGGATCACATGGCCAATCTGGTTGTCGCCCAGCTGCTGTTCCTCGAGTCAGAAAATCCTGACAAGGATATCCATCTCTATATCAATTCACCCGGAGGATCGGTCACCGCGGGCCTCTCGATCTACGATACCATGCAGTTCATCCGCCCCGATGTCAGCACAATGTGTATCGGTCAGGCGGCCAGTATGGGGGCCTTGTTGCTGGCGGGTGGCGCGAAGGGAAAGCGGTATTGCCTGCCGAATTCCCGTATGATGATTCACCAGCCCCTAGGCGGTTTCCAGGGACAGGCGACTGATATCGAGATTCATGCGAAAGAGATTCTGTTATTGCGGGAGCGTTTGAATTCCATTTTGGCCCACCATACCGGCCAGAGTCTGGAAAAGATCTCGGAGGACACCGAACGCGATAACTTTATGGGCGGCGAGGAGTCGATGGCCTACGGCCTGATCGATTCCGTGCTGAGCAATCGCGAAGGAGCAGCAGGCTGAATGACCTGTCTCCGAAGGCGGTTATCGAACGCATCGAGGGCCTGATACACAGGTCAGAGTTTGGTGACTCTGACCTTGCCATCTATGCGCAGTTAGATATGATTGAGTTAAAAGCAGGTTGATTTCGGTTCGAGGAGTGAGATATGGGCAGTGACAAGAGCGGAAAAGGCGACGACGGCAAGCTGCTGTATTGCTCCTTTTGCGGCAAAAGCCAGCATGAGGTACGCAAACTGATCGCCGGTCCTTCCGTCTTCATCTGTGACGAATGTGTCGAACTCTGCAACGACATTATCCGCGAGGAGATGCAGGACCCCGGGGAAGAGAGTATCAACAAGCTTCCCAAGCCTCACGAGATCAAAAAGACCCTGGATCAATATGTCATCGGCCAGCATCGGGCGAAGAAGGTGCTGTCCGTCGCGGTTTACAACCACTACAAACGCCTCGATACCATCGGTAAAGAGAGTGATGTGGAGCTGGCCAAATCCAATATCCTGCTCATAGGCCCCACCGGATCGGGCAAAACCCTCCTGGCTGAGACGCTTGCCAGGCTCCTGAATGTTCCGTTCACGATTGCCGATGCGACTACCCTCACCGAGGCGGGTTATGTGGGCGAGGATGTGGAAAACATCATCCAAAAGCTGTTACAAAAGTGTGATTATGATGTGGAAAAGGCCCAAACAGGCATAGTCTACATCGATGAGATCGACAAGATTTCCCGAAAATCCGACAATCCCTCCATTACCCGGGATGTGTCGGGTGAGGGTGTCCAGCAGGCCCTGTTGAAACTGATCGAAGGTACAGTGGCCTCCGTACCCCCCCAAGGTGGGCGCAAGCACCCCCAGCAGGAGTTCCTACAGGTCAACACCTCGAATATCCTGTTTATTGTCGGTGGCGCCTTCGCCGGGCTTGAAAAAGTCATCAAGGATCGTTCTGAAAAGGGCGGTATCGGGTTCTCAGCGGAGGTAAAGAGCAAGGACGACTCACGCTCCATCGGCGACATCATTGTCGATGTGGAACCCGAGGATCTGATCAAATATGGACTGATTCCCGAATTCGTAGGTCGTTTGCCTGTTGTGGCCACGCTGCAGGAGTTGGATGAAGCCTCATTGGTCAAGATTCTTACCGAGCCGAAGAATGCCCTGACCAAGCAGTATAGCCGCCTGTTCGAGATGGAAGGCTGTGAGCTTGAGATTCGTGAAGACGCACTCCGCGCCATCGCCCGCAAAGCCATGCTTCGCAAGACAGGCGCACGGGGATTGCGCACCATACTGGAACAAGTGCTACTCGATACCATGTACGATCTTCCCTCTATGGATGAGGTAACGAAGGTCGTGGTGGATGAGGCGGTGATCGCCGGCGAGTCTGAACCGCTGATGATCTATGAAAACAGCGACAAGCAGATCGCCGCATCCGATTAGCCTAACGCCACAAAATCAGTGGTCTGCGCTACAGGCGCTAGCCAAAGCGGCCGGATTGTCTGATAGGTGTTGGTATGTTCTTGAATTCATAACATATCCGTTGGATATGTCAGCCACCTGAGGGTATGTCTCTGCATCATTCATTGCATTACAGGCTTGAAACATCCAGCCACCACCCTTATATATGTCCCTTATAGTGTTGATCCGAGTAAATGGATGCGGATTGAACATAATTACCCGCCAGTATCAAATCCCTGTACTGACTGTCATACCTGAGGTTGAAGGTTTTTAGGCAGAGACACTGCCGAAGAGAGGATAATTGAATGGGCCACGAGTACACTAATTCCATGAAGGCGATCGGCCAGAGCAATCTCGTTCCGGTTTTACCGTTGCGCGATGTGGTCGTCTATCCTCATATGGTCATTCCTCTGTTTGTCGGCCGTGACAAATCGATCCAGGCACTGGATTCGGCGATGCAGAGCAACAAGCAGATTCTGCTGGCGGCGCAAAAGAGCGCTGATGTGGATGATCCGGATGTGGGTGATATGTATGCGATCGGCACCCTGGCAAACATACTCCAACTGCTCAAATTACCCGACGGTACTGTCAAGGTACTCGTCGAAGGCGGAGAAAGGGCGCGTATCACCGAATTCGTCGATACCGATGAGTTCTTTACCGCCAGGCTTGAAACCTTGACTGACACAATCGATGTGGCGGGTCGTGAGAGCGAAGTATTGATGCGTTCGGCCACCAATCTGTTTGATCAGTATGTCAAGTTGAACAAAAAGGTTCCTCCGGAGGTGCTTACATCACTCTCAAGCATCGATGACCCGAGCCGTCTTGCAGATACCATCGCTGCGCATATGTCATTGAAGCTGGAAGAGAAACAACATGTTCTGGAGATGCCCAACGTACGTGAGCGGCTGGAACATCTGATGGGGCTGATGGAGGGTGAAAACGATATCCTGCAGATGGAGAAACGGATCCGTGGCCGGGTGAAGCGCCAGATGGAGAAGAATCAGCGCGAGTACTATCTGAACGAACAGATGAAGGCAATTCAGAAAGAACTGGGTGAGATGGAGGATGCGCCTAACGAGATTGAGGATCTCACCAAGAAGATCGAGTCTGCCGGTATGACCAAGGAGGCCAAGGAAAAGGCGACCAATGAGTTGAACAAACTCAAGCTGATGTCCCCCATGTCAGCCGAGGCCACTGTGGTGCGTAACTATATCGACACGCTGGTCGGGTTGCCCTGGAAGAAACGGACAAAAATACGTAATGATATCGGTGCGGCCGATGCGGTGCTGAATGAAGACCATTACGGTCTGGAGAAGGTAAAGGAACGCATCCTGGAGTATCTCGCGGTACAGCAGCGTGTTCGCAAACTGAAAGGACCGATACTCTGTCTGGTGGGGCCCCCTGGTGTCGGCAAGACCTCGTTGGGGCAATCGATCGCCCGTGCCACCAATCGCAAATTCACCCGCATGGCCTTGGGCGGGGTAAGAGACGAGGCAGAAATTCGTGGACACAGGCGTACCTATATCGGTGCGCTGCCTGGCAAAATTATCAACAACCTGAGCAAGGTCAAAACCCGTAATCCGCTGTTTCTCCTTGACGAGATTGATAAAATGGCGATGGATTTTCGGGGTGATCCGGCATCGGCCCTGCTGGAGGTGCTCGATCCGGAACAGAACCATACTTTCAATGACCACTATCTCGAAGTCGATTTCGATCTGTCCGAGGTAATGTTCGTTGCGACTGCAAATACCTTGAACATCCCTCCGGCGCTACTCGATCGTATGGAAGTGATCAGGCTCTCCGGCTATACCGAGGATGAAAAAGTCAGCATTGCCGAACGCTATCTGGTACGTAAACAGATGGAGAACAACGGATTGAAGCCCAATGAACTCATCATCAGGGAGTCTGCCATACGCGATATCGTCCGTTACTATACACGTGAAGCAGGTGTGCGAAATCTGGAACGGGAGATTGCCAAGATATGCCGCAAGGTTGTGAAGGATATCCTGCTGAAGAAACCAAAGGGCAAGATCACCGTTACACCGAAAAAGCTCGAAGACTATCTGGGTGTTAAACGCTTCCGTTATGGACGGGCGGATGAACACGATCAGGTAGGTCAGGTTACTGGACTCGCCTGGACCGAAGTGGGAGGCGAACTGCTGCGTATCGAGGCGGCATTGATGCCAGGTAAGGGTCGGCTCAGCCATACCGGTCAGCTGGGTGAGGTCATGCAGGAGTCCATTCAGGCTGCCATGACCGTTGTCAGAAGTCGTGCGGATTCCCTTGCTTTGGAAGAGGACTTTCACCAGAAATGTGATGTTCATATCCATGTGCCCGAGGGAGCGACACCGAAAGACGGTCCCAGCGCAGGTGTTGGAATGTGCACCAGTCTGGTATCCGCTTTGACCAAGATACCGGTTAGGGCGGATGTGGCGATGACAGGGGAAATTACCCTGAGAGGTGAGGTTTTGCCCATCGGCGGACTGAAAGAGAAGCTGCTTGCCGCTCACCGCGGAGGTATCGCAACGGTTATCATTCCTGAAGAGAATGAACGAGATCTCGTTGATATACCGAAGAATATTAAACAGAATCTTGATATCAGGCCGGTCCGCTGGATCGATGAAGTGCTACAGGTGGCGCTCAAGGAGATGCCGCAACCGAAAGAGGTGAAGCCGGCGGATGCAACTCCGAGAAAAGGCGGACAAAAGCAGGAAGGTGACGAGATCAAGAAACGGGGTGCACCGACCAAGCATTAGTATGATTCGAGATACTATATCTCCGTCACAACGGTAACAAATGTTAAGAATCCGTCTCGTCCGTTGCTTGACAGGGTATCTGGCAGCCGGTATAAATTCTGGCGTTTCGGGCCCAAGCGGGCCATTACATAACGCTTCTAGTAGGCGGTAATTCCGCCAAGACCATCACAGGGGAAAATGATTAATGAATAAGGCCGAACTAATTGAGGCAATGGCGGAATCTGCGGACATATCCAAGGCCGCTGCTGGGCGCGCGCTTGACGGTATGGTTGACGCAGTAACAAAAGCAATGAAAGAGGGTGATACGCTCTCATTGGTAGGATTTGGCACCT
Source organism: Candidatus Thiodiazotropha sp. (assembly GCA_040791665.1). Lineage (GTDB taxonomy): Bacteria > Pseudomonadota > Gammaproteobacteria > Chromatiales > Chromatiaceae > Thiodiazotropha. The sequence goes on along the minus strand of JBFNNX010000009.1, from coordinate 701,453 downwards.
TCTCAGTGAAGGAGCGGGCCGCTCGCGAAGGCCGTAATCCGCAGACCGGCGAGACGATAAAAATCAAGGCCTCAAGAATCCCGTCGTTCAAGGCTGGTAAAGCATTGAAGGATGCAATAAACTAGCGCGCCTTCAGGTGAGGTATCTCTAACCGATTGACGAAATACCCCACTAGCAGGGTGCTTAGCTCAGCTGGGAGAGCATCGCCCTTACAAGGCGAGGGTCGCAGGTTCGATCCCTGCAGCACCCACCAACTCGGAGCGGTAGTTCAGTTGGTTAGAATACCGGCCTGTCACGCCGGGGGTCGCGGGTTCGAGTCCCGTCCGCTCCGCCAACTTTGATCATCAACGGGGTATCTGGCAGATACCCCGTTTTTGTTTATAGACGTATGACACCTGGTCAACTTGTCTCAGGTGGAAATAAGTGAGCCACTGATCATGCTTCAGGTTATCAGAGATAAAGCGCAGGGTTGGATCGCATGGGCGATCGTAATACTGATTTCGATCCCTTTCGCACTTTGGGGGATTCAGTCCTATCTGGGTGTCGGTTCTGAACCGGTTGCGGCAACCGTCAACGGTGCCGAAATCACGGAACGGACTTTGGATAGTCAGTACCAGCGCTTTCGTCAGCAATTGCGCGATCAGCTTGGAGCGGCGTATCGACCGGAAATGTTCGATGACACCAGGATGCGCAAAGAGGTGTTGAATCGTTTGATCAGGGATGAACTGGTACAACAGACTTCCAATATGATGGGGCTGCGTGCGGGAAGCAGCATGATCCAAGCCACGATTCTGAGTATGCCGACATTCCAGAAGGATGGACGCTACGACCAGCAGACCTATGAACGCGCATTACGCCTACAGGGCATCTCTCCCGCTGGTTTCGAAGATCGCGTACGTCGCGCCCTGGTTGCGGAACAGCTGTCACAAGCGGTTCAGGCAGGAAGTTTTGTGACGCCTAAAGAACTCAATGAGAGTCAACGCTTATTGAAACAGACGCGTGAGTTCTCCTATTTCGTGGTACCCGCCGGCGATTTCAAACTGAGTGATGAACTTTCAGATGATGAAATCAAGGCCTATTACGAAGCCAACCAAAGCGCATTTATCTCGCCCGAAAAGGTTAAGGTCGAGTATATATTGCTGGATGTCGAGACGGCGGGCGGCACCATTGATGTCAATGAAGAACTTCTTCGCGGTTATTATGAGAACAATCAGGATGAGTTCGGCCTGCCGGAGCAACGCCAGGCCAGCCACATCCTGATTCTGGCGGCTGCAGATGCGGACCAAACGGCAGTGGATGAAGCGAGGTCAAAGATCGATACTTTGGCGGAAAGGTTGCGCAATGGTGAATCTTTCGATGAATTGGCCAAACAGAATTCACAGGACCCGGGTTCCGCTGCGTCGGGCGGTGATTTGGGTTTCTTCGGTAAAGGTATCATGGACCCGGCGTTCGAGAACGCTGTCTATGCCCTCCGGGAAGGGGAGGTGAGCGAGCCGGTGCGTACCAGTTTCGGTTTCCATCTTATCAAGCTGACCGGTATCAAGGACGGGACGGTCAAACCGTTCGAAGAGGCGCGCTCCGAAGTAGAGGCGGCCTATCGCAAGTTTGAGGGCGAACGGCTCTATTTTGAAATGGCGGAACAGCTTGCCGATCTGAGCTATGAGGATCCAGACAGCCTGGAGTCTGCCGCGTCCGTCTTGGAGCTTACCATTCAGCAAAGTGACTGGGTTACCCGGGAACAGGGTACAGGCGTATTCGCCAACCCCAAGGCGAGAACGGCAGCCTACAGCGATGATGTTCTGAAGGAGCACAATAACAGTGAATTGGTCGAGATCGATGGCACCAGTTCACTGGTATTACGCGTGCTTGATCATCAGGAGTCCTCTGTGCTGCCGCTGGATGAGGTGAAACAACAGATCACCGAGACGCTGCAGCAGCAAAAGGCCGAGCAGCAGGCCCAAGCCGAGGCGGAGAAGCGACTGGCTGAAATCGCTGCAGGCGCTCTCTTGTCGGAGGTTGCAGAGAGTTATGCCGTGACCGGTCCTATGACGGTAAATCGCAATGACCGGCAAATCCCGCCGGGGTTGTCGAGTGCGCTTTTCCGAACCGCAAAGCCGGCTGCCGGTGGGTCATCGCCAGGCACTGCACGGCTTGCAGGTGGGGACTTCGCCGTCTATCTGTTGACTGATGTGGCGGAGGGGAGTGCCGATGATGAAGCCAACCAGCAACAGTATGAGAGTCTGCGTCGCATGCTGGGCAGGGATCATTACGAAATGGTGTTGACCGATCTGGAATCTCGCGCTGATATCGAAGTTCTGCTGGATAGTGGTAGCGAATAGGAGAGGTTCTTCTCGGTGTCAAGCCATGCCGAGGATGTGGTATCCCGAGTCCACATAGATAACATCCCCGGTAATTCCCGAGGCGAGATCGGAGCAGAGAAATGCCGTGGTATTGCCTACCTCTTCAATGGTGACATTGCGGCGCAGTGGATTCCTTTTCTCCGCCTCGTCGAGCATGCCCTTGAAGTTTTTGATTCCCGACGCAGCCAGGGTTCTGATCGGGCCTGCAGAAACGGCATTTACCCGGATGCCTTCCGGACCGAGTGATTCGGCCAAATAACGAACATTCGCCTCGAGACTCGCCTTCGCCACACCCATGACGTTGTAGTTGGGTACTGTACGTACCGCGCCGAGGTAGCTCATGGTGACCAGGGAGGCGTTTCGTCCCTGCATCATAGGGCGTCCGGCCTTGGCAAGTGCGGCGAAGCTGTAGGAGCTGATATCGTGTGCCATGGCGAAACCCTCACGGGTCAGGTTGTCAAGATAGCCACCCTCCAAGTGATCGCGGGGTGCGAATCCCACTGCATGCACAATGGCGTCTATAGCTCCCCACTCCTTTTCCAAGGTACCGAATAGGTCTGCAATCTGTTGATCGTTGGTGACATCCAGGGGCAATACAATATCCGCGGCAAATTTCTCGGCTGCGTCGTCGACGCGTTTTTTAAGCTTATCCGTCTGGTAGGTAAGCGCCAGTTCGGCGCCTTCGCGGTGCATGGCCTCTGCAACACCCCAGGCAATGGAGCGGTTACTGGCAATGCCGACAATGAGTATGCGTTTGTTTTGTAAAAAGCCCATGGAACAATTCCTTACAGGAGACATCGATATATGCACGGAGACTGGCAAATAGACAGTCTAGCTTAGAGTCAAACTGCGTAACTTACCGGAATTTATCTTCAGCGAAAAGTGTAGGTAATGTGTTCGGGGCTATATGAGAGGCTATGTCCTGTTTTCGTCTATGTTCAGGTCAACTCCGGATTGCATACTCTTTCAAGTCCCGGGAAAGCATAATAGACTCTCTAGGGCCTATTGGATTAGTGTTAACAGGCCCTGGTTTCTAATCATTTATCCCGGGTCACAGGAGTAACTTCATGCAGCGACGCCTAAACGGTCGGGATATTCTCTATTTTGGCGGTCTTGCCCTGTTGTTGATCGCCATCGTATTGGTTATGTATATGATCGATCGGCAATGGGAGAAGATGTCTCGTATGGAACAGTTGATGCGAGAGCAGGCGGGAGATATCCGGGAGATAACAGGTCAGGTCAGAAGCCTCGATCAACGCATTCAACAGGGCGTGAGTCTGGCACAAAAAACCGGTTCGCATCAGCAGGATCAAATGCCCGCGGCATTCGGTCGCGCCTACGCCGTTACCCGGCAGCCCGACTATAGTCAGGGGGACTGGCTGGTGCAGGCATTCGGCGTCAACCTGAAATCACTGACCCCGTTTATTTCGCAGGACGTCTATTCATCACAGGTACAGAGTTATATCCTGGAGACCTTGCTGATCCGCAATCCCGATACCCTCGAGTGGCAGGGGCTGCTGGCCCATGACTGGTCAGTCAGCGAGGATGGTCTCACTTTTGTCTTCAAACTTCGAGAGGGGTTGCAGTTCTCAGATGGTGTGCCACTGACGGCGGAGGATGTGGTGTTCACTTTCGAGTTCATTATGACCGAAGCGATCCAGGCGCCGCGGGAAAGGGCCTATTATGCAAAGATCGAATCGGTGGAGGCCCTCGATTCACTCACCGTCAAATTCCAGTTTGCCGAACCCTATTTTAACGCCCTCTCATTGGCTGGGGGCATGGAGATCATGCCGAAACATTTCTACCAGCCCTATCTCGAGGATCCCAACAGCTTCAACCAGTCGAAGGGGCTGTTGTTGGGTTCCGGCCCCTATCGTCTTGAAGACCCGAAGGGCTGGGCACCGGACAAAGGGGGCGTGGAGCTGCGCCGCAATCCCCGCTACTGGGGACCGGTGGAACCGGCCTTCGACCGGCTCATCTGGCGTGTGATCGAAAATGACAGTGCGCGCCTCACCACATTTCGCAACGGCGAGATCGATACTTATGGATCGCGGCCGCGCGAATATCAGCAGTTGATCGATGATGAACAGATTAGCGATAAGGCTCAGCATTGGGAGTATATGAGTCCGGTGGCGGGCTATTCCTATATTGGCTGGAATCAGCTGCGCAACGAAAAGCCGACCCGTTTTGCGCAAGCTGATGTGAGACAGGCGATGACCTATCTGATCGATCGCCAGCGCATTGTCGACGAGATCTATCTCGGTTATGCGGAGGTTGCCGTGAGTCCATTCAGCTTCAGCAGCAAACAGCACGATCCCGACACCAAGGCGCGTAACTACGATCAGGCAAAAGGGATTGAGCTGCTCTCCAAGGCCGGTTATGCCGACCGTGACGGAGACGGCGTCCTGGAGGACAGCGACGGCAAACCGTTCGAATTCGAACTGGTCTATTTTCAGGGCAATGAGGATACGGGACGGATGGTGCTGTTTCTGAAGGATATGCTGGCCCGTGCCGGCATCCTGCTGCAGCCGAAGCCCACTGAGTGGTCGGTAATGCTTGATCTGATGAAAAAGCGGGATTTCGATGCCATTACCTTGGGGTGGAGCAGCGGCCTTGAAACCGACCTCTATCAGATGTTTCACAGCAGTCAGATCGCAGGTGGCGGGAACAACTTCATCAACTACAGCAATCCGGAGCTGGATCGTCTTATCGAGGAGGCGCGGGCTACGGTGGATGAGGAGAGACGCATGCCGCTGTGGAGGGATGCCGAGACTCATCTCTTTACCGACCAGCCCTACACCTTTCTCAGGCGCAACAAAAGTCTGGTGTTCATCGACCGGCGACTGCGCAATGTAGTCAATACCAAGGTCGGCCTGAATCTGGGACAGGTACCACTGGAGAACTATGTCCCTGGCATTGAGCAACGTTATACCCAATAGATGTTGACCTACCTGCTCAGACGCCTGCTGTTGATGCTGCCCACGCTGCTGGGCATTACCCTGGTGGTGTTCGTGGTCATGGCCGCATCGCCCGGCGGCATCAGCGCCCAGAGTCTGGTGGAGGGGCAGAATCTGGATCCGGAGGCGAAGAAGGAGATCGAGGCCTATTACAACCGTCTCTACGGGTTGGACGACCCCCCCTATCTGCAATATCTGCGCTGGCTGAATAATGTCTCGCCAATCGGTTTCACCTTCGATGAAGAGAATCGGATGAGCGGCTTTTCCTTCAACAAGGGTTCCGATCTTGGGCGCAGTTTTCGCTATGGCCGTCCGGTTACAGAGCTGCTTGCGGAAAGGGTGCCGATTACCATTCTTCTGAATGTGCTGAGTATACCGATCGTCTATCTGTTGGCCCTGCTGGTGGGAGTGCGCGCGGCAGTCGAGCGGGGACGCTCTTTCGATGTCAGCAGCGGCATGATCATGCTGGCACTCTGGTCGGTGCCGACCATGCTCGCAGGCGTGCTGATGATCGGCTTTTTCGCCAATGAGCAATATTGGCGTTGGTTCCCCACCGCCGGATTGAGCGATCGACTGGTACTCGACCAGGTGTTCATGCCCCATTGGTCGAGCCTGTGGGATATTGCCCTGTTATTCGTAGTGGTAACAATTGCTATCTCACTCTTTCTGGCGTTGGGCCGAATCGCCTTAAGACCGTTCAGGGAGACTGCGTTCGGACTCATCTGGGCAGTGTTGGGGGCGGCCATGGTCTATCAGTTGCCCGAGGCGCAACGTTCCCTCACTTTGTGGATAGGGTTTCCAGCCGTCTCCGCCCTGCTTGCTGCTTGGCTGGCGAGCAGTGACTACCGCCTTCTGCGCCAGCTCGGATTTCTCACCACCGGCCTGCTGGTGGGTCTTCTGCTCGCGGTCTACTGGATGCAGGGGACCTGGGTGAGGGGGTTTCTGTTGGATCGGCTCTGGCATCTGGCACTGCCGGTGATCTGTCTCTCTTATGGCGGTTTTGCCGGTCTTGCTAAACTGACCCGCACGGCGGTGTTGGAGAATCTGCTTTCCGATTATGCGCGTACCGCCAGGGCCAAGGGCCTTGCGGAAGCGGTGGTGCTATGGCGGCACGTATTCCGCAACAGCCTGTTACCCCTGATTACCGTGGCCGCGAGTCTGCTGCCCAGCCTGCTGGCGGGTTCGGTCATTGTGGAGAGCATTTTCAGTATCGAGGGTATGGGCAAACTGGCGGTGGAAGCGGTGCAGACCCGGGACCGTGAACTGGTGTTGTCGATCACCCTCATCGGCGGCTGTCTGACCCTGTTGGGTTATCTGCTGGCCGATATATTGTATGCCCTGGCCGATCCAAGGGTGAGCTATGAGTAGGACGGCGAAGAAACGCCAGGGCTACTGGCGCAGGATTCTCGGCCAGACCTTTGTCCGCTGGGGTGCCCGCCTGGGTCTGTTCTGGGTAGCTATCCTCGCCCTGGTGGGTGTTTTCGCCCCCTTCCTTGCCAGTAGCTTCCCGTTGTTGCTCAGTCACGAAGGCGAGGTCAGCAGTCCGGTGCTGAACTATCTGCAACCGGTCGATGTACTCTTTTTGGTCGGCTTCATTACTCTGTTGCTGCTCTCTCCCTGGCGCATCACACTGCTACGCAAATTTTTGATCATGATCTCTGTATTGGCGGTGGCGGCGCTGTTCGCCTACCTCTGGGTCAAGCCCCAGCAGCTGGTTATCTATGAACAGTACCGGGTTGCGGATGCCGCCGGTAAATATGACTGGGTGGTGTATGCGCCGATTCCCTACTCGCCAAAGGATTATCAAAGGGACCGGGGCGATACCGGATTGGAGGCGCCCCTTTCGCAGCAGTCGAGGGCCCATTGGTTCGGTACCGAACAGAATGGGGCCGACGTACTCAGCCGCATGATACATGCCTCCCGAATCGCCCTCGGCATTGGCTTTGTAGCTACCGGTATCGCCATGTTGCTGGGGATTGTTATCGGTGGTTTGATGGGCTATTTCTCCGGTGCGGTGGATATCCTGGGTATGCGTCTGGTGGAGATTTTCGAGGCCGTGCCCACCCTGTTTCTGCTGCTGACCTTTGTCGCCTTCTTCGGTCGAAGTCTCTACATCATGATGGTGATCATCGGTATCACCAGCTGGCCAGGCTATGCCCGCTATGTGCGCGCCGAGTTCTTGCGTCTGCGCAAGCAGGACTTTGTCCAGGCGGTTGAGGCTGCAGGCCTGCCGCTACCATCGATTCTGTTTCGTCACATGTTGCCCAACGGCATGGGACCTGTGCTGGTTGCGGCCAGTTTCGGTGTGGCTTCAGCGATTCTCGCCGAAGCGACGTTGAGCTTCCTCGGGCTTGGCCTGGTGGATGATCCCTCCTGGGGTGAGATGCTCAATCAGGCGGTACAGTCATCCCGCTTCAACTGGTGGATGGCGGCCTTCCCTGGCGGAGCCATCTTTTTCACGGTGTTTGCCTACAACCTGATCGGTGAATCGTTGCGAGATGCCATCGATCCCTATTTGAGCAAGTCGGGCTGATGTTGCTGTCGGTGAAAAAGCTCCATACCTGGTTTCAGCATCAGGGACGAACCATCAAGGCCGTTGATGAAGTCAGCTTCGAAATTGCACGCGGGGAAACTTTCTGCCTGGTCGGTGAATCGGGCAGCGGCAAATCGATTACCGCACTTTCGATCATGCAGCTGCTGCCAAAATCCAATCTGCAACGGCATGCGGGTGAGATCCTCTTTCATGCACAGGGTGAAGTGCCGGCGGATCTGGCAGGCCTAAGTGAGATTGAGATGCAGCAGGTGCGGGGAGGGAGGATCGCCATGATCTTCCAGGAACCCATGAGTTCGTTGAATCCCGTTTTTACCATTGGCGAACAGATCCTCGAGGCAGTAAGGCTCCACTTTCCCGAGCTTTCGGAAGGGGAGGCGTGGCAACGGGTAATGGAGTCCCTGGAGGCGGTACAGTTACCCGATCCACAGACGCGGGTCCACAGCTATCCCCATCAGCTATCGGGGGGACAGCGTCAACGGGTGATGATCGCCATGGCCATGGCCTGTGAACCCGACCTATTGATCGCCGATGAACCTACCACTGCGTTGGATGTCACGGTACAGCGTGAAATCCTGCGGTTGATGAAGACCCTGCAACAACGTACCGAGATGGCGATTCTGTTCATCACACACGATTTTGGCGTGGTGTCCCGGATTGCCGATCGTGTCGGTGTGATGCAGCGGGGCAAACTGGTCGAGACCGGTGTCACCGAGCAGATAATTCACCGTCCAGGCCATAGCTATACTCAGTCACTGATTTCCGCCCTGCCGGAGAACCTGGCCAGAAACCAGCCCCATGAGCAGCGTGGGGATCAGGTTCCACTGATCAAGCTGTCTCAGCTGGAGATCCATTTTCCGGTGCGTAAGGGACTGCTTCGACGCGTGGTCGATCAGGTGCGCGCGGTGGACGGTGTCGATCTGGAGATACCCCGGGGAGAGATTCTGGCGCTGGTCGGTGAGTCGGGTAGCGGCAAGACGACGCTGGGACGGGGTATCCTGCGGCTGACCGAACCGACCGCGGGTCGTGTGGCATTCGATGACACCGATATCACCGAGATGAACAGGTCCCAGCTGAGGCGTTTTCGACGGCATATGCAGATCATCTTTCAGGATCCGATATCATCCCTCAACCCGCGCCTGAGTATCGCCGCCATCCTCACGGAACCGATGAAAGTACATGGGATCGGTGAAAATCAGGAAGCACGCCTCGCGATGGCAAGAGACCTGCTGGGTCAGGTGCAGATGGAGGAGGATGCCTTATGGCGCTATCCCCATGAATTTTCCGGTGGTCAGCGGCAGCGGATCGGCATTGCAAGGGCCCTCTCACTCGCCCCCTCTTTTATCGTATGTGACGAGATCACCAGTGCGCTGGATGTCTCCGTGCAGGCGGAAATCTTGCGCATGCTGCTGGACCTGCGTGCCAAGCATGGGCTCACCCTGCTGTTCATTACCCATAATATCGGTGTAGTGGAGTATGTCAGTGATCGTACCGCAGTGATGTATCAGGGCAGGATCGTCGAACAGGGTAAAACCGAGGATATTGTCAATCGTCCGAACAATCGATACACACAACAGTTGATTGCTGCAGTACCGAGAGTGCCTGTCTGAAGCAGCTGGTTAACAGGCCCAAGTGTAGGAAACTACACCGGACTGTAGCATGCCGCAGCGTACGCCTTTCTATGAGTCGAGGCATTCTGAGGACGAGATCATCAATGGGACAGCTGTTTGTTGAACATTGCACACATGACTAAACCACTGTTGACGGTAACCGGTCTGCGGCTGGCCTTGAATAAGGGGAATAGTGCGCTTCAGATAGTGGACGGCCTCGATCTGGAGATCGATCAAGGCGAGACCTTTGCCCTGCTCGGGGAATCCGGATGTGGCAAATCGATGACCGCCCTTTCTCTGATGCGGTTGTTGCCACCCTCTGTCTGCATCGATGAGGGGGAGATCGAATTTAACGGCATCGACGTTACCGGATTGGACCATCGATCGATGCGGCAGTTGCGCGGTGGACAGATGGCGATGATATTTCAGGAGCCAATGAGTTCACTCAATCCGTTGATGAAGGTCGGTCACCAAATTGCAGAAGCCGTGAAGCTCCACGATGACCTGCAGGGAAGGACGATCAGCCAACGCATCATCGACCTGTTGCAGGCGGTCGCGATCCCCGATCCCGAACGTTGCATGCGCTACTATCCCCATCAACTCTCTGGCGGTATGAGGCAGCGGGTGATGATTGCCATGGCGCTGGCGGGAAATCCCAAGCTTTTGATTGCCGACGAGCCCACCACCGCGCTCGATGTGACAATGCAGGCCCAGATCTTGAGCCTATTGAAGAGGTTGCAGCAGGAGAGGGGTATGTCGATCCTGCTGATAACACACGATTTGGGTGTGGTGGCGGAGATGGCGGATCGTGTTGCGGTCATGTATGCAGGTGAGATCGTCGAGAGCGCTGCGGTCAGCCCCTTTTTTCGAGCTGCAATCCATCCCTACAGCCGACTGCTGCTCGCATCCCTGCCGGAGCGTCGCTCTCCCGGTGAAAAATTGGCAGTGATAGCCGGATCTGTACCGCCTTTGGGTAGCGATTTTACCGGTTGCCGTTTTGTAGAGCGTTGTGATCAGAGCCTGCAGATCTGCAAAGAGACAACGCCTGCCTGGCAGCCGGGTGACGACCGCTCAGGTGTGCGTTGCCTGCGTGCGGCCGATGATGCCGGGCCAGGTGAGGATGAAGACTCGCAGGTGTATAGTCACCCTGCTCTGAATAGTGGCGATTCCCCACTGTTGTCGATTGAGGATCTGCGGGTGCATTTTCCACTCCGTAAAGGGATGTTGCAACATGTGATAGGTCATCTCAAGGCGGTGGATGGGGTGAGTCTCGATATCGCCCGAGGGTTTACAGTTGCGTTGGTTGGAGAATCGGGATGTGGAAAATCAACGGTTGGTAAGGCGATTCTTCGATTGATCGATACTACCCGTGGCAAAATTTCTCTCGATGGCAGGGAATTGACCGGAATGAAGCAAAAGGAGCTGAGACGACTGCGCAGGAATTTTCAGATCATCTTCCAGGATCCGATCTCATCCATGAACCCGAGGATGAGGGTGGCAGATATCGTTGCCGAGGGCTTACGCGCTCAAGGCGTCGCCAGGGGAAAAGCGTTACGCCAGCATGTCGAGTCGTTACTGCAGCAAGTGGGACTGCCCTGTTCCGCCGCTGGCAGATACCCCCACGAGTTTTCCGGCGGTCAGCGTCAACGCATATGTGTGGCACGGGCGCTGGCGGTGGGACCGCGGCTGATCGTCTGTGATGAGCCGACCAGTGCCCTGGACCTCTCGGTGCAGGCACAAATTCTCAATCTACTAAAGCGATTACAGCATGAACTTCAGCTCTCCTATCTGTTTATTTCACACGATATTTCTGTGGTGGCCTACATGGCTGATGAAATCGCCGTTATGTATTTGGGCAGAATAGTGGAGAGGGGTCGGACCGATGAAGTGATTATGCGCCCTCAACACCCCTATACACGGGCACTGCTCTCAGCTGTCCCCATACCTGATCCGGATAAACAACGCATGGTAATGCGATTGCCGGGAGAAATGCCGTCCCCTGTCACTCCACCACATGGATGCCATTTTCTTCCGCGCTGTCCGCAAGCCGAGGCAGGGTGTGAAAAAGCCTATCCTGAAGAGATACGGGTCAGTGAGACACACTGCGTCCACTGTCGGCGTGTTAGGGCCTGTTAACACTCATCCAATAGTCTCAGCGGAGTCGATTGGATTTAGTGTTAATAGAGCCTGATAGGTTTTGTTAACTCAAATCAGTTTTCAGTAGTTTAAATTCAATAAAGCTTTCCATGCGTCGTGTCGATTTAGCTATGAGGGTGAATTTTACTCAAATGCTTATTGCGAAGGGGCACAGCCATGAAAAAATTCCGTCTTCCACTATTCATTACATTAATGTTTGTAATTGCTGCCGGTGATGTTCTGGCTGTAACTGCCAGCGAGTATGCCGTGGTCATCAATCTCTCCGGGAGACAGAGGATGTTGACTCAAAAGATGTCCAAGGAGATGCTACTCATCGCAAATAAGATAGATGTGGAAGGAAACAGGGCGAATCTGGAAAAAACCGCCAGGCTGTTCGATACGACATTGACGGGTTTGCGTGACGGAAATGCGGAAATGGGGTTGCCAGCGACTGAAGGAAGGGTGATTCTCAAACAATTGGGTAAAGTCAGGAAATTATGGGATGAATTTCATTCGGTGGTTTCTGAAGTCGTGCAGGGGGGAAGTGTCGATATCGCCAAAGTGGCACAACTTAATCTCCCATTGCTGAAAAATATGAATACCGCAGTTCGCTTATACGAGAAGGAAGCCAAGAAGGTGACGGGCAAGAGCGCGGGTGTCGTGATAAATCTTGCCGGTAAGCAGCGCATGCTGACACAGAAGATGTCGAAGGAGATGGCGCTTGTAGCCGTGAAGCACGATATGGACAACAATAAATCCAATCTTCGCAGCACAGCTTCCTTATTTGACAGGACACTCAAGGGACTGCTCGACGGAGATGGGGATCTGGAACTCCCGGGTACTAAGGATAAGGCTATTCGCGATCAATTGATGGTTGTTGCTGATCTGTGGAAAGAGTTCAAGCCGCTCGTGGAACGCGCGGCGGGCATCGACGTCAAGGGGGTCTCAAAAGATGATCTTCTGCGGATGTCGAAACTGAATCTTCCTCTGCTTAAGGAGATGAACAGAGCGGTAAAAATGTATGAGCAACTCGAACAGTAGTTGCGCCTATCTCGTTAAGAGGTGACTTATCATGTCAATCTCATCCTGGTATATCGCTACCGTCAGCCTTGTTTTTGAACGGTTCAAGATTCGCACACTGGTATTTATGGGGATGGCCTTTTTTATAGCGCTGATGCTGTTCACTACCCTGTTTGCCTTGTATCAACTGGGACGCACAACGGATGACCTCTCAAAAGCGGCCGAGCAGGCAGCTGATATTCGCATCGTTGTCGAGGAGGTCGAGGATGGTTCTATTGTAGCGTCAACCTCGGCATCCAAGCTTAGCGACGATATGAACAGTACGCTTCTCAAAATGCTTAAGACCAATGTGTCCGACATGGCACAGATCCAGTCCGCTTTTGAGAAGATGGTGAAAAATCTAAATACCTTGATCGAGAGCGAGGAAGATGATCCAACTATGCTGATGCTCGAAATCGAGGATATATATGAGCAGGTCAGACGGGAATCCCTGCCGCGCGTCAGAAGCATCGTCGGTGAATTCAAGAAAGCGGCACAAGAGGGTGCTCGTCAGGCGAGTGTAGCGAAGGATCTGCAACTGCTGGCGGAGACGTTCAAGGAAAAGTCGGTTAAGGCGGCGGCAGCATCCGAAATTATCGAGCAGGATTCGGCAACCTCGGTGCAAAGAGCAGAGCAAAGTATGCAATTGCTGATACTGATCATAGCGATATCAGTTGTATTCGTCTTCATAACCTCGTTCAACACCTATTTGGTAATTAATCGGCCGATTTCACTCATGCGCGAAAGGATCAAGGATATTGCGGAAGGGGAGGGAGACTTGACGAAACGGCTCAATGCGGATGCAAATAATGAATTGGGTGAACTCTCTCACTGGTTCAATGTGTTCATGGATAAGCTGCAGGCATTGATACAGAACGTAAAGGAATCGAGTGGAAAAATGACCGATGCGGCTTATCAAATGTTGGAAATGACGGAAAAGTCGAGTGCTGGCGTCCTTCATCAGAAGACAAAGACGGAAGAGATAGTGCATGCCATGCAGAACCTCTCGTTGACGGTGGAAAGCGTCACGGAAAATGCCGCGGCGGCCGACAAGGCCACCGATTCTGCGGAAAAGGAGTCGTTGAAGGGTAGGGAAGATCTGCGAATGACCATCAACAGTATCACTACGCTGGCAGAAGAGATCGATACTGCTGCAAGTATTATCAATGGTTTCCAAAAAGACAGTGAAGATATCGGTGGTGTGCTGGATGTCATAAAGGGGATCGCTGAACAAACGAATCTGTTGGCATTGAATGCAGCAATCGAGGCGGCACGTGCCGGGGAACAGGGCAGGGGCTTTGCCGTCGTGGCCGATGAAGTCAGGACTCTCGCCACACGGACACAGGAATCGACACAGGAGATTCAGGAAATTATCATCCGATTGCAATCGGGAGCGGAGCAGGCGGTTAGCGCCATGAATTCGGGCAGGTCACGCGGACATGAGACTGCACAGCAGGCGAAACAGGCTGGGGTATCGCTGGAGTCGATAACACAGGCTGTTAATCAAATATCCGCTGTTAACTCCAAGATTGCCGCAGCGACAGTTGATCAACGCAATGTCGCTTCAGATGTTAATGATGGCATTAACACAATCAATCAGGTGGCAGAACAAACCGCCACCAGAGCGGAACAGACTACCAAGCAAGGAGAGGTTGTCTCACTGCTTGCCCAGGAACTGAATACATCCGTAAAACAGTTCAGGGTGTGAGTGGGTAGCATAAATACCCATCAGGGTTGGCAGCGGCGATTGTCAAGCCGTACATTCCGCATGCTGCCAACCGCTTTACTCAGCAGACGTCATACGCTCATCAACGGCGACCTCCATTCAGACGGGATCTGATTGCATTTCGGTGCTGGTAAACTGCCTGTTTGCCGTCTTGTGAGAAATAGTTCAGAATCCATCCGATACACTCTGACGCCACTACCCAGAGGTGTTGTTTCGGTAGACTCCAGCTGGCATGCGACTAACCATACAAACAAAGCTGTTTTTTAGCCACTTTGCCGCAATCATTCTTGTCTCCGGCAGTGTGGGCACCTATTTCTATCAGAGTGCCACCGAAAACCTGATGAATGCACTTCAGTCCCGGCTGAAGAATAGTGCAGCATTGGTCAGTCAGGGTTTGGATACGGGGAATCTGGATATGATTCGGATGGAATCTGACAGGAATAATCCAGTTTACAAAAAAAATGTGATTGCTCTGCGCAAGTTCGTTAAAGCCAATCCCGATATCGCCTTTATCTACATAATGCGCAGACTGGAAAACAAGGTCTATTTCGTTATCGATTCCGATATGCAGGATCCGGCCCTACCAGGTGAGGAGTATGCACATGATATTCCCGCCCTGATGGAGGGGTTTATACGCCCGTCGGTGGATGAGAGTATCACGAAGGATAAATGGGGTTATTTTCTGTCTGGTTATTCCCCCCTGCATGGCGGCGCAGATGATTATCTGGTGGGTATGGATATGCGGGCCGACGAAGTGCAGAGCAAGTTCGAAAAGATACGGCTTGCCGGTCTTCTTTCCTTTGCGCTTTCAGTTATCTTGGCGATGATATTCAGCCGCCTGTTGTCGATAAATTTCACCAAGCGTATTATCAATCTGACCACTCGCTTTGCATTGATAGCCCCTGTAGATGAGGATGTCGGTAACGAAGCGCATGGCGATGAACTTGACCAGCTAGCGCTCTCCTTCGATCAAATGTCGAAACGTCTGCATATCAAACAGCAGCAGATCGACGCCAACCAGATCTCCTTGCGCAGGGCTCATGGCGAGATGGAGCAGCAGGTGGAGTCCCACACAGCCGAACTGGTGCAGGCGAATGAAAAACTGTTGCAGGAGATTGCCGAGCGTAAAAAAATCGAACGGAAACTGGAAGAGACCTCACGTACGGATTATCTTACAGGGGCGCTTAATCGAAGGGCGTTGAGCAATCGCCTTGAGCAGGTAATGTCGCTGACAGCAAGAGGTTCAAAAAGCTTCTGTACAATTCTACTGGATATTGATCATTTCAAGAAGGTCAATGACAGGTGCGGTCATGACATGGGTGATCAGGTGTTAAAGCATAGTGTAGAAAAATTGCAGAGCTGCATTCGGGAGTCTGACGAACTGGGCCGTTGGGGCGGCGAGGAGTTCCTGATTTTAACCCCGGAAACCGAGCTTATTGAAGCGGAAAACCTGGCACAGCGGCTGTGTGCTGAACTGGCTGCCGCATCCCTCGTTCATCGGCAAAACGAGATCACCGTTACCGCGAGTTTCGGTGTGACAGGTTATGAGAATGGCGAGAACCTGGGGAGATGTTTAAGACGCGCTGATGAAGCGCTCTACGCGGCGAAAGCGCAGGGCCGCAATTGCGTGGTGGTTGTCGCGCCAGAGTGAATGAGAGGATCTTGTATCTCTGTGGGACTATCAGCTTTTTTACCCACATGCGGTTCTTTGCGGAGTGGTGGTAAACCGTTGCAGATAGGTTAAACCGGATCACTGGTCGATTTGTACAACAGAAGAAGTGATTTCACAATGGGCTAAGATGTAATAACCGGCCTACAGGGGGGGGACCCATGTCGATCGATTGGACCAAGACAGTTGCTGCTATATGGCGTCCGCGCGGAGGCCATCTCAGAGCCGTTGAACATATCGATCAAATAGGACTTGATCAGCTGATTGGCATCGATGATCAAAAGCTGCAGCTGTTACGCAATACGGAACGTTTCCTCTCCGGGGAGGGCGCCAACAATGCATTGTTGTGGGGGGGCAAGGGTACGGGTAAATCTTCACTCATTAAAGCGGTATTTAATCATTACCGGGCAAAGGAGCTGCGCCTGATACAAGTCGATAGGACCGATTTGATCGAACTGCCGGAGATTGTTGACGGGATCAGGGGACTGACACAACGCTTTATCGTGTATTGCGATGATCTGACCTTTGATATCGGTGAGGCATCCTATCGGGCTTTGAAGAGTGTACTGGACGGTTCGATAGAAGCGCCGCCCGCGAACGTGTTGATCTACGCGACATCCAATCGGCGCCATCTTCTGCCCGAATTCATGAGTGAAAATCAGGAAGCAAGGATGGTGGGTGATGATCTCCATTTGGGTGATACTACAGAGGAGAAACTGGCCCTGTCTGACCGGTTCGGCCTATGGCTCTCCTTCTATCCGGTGAATTGGCAGGGCTACTTGAAGATAGTGGATAGCTATTTTCCCGACTACAGCGGGGATCGCAATGCACTTCACGAGGCAGCGAAACAGTTTGCAATGGCGCGGGGCGGAGCAAAAAGTGGCCGTGCTGCAAAGCAGTTCTTCAAGGCCTATTCACAGGCCCTGGTATGAAAAAAGCCTTAGGCAGAGGTCTGGCGAGTTGGTCAATACATCATCCGATCGGTGTGGTGATGATAACCCTCGCATTCATGGTGCTGGGTCTGATGGCGCTTGGTCGTCTCAGTGTGGACCTTCTTCCGCATGTCGTTTACCCGTCAGTTGCGGTAAGGGTGATGGATCCCGGTGTGCCTGCGAAGATTATGGAGGATCAGGTTACTCGCCATTTGGAAGAACAACTCTCGATTACTGAAGATGCAATCCATATAGGTTCGAGAACGCGTGAGGGACGTAGTGAGGTCGATCTGGCGTTCAAGTATGGCACGGATATAGACCAGGCACTGCAAGATGCAAGTACACGATTGGATCGTGCCAAGCGCTTTCTGCCGGAGGGTATCGATCCACCGGTTATCTATAAGCATGATCCATCCCAGCTGCCGGTGGCGGAATACGTCATCAGCTCATCACTGCGCGATCCGGTGGCGCTGCGCAGTTGGGTGGACTATGAATTCAGCAAATCGTTTTTGAATCTGCCAGGCGTGGCGGCCGTTGAAGTGGGCGGAGGGTTGGTGCGGGAGATCAATATCTATGCGGATCAGCAGCGTATGACCGGTTTGGGTATGCATCTATCCGACCTGACGGATGCACTTAGGTCATCGAACGTCGAGACTGCCGGAGGCCGGCTCATCACTGAGCAGGCCGAAATCAGTGGCCGGACTGCAGGCCGATTTCGGTCTGTGGATGATATTCTGCAGTTACCGTTAAGACGCGTAGGGGACGATGATACAACCACCCTGATTCGGTTATCAGAGGTCGCTCAGGTGGTGGATGGTGCAGAAGATGAGCGAATGCGCATTCGCCTCAATGGTCTTCCTGGAATAAAGCTATCGATACAAAAGCAGCCCACTGCAAATACGGTTGATGTGGTCGATCATGTTACGTCCAGGTTGGAGGAGCTTAAAGATCAGGCGCTGATACCCAAGGATATCCAAATACACCCTGTCGATGACCAAGCCCGATTTGTGCGGCGGGCACTCGATAATGCCATCGGTTCGGCAATGATTGGTGCGGTATTGGCGATGGTGGTTGTATATCTGTTTTTAGGCAGTATTCGGCGCATGTTGATTATTGGGTGCGCCATACCGATCGCCATACTCGTTACCTTCATACTGATGTCTAGTGCCGGCCTGACGCTTAATATCATGAGCTTGGGAGGGTTGGCCTTAGGTGTCGGTATGTTGGTGGATAGCACCATAGTGATGTTGGAAAATATCTACCGTCACCAAAAGGAGAAGTCAAAAAGTGAAAAGGCCACTCAAATATCCAGCTATGCCGCGAGTGAAGTAAACAGTGCAATTGTGGCCTCGACAACCACCAATCTGGTGGCCGTTCTGCCGTTTCTTTTTATTGGCGGCCTTGTCGGACTGCTTTTCCGAGAGCTGATATTTACCATTTCTGCCGCCATTTTGGCGTCAATGATAGTTGCATTGACATTGGTGCCGGCGCTTTCAGGTAGATTGACCATTGGCCTTAAAGATAGGTTGAGACAGGTAATTGATCGCCTGATGCGACAGCTGCAGAATGGCTACTCCCGATTGGTTGAGGTTTTATTGCGGAAGCCGTGGCTGCCTCTGGTGGTGTTTCTGCTGTTGCTTTTGTTTGCCATATTCAAACTGGTCCCTGAGAAACAGATATTCCTGCCGCAGATTGATGAGGGCCGCATCAGCATAAGACTTGTTGCAGACCGTGGCATCAATTTGAAAGGAATGGATGAGTTGGTGTATCGACTCGAAGAGATAATAAGGCGCCAACCTGAAACAGAATCCATATATTCTCAGATAGGTGGTTTCGTGTTTGGCCGTTCACGATACGAATCGGTCAATAGAGCCAGCATCAAGGTGATTCTAAAACCGGCCAAGATGAGGAAAATCAGTAGTCGTGACTGGGTAGACCGTGTCAATGAAGAGATCAAACAGGCCAAATTGCCCGGATTGTGGGTGGGTATGAGAGTTCAAGGTGTACGAGGTATCCGGCTGAACTGGGGTGACGATGACCTCAGTATTCGTATAAAAGGGCCGGATCTGAGTATTCTAAGCCGGATTGCCGAGGAGGTTGAGGAGAGGCTTGAAAAAGTGTCCGGACTTAGAAATGTCGAGAGCAGCAGTGATGATATTTCACAGGAAATCATCGTGTCGGTGGATCGTCAACGGGCTGCCTATTTTGGTATAGATGTAGATGAACTGGGGGAAATCGTTAGTCTGGCATTGAGTGGTGAAGTGGTTACAGACTATCTGGAAGGGGGGCGGAGCATTAAAGTAAGAGTCAGGCTGTTGGATTCGGATATAGCCACACCTGCCGATCTGGAATCAATAGTCATATTCAGTCAAACCGATCCTTCGGTACCGATACGTTTAGGGGAATTGGCCAAGATAGAGTTGTCGCCATCCTTCGTAACGATCAGGCGTGACCAGCAGCAGAGAATGTCTGAAGTCAGCGCCTCGTTGGGCGGTGGTCTGTCACTACCGGAGGCGATCTCGGAAGTGAGGAGTATCGTTGCCACTATGGAACTGCCAACTGGTTATAGCATAAATTATGGCGGCAGCGTGGAGGTTATGAAAAAAGGACAAGACAATGGAATCCTGTTGCTTTGTCTGGCGCTTTTTCTCGTGCTGGTGGTGATGTCTGTTCAGTATGAATCACTGAGAAATCCCATAATTATAATGTTTTGTGTGCCTTTCGGTTTAATTGGTGTCGGTTTGGGTTTGAACTGGGCTGATTTGCCAATCTCCATGCCGGTATGGCTGGGCCTGATAATGCTGGCTGGAATTGTAGTGAACAACGCTATCGTGATGGTTGAATATATCTCATTGCGAAGGGACGCGGGACTGGACAAGGATACTGCTATAACGGAAGCGGCTCAGCTCAGGCTGCGGCCGATTCTTATGACTACATTGACAACGGTTGCCGGAATGACGCCGTTGGCATTGGCGCTGGGAGAGGGGTCGGAAATGCTGCAGCCTCTGGCGGTGACGCTGATATCCGGGCTCTCCTTCTCCACTTTCGTTACTCTATTGCTGATTCCGTCGGTGTATCGATTGATCGGTCGGTGACCATTAAACGGTGATCACCCGATTTTCATTTTTTGTGATTGAGACTTACTTCTTACACGATCATGGAACCGCTGTTATTTGTGGCTGACCCTGTTTCTGCCCTCCTGCTTTGAAGCGTAGAGCGCATCATCCGCTCTCTTTATCAGAGAGTCGGCGTTATCCCCAATGCGGTAGCTGGTGACGCCAAAGCTGCAGGTTACCTGGTCATCAACCTGGAACTGCGCCTGTTCAATTTTTTTTCGCAGACGCTCGGCAATCTTGAGTGCTGTTGCAGCATCGGTGTCCCGGCAGATGATAATGAACTCTTCACCTCCCCAACGACCGATGCTGTCATTGCCCCTGGCCGACGTCGATAGGGCAAGGGCTACGCTTCGAATCACCTCATCCCCGGCTTGATGCCCATGGTGATCGTTATAGTGCTTAAAGCGATCGATATCGAGGAGGATCATTGCGAGTGGAAAAGGGCGGTGGCTCGTCTCAACCAGGTACTCTTCAATAATTTGATCGATCTTACGCCGATTGTAGAGTTGGGTAAGGGCATCGATTTCGGAAAGTGTGGCCAGCTCCCGGTTTTTGTGCGCAAGTTGCTTTTGGATCTCCCGGAGTTTGTCCAAAGCGCTATTCAACTCAGCATTTTGTGCCTGAAGAATCTGTTTTGTAAGTGCTTTTGACGCAATCAACCGGAATACCCTTGCAATGTAAACGGCCAGTACTACAAATGCAGAAAGAAAGACGAGTTTGAGCATAATATTGACGTTGCTGACGCGTTCTGAAACGAACTCTTCGGTAATGGTGCCGAGCACAATGGTTTGATCATGGACGGCAAGGGCCACAATAAACAGGTAAGCACCGATACTGAGCAGACCACTGGCTAGGGTCAGCATTGGAGAGAATCGCAGGGTCGAGAGACCGATCCAAAGATAGTAGAGAAGAAAGGCTTCTGTCTTGAAGGTGCGAAAGGTGCCGAAACTATAGATAACGATGGATAACAGCAGAATGTCAATGCTGACTGACGGGTACTTGATCCACCCGGGCGGGTTTGGACTTTTTAGCTTAAAGAAGACAAAGATCCCGTAAATGAGGTTAATGAACGATGCCGATAGAATGGCATTGAATGAGTGGGCCGGTATCTCGCTACGTATACTGAAACCTACCGCGAAGTAGAGGAAGGTCATCAATAACCGTGCGTAATTGGCATAACGCTCGCTTTTTCGCTCTTCGTGTAACAGCAGTTCTTTGAGCTGAGCTTCAGGGGCGGCATCATTGATTTGTCGGGCCACTCATATCTCCATTGATTCCTTGTCAACCTGAACAATCATCTCTCTGCTGTCTATTGCAGTCATAGCACGGTTTTCATGCCAAATGTATGGTTAAAAAATATCCTATGGTTTTTCCTTGCTGAAAAAGCGCTCAAGAGCTTCATGGAAGGGTTAAACCCAATATTGACTAGCGGTATTGGCGTAAGTACCACCATTCGAATAGTCGCTTAAGCCAATGGAAGATAGCCATGTTGGGCATTACGATGTTTTTCTTTTCGGTTCGTGCCACGAGCATTCCACTTGTTTGACTGTCTACAATACATACCAGTTCCACTTTAAAGGTCTCGCTTGGTGTTTCGCCCTTGAATTCAGCGAGCAGGTTTTTGGCCGCCGTTGCAGCCTGAAGATCAGCCATATGGGCCTGTTTGGGCATCCAATCCGGGCCCGGGAAGCTGCCCGAGTCACCCGCAACATAGACTTTCGACATGCCTTCGACCTGGCAGCGGGCATCGGCCTTGATCAGCCCCCCGGTCGATCGGGGTAGTTCTGTATTGTCGAACCACTGGTTGCCGGTCATGCCAGGCATAAAGAGGATCAGGTCGGCATCGAAGCTACCTCCCTCAGTGACAACGCTTGTCGCCGTGAACTCCACCATTTTATGTCCGAGATGGGTTTTGATGTCACGTTTTTCCATCTCTCGAATCAATCCGCTAACAGCCTTGGGACCAAGCCGCTGGCCAGGTTTTTCCGCTGGCGTGAAAAATATGAGCTTGAATCTGTCACGCCGCTTTTCGAGTCTCAGTTGACGATCGATGCCAAATAGGAATTCGAACATCGGCCCGCCACGCATCGCGCTTGGCTCTTTGGGATTGCCGGCAAAACCTATGGCAATGGCACCGCCATCCAACGCTCTGAGTCGATCACGGATTTTCACTGTTGCTGCGATGCCTTCACATGGTGTTATGGCATGTTCGATTCCAGGGAGTTTTTTTATGAAACGGCCTCCCGAAGCGATGATCAGGGCATCGTTCTCAACCTCGCCATCAGTGGTTTGTACGATCCTGCCGTCACTGGTGAGTCCCGTAGCCTCGGCAAGGTGGTGTTTGACCTGCATGCGATGAAAGAAAGGCCCCAGAGGAATGGTGAGATCATCAGGTTCGCGTATACCGGATGGGATCCAGATCGAACCTGGAAGGTAGTGGAATTCCGCTTTGGGACTCACAACGGTTATATCAATCGACTTATCCTTGGATCGGATGGTCTTGATGGCGGTCAGCGCCGCAAAGCCGCTGCCGATTATGGTTACTCTTTGCATTCCTCAAACTCCGATATAATTTCTTGGATTTGGCGCATCATTAGAAGAGTGCTGATCGGTCTGTCGTGTTTCTCTTGGTGTGAGAATATACGTGATTCTGTACCAGGTCGGAATTGACAGTACCACTTATTCTCGACCCGACAACCGAATATGTCCTATTAGGGGCCTCAGATATGCGCTCGATCAAAGTCTGGTTCACCGGCGGGAGTGCCGCTTGGACGGGACGTTGACGCACCGAAGGAGGGAATGGTGATCCCCTGTGGCAAGTGCGATAATCCCAAGTTTGTCCATGGTCAAAGCCATTAGCTGCTTGATATTCATCGGACAGCTCGCTGTGTGCCTGCCCACAGGCGGTACTAACTGAACGGTGTAAATGTGACCGTCATGCGTGGTATCCGGCAAAAGAGCGTCCCTGTCAGGTGCCGTGATCGGGCGAATCACCTCATGCCAGGCCCTGGCAGCCCTCCCTATCGCCTGGTGCGGCAGTGGATATGCGATCGACTGTGCTTGTCAGAGGCCGATCAATTCCGCATGCAGCCCCTGAAAATGGGTTATTGCCAACAGGTCTTGGCTGTTGACCCGTTCGGGATTGTACTCGATCACAAACAGATGCGGACGCTTGGGGTCGTTATGAACCGAGACGACGCCATCCCGCACCCGAAATGCGTCTTCCAGTTGAGCGAGGCCGTCACTGTCCAGCGTTTCATCCACGTGTAGAGTGATATCCGCGAGATCGATATTCATGGTTTCTCCCTATCAAGTCCTTGCCTGGGTATTGCATATCAGGTAATACCACTTAATAGCGGTATTGCTCTTGTTAACAGACCCTGGTCAAATTATTGAATTTCCTGCTTATGGTCAAAGCCCATCCAACGCATCTGTTTATGCGCGACAGGTCGACTTTTCTTCTAGTATAGGAAATGTTTTGCTGGAAGTGTCGAGGCTGACAGTCTGGGGGTATTGCGCAACCGATCATTTCACCGGTTCGACCATCATGCCTGGCTCGAGCTCCAGGAACCCCTTGGTGACAACCTGATCGCCCGTTGCCAGGCCCTGCACAATTTCAACCCGATCGGCAATCCGCATGCCACTCTTAATAGGGGTCCGCTGTGCCTGTAGCCGCTCATCGAGCTTGTAGACAAATTCCCCTTCAGTGTCACGTTGCAGTGCATTGAATGGGATGGTGATTCGATCCCGTTTCGCCGTCTGCAGCATGACCCGACAGAGTTGGCCTGAGCGGGCGCCGTCCGGTATCGGATCAAGGACAACCTCAACTGTTCCCATACGCGTCTTTTCGTCAAGTTCAGGATAGATTCGGTCAATCCTGCCGCTGAAAGGGCTATCGCCAAGTCCATCTATCCTCACAACGACGGGATCATTGCTGTTCAACTGGGGCAGTAACAAGTCAGAAACCAGGATCCTGGTGGTCAGGCTCTCTGGGTTGATGATTGTCATCAGATGGGTATGGCGGGGAACGATATCTCCAGGTTCCACCAAACGTTCGCTTACAACACCTGTGAAGGGGGATTTGATACGCGTATATCCCAACCTTGTCTGCAACACCCTTTTCTCCGCTTCAGCCACACTGAGGTCGGTCTGTGCCTGCGCCAGTTCATCCTGGGAAACCGCCAGCCGTTTCGCCAACTCCTCCTGACGTTTGAGGTTTAACCGCATCTGTTTAGCGGTGGCGACTGCCTTCTCAAATTCCGAGTTAAGCAGCTCCTCGTCGAGCGTGACAATGGTCTCTCCCTCGGTCACATTGTCTCCTTCGAAAAACGGCAGCTTGGTGATTCTGCCCTCTTCTTGGTTGAAGATACGCACGGTCTGGCGGGGTTTCAGTGTGCCGTTGCGTTCATGGATGGGGCCCAATGCCTGGAGTTTGACGACTTCGACGGCCACCAGATGTGCTTTATCATCATCTTTGGCGCGCTTGCCACGGGTACTCTCTGTCGATGATTGTGAGCAACCCGCCAGCTGGAGCGACAGGAACACGATGGCGGTCGCAATCAAGCAAAGTGGGGTGATCTTCATCAGCAGATCGCTGTTCAAGCCAGACCGACAGGCTTAGGCGCTGCGCCGTTGGGCACATAGGGGTGGTAGTGTTTTACCTTGCGCCCAACATTACGCTGCACGACAACACCAACGATCTTAAACTCGCCGTCCTTGAGAGGTATGTCGGGATAGCCCGATTTCAGCGCAACCAGTCTTCTGGCCGACTCCCCCTCGGATATGTATTGGCGGAACCAGCGCTCGCCCTGGGCTTCGGCCACAACGAAGGCGCCGGTCGCGCAAACATCGGAAGGCTCAATGACGATGACGCATTTTTCGGGGAACTCCGGTTCCATGCTGTCATCCAGTACCTGCAGGGGGTAAAGTTCGTTGTAACTGCAATCTTTACTCATCGATAGTCACTATCTGTATCTGTTGGGGGTGGTGCCGGGATACCGCTACATGAAACGGAGCTTTGCCGGTATCCTCATACGCACCTGTAGGTGCTGATTTTAATCGATTCTATATCGAGTGAAAGGATATAAAACCAGAAAAACCGCAGGTGAAAGCGCATACTGGCGCTAATTTCGATAAAATTCCGCTTTCAGTCCACTGTCTGTCCAATATTAGCATGGTCCACTCAACCAGAACCCAACCTCAGGTCCACAAGGACCGACGTGACTATCACAATCTTCGTAACATGCTGCCTTTTTTGTGGGAGTATCGCGGACGGGCCCTGCTGGCCCTGGCGTGCCTGGTGCTGGCAAAGCTGGCCAATGTGGGTATTCCGCTGGTGTTGAAAGAGATAGTCGACACCCTGGACAGGGGAGATGAGACACTGCTGGTGCTGCCCCTTTTCCTCCTGCTTGGATATGGAGCGCTACGCCTCAGCAGCTCGTTGTTCAATGAGTTGAGGGATGCCATCTTTGCGCGCGTGCGTTATCGCGCGATGCGTAATCTCTCCAACCGTGTGCTGGCCCACCTGCATGAACTATCGTTGCGGTTTCATCTGCAGCGTCAAACGGGTGCGATCAGTCGAGATCTGGAAAGGGGCACGCGCTCGGTCAGCACGATATTCAATTATTTGGTGTTCAGCATCATCCCCATGATGGTCGAATTCGGCCTAGTGGCGGTCGTCATGCTTAGCCAGTATGAGGTCATTTTTACCCTGGTCACCTTTGGCACTGTTGCCGTTTACGTTGCCTTTACCCTGGTGATTACCGAGTGGCGTATGGAATACAGGCACACCATGAACCGCCTGGATTCACAGGCCAATAATCAGGCCTTCGACAGCCTTATCAACTACGAGACAGTAAAATATTTCGGCAACGAACCGTTGGAATTGAGGCGCTTCGATGAAACGCTTTCACAATGGGAGGACAACGCGGTAAAGAGCCAGACTTCAATGTCTCTACTGAATTTCGGTCAGGGGGGGATCACCGCCATCGGCGTAACTTTCATTATGCTGTTGGCCGCCGACAGTGTGGTGAATGGGAGTATGTCGATCGGAGATCTGGTACTGGTGAATGCGTTTATGTTACAGCTGTTTATTCCGCTTAACTTTCTCGGCATGGTCTACCGCCAGATCAAATACTCTCTTGCCGATATGGATCTCATCTTCAAGCTGCTGGAGGAGCAGGCGGAGATTACTGATGCAAAGGATGCCGCTCAGTTGCGGTTGGTTGCCGGGGAAGTCCGTTTCGAACAGGTCGATTTCCACTATCAACCGGAAAGGGAGATTCTGCATAGGGTCGATTTCACCATAGCTGCCGGAGAGAAGCTGGCCGTGGTGGGTCACAGCGGGGCGGGTAAATCCACCCTGTCACGACTCTTGTTCCGGTTTTACGATGTTACTGACGGACGCATCATGATCGATGGCCAGGATATTCGACAAGTCACCCGCGGCAGTCTGCGTGCTGCAATTGGCATCGTGCCCCAGGACACGGTGCTGTTCAATGATACGATTCTCTATAATCTTGCCTATGGCCGGCCGGATGCGAGTTACGAAGAAATCGAAGAGGCTGCGCGCATAGCGCACATTGCCGAATTCATCGAGCAGTTGCCGGACGGCTACCAGACAGTTGTGGGTGAACGCGGATTGAAACTGTCGGGCGGTGAGAAGCAGCGGGTCGCCATCGCGCGTGCGATGCTGAAACGACCGCGCATCCTGGTCTTCGATGAAGCGACCTCTTCCCTTGACACCAAGACAGAGCAGGCGATTCAGGAGACGCTTGGAGAGGTTGCGAAACATCATACTACCCTGGTGATTGCACATCGCCTCTCCACTGTGGTGGATGCCGACCGTATACTGGTAATGGAAGGGGGGCTCATCATGGAGCAGGGCACGCATCATGAGTTACTGGGTATGGGCGGTCTCTATCATCAGATGTGGCAGCTGCAGCAAAAAGAGAGGCGGGCTCTGGAAATGATTACCACCACGGATTCAGTGACGTGACAAAGCTTGCTTGTCAATCTGGCATCCCCGATCGCGCTCCGCGTATCTGGGCATCGGTGGATGAGAATTCTGTGCGATCCAGCAAACGGTATATCGACGGGTGGCATGAATGAAGACCTATCTGGTTGGTGGTGCGGTACGTGACCAGCTATTGGATCTGGCGGTCGCTGAGCGTGACTGGGTAGTGATTGGATCGACCCCTGATGAGATGCTTGCAGCCGGTTTCCGGCGTGCCGACACTGAGTTTCCGGTATTTCTGCATCCCGAAACCGGTGAGGAGTATGCCTTGGCGCGTACCGAGGTGAAGACAGCGATTGGCTATAAAGGTTTTCAGGTCGATTATGGCCCGCATATCACGCTTGAACAGGACCTGCTGCGAAGGGATCTGACCATCAATGCCATGGCGATGACCGAGAGTGGAGAATTGATCGATATCTGCGGGGGGCGTGATGATCTCGACAGTGGCATGCTTCGCCATATCACACATGCATTTACCGAGGATCCGGTACGTCTGTTACGCATTGCGCGATTTGCCGCCAAGTTAGGTTGTTGGGGATTCCGAGTGGCGCACGCTACCCATGCCCTGATGAAAAAGATGGCGCTCTCAGATGATCTGATGAGCTTGAATGCGGAACGCATTTGGCGGGAGATGAAGCGTGCATTCTCAACCCCTCAGCCCTGGCGCTTCTTTGAGGTCCTGCATCGCTGTGGGGCGCTGCAGCGGCTGCTTCCGGAACTGGCTGAAGGGATGACTTCAGCTGGCCATGGAGAAGCGACAGGGGGTGAGTTTATCGGGCCATTGAAGCGGGTTGTAAAAGAGAGCGAAGATCCTGTTGTTCGGTGTGGTGTGGCGTTGTTCGATACCGTCTTACGCCTAGCACAGCCGGATGAATGGATGCGGCAACTACGTATCGAAAAGGCGAGCAGGCAACTGCTGAACGATTTGTTGCGTTTTCATCGGCTCTCCTCGAATCTGGAGCAGACCGAGCAAATTCTCCGATTCGTGGTGACACTCAATCCAAGGCAACAGCCCTTGCGCTTTCACCACTTTGTTGCGGCTTCACTCGGATTATGGCCCCAGCGCGTGAAAGGCCTGTTACCCGGACTGCAATATTCAGTCGAGCTTCTGGGCTCACCGATACCCGAGGATCTGATCGACTCCGGATTGGAGGGGCAGGCACTGGGTGAAGCACTGTTTGCCTGGCGCGTGGTCAGATTGGAAGAGGTGATGCGTCAAACCCGGGGGTCAAACTGACCGAAATTGCAGCTTCGTGATAGAGTCTGTCTATGCAAGTCGAAGAGAAACAGCTGTCGATGAACAAAGCCCCTGACATTGCCGGGGGTAATGATCGTCCGCAAGATAAACTGACCTGGATCGAGGGTTTGATCGATTCGAAGCACTGGCCGAGTCTGAGAATTCTGTTTACCGGTAATCTGCTTCTGCCCATATCGATTTTGGGTGGCAGTGTGTTGGTGAGCCTGTTTACCGCAATGATCATGTTCAGTTATCAGCAGGGACGTTCCACATTGCAGTTTGTACTGCTGTTAAGTGTAGTATTGACACTCTTTTCCCTGATATTGGTGCTGATACGCCTTCGCAGCCAACTGCTGCATCCACTGTCGTCGCTGGAACAGTTCGTCAACCAGGTCTGTCAGGGTGAACCGGTTGCCAGTAAAGGGCATGAGCAGACGGGTGTGCTCAGCGGTATGGCCCGCGACATCGATAGTCTCAGTGAAGAGCTTACCGATATCTATGAGGATATGGAGGTTCGCGTGGCCCGCCAAACGGCGCGGCTTGCACAGAAGACCACTTCCCTGCAGGTGCTATACGATGTGGCGGCGGGTATCAATCAATCGGAAAATCTGGACGAGTTGCTGCTGGAATATATGGGTGTCTTTAAGCGCATGGTAAACGCGCGTTCAGCCACCGTGCACCTGGTTTTGCAAGATGACCGGGTACGCCAGGTCGGCTGTATCGACCTGCAGGGAAGGCTCTACAATGAGCAGGAGATGCTGCCGATAAAACTCTGTCAGTGCGGTATCGCACTATCGCCGGGCGATATTCTCTGTAGCCAGGATGCCGGTGTATGTTCCCGCAGAAATAACCGGACCATGTACGGGGCGGATGAGGTTGAGCGTGTATCGGTACCTATGTGGTATCACGGTGATGTGCTTGGATTCTATCATCTCTATGTGGACAAGCCCGGCATCTACGACGGTCGGGAGGATGTGCTCGATATTCTGAACACCATTGGCAGTCATCTTGGTATGGCGGTCGCCAAGCAGCGGTCGGACTCGGAAGCAAGACGCTTGTCGATCGTGGAGGAGAGAACCTCATTGGCCCATGAACTGCATGACTCGTTGGCGCAAACACTTGCCAGCTTGCGCTTTCAGGTACGCATGCTGGAGGAGACGCTGCAAAATGATCCGATTTCAGCAAAGGCAATCCAGGAAGCGCAAAGAATTCACAACGGGTTGGACGAGGCCCATGATGAGTTAAGAGAGCTGATCAACAGCTTCAGGGCTCCCTTCGACCAACGGGGACTGGTGCCGGCGCTGAGCAAATTGGTGGAACGTTTCAACCAGGAGACCGGTATACCTGCCTTCTTTCAACCCGATTGTCTTAAAACGGATTTGGATACCAGCCAGGAGATGCAGGCGCTGCGAATTGTGCAGGAAGCACTGGCCAACATTCGCAAACACGCCAAAGCCCACACAATCCGCGTCTTGTTACGATGTCGAAGTCCGGGTAGTTATTTGATTCTGGTTGAGGATGACGGCGTTGGATTTGAGGGAACGGTACCACAGGGAAATCCCGGAGAACACATCGGGCTGTCTATCATGGAGGAACGGGCCAGGCGAGTCGGTGGTGAGTTATCGATTGAGAGTGAACCCGGTGAGGGTACCCGGGTAGAGTTGGTGATCCGCAGTGAAAAAAGTGAAGCAAGTCTACAGAGGTGAAACAAGATGCGGGTATTACTGATAGATGATCACGCCCTATTCCGTATCGGCTTGCAAGAGCTGTTGGAGCGTCGTGGCATCGATGTAATCGCCCTTGGCGATTGTCTGAAGGGTATCGAGACCGTGGCGACGGAGCGTCCCGACGTGGTGCTTCTGGATATGCGCATGCCTGACATGACCGGCACGGAGGTATTGAGTGTCCTGCGCAAGCACTACCCGGATATGCCAATCAGTATGTTGACAACCAGCCGCGAGGAGTCGGATGTCATCGAAGCCCTGCAAAATGGCGCCCAGGGTTATCTGTTGAAGGATATGGAGCCCGACGAGTTGATTGATGCGCTGCAACAGATCAAGCAGGGGCAGACCGTTGTCGCGAAGGAGTTGACAGGCGTGCTGGCAAAGGCGGTACAAGGGGAGAGCCAAGGCAGCTCGCCACAGACCTCCTCATTGGATGAGCTGACACCTCGGGAGAGAGAAATTCTGTGCCACTTGGCCGATGGCCAGAGCAATAAGGTCATCGCCCGCAATCTGGGTATATCAGATGGTACCGTCAAGTTACATGTTAAGGCGATACTGCGTAAATTGGAGGTCCATTCCAGGGTTGAGGCGGCAGTGATCGCGGTAGAGCAGAATCTCTGTTCTCGTGGACAACTTTGATATGTGCCATGCATGACATTTATCAGGGCATGAAAACAGAAAATAGGTTTTTCTGTCATCTACAATTTCAATTGTTTCAAACGAGGGAAAATGGCGGAGCGTCTCTATGCGGCAGGAACCCCCGTACCCATCCGAGATTTCATTGCCTTGCCGGACGAAAACATAGTCTCAACAGAGCCTATTGGATCAGTGTAAACAGGCCCTAGAACAAGATAGATGAAAAACTTCTTAAATTTGATCAGTGATAGTCTCACTGATGTCAAAGAGATAATGCCTTGGGATCTGGAAGAACGGATGCAAGACAATCCCGGGTTACTGATTGTCGATGTGCGTGAACCCTATGAGTATGATGCGATGCATATCGAGGGTTCGCTCACCGTACCCCGAGGTATTCTCGAATCGGCATGCGAATGGGACTATGAGGAGACGGTTCCGGAACTGGTGAATGCGCGGCAGCGTGAAATCGTCGTTGTCTGCCGCTCCGGTTATCGCAGCGTACTCGCCGCCTTTTCAATGCATGTGCTCGGTTATAAAGACGTTGTCTCCCTGAAAACCGGGCTCCGGGGTTGGAACGACTATGAACAACCTCTAGTGGACAAGCTGGGCAAGGCGGTCGAAATTGAGCGGGCCGATGACTATTTCACACCCAAACTTCGCGAGGACCAGCTCAGACCAAAGGTCTAATGGCACCTATCCTGTTGCAGGGGCCAGGTGGCGCTTGCGACATGCGTAGGGTACGGTTTGCCGCACCCTACATTAGCCCTCATGTTCGATCGGTTGGCATGTTCAATAGTCGACCGGCGATGTGGCGCCCTGTTCGGAGTGGGGCGGAGCTTCATACCAGGCCAGTTTTTCCTGTAGCTCTACAACGCGGCCGACGATGATCAGGGTTGGCGGCCTTGGTCGTTCCTGTTCGACGATATCCAGAATCGTCTCCAGCGTTCCCGTGTATACCTGCTGCATTTGTGTCGTACCTTGCTGAATCAACGCGATCGGCATCTCACCATCGACGCCATGATTCTGCAGTTCTCGGCAGATAACCGGCAAGCCGACCAGACCCATATAGAAAACAATGGTCTGATTCGGTTGCGCCAGCATTTTCCAGTTGATGTTCATAGTGCCATCTTTCAGATGGCCAGTAACAAATGTCACCGACTGGGCATAGTCCCTGTGTGTCAATGGTATACCGGCATAGGAGGCGCAGCCGGAAGCGGCGGTTATACCTGGAATTACTTGAAAAGGGACCCCCTCGGCGGCCAGGGTGTCGATCTCTTCGCCGCCACGACCGAAGATGAAAGGATCGCCTCCTTTCAGGCGCAATACCCGCTTTCCCCGTTTTGCCAGTTTCGCGAGGAGTTGGTTGATCTCTTCCTGGCGCATGGTATGTTTATCACGCTCCTTACCGACATAGATATGTTCCGCGTCATGACGGGTCATATCAAGAATCGGTTTGGCCACGAGACGGTCATAGATCACCACGTCAGCCTGTTGCATCAGTCGCAGGGCACGAAAAGTCAGCAGATCCGGATCGCCGGGACCTGCACCGACCAGGTAGACCTCTCCCATCTCATCGTCTGTAATGGGGGTGTTCAGCGCCTTTTCCATCAACTGGTCGGCTTCATCGTCATGACCGGAGAATACCCGTTCGGCAACCCCGCCCTGGAGTATACGGTCCCAGAACAAGCGTCTCTCCGCGGGCTCTTCGAAGCGCTCCTTCACCCGTTGTCGAAAGCGATTGCAGAGTTCTGCCAGGCGGCCGTAACCCGCAGGTATCAAAGATTCGAGGCGGGAGCGGATCAGACGCGCCAGGACAGGAGAGGCACCGCCTGTGGAGATTGCCGCGACAACCGGAGAGCGGTCGATGATTGAGGGTACGATGAAACTGCAAAGATCCGGTTGATCGACCACATTGACCGGTATGCGCAGGTGGCCAGCGATCTCGGCTATATGTCGGTTTACCGCAGAGTCGTTGGTGGCCGCGATGGCGAGATGTTGTCCTGACAAATCCTCGTCTCGGAACTTTCTGGCCAGGTGCGTATATCGCCCCATATCGCGCCAGGTGGTGAGGTTGTGACACAGATCGGGAGAGACCAGGGTAACATCGGCACCCGATCTCAGCAGCAGCGCAGTTTTTCTTTCAGCGATTGCCCCACCACCCGCGACCAGGCAGGAGCGATTCTTCAGATCGAGGAAAACAGGGAAAAATTCCATATAAATATCAACCAGATACTATAAAATTCTTTGGGCTCGGTTTTAGTGGTTATGACTCTATCATGACTCAATCAACCTGAAAAACCTAAGCTTAACCGAGGTAATTCAACTTGCAATATTTAAACACATTAATATACTAATTAACCCTGTTATCTGTTTTGAAAAGGCGAAACGGCAAGTGATGATTAAGGAAATTGATGCTCACGATCTTCAGGCCCGTATCAACGAGGGCGATGAGTTCCTGCTGCTGGATATCCGTAGCGCGGGTGAAATCGCTCAGGGGGTACTGCCAGACGCAGAACATCTGCCGATGCATCTAATACCTTTGAAAATCAGCGAGTTGCCAAAAGATAAAGCGATAATTCTCTATTGTCACAGCGGAGCGCGTTCCTACCATGCGTGTGCCTACCTGGCGCAGCAGGGGTTTCAGAACGCAATCAATCTGCGCGGCGGCATATTGGGGTGGGCAAGATCGGGCTTTCAACTGGCCACCAGGCTGGCGAGTTAGTTAACGGCAGTGGCTATCGGTGATAGCGCTGCAATCATTGACATTCGGGCTGTCCAATCACTTGCGTTTGTAATACGCATGACATATAAAGGTCCGTCTGTTTATTAACGGCAAACATAACCACATTAGATTAATAGCTGGAGGTCATACCATGGCAGATTTTGATCAAGAACTGGACGCAAGCGGGCTCAATTGTCCACTGCCTATTTTGCGTGCTAAGAAAACCCTGAATGGTATGGAATCCGGCAAAGTGTTGCACATCATTGCTACCGATCCGGGCTCAGTGAAAGATTTTGAGGCATTCGCCAACCAGACCGGTAATGAGTTGATGGAATCTAAAGAGGTCGGCGGTAAATTTGAATTTCTGATCAAGAAGGCCTGATTGGAGTTTTTCAGGAGACAACACAATGTCAGACGAAAAAAAGTTAGCCATAATCGCTACGAAAGGCTCCCTTGATTGGGCCTATCCTCCGTTCATTCTGGCCTCTACGGCCGCTGCCCTCGGCTATGACACTGAAATATTTTTTACCTTCTATGGTCTGCAGCTTCTGAAAAAGGATCTCGACCTGGAGGTCACTCCACTGGGAAATCCCGGTATGCCGATGCCGATGGGAATGGATAAATGGTTTCCAGTTCTAGGTCTGGCTCTACCGGGTATGCAGGGAATGATGACTGGTATGATGAAGAAAAAGATGGCCTCCAAAGGCGTAGCGGATCTCGCCGAATTGCGCGAGCTTTGTCAGGAAGCCGAAGTCAAGCTGATTGCCTGCCAAATGACGGTCGATCTGTTTGAGATGAACACCGGTGAATTCATAGACGGTATCGAATATGCGGGTGCCGCGCGCTTCTTTGAATTTGCGGGTAACAGTGATATCTGCCTTTACATCTAACCCGTTGTAAAACGCAGTCACGGCGCCGCCCCACAAGGGCGGCGTTTTTTTGGCGCAGAAAAAGATTCTACCCCTGATTTGGTGGGAAAATAGTTGAAAGAACAAGCCGCAAATGGACGCTAATCACCGCAAAATATCGCAAATGGTATGACAATATGCGTGGTTACCACGCAATCCATTACCTTTTCAATTGAATCAAGAATTCCTAAGGTTTGCAGAAACCATGGCATTGGGTTTGAAATTCGTTGGTCGGCTTCCTTGGCAGACGATTTGCGTTTTTATTTGCGGTGATTAGCGTCCATTTGCGGCTTGTTCTTTTACGTTGTAACGATCCGCGGAAAAGGCAAAAAAAAAAGCCCCAAGCGGGTACCCGGGGCTCGATGTTTAAGAAAACGTGTCTGCTTACATGAAGTGTTTCTTGATGCCGATGCCAAACAGGTGGACACTCGATTCATAATCGCCATTGACGGCGCTGGTGCCGTTGGTTTCACTGGCATCAGGGGCCGCGTGAACGAACGTGGGATCGATATCCAGCGTCCTGTCATCGAATTTGACGTACATATAGCCGGCATCGATGGTCCAGCCGTTGCTTAGGGTGTGTCCCAGTCCCAGACTGAAGAGCTGGCGATCCGCATCGGGTATGCGCGGGCTGTAAAACTTATCGTCCTGCGGCGTCTCATCGAAGGTGTATCCGATGCGCAGTTGGGTTGCCTGGCTGAAATCGTAGCTGATACCGATCCGGTAGGCATTGGCGTCGTCCCATTGGTTGAGACTGGTGACGATATTGGTATTCAACTGATCCTGGTCGACGACCAGTTTATCGAATGAACTCCAGCCCGTTCGCGTGACGTCGAATTCAATGGCGAGTTTATCGGTGGCTTGGTTTCTTACGCCGACCTGTAGGCGCCAGGGGAGTTTGAGATCGGCATGTACCTTGTTCGTTAGAAAGGAGGGGAGTGCACCCGCCGGCAGGTCGACAGTACCCTCGACCGGAATATT
Organism: Candidatus Thiodiazotropha sp.; assembly: GCA_040791665.1. Taxonomy (GTDB): domain Bacteria; phylum Pseudomonadota; class Gammaproteobacteria; order Chromatiales; family Chromatiaceae; genus Thiodiazotropha. The sequence continues at coordinate 666,114 of JBFNNX010000009.1, read as the reverse complement.
CGCCTCCGAGTGGTAGCTGCCGCCAAAACTCCATCTGCCCTGGTCGACCATGAAACCCAGATTGAAGCCCACGCCGCGACCGTCACCTTCGAGGTCTGCACCGGGATTCGAGCCCGGCATGCCGGCATTGATATCACCGTTGAAGATGACTTCGCGCATCCAGTAGTAATCGACACCGCCCGAGAGGCTGGCGTTATCGTTTATTCTGTAGGCAACACTGGGAGAGAAGGCGACAATTTCCAGTTTGCTCTGTGTCGGGATAGTGGAGCCGGGTGGGTACTGCGCATCGAAGGTCCCAGCGGGCCATTCGGTTTCCAAGCCAAAAGGGGCATTGACCGACAGGCCTAGAGACCAGGTTTCATTGAGTTGTGCAAAGGCAGTAAAGGCGGGAATTGCGACAGTATCATTGGCCTCACTGTCGACGGTTCCGGAACCCGTATCGACACTCAGATCGGGTTCGACCAGCAGCAGGCCAAGCTCTATGGCACTGCCGGTATGAAATGCCATTGCTGCAGGATTATAAGCGATGGCTGAGAGTGAATCAGGGTTTGCAACCATGGCATTGGAGAGGGCGAGGCCGGTTATATTCAACTCGGGAACCGCAAATCCTGACGCCTGGGCTGTCTGATTCATGGCCAACATGGCAGCGCTGCAGGCCAGCGCCAGTCGAGAAATTTGAAGGGTCTTCTTGTAATGTGTCCGCATATTTCCTCCGCCGTGATTATCAATTATTGTTTGCCTGTCCCTATCACCCCTGCACACTGGTTGGTGAGCCAAGCTGTTCCATTGCGACATAGATGCACCCATCGACGTCGCAACGGGTTCGATTTTGTGAGGCTAGAGGATTTTTCATCGAATTACCATGTTTTCGGGTCATGAATTTACATCTCGAGCGCTATTTTCCACATCGATTTGATCCGATATCGCCTCATCCTTATCTGTTTGCCTTAACAACTCCCATAGCCTGATGAGATATGGTATAAATTGAGTTTATCTACATTAAAGGCTGGTTGATTGGACCATAAATACAATGGCGGATCGAAGATTACAAGTTTTTCACACGGTTGCGCGTCTATTGAGTTTTACCAAAGCGGCGGAAACACTGCATATGACCCAACCGGCAGTGACCTTTCAAGTACGTCAGCTTGAGGAGTATTTCAATACCCGTCTGTTTGATCGTACCCATAATCGCATCAGTCTGACGGAAGCCGGTGAGCGTGTGTATGAGTACGCCGACCGGATTTTTGATCTCTACGCCGATATGGAGAACTCCGTTCGTGAGATGACGGGTGAGATCAGGGGGGCGCTGACAATTGGTGCCAGTACAACGATCGCCGAATATATGCTGCCAGCGCTACTGGGTGATTTCGGTGCCCGTTACCCTGAGGTCACCATCCACTTGCGGGTCTCCAATTCCGAAGGCATCGTCTCGATGGTCGAGAACAACACGATCGACCTGGGCGTTGTCGAAGCGCCTGTCGGGAATAAGAATCTGGTAGTGGAGATGTGCCGTGAGGACCATCTGGTCGCGATCGTGCCTCCCAACCATGATCTGGCCAATTTCGAATCGGTAGAAATAAGAAAACTCCTTGAATACCCGTTCATATGCCGGGAAGAGGGGTCGGGCACCCGGGAAGTGATCAATGAGTATCTTGAAAACAACTCTTGCGATGCCGCCATGAACATCTCTATGGAACTGGGCAGTCCGGAAGCGGTGAAGGGGGCGGTCGAGGCGGGGATGGGGGTCTCCGTGGTCTCCCGGGCCACTATCCAGAAAGAGTTGAAACTGGATACCTTGCGTGCCATCAATCTGACGCCGAAACTGGAGCGGCCTTTCTCTTTTGTTCATCAAAAGCAGAAATTTCGGTTACGCGCCATGGAAGAGCTGCTCGACTTTGCCAGAGGTTATTGTGAAGATCACGCCGAGGAGCAGCTCTAGGGCCGATTGGTTTAGTGCTAACAGGCCCTAGCAGCCCGGTCATTGTGACAGTGTTGTCTTATCGATAAAGACGAAGAGGACGGAATCATTGTGCATTTTGTTCCAAAACAGCAGAAACTAGCGGCTGACCAGCAGCAGTTACTGGACCTCTTCGATCGGTTGGAGCCTCAGCAACGACAGACCCTGCTCTCCTTTGCCGCTTTTCTGTCGAGTCAGGAGAGTGTCGAGAGTGAGCCGGAGGATGAGGGGATTCATGAACCAAAGCAGATCGAACGGCCTCAGGAGGAGTCTGTTGTGAAGGCGATCAAGCGTCTCTCAGAAAGCTATTTCATGCTCGAAAGAGAGCTGCTGCTTGATGAAACATCGTCATTGATGATGGCCCATATGATGCAAGGACGTGATGCCAAATTGGTCATCGATGAGTTGGAGGCATTGTTTGCCCGGCACTACCAAAACTATCTTGATGATCGCTAAATTCAAGTAGGTAGTCCTATGCAGGTTGTAACAAATTGGTTCAAGCGTTACTTTTCCGATCCTCAGATTATTTTCCTGACGCTTTTTCTGCTGCTCTTTTTTGGTATCGTCATCACCATGGGGGATATGCTCGCCCCGGTGTTGGCGAGCATCGTTATTGCCTATCTGCTAGAGGGTGTTATCTCTCAGTTGGAGAAGCACTCATTTCCAAGATTTCCCTCGGTACTGATTGTATTTATCCTGTTCCTGTTGTTTGTCACGCTGGTCATGTTTGGCCTGATGCCGCTCCTGTCCAACCAGGTGACAGAGTTTTTGCAGCAGTTGCCAATCATGATCTCCATGGGGCAACAAGCACTGATGCAACTGCCGGAACGCTATCCCGATCTGATTCCTCAGGAGCAGGTCGATCAGCTTATCCAACAGATAAGGAATGAGATAGCCTCATTTGCACAACAGGCCGTCACCTGGTCCCTCGCCTCGGTCGTCGGTGTGATCACATTGATCGTCTACCTGATTCTGATGCCGCTGCTGGTGTTCTTTTTTTTGAAGGACAAACACCTGATCATCGATTGGTTTGTGATGTATCTACCCAGACATCGGCGTTTTGCAGGTACCGTTTGGAAAGATGTTGATAAACAGATAGCCAACTATGTCAGGGGTAAGTTCTGGGAAATTGTCATTATTTGGATGGTCAGTTTTGTCACTTTCAGGTTGCTTGGATTGAACTACGCGCTTCTGCTGTCAATGATGGTGGGACTTTCAGTGATCATTCCGTACATCGGGGCGGCTGTGGTCACTATCCCGGTACTCTTCATCGCCTGGTTTCAATGGGGCTGGAGTAGTGACTTTGCGTGGTTGGCCGTGGCATATTTCATCATCCAGGCGCTGGATGGCAATGTGCTGGTGCCTCTGTTGTTTTCCGAGGTGGTCAATCTGCACCCGGTCGCGATCATTGTGGCTATCTTGGTGTTTGGCGGATTCTGGGGGTTTTGGGGAGTATTTTTCGCCATTCCCCTGGCTACATTGGTACAGGCCGTGTTGGTGGCATGGCCGAAGAGGATCGAGGATGAGATTGTCGATGAGGCCTAGCGTTCCGCCAAGCGAGCTTAAAGATTGGCGGAACGCTATTGTGTAGCCGAATCAGGCTGTTTTCTTCGTGTTGATGCCGAACAGTGTCCACAGTGGGCAAAAAGAGACTAGGCCGGTGACCAGGGGAACCGCGCCGATTGCACCCCACCAGTTGATCGGGTCACTTAGTAGGAAACCCCAAGCAAGGATCGCCAAGCCTGCGATAATCCGGATTATACGTTCGATACTACCGACATTTTGAGTCATGATCCGCTCCTTAGTTTTAGAATGATCAATAGTGATACGCCTCTGCTTGATGGATGTACACTAGGCATCCTGGCGCCATTGAGGATCGAGCATACCTGGAGCAAGCAGCACAGTATGTGACTAAGTCACACAGTAGCCTGCCTGGTGGAATCGTCAATCGGTGCTTTTGCTGTTCAGGCGATGGCGATCCTCTAAGGTTATCGCACCGCGGGTAATTGAGATCAAACCCTGTTGCTCGAAGTCCTTTAATATTCGACTCACCACTTCACGGGAAGTGCCGAGATCGGAAGCGATCGACTGATGTGTGGCCTGCATGCGGCTGCTGTCGTTGTCGGTGTGCTGTAAAAGGTATTTAGCGAGCCTGCGGTCTACCCGCCTGAAAGCGACCTCTTCGACGACGCTGATCACGTTACTGAGCCGTTCGCTGATGAGTTGGAACAGATAGTCTCTCCAGGCTTGTTCCTGATTCGACCAACGCACGACATCGGATGTCGATATGATCAGTGCCTGAATCGGCTGTTCGCTGACGGCAAATGCAGGGAAGGGCTTTTGGCTCATGATACAGGAGGCGGTCAGGATGCAGCTTTCCCCGGGGCCAATTCGGTAGAGGGTGATTTCTCTTCCGTTTTCACCGATCATATAGACCCTGGCCGTGCCTTCGATCACCAGAGCCAGGTGGCTGCAGTGCATTCCTTGCTGGCATATCGGTTGATCGGCCGGCAGATGCATGATTTTTGTATTGCCTAGGAATTGTCGAACGAAACCCGCATCAGCACACTGTAGAAAGTGAAACTGATTGATTAGTTCATCTATGACTGTTGGGTCGGTTATCACGGTGAAAGTAAGCTCGGGTGCCGACCGAACATCATGCAATTGTCGATAAAGTGGAAATCATTCGACTCTACTATAATTGGTGACGCTGCAGAAACAAGTGTGGCGAAAGACCCTAATTGCTCAGATTTGCTACACTTGTCCACGGTTAATATGCTAATTTATACACGAATGGTGGGGGTTTAATAACCCGGGCAATCGGGCATGACAGATCCAAACGAAGAAGCGATCAAAATAAAAAAAGAGCGGGTACGGTTGTTATATGCAAACGGTACGACGCTGATTATTGCCAACCTTATTGCCGGACTGATCTTTTTTTACCTGAACAGGGCCTGGGAAATCCCGTTGGGATTGATCTGGGGTGGATTGCTAACGGTGGTCCTGGTGGGTCAGACCGTGCTGACCGTTATTGTGCGCAAAAGTGCCCTGGAACGTATCCAGATGTGGCGTTATGCGCTGTTGCCCGGCATTTTTATGCTGGGTTTGTTATGGGCGACCGCACTCATACATTTGCTGACCCATCCTATGGAGACCGATTACCTGGTCATAGATCTGGTATTGATCGGTACGGTTTTTCTTCTCACGGCGCTGCTGCTGACCATAGATACCTTTTTTAGCATCATTTTCGTCTTGACCGCTACCGCGCTCGTGGTTCTCAGCATTTCAGGGAACAAGGATCTTGTATCCAACGAATTTCTGATCGGTATGATCGCCTATGCATTGGCGTTGCTGATACTTTCGGCTTGGATGATGGTATATCAGCAGGGTTTCCTGCTGCTTGCTGCAAACCGCGTTTTGTTGCACGAGCGTATGGTCGCCTCCGAGACCGAGCTCAGCGAAATGAGAAGTCGTCTGATTGTGGAGAATGATCAGCGGCAATCGGTGGAGCAGGAACTTTTCCTGGCCAAGGAGGCGGCCGAGAGCGCAAATCTGGCTAAGTCGGAGTTCTTGGCCACGATGAGCCATGAAATCAGGACCCCGCTGAATGGTATCCTGCCGATCCTTGAAATGCTGTTGGAAACAAAAATGAATGGTGAACAAAAGCAATTCGTCACCACAGCGCTCAACTCTTCCCAAGTGTTGCTCAGTATCATCAACGATATTCTCGACTTCTCCAAGATAGAGGCGGGTAAACTGGACTTGGAGTTTATTGATGTCACCCTGAAGGATGTCGCCAGTCAGGTAACGTCATTGATGAAAAATGCCGCCGATCGGCGCGGTTTGAAGCTTACCTATAATATTGCCCGGGATGTGCCGAGAATCGTACGCGGAGATCCGATTCGGCTCCGTCAGATCCTGACCAACCTGGTCAGCAATGCAGTTAAATTTACCGAGAAGGGCGAAGTCTCCGTGGAGGTTTCCACCCGTCAGTCAACACGAACAGAGGTGGAATTGTTGTTTGCCGTGAGGGATACCGGTATCGGGATGTCGGATGAACACGTGCAGCGTCTATTCGAGCCGTTTTCTCAAGCTGACGCGTCGACCACCAGGAAGCATGGTGGAACAGGATTGGGTCTGGTTATTTGTAAACGCCTGACCGAACTGATGGGCGGCCGGATAGGCGTGAAGTCTCAGATAGGAAGGGGATCCTACTTCTGGTTTGTTCTGCCGATGAGAAAGTCACTGCAGGAGATTCCCTCCAGCCGGCGAAATCTCAACGATATCCGCACCCTGTTGTTGGCGGCAAAAAATAACGCTGAAATTAAAGTGTTGGCCAATTCTCTAAAAGAACTGGGAATGATACTGGAGCATACCGATGATCAGTACGATGCACTGTCCAAGCTGAAAGCTTCCGCCAATCTGGGCGCCAGCTGGCGCTATGAATTGCTTGTGATCGATGCTGAGTTCTCCAGTATTAACCTGCTTCAGGTCGTCAATTCTGCACGTGAGATTGCCCACATGAGAGATGTCAATGTGTTGGCGATCAATGTTCCGGAAGAGAGCATCGAAACTCTTGAAGGCTTGATGATTGAGTGCTTGGGCAGTAGCGGCAGGAACAAAGACGTCAAGCAGCGGCTGTATAGAATCTTCGATGTGGAACAAATATCTACCGTGTCCACCACACCCGAAGAGGTCCCGATTCCACGCTTGCCTGACGATCACTTGAACTGGCTCGATAAGCAGGGTGGCGAGGTTAAAAAACAGTCGGGAAGCGAAAGGGAGGAAGACCGTGAGGCGATGATGCAGCACACCCAACTCGCGGGGCGGGTGCTGGTGGTTGAGGATAATCCGGTCAATCAGGCGGTAGTCAAGAAAATGCTGGAGAAGGCGGGCCTTTCGCCGATAACTGCAAATGATGGCATGGAGGCGATGGAGGCCTTGCATCAGGAACAGTTCGATGTGGTCCTGATGGATTGCCAGATGCCGCGCATGGATGGTTACGAGGCGACTGAGGCGATCAGGGACAGGGAGGCTACCCATGGACTGATGCGTACACCGGTGATCGCCATGACCGCGAACGCCATGGCTGGGGACCGGGAAAAATGCTTGGCGGTAGGCATGGATGACTATCTTTCCAAGCCTGTGAAACCGGCCCAGCTTGAGAATATGTTGCGCCAGTGGCTGCCCATGGAGGAGATGATCAGTCAGGGCCGGGAGAGCTTGGTTGTGGAGCAGGTCAGTGGTGGAGAAGAGATATCGATGGAATCGATCGATACATCGAACGAGAGCTTGAAGAGCACAGGAGATAGCAGTATGCCAGCAAGTGGCATGATAGACCGCACCGTGTTGGAGGAGCTGTACGAGATCATGGAGGATGAGTTTGTTTCCGTGCTCGAGAGCTATCTAAAGAGCGTGCCTGGGCTTATGCATGGCATACGAGATGCAGTGAAGGATCGTGACATGGATGCCCTGGTGAAGTCAGCGCACCCGTTAAAATCGAGTAGTGCCAATGTTGGAGCGATGGAACTCTCCATCCTTGCTCGCGAACTGGAGTTCAAGGGGCGCCAGAATGATACTTCGGGATTGGTCGGCAGCTACAATCAAACCGCAGATGTATACCGCCGGACCATTACTGAACTGAAATCGATCGTTGATCGGGGCAGTATTCATTAGGGGCTGTTAACAGGGCCTAGCCACTCCGCTGTTCAATCGCGATTGCTGGGGCGGGGATCCGCCATTACGGCTTGTGTATCCGTGACTCACCATCGAGCATTACAGTAGTGACTTTGCCGGGTAATTGAAAATGCGATGGCAAATGCTTATCGGATCACCGGCTCATAGATTCTCCGATGCATAATCCGCAAGCCTGGATCGCTCCCCTCTCTGCAGGGTGATATGCCCGCTGTGAGGCCAGTGCTTGAACCGATCGACGGCGTAGGTCAGGCCGGATGTCGTTTCCGTCAGGTAGGGTGTGTCGATCTGAGCTACATTGCCGAGGCAGACAATCTTGGTGCCGGGTCCGGCACGGGTGACCAGTGTCTTCATCTGTTTCGGGGTCAAATTCTGGGCTTCATCGAGTATGATGTACTTGTTTAAGAAGGTGCGACCTCGCATGAAATTGAGTGAATGGATGCGGATTCGACTGCGCAGCAGGTCCTCGGTAGCGGCACGTCCCCACTCACCACCTTCTGTCTGGGTCAGAACCTCCAGATTATCCATCAGCGCTCCCATCCAGGGTGTCATCTTCTCTTCTTCAGTGCCTGGTAGAAAACCGATATCCTCGCCCACCGGTACGGTTACCCTTGTCATGATGATTTCGCGGTAGAGATTGAGATCAAGTGTCTGCACCAGCCCGGCAGCCAGGGTGAGCAGGGTCTTACCGGTGCCGGCCGTGCCGAGTAGCGAGACGAAATCGAGATCGGGATCCAGCAGCAGGTTCAGGGCGAAGTTCTGCTCCTGATTGCGCGCCGTGATGCCCCACACGGCGTGCTTGGGATTGGTGTAGTCCTCCATCAGTTCAATGGTTGCGTTATTCTCCTCTTTCTTTCTGACGATGGCCTGAAATCCCTCATCTCCCGGTAGGTGCAGGCATTGGCTGGGATACCAGGCTTGAGTATCCGGCCCGACGACTCGATAGAAGGTGCGTCCCTCCTCCTGCCAGGACTCAAGCTCCTTGGTGTGCTGCTCCCAGAAACCTGCGGGTAGGCTCTCCATGCCGCTGTAGAGGAGATTGACATCCTCAAGGACCTTGTCATTGGAGTAATCCTCAGCATGAATGCCGACCACGGCCGCTTTGATACGCAGGTTGATATCCTTGGATACCAGTATGATTTGTCTGTCGGGGTATTCCGACTGGAGGCTGAGGGCTGTCGCAAGTATTGTATTGTCGGGTGTATTGCCCGGTAACGTCGAGGGCAGGGTACCGCTGATTGGCTTGGTCTGGAAAAACAGATGGCCGCTCAGGGACTCGGTACCGCCATTCAGCTGCAGGGTGTTGAGAGGAATGCCGTCACAGATGGCGGATTGAGGTATGTTGCTCATCAGCTCATCGAGGAAACGGCTGGTTTGGCGAACGTTCCTTGCAACTTCAGACATACCCTTTTTTCCCTTGTCCAGCTCTTCCAATACCACCATCGGCAGGTAGATATCGTGCTCCTTGAAGCGGAACAGGGCGGATGGATCGTGCATCAGTACATTGGTGTCCAGGACGAAAAGGCGGGAATTGTTGGATCGTTTTTCTGACATCTTTGTTTCGGTTTACGTTATATGGATGACAAAACCGCCCCAGTGACGGCGGTGAGTGTGAGTCGATAACTCGCCACTGCAAACATGGGTGTTTTCGCTAAATTGAGAATAGGAAAGATAGTATTCAGGCAAGTTTTCCGGCTCGCATCGCCTTCAAAGTTTCCAGGACTTCCTCTGCGTGGCCCTTGACTTTGACCTTACGCCACTCCCTGCGCAGAAGTCCACTCTCGTCGATCAGAAAGGTACTGCGTTCTATGCCGCGTACCTGTCTGCCATACATCGATTTCATTTTTATGACGTCGAAAGCGTGACAGAGCTTCTCCTCTTTGTCGCAGATGAGATCGAAAGGAAATCCTTGTTTTTGTTTAAAATTTTCCTGTGCCTTCAGGCTGTCTCTGGAAGCACCCAGGATAGTGGCGGATTGTCGTCTGAACTTTGCAATCAAGGCGCTGAAATCCAGCCCCTCCTGGGTACAACCCGGGGTGCTGGCCTTAGGGTAGAAATAGAGAATGATGGGTTTTCCATGAAGGTCGGTGAGCTTGATATTTTTGTCGCCGGTGATTAACAGCTCAATATCGGGCACAGGGTTTCCGATGGTTATGGCAGGCATAATACGCAGCTTCCTCCTTAGCCCTTGATGGGTTCTATGACGGCATCCAGATTCAAGGCATCGCAGTAATCCATGAACTCTTCCCGCAGGGCGGCGATATGGATGTCGGAGGGTATGCCGACACTCATGTGTACTGAAAACATGGGGGTGCCGGTGTGGGCCGCCGAATAGCTGTTGGTCACCATGTCCTCTATATTGATATCACGCTCAGAGAAGAATTCAGCCAACTGGTTGACGATACCAGGATGGTCCATAGAGACCACTTCGACCATGTAAGGCAGGAGGTTGCTGCTGCGAACCTTGCTTTCCGTACGTTTGCAGATGATAGTGAGTCCCAGATCTTGCTGAAGTTCCGGAACGGCGGACTCAAGTTTTGCCAGGGTGTTCCAGGGGCCCTCGATCAGCAACAGGATGGCGAATTCTCCCCCCAAGACCGTCATTCTGCTGTCAGTGATATTGCAGCCCTCATCAAGTATCTTTCTCGAGAGGGCTTTGACGATCCCAGGCTGATCTTTTCCAAGTGCTGAGATGACCAGGTAATTCTTTGGCGTAGACATAAAAATTGCTATGTGTCGTATGGTTATATGGAGTTAAGCATAGAGTGTAACACCTGTTATCTGCGTCTAGCGATATTTTTGCAACTATTCGGGGGCGGTTTTTCCATGCTACTTGTCATCATCACAAGCCACAGGATACCATTGCCGATTATTCAATGAATCGGGGTGCGGGGCGATGTTTCACGGCAGTATGGTAGCAATGATCACTCCCATGGTTGAGGATGGTGGCCTCGACGATGCCGCTTTGCGTGCGCTTGTGGAGTTTCATATCCGGCAAGGCACTGACGCGATCGTCGCTGTCGGCACGACCGGCGAGTCCGCAACCCTGGACGAAGAGGAGCATTGCGATGTGATCCGCCGGGTAGTCGACTATGTCGGCGGCAGGGTACCTGTGATTGCAGGTACCGGTGCGAATTCTACCCGGGAGGCAGTCTCACTGACCCGCTGCGCCAAGGAATCGGGGGCGGATGCCTGTCTGCTGGTAACCCCCTACTACAACAAGCCCACGCAAGAAGGGCTCTATCAGCACCACGCAGCGGTTGCCAAGGCAGTGGATATACCCCAGATCCTCTACAATGTGCCAGGACGTACTGCCTGCGATATGCTGCCTGAGACCATCGCCAGATTGGCACAGGTGTCAAACATCATCGGTGTGAAGGAGGCAACCGGTGATCTGTCGCGATTACATCAACTGCGTGAGCTGTGTGATGACTCATTTGAGTTTTACAGCGGTGATGACGCCACTGGCTGTGAGTTCCTGTTACAGGGCGGTCACGGAGTCATCTCGGTGACCGCGAATGCGGCTCCACGCCTGATGCACGAAATGAGTATTGCCGCCCTGGCCGGCAGAGATGAGGAGGCGCGTGCGATCGATGCAAAGCTGGCTGGATTGCACAGTGCATTGTTCGTGGAATCGAACCCGATACCTGTGAAGTGGGCAATGATGAAACTGGGGTTGGCAAGTCGTGGGATCCGGCTACCACTGACTTGGCTGAGCCCTTCTGCGGAGGATCAGGTACTGCAAGCAATGCGGCAGGCCGAAATTCTATGACCGCCGACCAGATGAGTATTCAGTCCAGGCCGTGCACCCTGAAAGGCTTCGATGTGTCTTTGACAATGTGGTGTGATCCAGTATCAAACTTATCGCTCGTTTTCATTGTCATAGGCAACACATAATTACCTGACGATATTCTTAGACATGCAATCAACTTTCGCTTTTCTGTTGATCACTTCTCTGGCCTTCACGCTTACCGGATGCAGCTCCGGTGGTGGCTATTTTTCCGACTCTGAACGTGTCTACCGCTCTCAGAAGGAGACGGTTGATGATCTCGAGGTGCCGCCGGACCTCACCCGTTCATCGATACAGGATGCCATGGCGATACCCGGTGCCGGGAGTGCCTCATACGAGGAGTATGCCAATAAACGAGGCGGCGGGAGTGCTGCCGTATCCGCGAAAGATGAGGTATTGCCGGAATTCGACAATATCAGGGTTGAGCGCGACGGCAATCAGCGCTGGCTTGTGATCAGTGCAGACCCGCAAGACGTATGGTCTAAAGTCGTTGAGTTTTGGCGAAGCAACGGGCTTCTGCTGGTGGAGCAGGATCCGACCATCGGTGTCATGAAAACCGACTGGCTCGAGAGTCGTGCCGATATCAAGCAAGGCCCGATTACCGAGTTTTTTCGCAAGACCCTTGGCAGTATCTACTCATCGGCTACGCGCGATCAGTTCCGCGTACGGCTGGAGAAAGGGCTTGAGTCAGGAACCACTGAACTCTATCTGACCCACCGGGGTATGGAGGAGAAACTGAAAGAGGATTTCAGCGGTAATGCCGATACAACCTACTGGACGCCCCGGCCCAACGATCCGGGTATCGAGGCCGCAATGCTACGCAGTATCATGGTCTATCTCGGGATGGCGAACGAGAATGCGGAACAGGTGCTGGCTCAGGGCGGGGAGAGGGAACAACGCTCCAAATTGATCAAAACCGGGGAACGCTCCGAACTGTGGATCAACGAAGGCTTTGCCCGTGCATGGCGATTGACCGGCGTTGCGCTCGATCGTGTCGGTTTTGCGGTGGAGGATCGGGATCGTTCATCCGGCATCTATTTCGTTCGTTACAGCGAGTTATCCGGAGCAGGCCAGGAAGAGAAGGGATTCTTTTCCAAGCTCGCATTTTGGCGGGACGATGAAGACAGTATCGACAAAGAGACTCAATACCAGGTGAAGCTCTCGGAACTCGATGAAAGAACCCGGGTACTGATCAGAGACCAGGATGGTGCTGAGGCTGACATCAAGGCAGCCGGAAGAATTCTCACCATGATACATGAGCAGATTCGCTGAGGCGTGTCGTTACGGTTCGCCTTACTCGGTAGCGGCAGTCAGGGAAATGCCCTGGTTGTCGAAACCGCCTCAGTCAGGGTTCTGGTGGATTGCGGCTTTCCCGCCCGCGAAATCGAGTCTCGTCTGAACGGGCTGGGTATTGATGCGGATTCCCTCACTGCGATTCTCGTCACCCATGAGCACACGGACCATGTCCGGGGTCTCGGCCCTCTGGCCAGGCGATATGATATTCCAGTATGGATGACACCTGGCACGTTTCATGGTGCCAATTACGGTAAGCTGCCCACGCTGCACCAGATTGACAGCCATACCGGGTGGTGGTCCATTGGCGACCTGGCTGTAGCCCCCTACCCGGTACCTCACGACTCCAAAGAGCCCTGCCAGTTTCTCTTTCGCGCCGCCGGAGGCGGCACGCTGGGCCTGCTCACGGACACAGGCTATATCACGCCGCATATCGCTGGCATTCTGCAAGCATGCGACAGTCTTGTACTTGAATTCAATCACGATCCGCAGATGTTGGCGAATGGGTCCTATCCACCCACTCTTCAGGCAAGGGTCGGGGGATCCCATGGCCATCTGAACAATCACCAGGCGGTTGGTCTGTTGAAGCGTTTGCAAACGTCCCGGCTGCAACACGTGGTGGCATCCCATCTGAGTGAGAAGAACAACTCCCCGGGACTGGTAACTGAGTTGGTATACCAGCAGTTGCCCGACTTGAGCGATCGATTTTCCATCGCATCCCAGCATGATGTTACAGATTGGTTTCAACTGTCGATTACGCGCCCGGTTTGAAATTTCGTCAATATTAGCTCATTACAAATTACTTAAATAATTTTAATTTTCAGTGGGTTGAGTATAATCTTAGGGTTTTTGTCAAAAGCGGTTCTGCCTCCTCTCCCGGCTTTACCGCAACCTTATAATTTCGGAGAGGATGGAGGTGTTGTTCAATGGCGCATATCGTCATTTTGGGTGCGGGTACGGGGGGTATGCCTTGTGCCTACGAATTGCGCATGGAGCTGGGGCGTGAGCATGAGGTCACGATGATCAACGAACGGGAATACTTCCAGTTCGTACCGTCCAATCCCTGGCTGGCTGTAGGTTGGCGTGATCGATCACACATCACTTTTGATATACGTCCTCACCTGGAACGCAAGGGGATAAACTTTATCTCCAAGCGAGTCGACAAAATCGATCCCGAGGCAAATCAGTTGACACTCGACAGCGGAGACACCGTCAATTACGACTACCTTGTCATCGCAACCGGACCCCGGCTCGCTTTCGAAGAGGTTGAGGGTTCGGGCCCAGAGGGTTTCACTGAATCCATCTGCACTGTGGATCATGCGGAAAGGGCCTATGGCGCTTACCAAGACCTGCTGGATGACCCTGGTCATGTGGTAATTGGGGCAATGCCCTTCGCCAGCTGTTTTGGTCCCGCCTATGAGTTCGCCTTCATCATGGATTCGGATCTGCGAAAGCGTAAGATGCGAGACAAAGTACCGATGACCTTCGTGACATCCGAGCCATACATCGGGCATCTGGGACTGGGAGGCGTGGGGGACTCAAAGGGTTTTCTCGAGAGCGAATTTCGCAACCATCATATCAACTGGATCACCAACGCAAAAGTGACGAAGATCGAGCGTGGCAAGATGTACGTTGAGGAGTATGACGATTCCGGGCACAAATTGAAGGACCACGAGCTGGATTTCACCTACTCGATGATGCTCCCTGCATTCAAAGGTGTCGATGCCGTCGCCAATGTTGAGGGATTATGTAATCCTCGCGGTTTCGTTTTCGTGGACGATCATCAACGCAACCCAAAATATCCGAATATATTCGGCGCCGGTGTCTGTATCGCCATCCCACCAGTGGAAGCGACTGCGATCCCCACCGGGGCGCCCAAGACCGGCTATATGATCGAGTCGATGGTAACCGCTATCGTACACAACATCGCAGATGAGCTGGCGGGTAAGGAGGGTACGACTCTGGCCACCTGGAATGCCGTCTGTCTTGCCGACATGGGGGATACCGGCGCCGCCTTTGTCGCATTGCCGCAGATACCGCCTCGCAACGTAGCCTGGTTCAAAAAAGGCAAGTGGGTGCACATGGCCAAGATCGCCTTTGAAAAGTATTTTATCCGCAAGATGAAGAAAGGGACCTCGGAGCCGATTTATGAGAAATATATTCTCAAGATGCTCGGTATTGGCAAGCTAAAATAGGATATCCCATTGCCGAAAGAGAGGCCCGGTCCATGACCGGGCCTTTTAGTCTGCTTCCGTCAACTGGCAATGTGGCCTATACGGCTTGTCCCATGATATGGCTGGCGTTACGGTCTATCCATGACTTTACTCGGTTTCGGTTGGCTGCTCCTGAGACTACTCGAGCAGCTCGATCTGTACCATGGGACTGTGAAATGTTTCACTCTGCCCGCCAACCGATTGGTTTGCTGATCCAACCGTTATTTCCGCGTGGTTATACCCGGGACTGTCCGGGGCATCATGGTTTTACTGATCGGTTAATACGCAGTGGGCAGATTTGATATGCTGCGCAATCTGCTGGAAGAAATGAGACGATGACAGTGCTAATCAACAGACGCATGACCAAAGGTGTACTGGTTGGTGGCGTGCGGATCGGCGCCGGTGCTCCGGTAGTGGTGCAGTCGATGACCAATACCGACACAGCGGATGTGGATGCCAGTGTGGAGCAGATCAAGGCACTCGCCCAGGCCGGTTCGGAATTGGTTCGCCTGACAGTCAACAATGAGGCGGCGGCCAGGGCAATTCCGCGGATCCGCGATCGTCTGGCAAGTCAGGGAATAGAGGTACCGTTGATTGGCGACTTCCACTTCAACGGCCACCGCTTGCTCGTGGAACATCCGGCTTGTGCCGAGGCATTGGCGAAATACCGCATCAATCCCGGCAATGTCGGCAGCGGCGAGAAGCGCGACAGCCAATTTGCGAGCATGATCGAAACCGCCTGCCGTTACGATAAGCCGGTTCGGATCGGCGTCAATTGGGGCAGTCTCGACAAGGGTTTGGTGGCACGCCTGATGGACGAGAATAGTCGTGCCGAAAAGCCCCTTGAAAGTGTAGAGATGGTCCATAAAGTGATGGTGGTCTCAGCCCTGGAGAGTGCCCAGCGTGCCGAGGAGGTTGGGCTTTCGGCTGAGCGGATCGTACTCTCCTGTAAAATGAGCGGCGTCCAGGATTTGATTGCGGTCTATCGAAAATTGGCGGCAGGGTGTGACTATGCACTCCATCTGGGATTAACCGAAGCGGGGATGGGTTCCAAGGGTATCGTCGCCTCGAGTGCTGCTCTTGCGGTGTTGCTGCAGGAGGGTATCGGTGACACGATACGTATTTCACTGACCCCGGAACCCGGTGGGGCGAGAATCCAGGAGGTGATTGTCGCTCAGGAGTTGCTGCAATCGATGGGTATGCGTGCATTTACTCCGATGGTGGTCGCCTGCCCGGGATGCGGTCGTACGACAAGCACCTATTTCCAGCAGCTCGCCAAAGATGTGCAAAGCCACTTACGAAAAATGATGCCGGAATGGCGCAAGCAGCATCCCGGGGTCGAGGCAATGTCGGTAGCAGTGATGGGATGCGTGGTAAATGGGCCCGGGGAAAGCAAACAGGCGAATATTGGTATCAGCCTGCCGGGAACCGGAGAGTCGCCGTCGGCACCAGTGTATGTGGATAGTGAAAAGGTGGTGACACTTAAAGGCGATGATATCTCGGGACAGTTCATGGCGTTGGTGGATGACTATGTCAGACATCACTACTGATATCCTTTTGTAAACTTGTGACTGAAGCAACCGCTGAATTGATCAGATGTTCTTTGAAAATTGCATTGCGACCGGAGGTGGATTCGGCATTTACAGAAATCGAAATTCATGGGATAGGATCGATAACAAGACAATCGAATCGGAGGAAACTATGAAGCGACTGATGATAACCATAGCCCTGATATGCGGGATCTCTACGAATGCGCTGGCGGACGAAGCCGCACCGAGTGTCAGCGTCAAACGGCTTGCGCTGGAGTCAGCCAACCGAATCGCCCTGGGCGCGATCGAAGCATGCCGCAAAAAGGGTATCCAGATCGGCGTGACAGTGGTTGATCGGGACGGTACGGTGCAGGCAGTCATGCGTGACACCATCGCTGCCCAGATTACGGTGCCGATAAGCCGTATGAAGGCCTTCACGGCGGCCAACTTCAATGCCGCCACATCCGCATTGAAGAGTCGCGCAAATACACCCATTGGCCGTATCGACGGTCTGGTCATGTCTGCCGGTGGTTTGCCCGTACAGGCCGGAGGTCAACTGCTCGGCGCTGTGGGTGTAAGTGGCGCGCCGTCGGGGGAAACCGATGAAGAGTGCGCACAGGCCGGTATCGATACCATCATTGACGATCTGGAGATGGAGATGTAACAGCCACTTTACCGGTCGCCGATTTCAGGAGTGCAACTGCACATCATCCAGATCGCCTGGAGATGCTGCCTGCTGAGAGGACAGGCGCTCATCGTGTAGTAGGGATCTCGTCCACTGTTCCATGAGTGCGTTCGCAACCGGCATGGGGGCCTCCATGAACGAGAGTGTGACACGGTCGTCCGTTTCGCAGACACCGAGTGAGCGAGGTCGTGTAGCCAGCTGTTCGGCATCCTGCAGGCTGAAACCGAAACAGAAGACAATATTATATGCAGCGACGATATCGTCCGCGACGATACCCTCCGGTAATTCCGAGGTATGCTTCAGGTGATCGAATGTAGTGATATAGCGCGCAGCCTTATGTGACTTCACCTGTTCCACGAGATACGCGACAATCTCTTCGGTTGTGTCGTATTTGCATTCCGAAAAGTCCATTTCCATGCTGAAGATCGGAAACGCAATCTCCTTGACGACCTGTTTCACCTTACCTCTCCCCTGCCTGATGAGTCAGGAGAGCAGAATAAGATAGCGGATTGCTTCAGGCATTGAAAAAGCTCAATCCTCGGCGATTCTATGCAGATTTGGAATATCCAGAAGGAAGTGGTTGGCGTTGGTTTCGACCAGTAGGCTCTGGCGTTTGAATTCAGCGATTGTCCTGCTTGCTGTCTCGGTGGTGATACCCAGCATGGCGCCCATGTCTTCCCGGGCAAACAGACTGCATTCACTCATCTGCGTATCCCTGACGAGGCGCAAAAGCAGACGGGCCACCCGCTGTTTGGCGGAACCTGTGGAGAGTTCGGTCAACCAGGCATCGGCCTCCTTCAAGGCGCGTTGCCAGCGATTGAGCAGTTCCCTGTGGAGAGCGGGATTCTCCTTGCTCAGGTTTTCCACCACGCGTACCGGCAAGGCACAGACCTCGGTCTCCTGCAGCACAACCGCATCATGTTGGTAGTTTTCGCCTACGATACACTCCAATCCTGTGATATCGGTGGATCGGATAAGGCGGACAATTCGCTGGCTACCGTCCGGCAAGTACTGTACCAGCTTCAGGACCCCCGATCGTACCGTATACATCCGCTCGCCCTTGTCGCCAGCGTGGTAGAGGGTTGAGCCTACCGGTAGAGTATATTGATCGATAGGGTCGTGTAACTTCTCGAAATCCTTCTCTTCCAGATTGGCAAACAGCACAGACTCGCGCAGGGAGCACTTCAAACAGTCAGCCACACCGTCCCTGGCTTCCTTGAAAGTGACATTTTTAACCATTGCAGTGTTCGTCCATAAGGGATGAACCAATCATCACCCGTATAAGCGTTGATAAACAGGGTAGTTCAGTCAACAATACCAGATCAGGGAGTGAGTGGATAGCGTCACCCGGCCGGCAACTTATCGACGGTCAGGCAGGAAACCCAAGAGACCGATGCGCTACTGAGGTCTGTCGGATCAGTGTTAGCAGGCTCTAGGGCGCTGGGGTTGACAATCCATTTGTGACAAGATTGAGGGCCCGGCTATAGGAATTCTTATTTCATCAGTAAACAACAGGGTATGATATTGGAATTCTTGTAATAATAACGGGAGTTTGTACACGGAGGAGGGCGATGACAACCGAACAGGAAACGGCTTCAGCGCAACATGTCCTGGTAGTCGATGATCAGCCGGAGAATCTGCGAAGCCTCGATCAGATATTGAGCTATAGCTATCGGGTCTCATTGGCAGCCAATGGCGAGGCTTGTCTTGAACAGGTAGCGCAAAGTGCACCCGATCTTATCCTTTTGGATGTGGATATGCCGTTGATGGACGGTCTGACCGTCTGCCGCCTGGTCAAGGCAGATCCCGCCACATCCATGATCCCGGTTATCTTCGTGTCGGCCCTGTCCCGTCTCAGTGAACGTCTTGCCGGTTATCAGGCGGGGGCTGATGATTACGTCACCAAGCCTTATGATGTGGATGAGCTGCTGGCAAAGATTCGTATTGCCCTCAATAGCCGCCACGATCTCGAGGCTGCCCGGGAGCGCGCCGTCCTGGCTCAGGAGGAGATGGAAGCTTCTCTCGCTGCCTGTATCGAACTGAACCTACTCGCCGATTTCATCGATAACAGCCTCGATTGCGATGATTTGCGTACGCTGGGCGAGGGCTTGCTGGATACATTTGATCGCTTCGGTTTGAGGGTGATAGTAAGGCTGGTGGAGAGCGGACACTACTTTTCCCATGCGGGTGAAGTCGGGGTGTTGGATCAGGAGATGATGGAGAGCCTCTACGAAAACGGCAAAATCATCGATTTTGGCCACCGTACCCTGTTCAATGCAGAATCGGTCTCCGTGCTTGTGCGCAATATGCCTGTCCATGATCAGACGCGCTACCAGCGTTGGCGGGATAATCTCAAACTACTCGTCGAGGTTGTCAACAGCCGAATCGTCAATGTGCAGCGAAAAAGCAACAAACAGACGGAGCGGGAGCGCCTGCAGCCCCTCATCGCGGGTATTCACCAGTTGATCGAGAAGCTGCAGCACTCCGGGGACGATCTGAACTGGGATCAGGCATGCCACGACCTGAACCGGTTACGCATGGCCTGGGAGTCACAGCAGGCGTGACTCCCAGGCCCTCAAACGCCGTTCAACCCACCTTCGGCAAATGGCTGAGTGATGCCTGAATCGCATCATCCGGGTAGTCGAAGTCTTCCAGTTTTCCTTTGAAGTAGCGGTCATAGGAACTCATATCGAAATGGCCATGACCGGACAGGTTGAAGAGCAGGGTTTTCGCTTCACCCGTTTCGGCGCAACGTTTCGCCTCCCGAACGGTGGCGGCAATCGCATGACAGGACTCCGGCGCGGGAATGATGCCTTGGGTCTTGGCAAAGAGTTCGCCGGCTTCGAAAGTCTCCAGCTGGGGGATGGCCACTGCGCTCAATAACCCCTCGTTGTAGAGCTGACTGACGAGTGCCGAATCGCCGTGATAGCGCAGGCCACCGGCATGTATGCCGGGTGGCATGAAATCGTGGCCCAGCGTGTACATCTTCGTCAAAGGTGTAAGACCTTCCGTGTCGCCATAATCATAAGCGTATACACCTTTGGTCAATGTGGGGCATGAGGTCGGTTCAACGGCAACCAGATCGATCTCCTTGCCCGCCGCCTTGTCGGCAAAGAACGGGAAGGCGATCCCGCCGAAGTTCGAGCCCCCTCCGCAGGGAGCGTAGATCGCGTCGGGATATTCCCCCACAAGTTCAAGCTGCTTTTTCGCCTCTTCGCCGATAATGGTCTGGTGCAGCAATACATGATTAAGCACCGAACCCAGGGCGTAGTTTGTATCCGACCGGCCGGCAGCCTCCTCGACGGCTTCTGAGATGGCGATACCCAATGACCCGGGGGAGTCGGGATCCCGTTCAAGGATGTGACGCCCCGACTGGGTCATGTCCGTAGGGCTCGGAAAGACCTCGGCGCCCCATGTCTCCATCATCGAGCGACGATAGGGTTTTTGTTGATAACTGACCTTGACCATATAGACCCTGACTTCCAAATCGAACAGTTGCCCGGCAAGGGCCAGGGAGCAGCCCCATTGCCCCGCCCCCGTTTCGGTGGCGAGTCGTTTGATGCCCTGCAGTTTATTGTAATAGGCTTGCGCGACTGCGGTATTCGGTTTGTGCGATCCCGCCGGGCTGACCGCTTCATTCTTGAAGTAGATCTTGGCGGGTGTCTTGAGCGCCATTTCCAAACGTTCTGCGCGATAGAGGGGGGATGGCCGCCACAGACGCAGCACTTCACGGACCTCATCGGGAATAGGGATCCAACGCTGCGCGCTCACCTCCTGTTCGATAATGGCGTCAGGAAAAATTGCGCTGAGCGCATCCGGCGTTACCGGAGAGCCGTCGGGGGCAAGGATCGGCGCCGGTGGATTGGGCATATCAGCCACGATGTTATACCAATGGGTCGGCATATCTGCCTCTTTCAGCAGAATCTTGGTCTTCATATGTTATCGTCTCCCGCTACTTGGCCCGAGTCCCAAATAGTGATTTGATAGCCCGTCCATGATGCAGATCTTGTTGGATCGGAATGGGTGTTTTTATATATCCTGGTAACGAAGCAGGATATAAATGAAACTACCGATTTATTAGGGTCTGTTAACGTGCCCTAACATGGCGATAATCACATAACGATTGGTTTTTTACCAGCAGAGCAGATTGGATCAGCGTAGGATGAAGCTTTTTAATTGAGATATGTCATGAATGAATTCACCCGGGTACTTCGATGCCGCTGATAACCCTGCGCAGGCTGCAGCTCAGCTATGGCGATCGGCCGTTACTGGATGATATCGATCTCAACATCGAAAAGGGGGAGAGGATTGCGCTGCTCGGCCGTAACGGGGCCGGCAAGTCAACCCTGATGCGAGTGATTCAGGGTGGTATCGTCCCGGACGACGGGGAGCGTGTCGTAAGCAGCGGGACAAGGATTGCGCATCTGATCCAGGAGGTGCCGGATGAGGTCGAGGGGAGTGTCTTCGATGTGGTGGCGGACGGCGTCGGTCAACTTGCCGACAGAATCAAGGCTTACCACAAAATAAGCCATCAGCTTGCGGAGACGGGCGATGACAGCCTGTTGTCATCGCTGTCGAAGGCGCAGCATGAACTCGAGGCCGTTGAGGGTTGGCAATTGGAGCAACGGGTGGAGACCGTCATATCCAGAATCGGTCTGGATGCGGATAAGCAGTTCAGTGCACTGTCGGGAGGTCTGAAGAGGCGTGTCTTGCTGGCGCAGGCCCTGGTGATGGAACCCGAGTTGCTGCTCCTCGATGAACCCACCAACCACCTCGATATCGAGGCTATCCGATGGATGGAGGAATTTCTGCTCGGTTATCCGGGGGCAATCCTCTTTGTCACGCATGACCGGGCCTTCCTGCGTCGGATCGCGACCCGGATTCTGGAGCTTGATCGCGGCAGCTTGACCGACTGGCCGGGTGACTACGCCAACTTTTTGCGCCGTAAGCAGGAACTGTTGAATGCGGAGGAACAGGCCAACCAGCGTTTTGACAAAAGACTTGCCCAAGAGGAGATCTGGATTCGTCAGGGCATCAAGGCGCGGCGTACCCGCAATGAGGGCCGGGTCAGGGCGCTTAAGGCAATGCGCGAGGTGCGACAGCAGCGGCGTGATCAGCAGGGCAGGGTAAAGATGCGGATCGATGCGGGAGAGCGTTCAGGCAAGTTGGTCGTGGAGGTCGAGGATATCGGTTACGCCTGGGAGGAGAAGCCGGTGGTGCGGGATCTCACCACCACTATCCTGCGCGGTGACCGGGTGGGCGTCATCGGACCAAACGGCTGCGGCAAGACAACCCTGTTGAACCTGCTGCTGGGCGAACTGCGGCCCGATACGGGCAGAATCAAACTCGGCACCCAGCTGCAGGTGGCCTATTTCGACCAGCTGCGCGGTCAGCTCGATGAGGAAAGCTCGGTACAGGATAATGTGGGGGGCGGCAGCGACAAGGTGGAGGTCGGCGGAAAAAGCAGGCACATCATCGGTTACCTGCAGGATTTCCTGTTTACCCCGGAACGCGCCAGAAGCCCGGTGAAGGCGCTCTCCGGCGGTGAGCGCAACCGTCTGCTGCTGGCCAAGCTGTTTACCAAACCGGCCAATGTGCTGGTACTCGACGAGCCGACCAACGATCTGGATGTGGAGACGCTGGAGTTGCTTGAGGAGCTGTTCTCCGACTACCCGGGAACCCTGCTGCTGGTCAGTCACGACCGGGAGTTTCTGGACAATGCGGTGACCAGCTGCCTGGTCTTCGAAGGTGAAGGCAGGGTGGCGGAATATGTCGGTGGTTTCAGTGACTGGGAGGCCCATGCCCGAGCCAGGCAACCGGCGGGGTCGAAACCAAAGGGCGGGAGCGGGGTCAAGTCTGTTGCAGAGAGGCCGAAAAAGAAGAGTGAGAAGCTGAGTTACAAAGACCAGCGGGAGCTCGATGCGCTGCCTCAGAGGATCGAAGCGCTGGAAGTGCGGCTCGACGAGCTACAGACCAGGCTGGGCGATCCGGACCTCTATCGCACCCAGGGGGAACTGGCCGCAGAGCTTCAGCAGCAGATGTCAGCGGTGCAACTGGAACTGGATCAGGCCTATGAGCGTTGGGAAACACTGGAATCGATGCAGACCGGCAGTTGAACGAAGTGCTGTCACCCTGTTCCTGCTGACACTGATGACGCTGGTTTGGGCAGATGACGCCATGGCGGGCGCCGGCTGTGCCGTGGCGAAGCGTCTCGGCGACTCCCTGGCCATCGAATGGGTGGCCGCTCCGGACGAGAGCGTCGAGTCGGCCATCCGCAAGGCCAAGCAGAAGCTGATCGAACAGGGTTACCGCAAGAAGGGTCAGGACGTTCACGCCCAGGCCGGTATCGGGTTGCGCCATGCCCACATGGTCATAGTCAAGACCACCTATACCACAATGACGGGGCGCACCCGCACCAGCTACGGCTGCGGCTACAGCCCGCGCTCGGCCGCCGAAGCGGAACGGGCGGCGCTCTATGATCTGCGCAACTACTCCTGGGGCTGGAAACCGGAACTGGGCTATGAAGTGCTGCAGTCGTTTCGCTATTGATCGACCGCGATTGAAGCGATACCTCCAATAGAAGTGCCGGTCTGGCTCTATACTTTAATCTGAAGCTCCGTACCTGGAGCTGTAATTGGCCTTTGGAACCCTTGAGTTACCCCGGAGGAAGGGTTGCCACAGGTTTCCTATCGTTCGTCAACCGATCCCGGTGCAGACGACGCTTCCGGAGGTATCACCAGGGTATTGATTGGAGGCCGGGTTGAAGTGATCGACAGAAAAACGCACTGGCAAAATATCTATCGGGATAAACCCCCCTCGGAAGTGAGCTGGTATCAGACTGAACCGAAGCTATCGCTGGAATTGATCCATCACTGCCGGATTGCCAGGGATGGAGCGATCATCGATGTAGGGGGTGGTGCGTCGGTACTGGTCGATCACCTGTATAGGCAAGGTTATACAAACCTGGCTGTATTGGATATCTCCGACAGGGCGCTGGCTGTGGCTAAACAGCGACTGGGAGATGCGGCAGGTGAAATCGAGTGGTTCGAATCCGATATTACAGAATTCAGATCGCCCCACCTGTTTTCGCTTTGGCATGACCGGGCTGTGTTTCACTTCTTGACCGATAGATCGGACAGGGACGCCTATATAGAGGCGTTGAAGCTGGCATTGAGACCGGGCGGCCATCTGATTATCGCAGCGTTTGCGATCGGGGGTACGAAAAAGTGCAGTGGTTTGGATATCGTGCAATATGATGCATCAAAACTAACGCGTGAGTTGGGCGTGGCGTTCGAGTTGGTGGAAGAGAAAAACGAGATGCATATAACGCCGGCAAACAAAGCGCAGCAATTTACCTATTTTCGTTTTGTCAGGCCCAACTGACCACATCCGATTAGTGTTAACAGGCCCTAAGATTAATGGCTATCTATGTTTTACTGGCGATAAATATCGCCAGCATATTCATCTGTCACCAGATTGCTAAATCGCGTGGCGGCAGGCCGGTATTGTGGGCGGTTCTGGGCGCGGCTTTCGGCCCACTTGCGATCCCTTTTGCATTAATGATCAAACCCGGCCCGGTGGATAGAACAGGAAAGTAGTCCTTTATCCCTCGGGTGATCTCTCTGATCGATTCCAGGTGCCGGTAAGGTTCGGTTGTGCAGGATCATTCGTGGTTCGCGCTATCTGAGGTGGCCGGTATCACGACATGTGGGCAGTTCGCCGCGATCTCGTTATACACCTGCCATGACGTGCCCTCATACCTGCGGGAGAAATGAAACGGAATCAGGTGACGGACACTGGCGCTGTTGGCGATCTCCGCGCAGGCGGTAGTGGTCAGGTGGCCGGTGCGCCGGGCATGCGTGGCATCCTTCTGCATGAACGGGGATTCGCAGAACAGGGTGTGCGCCTGTCTGGCCAACCGGGTGAGTCGATCGCGGTTATGGGGCGTGTCGGCCAGGTCGGTGGCATAGACGATTTTACTGCCGGGCGTGGTCAGGGTGAGGGTGGTGGCCAAGGCGCCAACCGTCTCGCCGGTTCCATCCGGCAGGGAAAGATACTCATCCAGCCGCTGTTCAATCAACAGCTGCTTCAGCCTGGTCAGCCAGGGACCGGGTTGCAGCCCGCGTTCACTGAGTTTCTCCTCGAGCACATTGATCTGCGGCGCAGGGACGAAGGCGTAGGCGATGACGGGTATGCCGTGCTCGAGGGTGACGGCGAGCACGCGAAATTCGGGCTCATCGACTAGGATCCCATCCTTGATCACAGTCTCACCGTTTGGCCGAATGCCTGCCAAACCAGCCTGCAGATTGAAGCGGATCAGTTGTTCGCCATGCAGCTCAGCGATCTCAAACCGGGGGCCTCGATCACCGATCCGGTCCCAATGGATGCCGTTGATCAAATGCTCTATCTGTGTAGCGAGGCCCGGAGGCCCATAGAGCCGGCATCTTCCCGATTCGCCGATACGCGATCGCAGCAGCCAGAGAAAGCCGCAGATGTGATCCATATGGGTGTGGCTGATGAAGACGTCGCTGACCTGGTGCGCGATCCGCGCCGGGAGCCGTGCGCCGTCACCCAGGTCGAAGAGCAGGCTGCGCCGCTGGTGTGCCAGGCGGAGATGGAGTTGTGGATCGCCGAACACACCGTTCATCAAGACTGCGGTTGCACTGGGGGTCTGCACCATGGGCCGGGGTCCGGTATCCTGTGGCAGCTTGTCGTCGGGCACCAGATCGGAGGGGGGGAGGTAACGTACCACGCTCTCCGCAAAGCGTTTGCCGGTCACCAGCAATCCCGACTCGTCTCGGACGGCATCGCGTACCAAGATAACCCCTGTCTGCCTGTTATCCGGGGGTAGCAGGATCCGGAGTCTCTCCTCCCCCATGTCAACCACCTCACCCATACCGACAGTGCGGGATCCATCGAGAAACGCAATCTGCTTGCCCACCCAGGCTTCGGTTGCATGGCGGGGTGGTGTCCCCAGGATAGCGACTTCGGACAGGTCGATCTCCACCTCGCTCGCATGGGACAGATAGTCGTCCCAGTGGCTTGTTCGCTGCCGGTCGCGAAGGCTCTTTCCCGGCCGGCTCGCCGACGCTGAAGCCTCGACAGCCACGACCTCGGCGGCCAGTGCCCGCAGCTCTTGGCCGAGGTGGAGTGGCTGTCCCTCGCGCATCAACACTATCACCATATCCACATCCGCACGGTGTGCCAGTGATATCAGGAGTTCAGCCCCCGCCACACCCCGCACAACCCCGGGTGTATCGAGCAACAGTGTGCCGCCTTCTACCTGGCTGGCTAAATCACCGGCGGCCTCGATCAGCGGCAGGCGGAAGCGGGCGGCATCGAGACTGCAGACAGCCGCACGGTCGATAACTTCCCATGCGTCCTGTTTCCATAGGCCCAGATTGACCGCGCCCGGGATACCGAATGCCGGCATCCCCGGATCCGCCGCGAGACAGTGGACCGGTCTGCCTGCCTTGTGCAGTGATTCCGCCAAGCCTTTTGCCAGCGTGCTCTTACCGATACCGGGTGGGCCGTACAGCAGTGCCCGTCGTGCCCGGGCCAGTAGCAGCTCGGCCAATGATTCCGGATGCGCTGCGGAGAAATGTCGCTTCATCTGTGCAGGTCCATATGGCGCAGGCAAGTTTTTCGGTGGCGGTTGACAGGTCCGGGTAGCGGCTGCCGAATTTCGTCACAGCTTACCACTTAAGCATATTGGATTATGGAGGATTGGGTATTTCAGGGATGAAATGAGCAGAGTAAAAATCAGCCGGCGATGCGTACGTGGCATGGTCCTCGCTGCCATTGCAGTCGTTGAGCGGTTACAGGCGACAGAAGTAGCGCTACACTGATTCCATCAGGTCCCGTCCGGAGACAAATGCTCAGGCATTCCCAAGGGGGGTATATGGCACCAAGAATTCTCGCATTCGCAGGCAGCAGCAGGAATGGATCCTTCAACAAAAAGATCCTGTCGATTGCCGCTGCGGGGGCCGAGGCGGCCGGGGCGGATGTTACGCGGATCGATTTGGTGGATTTCCCGATGCCGCTCTTCAATCAGGATCTTGAGCGCGAACAAGGGATTCCGGAGAATGCACTTGAATTCAAGAGACTTCTGATGGATCACGATGCCTTCATTATCGCGTCTCCGGAATATAACAGCGCGTTCAGTCCATTGCTTAAGAACGTTATCGATTGGGCATCCCGCGCCGAATCGGAAGATGAGCCGCCGCTGGTGGCTTTCCGAGGTAAGACGGCTGTAATCCTGGCTGCATCTCCAGGGGTCTTGGGCGGGCTTCGAGGATTGGTTTTTTTAAGGATGCTGCTTGCCAATATAGGTGTTACGGTTTTGCCTGACCAGCAGACCGTTCCGCAGGCATATAAGGCCTTCAATGATGACGGTTCGCTGGTGGATGAGCGTAAGCAAGAGGTTGTTTTGGCGCTTGGCCGAAAATTGGCGGTTACAGTGGGTAAATTGAATGCCTGAGAACGTCCACGGTATAGTTCCTCGATCGATAATCAGCGCATGCTGGCACCAGACATAACGTACAGTTTCACCATCCAGCCTGCATGGAGCCATTGATAACCCGTGCCTGTGATCGCAGACATCGTCGTGGGTTTGATCGCTTTTCAACACATTGCTTTTCTTGTGCTGGAGATGTTCCTCTGGGACAAGCCGGTTGGCCTGCGTGTGTTTGGTCACACCAGGGAGACCGCGGCGATTACGAAGGTATTGGCTGCCAATCAAGGCTTGTACAACGGTTTTCTGGCCGCCGGGCTTTTCTGGGGGGTTATCCTGGGCGCCGATGGCACAGGGGTGAAGATATTCTTTCTGAGCTGTGTACTGCTTGCCGGTATTTACGGTGCGGTAACCGCCAGCAGAAAGATCCTCTTCATTCAGGCCCTTCCTGGAGCGATAGGATTGCTGCTCGTATTCTCATCGTAGGGATCCACCAAGTTATTTCTGTCTGCTTAAGTGGGAGCACCCCGATAGTAGTGCCACAAAAACAGCGAGCCCACGCTTCTCCAGGGCGACCAATGGGCGACCATGTCCCGGGCCTGTTTGACAGACGGTTTATCCGGCATGTTTTTCAGGCGCCCCAGTGCGACGCGCAAGGCCAGGTCATCGGCGGGAAAGATATCCTGTCGTTGCAGTGAGAACATAAGATAGATCTCGGCACTCCAGCGGCCAAATCCTCTGATATTCGTAATGGTGGCTATCGCATCATCGTCACTCATCGCATCCAGTCCATCGATATCAAATCTGCCTGACACGACGGCTTCCGCCATACCTTTGGCATATTCTATCTTGCGGAATGACAAGCCGGCTTCACGTAATTCCCGATCCTCAATCGCTAGCAGCGCATCGGCGGAAAACTCAGACAGACAATCTTTCACCCGACCCATGATCACCCGTGCCACTTCAGTTGAAATCTGCTGACTGACAATCGTTGACAGGAAGGTCTCGAATCCCTTTGGACGGATGCGGGGAGATGGCGGACCCAGTTCTGCATATGCCTGTTTGAGTTCCGGATCGACCAGGCTCAGTGCTTTCATGCCCGCAGCGATGTGTTGGGTATTCATACTGACTGCTGTGGATGGATTAATAATCGCAAGTTCTCCGGGTAGAATGACATATTCTGACGAGAGCATCATTGAATCAAGTAGAGAATAGATCCGGTTATTCATCCCTATGGTGGGGTCCTGCCTCATCAAAACGGTTTAGAAGATCATACGAATACGAGATTCTCAAAGCACCGGGGGGGATTCAGATTGAACGACAAGAATCGGATGGATGAATTCGATCAGCTGCGCTCTAATGAATAATACAGAACGGTCATGAGGAGCGATGACGTGACATTGCCGGCAAAATCAGTAATGCATCGGGCGGTTGCGCAACGAGACAAATCCTACGATGGTGGCTTTCTCTATGGCGTGATCACGACGGGCGTCTTCTGCAAACCTTCTTGTCCGAGTCGTCGTGCGCGAGCTGAGAATATTCGCTTTTTTAACGATGCGGCATCGGCTATGAATGCGGGTTTCAGACCTTGTCAACGCTGTCGGCCAACGGATAGTGCAAACGGCATGAAATGGCTGTGCGATATTGCCCGGTTTATAGAGAAACATGCGGATGAGCGTCTGACCTTAAATGGTTTGGCGAATCGGGTCGGTTTATCACCATCTCGCTTTCAACGGCGCTTCAAGGCGGCTTTCGGGATCTCACCCAAGGCCTTCCAGGATGCAGTCCGTGTCAGGCATTTGAAAAGATCACTCAAGCAGGGGAAGGGTGTCACCAGCGCCATCTATTCCGCAGGCTTCGGTTCGATCAGTCGCGTCTACGGTGCAGCGTCGCATCAGTTTGGGATGACACCCAAGGCCTACCGGTCTGGTGGCACGGGAGAAACTGTTTATTATGCATGCCGTGATACAGCTATCGGTCCAATGTTGATGGCGGCAACCCATCGCGGTGTCTGTTTCGTGGAGTTTGGTGAGGATGAAGGTACCTTAATGGGTCAATTGAGTGAGGAATTTCCTTGCGCGAAGATCGCCGCATCACCCGCCGAAGATGCACCCGAACTCGATCTCTGGATCAAGGCGCTCGATGCGCATATCAGTGTTGGCGCGCCCTGTCCCGACCTGCCGCTCGACCTGCGCGGTACCGCATTTCAAGTGAAGGTGTGGCGCTTTTTGCGCAGCATCCATGCGGGGGAGGTAATGACTTACATGGAAGTGGCCGCGAAGATCGATAAGCCGAAGGCAGCACGTTCAGTGGGTTCTGCCTGTACGGCGAACCGGATCGGCGTACTGATTCCCTGTCATCGCGTATTGCGGGGAGACGGTAAGCTTGGTGGCTATCGTTGGGGAGTTGACAGGAAGCGGGCATTGTTGGACCTGGAGCGCGCAAGAATTGACGAGAATAAATCCCCCTGACATCTAACGTATCGGCAAGCACTAAGCGAGCGGCAACGAGACTGAGGAGTTCTTTCTGGGTCGATCAAGTTTTATCTGGCATGTCTGTCTGTTGTTTGGTTTAACAGTGTCTAAACTATACAAACCCACAACTGCAGGTTACATAGCCATGTCTGAATTGAAACTGTACGACTATCCCAGGTCGGGAAACTGCTACAAAGTGCGGCTGCTGCTCTCCATGTTGAATCTCGATTATGCGCGAATCGACACTGATGTGCTGAAGGGGGAGACACTGACGGCTGAATTCAAACAGATCAATCCCCGTGGACAAGTACCGGTATTGCTGGATGACGATCTGATTGTCTGGGATTCGATGGCGATCCTGGTATATCTCACCAGGCGGTATGCCGACCGGGACTGGATGCCAACTGACCCTGTTGCCGAGGCAGGCGTCCTGCAATGGTTGGCGGTGTCGGAAAATGAGTTGCTTTATGGTCTGGCCCGGGCGCGTGCCACGCTGGTGCTTGGCCGGCCTTTCGATTTGGCGCTGTGTCAACAGGATGGAAAGGCCGGACTTGCGGTAATGGAAGGGCGGCTCGCCAATGATGAATGGCTGGTGGGTAGAAATGCCACCCTTGCTGATATCGCCTGTTACCCTTACGTGTCGCTGGCTGAGGAGGGAGGGGTTTCGTTACAGCCCTATCCGGCGGTTAGGGGGTGGTTGGAACGGTTTGCGGGATTGCCGGGCTGGGAGCCGATGCTGCCCTAGGGCTTGTTGGCCGCCTTCATTAACCCAGATAGGCCACCCCCAAAGGATTGTGATAGGTCAGGCCTGGCAAGGAAAATCAGAAAAGTCTAATATAATAAGATTGCCGAATGCCTTTCATTGGGCCTAGTTTTCAAGGGTTATAAATTGATGCAGGATCCCACTTCCCTCTCCGACAACGCCATTGGACGCACCGAGGTCAAAGAGACCACGTGCTACATGTGTGCCTGTCGTTGCGGTATTCGCGTCACGTTGCGTGACGGCGAGGTGCGCTATATTGAAGGCAATCCCGACCATCCGCTGAACAAGGGCGTGATCTGCGCAAAGGGATCGTCGGGTATCATGAAACAGTATTCACCTGCTCGCCTCACCAGGCCGTTGCTGCGCAAGCAGGGGGCGGAGCGGGGCGATTCCGATTTCGAGGAGATCTCCTGGGAGAGGGCCTTCGAGATCATGCAGGATCGGCTGGGCCGTATTCGCGCCGAGGATCCGAAAAGATTCGCACTGTTCACCGGCCGCGACCAGATGCAGGCATTGACCGGTATGTTCGCCAAGCAGTTCGGCACCCCCAACTATGCAGCCCACGGCGGCTTCTGCTCGGTCAACATGGCGGCCGGTCTGATCTACACTATCGGCGGTTCTTTCTGGGAGTTCGGCGGCCCCGACCTTGAACGTTCCAAGCTCTTCATCATGATCGGTACCGCCGAGGATCACCATTCCAACCCGATGAAGATCGCATTATCCGACTTCAAGCGGCATGGCGGACGCTTCATCTCCATCAATCCGATCCGTACCGGTTACTCGGCCATCGCCGATGAGTGGGTGCCGATCAAGCCGGGCACCGACGGCGCCCTGTTGCTGGCAATTATCCGCGAACTGATTCACACCGGTCTCTACGACCGGGAGTTCCTGGTCAAGTACACAAACGCCGCGGAGTTGGTTGTGGACGATCCCAAACGTGACGACCATGGACTGTTCCGTCGATTCGAGATGCACATCGAAGAGGGCTGTTTTGATCCCGAGAACAAGCTCTGGTGGGACCGGGAGCTGGACCGGGAGATCTCCACCCATACCCCGGGCACCGATCCGCGTCTGCTCGGCAGTTTCACCTTGCAGGACGGCACCCCGGTGAAGCCTGCCATGCAGCTGCTGAAGGAGCGCGTCGAGGAGTACACCGTCGAGTGGGCTGAGGACATCACCGGTATCCCTGCGGAGACCATCCGCCGCCTGGCCCATGAGATGGGCGTGGTTGCCCGGGACCAGAAAATCGAGCTGCCGATCCAATGGACCGACAGTTGGGGCAACGAGCACAACAGCGTTACCGGAAACCCAGTCTCCTTTCATGCCATGCGCGGGCTGGCGGCCCACTCCAACGGCTTCCAGACCATCCGCACGCTGGGCATCCTGATGACCATTCTGGGGACCATCGACCGGCCCGGCGGTTTCCGTCACAAGGCGCCGTTTCCAAGGCCGATCCCGCCCTGTCCGAAACCACCCAAAGGTCCCGAAGGGGTCAGGTCAAACACGCCGCTGGACGGCATGCCACTGGGCTGGCCGGCCAAGCCGGACGACCTCTTCGTCGACGAACAGGGCGAGGCGGTACGTATCGACAAGGCATTCTCCTGGGAGTACCCCCTGTCGGTCCACGGCCTGATGCATAACGTCATCACCAATGCCTGGCGCGGCGACCCTTACAAGATCGACACCCTGCTGCTGTTCATGGCCAACATGGCTTGGAACTCCTCCATGAACACAGAGAGCGTTCGCGATATGCTGCGGGACAAGGAGGAGAACGGGGAGTACAAGATCCCCTTCATTATTGTCGCTGACGCCTTCCAGTCGGAGACCGTGGCCTTCGCCGACCTGGTGCTGCCTGATACCACCTATCTGGAACGTCACGATGCCATGTCGATGCTCGACCGGCCGATCTCCGAGTTTGACGGCCCGGTGGACTCGGTACGCATTCCGGTGGTGCCGCCGCGGGGTGACTGCAAACCCTTCCAGGAGGTGCTGATCGAGATGGGCAGCCGTCTCGGACTGCCCGCTTTCGTCAAGGAGGATGGCAGCCGCAAGTTCCGCAACTACCCTGATTTCGTCACCAATTACGAGACCTCTCCCGGCTCAGGCATCGGTTTTCTTGCCGGCTGGCGCGGCAAAGGCGGGGAGAAGTTTCTCAAAGGCGAACCCAACCCCCGCCAGTGGGAGATGTATCAGAAGAACGGTTGCGTCTACCACCATGAGTTGCCCAAGTCATACCAGTACATGCGCAACTGGAACCAGGGATACCTGGAGTGGGCCCGGGCTCACGGCATGACCCGCTATGTGGAGCCGATTACCCTGCATCTATACTCCGAAGTGCTGCAGCGTTTCCGCCTGGCGGCCCAGGGCAAGCTGCCCGGCAAGCAGCCGCCGCATCGCCTGCGCAAGCGGGTTGCCGAGCATTTCGATCCGCTGCCCTTCTACACCGCACCGCTGGAACACAAGCTGGTCGATACCCATCACTATCCGATCAACGCCGTGACCCAGCGACCCATGGCGATGTACCACTCCTGGGACTCCCAAAACGCCTGGCTGCGGCAGATCCACACCCACAACTACCTCTTCGTCAACCCCAAGCTCGGCGAGGCCAACGGCTTTGGTGACGGAGACTGGATCTGGGTCGAGTCACCCACCAACAAGGTGCGCTGCATGGCGCGCTTCTCCGAGGCGGTGGAGCCGGGCACGGTCTGGACCTGGAACGCCATCGGCAAAGCCTCGGGGGCCTGGGGGTTGTCATCCAGGGCCAACGAATCGCGGAAGGGTTTCCTGCTCAACCATCTGATCGCCGAGGAGCTGCCTCCCTGCGAGGCGGGCGAGCACATGTCCAACTCCGACCCGGTCACCGGACAGGCCGCCTGGTTCGATGTGCGGGTACGCCTCTACCCGGCGGGACCGGAGGAGCCGAAGGTGACCTCGCCCCAGTTCGCGACCATGAAGCGGTTGCCAGGGCAGGATAGGCGGCGTGGGAAATGGCAGGGGTTTTTTGCCGGGAAGTTTCGGCGCAAGAGCAACATTGGGAGTTGATTAGAACAAATGACACAACTAGCGCTAGTAATCGACCTCAACGTTTGCGTCGGCTGCCATGCCTGCGTCACCAGCTGCAAGGAGTGGAATACCTCCGGCTGGGCGGGT
The DNA here is from genome assembly GCA_040791665.1 of Candidatus Thiodiazotropha sp. GTDB lineage: Bacteria > Pseudomonadota > Gammaproteobacteria > Chromatiales > Chromatiaceae > Thiodiazotropha. The sequence continues at coordinate 632,113 of JBFNNX010000009.1, read as the reverse complement.
CCCATGACCGATCAGCGGCCCTACGAAGAAGACCCCACCGGGACCTTCTTCAACCGGGTGCAGACCTATGAGGCCGGGGTCTTCCCCCATACCGAGACCTACCACTTTCCCAAATCGTGCCTGCATTGCGAGGATCCGCCCTGTGTGCCCGTCTGTCCCACCGGTGCCTCCTACAAGCGGGAGGACAACGGCGTGGTACTGGTGGACTACGACAAATGCATCGGTTGTAAATATTGCTCCTGGGCCTGCCCCTACGGCGCTCGCGAGATCGACGAGAAGCAACGGGTAATGAAGAAGTGCACACTGTGTATCGACCGAATCACCGACATGAGCCTGCCCGAGTCGCAGCGCAAGCCTGCCTGTGTGCTGGCCTGTCCCACTAACGCCCGCCTCTTCGGCGACGTGCACGACCCCAATTCAACGGTCTCGGTGGCCATTCGTGAGGAGGGTGGTTACCAGCTGCAGCCGGAGTGGGGCACCAAGCCGGCCAACCATTACCTGCCACGGCGCAAAACCCGAATCCAGATCCATGAGGATGAGCTCGTGCGGGCCGACAATCCGCTGAAAAAGGAACAGCTGCCGCTGCCGGAGGCAGGTGAGACGCTGGACGACGTGGCATGGTGATTTTTTTTCGGAGAAAAAATAGATGCATCCCGCTTTCTCGGTAATCTTGTTAACGACCCTGATCGGTGCCGGCCAGGGCCTCTTCCTGGCCCTCTACACCGGTCAGCTCTACTCCCTGGCCAACCTTCTACCGGTTCAGAGCGGTACTCTCTACGCCGTGGGTAGTCTCATTGCCCTGGTGTTGCTGATGGCGGGTCTGGTCGCCTCGGTGTTCCATCTGGGGCGTCCCGAGCGGGCCTGGCGCGCCACCACCCAGTGGCGCACATCCTGGCTCTCGCGGGAGGTCATCGCGCTGCCTGCCGCCATGGGACTGATCTCTCTCTACGGTCTTTTCCACTACCTGGGCTGGACCGATCCCCTGTTCGTCATCTCCGAGGCGCTGCCGGTGGACATCACCCTGATTGTCGGTGCCCTGGGCACAGTGGCGACCTTCGTGCTCTTTCTCTGCACCGCGATGATCTATGCCGGCCTGCGTTTCATCAAGGCTTGGCATACCCCCCTGACGGTGGCCAACTTTCTCTTTCTCGGTATCGCCTCTGGTTCCATGCTGGCGGCGGCATTGTCGGCCTACAAGGGTACGGAACTGGTGACCTTCTATGCTACCTGGGCGGTGGTTGCAACTCTGCTGGGCGCCGTCAGTCGAGGCTCATCGCTCTATCGGAACAGTCAGTTTCAATGCAAAGTGGATATGCAGTCGGCGGTGGGTGTTCACCATTCCCAGCTGCATCAAAAGGCACAGGGATTCATGGGAGGGTCTTTCAACACTCGTGAATTCTTTCACGGGAAATCTGCAGCCGCTATTCTCATGATCCGCTATCTGTTTCTGTTGATGGTCTTTGTTCTACCCGTTGTGCTGATCCTGTTTGCCTATCTGCTGGAGTCGTCCAGGTTACCGATTGTCGCGTTTGCCATTCAATATATTGGATTGGTCTTGGAGCGCTACCATTTCTTCGCGGAAGCAAAGCACCCGCAGAATCTTTACTATCAGAGCATGGCTTAATGGAATATTGCATTCGGAGGTTGATATGAAACGATTGATCCTGTCACTGTTCTTGAGTCTGTCCAGTCTTCCTCTCTCGGCAGATGTGGCGGTGTTGATACACGGTTATCTGGGTAGCGCTTACTCCTGGCAGCATAGTGGCGTGAATGCGGCTCTGATGAACCATGGCTGGCAACCGGCGGGCATTATCACGCCAAGCGGGTTACTGCCCGCACCTATCGGATCGGCGGCGAATAAGTTCTATACCGTTGAACTGCCTTCGATGGGGCCAGTGGGTTTACAGGCCGACATGCTGCGGAACATGCTGGGTCTGGTGACTCGACAGCATCCTGACGAACCGGTTATCCTGGTCGGGCACTCCGCAGGTGGCGTGGTGGCGAGAATGGCGTTGGTGCAGGGAGGCGTAAACACGCCAAAGGCATTGATTACCATCGCATCTCCCCATCTGGGCACAGTGCGCGCTGTGGAGGCTCTGGATGAGACCGACGATCCATTCCCCATTAGCACCATCAAGGAATTTTTCGCCGGTGAACTCTATGATGTGGTACGTGATTCGTGGGCTGTATTGCTGGATCTGGTACCGGAGCGACCTGGCAATCTGCTGTTTTGGTTGAACCGGCAGCCTCATCCCTCGATCCGTTATGTCTCGGTTGTGCGTACCGGTCCGGTGGGTATGGGCGATGAACTGGTTCCCGCCTTCAGCCAGGACATGAACAATATTCAAGCCTTGAATGGGCGATCGGAGACACGGCTGTTCTCTGTCAGCCATGCCCTGCAGCCATTGGACGGCAGAGTGTTGGTGGAGCTATTGGCGGAACTGTGACAGCTTTGACCTAGTGGTATCGCGGCGTTTCCAGTCGAAAGCTGCAGCACGAGTGCTAAATAATCTCCACTACCCGCGTGATAATTTTACTCCTGCGTCTGTCACTTGTTCGCCGCTCTTCGCCCTGATTCAGACCCTGCGCATGCATACGCCTGTCACGGCTGGGAAATCTCCGCTGGTAACGATGGGGTTTAAGAAACAGACCGTTCACGGTCTTGCCGTCCAGGTTTTTTATGATGGTGTCGGCCAGTTTGGGCGACTCGACCTGCACGATTGCGTGATACTCCAATAAATCCGTATCCAGATCCATAATCTGGATTATTTTCGATCGTTTGATGGTGCCCTTTTTTTTGGCCGGTATCAGTGACCAGCCGGATCGGGTGCCCCTCATTGTGGCTTTCCTGATCTCCTTGGAGGATATCCCGCGTGGGAGATGTTTATAGAAGATCCACATGTGCTCTCCTCTCTTAATCTTGTGCATGACGGTCTGTTCCACAGGTAGAGAATGGTGATTGATCTCATACAGTGGAATACAGCTCCTCCAAGATCCCTGGAGATATGATGTCGTTTCTAATCTGCAGCTGTTGATATCTGCAATACTGTTTCGATATTGCAGCGGCCATTCATGGTTGTTAATTTTGTTGTCGGCTGTAACAGTATAGCTACATATTTTGACTAAGCGTAAGTGACGGTCGGGCAGGCTACCCGCTTAAAGGCCCGTTATGTGTAAATAAGTGTATAACCTAAAATATTTATGGTATTTACTGTGAATTGAGCAATATATCTCATAGTAGGTAGTAAGGGATTTGGCTACAAACTTAGATACAGAGGCTTGTCATATCCTCCCAATTGTTCAGCCGCAGGTTTGAACCGTCCTGATATGCCTGCTGTTTATAGACTGTCCCGCAAGGTCGATATTGATCGGAACATTGGCGATGGGTGACTTAGATGTGGGTATTGATACAGATTGAATCAACGCGTGGCGTTCCCGTGGCACTGTTGTCGTACTGGATCTGAAATAGACGCTACTCGCTGAAATGAGCTAATGGCGTAGTGATAAGGATGGATTTTTTCCTGCATGCCGGTGATGAGGAGCAGATGCCTATGGCGGATCCGAAAATTTGGCCCGGGGATCAGTTTACGCTGAACGAAGGGTATTGACCCATGCACCAGATTGTCGCTTTCTCACTTAAACAGCGTGTTTTCTACAATCTGATGTTTGTAGTCTTGATCGTTGTCGGCTTCATCTCCCTGTTCGCGCTTCCCGCAGAACGTTATCCGAATTTCGGCTTTGGCGAAGTCATTATCTCCACTGTCTATCCAGGCGCATCTTCGGTGGAGGTTGAGAGTCTGGTGACACGAAAAATCGAAGACGCCTTGGAAAAGGTTGATGATGTGGAATGGATCAGTTCCACATCTTTCAATGGCCGCTCAAATATTCGTCTCAAGTTCGTAGACGATTCCGACTACGATGCACTTTTTAACGAAGTCAGATTCGAAGTGCTCAATATCATCAGTGAATTGCCGCAGGGTGTGGATCCTCCTTCACTGCTGAATGCCAAGGTGCAGGATTGGTTGCCGGTTATTGCCATCAATCTTGTGGGTGACCACGGTAATCGTACCTTGGCACTGATGGGTGAGGAGATAAAGACTCGTTTGCTGAAGATTCCCAATGTACAGCAGGTCGACTTCTCCGGCAAACAGACACAAGAGTTTCATATCTATCTCAATCCGCAGAAGCTGCGTGAGTTCGGTATAGGCTTTGACCAGGTTGCGTCGGCATTGAGTGCAGCCAATCTCAGCATACCGGCTGGAAAGTACACCAATGACAGTGGCGAATACCTGATTAAGCTGGACGAGAGATACCATTCCCTTGAGCAGGTTCAATCGACCGTGGTGCGCAGAGATGCGGACGGTAGTCTTGTTCGTGTCGAGGATCTGGTCTCCCGCATGGGCATGGGTTATCGCGATCCCATCGTGATTGCGTCTGTCAATGGAAAACCCGCCTTGGGATTGAAGGTGATCAAGTCCGATCAGGGGAACGCGATGGAGATTCGCGATCAGGTTGTCGCCCTGGTCGATGAATTTCGTCCGTCGCTGGAGGTCCAGGGAGTGGATGTGGTGCTGACCCAGGATTCAACCATCTATATCAAGGATGGTTTGACCACCCTGGGCATGAACATGTTGGTCGGTATTTTACTGGTATCGTTGATCATCTGGTATTTCATGGGCATTCGCAATGCCGGTTTGGTGACTATCGGTATCCCTTTCTCGTTCATGATCACCATGCTGATCATGTATCTTACCGGTAACAGCCTGAATGAGATCACCCTGTTCTCCTTCGTGCTGGTGACCGGTATCGTGGTGGATGATGCCATTGTCGTGACTGAGAATATCTATCGTCACGTACAGGAGGGCAAATCCCTTCGTGACGCGATAATCAATGGAACGGCTGAGGTGGCGCTGCCGGTGATCTCGGCCACCATGACAACGGTGGCCGCTTTTTTACCCATGTTGATCATGTCGGGTTCCACCGGACAGTTTTTTGCATTGGTACCGAAGGCAGTGAGCTTCGCCATTATCGCCTCCCTGGTGGAGTGTCTTTTGATCCTGCCTATTCACTACCTGGATTTCGGGCCCCGGCAGCAGAGTGCTGTCGATCTGCTGGAGCGGGACAATGCATTGATGCGGGTTGTGAGAAGGTTCACCGACTGGTTGTTGTCGCTGACACTGCGGTTTCGTCTTTTGTCCGTCCTGGTCGTTACCCTGCTGTTCGCCGTATCGGTAATGATCCTTGCACTTTCCGCGAGTGGCAAGGTTCCGTTGATTCGAATTCAATTTTTCCCCGACGATTACAAGCTCTATTACGTCGATATCGTAGGCCCCAGCAATATTGCGATTGAGGAGGTGGATGAGCGCGTTAAGCGTATTGCGGAGACTGTCATGGAGGACGGACCGGGTATGGCGGGTGCCGCCGCGGGGCTGTCCGGACTCTTTTTCAACGAGGACTATGAGCCCGTGTATGGCAATAACCACGGTTCAGTGATGGTAACCATGCCGAGTGCTTCCGAACAGAGTTTCGACGATCCGCTTGCCCACCTGGATCGTATGCGTGAGAAGTTGAAGCCGATCTATGAAACGGATGGATACACGCTGCATGTCCATCCGCAAAATGACGGTCCTCCAAGCGGTAAGGATATCAATGTGCGGGTAGTGGGAGCGAACGTGGAGGCGGTCTCGGGCCTGGCCGGGGAGTTACTGAGCTACATGCTCGAATCGCCGGATATCGGTCCGCACTTGGTCGGTCTTAAGGATGATCGCGGGGTTCCCAAACGCGTATTCCGCCTGTGGGTAGAACAGGAGAGAGTGGCTGAGTTCGGTTTGGACAACAGTCGGGTGGCAAGACTTGCGGCAAGTGTGCTCGACGGGCGCTACATGGGTAAGTACCGACATATCGACGAAGAGGTGGATCTGAAACTTCGGATCGATTCCGAGGCGTTGCAAGACCCGGAAAATGCACTCTATATTCCAGTGGTGGAAGATGCTGAGCATCCTGTCTATCTGGCGGATCTGGTGCGAGTGCAGGCATACAATGAACCCGGCGAGATCAAGCGCTACCAGGGTCAACGGGCGATCAGTCTAAAGGCGGATATTCGTGAAGGGGCTCCCACATCGACACCTGCGATCGTGAACCTGGTAAGGAGTCGTTTCGAGGCGCTTCGTGATCGCTACCCGGGAGCAACAGTGACCTTTGGCGGCGAACATGAGGATACCCAGCGATCCTTCGAGTCTCTGGCATATGCATTCATTATTGCGGTACTGGTGATGTATGTGATCTTGGCAACGCAGTTTCAATCCTATCTGCAGCCTCTGATTATTCTGTCCGCCGTCGTTTTTGCACTGATTGGAGTCGTATTCGGTAAGCTGGTGACTCAATCACTCTTCACGGTGAACAGCTTCATCGCTGTGATCGGTGTGGCGGGGGTTGTGGTCAATGACGCCCTGGTACTCATCGATTTCATCAACAAACGGTACCGCAGGGGACTCTCCCGGCATGAGGCGATTATCGAGGGTGTCCATATACGTTTGCGCCCGATTCTGCTCACCACCTTGACTACGTCTCTGGGATTGCTGCCGATGGCAATCGGGTTTCCCAGTTACTCGCTGATCTGGGGAACCATGGCGTCAACTTTTGTCACCGGCCTTGCCACGGCCACCGCGCTGACGCTGTTTATCATTCCGGTTCTGTGGGATCTGCTGCAGGGCCTTCAGGAGCGGTTTCATAAAGATGAAATCGCGGGTGAAGAAACACTGGAATAAAAAAACGCCCGCATCTAGCGGGCGTCATGATCGTGAGGAAAGAAAACTCAGTTAGCCGTTTCTTTTTCTGCCGAGGCGTGCGGCGCCTATACCTAGCAGTCCCATTCCCAGTAGCACCAGGGTCGAAGGTTCGGGTACATTCACTTCCACTTCCTCATCCACGGGTACCGGTGAATCATCATAGATATAGCTGACAAAGATGTTACCGCTCCAGGAATTGAATTTGGTGCGTTGTACGCAGTTGTCGTATGGTCCGCAGCGGGTCAGATCCGCAATCAATGTCCGTACAAGCCTGAAATCCAGGGGATCCGGTCCGACAAAGTCGCTTAAGCTGAAACTTGCCAGATCGAATGCATCGTTGAAGGTACCAGACTCCTCGCTGCTATCGGCACAGCTTAGAAGGTCTTGACAGTTGTTCCTTGTAACCTCGTGGTTTCTTTCAACTTCCCGGTTGGGATCGATCAGGCGTATGGCTTGGTTGCTGACAGAGCGGCCGGCACCCGAGGCGGAACCTCTGAAACGGCTGTCGTAGGAACGGACGACGGAACCGAGATCCCAGTCCGTTTCAAACCAGATGTCCACGTCCAGCAATTGACCCAGGGAACCATCGAATCGATCCATCGAGACCGTCTGGACGTCTCTGACCACTGTCCTGATATTATTTCCCAGTTCATCTGTCCCTGTGAAATAATCGTTTATTGAGTCATTGCTGCTAAAGCTGAAGGAAACCATGTCACCGATACTCATGACGGTCGCGCTCGATGCGGTGCTGAAGGCACAGAGTGCGAAGATTGCACTTGTCTTGAGTAGAGTCTGCTTAATGTTCATGACGGAGCCTCAAATTAATCCGTAAATACTACTGTTGCTGCCTTTAGTAATACAGAATTCGTGCCAAAAAAAAATAGATAATAAATTCAGTATGATATGGTGATCCGGCAAAGAGGTGTAATTTTTATGTAAACTAATCCGACACCTGTCTGATTTTGTATTAACTTTATTGAAAACAATATATTATGCGTATACCAGCGACTGATTGGGAATAATACTCCTACAAATTGTCGGATATTTGCATTGGGGTGTAAGAGTTTTCAGAAAAGATGAAATTGATTGCGATAGAAACGGCTGCCGAAGCATGTTCGGCGGCTCTGTATCTCAGCGGCGAGGTATCAGTCCGCTACAAAATCATGCCCCGAGGCCACAGTGAACTGATTCTCGATATGGTTGACGATCTTCTGCGGGAGGCCGGTCTGTCGCCCGCATCCCTGGATGCAGTCGCTTTCGGACGCGGCCCCGGTTCATTTACCGGTGTTCGGATTGCTACGGGTGTGATTCAGGGGATAGCATTCGCGGCGGACCTGCCGGTGGTGGGGGTTTCGACCCTGGCGGCGTTGGCGCAGCGGGCCTACCGGGAGAAAGGGGAGCGAAATCTGCTCACTGCATTCGATGCCAGGATGGGAGAGCTCTATTGGGGCGGTTACCGGGTTGGGGAAAAGGAGCTGGTCGTACCCGCTATTCCGGAGCAGGTAGGATCCGCGCAACGGGTTGAGGTTCCTCACGATGGCGAGTGGTATGGCGTCGGTTCAGGGTGGGGCGCCTATGGCGACCAGTTGGAGTCACGCCTGAAGGCGGTGTTACTGGGTTTCAAAGCCGAAATTTACTGCAGTGCCCGCGATATCGCATCACTGGCGGCTGAAGACTACCTTGTCGGGTTGGCCGTGGCGCCGGAACTTGCCCTGCCCGTCTATCTGCGCAACAAGGTCGCTGATAAGATGTGATTTGATGTCGGGTAAGCAGTCTTATATTCCGGACACCTAAAAGCTGATACCGATGCTGCCGAAGCCTCCCCCGCCGGAACTGGCGCCGAAACCAAAACGTATGCGGGGCTTCGGCTTGGATTTGCGCTCGGGCCAGAGTGTGATCTCATCGCAACGTAAAATCGGAAATGGGTAGCTGCTGTCAGCGACCCGGCCTTGGCGGATTCCCGACAACTTGCCGGTGGCGGTTACCAAGCGGCCAACCGCATACTCCTCCGTTTCGAGATAGCCTGACTGTAGCGCTATGAAGCGACCAATGGAGTTGGCTTCTGTGTCGGGATGGCCGTCTTGGTCAAGGGGATAAGCCAGTATCTGAATCTCTGTGGTCTCACGCAAGTTACTGGTCTCAATAATCACCCCGCCCCATTGCAGCGGGTCGCCACTGCTTGATGATTCCAGGGTTGCGGCTTGCAGCGGAGTTATGCTTCGGTCGGCTGAGGGGATGGCCGGCCTGCTGCTGCAGGCCTGCAGTGTCGCCACAACAATCAAAAAGAGGATCCAGCGCATCGGGTAGATTACCAGTAGTAGTAGGGGTATCTACGCCAATAGGGATAATAGAACGGGTCGTAGAACGGATCGTAGTAGTAGGGATGGGTGTAGACTTTCTGTTCCGGCCAGAGGTAATAGGCCTCCACCTCAACCAACGGGTAGGGGTAGGGGTAGTCTCCGACAGGTTTCTGCACGACTTCCACGATGTCGCCGGTAACGGTGATCTCCCGGTTTTTCGGATACTCTTCAGGTTCCAGGTAACCCTCGATACGTGCAATGAAGCGGCCGATGCTGCGGCTGTCGTCTTTGGGTTTGCCCTCATCGTCGAGCGGACGGGAGAGGATTTCTATCAGTGTCTCCTGCGCCAGGTTCTCGACCGAGATGATAGTCCCGCCCCAGCGGATCTTCGCATTCGTGAACTGCTGTCTATGCTGTTGCACCTCGTCCACGCGAATATCTCCCGCCGGCGGAGTGCCGATTACCTTAGGGACATTAGAGGCACACCCTGTAAACAGGAATATGCCGAGAATGCCGAGGGGTATGAGTCTGTAGCGTTTGGTCATGATGCAAATCATCTATCCATGGCATTGTGGCGTCTACATCGCTTTGACTCTATGAGTAAGATTAAATTCCTTTCAAGCACATTGTGCAAGCGTTGAGTCTTGAACGGCATATTTCGGCCGCGGAATGGCATCGACTGACGCAAATGAGCGTATCCGGCGCTACTCGACGATTCGCTCCCTCTCCGCTTCTTCCTGGTAGTAGTAGTCGTAGTTCTGGTGCATATGGTTGGTGAACGACCAGGCTTCGTTATACGAAAGACCGCTGTTCTTGGGGATGATAACCTTGACGTAGAGATTGTTATCCTGTTGTTTCAAACGACTGAGATTCTGCTCCAGCTGTTTGCGGGATATGGATGAAAATCTACTATCTTCAGGCCCTTTGTAATCTATGCGAAAGTACTTGCCGGATTTGGTGTAGCGTACTTCAACCACCGTTTTGCCTTTGGCGGTACGAGCCGGTCGTAACAGTTTATTGTATTGAATCTTGAGCTGTGAATAGTCCTGTTTGAGGTCGATCAGCTGCTCATCCGTTTCTTGGGAGCGCGTCAGTGCTGCCAGCAACTCCTGGTCTTTTTCCCGCAGTGCTATACGAATTTTTTCCAGATCCTGCTGCGTGCTTTCCTGGCGGGTGTTGGCCTGTTGCAGGTCGAGCCGGAGACTCTCGATGTTTCGGTTGGACTCGCTGATCTGGTTCTGCAGCCGGCTGGTCTCCTGGTTCAACCGGGTTACCTGGGTGTTTAACAGCTCACGCTCTTGTGTCAGCGTCTTGGTCCTGCGATCGAGTTCATCCCGTTCGCGACTGAGGTTGGTGATCTGGAAGCGCTGGCTTGAGATTGCAGCCTCTTGCTCTTCGGAGCGTTCGGTCATGCGCATAAGCTGCATGCGCAACATGGTGATTTCATGCTCACGGGCTATCAATCGCTCTTCCAGGGTTTCGTTCTCTTCGTCCGTGGTACGTACAAGCTCCAATGCTTCCTGCTCCGAAGCGATGGACAACCTGAGTTGGCTGAGCAGTTCCATGTTGCGCAACAACAGGATCACCATCGCCAGCAGGAAGATCATCACGACAACGGTCATGATGTCCGTGAACGAGGGCCAGAAGCTGTCTTCCCCCTGATTGCCCTGCTGATTGAGACGGAGATCGATGAAGTTGTTATCCATCTGGATCAATCATCCTCATGCAGGCGGAAACCGCGCTTCAGCACATGCTTGATCTCCGCCATGTCGTTATGCAGCGCCTCGCTCTTCTCTTCATAACCCTGAAGGGTCTCCAGGATTCGTTGTTCCATGGTTTCAAAGGTCTGCTGGGACTGTTCCATCTGGTTGACCAGTTCCTGCAGGGATCGCACCAGGCCGGTGAATTCATACAGCGCGCTGTCGGTTTGAACCTGGAATCGAGGGATCAGCTCGTTCACGGTGACCTGCTCCACCGCACTGATCAGGTTGGTCTGGACATCACCCAGTTTAAGATGAAAATAGCCGAAGAATATGAAGCATATGATTGCGGTAATGGTGGTCGAGAGTGCCGTGGACATGCCGTGGACCACCAGACCCATGCCGCTTACATTGATCGAGGTGGCGAGCTGATCGGAGGCGCCGATCAACGCTATCGACAGGGAGACGATGGTGCCGAAGACGCCGGTCAGTATAAGAATGTTGTTGATGAACTTGGGCAGACTGTTACGGGTACTCTCATTCGCCACCAGGGTGGAGGCCAGGGATCCGTGGTTGATCGGGCAGTTTGCCTTGTGCAATCCCAGCATGGTCCTGTAACGGTTGGCTATGATGGCCTTTTTATGGATCCGCTTCAGCGGATCCTGCTCGCCTTCACGCAGGTTGCGCAGAAATCGGATCAGTGCATTCTCTTCCGCCACGTAATGGAGGAAGATGGTGATCATGCGCAGGACACCGATGGCGAACAGTCCGACGATGGTGCCATTGATGATCAGTCCGGTGCTGGTGAGTTGATTGCGGAAATAGACATCGTTGATGAATTCGTACTTCCAGACGATGAGTGCTGCAATCGCAGCAGAGAGGAGTATCATCCGTATCAGGATATTACGGCTGAAATTTCGACGTAACTGTATGCTTCCCAACGCTCTGCTCCCGGCGATATAGAATCTTGTTATTCAGTCACTAAATGCAGTGAGGTCAATGGTGTGGATTGCACAGTTGTAGCTCAGTTGGCGAAAAGAATATCGATGAGCGCACATCCGACAAATGATTTCGATCTTTTCCGCTATTTGAATCAAATACTTGCAATATATGCCACTGAGAGCCCGCTATTTTAAGTGTGACAGTGTAACCCAGCCACGTGGACCTCGCCATAAATCCTTCTACCTTCCGCCACTCCCGAGGGGCTTGTATATGTCATCACTGGAACCGACAGCACACTATCGCAGATCGTTGTTAGAGATCTATCAAGCGGCATTGAAGCGGGTGGAGGGTCGGGTGTCGGTATCGAACTGGCTGAAGCAAAACCCTTTTCCAGGACCGTTGAGGGTTATCGCCGTCGGCAAGGCGGCCCAGTCGATGATGCGCGGCGCCTATGATGTGTTGGATGACAAAATCGATCAAGCGTTGATCATCTCCAAGCGAGGGCATATCGATCGAGCATGGTGCCGTCGGAACGGCTGTCTCAGCCATGAGTCCTCGCATCCCATACCGGATAAGAGCAGCCTGCAGGCCGGCCGGATACTGTTGGACTTCATTTCGAGCGGATCTGAACTGCCCCTGCTGTTTTTGATTTCGGGTGGTGCCTCGAGTCTGGTGGAAGTGACTATCGATGGGGTGGGGCCGGAAGATCTGGCGCGGGTCAACGGCTGGTTGCTGGGTAGCGGCCTCGATATCCTGCAGATGAATACCGTCCGCAAGGCTCTGTCGCGGATAAAGGGGGGTGGTCTGCTCACCTATCTGGAGCAGTCTGAGGTAGTGGGATTGGCTATTTCAGATGTGCCGGACGATGATCCTGGGGTAATCGGATCGGGTTTACTTACCCCGGATGAGGGCCTGGCAGAGCGTCTGGCGGCACTATCCCTACCATTCTGGCTGCAGGAAATATTGTGGCGGGGAGAGAGGCGGCAGGCCGTAATGGCCGCATCACAACCCAGGTTCGAGATCGTCGCCAACCTTCAGTTGGCCCGGGGGGCGGCTGCCGAACATGCTTCTGGTCTGGGCTACAGGGTTTCACTGCCCGAAGCGTTTCTCAAGGGGGATGCCGCTGCCGTTGGCGAAGCATTGGCGCAAGAGCTGTTGCAGGGCCCGCCGGGTATTGTTATATGGGGAGGGGAAACGACACTCACTCTGCCCCCGGATCCGGGGCAGGGGGGCAGAAATCAGCATCTTGCCCTCGCCGCTGCCCGGAAATTGGCCGGTGCCGTTGATTGTTATCTGTTGGCGGCAGGTACCGATGGTACCGATGGCCCGACCGAGGATGCCGGGGCAGTGGTGGACGGTGGAACGGTAGCGCGTGCTGCACTGCATGGTGAGACAGCCGAGCGTTCACTTGCGAACGCCGATTCGGGGCAGCTGCTTGCGACCAGTGGAGATCTCATCACTACCGGCCCCACCGGCACGAACGTGATGGATCTGGTAATCGGTTTACGGGTGTGAAATGGGTTTAGAACAGTCTCTTTTTCAGCGAGCCAGGCACTGTCTGTTGTCCGATGTGGTGGACCGGAAACTACAACTCTCCGAAGTGACGGCGGACGCTTGGGTGCGCGGCGAACTGGTTGCAGAGGAGCGGACTCCCTGTGACGCAATCATCCATGCGGGTCGTCCGCATCGACCTGAACTGGTCCATCCGAGACAGTTGCCGAGACGTGGCCTGGGGAGTGATACCGGCCGTCTGGCATTGATCCATGCCATTGCTCATATAGAATTCAATGCCATCAACCTGGCCTGGGATGCGGTACAGCGATTTCCGGGGATGCCGAGGGATTACTACGACGACTGGGTCCAGGTGGCACGGGAAGAGGTCTACCATTTTCGCCTGCTGCGTGAACGACTCCATGCCGGCGGTGCGGAGTATGGCGACTTTCCCGCACACAACGGCTTGTGGGAGATGGCGCAGAGAACGGCTCACGATCCGTTGATCAGAATGGCCTTGGTGCCGCGCATGCTGGAGGCCAGGGGCTTGGATGTGACACCCGGTATCATGCGCCGCTTCGAAGCCATCGGCGATCATGAAACAGTGGCGGTGTTGCAAACCATACTGCGGGAGGAGGTGGGGCATGTTCAGTTCGGCAGCCGGTGGTTCCGCTATCTTTGCGAGCAACGGGGGCTGGATCCGGAACAGACCTATTTCGACATGCTGGAGAATTTCCTGAACGGCGAAATTCGATGCCCGCTGCATCACCAAGCGAGACGGGAGGCCGGTTTCAGCAATCAGGAGTTGCGACGTCTGGAGGCATTATGCGCAGGTGGCTGATCACCATATCCCTTGTCTGGACGCTACTGATATCAGCACTGCTGCAGGCTGAGGGGACGTCGTCGGATGAGATTCAAGCTGGGCTTCTGCTCTATGCCGCCCGCGATGCAAACGGCGATGAAGTGACGAACCGGCTGCTGATCACGCCGAAGATGCTGCGTATTGAACAGGAAGGGGGAGCGGACGGTTACATACTTTACGACAGAGATACAGAGACAATCTACAGCGTTACCCCGGATGAGCGTTCGATTCTGGTTATACAGCCTCAACCCGGCATTGTGCAGATTCCGCATGAGATGGGATTAAAGCTCGAACGGGTCACCGATTTCAACGGACCGGAAATCGGTGACAGTAAACCGCAGCACTGGCAACTGATTGTGAATGAGGAAATCTGCCGTAATGCGATACTTGCTCCCGGCTTGATGACGGAGGCGTTGGCGGTATACCGGGACTACTTGAGACTCCTGGCAAATCAGCACTATTTGGGCCTGCATGCCATCCCTGACGAGTATCGTGATCCCTGTGATGATGCTATTCATGTATTCGCGCCGGCCCTTTTTCTGCAGCAGGGACTACCCGTCCGCGTGTGGGATCGAAATGGCGATCGGGAGAGTCTGTTGGATTTCTCCGATCAGCATGGTGTCAACTCCGGCCTGTTTCGTTTGCCGGCGGATTATAAACGGCAGCCGATGGCGAACATTGAATGACGCGGGGCTGATATAGCGTTAGCTGTATGCCTCTCTGCGGAATCCATCAGGGGTGACGCAAACAAGCTCGCCATGATCATGATGCCACTCCGCCAGCACATGTCGGTAATGGCGTCTATTCTTCAGATCAATGACATGGTCTGCGGGTCTATGGGTGTGGCCATGAATCAAATGTTCAGCCTGATATTCAACAAGGTAGGATGCCACTGTCTCCCGGTTGACATCCATGATAGATTCCGGCTTCAGTGATTTTGCCTCCCCGCTCTTGGCCCGGTAGGTCTTTGCCAGCTCCATCCGTTGTTGAATCGATTGGGAGAGGAGGCGTTTGATATTGCCAGGGTCACGCACTTCACGGCGAAATTTCATATAGGCCTGATCGTCTGTGCACAACAGATCTCCGTGCATCAACAGCGTCGACTTGCCGTACAGCACCACCAGGGTCGGGTCCTGCAGGAGTTCGGCCCCTGTCTCACGGCAAAAACCTTCACCAATGAGAAAATCCCTGTTGCCATGCATCAACCACAACCGGGTTCCGGTTTGGCTGAGTTGCCGCATGGCCTGTTTTACCTCGGGTATCGGTGACGCTACATCATCGTCACCGACCCATGCATCGAAAAGGTCGCCGAGGATATAGAGATGGTCTGCCTCTGGCGCCCGGTCTGAGAGGAAACGAAGGAATAACCGCACCGTATCCAACCGCTCGGCGGATAGGTGCAGATCGGAGATAAAAAGCTGTTGGGTCACTCAGTGATTTCAGCCTTCTCGATGACGATATCCTCTGCCGGTACATCCTGGTGTCCGGCCTGGGTGGTGGTGGCGACCCCTTTGATCTGATTTACTACATCCATGCCGCTGATTACCTTGCCGAAAACACAATAGCCCCAGCCGTCCTGGCCAGGGTGGTCGAGGAATTTGTTATTGGCCACGTTGATAAAGAATTGTGCGGTGGCCGAATGGGGTTCCATGGTGCGTGCCATGGCAATGGTGCCGATTTCATTGGAGAGGCCGTTTTTGGCCTCGTTTTCGATTGGCTCGCCCGTCTGTTTCTGGATCATGCCGGGCAAAAAGCCGCCCCCCTGGATCATGAAATTGTCGATAACACGGTGGAAAATCGTACCGTCGAAGAAGCCGTCCTCTACATACTGTTTGAAATTCTCACAGGTTTTCGGGGCATTCGCTTCATCCAACTCAATGACGATGGGGCCGAGATTTGTAGTCAATGTGATCATGAAATGTCCTATTTGCAATAACTTGGGTGAGAAACGGTTTACTCGAGAATGGTAACCTTCTCGATGATAATGGGCGTATTGGGCACATCGCGCATGCCGCCCGCGACGCCGGTGGATTGTTGGGCAATGCTATCCACTACCTTCATCCCCTTGGTGACTTCACCGAACACGGCATAACCCCATCCATCGCGGCTGGGATAATCAAGGAAGCCGTTGTCTTTGTGGTTGATAAAGAATTGGGCGGTTGCAGAGTGCGGTGCGGAGGTTCTAGCCATGGCGATCGTGCCGCGTCTGTTTTTCAAACCGTTTTTGGCTTCATTTTCGACCGGGTCGCGGGTCTGCTTTTTTTGCATGTCATCGGTGAATCCGCCGCCCTGGATCATGAATCCTTTGATGACGCGGTGGAAGATCGTACCGTCATAGAAACCATCCTTTGCATACTGCTCGAAATTCTCGACCGTCTTCGGAGCCTTCTCCTTATCGAGTGACAATTCGATCTCGCCCATTGATGTTTTCATCGATACCTGTACCTTGTCAGCCCAAGCATTGACGGATAACAAGCCCAAAATCAGCAGGCATGATAGTTGTGTATGTGGTGTTTTTTTCATGGAATCCTCATGGTAAGCACAATCCAGTCGGTGCATCATAACGGTTCAATGACGGCTTAAAAAGGGGCAGAGCAGGTGTGTATCGGCATGTCCGGGCGGGACCTTCCCGCAGCACAAAAAAAGCCATGCGGCCCGGCATGGCTTTTTACGTGTTGAACAACGGGTTGTGAGAGGTCAGTTGTTAGCGGCGCCCTGGGTAATCCAGTTTTCCATGGTGGCGATCTCCACATCGCTAAGCGCCTCCTTGCCGTGAGGCATGCGAATCGATGGATCGACCTTTCCGGCGATAAGGCGATAAAACGAGCTGGAGAGCGGGTCGCCGGCTACCACCACGGGGCCATATTTGGTTCCTTTCATCAGGCTTTCATAGCTCTCGGTGATAAAACCGCTCGCTTCAGCGCCGGCCCCCCCGGGTAGATGGCACTCGGTACAATATTTATCGACCAATGGTTTGACCTCTGACTTGAAACTCACCGGGGCCGGACCGGCGCTGCAACCCGCCAACAGGGAGGCGCAGAGTGTTGATGAAAGTAAGAGTGTCGTGCTTCTAGACATTGATCTGCTCCTTTATGAGAAATTTATAGGACCAGACTCAGTGGTCCACTTCTGTATAACCAACCTTAAAATACACCGGGCGTTGCTCTTCCGTTATCCGGAAGAAAATGTGCAACAGCGTACTGTTTTTTACGGACGAGAGTAGCGTGTGTAAACGCCACGCCTACTTCATGCCCATCACCCAATTGAGTACGCCTTTTATATCATCCAGACTCGCCTGGCTGGGAGGCATCGCGGTGCTACCCCAAACCAGCGCTTCCCCTGGTGTGCTACCGGCCTTTACCTTTGCGGCAAGCCGGTCGACGGCGCCCGCTTCGCTACCATATTTAGCGGCCACATCCTTGAAGGCAGGACCTACTAGCTTGGCGTCGGCTTTGTGGCAGCCCATACACCCCGATCGCATGGCCAGTGTCTGGTCGGCTGCCGCGGCATGGGTGAAGATTGTCGCCACTATCATTGAAGCAATTGCGATTTTGCGCATCAGAAAACTCCAAAACTGTTTCTTACCGGTCATGCCGGGATACGATTCTCCGGCAGATGATCCTAATTAATCCACATACATTGTGTCGGGAGGCTTCTCAGATTCTTTAGTATTGTGTATGACGGCATGGCTCTAAACCCACAACAGCGGTATGCGATGTCACCACGGGATATGAGTAGTTTTCCGATTTACCTTGATTTTCATGTGCCTGTGAGAGTTTCTGGCTTGGATTTAGCCTTGGTTATACACACACCGCCGCTATTTACCACTATCCACTAAATTTACTCAAGAGTTTCTGAGGATTGCCGAGAAATAGAGACATACAGACAGTTTGTTTCATTAGAAAATAGGTTTGACCATGAGTAAGTACATCTCGGTTCAGTGGAAAATTCTCACTCCGATGGCCCTGATCTTCATTCTCATCATGTCGGTTGTGACCGTCTATTCCGCGCAGCAGCAAAAGGATCGATTACTGAGATTGACGGAGAATCAGATCTTCGATGTGTTACACGGTTATCTCGACAGTATGAATGCCATGATGTTTACCGGGACCATGGGTAACAGGGAGATGTTGAAACAGAAAATCGAGAAGCGGGACGGTGTACTCGAAGTGCGTATGTTGCGCGGAGAGTCGGTCAACAAGACATTCGGCGAGGGATTCGATCACGAAAAACCCTTGGATGATCTGGACAGACGGGCTTTGAATGGTGAGCAGATCATCCAGGTGGACGAGGTCAAGGGTGATCGCATTGTTACCATCATCGAGCCTTTCGCCGCAGTGGCGGACCGCAATGGCACCAACTGCCTTACCTGCCATGCCTTGCCGGAAGGGACGATCCTGGGTGCAGGCAGGTTGTCTTTCTCTTTGGCCGAGAGGGACAAGGCGATAGAGAACGAGCTGCTGTTCAGCGCCGCTATCAACTTTTTGGTTTTACTGGTTGGTCTGGTCATTATAAATACGATCATGCGCAAAGTGGTTATCAAGCCACTCAATGGATTGAAAAAGACCGTGGAAAAGATCGGTGCGGATTCCGATCTGCGTCCGCGTGTAGCCCTTGGAGCCAATGATGAGTTTCACCAGGTTGGAGCGGCTGTCAATACCATGCTGGATAAGTTTCAGCCCACAATCACCGATCTGGCTCAGACAATGGATGGTTTGGCGAACTCCGCCGAGCAGCTGGCCCATGTCACCAAGACGACTCGTGATGGGGTTGATGAGCAGGAGAAAGAGACGAGTCAATTGACCGTGGCCATCGGTGAGCTCACCCTCGCCGCGGAAGAGGTGGCGAAAAATGCAGCCGGCGCCGAGCAGGCGGCGGTTGAAGCGAGATCCAACGCGGGAGACGGCAGTGATGTGGTCGCACAGGTATCCGAATCCATCAAGCGACTGGCGAATCGGGTGGATGATGCCGCGGTAGTTGTACGTCAGCTTGCTGAGGGTACGCAAAGCATCGGCCAGGTCTCCGAGTCGATCACCGCCATTGCGGAACAGACCAATCTTCTCGCCCTGAATGCAGCGATCGAGGCGGCACGGGCCGGTGAACAGGGCCGCGGTTTTGCGGTGGTTGCAGATGAGGTGCGAAACCTGGCTCAGCGCACTCAAGAGGCGACTCATGAGATTCAGGATATCATTGAGCAGTTGGTATCCGCCTCCAACCAGGCGGTTAAGGTGATGGACGGGAGCAAGAAGGAGGCTGATCAAAGTGTCACCGATTCCGATCGAGCCGGTGAGGCCTTGGCACAGATCGCAAGCGCGGTGGAGTCGATCAGTGATATGAATTCCGTCATCGCCACTGCCGCCGCGGAGCAGACCTCCGTGGCCAGTGAGATCAACAAGAACATCATCGCCATCAACGAAGTATCCCACCAGACAGCCGAGGGGACCTGCCGTACACTCAAGGAGAGTGAAGAGGTGGCGCGGATCTCCGCCCAGCTGGATAAGATGGTCGATCAGTTCAAGGTTTGATGGGTAGTATCGGGACCGCCCGGCGAAAGCCGGGTTAGGTCTCCCGATGCGTGATACCGCGCAGTAGCTCTCTACGGGAAATAGCCGACTCCCGACTCTTTTCAGCTGTCTCTGAAACCTGTTCAGCGATGGCATAACCGTCGACGTCGATCTCGACCTCCTCCTCTCCACGTAGAATTCGCCCGAGCAGCTCCTCGTCATAGGGATCTTCATCAGGCTCTTCGACCTCGACCATCAAGGTCTGCATGAAATTTCTGGCGGCTGCTTCTGCATGCTGCTGATTGACGAACTCGTGCATCGGTGAATAGAGCGAGTGGGTTTGGCAGCGACCGATACCGTCAATCTCATTGACCATGAATTTATACTGATTGGCAGGGAGGCGGTGGGGCTGTTTGTGGCCCAGTTCCATATCGCCCCAGTCCTCGTTTTCGCCCGGAAACATAATCAAATTCATCATCCAGGGGGTGATGACGATGCCGATGCTGCGGCCCTGATAGTGTTGAAAACCGACAGTCGCGACTTGCAGCATGGGATTGAGCAGGGGAATGCCCTGCATCTGCTCCTCCTGAATACGGGTAAAGGTCTCTTCAATCAGGCGGGTCAGCTGTTGTAGGTCGTGCATGGTGTTTACCCCATTGATTCGTCGGCGGTCATGAATCTGCCAATCCGGGAAAATAGCGGTCGACATCGATATCGGCCTCATCGCTCATGATGGCGCTCAGTCCGTCCAGTGCCTTGTCGATGTTGCGCGCATCCTCTTCATCGATAACCTCACGCGCGGAACCGAGAAAAGTCAGCAACCAGGTGCCGGCCGGTTGCGGACCGGTCAGCATCATGTTGATCTGTTCCTCGCCGTTACGTGTACGGCAGCGGGCAACGAAATCACCCGCTTCCAGCACCAGGGCCGGTATGCCTACGCACATGCTGCCGCCTCTATGAAATAATCACTCCGCAAATGAACGCGAATAAACGCAAATGGTTTGAACTTGGGTAGGGTGGCGCATGGCCCGACCCTACGGGTGTTATGCATTTGTAAAAGTAGAATTATGTTCATTTGCGGTTAATGGTCATCTGCCGAGACCAGCGGCCGCCTCGTAATCGGCCTCCCGCTTCCAATGTCCATCACCTGCTACCTCACGTGTTTCGAGTTCGATCCCCAGCGAGGACAACTCGTCCACCAGCATCTGCACCATAGCTTCCAGGCCTGCTGCAGCCTCTGCAGTCAGTCCGAGCCGGTTCTCGAGGGAATGGGGCACCATACCGATGATGGTGACCTGCTGCGGCGTTTCGCCCTTGAGGGAGAGCAGGGCCAGCAGATCGGAGACGCCGAGCTGATGGTTGGAAAGCTTGGTCTGAAAAAAGGCAGGAATCTCATCGTTGGCAATGCGAACCAGGCTGCCATAGGGTGCCCCGGTATTCACGGCATCGGCGATAATCAGGTTATCCGCCCGACGCATCGGTTCGAACAATTCCATTCCCGTGGTGCCGCCATCGACGACCTCGACACCATTGGGAATATGGTAGCGATTCACCAACTCCTCAACGGCCCGGACACCGATGCCTTCGTCCTGCATCAGCACGTTACCCATGCCGATCACCAGGGTCTTTTTTGTACTGTGACTCATGCCAAGAGTTCTCCCGCTGTCACGCTTACAGTGCCTTGACCCGCACGATCTCCTGCTGCTCGGTGTCGACCATGTGAATGGCGCAGGCGATGCAGGGATCGAAGGAGTGGACGGTGCGCAGCACCTCCAGGGGCTTCTCGGGATCGGCCACCGGGTTGTCCATCAGAGAGGATTCGTAGGGCCCGATCTCGTCGTTGGCATCGCGGGGGCCGGCGTTCCAGGTGCTGGGTACCACCGCCTGATAGTTCTTTATCTTGCCGTCCTCGATCACCACCCAGTGGGAGAGGGTGCCCCGCGGTGCCTGGTGGAAACCGACGCCCTTGATCTCCCCCTTGGGGAAGACAGGGGCGTTGAAGGTATCCTGGTCGCCGGTACCCACGTTGTCGACCAGTTTCTGCCACTGTGTCTTCAGGGTGTCCATCATCACCGCGCAGCGTACTGCGCGGGCGGCGTGGCGGCCGATGGTGGAATTGACCGCGGAGAGCGGGATGTCCGGGTTCTGGGAGACCGCCTTGAGGGTATCCAACGCCTGGTTCAGGTACTTGTTGTAACCGGCGTGACCGCTGGCCACACCCACCAGCACGTCGGCCAGTGGTCCCACCTCGGCCCGTTTGCCGTAGAAAGTGGGGGCCTTGACCCAGGAGTATTTGCCTTCGTCCTGGAAATCGGTGTAATCGGGCTCTGTTTCGCCCACCCAGGGGTGGAGTGCGTCTCCGCCCTGATACCAGGCGTGCTTGGAACTCTCCGCCACGCCGTCGCGGAAGTAGGCATCGTTGAAGGTGATGATCGGTTTCAGGCTGTTGATGTCGCCGTTCTCGATATAACCGCCGGGCAGGTCGAAGACCGTCCCCTTGGGATCCTGGGGACAGTCGGGCACCGTCAGGTAGTTGTTGACGCCGCCGCCGATACCGGCCCAGTCGAGGTAGAAGGCGCCTACCGCCGGCACATCGACCAGGTAGGTCGATTTGACGAACTGGTCCAGTTTGTCGATAAAGCCCTTTATCAGCATCAGACGTTCGATATTGAGTACCGAGGGAGCGTCGTGGCCGATGGAGTTGCTGACGCCACCCACCGCCACGTTCTGGATATGGGGACTCTTGCCGCCGAGGATGGCGACGACCTTGTTGGCGTTATTTTGTACATCCAGCGCCTGCAGGTAGTGTGCAACCGCCAGCAGGTTGACCTCGGGGGGCAGCTTCATGGCCGGATGTCCCCAGTAGCCGCTGGCGAAGGGACCGAGCTGGCCGCTGCCGACGAAGGTCTTGAGCCGTTCCTGCACCGCTCTCATCTCGTGGGGGCCGTTGAGAGGCCAGTCCGACAGGCTCTCCGCCAGTTTGGCGGTGGCTACTGGGTCGGCGTCAAGCGCCGATACCACGTCTACCCAGTCCACCGCGGAAAGGTGGTAGAAATGGACGATATGGTCCTGGACCGCATGGGCGGTCTGGATGATGTTGCGGACCAGTTGGGCGTTGACCGGTACCTCCAGGTCGAGGGCGTTCTCCACCGCCCGCACCGAAGTGATGGCGTGCACCGTGGTACAGACGCCGCAGAAGCGTTGGGTGTAGGTCCAGGCCTCGCGCGGGTCGCGGCCGACCAGGATCTTTTCGATACCGCGCCACATCTGACCGGACGACCAGGCCTTGCTCACCTTGCCGTCATCCACCTCCACATCGATGCGCAAGTGGCCTTCGATGCGGGTTATCGGGTCAACAGTAATTCTTGTCGTCACAATGGAATCTCCTCAAAGGTCACGCATGTTTTGCGTCATGTAGCACGGGGAATTTCTTCACCACGAACAGAAAGGCCATAATCTCCAGGGCCACCATACCGGCGGTGACCATGATCTCCGGCACAGAGGGGAAGTAGCTGTAGCCCGAGCCAGGATCGTAGGTGATGAGAAAGGCGTTAAAGCGGTAGAGCGAGCCGGCGAAGAGCATGGAAACCGAGGACCAGAGCAGCAGCGGGCCGTGTTCCCGGTATTTGGCCGAACTCAATACCACCAGCGGAAAGACGAACAGGGCCGTCTCCAGCAGGAACATCAGGCTGCCCAGGTCACCGGCGAAGATCAGGCCGAGCTTGCCGCGCAACAGGATCTCGCCGAAGCGGAATACCAGATAGACGCCGATCAGAGCGACAATTCCCTTGCCCAGGCCGGCCAGCAGGGGTGTTTCGGAACGACGCCGGAAGCCGACGCTGCTGAAAGAGGCCTCGAAGACCACCACTGCGAAGCCCATGGTCAGGGCGGTAAGAATGGCCAGCAGGGGCTGCAGATGCAGCGATTGCCAGAGGGGATGCACCTTGTAGCCCATGGCGATCAGCATGGAGCCGAGGGAGGATTGATGCATGGTCGGCAGCAATACACCGAGGGCGATGAAGAGGAAGAGCACCTTGTTCAACGCCTTGATCAGCCCCTTGGCGCCGAACCTCTCCAGCAGGGTGGGTGCAAATTCGATGCAGAGCACCAGGATGTAGGTGGCGACACAGAGACCGACCTCCAGCATTACCGAATTGAAGTTCATGTGCCAGGGCGTGAAGATGTTGTAGAACTGCCAGTAACGGCCCATGTCGATCATGGCACCGATACCGCCCAGGCCGTAACCGAGCAGGCTGGCCAGCAGGGCGGGGCGCATCAGCGGATGGTACTTGCCCTTGTTCATGATATAGACGGTGATGGCGAGGGCATAGCCGCCGCAGGCCAGGGCGGTGCCCACAACCACGTCGTAGACTACCCACACGCCCCAGGCGTAGCCGCCGTTGAGATTGGTGACTATACCCATGCCATGGATGAAGCGTTGAGCCAGGTAGTAGGTGCCGATCAGGGCCACAACACCGAGAATGATGAATGGCAGGGTGACGACCGGTCGCTTGAGGGGTTGATATGCGCTCATGAGTCGTCTCCTTCCTCGTCTTCGGTGTTACGGCGCACCACATAGGTGAGTCCGGCCAGGGCGATGGCGGGCAGGGCCATGTAGCTGTAGAGGGTGTGCTGTACCGTCTCCGAGATGGAGGCGTAGGAACGCTCTTGCAGCGGCGGCATACCGAGTTTTTCAAAGGGAATGGAGGAGATGTGTAGGACGTTGGTACCGCCCGCCTCCTTCTCGCCCCAGACATGCTGCTGGTACTCGGGTACCGCCTTTTCGTGATGGCTGTCTGGATTGCGTACGTCACCGCGGGGGTAGTTGTAGATCTCACCGGGTTTCAACGCCATCCGGCGCTTGGCCTCCGCCAGCAGCGTCTTGCGTGAACCGAAGAGGGTGGCGCCGGTGGGACAGGCCTCGGCGCAGCCGGTCATCTGACCCTTGTCGATGCGTTCCACCCCGGCCTGATTGCACATCTGACACTTGTGGATCTGACCGAACGGATTGTCGTAGTCGAATTGGGGCACGTTGTAGGGACAGCCCACCATGCAGGTTCGGCAACCGATACAGGCATCGGGATGGTGAGTGACGATACCGGTCTTCGGGTGGCGCCGCATGGCGGTCACCGGGCAGACCGAGACGCAGCCGGGATCGACGCAGTGCATGCAGCTGCGCTTTTCGAAGGCGTAGCCGTTTTCCGCCGCATCCTTCAAATCACCCGTGCCCTCACTGTAGACCTTGATCACGTTGAGGGTTTGGGCCGATAGGTCGTAAGCCGAGTCCCAGGCGGTCTCATCGCCCAGCGGAGTCGGCGGCATATCATTGACCTCCTTGCACTTGCTGACGCAGGCCTTGCAGCCGATGCACAGTGTCGAGTCGTAGAGCATGCCGATGGCCTCTTCCGCCGGCTCCAGATTGCCTCGGGCCTCGGCGTTTCCAGCCCCCAGCAGGGCTGCACCGCCGCCAAGGGAGGCCTTGAGAAAGTCTCTGCGTTTCATGTTGCCCCCCTACTCCCCGTCCTGCTCTTTGCCATCCAGCTTCTTCGATGCCATGGCGGTGGCGCCGACCGCCACGCCGATGGCGGCACCGGCAATGGCCGCCGCGCCGGGAGAGAAGCCACCGTTGCCTTCGCGGTCCTCGATGGCGGGAAACATATTGGGCGGAGTGTGGGTCTTCACGTCGGCCAGGCTGAACAGGGGTTTGTTGAAACCGACACCCCCCTCGGAACAGCCGAAACAGGGGTGGCCGACACCGATGGGCCAGACGCCGCCGCCCACATTGTTGAATTCCAGACTCGGACAGTTGTTGTAGGTCTCGGGGCCCTTGCAGCCGAGTTTGTAGAGGCACCAGCCCTTGCGGTGGCCCTCATCACCGAACTCCTCGGCGAAGCGGCCGGCATCGAAGTGGGGCCGGCGATAGCAATTTTCATGGATCAAGCGACCGTAGGCCCACTTCGGACGACCTTTCTCATCGATGGGTGGCAGCTTACCGTAGGTCACGAAGTAGAGCACCGTACCAATAAAGTTGGCCGGATTGGGCGGGCAACCGGGGATGGTCACCACTGTCTTGCCGGACAGAAATTGCGGCGCACCCACCGCGCCGGTGGGATTGGGCTCTGCCGACTGCACACCGCCCCAGCTGGCACAGGAACCGAATGCGACAATGGCAGCGGCATGCTCCGCCGCTTCCCGGGTGATGTCGACCATGGTCTCGCCGCCGATCTTGCAGAAAATGCCGTCGCTGGCGAGTGGGATGGCACCCTCCACCACCAGCAGGTATTTGCCTTTGTTCTCCTGCATCACCTTTTTCTTGATCTCCTCCACCTGGTGTCCGGCACCGGTATCCAGGGTCTGGTGGTAGTCGAGGGAGATCAGGTCGAGGATGAGATGTTCCAGGGAGGGTTGTTCGGAACGCAACAGGGCCTCGCTGGGTCCCGTGCACTCCTGTCCGTGCAGCCAGATGACAGGCGGGCGTTTTTTCGGATCGGCTACCGCTTGCGCCATGGCCATGGCGGCATTGGATGATAGGCCGAGAGATGCCGCCACACCGGTACAGAACTTGAGAAAGGTCCTGCGTGATACGCCCAAGCGTTTCTCCACTGCTGAAAAATCGAAATCGTGCGCTGCCATCTGTCAGTCTCCGGTTATCTAATGAGGCGATGAGGGTGCTGCAGTCTGCTAGAGACAAGGCCCCATATCCCGCAATATATGTGCCGGAACTTTTTTGTTGCTTATTTTCATTGGTTTAGTGAGTTCGGCTAATCGATTGCTCGACAAAATGTGGTAGCGGACATTGCATGATTAATTCCTTAATGGAAAGAAGGTTTACACTTTGCATGGTTATATTCTGAGTACTTCACTGTGATTTTCCCAACGCCGAATGAAACATCGGGCGGTTTGCATGGAGCCGGCTGCGGAGCTTTGAGGAAGACGCCGCTTTTCGCTAAGATGCGCGGCACTTATTACCCTGTTGATGTGAACCACTATGCTCAAGCTCTACAACGATCTCAGTAACCGCAAAGAGACCTTTCAGCCTTTGGAGGCCGGTAAGGTTCGCATGTATGTGTGCGGTATGACGGTCTACGATCTCTGCCATCTCGGGCATGCGCGGGTGCTGGTGGTGTTCGATGTGGTCTACCGTTACCTGAAGGCGAGCGGTTACGAAGTGAACTATATCCGCAATATCACCGACATCGATGACAAGATCATCAACCGGGCCAATGAGAGGGGGGTGCCGTTCACCGAGCTTACCGAGGAGTTCATTCAGGCCATGCACCAGGATGCCGACGCATTGGACGTGCTGCGACCCACGGATGAACCCAAGGCGACCCAGCACATGGAAGAGATCCTGGCGATGATCACCCGCCTGATCGAGAATGGGCATGCCTATACCGCGGAGAACGGCGATGTCTACTACGATGTGCGGAGTTTCAGCGACTACGGCAAACTCTCCGGTAAGTCGGTCGAGGATCTGCGCGCCGGTGCCCGGGTGGAACCGGGGGATGCCAAGCGGGACCCTCTCGATTTTGCTTTGTGGAAGGGGGCAAAACCGGACGAGCCGGCATGGGACTCTCCCTGGGGGCGCGGACGCCCCGGCTGGCACATCGAGTGTTCAGCCATGTCCACCAAGGCCCTTGGTGACAGCTTCGATATCCACGGCGGGGGCGCGGATCTCACCTTTCCCCATCATGAGAACGAGATCGCCCAATCAGAGGGAGCGACCGGCCATCCCTTCGTCAAATATTGGATGCACAATGGATTCGTGCGCATCAACGACGAGAAGATGTCCAAATCGTTGGGTAACTTCTTCACCGTGAGAGAGATCCTCGAACGCTACCGGGCCGAGGAGGTTCGCTACTTCATCCTCACCAGTCACTACCGCTCACCGCTCAACTACGACACCGAGCATCTGGATAACGCCCGTGCTGCGCTGACCCGATTCTATACCGCACTGAGGGGGCTTCCTGAAGCGCCGGCGGCCGGGGGTGAAAACTACGTCAGTCGATTCCGCGATGCCATGGATGACGACTTCAACACCCCCGAAGCGCTGGCTGTGCTGTTCGACATGGTGCGCGAGATCAATCGCCTGAAGGAGAGCGGTGCCACTGCCGCCGCTCATCTGGCCGGTGTGCTGAGAGAGCTGGGCGGGATGTTGGGTATTTTGCAGGATGATCCAGAAACATGGCTGAAAAGTGGTGTTATAGTCCATGCCAAACCGGCAAATATGAAACTTGAGGAGTATCCAGCAACAGTTACTAGTGGCTATACAGACAAGCAGATTGATGCGTTAATTAAACAACGTGAGGATGCGCGCAAGACAAAAAACTGGGGCGAAGCCGACCGTATTCGTGACGATCTGCAAGCTGCCGGCATCATTCTGGAAGACGGACCCCAAGGTACCGCCTGGCGTAGGGGATAAGTTTATCGGTGCGGCTTGCCGCACCGTTTGACCATGATGAAGTTATTTTGTTGAGCTGTGCAGCTCCGCCGCCTGCAGGGTGTTCTCCAACAGGGTTACGATGGTCATCGGTCCGACCCCGCCGGGTACCGGGGTGATCCAGCTGGCCCTTTGACAGGCCGACTCGAAGTCCACGTCTCCCACCAGCTTGCCGTCCTCATTGCGGTTCATGCCCACATCGATGACGATGGCGCCCTCTTTGACCCAATCCCCCGGCACGTATTCGGCGCGACCGATGGCGACCACCAGGATGTCCGCATTGCGTGCCTTCTCCGCCAGGTCCTTGGTGCGGCTGTGACAGACCGTGATGGTGCAGCGCGCCGCCAGCAACTCCAGCGCCATGGGACGGCCGACGATGTTGGACTGGCCGATGATGACCGCATCGAGTCCCTCCAGTTTCTGGCCGGTTTTCGCCAGCAGGGTCATGATCCCCTTGGGGGTGCAGGAGCGCAGCAGGGGCATGCGAAGCACCAGGCGTCCGACATTGTAGGGATGGAAGCCGTCCACATCCTTGGTCGGCAGAATACGCTCGATGACGGCCTCTTCGTCGATCTGTTCCGGCAGGGGCAGTTGCACCAGAATGCCGTCGATCGCTTCATCTTCATTCAGCTGATCGATCAGCGCCAACAGTGCCTCCTGGGTGGTCGAGGCAGGAAGATCGTGAGAGACGGAGTGGAACCCGACCTCGTCACAGGACTTTCGCTTATTCCTTACATAGACCTGGGATGCGGGATTGTCCCCCACCAGAACCACCGCCAGACCGGGTCGGCGCAAACCCGCCGCCACGCGTTGTTCAACGCTCTGTTTGATCTGTTGCCTGAGATCGGCCGCGATGGCCTTGCCGTCGAGAATCTGCGCACTCATGGGTGTTCCCGGGTGTCTTATTGAAATCAGGATGGGGATGATACAGAAAGCTGAACGAACTGTCAGTGCGCAATGCCCGCCACCATTGACCTGAAGGGGTATCGTCAGTATTATTCCCCCCCTTTGCTCACCCAGGGTGTAGGGATATACTTTTGGGATGATTTTCGGGGTATAGCGCAGTCTGGTAGCGCGCCTGCTTTGGGAGCAGGATGTCGGGAGTTCGAATCTCTCTACCCCGACCAGTTTTCTGCGCCCGTAGCTCATTTGGATAGAGCATCGGCCTTTGAGCGCACATGACCCAGGTTATGTGCAATCAGGAGCCTTTATGAGGAATGCAACTCATAAAGTGGATCGCACTGTATCGGGGAAACCTTAACAGGTTGTGCTGATGGCAATCCCGAGGAAACCTTTGGTTGATCCATCCGCTAACGATGGATAGGCAACCGGCATCTGCCTGTGACTGCAGGCCGCAGACGATGCCCGGGGGATCCGTAGAGACTATACGTGCGACACCTGAGACGGTGAAGAGATAGTCCAGACCACAAACCCTGCGGGGGCGTCGAAAGACGTAGTTGGTAAGCTAAGCCGAGGGTAGCAGGTTCGAGTCCTGCCGGGCGTGCCAAGTCTGCAGGATTGGCTGCCGTATCGCAGCCGAATCGAAACGTTTAATGGTGGACGTAGCTCAGTTGGTAGAGCTCCGGATTGTGGTTCCGGCGGTCGTGGGTTCGAGACCCATCGTCCACCCCATCTATATCAGATCGGGCCATTAGCTCAGCTGGTAGAGCAGTGGACTCTTAATCCATTGGTCGTAGGTTCGAATCCTACATGGCCCACCAATTAAAACAAAAGATTAAGACGTAGTGGTTACTAACATATTATAGCTAATATTATATTGGGTAACATATGGGTAACTATTCCGCGGTTATTTTTTTAAGTTTAAGAAAGCTGAATAATTTGGTAGTAGATTGTGTTCGTGCTGCAATCAATGTCCTTCATCAGTACTTCTTCAGCCAACACATATTTCCTCAGCGAACAGTGGGATATTTTTAGACAAACCATTATTTTTTAAATATTTGTAAGTTTTTGCCGATATAAGAACTGATTGACAATAATCTCAGTTTATAGGTGTGAATTAATTCCAAACTGACTTGTCAAGACATGTGAACTGTTTCATACTGTGTTTAGACCCCATGTTTTGGGTTGACATCTGTGTGATTATTTTGTATATGCTGCGCGGTATCGCGTATAAATAAACTGTAAGGTAGGTCGCGATATGGATTCAAAGGTTCTAGCTACCTTGGTCGCTGACGTTTTAAAGCAAGGACATGCAGTAAAGCTCGAGCAATCTGAAAAAGATCGTTTTTACAGAGAGTTTGAGACAGAAGTGACAGAAAAGATGGAGCACATACGTGCTGAGAAACGTCGCGCCTATGAAGAGGTTAAACACATAACAATTAGATAACCTCCTCCCACGATTGAATTTGCGAAAGCCAGTCCATGTGACTGGCTTTTTTATAGGATAGAGAATGAGTATGGAAGAGCGTTTTAAAGTTATTTCATTAAAACCAAATGATCCAAGTTCAATAGTTAATCTTTTTCAAATGTGTCTATTAAAGCGTGGGCTAGGTTATAGCCTGCCGAGATTCGTGCCACTAGATAACACAATACAAGAAATTCTGAGCTTAGGCGCAAAATGTGCATTATGGCAGTCAAATGTGCAAGATCCAGATTTTAGTGCAGAACATGAAGCATATTACTCCAAATGGACTACACAAGTTGCAAGATATTGTACAAGACTACATTTTTTTAAGTATGACCCGCCAAGTGATGTGCCTCTTGAAGTAATTGATGCTATGGCTGAGCAAGTTGATTCCTATTTAGGTTTCGTAACTCTCAGACCAATAAGTATGAGTCCAGTTGCTGCAACTATATTAAAGCCAGCTCAAAAATCTACTAAATCTTACTTATTATGCAAAGACATTTTTACTGTAAATATTGCAGGTAGATCTTTTGAGGTTGAAGGCACGCCCTTTATGCAACAGGATAATGCCGTCGGTGCATGCGCGCAGGCATCGATTTGGATGGCACTGAGAACTATGAGAAGAAAAGAAGGGCAAGCAGCATTTAGTCCAGCTCAAATTACAACAGCAGCAACTCGATTTCTCGTAATGAGACGTACATTACCAAATCGTGGTGGATTGTCACTTGAGCAGGTTTCTGAAGCGATAAGAGGAGCTGGATACGCGCCACATACTATTCCATTAAGGACGTTAGATGAAGTAGCGACAGATGATGTAATTGAAAAGATGAAGCGTAGTCTATATCCATATATTGAGTCTGGTATTCCTGTTTTATTAATTCTTATACCAAAGGATGAAGATGGTCATGCAGTTTTACTAATAGGTCATTCTTGGAATGTAAATCCATCAAAGTACTGTTCAGTAAAAAAATTTACTGGTTGGAAAGAAGGTGATGAGGTAGAAATAATTGATGCTTCGAGTTGGGTCGATCCATTGATTATTCACAATGATAATACTGGTCCATATATGGAGCTTCCAGATAATGTCAATCAGGGATATTGTCTTAGTCAAGCTGCATTTGCAGCACCATTACTACATCCAGATATATTTATTGATGGAAATGAGGCCCAAGAAGCAAGTTTGAGGTTGTTAGAGGACTCGTTAATAAAGTTTGCAGAACAAATTGGTCAGGATGATCTTGGAAAAATAATCTGTTCTAAACTTGTAGTGAGAACTTTTTTACAAGATCGATCAGAATTTCGAGCATCTGTTTTAAGAAGTGATTTTCCTGAAGATATAAAGCGATATTATAGACTTAAATGGCTTCCGAAGCGTATATGGATTTCAGAACTTAACGTATTTGATAATTATGTAAATGCACCAGAGAGTTACTTGACTAGAGTGGGTGAGGTCTTATTAGATCCAGCTGCTGAGGCAGAAGATGGTGCCTTTCTCTCAATTAGATTGAGCCAATGTTTAATTCCAGATAATAATTTTGGTATCAAAGGGATAATTATCGACAGGGATGGATTGACTGGTGATATTGAAGCTTCTCCCGTTTCAGGTGATATATATAGTCCCTTAGTCCGTGGTCACGTTGGATGATTGCGTACTTGATAAGTTATTTCGACTGAACAGGCTTATCTCGATATTTATAAATATAGTTGATGGCTGATGAGCACCAATCTTCACCCTGAAAATGAATCATTTCATATCGCTTTTTCCAGTGGCTACTGAAAATTGAATGGCTCATCTCTAAGAATTCACTTTTAGTTTTGTCTTTTCGATATTTGCTTTTAGTGATTTGGCATATTTGTGTAGCTCATGGTAGAGCAATTCAATGCTGGTCGTATCGCTGGCCCATTTGAGTCGCGCGGCTGACCACCATAGATAGGCATGCCTGAGTACATGGCAGCAGTAGCGGGTGATAGTGCGTCTCCATCGGATTTGCCCAAAGTGCAGAAGGTGATCCCGCTTGGGGCACTTATGGCAATTATACGATTTAGATCCAGATTTTTTTATAGCAGCATCCTGCAAAACCACACCGCCACCCCCTTTGGACGGGGGGCTTTGATGCGGGGTCTGGCACATTACATCTTGTAATTATAGCGGTGTTCATGCCTGATTTGCCAACACAGTATTGATATTAAACCCTGAAGTTTGAAGATTCAGAGCAAGCTTACCCTGTGTCGTCCTTGATATTGATAATAACCTCAACAAGTAAGCTGATATCATTAGCAACGCTGCTGATGAATTCTGGAAGTAACTTCTCATTGTCGAAGTCCACACTTTTGCTCACTGAAAGCAACCGGCTCATATCTTTGACGGCAAATAAAAGGGTTTCCCGCAGGTCCGTGGGGTCGGTGTTGTTAATAGTGCATGTCATGACTGTACCTCCGTGCCCTCAGATTCCTTGATAGCCTCTGCTTTCAGGTCTATGAACGATTTCCCACCTGTTGCTTCAAGGGCTTCTTGAATTTCCTCGCAATCGCTAAATATACCCTTCATGGCACCGCTCAGTGCATCAGATGCCAATGCGGTAAAGGAAATAGGAGAGGTCCCACTATCGAGATCCTCAATATCGCCGTTCATAATCCCATTCAAAAGGATTGTTGCAGCTTGGATCCGGTACAGTTTTTGATAGATGTTTTCCAGCGCCAGAACAGCGCTATGATCGAATGCGTTCATGATGAACTCCTGTGAGTTTAGTAGTTGCCGCCAGATTGAGGGCGGCGGGTCTCAACTACCGCTCACAGGCGGCTGGGCTTATTCCCCGGAGGTATTGTATTAGGCCCTATCAACCCGCCTTAGTAAACCAGTCATGCCTGATTTACGGACACAAAAAAACCGCAGGTCTGACGGGTGCGGAATCCGCTGTGAGTTTAGTAGTAACTTTAGAATACCTTATCCAGTCAAAATTTAAAAGATTTTCCACCTTGCCCATGGAGCTGATTGACACAATTCCTGATCGGTGACATACATAGATTTCGGTCTAAATATCGAAGATGAAAGCCAGGGAATCCACCATGAAATACACGCCTCCAACCACCAATGACCTGCAGGCGATTCGCAAGGAGCTTGGTCTCACTCAATCTGAGATGGCCGACTATATCCATGTTGCGGGCGGTCAGCAGTGGCGAAAATATACCG
This sequence comes from Candidatus Thiodiazotropha sp., assembly GCA_040791665.1. Taxonomy (GTDB): domain Bacteria; phylum Pseudomonadota; class Gammaproteobacteria; order Chromatiales; family Chromatiaceae; genus Thiodiazotropha. The sequence continues at coordinate 598,531 of JBFNNX010000009.1, read as the reverse complement.
GTGGGAAAAACCCTCGGCAGATGAGCTTTCACATGCTCTTTTTCCTTTCCGCAAAACTTTGCCTCGAAACCGATGAACTCGACCGTGTGTATAAGAAAATGGTCGAACTCGGCGCGTCGCTCGAGTCAGGTTGAGCCAACCGGTCAAAGGATTTTTTTACCTGCCACGCCCGAGGAGGTAAGCCGCAATGGGCTCATGAGTTCGGACTGCAGGCTGTCGGGGTTATTTCATGCCCAGGCACTCACCGACTTATACTGGTCCCCCGGAAGGGCAGAAGCAAACAAGTCATGAAAGGGCGGTTTATAGACATGCCCCAGGTCCATATCCGTTATGCTGCAGCGAACTTGATAAGCTTGATCGCCTCAGAGTTCACCACGGCACCACCAGTGCGCTTGGTGGTGTAAAAGTGTACGTAGGGTTTGTTCGTGTAAGGGTCACGTAATACTCGCGTCCCCATGCGATCCACGACGGTATAACCCCGGTCGAAGTTGCCGAACGCTACGGAAAGGCTATCCGCCGCGATATCCGGCATATCCTCGGCCTCGATGACTGGGTAGCCCAACAACATTCCAGGTTGACCCTCGACCAATGTGTTCTGCCAAATGAATTGACCGTTCACATCCTTCAGTTTGCGGATAGTCGAGAGGGTGGTGCTGTTCATCACCCATACCGCCCCTTGTCGGTAGGCAGGTCGCAACTTATGGACCGTTTCGATCAGCAGGTTCGCTGTATCAGCGTCCGCCGCCGGCCAATTATCGGCAACACCTGTCGGGATGTATTGGAGAGTAGCGAATGCTCGGGCCGCGTCGTCCGTTGTGGCGGTAGGGTAGGTTAAAAACCCTTTCGGCTTGTTCACCCCATCCCCCAGGATGAAGGCTGCCCCCTCCTGCTGTCCGATCTCGTCGGCAATCTCTTCTGCAAGCCAGGCTTCGGCGTCGAAGAAAACATCGTCGAGGGCATGCTGTGTGATAGAAGGATTGCAGTAGATTTCACCAATCGGGGGAATAACCTCGGCAAGTTGCGGTGTGCCCGTCTCCGGTCTGGCGTCGGTCTCTCCGACCCAACCCGAGGTCAGGCCGCCGGTATTGACCAGTTTTTTATAGTCACTGGTCCCTGTTTGCACCACCCGGGCTATCTGCCTGATCGGGGAGATATCCCGGAGTAGTTTCTCGATTTGGTTGTCAATGGCGGTCGGTACGGCAAAACCACCATCGGCATCGATTCCGATACTCATCGTCTTCTGTTGAAGATCGAGGAGGCCGTCTTCATTCCGGCCCCGGGTGATCCAGTGCCGGAAAGCGGTGCGGTGTTCCTTCTGGACAGAGGTCTCGTTACTGTCGAAGGTCAGGCCACCGCCCATTGCGGTGCGATTGGAGCGGGTTTCGATTTGGTCAAGACGGTCGCTGATTGAACGAAGATCGTCGGAATGCTTCGCCTTGAATTCCTCGAAACCATGGTCGAGATCTTGAATAATTTCATTGATTTGGTTAGGCATTATGAGCCTCCATATACTGGATGAAAGGATGTCGGTTTGTTCAGGCCATCACAGCGTCGCGCAGGAGGGAGCTGAAATGAGGCCGTACCGGCATCGCGCAGGCGGCTCATGTCTATATTATAGGCCATACCGATTGTTAATGTCTAATTGATAGATACAGTGGAATCATTGCTTTTGAGTGATTCTGCGATCTCGGTCAACCAAGCGCCTGTGGCCTCGACACCATCCACATTGACACTGATGGATGCGCCGACTCCGACCAGTGCGGCGCTCACATCGGCCGGATCGACGCCGGCAGCTATCATCTGTTCTGCACCTTTCTGAAAAATGGTTCTGGCTTTATTCATGTGCTCTTGTTTCATAGCGATTAATACCTCTATAGGTTGTTGGTGAAAATCGTTAATGGAATGTTGAAAATTCATGTTTAAATCAATCAGTTGATATACCCCCCCCTATAATTCCCGCTTGTAAAAACGAAGGGAGGCAGGCGGTATAGATCCGGTAGCACTCTAGACTTTTAACCCCCCCTCCCACCAGCTGGTTCCACCCCAAAATGGCTCCATGCTTGGGGGAAAAAAGGGAAGGAAAAAGACAGTAAAAGTTTCTACCCGCGCGCATACAAAACTTTGTAACCATATTTCTTCCCCTTTTTCCCCCTGATTCATGACCGATTTAGAAGGCGGAGACCATCTACATAGTCATAGCCGTGCTTACGTTTCAAACGGAAACCAAGTCCCTCAAGCCTGGAATAGAAGACGGCTTTGGACATAGGCCTGCGTTGAACATCTCGACACCATTGTTTGAATGACTCGTAGACTTCGGTTCGTGGTGTGTCATGTGTTGCATCAATAGTTACAGCCTCAGTATCGTGAATGAACTCAGCCACAGCATCAGACTTCTGCCGCCACTCATCGATGAGCTGATCAGATCGTTGACTCCTGCTGAAACCATCTTGGGCTACTACACGCGCAGCGCCCTCCAAGGCCCAATGTACGATCGCTGGTAATTCATGCTGAATAATTGATCTATCGAGATCCTTTTCCCGCTGATCTTCCTTGACTGGATTGTCAAACCCAAGGCATAGCCACCGCCGCCAAAAGCCACTGGATTGATCCCGAGTGTTTGGGAAGTGGTTTGAGTTGAATAGATGTGCTGCAGTAGGTTGAAAGTCAAATGGCCTGCCATGTGGGTATCGACCCGTCACTCGGTCCCGGCCTGTCACCTGTTTGAATTGATCAGCAGGTATCTGTTTATCACCAGGTAATTCACCAACAAGATTCATCCGTTTACCGGCCAGGGACGCGCGATAATATTCATTACCCCAGGCAAAAGGTGATATTGCGCAGACATACTCACGTGGAATCAGCGCTTCAATAATGCGTAGCAACGTTGATTTACCAGCTCCGCCTGGCCCGATCAGCAATACGACGACTTCAAACTTGTAAGCAATGCCGCAAAGAATAGCGCCAATTACTTCTTGTAATAATTTAACCTGTTGATCTTGCGCAGCTCTATTAACATGTGCAAATGTGCTTTCAAGAAAAGCCATAAATAATGTTAGATCACCCTTCATTGGACGGACGTTAACTGCAAAACGCTGTCTTAGTTCTGTAGTCAAAGGAACACAATTAATTTGCTGATCTATGACTTGGTAAAATTCGCCATCTACAGCCAAGCCTATTGGCCCAGCCTCAAAATAATGTGGGTCATAGCAAAGGTTGTAAGTGAGTTGTGCAACTGCCCGATAATCAGAAAGGCGCTTACAGTATTTACCTGTGTAATTACTACCTATTTCAGCCTGCAGAGAGGCAAGTGTGCGGCTTTTCCATAAACCTGTTGATGTTTCTGGCAACCATATATGGTTTTCATCAGCCACCGGTTTAGGTTGACCAAGACTGTTAATATAGTGACTTGCTAAATCATAATGGGTCGCATCTTCTGCAATTGGTGGGGCGTCTGTTCCTCCCAGCGCTTTGAAAATTGCATATTTATCTAGTCGTGGATTAAGTTTATGTGCAGCCTCAATAACTGGCCATGGGTCATTGCCATTCACGCAGCTGCCAAGCCACATTATAGATTCCGCTCGTAAATGCTCTTCAGAGCGAATCATCTCAACCAGTTCGGGCGGTAACTCCGGAAGTCTCATTACATCTCCAAACAGGAACTACACAAATCTTCATCACTCCTGGACGACTGAAACGACTCACCACACGTAGTACATATTTGCTCTCTATTTCTGCCTTTCTTGCCATGGTCTGATAGAGTCAACAGCCCACGTTGTAAACGCCAGCCGTAGGATCCTGCAGGGTATTCACATCGAATAGGCACAATCTTGATTGATCTGTTACTCATGTGATTAATCCGCTTCGCTTGACCTGCTGCATTCAAGAATAGAGTCTCGTATTGTCATCTATCATATCTATTTCAAGTATGCGGACTGTCATTTTGATTCCATCTAAACAATCAATAATCTGCTAAAGTCTCTGTTCGGTATCTAGGTCCAGTATTTATCTCCTTATACTTCAATTGTGTTTTTCTTTAGATTAGCGTCTTGGAAATCGACGAGTTCTTTTATACGATAACGCACGCATTTGGGTGAGAGTTTAATAAACTTTGGCCCATTACCCTGTTGCCGCATCTGTTCAAGCTTCCTCGTGGTAATGCCCAAGAGTTCAGCAGCATCGGAAGTGCTCAACAATTTGTAATTAACGATGGTTTCGCAGTGATCAATCTGCAATGAACGCATGGCGATCTCCTGTACCAAAAGTGTATTGTTCGGTATAGGAGATAGAATAGGGTAGATGGATAATTGAAAACTAGGGTAAAACTGTACCCATAAAAAGAATGCAAATTACCTTAGCTTTGTGAGGATTCCTTAAGCCAGATTTTCACCCAATTAAGAGTCATGGATTTTTCTTCGTAAGCGGCTATTGATAAGCATCGATTAAAATCGCCATTTTCAGATTTCTTGATTGGTAGGTTATAAAAATCAAAAATATCAGCAACAATTGCGGTTAAAATACGAGGAGCACCTTTTGAAGAACGGTCTGGAATATCGTTTAAGTGTTTCTTTGCATGCTGAATTGCATTCTGAAAGTTAGTTAAATCATGAGGTATTATGCGAGTTTGAGGAAGAAAGCGGGATATTTCATCTAATTTACCGCCAATACTTAGCCAACTAAACTTAATATGTTCAAATGTTCTTTGGTCTAAATGTGATATTGCAAAAAGAAAAGTATTAAACGAATTGTCAATTTCAACTAATGCAGCACTAACCTCTCTTTTGCTGGGTTCATTTATATCATGATCCCGCGCAACCAGATATCTCTTAACGGCAAACTCCATACGATGTATGAATGCATCTTCATCCATGATTTCGCGTAATTCCTTTTCTTGCTGTTTATCAAAAGTAAAATCTGGTACCCAGCCTCCACGTTTCCACCCTCTTTTAGGCTGGATCTTTTTAGGCATTGATCAAACCTCCACGAGTTTAGCAACAGCTGCAGCTTTATGTTCAGGCGCCAGATGAGCATATCTTAGTGTCATCTTTAAATCTGTATGGCCTAATAATTCCCTAACAGTATTGAGATCTACTCCGGCCATTACTAATTTACTAGCAAAATGATGCCGCATGTCATGCCAACGAAAATTCTGAATATTTGCCCTCACCAAAAGACCTTCCCAGCTCTTTTTTATGTTGTCGAGGGGTTTGCCCTGGCGGCTTGGGAAAACAAGCCTATTTGAGCGGTCAGACTGTATACGCCAAGTGTTTAATGCATCCAGTGCATAATCATTGAGGTTTATATGCCGTGTTCTGCCGCTTTTTGCTTTTTCGCCACGCACTACAAGCGTCTTATTGGGAAAATCAATGTCATCCCACTTCAGGTGAAATACCTCTCCCCGGCGCATACCCGTATTAAGTGACAAAATAACCATTGGGGTTAGATGGTCAGAGTAGGGGTGTGTGATCTCAGGAAGTGGAGATAGTCGACGGGCTCTGCGCCATTTATTCCCACTGGATCGCTTGGTAATTTTCTCGTTATCCCGATTTTTCAATGCCAGAAATAGCTGCTTCTCTTCATCATGAGATAGATACCTCACAATGCCTTGCCTATCTTCCCTGGAAAGCTTTAGTCGTCGTAATGGGTGTACGTCGATAACGTGCCAATCGACAGCGCGGGAGAGACAGGACTTTAGAGTGGCGATATCACGGTTAACGGTACCCACAGTGCGCCCCTGCTCAAAACGGCCTTTGCGCCATTTCTCTATCAACCAGGGTGATAATTCTTCCAGGGGTTTATCAAGAAATTCAGAGAATGCAGATTCTATCCGCTTGGCCATGTGGCTACCGGTTTTTCTGTTGGTTTCAGCCCAAGGTCGAAATTTTTTCTCGAGGAATCCCTTTAGAGTAGCGTACTTAAGTCTTTCACCCTTTCGTTTCTCTTCTTGTTTTTCTGTAGCGGGATCCCCTCCCAATGTGACTCTGGCCATAAGTGTTTCAGCAGTATCACGGGCACTTTCCGGTGTTACGTCCCCAAATTTCCCTATCGTATAGCGTCTCTGACGGTTTTGTGCGTTGCGGTAGAGGAGGACGAAAGTCTTTACGTTACCCGGGGTAACCCGGAGTCGAAGCGCAGGCATTTCAAGGTCTGCAACCTCATATCGGGCCGATTTTGGCTCAAGTTTCTTAATATTTGTCTTGTTGAATTTGATTCTCACAAAGGACCCTTTGTATTTGCATCCATTTGTCCTGGTGATCAGGAGGGGTAACGCCGGGGTAACTGAGAGACAGTATATTACTAAGTAAGATGTTCGGCAATATTCGGTTAATAACATCGAAAAAACAATATGATAAAGAATATTCTCAGTGAGTATCAAAAAGTTACAAAAGACTGAAATAATGCACTCTTAATCCATTGGTCGTAGGTTCGAATCCTACATGGCCCACCATTCACAACATGGAAGCCCGGACCCAAGCGTTCGGGTTTTTTTATTTCTACGAAGGAGATTCGAACCTACGACGTAACCGTCCGGCGATCATACCTTATCATGTTGCCAGTTATGTGGCAGCAGTTCATTGATAGCACTGGCCTTTTGCGTTGGCAGGCGATTGAGCACATCTTTCAGATAAGTATAAGGGTCAAGCCCATTCATTTTAGCTGACTGGATCAGGCTCATGATGGCTGCAGCATGTTGTCCACTGTGCAGCGAACCGGCAAACAACCAGTTGGAACGTCCCAGTGCCCAGGGGCGTATCTGGTTGTCCACCCAGTTGTTATCGATCGGCACCTCACCGTCTTCACAATAACGGGTCAGCGCGGCCCAGTGCTTGAGGCTGTCATCGATGGCTTTCGCCGTCCCCGAACCGTCATGCACTTTCTGTCTCTGCGCCGACAGCCGTACACTTCTGGCGTCCGCTGCCCTGGATTCTTCTATTGATCCCAATCGTCTAAGGTCATCTGCATATTGATGGGCGAGCCCAGCCAGGTGTATCAGGAAAACATGCCTGCACCGAGGGTAACCTGCGAAAAATGCGTAAATCAGGCACATACTATGTTGGCTAAATCGATAAAGTGTTGTATACATTATCTTCGGGATACAAACCTATAAACCATAGGTTTTGAAAAATGACAAGATGGAGGTCAAGCTCAAATGTTCGTCGTACTTTTAAGATTCTCTGAGAGTAAATTTAAAGCCCCCGACTTCATAGAGGGGCATAATGCGTGGATTCGGAAAGGGGTAGAGGACGGGGCGTTTATCGTTGTTGGAAGCTTGCAACCGAACGCAGGTGGCGCAGTGATTGTTCATGGTATGTCTCTTACCGATTTAGAAGAACGGGTATGTCAAGATCCATTCGTGGCAGAGAATATCGTTAAAGCTGAAATTCTCGAGATCACGCCGAATACCACAGATTCTAGACTGGAATTTCTACAGGACTGATAGATAAGGCGCTCAGTTTTGGATGTGATCTAGTCTTTCATAATGAAAGGAGTTCGTGTGTAGGACAGCTTGCATTCTGCAAGCCGTTTTCCTCGATGGGATTAGGAGTATTCATGATGACAACATATCAGGGACCAGATGGTAAGGCTCGCTGCAGATGGTGCGGGACGGCTCCAGAATTTCTCGCTTATCACGACAAAGAGTGGGGTTTTCCAGTTGCCGACGATTTCAGGTTGTTTGAAAAGATATGTCTGGAGGGTTTTCAGTCAGGACTGAGTTGGAGGACCATCTTTGTAAAACGTGAGAATTTCCGAAATGCCTTCCACAATTTTGACTTCAACAAGATCGCAGGGTTTACGAAGCGAGATATCGATCGACTCGTCAAGGATGAAAGTATCATTAGACATCGCGGTAAGATAGAAGCGGTGGTAAACAACGCTAAGCGCGCGCTGGAAACGGTTGATAGTGAAGGCTCTCTGGCTGCGTTTATCTGGCATTACGAGCCCAGCCCCAACCAGCTGGTAGAGCCTCAGACTGCATCGACGTCGGATGCGGCAAAAGTTCTCTCGAAAGATTTAAAGAAGCTGGGATGGAAATTCGTTGGTCCGACTACCGTATATGCTTTTATGCAGGCAATGGGGCTGATCAACGATCATGTCGAAGAGTGTGTAGTTCGGAAGAAAGTTGAGAATGCGCGCAAGCAATTCAAGGTACCGACATAAGGGTAATTCGGCAGAGTTATCTGGGTATATACAAAGTATTTTTGTTCTATCGGTAATTCACGATTACATATAGCGGCGTTCGCTCGGTGGTGGTATAGAGCAGGTCTCGAAACCGGATCCCAGTTCGGGTAGTACGACGTTTTCTGCAAATTTGAGTTTAGTGGGATGCGATAAAATCGGGGCCGGTCTTCGGTGGCTTTGGCTCGATGCCGGAGCGTACTGGACTCTCGATCACGTAAATAGCAGCAAACCCACCGCCGGTTATGTTAGCGCAAACCTACGTGCTCTAGCGATAAGAAGAGTTGCATGATCTTCAGCTTCTCCATAGCCAGGCGGAGTATAGGTCGCATAAAGCTTTTTTCACCAAATTTCTCATGTTATATCCTTAGCGCGCCCGCCAATCACGAAATTGTCTCTTCGTGGCAATTCAGACTCTAACTCCAGCTGCCAAATAGCGTTTTGACACAATATTTAAGGTACCTTGATACCCAAAGTGCGAGCGAAGCCCCACCGCGTCAATGGATGATGCAGCCTAGCAAATGATGTCATCGTGGATCGATCATCCAGATAAACCCTTGTATGGCTGTTCCAGGAAAAGGTTTGGCCAAAACTTCCTGCATGCTTAACATACACATAATTCCGCTTTAGCTCCAATAAGGAGCTGAATAAAAAGCTTTTCTGGATAATCTCAGTTTGACGATGGATGGCCAATACATCCAGTGCATGGGTAATTTCAGGGATTGAGCGTCACCCCCCATCTAATCTCTGACAGTGGGCTCTGATTTTATGTGAGTTAATCTCATGTAACTAATTGATAAAACAATAAATAGTAGCATCAAATATGTCGTGTACATCTATGGTTCAATTACACCATACGCTAGCGGTACACCCGTCAGTTTTCTCTATGTTTGCTAAATTATTCTAACTTGCGGTTTATAAAGTTCTTTTGAATTCGCTTAACTATTCTAGGTATCCTTATAAATATCATTAACGTATTATTTTATATGGAAACTCTTAATCCATTCGCCGTAGGTTCGAATCCTACATGGCCCACCACAAAAAGATGAGTTGTAGCGCAAAGTAAACACCTGAATAATCGCACTCAACAGTAAAAACATTGCCTCCGCCTTACCTTTCAGGATTTGACTTATGTCAAAGTCTTTCCGATCGGTTCCCCTATTAATCGTAGGTAATTAATAAATCCTGTAAGCGATTTTTTAATTCATCCGATATAAGAAACCTTATTTGCTTGACAAGACTTGAGAGGTTTTCAGCAGTTTCACTCCTCTTGGGACAGGGGAACTGATCCTAGCAGTTATTGGCTAGTTCCTAATAAAAAGCAATAGTCAATCATAACTGGAGGAAAGTTGATGAAACGCCATCGATTTCTATTACCCACTGTTGCTACCGCCCTACTATTCCTCGGACTCAACAGCCTGACCTTCGCGGCCGACTCAACCACAAAGAAATTAGATGAAGACCAGATGGCTCAGGCCGACTGTGTCGGCTGCCATATCAACGTCAACCCGGGTATCGTCAAGCAGCACATGGAAGGACCTCATGCAAATACCAAGAAAGTGGAAGATGAGGTCCGCTGTCACGACTGCCACGGTGTGGACCATAAGACCATGGATGACGTTGAAAAGGCGAGTATGCCCACCCCGGAAATCTGTGGCGAATGCCACAAAAAACAGGCGCGTCAACACAGAGACGGCAAACACAATTTAGCTTGGTTGGCGATGAAGTCTCAGATCGCCTGGCATGGACAGCCCGGATCAATCACCGAACAAGGTTATCGCGGCTGTTCCGGATGCCACAAAATTGGCGAGAAAGGACTGCTCGCGGCAACGCAGGGTAATTTGGGCGATGTGAAGAGAGACGGCGGTAAAGAGGCGGCAACCTATCGTTACGGTAACGCGCAATGCGATGCCTGCCACACCCGCCACAGCTTCAAGGCATCAGAAGCCATGGATCCCCGCGCCTGCTCCAACTGCCACATGGGCTTCGACCATCCCCAGTGGGAGATGTATACCTCCGCCAAGCACGGTATCGTGTGGCAGATCGAAGGGCATGTAAATGAAGGCGGTCGTGCCCCCACTTGTCAAACCTGTCATCTGAGTGAGGGCGATCATGAAGTGCGCACCGCATGGGGTTTCCTGGGGCTGCGTATCCCCACCAAGGAGAATGTGCTGGCGCTGATCGATGTGGCACCCTCTCTCAAGGAACCGCTGGCGAAACTGGCCGGTTTACTTCCCTCGGGTCACTATATGGATGTTGACGACGATCCGCAGTGGACCTTTGATCGGGCGTTGATTCTGCAGGCCGCCGGTATTCTCGATGCATCGCTGCAACCCACAGAGCGCTTTATCGAAATCGTGGTGCAGGGTGAGGCTGCACGGGGCCCCGAGGCGTTCAATGCCGAGCGCAAAAAGATGAAGGCGACCTGCAACAAGTGCCACGCTCAAGGATTCGTTAACGAGCACTTCAAGGCTTCCGATGAGATAATCAAAGCGGCCGACCACGAGTTCGCCAAGGCCATTTCCGCTGTGCAGGCGCTCTACAAGGATGGAATTTTGGAGAAACCGGAAGGCTGGGAATACGCACCTGATCTACTCCAGTATTACGAGGCAAAGACCAGCATCGAACAGGAACTCTATCTGATCATGCTGGAGTATCGCCAACGGACCTTCCAGGGCGCTTTCCACGCCAGTAACGACTACATGCACTGGTATGGCTGGGCGCCATTGAAAACGGCGGTCAATACCATACTTGAAGAAGCCAAACGGATGCGTGCCGAGCACGATTCGAAGAAAATGGCAGCAAAATAAGCACAAACCCGAGAATCGTGCTTATATATACTCAGGGGTACGGCCTATGCCGTACCCCTTGTCTGTTGTGTTGTTAAGAGTTTGAGATCACCATTAAGCCAACATCAAAGTAGGCCATCATCAGGCAGCACACTTGAGGCGTGGATAATCAAACTGGTTCCGCATTCTCGCTGACAATCCATAGTGACTTGCTTTAGATAAGGACGCATGCTGTGTTGGCTGTTTCCTGTCCGGTGACTACGCCATTTTTTTGCCCCTGTCCCCCCGGTAGCCTGGGACCGAACCGACGCAGGCGCTGGCTTCGTGTCCGTACCGGAAAACCGATCCAACCCGGCATATTGCAGTCAGAGTGTCAGCCTTCAGTCGCCGATGCCAGGTATACGATCCGGTTCTCGGCATGCGGTTTTCTTCAGCCAGCCAGTTGCATAAGGCAGGTAAGGTGGGGGGCAATCGGTTGGGTAGAGGTTGGAGGGGGCCAATAGTACGCGGGACAATTAGGGAGGGATTAACCAAATAAAAGTGAATTGCTCTCTGACCCGGTTTCCTATGCAATATCGAATGACCGTTTAAAACTGAAAAATGGACTTTTTTGATGTCTTTCAAACTCATCACAACGCCTCCACGGCATAGATTTTTTCGCAACCTGCGCCGTAGACTGATGCAATTACTTGGAGTGCTGTTCTTCTTGGTAGGCCTCGCGGCATCGAGTCTGCCGCTGCTGTTCGTGATTGCCATTGTTGTATCGATCCTGTCGTCCAAGGCCGATTTTCCTGACATGGATTCAGAACAGGCAGTAATCTTTCTAGCTGCAACGGTGATCGCAATTGCCGGTCTGATATTGGGTCTCAAGCTGATTCGCGGCCGTCGACGACTGGTCCTGTTTTTGCGCCGGTTTGGCTATGACGAGGCAACCGAGGCGCTGAGTTTTGCGGCGGCATCCGCCATGGGACAGCGGTGGCGCCTGGTGACGTTGGATGACAATGAGGTCGCGCCGATTCTCGGTATCAAGACCCAGGGGAGGATTTTGGGATTTCTGCGATGGGTTCTTCTGGCCGCGGTCGTTGTCGGACTGTTTTGGCTATTTGGTGACGGTTTTTCAGACTACATGGGGAGCATTATCGATGGCATGAAAACAAACAATCGGGGGGGTGGCTTCGATGCGATACTCGGTCAAATCATCGTCACCATTGTTATGGCCTTGGTTTTAGGAGTGATCATCGGTGTTATTGTGCTGATGCTGGTTGCATTGATTGGTGTCGGGGTGTTGTTCTCGTGGCGATCGTATCACTCGTATAAAAAAGCCGAACTGGGTCAATCCAAGAACATAGAGAGCGCAGATCAGATTGAATCTGTTATAGACAGTGTGCTCAAGCTGAGCAGAAAGATCTTCGCGCCGCGTTTGGTTGTGGTTCGTGTCAATTCAGCTATATGGCAACCGGTTGTCAGGCGGTTTGCGGATGTTTCTGCCGTGATTTTGATTGATGTCTCCAGTCCGGGGGAAGGGTTGCTCTGGGAGTTGGAGAATCTGAAGGCGAAATATAGGCAACGGACTATCCTTGTGGGTCAATACGATGCGCTTGAAACGCTATCCGTACTGCCGGCTGAAAACAGGGATGCGATCGCTATCGGCCATCGGCTCGCCACACTGTTGGGGGGCACAAGCGTACTCGCCTATCGTGGAGACACACCTCAGGATATGAAGCGATTTGCAAAATTACTGAGGGCTGAGTTAAATGAACTTTACTAGGGAATGGGGTGTTTAGTGCGCACTGGTATTACTCTTTTTTGTATCACCATTGGGTATAGACTTCCCTCAGATCTATCCGAAGTCCAATATTCACCATCGACAATCAGTGTGGCTGACCTTGATGGGTAAACAGGCAGGGTTTTTATTCAAATAATAAACGACTACACTCAAACTCATTCAGCGCTTACCGACTCGTCACCATTCACAAATCACTTGGGATGAAGGGATACCATGCCAAACTCAAATCACCGCCTCCATGGAACTGGAACAGACCCCCATTTACGTATACCCGCCCCCGCCGGCAGCCAAGTCGAGATGCGCTTTTCCGATATCCTGCAGCGCGATCGATACGATCCCTACAACTGGCGCCATGCATCACTGGTCGCTGTAGCCGGTGAACCGGGCTGGTACGAGATCGATCTCGACTCGCTGGGCCTGGATGACGGCGACTACGAGTATGAGTTCATCAAGGACGGCGCGATAGATGCCCCCATCGCCGATCCCTATGCCGTCCACATCACCCGCTTCGGTGGCTATCGCGGGATTTTTCAGGTCCGCGATGGCCGTCGTTGGCAGCAGCCGTTCAGCTGGGATGATGAGTTCACGCCGGGGAACGAGCTGCGAAACAACCACCAACTGGTAATCTACGAGATGCCCATGCGCTGGATGGAGAGCGCGCCGGAGAAAGCGCGTCAGGTGGGGCTCGGCACCTTCGAGAAAGTGGTCTTCGCCCATCTCGACCGGCTCAAGGCGCTGGGTATCAATGCCATCGAGCTGCTGCCGGTGCAGGATTCGCCGGATACCCTCAACTGGGGCTACGGCACCCGCTTCTTTTTCGCTCCCGACATCGATATGGGTCTGCCGGTGGAACTCAAGTTCTTCGTCAAGCAGTGTCATCGGCGGGGTATCCGGGTGATCTTTGACGTGGTGATGAATCACGCCCGCAACTCTCCCCTGGCGCAGCTCGACTATGTTCGCTATTTCCTCTCCAACGAGGATGAGGAGCGCTCGCATCGGGGGGAGGATTACGGTGCCAAGCTTTTCCGCTACTGGCCAGATGGCAATGGTCAAACGCCGGCGCGGGATTTTCAGCTACGCATGGCCGGGTACCTGATCTCCGAATACCACGCCGATGGCTTCAGGATCGATGAGTTCAAGGGGATCAACCATTGGGCGTTCATTCAGCAGTTTCGCGATCATGCTTGGCACGTCCACCATCAGGCCTTTCCCGGTCGGCCGTTTCTGGTCATTGCAGAGGACTCCTGGCGGCGGGCAGTCATCACCCATCAACGGGGAGAGAATCCCAATGGCCGCAAGGTCACCGATTCCATGTGGAACTTCGCCTATCGGGATGAGCTGCGCCGTGTCTTTTCCGGCCATCTCCATACCCAATGGGGAGAACCGTCCCGACGGCAGCGTATCCGTTGGATGGTCACCGGCAGCCGGACCTGGAATGACTGGAATCATCAGGCGGAGCCCGGTTTTTACGATCTCTCCCAGGCTGTCAACTACCTGACATCCCACGACGTGGAGCAAGAGGAGGAGAAGCGCATCATGAACTACCTCCTGGCGCCGCTGCTGGATGAGCGGGGCTATCGCGGTACGGTGGACGATATCCGCTGGGTCACCGATCATTTGGAGAACGGTGCCGACGACGAACAGCGTTATCTCCATGGCCTGGCCCTGGAGCGCCTGCGCAGCGCCTTCTCTCTGTTGATGACATCCGTGGGTATACCCATGATCCTGGCCGGTGACGAATTCGGTGACGTGCACGACCTGGACCATAGCAACTGGCGTTTGAAGATGTCCGATCCGGTGGATTGGGAACGGCTCGACGCTTCTCCCAACAACCGCGACTTGTGGCGCAAGGTCGCCGAGTTGATCGCGCTGCGAACCGAGCACCCGGCGCTGACTCGCAACGAAACCTCATTCTTCCATTTCCATCCCGATTTCGATCGCAACGAAGGTGCCAGTGTGTTTGCTTACTGCCGCAGTCGTGGTTCGGCTTTAGGTTCAGATGGCCAGATCGTTGTAGTCGGCAACATCGGGCCGCAGTCGTACGCGCGCTATAACCTGCCATGGCACTGGATGGATATGGATGCTGTTGAGGAGATTGCGCCACCACAGCAACGTGAACCGCTGGAACAAAACGATGCGGGTTCGGTACGGCTCTCTTTGGCACCCTATCAGATACGGGTGTTCGTAACCTGAGAGCTTCAGGAAGTGCGTCTTGGGAACTCACAGTGAAGAGCGAGAGAACTCAACCGGGTTTTTTAGTCCGGGGCGCTTTGTTTGTTGTCGCTACAGATCTTTTTGTGGCTTTCTTGGCGGTTTTTCTGTTTCTCGACTGAGTGGATTTGCCTGTGCTTGCACTAGCTTTCTTCGTCGTTTTCTTTTTGCTTGATTGAGCGGTAGAGATCGAAAGTTCACTGCTTGGGGGTTCATCGTATATCAGTTCACTGTTAAGCAGCTCTGCATAGCGTTTAATGCTGTGTGTCAGGAAGGTTGTATTCATCTCGTATAAGGTACGATGTATTTCAGTGATCTGGTCTCTATGCCGGTCTAGCTCTTTACTGTGGGTCGGAGGATGCTCGAATATGTCCCAGAGCTTCATGCGTATTTCGAACCATTTGTAGAATAAGCTGCGGATCTCATTCTGGGCTGATGGATCAAAGATAGGAACCACATCATCAGGACTGGTCAGCCCATGTTGTTCTGCTTCCGATTCAATGGTGGTTATCATATCCATTTTTTCATGGATGAACTCATTGTACTCGGCGATTTTTTTAATGCTTGCGATCTGTTGAAAAAGCGGTTTCAGGTAGTCGAATCGAAAACGCGAACCGAATATCAGTACGGCAAGTAATTTGCCCATCTCGCGATGACCGGAGAAATCTATTGGAGGTTGTTCGATCAATAATACGTAGAATTTACGTTTATTACTGGCGAATATCTCTTGGCGTGTCAGAATCGGCCGCATGAAGCGTTTCAGGTGTTCCGTGTATAAAACGCCAAAACTGGGATCCGGTTCCCTGTCCTGTGCGCCGATGTTTATTCTATTTTCAAGTTCTTGCAGCCATCTTGGTTGGCTTTGATTTGGCGTCTCGTTTATTCGGTCATGCTTGAATTGGTCCCATGTGAAACTGGAATTGGCGTAGCGAAAGATACGGCGAGATTGATCGCCAAGTGTCAGGACCGTGTTGGCCGATATCTCGGGATTGCCTTTGAATGTGTCCGGGGGAAGCACGATTTCCATGCGAGGCGGATAATAACGCTGGTCTATGATCTTGTCGGTCTGGGCGTCCATAAAACCAACGATAATCTCTTTGGCGGCATTTATAAGATGCGGTTGCGCCAGGGACTTGTTGGAAATTATCGGGTTAATGGCAGGGTAACTTATAAAATTTTCAAGAAAATGATATACCCTGGACTCTTTATAGAGCGCTTCAATGTCAGCCTGGCTGAGATCCGATGAAGTGGGTTCATCCTCAACAGGGTCCACTTTGTAGTGTTGGAATTCATTCAGGGTTTTTGGGTAGTGGTCAGTTGCATGGAGACAGCATAAACGGCGGTCACCTCCATCTCTGTTCATGTGCATGGTTTCAAACATAACGGCTTCACGGTTAGGCCACTCCCAGTCATAGTCGGGATCGGTGTGTATCATTATCAGCCAATCGGATTGCCTCAGTTTTTCAAACAGTTGTTTCTTCCATTTTTCACCGGCGCGAATGTCGTCGTAGGCTAGAAATACCTTGACTCTGTCAAAATTCAGTGTAGTTAATCGATTCTTCACGATTTGTGCAAGCGCCGTGTCTTCGTTCTTGTAGCTTATAAAAACATTGATCTTGCCATTCTGTTTTTTTTCTTCCGCAACCACATCCATTTCGTTGGGTTGTGGTGGATCAATAATTTTCGTCTCTGTCTGGTCCTGGTGTTTAAACTCGTTGAGAATATCTCTTAATTTGGCCAGATCGATGTTGAGGCTTTTGAATGATCGCGACAGGTGGTTCAATTTAAGTTCCGGGTGTTCCCTGATTGTCTCAGCAATGTTGTTTGACCATTTTTTCCATCTGGTTTGACGTAACCCGGGTTGGGGTACTCGCGCTATGGTTTCTCCCTCGGTCAGTATGTTTTTCAAGATCTCAATGGCGTTCATTGTTTAGTTACACTCAACATTGATTTCATGGCCAAGAATAAACGGTGCTTTATTCGCTGTTTGCGGCAGTAGATGGTGAATGACAGGGTGTATGAAATAGCAGCGGGATTCGGGCAGAGTACGCTTATTTGATTGTGAGAGACCCTGTCCGGGCCGACGAAACTGCTGAATACAGCGGTCAGTTCCCGGAACCTCCTGGATATAACCAAGCAAGCCGAGATCGTAGAGGGTTTCGAAGGGTGTGTTGAGACAGCATACATAGTCGGGCAGGCTTATGCCCTGCTTCTCCAGCTCGACAAAGAAACTGAGCATGGCATTCTCGATATCATCAGCATTCAGAAAATAAGAATGTACATGTTTTGACAGGAATTCGCTGATGATAAAATCGCCTGTGAGGGGTTCCACTTCCTTTAAATATTGTAGTGAGATATCTGTCTGTGCCGTACGAACGGCATTTCTAACGTCATCCGCAGTGAAACCTGAATCGGTTCTGTACTTCAATAGTATCGTGCCAATATGAATGATGTCTCTGGGTCGGCCCAATGTGTGTCGATAGATGTAGTCACAGGCATGCTCATGGGTGTCGGTGTTTTTGTCATGTATCAGTTCTGCGTCACCAAAGAAGGCATGCCAGGGATCGGCTTTACGTTTGGTGGAGTCTACAAGCAGGTCATCATCGAGCTCGGTAATATGGGTGGCGAATATCTGAAGCAACTCTTTTTTAGTGTACTTTAGATGTGCCACGTAATCGTAATATTGGAGTCGCATCTCATCATTGAACTGCTCGAACACATCCTGTCTGATGGATGTAAAAAGATGAATGTTTTTGTGGCTGAGGGAGACTTCGCGGACAGCGCGTAACTGCCCATACATGCTGTTCACCCATAGAGCGGGTTCACGTTCATAATAGTCATCCAGATTATCAAGAAAAACATATATTGGCCGCCTGACCATGCTTAAATATACATTCATCTTCTGACACTCGTTTCTTACCTGAGACAGCATTTTATGGCCAGAAACATCTAACCTGTGGCCAAGTTCTGTAAAGTAATGGAACGGTCCGAGAGGGATAGGACTAAACGATGATATCACCTGGTCCAGCAGTGTTCGGAAATCTTGGTCGCGCGTGTCTTGAATCAAGTCAAGCCATTCATGGCTGCTGTCAGTTTCATTGTCGGCCTCTATATCATTCAATAACTCATCGCGTAGGTGATGTAGTACAGAGGAATAGATGGCATGTTTCCATACGGTCGCCCATGCAAGTCCTGCTTCGCTGGGGTCGGAAATTTGATAGTTGAATTTCTTACCCACATGTTCAGCGGCGTCTAGGCGATCGACAGGGGTGGATGGGGTTGAGGGTATGCAAAGCCCGTCCCCCGACTCGCGCCTGTCTATGGCTTTGCGAAGCAACAACAGTGTTTTTCCACTGCCTTTGGGGCCGACAAGATAACGCTTTTCCAGAGTGTCGAGGAAGAGGTGGATATCGTTATTTTTGATTATCGTATCGAGAGATTCTCTGGTGGCGGCGCTGGCGTCTTCATGGCCGAATGTCCGTTTCATTATTAACCCCCATTTCCAAAAAATAACGAATTAATGGTTGCTAACGAGGCAAGAAGATCATCTGGTTTGCGCGTGGATGAAGCTCCTCAAGGTGCGATAATAATTTTTATAATTAGTAAATATTGTCAATCTATCTGATAATTACAAGCACAAACATTACTCTACTCCACTAACAAGAGTAATTAGTAGTGAAATATTACCGGAAGAAACGGCTGCGATTCAGCGGTGGCGATGCCCTGCCAATTTATTCGGCAATCTGACAGATATTGGATGGATATCTCAGCGACGGCCCTAGTTTGGACATATGCGGAGTTCGCTCTTCGTAAATCGTCAATCCTGTTTGACTTGATCCATTACCTGCTCCCAAAACCGCCTCCAGAATCCCTTCTGTTCCTCGATCCGGTCCAGGCGCTGCTCAATGGCGTGTAAGGTCTCGGTGATCTCTTCCTGATCACTATCTACAGACGACGCATTTGATGCTTGCTGCTGATGGTTCAAAATCAACTGCTCGAGCCATTCTCCGATAGCAACACCCTGACGCTCGGCCTCCGCTTGGGCATACTGCCTGGTCGCATCGTTTATCCCTTTCAACAGCCACTGTTTGGGGGGCTGTTTTTTCGTTCGTGGGATGGCGCTTTTTTTAGATGCGATCTTTCTCTTGGGCGCTGTTGAAGACACTGTATCGGCACGGCCTTTTTTGGTTTTGCCGGCCGATTTTTTCTTGTTGATCCGTTTCAGGGTGATTGGTCGTTGCGGTAGTGATGAATAGTCCCGGGCAGGCCGCCTGGGCGGTTTCTTGGGGATGGTGCCCGCTTTATCGCTACTTCGTTTCTCTGTCATATGACTGGTCGGGTGCCGCCTGTTATGCGCCGTCCGGAAACGCCAAGTGATGGCGTATCGCCATCGGTCTTCCGCTTGGTGTCCTGGGTCCGTTACTGGATGACGTCAAATATTCTTGGAAGATGCTTTTATCTGCGTAGTGTAGCGGAAATTGCTACTAAATGAGGAGAAATTGTTGCTATCTCGACTGTTGAACTCGTAGTGCCGCAGGTGTCTGATGCCTCAGGTCTTTATGGGCGGGGAAGGTGAGTGTACGGTGCAACGAACTTCTATCGATAGGGTGCACCTTATCGATCGAGCGTGTAGGACGGTGATGTTGTGTTAGATCAGACGATAAGGCTGATCAGTACGAATGCCGCCCAGATACTTGCCGCAGCCAGGACAAGTGTATCGATAGATAGCAGGGGGTTGTTTGGCGTTTTCATGGTTTTACCTCTCAACTACTCTCGGTAGACCGTTACAGCTTCAAGCCAAAGCCGATACCTTTCGGATGACTGGATCATCATCCATCATGGCGGCAGGATATGCAATTCTTTAAGTGGCCGCATTGCGAATTCGCAATTCAAACAAGGACATATATTTTGATATGGTGGATTGGATTTGGTGCTATTAGCTTGTCAGGCGGGCGAATAACCCCTAAAGTGAAGCCAGGGAGTCGGCCGGACAGTCGCTGTGTCGAGTACGATACAGAGGAAAGTCCGGGCTCCGACGGGCAGGGTGCCAGGTAACGCCTGGGAGGCGCAAGCCTACGGAAAGTGCCACAGAAAATATACCGCCAACGGCCCAGGCTGCTGGTAAGGGTGAAATGGTGCGGTAAGAGCGCACCGCATCGCTGGCAACAGCGCTGGCAGGGTAAACCCCACCCGGAGCAAGACCAAATAGGGGGACAGGTATGCCACGGTGCATATCGAGTGCGGCCCGCACTGTCCCTGGGTAGGTTGCATGAGGTGTGTGGCGACGCACATCCCAGATGAATGGCTGTCCTCGACAGAACCCGGCTTACAGGCTGGCTCCCGCTTCTACCCCCACATTCCTCCACCTTCCGGGGAATTCCTTCTCGTTTCTTAATAAATCACTTTAGGTTTAAAGGTCATATTGCTGTATTTAAAGTGGTTAACCGGATCTTGTCGGTGCTTTTACTTGCTCGCCTAAGCCACTGAGCAGCAAAGAGTTTTCACTTTCTTTACCTTGACAAGGTGGTATATGGAGTCCTAATATGGGTTGAAGTGGAAGAATGTGGAAAATTAGGGAAAATCGATCCATTAAAGGGGCGCTGACTTGTTTCGCGGGATTTCATCACTCAACCTGGATGCCAAGGGGCGGCTTGCGATACCGACAAAGTATCGCGAACAGCTCGTGAACGCCTGTAATGCCGAGTTGGTGATCACTGTAGACAAGGATCACTGCCTGCTGATCTATCCCAAACCCACCTGGCTCGAGATTGAAGAGAAGCTCAGATCGCTGCCGTCTTTCGATGAGACCACGCGGTTTCTGCAGCGGCTCTATATCGGTAACGCCCATGAAATGGAGATGGACAGCCAGGGCAGGATCCTGCTTCCACAGGAGTTGCGACGATTTGCCGACCTCAACAAAAAGGTTGCTTTGGTTGGCCAGATAAACAAGTTTGAGTTGTGGGACGAGGCGGCTTGGAACAGTCGGCAGGAGGCTCAGCTGGCGAAGGTGGATATCAACAAGCTCGATCTGCCGGAAGAGTTCAAGTCACTCTCAATCTGATGAAGCAGGCCCACGATTCAGTGTTGCTGCAGCCCTCGATCGAGGCGCTGAAGATCGACCCGGCCGGCATCTATATCGATGGCACCTTCGGTCGGGGCGGGCACAGTCGTCAGATTTTGCATGCGTTGGGTGAGCAGGGGCAGTTACTGGCTATCGACAGGGATCCGGACGCGGTGGATTTTGGCAGGAAGATGTTTGGCCAGGATGCTCGCTTTCGAATCGTACAGGAGAGCTTCGCCATGCTAGCCGAAGTGTCTGAACAGGCTGGGCTGATGGGACGGGTCAACGGCATCTTGCTCGACCTGGGGGTCTCCTCTCCCCAGTTGGATCAGGCTGAACGCGGTTTCAGTTTCACTAGGGACGGGCCTTTGGATATGCGTATGGATCCCGAGAGCGGCATCTCTGCGGCCGAGTGGTTGGCTCAGGCTGAGATGAAAGAGATCGCAGAGGTCCTGAAGGCCTATGGCGAAGAGCGGCATGCGAAGCGGATTGCCAGGGCCATCGTCGAGGCGAGAGTGCAGGCACCCGTCACGACGACGCTGCAATTGGCGGAAATCGTAAGCAGAGCCAATCCCGCATGGGAAAAGAGCAAGCATCCGGCAACACGCAGTTTTCAGGGGATACGCATCTATATCAACAGCGAGTTGGATGCGCTGCAGAGGGCATTGCAGTCGGTATTCGATGTGTTGGCGATCGGCGGTCGATTGGCGGTGATCAGTTTCCACTCACTGGAGGATCGGATCGTAAAGCGTTTCATGCGTGAGCAGGCGAAAGGTGATCGGTTTCCCCCGGGCGTGCCTGTCACCCAGGATAGTTTGCGGCCTCGTCTGCGTCTGGTGGGTAAGGCAGTGCGACCGGGCGCTGATGAAACTGCAGCCAATCCGCGGGCCCGCAGCGCGGTGTTGCGTGTTGCGGAGCGACTCTCTTGAGTCGTACCGGTCACATTCTGTTCGCGATTTTGATGGCAGCGGTGCTGGCATCGGCGATTGCTGTCGTCTACAGCAAATATCTTAGCCGCAAACATTTTGTGGTGTTGCAGGAGCTACAGGCGGAAGAGGAGCGGATTGGTATCGAATGGGGGCGTCTGCAATTGGAAGAGAGCACCCTGGCGACCCATTCGGAAGTGGAAAAAAGGGCACGTGACGGATTGAAAATGCATTTGCCCCAATTTGATGAAGTTGTAGTGATCAGGCGCTAATCATGGCGGGCGGAAAGAAGAGAAAGAACCACCAGGCCGAAGTCATCAGGCTACCGAGTTATCGTGCCCGGCGTATTACTGTGCTTGTGGTGATCGGATTGGCCTTCGCTGCCCTGATCTGGCGATCCGTCGATCGTCAGGTGTTCGAGACGGCCTTTCTGCAGGAACAGGGTGAGATGCGCTATCTGCGTACCATGACGGTCAGTGCCAGCCGTGGCATGATCACCGACCGCAATGGAGAGCCGCTGGCCATCAGTACCCCGGTTAAAAGCGTGGCCGCCAACCCAAAGGTCATCAAGGGCGACAGCGAAACCATCGGCGCCCTGGCATCCACTCTGAATCTCGATCCCGATCGCCTGCGCAGGCTGTTGTCCAGTGAACGCGGTTTCGTCTATCTCAAAAGGCGTGTCAATCCCGACCTGGCGCAGCGGGTGGACGCCCTCGAGCTGGATGGTATCGATCTGCTCTCCGAGTACCGTCGTTTCTATCCCAGCGGTGAAGTGATGTCGCACATCATCGGCTTCACCAACATCGATGATCAGGGGCAGGAGGGAGTAGAACTGGCATACGATGAGTGGCTCAGCGGCAACGCCGGTGCAAAGCGGGTGATCAAGGATGGCAAGGGGCGCGTGGTTGAACAGGTGGAGAATATCCGCAGTCCCTTCCCCGGCAAGAAATTGAAACTCAGTATCGATCGACGTCTGCAGTTCCTCGCCTACCGCGAACTGAAGGCCGCGGTGAGCAAGCATAAGGCACGATCGGGATCGGCGGTGATCCTGGATAGCCGCAGCGGTGAGATCCTGGCGATGGTCAACAGCCCGTCGTACAACCCGAATGCACTGCGTGGCCGCCGTTCCAGCAGTCTGCGCAACCGTGCGGTAACCGATGTCTTCGAACCCGGATCCACCATCAAACCGTTCACCGTGGCAGCGGCAGTGGAGTTGGGGCGTTTCAAGCCCAAAACGCCCATCGATGTCTCACCCGGCCAGATGAAGGTAGGGCGCTACCTGGTCAGGGATAATCGAAACTACGGCATGATCGACGTGGCGACAGTGTTGCGTAAATCGAGCAACGTGGGAGCGAGCAAGATCGCACTGTCGATGCAGCCGGAGACGTTGTGGAAACTCTTTTCGAGTCTGGGTTTCGGCGAGAGCCCCTACAGTCAGTTCCCTGGCGAGTCCAGTGGACGGCTGCCGCACTTCTCAGACTGGTCCAGTTTTGAGCAGGCGACCCTCTCTTTCGGTTATGGCCTCTCCGTGACACCGCTGCAGCTTGCCAGGGCCTATGCGGTACTGGCCAATGACGGTATGCGCTTGCCGGTCTCGTTGCTGAAGCTTGAGCAACCCGAGGATGGGGTAAGAGTGATGCGCAAGAGTACGGCCAGGACAGTGATCAGGATGCTGGAGGCCGTGGTGTCCAATGAGGGGACAGCGCCTCTGGCCGCTGTCCCAGGGTATCGCGTGGCGGGCAAGACGGGGACGGCAAAAAAATCGGTAGCCGGGGGATATGCGGAGGATAAGTATCTCTCCCTTTTCGTCGGTATCGCTCCGGCCAGCGACCCACGGCTTGTGATGGCGGTATTCATCGATGAACCCAAGGGCAAGGAGTACTATGGTGGCCTGGTTGCCGGGCCGGTCTTCTCCAGGGTGATGAGCGGCGCGCTGAGGTTGCTGAACATTCCCCCCGACAAGCACTGGCGAGAGAATGGCCTGATGGCCCGATTGGAGGAGCGGCAATGATGGCTGCCGAGCGCGTCATGGAAGGGGTGACGTTGGGATCACTGCTGCGTGGCATTGCCTCCTTGCAGGCGAACGACGATCGCGAAGTGACAGGGATCGCCCTAGATAGTCGTGAAGTCTCGCCGGGGGCGCTCTTCATAGCCTGTGCCGGTGAACATTATCATGGTTTGGCTTTTGCCGAACAGGCGGTATCCCGGGGAGCTGCGGCCATTGTATGGGAAGCGGATACTGCGCAAGGTAAACAGCTGACGGCGGACCTGAAGCTGCCTGTACCCCTGTTGGCAGTACCGCAATTGTCTCAATATGTAAGCCGGATTGCCGGTCGTTTTTACCGGCATCCCAGCCGTCACATGACCGTCTACGGGATAACCGGTACCAATGGCAAGACCAGTATCAGTCAATTGTTGGCCCATGCGCTGACGAGAGAGATGTCCTGTGGCGTCATGGGTACCCTGGGTACAGGGCTCCCCGGACAATTGAAATCTACCGGTTATACAACCCCCGATGCGGTGACCTTGCAGAGACATTTGCATGAACTGCTGCAACAGGGTGTGGGCGCGGTGAGTATGGAGGTTTCATCCCATGCCTTGGATCAGGACCGGGCTGCGGCAGTGGCATTCGATTGTGCAATCTTCACCAATCTCAGTCGCGATCATTTCGATTATCACAGGACGTTGGAGAACTATGCCTCGGCCAAACGGCGACTGTTTCAAATGCCGGACCTCGGCAGTGCGGTGATCAATCTCGATGACAGTTTCGGCAGAACCATTATTGGTTCGATGGCGGAAGGGGTGAAACTGCTGGGATACAGTCTCGAGCCGGCAGCTGATATGCCTGCCGGTCTCGATGGTTGGGCGCGGGCTTTGGAGATAGACCCCACCACCCAGGGAATGTGTATCAAAGTTTCGACCCATGTGGGCGAAGCCGATCTGGAGACGAAACTGCTTGGTCGCTTCAATGCGGCCAATTTATTGGCGGTATTGCTGGTGCTGTTGCACAAGGGCTGGTCTCTGCAGCGTAGTGTGGCGGTACTTTCGGAACTCCATACCATACCCGGCCGGATGGAACTGCTGGGTGGCGGAGAGAGACCCAGTGTTGTGGTGGACTACGCCCATACCCCGGATGCCCTGGAACAGGCGTTGCAGGCCCTTCGGGTACATTGTCCTGGTTCGCTCACTGTGGTGTTCGGCTGCGGCGGCGACCGCGATTCCGGTAAGCGCCCGCTGATGGGTGAATTGGCTGAACGGCTTGCCGATCGAGTGATTATTACCGATGACAATCCGCGCAGTGAATCGAGCGGTGAAATCATCCAACAGATCATGGCCGGCATGAATATGTCGGATATGGCCATGGTCGAGCCCGATCGGCGTCGTGCAATCCAAGTCGCGGTTGCCCATGCATCGCCGGGTGACCTGGTGCTGGTGGCGGGCAAGGGTCATGAGGACTACCAGCTGGTCGGGGAGAAGGTGCTCCATTTCGATGACCGTGAGCAGGTGACAGCTGCGCTCGATGCGTGGCCGAGGGAGGCGCAATGAACTCGCTCTGTCTCTCTCAAGTGGCGGAAAACCTGTATGGAACCAGGGTTGGCGAAGATGTCAGTTTCAGCTCGGTCAGCACAGATAGCCGCACCCTGCAGGAGAATGATCTCTATGTTGCTTTGAAAGGGCCCAATTTTGATGGTCACGCCTTCATCGGGCAGGCGCTGGACAAGGGGGCTGTGGCAGTGATGGTGAGCGAACCGCAGAACCCGGAGATTCCCCAGCTTCGGGTATCGGATACCCGGCTCGGACTCGGTCGCCTGGCCAGTGTGTGGCGGGACAGTTTTGCCGTCCCCCTGATCGCCATTACCGGCAGTAACGGCAAGACCACCGTCAAAGAGCTGCTCGCCGCCATCCTCCGGCAAAGGGGGAGCGTGCTGGCCACCAGGGGCAATCTGAATAACGACATAGGCCTGCCGCTGACACTCCTGCGCCTGCAGGGTGAAGCCTATGCGGTGGTGGAGATGGGTGCCAATCATCCCGGTGAGATCGGCTACCTGAGTCAGATCGCCCACCCGGATGTTGCCCTCATCACCAATTCGGGTGCCGCCCATCTGGAAGGGTTTGGCGATCTGCAGGGCGTTGCCCGTGCGAAGGGTGAGATCCTGAGCGGACTCAAACCAACCGGGATCGCGGTGTTGAATGCAGACGATGACTATTTTCCCCTTTGGCGCGAATTGCTCGGCGAACGCAGGTTGCTGAGCTTTGGCGGTTCGTCACACGCAGCCGTCCAGTGTGATCTTTCCCGGGCCGAGATGCGCTGGACGGAATCCGGTTTTTACAACCACATGCAGGTCAGCTATCGGGAACAGTGTTTCGATGTGAGGCTTGCGCTGGCCGGCCAGCACAATCTGATGAATGCCCTGGCAGCGATTGCCGGTGCGCTGGCGATGGGGTGCGCGGGCAGGGATATCGAGCAGGGGCTCGCAAGCGTCGAACCGGTGACGGGTCGTCTGCAGATGCGCTTCACCCCGGCCGGTTACCGCCTCATCGACGACACCTACAACGCCAATCCCAATTCGGTGGAGGCAGCAGTGGATGTCCTGCGCAGTGCGCCTGGGGAGCAGGTCTTGGTGTTGGGGGATCTGGCTGAACTGGGCGACCAATCCGTTGCCCTGCATAGTCAACTGGGTGCAAAAGCGAAACAGGCGGGGCTCTCCCGCCTCTATACCCTGGGAGAGCTGAGTCGGCATGCTGCTCAGGGCTTCGGTGACGGAGCGCTCGCTTTTTCGGATTTGGATGAACTGGTGGGGACCCTCACCCGCTCGCTACGACAGGGCGACACACTGCTGGTAAAGGGATCCCGAAGTGCAGCCATGGAGCGGGTGGTAGATCGGCTGATGAATGAGGGGAGAGGCTGACAGTGTTGCTCTATTTTACCGATTGGCTTGCCCAGTTCGACAATGGCTTCAGGGTATTCCAATACCTGACGATGCGAACCATTCTGGGGGTTCTGACTGCCTTGCTGATCTCTCTGGCCCTCGGTCCGATGATGATACGCCGCCTGAGCTTTCACCAGATCGGACAGACAGTGCGGGATGATGGCCCGGAGACGCATTTTTCCAAGGCTGGAACCCCGACCATGGGCGGCGCATTGATACTGGTGGCAATCGCTATCGCCACTCTGTTGTGGTCGGACCTGGAAAACCGATACGTCTGGATCGTGTTGATCGTAACCATGACCTTTGGCCTGATCGGGTTGGTCGATGACTACAAGAAGCTGGTCCTCAATGATCCCAGGGGTCTGGCGGCACGCTGGAAATATTTCTGGCAGTCGGTGGCGGGATTGGGCGCCTCGTTGGTCTTTTACTATACCGCCAGTTCATCCATGGAGACAGCACTGCTGATTCCCTATCTGAAGGATGTCTCCCTGGATTGGGGGCCGGTGTTTATCCTGTTCAGCTATCTGGTCATCGTCGGCTCTTCCAATGCGGTCAACCTGACCGACGGGCTCGATGGCCTGGCGATCCTCCCGACCGTGATGGTGGGCGGTGCATTGGGAGTTATCGCCTATGTTACAGGGCACTCCGATTTTGCCACTTATTTGAAGATCCCCTATCTGCCAGGGGTGGGCGAGCTGATAGTGTTCTGTGCCTCGTTGGTAGGTGCGGGACTGGGTTTTCTTTGGTTCAACACCTACCCGGCACAGGTCTTCATGGGGGATGTCGGCGCCTTGGCATTGGGCGCCGCCCTGGGGGTGGTCGCAGTGGCCGTGCGACAGGAGATTGTGCTGTTCATCATGGGCGGGGTATTCGTGGTGGAGACGGTATCGGTGGTGCTGCAGGTCATGTCCTACAAGCTTACCGGCAGGCGTATCTTTCGTATGGCGCCACTGCATCACCATTTTGAACTCAAGGGTTGGCCCGAGCCTCGGGTGATTGTGCGTTTTTGGATCATCACCGTGATCCTGGTGTTGGTCGGTCTGGCGAGTCTGAAGATACGTTGATGGCGAAGCAAGCGACAAATACGGCTAAAACACTGATCGTCGGATTGGGGGCGACCGGGCTCTCCTGCGCGCGCTATCTGGCTGCTAAAGGAGAGCCGTTGGCAGTGACCGACAGTCGAGAGAATCCACCGGGACTGGAGGCGCTGCGCAAGGAGTATCCCGACATGGCGATGTTCCTCGGTGGCTTTCAGGAGGAGGTGTTCCACGCCGCCAGTCGACTGGTGGTGAGTCCGGGGATATCCCTCGACGAGCCACTGATTCGCGCAGCCAAAGAGCGGCATGTCGAGATAGTCGGCGATGTCGAGTTGTTCGCCAGAGCGGTGAAAGCACCGGTGGTGGCGATCACGGGTTCAAACGGCAAAAGCACCGTCACCACACTGTTGGGCGATATGGCGCAGATGGCCGGAATACGAGTGGCGGTGGGCGGCAACCTGGGGGAGCCGGCGCTAGACTTGCTGGATGATCGAGTGGAGCTGTATGTGCTGGAACTCTCCAGTTTCCAGTTGGAGAGCACCCGCTCGCTCAAGCCTCAAGCTGCGGTTGTGTTGAATATTTCCGCCGATCATATGGACCGCTACCGGGATCTGGCTGAATATGCCGCAACCAAGGCATCACTCTATAGCGGCAGCGAAATCATGGTAATCAACCGTGACGATCCGCTAGTTGCGGCCATGGCAGTAGCGGATGCAGCCACTGTTGGGTTTACTCTGGAGGCGCCGACAGGAGACGATTTCGGTTTACATGAACTCGACGGGGTCAAATGGCTGAGTGAGGGGCATACCCCCTTGATGCCAGTCACCGAACTGCGAATTCCCGGTCGCCATAATATTGCAAATGCCTTGGCAGCGTTGGCCTTGGGCAGTGCTGTGGGCCTGCCGCAAAACGATATGCTGGCCGCGCTGAGGAGTTTTTCAGGGCTCCCGCATCGTACCCAGTGGATTTGCGATAAGAGGGGGGTGCGTTGGTACAACGATTCCAAGGGCACCAATGTGGGGGCCGCCATCGCCGCCTTGCAGGGGCTCCACACCGACAGCGACGACAGCCGGAGTGTGCTGATCGCCGGTGGAGATTGCAAGGATGCCGATTTCTCGCCCCTGGCGCCGGTTGCGGAAAAGACGGCCCGTGCCGTCATCCTCATCGGCAGGGATGCATCGGAATTGGAATCCGCACTGGCGGGCCGTGTGCGTCTGGAGCATGCAGCCTCACTTGAAGAGGCAGTGGGTCTGGCGGCGGAGTTGGCGCAACCCGGTGATCGCGTGCTGCTCTCACCGGCTTGCGCCAGCTTCGATATGTTCCGTAACTTCGAGGCCCGTGGTGAGGCCTTTATTCAGGCGGTGGAGGCGCTTCCGGCATGAATACGCTGGTACGTCCACAGGCACATGATGGGCGGGCACGCAATCCCGCTATGCAGCCTATGATCGACCGCTGGCTCCTGGGCGCGGCAGTCATGCTGCTCTGTTTCGGCTTGGTGATGGTTTCGTCCGCATCGATGACAGTGGGAGACCGCCTTGGCGGATCACCCTTCTTTTATGTCTATCGTCATCTGTTCGCCATGTTCCTGGGTATGCTCTCCGCCTATCTGGTTTTTCAAATACCGATGATTCGGTGGCAAAAGGCGGGACCGCTGTTGGTCTTTTTAGGACTGATCCTGTTATTGCTGTTGTTGATCCCCGGGGTAGGCAAAAACGTCAACGGTGCGACCCGCTGGATACCCCTGGGAGGCTTCAATCTGCAGAGTTCCGAGTTCATGAAGCTCTTCATGGTGCTCTACATCGCCGGTTACCTGGTGCGCCGTCAAGATGAAGTCGCACGCTCCTTTTGGGGCTTTGCCAAGCCGATGCTGCTGTTGATCATCACCAGTTCGTTGATTCTGCTGCAACCCGATTTCGGCACCACGGTTGTATTGTTCGCAACCGCCACGGGCATGCTGTTTCTCGGTGGGGTAGTGCTCTACCAGTTTGCCATGCTGATAGCGGTTGCCGGAGTGGCCGGATGGGCGCTGATCTATTTCTCGCCCTACCGGTGGCAACGCATGACGACCTACCTGAATCCCTGGGATGATCCCTTCAATACCGATTTTCAGCTCTCTCAGGCATTGATCGCCTTCGGTCGGGGTGAGATCAGCGGGGTCGGGTTGGGTAATGGGATCCAGAAACAGTTCTATCTGCCGGAGGCGCATACCGATTTCATCATGGCCGTGGTGGGTGAGGAGTTCGGTTTGCTTGGCACTCTGGGTGTTATTTTACTCTTTGCCTTCATTACCTGGCGGGCATTTCAGATCGGTGTCAAGGCGGAACAGGCAGGTCGGCGTTTTTCCAGTTATACGGCCTATGGACTCGGTTTATGGATCGGCATGCAGGCCTTCATCAATATCGGTGTCAACGTCGGTCTGCTACCGACCAAAGGCCTGACCCTGCCGTTTATGAGCTATGGCGGCAACAGTATCATTGTCGCCTGCATGATGATTGCCATGTTGCTGAGAATCGATTTCGAGTCCCGGCAAAAGGGCGGCAAAAGCAAGTATGGGAGGCGATCATGGAGCCTCATGTGATGGTCATGGCCGGAGGTACGGGCGGGCACCTTTTCCCGGCACTGGCCGTGGCCGATTGGATGAAACAGAAAGGCTGCCGAATCACCTGGCTGGGTAGCCGCTCCGGTATGGAGAACAGGCTGATTCCAGGCTATGGCTATGCCCTTGAGACCCTTCAGGTCAAAGGTGTGCGCGGGAGTGGATTGAAGCGGCGTCTGGCTGCCCCGTTTACAATCAGCAGGGCGCTTTGGCAGGCCCATCGGATATTGCGACGCACCCGCCCAAACCTGGTGTTGGGCATGGGTGGGTTTGCCACTGGACCTGGCGGCTTGGCGGCCAGGCTGATGCGTATACCTCTGGTGATTCAGGAGCAGAATGCGATACCTGGACTGACCAATCGGATACTGGCCCAATTTGCAATCAAGGTGTTCGAGGCTTTTCCCGATAGCTTCGGTGCGGAGGCACAGGCGGAGACGGTGGGCAATCCTGTACGTCGGGAGATCGTTTCCCTCGACGCGCCGGAAGCGCGCTTTGCGGAGCGTGAAGGAACCATCAGACTGCTGGTTCTTGGAGGCTCTCTGGGTGCGCGTGCACTCAACCAGTGCATACCGGAGGCGCTGTCCTTGATGCCGGAAAAACTGCGCCCGAAGGTGCGCCATCAAGCCGGCGAAAAGCTGCTTGATGAGACCCTTGTCAGATACCGGGAGTTAGCGGTTGAGGCAGAGGTGAAGGCCTTTGAAGCCGAGATGGCGGAGGCCTATGCCTGGGCTGATCTTGTCATCTGTCGGGCCGGCGCGCTGACGGTTTCCGAACTTGCGGCGGCAGGTTTGGGCGCCATACTCGTACCCTATCCCTTCGCCGTGGATGACCATCAGACCCGTAACGCGCAATTTCTGGTGAGTGCGGATGCAGCGCACCTCATTCCTCAGCCCAGCCTGGATGGGCGCAACCTGGCACGGCTTCTGGGTAGTCTCTGCGCGGACAGAAAAAAACTCCTGGAGATGGCTGTGGCTGCACGAAGCCTGGCGAAACCGGATGCCGCAGCACGGGTAGGGCGTTTCTGCATGGAGGTCATTCATCCATGAGTGAACAGCTACGTAAACGATATGCCCCGAACAGCATGGGCCGCATGCGTCGCATCCACTTCGTCGGTATCGGCGGTGCGGGTATGAGTGGCATAGCCGAGGTCATGATCAATCTTGGCTACCAGGTAACCGGCTCCGATCAAAAGGAAAGCGCAGTGACTTCGAGACTTGCCGAGCTGGGAGCCGAGGTGAGGTTTGGTCATGAAGAGGGGCATGTCGAGGCCGCTGATGCGGTCGTGATATCGAGCGCCATCAAAGAGGATAATCCTGAGGTCATCGCTGCGCGGGATGCAAGAATACCGGTCGTGCCGAGAGCGGAGATGCTGGCGGAGATCATGCGTTTCCACTACGGCATTGCGGTGGCAGGCACCCATGGCAAGACAACCACCACCAGCCTGGTCACCAGCATTCTGGCTGAAGCCGATCTCGATCCGACCTTCGTTATCGGCGGCAGACTCAACAGTGCCGGCGCCAATGCGCGTTTGGGCGATGGGGAGTATCTGGTCGCGGAAGCGGATGAGAGCGATGCCTCATTTCTCTATCTACAGCCGATGCTGGCGGTGGTAACCAATATCGACGCCGATCATATGACCACCTACGGCGGAGACTTCAACAGATTGCGCGGGACTTTTCTGGAGTTTCTTCACCACTTGCCTTTTTATGGTCGTGCGGTGATGTGTATCGATGACGATGAGATACGCAATCTGTTGCCGGAGATTACAAGACCGATTACCACCTATGGTTTCAGCGAGGATGCCGATGTACAGGCGGTTGATGTGGTCAGAGATGGACTCAAGACCCAGTTTACACTGCAGGCCGCATCCCTTGCCGAGCCGGTCCGGATCACACTCAACTTACCCGGCAGACATAATGTGCTGAATGCCCTGGCGGCTATTTGTGTGGCGCTCGAACTCAATATCGAAAGTGGCAGCATCCAAACCGCGTTAAGCAACTTCGCCGGTATCGGTCGGCGATTTCAGACCTGGGACGACTGTTGCATGGATGGTAAACAGGTGATGTTGATCGACGATTATGCGCACCATCCGCGGGAGATCGATGCCACCTTGTCGGCAGTCCGTGACGGATGGCCTGATCGGCGTCTGATCATGGTGTTTCAACCACACCGATATTCACGAACACAAGAACAGTTCGAAGACTTCGTGCAGGTTCTATCAAAAGCGGATTTGCTGATCGTCAGCGAGGTTTATGCCGCTGGCGAAGAGCAGATTCAGGGTGCGAGCGGACGAGATCTGAGTCGCGCGATACGTATCCGGGGCCAGGTTGATCCTGTCTTTGTGGAACCGCTGGAGGAGTTGCCGGAGTTGTTGCGGGGATTGCTCCAGGATGAGGATATCGTTCTGACCGTGGGTGCCGGTAGTATCGGTTCCATCGCGGCAGAGCTCCCTCGACGACTTTGTCAGGAGGTGGAGTGATGGCAGATGGAATCGATATGAAAAGACTGCATCAGGGATGCGGTGAGCCCCTGCAATCCAACCTGCCGGGCATCCCGTTGATCAGGCGCGCATTGTTGCCTGATGTTTCGGAAGTGCAACGTCGGACAGCTGACAGGACCAGGCCGAAAGACAGCAGTCCGCGTGACGAGAGCGATCTCAGATGATGCCTGCGTCAAATCAACACGCCTTACGCGGTGAAATGCGCTTCGATGAGCCCCTTTCCAGGCATACGACCTGGCGGGTTGGTGGACCGGTCAGCTGTTTTTATCGTCCTGCAGACCGCGAGGATCTGGTCCGGTTTCTGCGCCAGCTGGACACAGAGGAACCCCTTTTCTGGCTGGGTTTGGGAAGCAATCTGCTGGTGCGGGATGGGGGATTCAAAGGTACCGTGATTGCAACTAAAGGCAGCCTTGTAGGCAGTGAATGGCGCAGTGACAGATTGTTGTATTCCGAGTCGGGGATCGCATGTGCGAAGATCGCCCGGATTGCGGCCAGGGCGGGCCTCTGTGGCGCTGAATTTCTGGCCGGTATTCCCGGCACCCTGGGCGGCGCTCTGGCGATGAATGCCGGGGCCTTTGGTGGCGAGACCTGGGAGCGGGTTGTGAGGGTGGAAACCATCGACCGAACCGGTGAAGTGTGCAGCCGTTTGCCCGAGGAATTTGAAATCGGTTACCGGCAGGTCAGGGGGCCGTCCGGCGAGTGGTTTCTGGCGGCCGAATTGGAGATGGAAGCGGGAGACGTTGACGCCGCCCAACAACGGATCAGGCAATTGCTGGAACGTCGTGCCGCAACGCAACCGACCAGTCAGCCCAGTTGCGGTTCAGTGTTTCGTAATCCGCCCGGTGATTTCGCCGCACGGTTGATCGAGGCCGCCGGCCTGAAAGGCAGGCGCTTGGGTGGTGCCCAGATATCCGAGAAACATGCCAACTTCATCATCAATACCGGAAGTGCCACGGCACGGGATATCGAGATGCTGATTGCCGAAGTGCAGCGTGAAGTGGCGGCGCAAACTGGCATTGAACTGAAGACCGAAGTCCATCGTATTGGAGATTCGAGTTGAACATGAACGTGTCTGAACAGGCATTTGGCAGAGTCGCCGTACTGATGGGCGGTCAGTCCGCAGAGCGCGAGATTTCGCTGAAGAGCGGGCACGCCGTACTGGATGCGCTTATGAAAAGGGGCATCGAGGCCGAAGCGGTGGATGTGGCTGACGATGTGCTGACCCGACTCGCCGCAGGTGGCTATGACAGGGCCTTTATCATCCTGCACGGGCGTGGCGGTGAAGACGGCATTATTCAGGGTGCGTTGGCGCGAATAGGTATGCCCTATACCGGCAGCGGTGTGCTTGGATCGGCCCTGGCCATGGATAAATACCGTACCAAGGCGGTGTGGCGGGGCGTCGGCTTCCCAACCCCTGAGTCGGTATTGATCGTTCATGAGAACGACCTGGAAAAAGCGGCGGCAGTGGGTTTTCCCCTGATGATAAAACCGGTCTGCGAGGGCTCCAGTATCGGAATGAGCAAGGTCGATAGTGTGGAGCAATTACGTAGCGCCTGGGAGCTGGCCAGGCAGTATGATGCGCTGGTGCTGGCGGAGCGCTGGATCGTTGGGGAAGAGTTCACCACGACCATCCTGCAGGGGGAGGCCTTACCGATGATTCGTCTGGAGACACCCCGTCTTTTCTATGATTACCAGGCCAAGTATTCGGCAGACACTACACGTTATCACTGTCCCTGCGGTCTTGGGCGGGATCAAGAGAGCGCTTTACAGACACTCTGCGTTGAGGCCTTCGAGGCAGTTGGCGCCAGTGGCTGGGGCCGGGTCGATCTGATGCTGGATGAGCGGCATCAACCCTGGCTGATTGAAGCCAACACCGTTCCCGGTATGACCGATCACAGCCTGGTGCCGATGTCGGCCAGGGCTGCGGGTATCGATTTCGAAGAACTGGTGGTGCGGGTACTCTCCACGAGTATCGGGAGGGGTGATGATGAGTAGGGTTCGTAGTCATCAATCCGCAGCTCCATCCATGCAGCAACAGCGCATGCATAGTACCAGTTTAGTGCCGTTGCTGATCATCGCGCTAATCGCCGGATTGGGTGGCTGGGGAGTCTCGCGGCTGCTTGATCCAATGACCATGCCAGTGCGCGTGGTCAGTGTCGATGGTGAGATTCAATATCTCAATAAACAAGGGCTGGAACAGACCGTTGCTCAAGCAGTAAGCGGCAATTTCTTGACCGTCGACCTGATTCGGATACGCAATCAGATCGAACGGCTTCCCTGGGTCAAGAGTGCCAGTGTGCGCAGGATATGGCCCGACACCCTGGCCGTCAGGGTCCACGAACAGGTGCCTCTGGCCTACTGGGGTGAGAATGCCATGGTGAACCCTCAGGGTGAGGTGTTCAGACCGAAGCGTCTGCCTCGTTTACAGAGCTTGGTGACGCTCACCGGTGAAGAGGAGAGAGCGGAGAGAATCACCCGGGAGTATCTCAAAATGCATACCCTGCTGCAGACGGCAGGACTTGAACTGAAACGTCTCTGGGTCGATGCGCGGCAATCGTGGCGGATCGAGACCGGGGAGGGGTTGCTGCTCGATTTGGGCAGGCGGGATGTCATGCCAAGATTGAGCCGATTCGTACAGTTATACCCCTTCTTGAAAGGTCAGGTTGACTCAATGCCTGAACGCGTGGATCTGCGATATACAAACGGTTTTTCGGTGTACTGGCAAGCAAACACCGAACAGCATGTACAAATGGATAGCCCATCCAGTGGGGCTAGGATAGCGGGTAAGTGAATGACTAAACGAAGTGAGAAAAATCTCATCATCGGTCTTGATATCGGCACTTCCAAGGTAGTGGCGATCGTCGGTGAGATTAAAGCGGATGGCGGCATCGAGATTATCGGTATCGGCTCTCATCCGTCGCGCGGCCTGAAAAAGGGTGTGGTTGTGAATATCGAGTCCACGGTGCAGTCGATTCAACGGGCGGTCGAAGAGGCGGAACTGATGGCGGGATGTGAGATCCACTCGGTCTACGCTGGTATCGCCGGCAGCCATATCCGTAGCCTCAACTCCCATGGCATCGTGGCCATCAGGGATAAGGAGGTGACCCAGGGCGATGTGGAACGTGTGATCGATGCTGCCCGCGCAGTAGCGATTCCTGCGGATCAGAAGATCCTGCACATCCTACCCCAGGAGTTCATTATCGATGAGCAGGAGGGTATCCGAGATCCCATCGGTATGTCGGGGGTACGTTTGGAAGCCAGGGTTCACATGGTCACAGGTGCGGTGAGTGCGGCGCAGAATATCGTTAAGTGTATCCGCCGTTGTGGCCTTGAGGCGGATGATCTGATTCTGGAGCAGCTCGCATCCAGCCACTCCGTGCTGAGTGAGGACGAGAAGGAGCTTGGGGTCTGTCTGGTCGATATCGGCGGAGGCACCACCGATATCGCGGTCTTTACAGGCGGGGCGATCAGGCATACCGCGGTTATACCCATCGCAGGTGATCAGGTGACCAATGATATCGCCGTAGCAATGCGTACACCGACCCAATATGCGGAAGAGATCAAGATGAAGTATGCCTGTGCGCTCACTCAATTGGCCACCAGCGACGAGACCATCGAGGTCCCGAGTATCGGTGAACGCCCGCCGCGTAGGCTCTCACGCCAGACCCTGGCTGAAGTGGTCGAACCGCGATACGAAGAGTTGATGACGCTGATTCAGGCGGAGCTGCGACGGAGCGGTTTTGAAGATGTTATCGCGGGTGGCGTGGTACTGACCGGCGGCAGTTCGAAGATGGAGGGTGTCATCGAGCTGGCGGAAGAGGTGTTCCATATGCCGGTGAGGCTGGGTGTGCCGCAATATGTCAGCGGGCTCTCTGATGTGGTGCGCAATCCTATCTACTCCACCGGCGTGGGGTTATTGCTTTTCGGCCAACGAAACCGTTCCCAAGGTGGACACGAGCTGGCCAATGAGGGTGGTTTGAAAGCGGTTTGGGACCGTATGAAGCATTGGTTTCAAGGTAATTTTTAGTGAACCTCTGATGCATTCAGAGCGTATTCGGTTGTTTCGAAGCGGTGCCCGAGCAAGGTGCCGTCAGTATGAGATGTTTTTTTTGAAGTTTTCTGTTTGGTGCGACAGTCGAGGAGGTAGACAATGTTCGAATTAATGGATACCCACAGCCAGAATGCTGTGATCAAGGTGATTGGTGTAGGCGGTGGCGGCGGCAATGCGGTCAATCATATGTTGTCGGGTGAAATCGAGGGTGTCGATTTCATCTGTGCAAATACTGATGCGCAGGCTCTGCGCAACAGTGAAGTGCGCACACTGCTGCAATTGGGCTCCGATATCACCAAGGGGCTCGGTGCAGGGGCTAATCCCGATATAGGCAGACAGGCCGCGATGGAGGATCGTGACAGGATCGAAGAGGTTCTGACCGGTGCGGATATGGTATTTATTACCGCCGGCATGGGTGGCGGCACGGGAACCGGTGCCGCGCCCGTAGTCGCCCAGGTAGCAAAGGACCTGGGTATTCTGACGGTAGCGGTAGTCACCAAGCCGTTCGGATTTGAGGGTGGCAAACGGATGAAGATCGCCGAAAAGGGCATGGAGGAGCTGGGAACCAACACCGATTCGCTCATCACGATTCCCAATGAGAAACTCTTGGCGGTGCTGGGTAAAGAGATGAGCCTGTTGAACGCATTCAAGGCCGCAAACGATGTGTTGTTGCATGCCGTACAGGGTATTGCGGAACTGATCACCCGTCCCGGCCTGATCAATGTTGATTTTGCCGATGTGCGTACCGTGATGTCCGAAATGGGTGCGGCCATGATGGGATCGGGTGAGGCCTCTGGCGACAATCGGGCGCGCGAGGCGGCGGAGCGGGCGATTCGCAGTCCGTTGCTGGAGGATGTCAATCTGGCCGGCGCCAAAGGCATTCTGGTCAACATCACCGCTGGCCTGAATCTGGCGATCGGTGAATTTGACGAGGTTGGTAATACGGTGCGGGAGTTCGCCGATGATGATGCCACTGTCGTGGTAGGGACGGTCATCGACCCGGATATGCAGAATGACATGCGGGTGACAGTGGTCGCCACCGGTCTGGGAGAACGGTTGAAGGCGGAATTGCCCAAGCCTACCCAGGTGGAGGAGATTGCCCACGTCAAGCTGGTGGATGCGGATAACCCGCAAGTGGTGCCGGATGACTATCGTGAGCTGGACAGACCGACGGTGTTGCGAAATGGACAGACGGATCGTCCATCTGCCGCGGCGACTGCCGACGGTAATCTCGATTATCTGGATATCCCGGCTTTCCTGCGTCGGCAGGCCGATTAAGGCCTTCACAAAGCGCCATCTTGGGCCTAGGATTAGAGTGCGGTAGTTGCAGAAAGACAACATGTTGCATTTTGTGTTTCCAGATAACCGCCAGTTGGTGTAGAATCGAGCACCTGATTGCTGGTTGATCGCGGGCAGCTTGTGCGGGTTGAGGGCTGGATGTTGTTTCTACAACCAGATTCATGTGGTAGGATGCGCCGTTTTTGGGCCTTCAAAAGGCAAGTCACAGCCTTGGGAGCTGAATGTCGATGATTTGGCAACGTACGTTGAAGAACGTGATACGCGCCACGGGAGTGGGGCTGCATACAGGGGAGAAAGTCTACCTCACCCTGCGTCCGGCGGCTCCCGACACCGGGATCGTTTTCAGACGTGTCGACCTCGATCCGCCGGTCGAAATACGCGCCTGTGCGGAAAATGTGGGTGATACCAGACTCTCAAGTACCCTGGTACAGGATGGCGTACGGGTATCAACTGTCGAACACCTGCTCTCCGCGTTTGCCGGACTGGGTATCGACAACGCCTATGTCGATGTCAGTGCCGCCGAGGTGCCGATCATGGATGGCAGTGCGGGCCCATTCGTCTTTCTGCTGCAATCCGCCGGTGTCGAAGAGCAGAACAAGGCCAAGCGTTTCATTCGCATCAAACGCAAGGTCGAGGTGGAAGAGGGGGACAAACGCGCCAGTTTCGAGCCATTTGACGGCTTCAAGGTCTCCTTCACTATCGATTTCGACCATCCCGCTTTCAAAGAGCACTCCCAGTTCGCCACGGTTGACTTCTCCTCCACCTCCTTCGTCAGAGAGGTCAGTCGTGCCCGTACCTTCGGTTTTCTGCGTGATATCGAGATGCTGCGTCAGAAAGAGCTGGCTCTTGGAGGCAGTCTTGACAATGCCGTGGTCGTCGATGATTACCGGGTCATGAATGATGATGGATTGCGTTATGAAGACGAATTCGTCAAACACAAGATCCTCGACGCCATCGGTGATCTCTATCTTCTGGGTCACAGCTTGATCGGTTCCTTCAGTGGCCACAAATCAGGCCATGCGCTGAATAACCGTCTCCTGCTGGAGCTGATCAGCCAACAGGATGCCTGGGAGGAGATAACCTTCGATGAGCCTGAAGATGCCCCGATCTCATACATGAAACCGGCCCATCTCACGATCTCCTGAATATCGCACCGAATAATCCGGCCGTTACTTAATCGGGCTGTTTATACAGCCCATTTTTATGGCTCCTCGATCATATCTATTATGTCTGAGATAAAGCGGATCCTCTCAATCGCTTCGGGGAATAGGATCTATCCGCAAATGAATGCCTATACGAAGGCTGATGCGCGTGGCAACTTACACATTGCAGCTCCCTATTTGCGTGTTTTGCGGTGATTGGTGCATATTCGCGGCCTGTTGATTCTTTTCGTCACCATCAGGTCTGGCGCAGAGACATTCAAGTGTCGAATCAGGATGTTGGTTATAACAGGAAAAACCCAAGATGTTATCGATTATCCATCCTGTGCCGACTGAGGCGTAGTAGCGCTTCCCGCAGTGATGGATCTTCGATGGCTTCCGCGGATTGCCTTAATTGCTCGCCGGCCTCTTGACTCAGGACGATTCGATCTCTTTTCTTTTGCCTGGGTTTGACTGAATCACTCGGCAGGATACGGGTGCGAGCCTGTTTCACATCAATACCGTTAGCCCGCAGTTGAGTTCGCAGTTGAGGCAACAGATAGCGGAATCGGCTGGCCCATACCGGTGATGCGACGAAGAGGTTGAGGTTGCCGTGCTGCAGCACTGCCGCCTTGAGTTGCGAATCGAGTGGGGCAGGCAGTAGCTGTTTGAGTTGTTGATGGAGCGTCCTTTGCGCTGACAACTGTTTTCCCAATTCGCTAAGGATTGTCCCCGAGCAGACTATTGTTGATACAGGTTCCATAGTGGGAGGTTAGAGAAATTATTGATAAAAAACATCACATTTTGTGTATAAAGTGATAAAGTTCGGTGTTTTGTGACCGACATTAGTTGTATATAGCCTGAGATTCAGCTGTTTTTAGCAATGAATATCATATACTTACGCGGAATTGGACAGACCTGCAGCACGCTGGTGCGCTGCCTGCGTGCCTCCCTTGTGATTGGATTGATCACCCTCTTCGGGGCCGGCATGCTCTGGCTTGGTTATCAGATGGGTGTCAATGATACCGAGTTTCCCGAGCATCAATTGGTCGCCAGCCTGAAGCAGACATTTGCCAGGGAACGCCAATTGCTTGCTGACGCCAAATCCGATACCCAGGGCGGTATCGACGCCCTGGCGATCCGCCTAGGCCAGTTACAATCGCAACTCTTGCGGCTGGATGCGCTCGGTGAGCGCCTGGTCAATATCGGTGGGCTCGATAAAGGCGAGTTCAGCTTCGATGAGCCACCGGCACTGGGTGGGCCGGAAGTGATGAGTTCCCACAGCGAGCAGTCGGCATTGCCTGACCTGCTGCAGGAGATGGATCAACTGGAGAAATTGATCGAGCATCGTCATCAACAGCTTGCCCTGGTCGAGGATCTGATCATGAACTCCAATCTGGAAGAGTCGGTCCATCCCACCGGGCGACCGGTCAACAGGGGTTGGATATCTTCATACTACGGCATGCGAAATGATCCTTTTACCGGTAAGCGTACAATGCATAAGGGGATGGATTTCGCCGGCAAGGACGGTTCGGATGTGGTTGCTGTGGCCGCCGGTGTTGTCACCTGGTCCGGAAAGCGCTACGGCTATGGGGAGATGATCGAGATCAACCACGGTAAAGGCTACGTCACCCGCTACGGTCACAACAAGAAGATCCTTGTCGAGGTCGGTGATCGTGTCAGGCAGGGGCAGGTTATCGCCAATATGGGTTCAACCGGTCGCTCCACGGGTCCCCATGTCCATTTCGAGGTGGTACGCAACGGTAAGACGATCGATCCCACTCGCTATATTCTTAACAAACGGAACCAGGGCTGATCCGTTACAACGGGGAATTTCCGTATTTAAGCCAGGATTTGATTGAATCGATCCGCATAATTGGTGTCAACCTAGCCTAGGCGACCGCAATCCGGCTCACCCAACCTTCAGCAATTCTACCGCTTGCTGTATCATCCACAAATTTCCCATCTGTGACGGAAACCCCGATTAATGGTAAGTAACATCTTCAAGAAGATCTTCGGCAGCCGAAACGAGCGCCTGATCAAACGCATGTCAAAGACAATCTCCCAGATGAACGCCCTGGAGGCTGATATTGAGAAGCTCTCTGATGAGGCATTAAAGGCGAAGACCGCTGAATTTCGTACCCGCCTGGAAGCGGGTGAAACCCTCGATAGCCTGATGAACGAAGCCTTTGCCGTGGTGCGGGAAGCGGGTCGCAGGGTGATGCAGATGCGTCATTTCGACGTTCAGCTGATCGGTGGCATGGTCTTGCATCAGGGTAAAATCTCAGAGATGAGGACAGGCGAGGGTAAAACCCTGGTGGCTACCTTGGCGGCCTATCTGAACGCCCTGCCGGCCAAGGGCGTTCATGTGGTGACGGTGAATGATTATCTGGCACGACGCGATGCCGCATGGATGGGACGTCTCTACGATTTTCTCGGATTGAGCGTGGGCGTGATCAACTCCTCAGGAGGCATGGGTCCTGACAGCACATCCTATCTCTTTGATCCTCAGCACGATGCCAAGAGCGGCGGATATACTCATCTGAGGCAGGTTACCCGACAGCAGGCCTATGCAGCGGATATCACTTACGGTACCAATAACGAATACGGGTTCGACTACCTGCGCGACAATATGGCCTTCAGCGCAGAGCAGAGGGTGCAGCGACCGCCCAATTTTGCCATCGTCGACGAAGTGGACTCGATCCTCATCGACGAGGCGCGTACGCCGCTGATCATTTCCGGACCGACGGAGGATTCCTCGGAACTCTATAAGGCGGTCAACAAAATCATTCCCCGCCTGACCCGGCAGGACCCGATCACCAATGAGGAGGGCAAGCCCGATTTCGGTCCGGGTGACTTTTCCGTGGATGAGAAGGCCCGTCAGGTCTATTTCAGCGAGGAGGGCCATCAGCATCTCGAGGAGATGCTGACAGAAGCAGGCCTGCTGGAAGAGGGTGCCAGTTTGTATGACTCATCCAACATTATTTTGATGCATCACGCGAATGCCGCCCTGCGGGCCCATGCCCTGTTTCAACGCAATGTGGACTATATCGTCAAGGAGGGCCAGGTCATCATTGTCGACGAGTTTACCGGGCGCACCATGCCGGGTCGGCGTTGGTCGGACGGTCAGCATCAAGCGGTGGAGGCGAAAGAGGGTGTCGAGATTCAAAATGAGAATCAGACGCTGGCCTCGATCACCTTTCAAAACTACTTCCGCCTCTACAACAAACTTTCCGGCATGACCGGCACCGCGGATACCGAGGCCTTCGAGTTTCAGCAGATCTATGGCCTGGAAGTGGTGGTGATTCCCACCAATATGCCGATGATCCGGGACGATATGGGTGACCTGGTCTATCTGACCCCTGAAGAGAAGTACGATGCGATCCTTGAGGATGTGCAGGATTGCGTGAAACGTGGACAGCCTGTCCTGGTGGGTACCGCCTCCATCGAAACCTCGGAACTGGTCTCCGAGCTGCTGAACAAGGCGGGTGTGGAACATCGGGTGCTGAATGCCAAGCACCATGAGCAGGAGGCGGTGATTGTGGCCCAGGCGGGCCGACCCGGCGCCGTCACTATCGCAACCAATATGGCGGGCCGGGGCACCGATATCGTACTGGGAGGCAATCTGGAGTCCGAGCTGGAGACACTGGGAGACAGTCCTGATCCAGCCGAAGTCGATGAGCACAAGGAGGTCTGGAAGAAGCGCCACCAGCACGTACTGGATGCCGGCGGCCTGCATGTCATCGGTACCGAACGTCACGAATCTCGTCGCATCGACAATCAGCTGCGTGGCCGTTCCGGGCGTCAGGGTGATCCCGGATCGAGTCGCTTCTACCTCTCACTGCAAGACAACCTGATGCGTATATTCGCCTCCGACAAGGTGGGTGGATTGATGCAGAAACTCGGCATGGAGAAGGGCGAGGCAATTGAACATCCGTGGGTTTCACGGGCGATCGAGAATGCCCAGCGCAAGGTGGAGGGGCGTAACTTCGACATTCGTAAACAGCTGCTGGAATATGACGATGTGGCCAATGATCAGCGGCGGGTAGTGTATGAGCAGCGCAATGACCTTATGGACACGTCCGATATCTCCGAGTCCATCTCGGCTTTGCGTAATGACGTCCTGGACGAGGTATTTCATAGCTACATACCCAGGGATAGCATCGAGGAACAGTGGGATGTTCCCGGACTGAGCGAATCGCTGGCCGAACTGTTCGGCGGTGAGTGGCCGATCCAGCAGTGGCTGGATGAGGATCACGATCTGCACGAGGAGACCCTGAAGCAGAAGGTCGCGCAGATCCTGCAGGGTGTCTATCAGGACAAGGAGACCCTGGTGGGGTCGGAGAACATGCGCCAGTTCGAAAAGGCGATCATGCTGCAGACTCTCGATGGCCACTGGAAGGAGCACCTGGCGGCGATGGACTATCTGCGCCAGGGAATCCACCTGCGTGGCTATGCACAGAAGAACCCGAAGCAGGAGTACAAGCGCGAGGCCTTCGAGATGTTCTCCAATATGCTGGAGAGTATCAAACAGGAGGTAACCGGACTGCTAGCCAAGGTGCAGGTGCAGATGCCGGAAGAGATGACAATCCAGGAACAGCAACCAAGGGTTGACGAGTTCGAGTTCAAGCACGAGGCTTTCGAGGGACTGCCTGAAGAGAAGGCTGCACCTGCGGAGATGGAGGAACATGCGCGGGAGCCTCAGCAGCCGTTTGTTCGCGAAGGTCGGAAGATCGGCAGAAACGAGCCCTGTCCCTGTGGATCGGGTAAGAAATTCAAGCAGTGCCATGGTCGCATAAGTTGATATGAGCCCAACTCAATTCGCCATCCCCGGTATACGCCTTGGCACGGCGGCGGCTGGAATCAAATATCCCGACAGGGATGATATGGTGATCATCGAAATGGCGGACGGAGCGAGTTGTGCCGCGGTGTTTACCCGCAATGCCTTTTGTGCCGCACCGGTTCAGCTTGCCAAACGACATTTGGCGCTCAAGCCGCCGAAATATCTGCTGATCAATTCGGGCAATGCCAATGCGGGGACCGGCGATCAGGGTTTGCGGGACGCCCATGCCACTTGTCGGGGTTTGGCGCAGGCTGCGGCCTGTGAATCGGATCAGGTGCTACCCTTCTCCACGGGGGTGATCGGTGAGAATCTACCTATCGAGCGTATGCTGGGTGCGTTCACATCAACCATAAGCTCCTTGAGCATAGATGGTTGGGAGGCGGCCTCGCGTGCCATTATGACCACCGATACCCGGCCGAAACTGCGCTCACGCCATTTTGATTTTGAGGGCGTGAAAGTACATCTGACCGGAATGGCCAAGGGAGCCGGCATGATCCGTCCCGACATGGCGACGATGCTTGCCTACCTGGCTACAGATCTAAGCATCTCCCGTGA
The DNA here is from genome assembly GCA_040791665.1 of Candidatus Thiodiazotropha sp. Lineage (GTDB taxonomy): Bacteria > Pseudomonadota > Gammaproteobacteria > Chromatiales > Chromatiaceae > Thiodiazotropha. Next base: position 553,632 of record JBFNNX010000009.1, on the reverse strand, counting down.
GCTGTTACAAACGTGTCTGGATGATGCGGTTAAGTTCTCATTCAACAGTATCAGCGTGGACGGCGATACCTCAACCAACGATGCCTGTGTGTTGATGGCCAGTGGCGCATCCTCTCTTGCGCCGCTGACGGAGCATGGATCCGATCTCTACAAAAAGTTTGTAGATGAAGTGGCCGAACTCTGTATGGAGCTGGCGCGGGATATTGTCCGTGATGGTGAAGGAGCAACCAAGCTGGTGGATATCCTGGTGCAAGGGGCGGCCGACGAAAGGGAGGCGCGGGATGTCGCCTACACCATTGCCCATTCACCCCTGGTCAAAACAGCACTCTTCGCCTCAGATCCCAACTGGGGAAGGATTCTGGCAGCGGTGGGTCGTGCGGGACTTGTCGGACTCGATATCGAGCGTGTCGAGATCTGGCTCGATGATACCTGCATCGTGCGCAACGGTGGCCGGGCAGCGGAGTATACCGAACAGGCGGGGGCCTCGGTGATGAGTCGTGCTGAGTTTACCATTCGTGTCACTCTGGGACGCGGTAATATGCAAACACGGGTATTGACCTGTGACCTATCATATGACTATGTCAAGATCAACGCTGAGTACCGCACCTAAGGCAGATTTGGTCGGTGTGAACAGATCCTAGTGTTTACCGGCCCCTAGACCCACCATCCACACACGATGATTCATGTAGCCGCAGCAGCCATCCTCGATAGCGAGGCTCGCGTACTCGTTACCAAGCGTGCCGCACATCTGCACCAAGGCGGTTTGTGGGAGTTCCCGGGAGGTAAATGCGAACCGGGCGAATCCATACGACAGGCATTGGCAAGGGAGCTCAAAGAGGAGCTCGGTATCGTGCCGCTCGAGTGTGATCCACTGATTCGGATCAGGCACGATTACGACGATCGCGATCTGCTGCTGGAGTTTTTTCGTGTCACTCGATATCGGGGGGAAGCCAGGGGACTAGAGGGGCAGCCGTTGAAATGGCTGTTGCCGAGGGAAATGGAGCCAAGCAGTTTTCCCGTCGCCGATCGACCGGTGATTACAGCATTGCAGTTACCGAGCCGCTATCTGATCACGGGCGAGGACGGCAATCAGTTGGATGTTTTTCTGCAACGGTTGGACATGGCATTGCATGGGGGTGCGGGTATTGTGCAGTTACGCGCACACGGCTTGACGGATGCGCGCTATAGTGAGTTGCTGTCCGCCTGCCTGCCACGCTGCCGTGGTCAGGGTATCAAACTGGTCATCAATCGGCCTGATAGGGTGGTGGATTGGTGGGAAGAGGCCGATGGCATTCACTTGACGTCACGACAATTGATGGGGCTCGTTCGCCGTCCAACCGGCCCAAGTCTGCTGGGCGCTTCTTGCCACAATCCTGATGAGCTGGAACGGGCTGAGAAATTGGAGCTGGATTATGCCCTGCTCTCACCGGTTGAACCCACCCGTTCACATCCTCAAACCCCCGCCCTGGGCTGGAGACGTTTTACCGAGTGGGTCGACAGGGTAAATATTCCTGTCTACGCGTTAGGCGGCATGCAGTCCGGATCGTTGAGACAGGCGAAGCTCGCCGGTGCCCAGGGGATCGCTGGAATTTCGACTTTCTGGGGTGTCAATCGGTAAAGCCGTACTCTTCGATCAGTTTCTGCAACGTTTCGACCGCCTCGGGGGATTTATCGATAAACTCAAAGCCCGAGTCGTAAAAAGCGGAATTGATATCCTTGTCGCTCCATCGACAGATTGCTTTGAAGCGCATGGGTTTGAGTTCACCCTCGCTATCCGGCAGACGCAATTCGAGGCGCATCTCTTTCCCGGTCTTAACCGGTTTTTCACTGATCAGCATCATGCCTTCGGTATTGATGTCGGCCACATGCCCCATCGCCGTGTTCTGATCGATCTGCCATACCCGGAGATAGTAGATCAGGTGACGCCGCTTGATGGTGCGCCGCTCCGAAGGATGCAGGGTATTTATCTGGTTGTGCTGGCTTGGCCTCTTGATGTACATCTTCTTATGCCTTACGTATTAGGGGTGCCGAGGGTTCCGATAAGCGGACTACAAAACCGAATCTGATTGAATAACATAGACATCGGCTGATTGCGGCAAGAACTTAGCAAGAGATCGCCCGAGTTGCGCGATGTTGCTTGTCGGGCTCGGATAAGTAGTTGGTCATGGTCCGGTTTATCTATTAACATCAATGACTTGCCTGATATAAAAAATGCACCTGTTTCTTGCTATCATGTTACTCGGGTATTAAACACATACGGTCTTGAGGGTGGGCACTCCCTTCGGGCCGGGTTGATTGGATCGGTGCTAACAGGTACTTGCATGGAGTTGCTTGAGCATTGAAAGGGATAACACATATGTTCGCTAAGTTTATCGATCGTGAGCTGTTGTCAAACTCAGAGTACCAACAGGCACTGGTGAGATTGGCCATATGGCTATTCAGTATTGTGTTTATGTGGCTGGGTACGATGACGGCTTATTATCCGGCCCATACAAACCTCTATCTGACCTTGTACGGGTGCTATTTCGTTTTCTTCCTGGCGGTGCTGGTCAATATTGTATACAGACCTGATTTGCCGTACAGAAAGGGGTTTATGCTTCTGCTCGATGTCAGCGCAACCAGCCTGGCCATCGTCCTGACCTCGGATGCCATCAGTCCCTTCTACCTGATCTATCTCTGGATCTATCTCTCTTATGGGACCAGATATGGTAAGCAACTCCTGCTGCTGGCTACCCTGCTCAATTTCAGTGCTTACAATGTTGTGTTGATCTATCTGCAAGCCTGGCAAAACCATGGCTTCGATGCCTTCTTTTTCCTCCTGTTACTACTGGTCATCCCTCTCTATCAGTACTTTCTGCTGAGGCGACTCTACCTCGCCAACCAGGAGGCGGAGTCGGCAAAAAAGGCACGTGGCGATTTCTTGACAACCATGACACATGAGTTGCGTACGCCGTTGATTGGTGTGATCGGAATGACCCGTTTAATGCAGGGAACACCATTGGATATGGAACAAAAAGAGTATCTGCATTCGATTCAATCGTCGGCACAACTGTTGAAGTCATTGATCAGTGATGTACTGGATCTCTCCAAAATCGATGCCAATAAACTCGAATTGATGCCTGAGTGGTTCGATATTCGCGGCCTGCTCAAGAGTGTTTCCTCGAGCCTGGCTGAAGCGGCCCACGATAAACAACTTGAACTCCTCTGCCATGTCGATCCAAAGGTAGGAGTGGAACTGTTTGGTGACAAGCTGCGAATCTCGCAGATTCTGTTTAATTTGCTAGGCAATGCGGTCAAATTTACCGACAAGGGATACATTCGTGTCGAATTGGATCATGTCGAAGAATCCGGGACCTTTGCTCAATCCCATATGCTGATCAAGGTTGAGGATACAGGGATTGGCATTCCGCAAGACCGACAGGAGTCTGTTTTCGACAGTTTTTGGCAAGCGGATATCGGTAGTGCGCGCCGTTTTGAGGGAGCGGGTCTTGGCACCACGGTGGTTCGTGATCTGACTCGGCTCATGGGTGGCACGGTGGAAGTTGTCAGCCAGTTGGGCGAGGGATCCACTTTCAGTGTCAGGTTGCCGTTGCAGATGCGGGATGGTAACCCTACTGCGGGAGAGGGGCATCCGTTAGAGGGGCGCTGCATACTCATTTATGAGCAGGACTCCGTGGCGATGGATTTGCATTGCGCAGTTGCTCGCGAGCAGGGTATGAAGGTTATCAAGGCGAATCGTTCAAGTGAATTTCTCTCCAGCCTGGATAACGCTGTCGAGTTGCTGATGATCTGTGACTCGCTGCACGACACATCCATACGGGAGATTCTCTACAAGGCTCATGCCGTGGTGCCCACATTGCCTGTTATCGTCGTGGGATATCGAGGTCGCATGCATGATGTCGGTATTATCAAGGATCCTGAGTATACCCTTTTCAAGCCGTTTCTCGCCATGGAGTTTGCGCATATGGCGATGCGGGCCCTGGGCATTGCATCGAACCGGCAACTGAATGGGCGCCAAGCCGATGTCCGATCAGGAGGAAACCAGGGTATCAATATTCTGCTTGCCGAAGATAACGCCATTGCCGCAAAAGTGATCTCGACGTTGTTGACACAACGCGGGCATAGGGTGAGGATCACCAAGGATGGCAGCGAGGCGTTGCAAGCGGTTTCCGATGATGATTATGAGCTGGCCTTTATCGATCTGCGTATGCCAAACGTGGATGGTCTGGAGTTTACACGGCGTTATCGGAGCCTGGAACCAAAAAATCGCTATATGCCGATCTACGCATTGACTGCGAACAGTGTGCAGGAGATGTTTGATCGCTGCGTCGAAGCGGGTATGGATGGCTTTCTGACGAAACCCGTTGAACCGGAAATGCTGGATGCAATCATCGAACAGTGTAAATCGAGCCTCAATCGGAACTGTCATGGAGAACCGCTTACCGTCCCAACCTAGGGCCGATTGGATTAGTGCTAACAGGCACCAGTGTACTGTCGTATATCAAATGCGTGATTTCAGAGGAACGCCCAGGTTGACGCTTTTCAGACATAACCCAAGGGCGCTTCCTTCGGGGCGCACCCCAAGGGTACTTCCTTCGGGGCGCAACAGAGCCAATTGGATGAGTGTTAGCAGGTCCTAGACCGGCTATTACAACGATAGGGCCTGCCAGATATCAAGGGTCGGTTTCGCCTGATTCATGGTGTAGAAATGCAGACCCGGCGCGCCCCCCTCCAATAGACGTTCGCAAAGCCGGGTCACAGTCTCGGTACCGTAACTGCGAATGGCTTCAAGGTCGTCACCGAAACCTTCGAGTCGTTTTCTCAACCAGCGGGGAATCTCTGTACCACAGGCATCGGAGAAACGGGCCAGTTGGGTAAAGTTGGTGATAGGCATTACACCCGGGACTATTGGGATATCGATCTGCAGCTGCTGACAGTCATCAAGAAACCTAAAATAGGCATCGGCATTGTAGAAGTATTGGGTGATGGCGCTGTCCGCTCCCGCCTCTACCTTGCGTTTGAAATAAGTAAGGTCCTGTTCAGGGTTGCCTGCCTGGGGATGAAACTCGGGGTAGGCCGCGACCTCGATATGAAAGTGGCGAGGATAGGCCTCCTGGATCAGCTCCACCAGTTGATTGGCATGGTTCAGGTCACCTAGCTCGCCCAGTCCCGTACCCGAGGGCAGGTCGCCACGCAGAGCAACCAGGCGGCGAATGCCTATCGACTTGTAGTGTTCGAGAATCTGTAGGATCTCATCCCGATTGGCACCGATACAAGAGAGGTGGGGGGCAGTGGTGATCTGCTCTTTCATCAGCCACTCCACCGTATCGAATGTCCGCTGCCGAGTGGATCCACCGGCGCCATAGGTTACGGAAAAGTAAGCCGGTTGCCTGGTATTCAGTTCGGCTACGCTCTGTTTCAGGTTTTCCAAGCCCCTCTCGGTCTTTGGCGGGAAGAGTTCGAAGCTGAAGTTCCGTTGATGTTCTGTATGCATGGCTAGGTATCTTTGACGCTTTTTCTTGATTGGGTCTCTGTCGCTGGAATAGGCTCACTAGGGCGTGGCAGCGCAGCGCCCCAGTGAGTCACCAGCATTCAGCATGGTAGTTACCGGAACTGCCGGTCCCGGTCCGTCCACCTGTCAGTAGCGATAGTGATCGGGTTTGTACGGTCCCTCGACCGGCACGCCGATATAGTCAGCCTGCTCCTGGGTGAGGGTTGTCAAACGGGCGCCGATTTTATCGAGATGTAGCCGGGCTACCTCTTCATCCAGCTTCTTGGGCAGTACATAGACCTCGTTTTTATAGTTTTCCGAATGGGTGTAAAACTCTATTTGCGCCAATACCTGATTTGAAAAGGAGTTGGACATGACGAAACTCGGGTGTCCCGTGGCGCAACCAAGATTGACCAGTCTGCCCTCGGCGAGCAGGATAATGCGTTTACCGTCCGGGAAGATGACATGATGGACCTGAGGCTTGATCTCTTCCCAGGCATAGTGGCGAATTCCCGCAATGTCGATCTCGTTGTCGAAGTGTCCGATGTTGCACACGATGGACTGGTCCTTCATCGCTGCCATGTGATCGTGGGTGATGATCTTGAAGTTGCCCGTTGTGGTAACAAAGATATCACCCTGTGGCGCAGCCTCTTCCATGGTGATCACACGATAGCCTTCCATGGCAGCCTGTAGCGCGCAGATCGGGTCGATTTCAGTAATCCATACTGTAGCACCCAGACCCCGCAGTGATTGTGCGCAACCCTTGCCTACATCACCGTAACCGGCGACGACGGCAATCTTTCCCGCAATCATGACGTCGGTGGCGCGTTTTATGCCGTCGACCAGGGATTCACGACAGCCGTAGAGGTTGTCGAACTTCGATTTGGTGACCGAGTCGTTGACGTTCATGGCGGGGAACAGCAGAGTGCCCTGTTCCATCATCTGGTAGAGTCGATGGACACCCGTTGTGGTCTCCTCGGTGACGCCCTTGATCGATTCCGCCATACGGTGATAGCGTTTGGGATCCTCTTCGAGACTGCGTTTCAATACGCCCAGGATTACACACCACTCCTCGGGATCATCATCCTGCGGTTCGGGAACCGCGCCAGCATCTGCGAATTCGACCCCTTTATGGACCAGTAGGGTTGCATCGCCGCCATCGTCGAGAATCATGTTCGGGGCGCCGCCGTCCGGCCAATTGAGGACCTGTTCGGTGCACCACCAATACTCTTCCAATGTCTCTCCCTTCCAGGCATATACAGGAATTCCTTCGGCGGCAATCGCCGCTGCGGCATGGTCCTGGGTAGAGAAGATGTTGCAGGAGCACCAGCGAACCTGGGCGCCAAGGGCAACCAGTGTCTCGATGAGTACCGCTGTTTGGATGGTCATATGCAGGGAACCGGTGATGCGGGCTCCCTTGAGGGGCTGTTGGGAAGCGTACTTTTCCCTGATCGCCATCAAGCCGGGCATTTCGGTTTCGGCGATGGCGATCTCACGGCGCCCATACTCGGCCAGTGATATGTCGGCAATCTTATAGTCGGTAAACTGACTGGAAGCGTCGGTAACTTTGTAATCGGTCAACTCACTCATGGTAGTCATCTCCTGATTATCGTGAGTGAGCGCGGTTGGTTACATCAAGCCTCCCTACCGAGCCTGGCGGATATTCACCCGTTGCAGCGCTCCTCGGTCAGGGCGTCTAAATTATGAATTATGAATGTTGAATTGTGAATTGTTGATCGCGCTCCACACGCCTTTTTGAGACCCTGAGACAATCAGGTAATCTGAAAGGACGCGAGCGTAGCGAGTTCTGCAATAAAAACTCATAATCGAAAAATCAAAACCACCTCAAAGCCCGGCGTCAGCCTTCAACTGCTCTGCCTTGTCCGTAAACTCCCAGGTAAATCCCTCGTCTTCGCGGCCGAAATGGCCGTAGGCCGCAGTCTTTCTGTACTGGATACGATCACTGTTCAGGAGGTCGAGCATTTGCAGAATGCCGTAGGGGCGCAGATCGAAGTTCTTGCGCACCAGTTCCGCGATCTTCTCGTCGGCTATTTTACCGGTGCCGAAGGTCTCGATCATGATGGAGGTGGGTTCCGCCACGCCGATGGCATAGGAGACCTGGATCTCACACCGGTCCGCAAGCCCGGCGGCAACGACATTTTTCGCGACGTAACGACCGGCATAGGCGGCTGACCGGTCCACCTTGGAGGGGTCCTTGCCTGAAAAAGCTCCCCCGCCGTGACGTGCAGAGCCGCCATAGGTATCGACGATGATCTTGCGTCCGGTCAGGCCGCAATCACCGACGGGACCACCGATGACAAAGCTGCCGGTTGGGTTGATATGGATCTTGTCCTGGGGGCATTGATCCAGCCACTCCTTGGGCAGAACCGGTTGAATGATATTCTCCATGACCGCTTCACGCAGATGGTCGTTATCGATATCCGGATCGTGCTGGGTCGACAGCACCACTGCGCCGATACCGCTGACCTTGCCATCCTCATAGCGCAGTGTGACCTGGCTTTTGGCGTCCGGGCGCAGCCATGGCAGGATACCGGCCTTGCGTATTTCTGATTGCCGCTGCACCAACCGATGGGCGTAGGTGATCGGTGCCGGCATCAGCACGTCAGTCTCATTGGTTGCATAGCCGAACATCATCCCCTGGTCACCGGCACCCTGTTCTTCGGGGCTGGTTCGATCGACGCCTTGGGCAATATCACCGGACTGTTTGCCGATCAGGGACATCACCGCGCAGGTAGAGCCGTCGAAGCCTACGTCGGAGCTGGTGTAACCGATATCACAGACGACATTTCTGACCAATTCATCGAGGTCGATCCAGGCCTCGGTGGAAATCTCGCCGGCGACAATGACAGCGCCGGTCTTGATCAGCGTTTCACAGGCCACCCTTGCCCTATCCGGGTTAGGGTCGGTTTGCAAAATGGCATCCAGCATGGCATCCGAGATTTGGTCGGCGACTTTATCTGGGTGACCCTCTGAAACTGATTCGGAAGTAAAAATAAAATCTCTTGCCATCAAATTTCCTTAGACTTCAACAGGTGTATGTCACAAACTTTTCCGGTATCTCGTGATGCCGGATCTCCAGTTGCGAACGAAATGCGCCAGCTGCCGGAGAAATCGGGATTTTACACATCAGCTTGCTTTTTGCATAATGCCCCACCCCACAATCAATTCAAAATATTGAAGGGATCAATGATGGTTTCCTTAGAGACCCCAATTTGTGACTTTGGCGCACCCGCCCCGGAATTTGTACTCCCAGGTGTTGATGGCCGGGATTGGTCCCTGCAACAGTGCAGCGGGGAACACGGCTTATTAGTGATGTTTATCTGCAATCACTGCCCGTACGTGAAGGCTGTTCAACGGCGTATTGTGAGGGATACCAAAGAGTTAGCTCAACTGGGCATCAATTCAGTGGCAATCATGTCGAATGATCCTGCCGAATATGCGGAGGACTCGTTCGAGAATATGAAACGGGTTGCCGACCAAATGGGCTATCCCTTTCCCTATCTGTACGATGAGACCCAGGCCGTTGCCAAGGCCTATGGCGCCATCTGTACCCCCGATTTCTTCGGATACAATGTCGCGCTGGAGCTGCAGTATCGCGGCCGTCTGGATGAGAGTCGGAAAGAGACTGCATCACCCGATGTGAGACGTGACCTTTTCGAAGCCATGAAATTAGTGGCTGAGACCGGCCATGGACCGCGGGAGCAGATACCCAGCATGGGTTGCTCAATAAAGTGGAGACAAGAACCAACTTCTTGATACTACTTTGTTTATTAGGATATTAGGGTTTATTCATCAAGCCAGCTTATTGCCCCGTAAAGTCAGCTGCTTTGCCCAGATAAGGGGCTTGGGTCAGAATAGCTGACCTTTTGTCCATCCGGACTTCGGTTGCGCAATAGAGGTCAACATCCCGGTACGCGGTGCAATATTCATGCGGACGGATGTCAAAATGGGGTTTATTGATAACGAATTCAGTGGCTTGCCACACAATTGCTTTTGTCCGACAGATACAGATTACTAACTTATTCTAATCAGGAGGGGTCAATGTCCTCACGAAGAGAACTCGCCAATGCCATACGTGCCCTGAGTATGGATGCCGTGCAGAAAGCCAATTCAGGTCATCCAGGTGCGCCCATGGGCATGGCCGATATCGCAGAGGTGCTGTGGAACAATCACATGAAGCACAATCCGGCAAACCCGGAGTGGGCGGATCGCGACCGCTTCGTTCTCTCCAACGGTCATGGTTCAATGCTCATCTATTCATTGCTGCATCTGACCGGTTATGAACTGAGTATCGACGACCTGAAGAACTTCCGTCAGCTGCATTCCAAGACCCCGGGTCACCCGGAGTACGGTTATGCGCCGGGTGTTGAGACAACGACCGGGCCGTTGGGGCAAGGTATTACCAATGCGGTCGGCATGGCCCTGGCTGAAAAGACCCTCGCGGCACAATTCAACAAGCCAGGCCATGATATCGTTGACCACAACACCTATGTTTTCCTTGGTGACGGCTGCATGATGGAGGGTATCTCCCATGAGGCCTGTTCACTTGCGGGTACCCTGGGCCTGGGCAAGCTGATCGCTTTCTGGGATGACAACGGTATCAGCATCGATGGCGAGACAGAGGGCTGGTTTACCGATGATACGCCGGGCCGTTTCGAATCCTACGGCTGGCATGTCATTCGCGATGTGGACGGCCACGATGCGGATGCCGTGGACCAGGCGATCGGGGCAGCCAAGTCGATGGGCGACAAGCCGTCACTGATCTGTTGCAAGACCACTATCGGTTTCGGTTCACCAAACCTGGCGGGTAGTCATGATTGCCACGGCGCCCCCCTGGGTGATGATGAAATCGCCGCCACCCGCGAACAGTTGGGATGGTCCCACGAGCCATTCGCAGTGCCCGATGCAATATATGCCGGTTGGGATGCGAAGGCTGCGGGTGCCAGCGCTGAAAATGGATGGAATGACAGGTTTGCGGCCTACGCCGAAGCCAATCCGGAGCTTGCGTCAGAGTTCAAACGGCGTATGGCGGGTGAACTGCCTGCAAACTGGAATGAGGAGGCCGCCAAATTCATCGCCGAGGTCAATGCCAAGGCAGAATCGCCGGCAACCCGAAAGGCATCGCAGAATGCTCTCAACGGTTATGGTCCCCTGTTGCCTGAATTTATGGGTGGATCCGCCGACTTGACCCCATCGAACCTGACCGCCTGGTCCGGATCGAGTTCGATCACCGATGGCAATCCCGACGGCAACTACCTCTCATACGGGGTGCGTGAGTTTGGCATGTCCGCGATCATGAACGGTGTCGCGCTGCACGGCGGCTTCATCCCTTATGGCGGCACCTTCCTGATGTTCTCCGAATATGCCCGTAATGCCCTGCGCATGGCGGCACTGATGAAGTTGCGTTCGATTTTCGTCTATACCCATGATTCCATCGGTCTGGGCGAGGACGGTCCCACGCACCAGCCGATCGAGCAGATTCCAACCCTGCGTATGATTCCGAACATGGATGTGTGGCGTCCCTGCGACGGGGTCGAAACGGCCGTCGCCTGGAGGGCTGCCGTTGAGAAGAGTGACGGACCTTCCTCATTGATCTTTTCTCGCCAGGGGCTGGCTCACCAGGAGCGCAATAATGAACAGATTGCGAATATCGCAAAGGGTGGCTATGTGATCAGTGATTGCGATGGCACCCCCGATGCCATCGTCATCGCAACCGGTTCGGAAGTTGGCATCGCCATTCAGGGTGCCGCCGATTCCGGTAAGAATGTGCGTGTGGTCTCCATGCCGAATACCAAGCTGTTTGATGAACAGGACGCTGCCTATAGAGAGTCAGTTTTGCCCTCAAATGTAACCGCGCGTGTCGCTGTGGAAGCCGCTGTCACCGGTGGCTGGTACAAATACGTCGGCCTCAACGGCAAGGTGATAGGAATCAACCGGTTTGGCGAATCGGCACCGGCGGGGGAGCTGTTCAAGGAGTTCGGCTTCACCGCTGAAGAAGTGGCTGCGGCCATCAACGAGGTTTCTGCCTGATAACAGCAAGCGGGCGCCGCGGGCGCCCGCTTGTGAGCAATTCAATTTAGATTACAACTCTACATAGCTATAAACGGAGAACTGAAATGACTATCAAAGTAGGTATCAATGGTTTTGGTCGTATCGGCCGCATGGCGTTCCGCGCTATCGCCAAGGATTTTCCTGGTATCGAAGTCGTTGGTATCAACGATCTTCTTGAGCCTGATTACCTGGCCTACATGCTGAAATATGATTCGGTACACGGTAACTTCCCAGGCGACGTTGCGGTGGACGGCAACAACATGGTCGTCAACGGCAAGAACATCCGCCTCACGGCAGAGCGCGATCCTGCGAATCTGAAATGGGATGAGATCGGTGCCGATCTGGTCATCGAATGTACCGGCTTTTTCCTCACCGAGGAGACCTGCCAGAAACACATCGATGCAGGTGCCAAGAAGGTAGTACAGAGTGCCCCTTCCAAAGACGCCACGCCGATGTTCGTCTACGGTGTCAACCACAACGACTACAACGGGCAGGCCATCGTCTCCGCCGCCTCCTGTACCACTAACTGCCTGGCGCCGGTGGCCAAGGTGTTGAACGACAAGTGGGGCATCAAGCGTGGCCTGATGACCACCGTGCATGCAGCCACCGCCACCCAGAAGACCGTTGACGGCCCCTCGATGAAGGACTGGCGCGGTGGTCGCGGTATCCTGGAGAACATCATTCCTTCTTCCACCGGTGCCGCCAAGGCGGTGGGCAAGGTACTGCCCGAGCTGAACGGTAAGCTGACCGGCATGGCTTTCCGCGTGCCCACTTCCGACGTCTCCGTGGTCGACCTGACCGTGGAGCTGAACAGCGGTGCCAGCTATGACGATATCTGTGCCGCCATGAAGGCCGCTTCCGAGTCGGGTGATCTGGCCGGTGTCCTGGACTACACCGAGGAGAAGGTGGTCTCCACCGACTTCCGCGGTCGCGGTACCCCCTCCATCTTCGACGCGGGCGCCGGCATCATGCTGGATGATACCTTCGTCAAGGTGGTCTCCTGGTACGACAACGAGTACGGCTATACCTGCAACATGCTGCGCATGGTCGAGCACGTAGCCTAGTAAGACTGCTCAACATGGGGCGGTTAAACACCGTCCCATGATGCAGCATGGCGAATTTTGAAATATGAATTTACCTGCTTTCAAAGCGACGACTGACGACGTCATGAGTTCATAATCCAAAATTCACACTGAAAAATTAGAATCGACCTAGGAGTTCCTAATGTCTTTCATCAAGTTGACCGACCTCGACCTCGCCGGCAAGCGTGTCTTGATTCGCGCCGATCTCAATGTTCCCGTCAAAGACGGTAAAGTCACATCGGATGCCCGAATTACCGCCTCCATGCCCACTATCGAGCACTGCGTAAAGTCGGGCGCCAGGGTACAGGTGATGTCTCATCGCGGTCGCCCCACGGAGGGAGAGGTGGATGCCGAGAACTCCATGCAACCGATTGCCGATGATATGAGCGCCAAGCTCGGTAAGACGGTCCGTCTGGTCAAGGATTATTTGCAGAGCACGCCCGAGGTGACGGAAGGCGAGGTGGTGTTGTTCGAGAACGTCCGCTTCAACAGCGGTGAAAAGAAAGACAACGAGGAGCTGGCAAAGAAGTATGCCGCCCTCTGCGACGTCTTCGTGATGGATGCCTTCGGCACCGCCCACCGCGCCCAGGCCTCCACCCATGGTGCCGGTAAGTTCGCGCCAACGGCCTGTGCCGGTCTGTTGCTGGCCGACGAGTTGGATAATCTCGCCAAGGCCCTGGCTAACCCTGCCCGGCCGATGGTGGCGATTGTGGGCGGTTCCAAGGTCTCAACCAAGTTAACCGTGCTCGAGGCCCTGTCTGAGAAGGTGGACCAACTGGTGGTGGGTGGCGGTATCGCCAATACCTTCCTCAAGGCAACAGGGCACAATGTGGGCAAATCCCTGTGCGAGGATGATCTGGTACCGACCGCGCAGGCATTGATCGAAAAGATGAAGGATCGCGGTGCGACAATCCCGATCGCCACCGATGTGGTGGTAGGCAAAAACTTTGCGGAAGATGAACCAGCGGTGTTGAAGCATGCGGGTGAGGTTGCTGATGATGAGATGATCTTCGATATCGGGCCCGATAGCGCCAATGAGTTGGCTGCTATCATCAAGCAGGCTGGCACCATCGTCTGGAATGGACCGGTTGGTGTTTTTGAGTTCGATCAGTTTGGTGAGGGCACCAAGACCGTGTCCATGGCCATTGCCGATTCCGACGGTTTCTCCCTAGCCGGTGGTGGCGACACCATTGCCGCCATTCAAAAGTACGATATATACGACAGGGTTTCTTACATCTCCACTGCTGGTGGCGCCTTCCTCGAGTATCTCGAAGGTAAGACCCTGCCAGCGGTGGCAATGCTTGAAGCGCGCGCGGCTGAGTAAGCTGGAGAGTCAATCGTTAGCGGTTGAGCTGCAGTTCAGCCGGTTTATTTATGCGTTGAGCATGTAGCTGGATTTTTATGCCAAGACGAACAAAAATTGTTGCAACCCTGGGACCGGCGACGGATGATCCCAAAGTTCTTGATAAGCTCATCCATGCTGGGGTAGACGTGGTTCGCCTCAATCTTTCTCACGACCATCATGATGCCCAGCGTCAGCGTGCCGAGAGGATTCGAAACCGAGCCCGCGCCTGCGGACGACAGATTGGTGTGTTGGCCGACCTGCAAGGACCAAAGATACGTATTGGCCGTTTCAGCTCGGGCACAATAAAACTGAGCGAAGACGATATCTTCACACTCGATGCCGATTGTGCACTGGATGCGGGCGATCAACAGCGGGTCGGTTTGACCTATCCCGAATTGGTGGGGGATGTCGCTCGCGGCGACACCCTTTTACTGGATGATGGCGCTATCGTGCTCTGGGTTTCCGAGGTCGAAGGCAGCGAGGTGCGCTGCAAGGTGGTTGTCGGCGGCAAGCTAACCAACAACAAGGGCATCAACAAGCAGGGCGGGGGACTTTCCGCGCCGGCGCTGACGGAGAAGGACAGGGAGGATATCAAGTTTGCTGCCGAGATCGATGTCGACTATATCGCTGTCTCCTTTGTGCGCAATGGAGAAGACGTGATGGAGACTCGCCGCCTGCTCGAAGAGGCTGGCGGAACAGGCGGTATCATTGCCAAGATCGAGCGTGCCGAGGCGCTGGATAGCATCGAGGAGATTATCAAGTCTTCCGATGCCATTATGGTTGCCCGTGGCGACCTGGGTGTTGAGATCGGCGATGCAGAGCTGCCAGCGGTGCAGAAGGAGCTGATCAAGACCGCACGCGGGAAGAATTGCGTGGTTATCACCGCGACCCAGATGATGCAGTCGATGATCGAGAGTCCCATACCGACGCGAGCCGAAGTGTTCGATGTGGCGAATGCTGTCATGGACGGCACAGATGCGGTGATGCTCTCAGCCGAAACCTCCGTGGGCAAGTTTCCCGACAAGGTTATCGAGGCAATGGACCGGGTCTGTTCAGAGGCGGAAAAACACCAAACCGCGCGACGCTCGCATCATAGGATCGATAGTGTGTTTGGCCGCGTCGACGAATCGATCGCGATGGCGACCATGTATACCGCCAATCACTTGGGCGTAAAAGGGATTGCTGCATTGACGGAATCGGGCTCCACAGTGAAATGGATGTCGCGTATCAGTTCCGATATCCCCATTTATGCTTTGACGCGCCACGTGCGTACAAGACGCAAGGTCACTCTCTACCGTGGCGTCTACCCGGTGAGTTTTGACGTTGCCAGTACAAATGTCGATAAGGTGAACGAAGAAGTGATCGATGAACTGCTGCGACGTGGTGAGGTCCGCGAAAGTGACTTGGTGATTATCACCAAGGGTGATCGCTCCGGTGTGGAGGGTCAAACCAATATTATGAAAGTGATGCGCGTCGGTGAGCATGTTCTCGCTGAAGACACGATTAAAAGATGACGCCGACTGGCGGGGTCATCGACAGTTGAAATGACTATTGACACATAACCAAGGAGGCTATCATGGCTCTGATATCCCTGCGCCAACTTCTCGACCATGCTGCGGAAAACGGCTACGGTCTGCCGGCGTTCAATGTTAACAATATGGAACAGGTGCATGCCATCATGCAGGCTGCTGATGCAGCCAAAAGTCCTGTTATCCTGCAGGGTTCCGCCGGAGCTCGCTCCTATGCGGGAGAACCATTCCTGCGTCACCTTATCATCGCTGCCACTGAGATGTATCCTCACATCCCGGTCTGTATGCACCAGGATCACGGCACGTCGCCCTCTGTTTGCCTGCGCTCCATTCAATCGGGCTTCTCTTCTGTCATGATGGATGGTTCATTGATGAGTGACGGCAAGACCCCCTCATCTTATGAGTACAATGTGGACGTGACCAAAACCGTGGTCGAGATGGCCCATGCCGGAGGTGTATCCGTAGAGGGTGAACTGGGTTGTCTGGGATCCCTGGAAACAGGCCAGGCCGGAGAAGAGGATGGCGTGGGTGCCGAGGGCACGCTCGATCACAGTCAGTTATTGACAGACCCCGATGAAGCGGCTGATTTCGTCAAGAAAACGGGTGTGGACGCCCTGGCGATTGCCATCGGCACTTCCCACGGCGCTTACAAGTTCACCCGTCCCCCAACAGGCGATATCCTGGCTATAGACCGGGTGAAGGAGATCCATGCGCGTATTCCCGACACCCATCTGGTCATGCACGGTTCCTCATCGGTGCCGCAGGACTGGCTGGCAGTCATCAATGAGTATGGTGGCGACATGGGCGAGACCTATGGTGTGCCTGTGGAGGAGATCGCGGAAGGTATCAAGCATGGCGTGCGCAAGGTCAATATTGACACTGATCTGCGTATGGCATCGACCGGTTCGATCCGTAAGCATCTGCACGACAACAGGTCTAATTTCGACCCGCGGAAATTCCTCAAGGAGGCCACCAAGGCGATGTCGGAGATCTGTAAGGCACGTTACGAGGCCTTTGGCTCGGCAGGCATGGCGGACAAAATCTCGCCGATTTCATTGGAAGACATGCAAAATCGCTATGAGAGCGGAGAACTCGATCCGAAGGTCAATTGATCCGGTCAAGTCGTGTGCCGAGAAATAAAAAAGGGGGCGTAGGCCCCCTTTTTCATTCTGCTGTAACGCAGGTTAAGCCTTGCCCCTATAACAGGCCTTCCTTCTGCAGTACTTTTTTGAGTTGATTGGGATTGAAGCCAACAAACTTTTCATCTCCAACAACAATCAGGGGTACGCTTTGTCCCCCGATTTCAAAAAATTTTTTCTGCATTTTTCCAGGCTTACCGACATTGAAGTCTAAAAAAGGAACCTTATTCCTCTTTAACCACCGCTTCAGATGCTGACAATGGGGACACCTTAGTGTGGTATAGATGACCACCCTAGCAGTTTTTATATTGGTTGCTGTCATACCAGACAAAGCTATATACCACAATTGCTGAATCAGTTGATTCTGTCTCAATCACAATCAAGTAACAATACAGTTACCTTGGTTATTTAGAAAAGCGGCAAGGCAACAGAAAAATTGAAGCCCGGTACGAATATAATTCGCCATTGAGCTAATCTTCTCGCCAATCGCCGGTCAGGCGCTTTTCCGCTTCTCGGTATTTTTCCGCTGTTTTTGCTATTACCTCTTGGGGTAACTCCGGTCCGGGTGGCGTTTTATCCCAGTCGAGCGTCTCCAGATAGTCTCTTACGAACTGCTTATCGAAGCTGGGAGGGCTGCATCCTGGGCGATACGAGCTTGCCGGCCAGAATCGGGATGAATCCGGCGTCAACACTTCATCGATAAGGTGGATCCTTCCCTGTGCATCCAAACCGAATTCGAATTTCGTGTCGGCAATGATAATTCCTCTTTCAAGGGCATAGTCAGCCGCCTGCTTGTAGATATCCAGGCTTAGGCCCCTAACCTGACCGGCAACATCCCCCCCCAACAGTGCCTCTGCCTGGTCGAATGAGATATTGATATCATGATCACCAACCTCCGCTTTCGTTGAAGGTGTGAAGATGGGCTGCGGAAGCTTGGCGGCCTGTTGCAATCCGTCAGGCAATGAAATGCCGCATACACTACCGTTCTGTTGATAGTCCTTCCAGCCGGATCCTATCAGGTAGCCCCTGACGATCGCTTCAACCGGGAGTGGTTTCAGCTTGCGCACCAGCATCCAACGATCCCCGAGAATTTTACGCTGCAGTGGGTCTGTTACAATCTTCTCCAGCGGGATATCTTTGAGATGGTTGGGTACGATGTGGCGGGTGCGATCGAACCAGAAATTGGCCACCCTGGTCAGTACTTCCCCCTTGCCGGGTATGGGCTGTGGCAATACGACATCAAATGCCGAGAGCCGATCTGTAGTGACAATCAGCAGGTGGTCGTCATCCACTTCATAGATATCGCGAACCTTGCCACGGTTGAGTAACTGCAGGTTTAGATCGGATTCGAACAGCGTATTGCTAACTTTATTCATATCACAGGCCGGGGAGATAAAATTCCATTATACCCAATGCAGTTATAAGCCCTACAAAAAAATGTCAATATCGTAACGACAGTCAAACCGTTCAACGGTGACAACCCGGCGTACATCAATCAAAGCTGACAAGTGACATAATCTATCATATGAAAAATCTATCTTCCGTGGATGAGCCGAATGCCTATCTGCAAGCCTTCAAGGGGAGTTTCACTTCAACCCTCAGGTGGCATCAATTGGATGTTTTGTGGCATGCATTGAAAGAGGATGCCGATGGTGGGTGGTATATCTACGCCGTAGGCGAGCCGCCTCCGACTTGCCCCGCTGATGCTGAAATGGTTCTCAAGTTCATCGATAGCATAGATGCTCTGTTACGCAGCGAACATAATGAAGACTATTGCGGTATCGTCTATGCGGACAATCTCGATCAACCCGGTTTCGTCAAAATTTATGATCCGAATAATCTGGGTGTCTCCTGCGGATATAGCGACAACCCGCCACTACCCGGTTGGGTGTTGAGCAAGCTGCCTCCCGTCGATCTGCCTGGTACAGTGGCGCCTAAAAATCGCAAGCGATGGTGGCAGGCGCTATGGAGTAAACCCTGAATTATTTCGGGGTTTATACAGACAAATCGTGCTATCCTCTTTAACCAAGTTATTCTGTAGGGAATTGGGCGGATTATGGCAACTACACAAGATACCGGTGCAAGCAGGACCTTGAATGACCGACTGGCCATTACTCGCGGTGTGATGAATATGTTCGAGAGTTGGGGTCTGCACTCAGAAGAGATGATGGCGCTGCTGGATTTGCAGGGAAAGGCTCGCCAATTTGCGCAGTATCGCTACAACAAACCGTTACCGGACAGTCCCGATGTCATGAGACGGGTGGAGTATCTTGTACGAATCGACGATGCACTGCGCACGACCTACCCCACCAATCCGAGTATGGGCAAGCGTTGGCTGCGTCAGCGAAACCGCAAATTCAACAAGCACACCCCACTGTCGATGATGATCGGTGATGGAGAGCAGGGCATGATCTATGTGCTTTCCAGACTGGACTGTACATTCGCCTGGGACCAGAGCGGTTCAAAACCCGGCTAGGACCGATTGGATATGTGTTAACAGGCCCTATGCGGACCGTGGCCTAAGCCGCCTCAAGACGGGTCAGCCATGTATCAAGTCCCTGGGCGTCCAGTTTCAGGTCCATTGACATCCGCTGCTCAATGAGTTCGGGAGACTGGCGGCAGCCATGGGCCTTGAGTTTGTCCATCATCCAATCCTTCAAGCTGTTGCGAATATCCAATACCCGCTCTTCCCCGGGGTCCGCATTGGATGCCCTGGCGATGGCCGCGAACTCGTCGATATATCGGCTCAGCTTTTCGGCCATCTCCCTTGGCCGTCCGATTTCACCATAATGGGTCAGGTAGATACGCTCAGGGGACAGGGCAATCAATCGCTTCAGCGTGGTTTGCCATGCCTCTGGATCGAATTGCACAGGGGTTGTTGTCGGCATGATGAAATGGCCATGCTCGGTGTCGAATTCCCGATAGGATAGGCCGAAGGTGTCGCCGGTAAAAATTGCCTGGCCCACGGCATCGCAGATACAGAAATGGTGCCGGGCATGCCCGGGGGTATCCAATATCAACAACTCCCGGTTGCCGAAACTCACTCGTGTGTTATCCGGCGCTTCGATGACACGCTCTTCGGCAATTGGCACCAACTTGCCGAACTGCTGCTCGAATTGTTCCTCACCGTAAACCGCAGTGGCGCCGGCGATCAATTTCGATGGGTCAATCATGTGTTTGGCGCCGTAGGGGTGGATCACGAGCGATGCGTTGGGCAACCGGCGCATCAGTTCCCCGGCGCCGCCGGCATGATCGAGATGTACATGGGTCGGTATGACATATTTTACTTGAGATGGCTGAATCCCTTTCAGCGACAGGATATCCATGAGATAGGGAACGGTGTGACTGGTTCCGGTATCGATAAACACCGCTTCACCCTCGGATTCTACGAGATAGCAGGCAGCCAGTTCGGGCCGCTGATAATGGGTGTCTATACAGGTTATCTGGTTCGCATACTCTGTGATGTCGTGTACCGGCATCTTTTCCACCTATTATTTTTCACTGTTATCCGGATTGGTGATGGTCTCTTCCGCACCTTGCAACAGGTTCTGAATATTGGATCGGTGACGCCAAATCAGAATGGACGACATCACGATCTGCATCACCACGAGTTCTGTCTCCGGCCAGATTGCCCAGACAATCAACGGGGCCAGCGCCATTGAGACAAGCGCCGAGAGTGAAGAGATATTGACCACTTTCGCAATGAACAACCAGATCAAAGCGACCGTCAAGCCGATCCCCCAGTGGAGGCCGAATTGCACGCCCAGGGCTGTTGCAACACCTTTGCCGCCCCTGAATCTGAAGAATATGGGATAGAGATGACCGAGAAAGGCTGCCATACCGGTTAAGGCGAGAACCAGTGCGGTCACCTCAAGCAGGTGTGCCGCAACCATCGGCAGCAATCCCTTCAATGAGTCACCGAGCAGGGTTATGGCCGCCGCCTTTTTTCCGGCGATTCGCAACACATTGGTGGCGCCCGGATTATTCGATCCCTGACTTCTCGGGTCAGGTAATCCCATGATGCGACAGACAATGATGGCGCTTGAAATGGAGCCCAATAGATAGGCTCCAAATACGAGTAGAGAATCTGTGATCATGTGTACGCTTGTTTAATTACACCATTTTGTCAAACAATGCTTGTCCAACCGGATTTCGACGGCTGACGATCATAGCTGCCAGAGTTACAACGAAGACCTTCGGGGTAGTGAACAGACCCAAGCAGACGCATGCGTTAGGCTCGTTTTGAAGAGCCCATGTTGGTACAGAACCAGGCATATTACAAGGTTTGGCGGTTGTTGGAACTCTTTAATCACCGCCACTGGTTCCGGAAGGGGGGTTTGCTCGCTGCCTATTCTCCTCTACCATGAACTGTTTACAAAAACATATGGCCAAAATTTATGGATATAGTCTTCATCCGGGATCTGCGTGTCGATACCGTGATCGGTATCTATGACTGGGAGCGGAAGATCAGACAGACTGTGATTTTCGATCTCGAAATGGGCGCTGATATCGCCAAAGCGGCGGCCACAGATGACATAGAAGATACTCTCGATTACAAGGCGGTGAGTAAACGTCTTGTCTCATACGTCCAAGAGAGTGAATTTCAACTGGTCGAGACCTTGGCTGAGCGTTGCGCCGAAATTGTTCTGCGAGAATTCGAGGTGCCTTGGGTTCGCCTGACCCTCAACAAGGTAGGGGCGGTCAGTGCCGCACGGGATGTGGGGGTAATAATCGAGCGTGGTCGGCGTGACTGATCGCAAGACGGTGCATGCCTGGTTGAGTTTGGGTAGCAATATGGCACCTGAGAATCATATTCCTCAGGCCCTACGCGATCTTAAGGATCTATTCGGTGAACTGCAGGTCTCCCCGGTTTATGAGAGTGAGGCCATCGGGCTTGAAGGCGATAATTTTCATAACCTCGTTGTGGGGGTCCACACCGACCTTTCACCGAGAGAGCTGGTAGCGAATTTACGGCAGCTGGAAGCGCGTCATGGCAGAAAGCGCATCCCGGACAAGTACGCTTCACGTACCCTGGATATCGATCTGCTGACATATGGCGATCAGATTGTCGATGACGGGCCGATTCAGTTGCCCCGAGACGAAATCATGAAATATGCATTCGTCCTGCTACCATTGTCCGAGGTGGCGGGTGATGAAGTCCACCCGGAGTCAGGTTGCACCTATCGCCAGTTATGGGAGGCGTTTGACCAACAGGATCAATACCTGTGGCGCGTCGAGGATCGCGTGCGGTGATGGCGGATCTTTGGATGAGGCACGGCTAAATTCCTTGAGATAGGATATCGTGACATATCGATCTCACTGAATTCTAAGCAAAAAAAACCCTGGCACCCTATCCTTGGGCGCCAGGATCTCGTGTCGCAATGATTGGTTGGCAATTGGTTCGATCCTTGCACATCCTTGTACGTTTCTGCTATCCGTTGCGTCCTTAGATGCGACAATTATTATTCTAAGTGATAAACCCTAAAAAAAATGTAGGTTTGATCTCAAATCAACGTAGGCCTTTTCCTACATGGGAGGGCTTTACAGCTTGATTGTTCGTCTGTTCTTTTGAAACAATCCGTCCCTTATTCATAATCGGGTCGATATAGAGCCGAGAAAAATTCCTGAGGAAGTATCCCCATGCCGTTGATCAGAGCATTTCCCGGACTGCGTCCTGCCGAAGGGCGGGCTGCCGACGTTGCTGCGCCACCCTATGATGTCATGAACGAGGCCGAGGCCAGAGAGATGGCGCGCGGCCGTCCATGGAGTTTCCTGCATATCTCGAGGCCGGAGATAGACCTCCCGCAAGGTACCGATCCCTACGCTCCCGAGGTCTATGCCAAGGCTGCGGAGAATCTGAAAGAGATGGAACGGGAGGGTGTCCTCGTGCGGGACGAGAAGCCCTGCTTCTATGTCTACCGCCTGACTATGGGCGAACATCAACAGACAGGATTGGTGGCCGCTGCTTCGGTTGAGGCCTATGATTGCGATCGTATCAAGAAGCATGAATTCACCCGACCGGCGAAAGAGGATGACCGGGTACGTCAGATCGATGCCTTGAATGCCCAGACGGGCCCCGTTTTTCTGGTCTATCCGAGTGCCGCGGCAGTCGAAGCCCTACTCAAAGAGGTTTCACAGTCCTCTCCAGAGATGGATGTCACAGCCGCAGATGGGGTCAGGCACGAAATCTGGGCTTTGGACGATGACGAGAAGGTGGCCATGCTGACGCGTGAATTCGACCGGATGGAGGCGCTCTATGTCGCTGATGGCCACCATCGGTCCGCCGCCGGTTCGAGGGTGGCAGCCTCGAGAAAAGCGGCGAACAGCAACCATTCCGGGGATGAGGCCTACAACTACTTTCTGAGTGTCATCTTTCCGCATAATCAAATGCAGATCCTCGACTACAACAGGGTCGTGAAAGATCTCAATGGGCTGGACAAAACGGCTTTTCTCGCCCGCATTGAAGAGGTTTTCCAGTTGCAATCCAGTGATCAACCGGTAAAGCCTGAGCAGAGTGGTGAGTTCGGTATGTATCTGGATGGGAGGTGGTATCGCCTGCGTCTCAATTCGGCGCAGATCCCCAGTGATCCCGTTGCACGACTGGATGTCAGCCTGCTGGCGGACAATCTGATTGAACCGATACTCGGCATCTCCGATCCGCGTCGTGACACTCGAATCGATTTTGTCGGTGGGATTCGAGGACTTTCCGGGTTGGAGCAACGGGTGGATTCTGGTGAGATGGCGGTAGCCTTCTCACTTTTTCCAACCAGCATGGAGCAGTTGATGGCGGTAGCGGATGCCGGTGAAGTCATGCCCCCCAAGTCGACTTGGTTTGAGCCAAAATTGGCGGATGGACTGGTCAGCCACGTGCTTGACTGACAGCGATGGTCACTACCAGCAGCAGACTGCCGGAAGGGGACAGTGCCGATGAGGCAGTCGTTGCCCGCTGGTTGGAGATGCTGCCTGAGGAGTTCGACGAACAGGACCGCCAGATGCTACGCAAGGCGGGGGATTTGGCCCTCGAGGCCACTCCTGACAGGCGTATTCTGAGTGGAGAGACCCAATTAAGGCATGCCCTCTCCGTTGCAGAGATCCTGATCAAATTGCGAATGGATCGCGAGACGGTTGCGGCAGCGCTTCTGCTGGGTGTATTGAAGGACTCAACAACTACCCTTGAGATACTGCAGCGTGAATTGGGTGGGAGCACTGCCCATATGGTGGATGACCTGGCGCGCATCGATCTGCTGACCGATCTGTCCGGTGATGTCACAGCTGAAGATGAAGAGCAGCATGCGGAGAACCTGCGCCGTCTGCTGTTGGGTATTGCAGAAGATATCCGGGTGATTCTGGTAGTGGTGGCCGAACAGCTCCATCTGATGCGCTCCGCGCGCAGTCTTTCCCCGGATCTGAGGCGACGCTTGGCCCAGGAGACCGAGGAGATCTATGCGCCATTGGCGAATCGACTGGGTATCTGGCAGGTCAAGTGGGAACTTGAGGATCTGGCATTACGCTTTCTCCATCCCGAGGACTATAAACGTATAGCCAGTCAACTGGATGGTCGGCGTGCCGATCGCGAGCAGTTCATCAAAGAGGTTATCGAACTGTTGCGGGTGAAGTTCCAGGCGGCTGGCGTGAATGCGGAAATCAGCGGTCGACCCAAACACATCAACAGCATATGGCGCAAGATGCAGCGTAAAGCGGTGGATATCGAACAGATCTTCGATTTGCGCGCGGTGCGGGTATTGGTGGATGACATCGCTCAATGTTATGCGGCGTTAGGCGTGGTGCATGGATTGTGGAAACATATCCCCGGCGAGTTCGATGACTATATTGCGACACCTAAGGCCAACCTCTATCGTTCCATTCACACCGCTGTGATCGGCCCCGAAGATAAGACGCTGGAGGTGCAGATCCGCACTCGCGAGATGCATTTTCACTCGGAGCTGGGTGTGGCGGCGCACTGGCGGTATAAGGAAAAAGCCAAACAGGATAGCGATTTCGAACGAAGAATCGTCTGGATGAGACAATGGCTTGAAAGAAAGGACGAGGGAGCGGATGGCGCTGCACTGGGAGATGGGGCGGAGAGTGAATTTGAGGCGACACGGATCTATGTTCTGACGCCGATGGGGAAGGTGGTAGAATTGCCAAAGGGTTCGACACCGCTCGATTTTGCCTACGCTATCCACACCGATGTGGGACATCAGTGCAGGGGGGCGAGGGTGGATGGCCACATCGTGCAACTCAATCGCCCTTTGCGCAGCGGTGAAACCGTTGAGATCCTGACTGCCAAGAATGGAACCCCGAGTCGCGACTGGATAAACCCGCACCTGGGTTATTTGCATTCATCAAAGGCTCGCAATCGGGTCAAGCAGTGGTTCAAGCAACTCGATTATGACCACCATGTGGAGCTAGGGCGCGCAGCACTGGAGCGTGAAATGACACGCCTCTCCATCAGTGAGAAGCCTGATCTTGAGGCAGCGGCGACAAAGCACAATCTGATGCATACGGAGGATGTCTACGCAGCAATTGGCCGTGGTGATCTGTCACCCATCCAGGTCGCCGGCCTCGGCAGCCGGGCAAAGAGCGAGTCGCGGGATAAAGAGGTCCCGCAAGTCCACCGCAACAAGTCGGTGGTCAAAGGGGAAGTCGTGGTGGCTGGCGTTGGTGATCTGATGACCACGATCGGCCGCTGTTGTAAACCGGTTCCGTACGATCCGATTATCGGGTATGTGACCAGGGGACGGGGGGTCACGATACACCGCTCTGACTGCCCCAATATCCGTGCCATACAAAAGAGCGAGGGTGACCGTCTGGTAACCGTGCACTGGAGTACGGAGCAACAGGAGACCAGCTATGCGGTCGATTTTCTGGTGATTGCCAGCGATAGAAAGGGTTTGTTGCGGGATATTTCCGCGATCCTGACCAACGAGGATATCGATGTTATCGGTGTGAATACCAGTAGCGACCGTAAGACCGACTCGGCGAGGATGCGCTTCACGGTTGAGGTGAGAGATATGGAACAATTGAGTCGATTGCTGTCGAAAATCGAGCAGTTACCGGACGTGAACCTGGTCAAACGACAGGTTTAAGTGGTGCCTGAATCCGTGAGTTCATCGGGGCGCATCGCACAAGCTATTGATCCGTCTAGCTATATAAGAATTTTCACCAGACCTAAGGGTATGGCAGCAAATTTTTATTACGCTATCCGAATCAATATCTTGCACACGCTACTCCCTTTGAACCAACGGATTCGGGTGGCAGGTTTAGATTGCCAGTCTGGCATGTCACCGCTAAACTAACGCTTTGTTATTTTATGCTTTTTCTCCTCTCCACGTGTCATAAAGATCAATATTGCGAAAACCTGTTTTGGCTAACCAGAGACAAATCACCAATCTCCTAGACCTTGATCTGCAGGGTATGGAGGCCTACTTCCTGGAATTGGGTTCCAAGGCTTTTCATGGCAGAAACGTCTTCAAATGGATACATAAACACGGCGTCACCGACTTCGATGCCATGACCGATATCTCCAAGCGCCTGCGTGAACAGCTGAGACAACAGACATCTATTGAGTTGCCACAGCTGGTTTACGAACAACCCGCGACCGACGGTACCCGCAAATGGATTCTCGAGTTGCAGGATGGCCAGCGCATCGAGACGGTATTGATACCTGATGACGGAAGAAACACGCTTTGTGTCTCTTCTCAGGTGGGGTGTGCCCTCGATTGCAGCTTTTGCTCAACCGCCCGACAGGGATTCAATCGTAATCTGACCGTTGCCGAGATCATAGGACAGGTATGGGTTGCCAGTCGTAAATTGGGTGCCGCGCCGAGCAATATCGTATTGATGGGAATGGGTGAGCCTCTGGCCAATCTCGATGCAGTCATTGGCGCCATGAAAATTATGCAGGATGACCTGGCCTATATGGTCTCCAAGTATCGGGTCACTATAAGCACATCGGGAATTGTACCGGCACTGAAAAGATTGCGGGATTCGTGCGATGTCAGTCTCGCTGTCTCCCTGCATGCCCCTGACAATGCGTTACGGGATATATTGGTACCGATTAATCGTAAATATCCATTGGAAGAGCTGATTCCTGCGTGTCGTGAATATGTCAAAGGGGACAGACGGCGTAAAGTGACGTGGGAATATGTCATGCTGGACGGAATCAACGACTCGCTACACCATGCCAAGGCATTGATACGCTTACTTGAAGGAACCCCGTCGAAGGTCAATCTGATCCCTTTCAATCCGTTTCCTGGTAGCCACTATCGTACATCGCCGGCAGAACGGGTAGAGGCTTTCCGTATGCGTCTAAAGCGTTCAGGTATCATCGCCACCACGCGCAAGACCCGCGGCGATGACATCGATGCCGCATGCGGACAACTGGTTGGTAAGGTTAGGGATCGAAGCGGCAGGGATTTGCGAGTGGAGAAACTGAGCAACGTCAAATTGGGTGTTTCATGAAGTCGATTGGCTGTTATCTAAGTTGTTTAATACCGGCAGTGTTGATTCTGAGCGGCTGTGCAACTCAACCGCAAGCTACTGACACGACGGGTAACTTGGGCCAGGAAAAACGCAACAGTCCAGCGAAGATCTACGTGGAGATGGGTATGGCCTATATGCGGGATGGCCAATCGGCGGTGGCGATGCAGAAACTCAAGAAGGCATTGGAAGTGGATGACAAATCCCCTGAAGCCCACAATGTGATCGGCATACTCTATCAGCAATTGGGCGAGATAGAGCGGGCCGGCAAACACTATGACCGGGCAGTGGAACTGGATGCACGCGACCCGTATATACGTAACGCAAGAGGAAGTTACTTCTGTCGTCTCGGTCGTTATTCTGATGCCTTGGAAGACTTTCAACAGGCCCTCGCCAACCCACTCTATCCCACACCATGGGTGGCGCTGACAAATGCCGGATTGTGCGTAGAACGTGCCGGCGACAACGACAAAGCGGAAAACTTTTATCGGCGGGCACTGACCGCCAAACCCACCTATCCCATAGCACTCTTCAAGATGGCTGAAATTTCATTGCAGCAGGAAAAGGATCTTTCTGCGCGTGCCTATCTGGAACGTTACCATAGCGAGATCAAACCCACGGCTGCCTCTCTTTGGTTGGGTGTGCAGGTAGAGAAACGGCTTAGAGACATGTCGAAAAGCACCGAATATAGAAGAAGGCTGCTGAAGGAGTTTCCGGATGCACCTGAGGTCCAGTTGCTCTACCAAGCTGAAAAAAGTCAATGAATGTCAACAGTAAAGACGAGACTGAAATGACCCCGGAAGTCGTCATTGGACCTGGTATACAGCTGCGTAAGGCGAGAGAGCGACAAGGTCTCGATCAGGCAAAGATGGCAGCCCAATTGCACTTGAGTCAAGCGATGATAGCTGCTCTTGAATCGGATGATTACGATAACTTGCCGGGTCCCGTTTTTGTCCAGGGGTACCTGCGTAAATACTCCAGATTGCTGGGTGTCAACGAGGGGGCGGTTATCGAAGCCTATCAGAGTCTGTTTCCGGCTTCGAATGATCTGCCGATGCATGGAGCGCAAACGCAAAAACTCGATCGTGAGCTGCACAGTGGCCACGGGGTTGTGCGTTATGTGACCTGGGGTATTCTGTTGATCCTGGCCGCATTGCTCTTCTTCTGGTGGCAGACCCGCGTGGAATTGGAGGAGCCTGCCTCCCATTCGGCGGAAGAGCAGCTTGAAACAGGTATGCAGGATCCCGTACTCGATCAGGACATTCCGCAACCGCTGCCCGCTGCAGAGGAGGAAGCATCAAGACCCGCACCACCATCGGAGCAGCTGGTGGATGAGTCGGAACAGATGCTGGGTGAGATCGATGAAGTGCTCTCGACCACCGATCAAACGCTATCGTCGGAAGACGATATCCTCCAGCAACCTGTTGAAAAAGAGGAGCCCGATCCAGTGACCGCGCCGTCGCAGGAGACCGAACCGGCCGAAGAGGTGACTCCCTCGCTGTCGAAAAAGGTGGTGTTCCTGTTCAGCGAATCCTGCTGGACCGAGGTGCGTGACCGGGACGGTAAATTACGCATCTTTGGCGAGCTGGGTGCTGGCAAAAGCCGTACACTGGATAGCCAGCTCGGTCCATTTTCCGTTTTGCTGGGTAATGCCTCGGGAGTGGAGCTGACCATCGATGGCGAGCCATTCGATCTCAAGCCCTTTATCCGGGGTAAGGTGGCTCGGTTTACCTTGGATGCCAACCGGCTGTAACAAGTGCCGGTGGAACGTCAAACAATATCGGACACCGCACTAGGCCAAATCGGCGATTCCATGTTACCCTTCACCGTTTTATTCAAATCAGTCTAATTTCATACCCTGTTATCTGAATTCAATGGCAAAGCAGATCCAAGCCATACGCGGGATGAAGGATATCCTGCCGCAACAGTCGCCGCTCTGGCAGTTTCTCGAAGATCGGGTGCGCTCGGTACTCAGCCGTTACGGCTATGCCGAGATCCGTATGCCCATCGTCGAGATGACTGAGCTGTTCAAGCGCTCCATAGGCGAGGTTACCGATATTGTCGAGAAGGAGATGTATACCTTCGCCGATCGTAACGGTGACAGTCTGACGCTGCGACCGGAAGGCACTGCAGGTTGTGTGCGGGCAGGGCTGGAAAACGGTCTGATTTTCAATCAGACGCAGCGGCTCTGGTATCAGGGACCGATGTTTCGGCACGAGCGGCCACAGAAGGGGCGCTACCGACAATTCCACCAGATAGGTGTTGAGGCCTTTGGCCTGGCGGGACCGGATATCGATCTCGAACTGATTCTGATCACTGCCCGGATTTGGCGGGAATTGGGGTTGCAGGATCTG
The DNA here is from genome assembly GCA_040791665.1 of Candidatus Thiodiazotropha sp. Classification (GTDB taxonomy): domain Bacteria; phylum Pseudomonadota; class Gammaproteobacteria; order Chromatiales; family Chromatiaceae; genus Thiodiazotropha. Next base: position 524,138 of record JBFNNX010000009.1, on the reverse strand, counting down.
GAATTACAGCTCAATACCTTGGGTACATCGGAGGAGCGGGCCCACTATCGCGAGCAGTTGATCGTCTATCTACGCGAACGTTTCGATGAGCTCGATGAAGACAGCCAGCGCCGTTTGGAGAGTAATCCGCTACGTATTCTCGACAGCAAAAACCCTCAGATGGCGACTGTTATAGAGGAGGCGCCCAGCCTCGTGGAGTATCTCGGGGATCAATCGGTTGCGCACTTCGATCGCCTTCGACAGGGCCTGGACGATGCCGGAGTGAGTTATCGCCTCAATCCACGGCTGGTCCGGGGGCTGGACTACTACAGTCGGACGGTCTTTGAGTGGGTGACGGCGAGTCTGGGTGCCCAAGGCACTGTATGTGCCGGTGGGCGTTATGACGGTTTGGTTGAGCAGCTGGGCGGAAGAGCGACACCCGCGGTCGGTTTTGCCATGGGGCTGGAGCGATTGATAGCCATGTTGGAGACGATCGATTTGAACGAACAACTGGCTGTTCCAGATGTCTACCTGGTGATGATGGGGGACAGGGCATCTCGTGAGGGTGTTTTGCTGGCCGAGCGGCTGCGCAGCGTCCTGCCAACACTGCGTCTCATCAGTCACTGCGGCGGCGGCACATTCAAGAATCAATTGAAGAAAGCGGATCGGAGCCAGGCCCGCTATGCACTCATTCTGGGTGAGGATGAGGTTGCGCGCCAAGCGATTGGTTTAAAACCGCTGCGAAGTGAAGGCGAACAGCAGCAAATAGCGCTGTCTCAACTGGAAGCCAAGCTTGCGGAGTTGATAAACCGAGGACGAGGATGACGGGCCAGCAACGCATGATGCTGGTACAAGGCGATAAACAATGAGTCATTTAAGGTATGCACTATGAGTGAGTATCAGACCGAAGAAGAGCAGGTCGAGGCGATAAAACGCTGGTGGAAAGAGAACGGCACCTCAGTGATTGCCGGTTTGGTGATCGGGCTGGGCGGCGTCTTTGGCTGGCAGGCCTGGGGTAACTACAAGGATCGAATCGGTGCTGAAGCGGCACTCGCTTTCAACCAGATGATGGCTGCGGTGGATCAGGGAGACAGACCGTCAGCGGTCAAGCAGGCGGAATTGATGCGCAGCAACTATGACAACAGCTATTCCATCTTCGCCGCGATGGCCGAGGCGAGGGTTAAGCTCGATGAAGGCGATGCGGCAACCGCTATCTCAAGCCTGGAGTGGGCCAGTGAGAATACGGACAATCAGGCGCTGAAACAGCTGGTACAGCTCAATCTGGCCAGGATTCTGCTCAATGAGGGAGAGCTTGATGCCGCTGAAAAACTGGTTGCGTTGGAACAGGGCGGCTTTGCCGGTGAGTTCGCGGTGATCCGGGGAGACATCGCCTTTGCCAGGGGCGACAAGGCTGCCGCGGCAGCGGCATACACCCAGGCCATGACCCTGGAGGTCAGCAACCGGAATCTGCTACAGATGAAGCTCGACGATCTCGCTGCCGCAACCCCTTGAGGCTGAGATGAGATACATCATTTTCTGGCCCATGCTGTTACTGCTTGCAGGCTGCAGCGCATTCAGCGGTAAGGATAATGCGGATCCTCCATCCGAGCTGGTGGAGCTGGAGCAAGAGCTGCGTATAGAAACGATATGGGATGCAAGTTTCGAGGATGCCGATGAGGCCCTGCTCAAACTCAAACCGATTTACAGTAATGGCGTTATCTATATCGCTGAACCCTCGGGAGAGGTGTCCGCCCTCGATCCCGAAACCGGGGACCGGCATTGGTCGGTGGATACCGAAAGCCCACTCAGTGGTGGCCCTGGAGTTGCGGACGGGTTGATCGCGCTCGGTACACTGGAAGCGGAATTGATCCTGTTGCACAGTGAAGACGGCGGAGAAAGATGGCGACAGCGCGTAAGCAGTGAAGTCCTCTCATCGCCCGCCATGAATGACGGTAATGTGGTCTGTCGTACCACCGATGGCGGCATCACTGTCTATTCGGCCGACAGTGGTGAGAAGCGTTGGGTATATGACCGCACTGTCCCGATATTGACGCTGCGTGGTGACAGCTCACCGTTGATCAACGATTCTCAAGTACTGGCAGGTTTTGCCGGCGGTAAATTCGTCGGGCTCTCTCTCGATGCTGGTCTGGTGAATTGGGAGGCTACGATATCGACGCCAAAGGGACGCACAGAGCTGGAGCGGGTGGTTGATATCGATGCGGATCCAGTGCTGGTGGAGGGTACCATCTACGTCTCGGCCTATCAGGGGGATGTGGCCGCCGTTTCCGAATCCAGCGGTGTCGTGCTGTGGCGGCGTGACATCTCCTCCCATGCCGGGCTTGATGCCAGCTGGCGTCAGGTATTCATTACCGATGCGGAAGACCATATCTGGTCACTGGATGCCACCAATGGAGCCACCCTATGGCAGCAGAAGAAGCTGCATGCACGCAGGCTCTCGGCTCCCGCGATGGTGGGGGATACCATTGTCGTGGGCGATTTTGACGGCTATGTACACTGGCTATCCCAGGAGGATGGGCGTCAGTTGGCCCGCATAAGGGTCGGAGGTGATGCCATCCGCCTGAAACCCGTTGTGATCGACGATATTGTCTATGTGTTGGATGAGGGCGGAACCTTGAGTGCCCTCAGAGCCCATCCGATCGAGGCCGAGAACCGCTGATATGCTGCCGGTCATCGCCCTGGTCGGACGACCCAATGTGGGCAAATCGACCCTCTTCAACCGTTTGACCCGAAGCCGGGATGCCCTGGTTGCCGATCAGCCCGGACTGACCCGGGATCGTAAATACGGTACTGGAAAGTTGGGCAAGCATCCCTTCGTGGTGGTGGACACGGGCGGTATCAGCGGCGATCAGATAGGTATTGATCAGTTGACGGAGCAACAGGTCAGGCAGGCGATTGGCGAAGCCGATCACATTCTGTTTCTGCTCGATGCCAAAGAGGGATGTACTGCCGGCGATGAAGCGATCGCCCAGCAACTGCGCCGTACCGGTAAGCGGGTCACCCTTGCTATCAACAAGAGCGAGGGGATGGAGGACGATATCGCTGCCAGCGATTTCTATCGTCTGGGTTTCGACAGGCTCCACACCATCGCGGCGGTCCACGGCCGGGGTGTACACAGCCTCATCGATGAGGTACTTGACACCCTGCCTCCTGCGGAGGAAGCGGGGCTACCTGATCAGGCCAGTATTCAGATCGCAGTGGTAGGCCGTCCCAATGTGGGCAAATCGACACTGGTCAACCGCATGCTGGGTGAAGAACGCGTGGTCGCATTCGATCAGCCCGGCACCACGCGGGATAGCATCTACATACCCTTTAGTCGCAATGATCGACACTACACCCTGATCGATACCGCCGGCGTTAGGCGTCGCTCACGTATCAAGGAAGCGATCGAGAAGTTCAGCATCATAAAGACGCTGCAGTCGATCGAAGAGGCCAATGTTGTACTGATGGTTGTCGATGCCCGCCAGGGTATCGGTGAGCAGGATGCCAACCTGGCGGGGCATGTACTCGAAAGTGGCAGGGCACTGATCCTGGTGATTAACAAGTGGGATGGATTGAGCGATGAGCAACGGGAGTGGGTCAAGAGTGAGATAGACCGTAAGCTGCCTTTTCTCAATTTCGCCCAGCACCATTACATCTCAGCGCTACATGGATCCGGGGTGGGCGACCTTTTCGATCTGGTAGAAAAGGTCTACGCTAACGCCATGCGCGACCTTTCGACACCTGAACTGACGCGTCTGCTCGAAATGCTGATCCAGGAACATCAGCCGCCACAGGTGCATGGGCGGCGTATCAAACTTCGCTATGCCCACCAGGGGGGAAAAAATCCACCCTTGATCGTCATTCACGGTAACCAGACGGAACAGGTTCCCGATAGCTATAAACGCTATCTCGTGGGTCGCTTTCGTAAAGCACTGAGGTTGGACGGCACGCCGATCCGGATCGAGTTCCGTTCCGGCGATAATCCCTACCAGGGCAAGCGGAACAAACTCACCAAGCGTCAGATTCAGAAGCGTCAGCGACTGAAACAGTTCGTGACGCGAAAGCGTTGAGCTAGGGTCTGTTAACACGCATCCTATCGGCTCTTCTGCGTCTGAAAAAGCGCCAATCAAGGCGTGAGGAGAGAGGTTTGGTTAGTCCAGATGAACGACGAGCAACGCCCAGCAGCGATATCATTCGCTCAAGTGGAGCGACTGCAGATCACTCATTCTGCCTTGCCGGGCGACAAACAGTCCCAGCAAGGTTGATAGGATGCGTGTGAACAGGCCCTAGTTCAATGAAGGCAAAATCCTTAGCCTACGAGGAGAAGCTGGAATCGCTGCTGGCTCGGTCGGGTATCGATCGGCTCGATGCACAGCACCAACAGTTCCTCAGGCAGCGTTCCCTGGAATTCCGATTTACCCAGCAACAGCTTCGACAACTCAGTGATATCGCTGTCGATCTGGTGATGTGGGGAGAGCAGCCGCTGTATGAAATCTGGCCCGAGATAGACGTTGACAAGCTGGATCCGAAGCAACGGCGGCAAAGATTGCTGCAGACGATACATTATCATTGGCGGCAATTGCAGCAAGCGCCCAAGCGTTATCCGCCAATACCGGTGGCTGCCGGACAGGATGTACAGCGTATCAGGCGCATCGAAACCGAAAAGCATAAGCTGGCCCTTGGCCCCTGTCCTGTGGCATCGCCGCGCACCCGCTGCTGTAACCTGATGACCCTGGATGCGGTAGAGAATTGTGGATTCGATTGCAGTTACTGCAGTATTCAATCCTTCTATCACGGTGACGAAGTGCGATTCGACAGGCAGTTTGCAGAGAAGCTTGCAACACTCGAGATCGATCCCGAACGTATCTATCATATCGGTACCGGCCAATCATCGGATTCACTGATGTGGGGCAACCATGGGGGGATACTTGATGCATTGCTCGATTTCGCTCAGCGTCATCCGAATGTCATCCTGGAACTGAAGAGTAAATCGAAAAATGTAAATCACCTGATGAAGGTGGATCTGCCTCCCAATCTGCTCTGTACATGGTCTCTAAACACCCCGACACTGATAGCCCATGAGGAGCGCCTTACCGCATCGTTGGAAGATCGCCTGAAAGCAGCACGTCGACTGGCGGACCGTGGGGCGTTGGTTGGTTTTCATTTTCACCCCATGATTCACTATGCGGATTGGCAAGAGGACTACGGTGCCCTTTTTCAACAACTGACGAAACAATTCTCCGCAGATGAGGTGGTACAGGTGTCGTTGGGTACCCTGACTTACATCAAACCGGTTATCAAGCGACTGCGGACGCGCAGCGGCTTTCGCAGCAAGATACTGCAGATGCCGATGGTGGAGTGCGATGGCAAGCTCTCATATCCTCAGTCAATCAAGGAAGAGATGTTCCGTTTCGCTTATCGTTCGCTGCAGAGTTGGCACGATGACGTCTTTTTCTATCTTTGTATGGAAAACCAACGTTTGTGGCAACCGGTGTTTGGTTATGATTACCCATCGAATCAGGCTTTTGAAGAGGCGATGAAGCAGGCATATCTTAAGAAGATCTGTAACAGGGGGAAGCGGGATGGGCAGTAAGGATCTATTGGTTGGGCTGAGTTTCTTCTGTTATCTGCTGACGCTTTTGGTAATCGGTGTCGTCGCTTGGCGTCGAACCAGAAATCTCTCGGATTTCGTGTTGGGTGGCAGAAGCCTGGGTAGTTGGGTGACTGCGCTGAGTGCCAGTGCCTCAGATATGAGTGGCTGGTTGTTGTTGGGGCTGCCGGGTTATGCCTATTTGGCGGGCCTCGAGTCTTTCTGGCTTGCCCTGGGATTGCTGATCGGTACCTGGCTCAACTGGCGTCTGGTGGCGGCACGCCTGCGTAACGCATCCGAAGCCGCGGGCAATGCGCTCACCCTGCCAGAATATCTATCGAACAAATTCAACGATACCAGTGGTTTGATTAGAGTCTCTTCATCCTTTTTCATTCTGCTGTTCTTCCTCTTCTACGCCAGCTCAGGGCTTGTCGCGGGCGGCAAACTGTTCGAGGCGGTATTCGGCCTCCCCTATCTTTGGGCTGTCGCGTCCGGAACCGCGATCATAATTCTCTATACCGCATTCGGCGGTTTTCTCGCTGTCTCCTGGACCGATCTTTTTCAGGGGCTGCTGATGCTGGTGGCGTTGGTGGCCATACCCCTCTACGTAGTGGTTGAAGTCGGCGGAGTAGAAAGTTTTTTGTCGGCTGTGGGTAGCAGCAATGCAGAACTGCTCAATCCATTCACGGACAGTAATGGTGAGCCGCTAGGCGTGGTCGCCATAGTCTCTCTGGTGGCATGGGGACTCGGTTACTTCGGACAGCCACACATCCTTGCGCGTTTCAAAGCCATCAAACAGAGCGACTTCGTGCCCAAGGCGGAACGTATTGCGGTGAGCTGGGTGTTGATAACCCTGACCGCCGCCACTTTGGCGGGACTGGTAGGCATACCCATATTCGAAACTCCCCTGGAGGACGCGGAAAAGGTTTTTATCCGCTTGGTCGATCTGCTGTTTCATCCCCTTGTGGCAGGGGTCTGTCTGGCAGCTATTCTTGCTGCCATCATGAGTACCGCCGATTCACAGCTGTTGGTATCGTCAAGCACCTTTACCGGCGACCTCTATCGTCTGTTGTTGCATAGACAGGCAAGCGAGGCGGAACTGGTCATCGTCGGCCGTTTGGCGGTGCTGTCAATCGCTTTGATCGCCTTCCTGCTGGCATTGGATCGCGGGAGCAAGGTACTTGACCTGGTCTCCTATGCCTGGGCCGGATTTGGCGCGGCCTTCGGCCCGGCCGTACTTCTCTCCCTCTACTGGAAAGCGATGAATCGCTGGGGTGCATTGGCCGGTATCGTAAGCGGCGGTTTGACGGTGGTGCTGTGGAAGCCACTGCAAGGCGGCGTGTTCGATCTTTATGAAATCGTTCCCGGGTTTCTTATCTCGCTGGTGATGATCGTGCTGGTCAGCAGGCTTACATCGCCACGGCGGAATACGGCTGCTTGAAAAACTACGATCCGGAATCCTCGCATCCGCATACTCTAACCGTAACGCATTGTGGGTTTCTGCAGGCTGAGATTCCCGTGCGAGATCCCTTGAAACCGGTTTTTTTAAATAAACGGCATTTAATAAAACATTGTTACATATAGGAATCTTGTGCATGAGATCACTGTGTGAATAGCGTAATAGTGTGATAGTGAACATTAGCTTCGAAAAAAGATAGCGGGCGTGTATCGCAATGGAAAGCACAAAGGTAAACAGGAGTAACCATGGGAAGACGGGGTGAACACAGCAAATTGGAAATTGAGTGTATGGCTCTTGAGGCTGCGGAGACAATCATTGAAAACGAGGGTTATGCCGGTCTCTCCGCACGAAAAGTGGCATCAGCCATTGGCTATACGGTTGGCAGCCTCTATTTCGTATTCAGGAATCTTGACGAATTGCTGCTACGGATTAACGGGCGAACCCTTGATCAGCTCTATGCCGTGTTGATCGATGCGGTGACCGATTGCCGGTTCCCGCAACAATGTGTTTTTGCGCTAGGTGCAGCATATGTGGACTTTGCCACACGGCATCCACATCGCTGGCGCCTGATCTTTGAACACCAGCCGCGGGATGAAGACCTCTCCACGGAAATCAACAAGGAGAAGGTGGAGCGCATCTACGAATTGGTAGAAAAGCAGCTGAAGGCCATAGTCGCTCGACCCGATGAAGAGATCGTACTGTCAGCCAGAGCTCTTTGGAACGGCGTGCATGGCATTGCCGCAATGACCCTCATCCGAAATCCGTATGACGAGGCGGCGCAATCGGCTCATCAGCTCAGTATGAATCTGGTCAGCCACTATCTCACCGGTCTGAACACGACAGACTTCAGTAGCGCGATCACGCAAACGGCCGGTCAAGCACTCGATTACCCAAAATGATCTTGATCGCCGGTGGGGTGTGAAAGTGCCTAAACACGAAGCCTCCGATTTCGTCCGACACTGATATCATCCGGGTGCGGAAACGGAAGGTCCGATTGCCTGTGTCCTTCATTTTCAGCTGATTGGCGCAATCGATCCCTGCGGTACCTTGCTGTGCCGCAGGCGTCGTTGACTGGATCCGGGATTCACTCGATCCGAATTCAAAAAACGGTCTGCAGCCCCGGCCCAAAACCCAGCAAAATACTTGGTATATCGACGCGATTTTCGTGTAGAATCCACCGCCATGATTATTTCAGAAATTATGTCGGACCCTTATTCAGTCCGCAGCAGGAGTAACTGACGATGTCTGAATTGACACAAGATTCCGTAACAGAGGCCATTAAGGGATATGTCGAACCTCACCTAGAGAAGGATCTGGTAACTGCCAAGGCGATCAAAGGTGTTGAGATTGATGATGGCAAGGTTGGCATAACAGTTGAACTGGGTTTTCCTGCAAAAGGCTGTATGGATGCTATTACTTCAGCCGTGCGGGAAAAGGTCGAGGCACTATCCGGTGTAGAAAGTGTCGATGTCACAATCAGTTCAAAGGTCGTTGCCCACTCTGTGCAGAAGGCGCTCAAGCCGATCGATAACATCAAGAACATCATTGCCGTAGCATCGGGGAAAGGGGGAGTTGGTAAATCCACCACAGCAGTCAATCTGGCTTTGGCATTGGCTGAAGAGGGGGCCAAGGTTGGCGTACTCGATGCGGATATCTACGGGCCGTCTCAGCCCCGCATGTTGGGTATCAACGGCAAGCCGGATTCGAAGGACGGCAAGACCTTGGAACCGATGCAAGGCTATGGCATGCAGGCGATGTCGATCGGTTTTCTGATTGATGAAGAGACGCCTATGATCTGGCGTGGACCCATGGTCACCCAGGCCCTCGAGCAATTGCTGAACGATACCAACTGGGATAGCCTCGACTATCTGGTGGTGGACCTGCCCCCCGGTACCGGTGATACACAGCTGACCTTGGCGCAAAAGGTACCGGTATCCGGCGCCGTCATCGTTACCACACCCCAGGACATTGCCCTGCTGGATGCGCGCAAAGGCCTCAAGATGTTCGAGAAAGTGGAAGTCCCCGTGCTGGGAATCGTGGAGAACATGAGTATCCATATCTGCTCAAACTGTGGACACGAAGAGCATATCTTCGGTCAGGGTGGCGGCTCATCAATGGCCGAGCAGTACAATGTGGATCTGCTGGGTGCGCTTCCGCTTGATATTCGTATCCGGGAAGAGACCGATGGCGGTAAACCGACCGTTGTTGCCGAGCCCGAATCACGCATTTCACAGATCTATCGCGAAATCGCCCGTAAAACTGCGGCCAAGCTCTCTCTGCAGGCCAAGGATTATGCGGCCAAGTTCCCGAATATCGTGATTCAGAACAATTGATGAACATGCCATCGTGGTATGCGGGGAATTGCGCTTCGGTATGACCGCGGCATCGCACGGGCCCCGATATGATTGTCTGGAATATCGGGGCCCGCCAAAACACCCTTATCGAGACTCTTTGCTGAAACGACCGTTGACTGTTGTTAGTGCTGACAGGCCCTAGGCCGAACAATCCTTTGCCCAGGGTCTCTCAGCTGATAGCGTCTGCCATCTGTTGATGATGCCGCAGAACAATTTTGCGGTCTGTTGCGTGTCATAGATCGCTGAGTGGGCCTCACTGCTGTCCCAATCGAGACCGGCGGCCTTAGCTGCTTTGGCGAGCACGGTTTGGCCATAGGCCGCACCCGCCAGTGTAACGGTGTCGAAAGTGCTGAAAGGATGGAAGGGGTTGCGCTTGATTCCCGTTCTCTCAACGGCGGCGTTGAGAAAACCGAGATCGAAAAAGGCGTTGTGGCCGACCAGGATCGCTCTTTTGCAACCGCTTGCCTTGACCGCCTTGCGGATGGGGGCAAAGAGCAGACGCAGCGCCTCCTTTTCCGGCAGGGCATCGCGGAAGGGGTGTTGCGGATCGATGCCGTTGAATTCTAGAGCTTTGGGATCGATATTGGACCCTTCAAAGGGAGTCAGATGATAGGCATGGGTCTCAGCGGGGTAGAGCTTGCCCTGTTGATCCATGGCGATCGTGGTGGCGGCTATTTCCAGTAACGCATCCTTGGCTGAATCGAATCCACCGGTCTCCACATCGACGACCACTGGCAGGTATCCGCGAAATCGCTGCGCCATGGCGCTGTTGTAGGTGATGTCATTCATCGACTCTAGGATAAAGAAAGGTGGTGTTTTTTTCGACACTTTTTCATGCATCCCGTTACATATCCATTGCTCTGGCCTGGGTCATGCGGAACTACAGTGGTTCGCTTCGGTTGGTTTGATGTCAATGGACCCGATAAGGTTTTTTACACTTTTCATTTCACCTGTGGTCGATCAGGCTGATATGATGTCGCACTTAGCCATCCCATATGGGTCAGAGAGGAGTGCGGTCATGGTGTACCATGCTCACATTCATGCAGGGCGTAGATTCCCGGCCACACAATGAGCTCGATAGCTGTGAGTAAAAGGATTGCCATTATCAGTCTGCTGCTGTTGTTTCTAACGGGTTGCGCCAGCATGCAGAACAAGCACCCCACGGATCCTCTGGAGTCGATCAATCGTGGGATCGATGAGTTCAACCAGGAGTTTGACAAGGTCGTGGCAAAACCCGTTGCCAAGGGATATCGTGTTGTGACTCCGTCGGTGTTGGATCTGGGGATCACCAATTTTTTCAATAATCTTGCGGATGTCCCATCCGCGGTAAATAATCTTCTGCAACTCAAACCCACACACGCCTTGACCGATCTTGGGCGGGTCTGTATCAATACCACGCTGGGTATTTTCGGGTTGTTCGATGTGGCGTCCGATATGGGCCTACCCAATTACAAGGAGGACTTGGGACAAACCCTGGGGTTTTGGGGTATGGGAGATACGCCCTATCTGGTGGTGCCCTTCCTGGGGCCCGCCACACTCCGAGATCTGATAGGCCTGGTCGGTGACACGTGGATGAATCCGATCAGCTATCCAAGCCAAGAAACCTACTATGCCCTGACTACCTTGCGACTCATAGACGTCCGCGCTGATTTACTCGAGGCAGGAGATGTTTTGGATGAGGCGGCAGTCGATCGATATGCCTTCCAGAGGGAGTTTTACCTGCAGAAAAGGGATTCACAGATAAAAGACGGCCCCAACCACATGGATGAAGACGATCTGTTCGACGATACCTTCTTCGATGAAGAGGAGCCGCCGTTCGAAGGGGACGAATAGCGCGATTCAGCGGACTAATTGCCAGCTGATACTCTCTCCCCCACCCAGGGGGATGAGCAGATCTTTACCGAACTGGTAACTCTCCGGGATCTTCCACTCCCTCTTCTCCAGTGCGATCACATCCCGGTTTCTGGGCAGACCATAGAAATCCGGGCCGAACAGACTGGCAAAACCCTCTAGCCTATCCAGGGCATTGGCTCTTTCAAATACCTCCGCATAGAGTTCAATCGCGGCATGCGCGGTGTAACACCCCGCACAACCGCAGGCACACTCTTTGGCGTGTTGTGGATGCGGAGCGCTATCCGTACCGAGAAAGAAAAGGGATTCGCCGCTGGTTGCCGCATCGATCAATGCCCTTTGGTGGCTCTCCCGTTTCAATATCGGCAAGCAGTAGAAGTGGGGACGAATCCCTCCGACCAGCATGGCATTACGATTGTAGAGCAGGTGTTGTACGGTGATGGTAGCCCCTATATTACCTTCATTGGCGCGGACGAAATCGACGGCCTGTTTAGTGGTAATGTGCTCGAAAACCATCGGCAGGGCGGGAAAGTCCCTTGCCAATGGAAGCAGATGGCGATCGATAAAGACCTGCTCGCGATCGAAAATATCCACATCCTGATCAGTCACTTCGGCATGAATCAGCAGTGGCAGTCCCTCTTTCTGCATCGTCTCTAGGACTGGATAACGCTTGCGTATGTCGATGACACCGGCGTCGGAGTGAGTTGTCGCGCCCGCTGGGTACAGTTTAATACCTTTGATTATCCCGCTCTTTTTCGCCGTAATCACCTCATCGCTGGTGAGACGGTCAGTCATATAGAGTGTCATCAGGGGGGTAAAGTCGCTGTTTTGCGGGAGTGCGGCGAGAATGCGCTCCCGATACGCCATGGCCATGGCCGTCGTGGTGACCGGCGGTTTCAGATTGGGCATCACGATGGCACGGGCGAAGCGTTCTGCGGTGTGGGCAACTACCGATGCCATGGCTTCGTCATCGCGTAAATGCAGGTGCCAGTCGTCTGGCCTGATAAGGGTGATTTGCATGGATTGCTGTTTCGGTCGGTTTTATGGTTTCACGGCTTATTAGAAAATGACTATTTAAAATTTTTCCACAATTAAAAATCGCAATTTGTTTATTTAAGTAATTTCTAATATTCTATATCTTGAAAGCTGCGCTGTATCTGCTTTCTCAAATTACATCATGATTACATTCTATCTCGAGGAGAGTGAATAATGAAAAAGATCGTTCAAGCTTCTGCAGCTGCCGCACTGATCGTGGCTTCCGCTTCCGCTTCCGCATGGTGGGGCGGCGGTCCAGGTTGGGGCAACCGTGGCTGGAATAACGACGGTTGGGGCGACGGCTGGGGCGATGGCTCCGGTGACTTCAGCTTCGGTATGAGTGGCAGTGCCCGCGGTTCCGGTTACGGTCGTGGCAACAACTACTATCGCGACTACTATGGCTACGGTCCCTATGGCTATGGCGCACCTTATGGTTATGGCGCTCCCTATGGCTATGGCTACCCGCCTGTAGCGCCTGCTGCTCCGGCTGCTCCTGCTGCCCCGGCTGCTCCCGCTAAGTAAATTGATTAGAACCTAATCACAGGGAATCCTCGGCACAGGGACGTGCATAGACAGTCAGCGTGGTTTTACATTAAAAACTCTGGGTACGAAAAAATGAAAAAGATTTCTATCATTGCTGCGGCAATCGCCATGGCAGCCTCATCGGCAACCGTCAACGCTTGGTGGGGTAACGATTGGAGCGACGATTTCTTTGGCGACGGTTTCGGTGCTGGTGATTTCGACTTCAATTTCAACATGCATGCACGTGGCAGCGGTTATGGCCGCGGCTACAACAACTATCGTAACTATTATGGTTATGGCCCTTATGGTTATGCGCCATATGGTTATGCACCTGCGGTTCCAGCTCTGAGTGAAGAGCAGAAGGCTGCAATGGAAGAGCAGCAGAAGGCTTTTGCCGAGCAGCAGCAAAAGGCATTCGAGCAGGCCGTTGCCGCCCAACGCGAGTATGCAGAAAAGTACAATGCTGATCCTCGTGCCGCTATGGAAGCTGAAATGAAGGCTTTCCAGGAGCAGATGCAGGCTCAGCGTGAACAGATGCAATCGCGTTTTGACAACAGGGCGCCTGCCAGACCTGAGATGCCTGAAGCCATTACAAAACGTATGGAAGAGTCTCAGGCTCGCCGTGACGAGATGATTAAAGAGATGGAAACACGTCGTGCAGAGGCCATGAAGATGATGGAAGAGCGCCGTAACGTCGCTATGGAGCGCAAACCTTTCGAAATGCCTGTGTTCGAGACCCGCAAAGATATCTAAGCCGGATCTATCTGCAGGCCTAAAAAGGCGCTACCGGTATCAACCGGCAGTGCCTTTTTTGCTGTTTGGAGGCTATGTTGATATGCGTCGGTAGAATTGCCCTAATCTGCGGCACGCAATACCCCGTCTTTCATCCATAGCGTAGTGACGAGACCGGTGCGGGTATTGGTCTCTGCCAAGTCTTTTCTGTTTGGAATGTCATAGAAAGATGATTAATTAACAATAAAAACAGGGAATTAAGTTAGATAAATAATCCATTGAGAACGCTGAAAAATTACCCATCTTGTTGTATATTACCTCAATCAATCCAAACTATTGGCAATTCAAATAGTTTCTTTTAGCCATATGAGATAGCTCACAATCTCCAGCTGGAGAACGGTTTTTTTTTGCCAAAACAACTGCTAGAGAATAAAGATGCCGACTAGACCCGATACCGATCCACAAGAGACGCAGGAGTGGCTGGATGCATTGGAGGCCGTGCTCGAGAACGAAGGCGTGGATCGTGCCCACTTTCTTATTGAGCGCTTGGTCGACAAGGCGCGCCGGTCCGGCGCTTACCTGCCGTTCAGCGCCAATACGGCTTATGTCAATACCATACCGGTAACCAAACAGCGGCGATTTCCCGGCGATCGCGCCATGGAGCGCCGTATCAGGTCTTTCATACGCTGGAATGCCATGGCGATGGTGGTTCAGGCAAACAGAATATCGACAGAGCTTGGGGGGCATATCTCCAGCTTTGCATCCAGCGCCACGCTATTTGATGTGGGCTTCAACCATTTTTTTCACGCTCCGAGCAAGGAACGTGATGGAGATCTGATCTTTTTTCAGGGACACTCCGCCCCGGGTGTTTACGCCAGGGCTTATCTGGAAGGTCGGTTGAGTGAAGAGCAGCTCTATAGTTTTCGACAGGAGGTTGATGGGCAGGGCCTCTCGTCCTATCCACATCCATGGTTGATGCCCGGATTCTGGCAGTTTCCCACCGTGTCGATGGGCCTTGGCCCATTGATGGCGATCTACCAGGCGCGCTTTATGCGTTATCTGCATGATCGCGGTCTCCTGAATACGGATGAGCGCAAGGTATGGTCATTTTGTGGTGATGGTGAAATGGATGAGCCGGAGGCGCTCGGCGCCATCTCCCTGGCTGGACGAGAACGTCTCGACAATCTGATATTCGTAATTAACTGCAACTTGCAACGTCTGGATGGGCCCGTACGAGGCAATGGCAAGATTATCCAGGAACTGGAGGCGGTATTTCGCGGAGCCGGATGGAATGTGATCAAAGTAATCTGGGGTGGTTATTGGGATCCACTCTTTGCGCGCGATAAAAACGGCATTCTCCTGAAGCGCATGGAGGAGTGTGTCGATGGTGACTATCAGGCTTACAAGGCCAAGGGTGGTGCTTATACACGCGAGCACTTCTTCGGGAAATATCCGGAACTCGACGATATGGTCGCCACTATGACCGACGAGGATATCTGGCGTCTGAACAGAGGCGGACACGACCCGCATAAAGTCTATGCGGCCTATGCGGAGGCGATGTCCCACAAAGGGCAACCGACAGTCATTCTGGCCAAGACAGTCAAAGGTTACGGTATGGGTGTTGCCGGCGAGGGACAGAACATCACTCATTCCCAGAAAAAAATGGGTGAAGCGGCACTCAAGGCGTTTCGAGATCGATTCAACATACCGATATCGGATGATCAGATTGGCGCCGCGCCCTTTTATAAACCGCCGACAGACAGTCCCGAGATGCAATATATGCATCAACGCCGTCAGGATTTGGGTGGTTTTCTTCCGCAACGTCGGACCAAAGTGGAGCCGCTGCAGGTACCGGCACTGGATGAATTCAAGATACTGTTGGAAGGTAGCGGGGAAAGGGATCAGTCAACAACCATGGCGTTCGTGCGTCTGCTCAACATGCTGGTGCGAAATAAAACGGTAGGGAAACAGATCGTTCCTATCGTACCGGATGAGGCGCGTACCTTTGGTATGGAGGGTATGTTCCGCCAGTTGGGCATCTATTCGTCGGTGGGTCAGTTGTATGAACCGGTTGACGCCGATCAGGTGATGTTCTACCGAGAGGACAAAAAGGGGCAGATTCTGCAGGAAGGCATCAACGAGGCGGGTGCCATGTCTTCCTGGATCGCGGCTGCCACCTCCTACAGTAATCATGGGATCAGTATGATCCCATTCTATATTTACTATTCGATGTTCGGCTTTCAACGAGTTGGCGATCTGGCCTGGGCTGCGGGGGATATGCAGGCCCGGGGTTTCCTCATCGGCGGTACCGCAGGTCGTACCACCTTGGCGGGCGAGGGATTGCAGCATCAGGATGGACATAGCCATATCGTGGCCGGGACGATCCCGAATTGTGTCAGTTACGATCCTGCATATGCTTATGAACTGGCGGTGATTGTCCAGGACGGAATGCGTCGGATGTATCAGGAGCAGGAAAATGTCTTTTATTACATCACCGTGATGAACGAAAACTACCTGCAACCTGCAATGCCTGAGGGGGTGGAAGAGGGTATTGTGCGCGGCCTCTATCTGCTCGATACAGGCGGTAAGCATAAGCATCGGGTACAGCTTCTGGGCAGTGGCACGATTCTGCGTGAAGTGATTGCCGCCGCGGAGTTGCTCGAAAAAGAGTTCAACGTCTCAGCTGATGTTTGGAGCGTTACCAGTTTTAACGAGCTGCGTCGTGACGGCTTGGATGCCGAACGATGGAATACCTTGCATCCGCAGGAGGAACCCAAACTGAGCTATGTCACGGAAAAACTGAGCGGCCAAAAAGGGCCGGTGGTGGCGGCCACGGATTATATCCGCAGCTATGCGGATCAGATTCGCCCGTTCATCACAACCAGCTACAGCGTATTGGGTACTGATGGTTTCGGTCGTAGTGATATGCGCAGCCAGCTACGCAAGTTTTTCGAGGTAAACCGATACTACATCCTCATCGCCGCCTTGAAGGCGCTCGTGGACGAGGGTGAGATCAAATCGGAGCAGGTCAGCCGGGCGATCAAAAAGTACAAGATCGATCCGGAAAAGCCCAATCCCAGCAGGGTCTAGTGACATGCCCGGTATAAACGCCGTATGCAACCGTAACTGCGGTGCCACAAGACGGCGATTAGTTTGGACGAAACAGATTATGCCTAATCGGCTAAGAGGATAAGACGTGGGTAAAACGACAGATGTGCTGATACCTGATATAGGTGATTTCGACTCGGTCGAGATTATCGAGATTCTGGTTTCAGAGGGTGACCGAGTCGCGGTTGAGGAATCTCTGCTGACCCTTGAAAGTGACAAGGCTACGATGGAGATTCCCTCCCCCCACTCCGGTGAGGTCAAACGCCTGCTGGTCAAGGCTGGCGACCGTGTCAAAGAAGGAGACAAGATACTCGTTCTTGAAGCTGAAAGCGGCGAACAGAAAGGGGAGGGCGAACAAGTAAGTACCCCCCCACCTGCGGCAGAGGAGGTTGAGACAGTACAGGCACCGGCTCCGGCGCCAAATGAAGAGCCGGCATCTATATCTGAGCAGCCACAGCGACTTCCAGGTGAGAAAGAGGCCCGCGTACCCCCCGTACCCGCAGGGTTCGTTGAGAGCGGTGGACAGGGCACACCTCATGCAAGCCCATCGGTACGCCGATTTGCCCGTGAACTGGGTGTTGATCTCACTTTGGTTAAGGGAAGTGGCCCAAAAGAGAGGATCCTGAAAGAGGATGTTCAGAGGTTCGTTAAGCGCTCATTGCGAAAGGGTGAAGGGAGCGCCGCGGCAAGGTCACCCTTTGAAATGCCGGCGGGGCCGGAAGTGGATTACAGCCGCTTTGGTGAGGTTGAGACAACAGCGCTGAACCGCATCAGGAAAATCAGCGGGGCCCACCTTCATCGCTGCTGGCTGACCGTGCCGCATGTGACCCAGTTTGACGAGGCCGATATCACCGATCTCGAGGCGTTCAGGCAGACCCAAAAAGAGGCTGCATCCCAGCAGTCCGTTCGGCTTACACTGATGCCGTTTCTGATGAAAGCGGTCGCCGCAGCGCTTCACCGGATGCCGATGTTCAATGCGGCCCTGTCGGCAGATGGCGAATCCTTGATATATAGGAAATACATTCATATCGGTGTCGCTGTGGATACGCCCAACGGGCTGGTCGTACCGGTCATACGTGATGTCGATCAAAAAGGTGTCTTCCAGCTTGCAGCAGAGTTGATGAGCATCAGTGAAAAGGCGCGGGCAGGCAAGTTAGCGCCGGCGGATATGCAAGGCGGATGTTTCTCGATCTCCAGTCTTGGCGGGATAGGCGGTACCGCCTTCACTCCCATAGTGAACGCCCCGGAAGTGGCGATACTCGGTGTCTCCCGCAGTAGTATGCAGCCGGTGTGGGACGGGGAGGCCTTCCAACCGCGACTGATGTTGCCACTTTCACTCTCCTATGACCATCGGGTAATCGACGGTGCCGATGGCGTCAGGTTTACGACCCACCTCTCTTCCCTATTGGGTGATATTCGTCGTTTGTTGCTATGATTTTCAATGATCAACCCGGACAAGGGACGGTCCGTGTGTCTACTTTGCAGTCAATAATTGACACAGCTCAAAAAAGTTAACAATTTTCATCAATTTAAGGGTGCAAGTATCATTGTCCTTTGGGATTATGTGCTGTGGTTCATCCTATGTCTATGAATTATATGGTTCTCTATACTTAAAGTTAGCTACAAAGAGACCGCTAACCTAGTGTAGTAGTAAGCATTGCATCACCCCGCTACAGACGACTTTTCTTCAGGGATGTCAAACATAGTCGCGTATAGCGTCAATAGCATATGAATAATCTGTTGAAAACACTGCTATTATTTTGGTTGACAATATCCTTTGCCAGTGCTGCGGGATTGAAGAATGAGCCCATAGGGCCATTGACCGTCGATCGCAATCTGGATCCGAGACTGGTATCCCTTGGAGATCTGCTCTTTCATGATGCCAGGCTATCGCAGGATAACAGTATCAGCTGCTCCAGTTGCCATGTCCTCTCGACGGGAGGAACCGATCACAACAAGGTTTCTGTCGGAGTAGGGGGAAGCGTCGGGGGTATCAAGGCTCCCACGGTCTACAATACCCTGTATAACTTCGTTCAATTCTGGGACGGACGGGCTCAGACATTGGAGGAGCAGGCGGCCGGTCCAGTCCACAATCCCATTGAGATGAACTCCGATTGGGAGGAGGTCATATCCAAACTGCGTAAGGATCCGACCATTGTGAAAAAGTTTGAAGAGCTTTTTCAAGATGGCATCACCGGGGATAACATCGTTCTTGCCATAGCAGCCTTTGAACGCTCTTTGGTAACGGTCAACTCACGCTTCGACCGATGGCTAAAGGGGGAAGAAGAAGTACTTACCGAACGGGAGTTGCGCGGGTACCGTCTGTTTAAAAGCTATGGCTGCATCAGTTGCCATCAAGGTGTCAACGTGGGTGGTAACATGTTTGGCATCATGGGCGCGAAGGGTGACTATTTCAAAGATCGGCGTGCCGAGATCAAGGCTGCGGATCTGGGGCGTTACAATATCACCAAACAGATCGAAGACAAGCACTATTTCAAAGTACCCAGTTTGCGCCTGGCGGCAATCAATCCACCCTATTTTCACGACGGATCGGAGACAACCCTGAACGATGCGATAAGGATCATGGGGCGTTACCAATTGGGTCGTGAGCTGCCCGAAAAAGATATCAATGATATTGCCGCATTCCTCTATACTTTGGTTGGAGAGCATATCAGGCTAAAACCATGAGTATGCTCAAACAAATGTATAGCAAACGCACTCTCTTGCTTGTCTCGCTTTGGGTTGTGTTGATTCTGCTATTGGCGGTCTATTGGGATGATGGATCCGAGAATTATGCCGAACTGTCAGATAACCTGCTGCAGTTAAAAGAGATGGACGCGCGTCTCGATAGAGACGTTCTCAAGATCACCTCGTTTTTGTTGAATCAATATGATCCGTTGGTACAGACCAGTAACCGTTTACGGGATTTGCGGCAACAGATTGACGCAAATGTGACAGCAGTGGATGACAGTGTACTGATTAGCCTTACGGAACGTTACTGGCATGGTTTGGATGAGAAGCTGGCCATCATAGAAAAGATAAAATTCCAGGCAGCGGTGGTGCGTAACGGCATACACTATCTGCCTATCGTGGCGCGTGAGTTGAAGTCTGTGGATGCCAAGATTTATCAGGACGTTCTGGAACTGCTCAACTCCCTGTTAGCCTACGATCTATTCTATACCGACTCACAATTGGATGATATCGTTTCAACGTTGAAGCAACTTAAAAGCTACGATATTTTTTCGCCTGAAAACAGGCAGAGCTTTGATCAGGTGCTCTTCCATATAGAATCTAATATCGATGACCTGACTAAGCTCGGGGCCTTGAAAACACGCTACTTGGCTGTGCCGACTCAGGAGTATTTCGAGCATATTCACTCGAGGTATGAGCAAAACCGGGTGGGTGAAACCGCTAAAAAAAGGGGCCTGATTTTGGCCCTGTCGGTATTTGTGATCATATTGCTATTGAGCCTCTGGCAATTGATAAGACGCCTGCAAAAGGCAAATCATGAGGTTAACCGTGCATGGTTCCGACTGCATGATGCCGTGGATAACCTTTCCGAAGCATTTGCCCTGTTCGATGCAGAGGGGCGCCTGGTATTGCACAATCGGCGCTTTGGTGAGTTTTACTCCTGGTTGAAGGGGTGGATCAAAGAGGGTGTCACTATCGATGCGCTGCAATCGGTTACGGGGAATCGTATCAAGAACTTAAGCCTTGAAGGTGAGTCGATTGTTGAGTCGATGCCAATGGGGCAGTATTTGGAGCAGATCGACACTGGCGCTTGGTATCTCGCGAGTAACAGTCATACCAATGAGGGTGGCACCGTCTGTGTCAGGAGTGATGTCACTGAGTCGAAACAGGCTGAAGCCGACCTGAGAAAACTGGGCAGGGTATTGGAGCAGAGTCCCACATCGGTGATGATTACCAATATCAATGGCAATATCGAGTATGTCAATCCACGTTTCGAAAAGGTATCCGGTTATAGTGCCGAAGAGGTGGTAGGCAAGAATCCGCGAATACTCAAAAGCGGCGACAAGACCAAGGAAGAATATAAGGCGATGTGGGATTCCCTGTTGGCAGGCAGGGAGTGGCGCGGCATATTCCACAACAGGCGAAAGGATGGTTCCATCTACTGGGAGTCGGCATCGATATCTCCGCTACGCGATGACAGGGGGCAGATCACCCACTTCATCGCGGTAAAAGAGGATGTCACCTCACAAAAACGCGCTGAAGATCAATTGCGTATGAATGCTACGGTCTTCGATACGACCCAGGAAGGCATCATGGTCACCGATGCCGACAATATGATTAAGACCGTCAACCCCTCCTTCACGCGTATAACGGGTTACTCCCCTGAAGAGGTGATCGGTCAACCGCCAAGTATTCTCAGTTCCGGTAGACATGATGATGGTTTCTATGAAGAACTCTGGGATTCGATACTGCATAAACACTACTGGTCCGGTGAGATCTGGAACCGTCGCAAGGACGGCAGTGTTTATCCGGAATGGCTGTCGATAGCGGCAATACTTGATGAACAAGGGATTGCAAAAGAGTATGTGGCGGTGTTCTCGGATATCTCCAAACATAAAGAGAATGAGGAGCAGATACTTTATCAGGCAAACTATGATGCCTTGACGGGTCTGCCAAACCGCTCCTTATTTTCAGATCGACTGGATCAGGCTATCGGATCTGCATTGAGGGAGCAGTGGAAGCTGGCGATACTGTTTGTCGATCTGGATCAATTCAAGATGGTGAACGATACCTTCGGTCATGTTATGGGCGATGAATTGTTGCAGCTTGTTGCCAAACGTATCAGTGATTGTGTCAGGGAATCCGATACCATCGCCCGGTTCGGCGGCGATGAGTTCGTCATATTGCTGCAGGATGTGAGCGACATGGATGCAGTGGCTAATATCGCCACAAAAGTGATCGATAGAATCACCAAGGTTTTCACTCTCTATGAACGCGAAATCTTCATCGGGGCCAGTGTCGGCATAACCATCTTTCCCGATGATGCGATGAATGCCGATTCATTGTTAAGAAATGCGGATATGGCAATGTATCAGGCTAAGGATCGTGGCAGAAACAACTATCAGTTTTTTACTGCCTCGATGCAACAACGTACTTTGGAGCGGCAGCAGCTTGAACTTGATTTAAGGCTTGCGGTTCAACGTAGTGAGTTGGAGATCTATTACCAACCGGTTGTTGACGCTGAATACGAAAAGATTATCAGCGTAGAGGCGTTGTTGCGCTGGAATCATCCTCACCGGGGTATTATCAGGCCCAGCGTTTTTATTCCGCTGGCAGAAGACAGCGGATTGATCGGTCCGATCGGTGAATGGGTGTTGAAAGGGGCATGTGAACAGTTGAAAAGGTGGCACAATTCGGGTCACTCAGACCTCAGGTTGGCGGTTAACCTGTCCAGCCGTCAGCGTGAACTGGGCCTGGAGGTCGATTATCTCAAACAGGTATTGCAGGAATTCAGCCTTGATCCGGATATGCTGACAATGGAAATTACCGAAAGTCTGCTGTTGCGAGATACTGAAGAGGCGATAACCTGGCTTTCAGGTTTCAAAGCGCTAGGTGTCAATCTTTCGGTTGACGACTTTGGTACCGGTTATTCTTCGCTGAGCTATCTCAAGCGATTTCCTGTAGATATTCTCAAAATCGATCGCTCGTTTGTTTGTGATCTGCCGGGGGATGCTGATGACGCATCGCTGGTCAAGACGATTGTGGCCATGGCGGACAGTTTGAGCCTGGGATTGATTGCAGAGGGAGTCGAAACCAAAGCCCAGGCCGATTTTCTTCTGCAAAATGGATGTAACAACCTGCAAGGCTACTACTATGCAAGGCCGATGTCAGCTACCGACATGACGGTCTGGCTGCAGAAGGATATGCAAGGCACGGGTACAACCTGACTTGGCCGGTTCAAAGACCTTATCGATATGGCCCTTAATCAACCCGGCAACCAAATCGATCATGTTCAGCTGCAGCATGCCTTGATATTGGCGGGCGCATGGCGGCCTGTCGTATATGGATCAATCGGTTAGGGCCTTTTTGAAGCCCTCGACACGATCCGTACGCTTACCGGATTAATATCATCGGTCTACGAACAAATTCCATCGTTCGGCTACGCTCCTCCATGTAGAAATGCTATAAATGGCTAGAATAGTTAAAACAATAGACTGAGGAGCGTCCATGAGTGGCATCGTAGAGGTTACCCTTCCCGATATCGGCGATTTCGAGCAGGTTGATATCATTGAGATATTGGTTGCGGTAGGAGATAAGATCGAAGCTGAAGACTCAATTATCACCCTTGAGAGCGATAAGGCAACGATGGATATTCCTTCTCCATATGCGGGTATAGTGAAGGAGCTGCATGTCAAGATTGGTGACAAGATATCCATGGATGGAAAAATACTCAGGCTTGAGTTGTCTCAAGGAAGCTCAGTGGACGATAAGCCATCACCGACCAAGGCTCCTGTCTCCGAGGCAGTTAGAGGCAGTGCCGACAGGTTGGCCGATGTGGTTGTGCTGGGCGCCGGACCGGGCGGTTATACAGCGGCATTCAGGGCAGCTGATCTGGGAAAAAAAGTGATTCTCATCGAACGCTATGACGATTTGGGTGGGGTTTGCCTGAACGTCGGTTGCATCCCCTCCAAGGCACTGCTGCATGCGGCTGACGTGGTCAATGAAGCGGCTGAAATGGCTGAGATGGGGATCACCTTCGGCAAACCTAAAATCGACCTTGACAAACTACGTGCCGGCAAAGATAGAGTCGTGAAACGTTTGACCGGCGGCTTGAAGCAGCTTGCCAAGCAGCGCAAGGTGGAACTGGTGCATGGGATTGCCCGTTTTGAATCGCCGAACAGGATTGCAGTCAAGACAGCCAATGGTTCAATCTCAATCGGATTCGACGATGCCATTATTGCCTGTGGTTCGAGTCCGGTGCAGATCCCCGGATTTCCCAATGACGATCAGCGTCTGATCGATTCTACCGGCGCCCTGGCCCTGGAAGATATACCAAAGCGTATGCTGGTCGTCGGCGGCGGCATCATCGGACTCGAAATGGCCACGGTCTACAGCACTCTAGGTTGCGAGATCGATGTGGTTGAGCTGCAGGACGGGCTGATTCCGGGATGTGATCCGGACCTGGTGCGTCCGCTGCAAAAGCGGATTGCAAAACGCTACAGACAGATCATGCTGGGCACCAAGGTTACCGATATCCAGGCATTGAAGAGTGGGCTGAAGGTGACCTTCGAGGGCAAGCGGGCGCCGGAGAAGCCACAGATCTATGACCGTGTGTTGGTGGCTGTCGGCCGTACACCCAACGGTAAGAAGATCAATGCCGAAGCGGCAGGTGTAGCGGTTGACGATGCGGGCTTTATCCCCGTTGATGAGCATATGCGAACAAATGTCCCGAATATCTACGCCATAGGTGACGTTGTCGGACAACCCATGCTGGCGCACAAAGCGACACATGAGGCCAAGGTTGCGGCGGAGGTCATCGCAGGGCTGCCGGCTAGTTTCGATCCCCTGACTGTACCGTCGGTGGCATATACCGACCCGGAGGTCGCCTGGATGGGATTGACAGAGATCGACGCCAAGGCCAATGGGGTAGCCTATGAAAAGGGTGCCTTCCCCTGGGCAGCCAGTGGACGTGCGTTGGGTATCGGCCGCGACGAAGGTCTGACAAAACTGCTTTTCGATCCTGATACGAAACGCATACTTGGTGCGGGTATTGTCGGCCCCAATGCCGGTGAATTGATTGGCGAGACTGTGCTTGCCTTGGAGATGGGCGCCGATGCTGAGGATATCGGATTGACCATACATCCTCATCCAACACTGAATGAGACCATCTGTTTTGCCGCTGAGATGGCAGAGGGCACGATTACCGATCTGTTGCCGCCGAAGAAGCGCAAGTAGACTTGGCCCTTGGATAAGATCACCGCTGAGGTACAGGCGTTTTACGAGGCCTATCCCTATCCGCCGGATGGTCACGTAAATTGTGACGGATATCATGCGCGCCTGTTGCTCAGCTACCTGCACCGCGACAGCGATAATTCAGGAACAATTCAGGTCCTGGAGGCCGGTTGCGGTAGAGGCTTGAATCTGCTGGCAGCTGCTGAGAAACAGACGGATGTTGATTTTTCCGGTGTCGATATCAATCGTGTCGCGATTGCTGAGGCAACCTATCGTTGTAATCAACGAGGTATAGACAATCTCCGTTATCACTTTTCCGACCTGTTGGACCGGGAGTCGCTGCCGGTGCGGGAAGGGGGCTACCAGGTCATCCTTTGCTATGGCGTATTGCACCATCTGAGTAATCCGTTGCTGGGATTACGGCATATCGGTGAGCTGTTGGCGCCACAAGGTGTGATTGCCATCATGCTCGACGGCAGTTACGGGCGGCAACCTCTGGATCGTTATCTGCAGGCCTTGAGCATCGTCGATCTCCAGAACAGTTCCATGGATCGGTTGTCTCTTGCGAGGGCGCTGGCGGTTGCGGCGGAATCCTCGCTCTTCAAAGGCAACTATTGGCAGGGAACCGCAAGTGTCGACGAGGTGGAGTTTGCAGATCGGTGTCTGCATGTTCACCAGAAAAGCTACGACATAGCCGGTTTATGGCAGCTTCTCGACTCGGCTGGCCTGCGATTTATCCGTTGGCTGGAGCCAGATGATTGGGAGATACGGCAGCTAATCGATGATCCGGAGTTGCTGCGATTGATTGATTCGATCGATGACATGGATCGATTTCAACTCGTCGAACGCCTCAAATTTCTCCCCAAACTTACACTGTTGGTGTCCAGGCGTGAAGACAAGCCCCGTTCACACTTGCAGATGGCTGAGGTGGCGAAGACTCTATTTGCCCTCAATCCACAACTGATCCTGGATCCAAGTGATGAGAACGGAGAGGGCTGCCGCTTGCGTGGTCGTAGGGTTGATTTGAATAGCCACTCTTTAACACGCACGGTCCTGGCTCAAGCGGCCCATCTTTCAGGTGAATTCCCCGGTCAGCAGCTAATCGATCGATTATTGAAACAAGATATCGACTTACGACTGATTAGCCAAGGTATCATGCATGTGGTTGAGGATGAGTTGTTATATCGTCCCTATGCGGTAGGGGACGATCCGTCATGAGCAAGCAGGCATTGGCCTTGCATTTTCGAGAATTCGGCAAACCAGAACGGCCTGTACTCTGCTTGCTGCACGGCCTGTTCGGATCGGCCAACAACTGGATGGGAATCGTTAAATATCTGCAGCATGATTTCCGTATCATTACACCGGATCTGCGTAACCATGGACGCTCTCCCCACCACGAAGGCATGGACTATGCGCTTATGGCCGGGGATCTGTTGGAGCTGTTCGATCAACTGGGCCTTAGCGGGGTTAATCTGCTGGGGCATAGCATGGGTGGCAAGGTTGCAATGTGGCTGTCCTTGCAGCAACCTGAGCGGATCGAAAAGCTGGTGGTCGCGGATATCGCGCCGGTGGCCTATGAACATCGATTCGACGGGATCTTCGAGGGACTATGCGGACTGCCGCTTGGTAAGATTAAACACAGAGAGGATGCCGATCGATTGCTTGCCGAGTGGGTTGCTGATAAAGATGTGCGACAGTATCTGCTGCAGAATCTAGTGAAACGGAATGGGGATTGGTCGTGGCGCTTCAATCTGGATATTTTACGCAAGGCGATTTCGCATTTGAGCGGATTTCCGGAACCCGGCAGGCGCATCTTTGCCGGTGAGGTGTTGTTTATTCATGGCGAAAGATCGGATTACGTCAGAGATGCATATCGAGAAAGAATGGGCAAACTCTTTCCCCACTATCGGCAACGCATGCTACATGATGCCGGTCATTGGCTATATGCGGAACAGCCACAGTATTTTGCCCAGGCCGTCAAGAGCTTTCTTTAGAATAAACGGTCTATATACACAATCGCGTGATAATTTTCAGGAGGATCTATGAGCAAATTCATCGCCCTGTGTCTGTTGCTGCTGCCTATGTCCGGCATTGCGGCCGAACAACGCTTTACCAGCATCGGTACCGGAGGACTGACCGGCGTTTACTACCCGACGGGAGGCGCTATTTGTCGGCTGTTGAATAAAGGTCGGAAGAGCCATGGTATTCGTTGTTCCGTGGAGTCCACGGGAGGTTCGATCTTTAATCTCAATACCATCGCCAACGGTGAACTCGATTTCGGTGTGGCACAGTCCGACTGGCAATACCATGCTTACAATGGAAGTTCGAAATTCAGCCAGCAGGGACCGAACAAGTCCCTGCGCGCAGTTTTTTCCATTCATAGCGAGCCGTTTACAGTGATGGCCCGGAATGACAGCCATGTAAAAGTGTTTACCGATTTGAAGGGTAAGCGGGTCAATATAGGCAACCCGGGTTCGGGGCAACGTGGCACCATGGAAGTGTTGATGAAGGAATATAATTGGAGCAAGGATGACTTCAAACTGGCGTCGGAGCTTAAGGCTACCGAGCAGGCCAGAGCACTGTGCGATAACAAAATCGATGCCATGATCTACACGGTGGGTCATCCGAATGCATCAATTAAAGAGGCCGCCACCGCTTGTGACACCCATTTGGTGCCGGTAAGCGGTGAAGTTGTAAATGCCTTGACTGCCGCTAACCCATACTATGCATCCGCTGTCATTCCTGCCGGTATGTATCGTGGCAGCGACAGTGAAACCGCGACCTTCGGTGTCAAGGCGACACTGGTGACTTCCGAGGCGGTGGATGAGGAGGTTGTCTACCAGCTGGTCAAGGCCGTGTTTGAGAATCTGGCGGTTTTCAGAACGCTGCATCCCGCTTTTTCACATCTCCAGGCCAAGGAGATGCTGAAGGGAAATTCCGCTCCCTTCCATGCCGGTGCGCTGCGTTACTACAAAGAGAAGGGCTTGCTCTAAGCGCCTTCATAATCACGCAATGCGGCAGAACCTTAACCTGTGTAAACATGTGCTTAGGGTTGACAGGCCAATACAATTCAAGCCGTAAATGAACGCCAATCACCGCATAATTTCGCAAATGATATGACAATTCATATGCCTAACAAACAAACCGTCAGAGAGCCTGCAACAGGTTTAAACAATCTGTGTAGAGAGTCGGAAGATCTGGGATTTGAGTTGCATGACTTCGGTCAACTCATGTTCCTTACATGTAATATGTGCGTGTTTGCGGTGGTTAGCGTACATTTGCGGCTTCTCTTTTCTAAATATATTACCTGTATGAGCAGGTGCGGCGTAGTTGCGTCTTCTACACCATTCGTCTTTAAGCCCATTCGATGAACCAAGACCAGAACGGCAGACTGCAGCTTGAAATGGTCGAGGCGGCCGAGTTTGGCGGCAGAAGGCCTGAAGGGTTTGCGCGCAAGCTATTGCTGGGAACCGCCTTGGCGTGGGCCCTGTTTCAGCTGTGGGTTGCATCACCCCTGCCGTTCAGTCTGGGTATCGGGGTCTTTAATGACACAGAGATCCGTTCAATCCATCTGACATTCGCAATTTTCCTGGCCTATCTCTCTTTTCCCCGCCGCAAAATCATTTCTCACACCATACCCTTCATTGACTGGGTGCTTGCCTCGGTGGCGGCTGTTTGCGCCATCTACCTGTTTCTTTTCTATGAGGCGCTGTCAGACCGTTCCGGGGCGCCGACAACCCTGGATATCGCCGTTGCCGTGTTGGGTCTGTCGTTACTGTTGGAAGCCACCCGACGTGCCCTGGGTTGGCCATTGATGGTGATTGGAATCTGTTTTCTGGGGTATACCTTCGCCGGACCATGGTTGCCGGACCTCCTTGCCCATAAGGGTGCCTCATTAGCTCGTGTCGCATCCCATCAATGGTTGTCAACAGAGGGTGTTTTCGGTGTCGCAGTGGGTGTCTCCGCCGGTTTCGTATTTCTGTTCGTGCTCTTCGGCAGCCTGCTGGAGCAAGCGGGAGGCGGTCAATATTTTATCCGCGTCGCCTACGCCTTGGTGGGCCATCGGCGGGGAGGCCCGGCAAAGGCCGCGGTATTGGCTTCGGGATTGACGGGGATGGTGTCGGGCTCTTCCATTGCCAACGTCGTCACTACGGGCACCTTCACCATTCCGCTGATGAAAAAGGTGGGATTCACAGCGGAGAAGTCCGGTGCCATCGAGGTGGCTGCTTCGACCAATGGCCAGATCATGCCGCCGGTGATGGGGGCGGCCGCTTTCCTGATGGTGGAATATCTCAATATCTCCTATCTGGAGGTGATAAAACATGCCTTTCTCCCAGCTGTGTTGAGCTATATCGGACTTATGTATCTAGTGCATCTGGAGGCTCTCAAAGCAGGGATGCAGGCAGAGAAACGCATTAGAGCCTTATCTGTCAAACAACGGTTGCTGGGTTGGGGGTTGACCCTGTCTGGGGTGAGCTGTTTTCTGTATTTGGCCTATTGGCTGCTTGCGCTGGTTAGTAAACTGTTCGGTGACTACAGCTTTTATGCCAATGCAGGGTTGGTCCTGCTGTTTTACGCGTTGTTGATCTATTGTGAAGTGCGCTGCGGACTGCGAACACGCCGACAGGAATTGTCCGAAAGTTTGACTGTCACAACGGCACTACTGGGTGGACTCCACTTTCTGCTTCCGATCCTGGTGTTGGTCTGGTGTCTGATGCTGTTGCGTCTCTCTCCGGCCACTGCCGTGTTCTACTCCATATGTTTGATGATTGTGATTCAAGTGACCCAGGAGGGGTTGCGTGCGCTGTTCCAGGGTGAATCCGCAATACTCGGTATTCGGCATGGCCTAAATAGGCTGATAGTGGGAATGGAGAACGGTGCGCGAAACATGATCGGGATCGGGGTGGCGACCGCGACGGCAGGTGTCGTGGTTGGGACGGTTAGCCTGACAGGCATAGGGCAGGTTATGGGCGAGTTGGTCGAGACCCTCTCGCTCGGATCGGTTGTATTGATGCTGTTGTTAACGGCGTTGATATGCATGATATTGGGTATGGGTTTGCCCACAACCGCCAACTATATCGTCGTCTCGACGCTGATGGCGCCGGTGATCGTGCAGCTCTCAGCCGCCCATGGCTTGGACATACCGCTAGTCGCAGTGCATATGTTCGTCTTCTATTTCGGCATTCTGGCCGATGATACGCCGCCGGTGGGTTTGGCTGCCTATGCGGCAGCAGGTATCTCCAACGGTGACCCGATCAGAACGGGTTTGCAATCATTTTATTACGATATCCGTACCGCGATACTGCCGTTCATGTTCATTTTCAATACCAGTCTGCTGATGATCGGCATCGACACTCTGTTTGAGTTTCTCGTTGTCGTATTTCAAGGTGTCGTGGCCATGCTGCTGTTTGTCTCCGCAACTCAGGGTTGGTTGATGGTGCGTAACCGATTATGGGAAACACTGGCACTGTTATTGATTGTTTTCTCCCTTTTTCGTCCCGATTTCTGGCAGGGTTATTTTTTTCCCGCCAAAGAGTGGCACTCCGTGCAGGGCGTCGAGTCGCATATAGACTCCCTGCCGATGGGGGGAAAGGTGTGGCTGCAGGTTGAGGAGGAGGATGAAGAGGGCCTGATGAGGACGCGGGAGATAATTTTTGCAAAACCTGAATCTCACACAGGCGGTTACCTGGAGAGTATGGGCTTTATTACTGAGCCGGATGGCGATACTCTTCGGGTTATCGATATTGGCTTCTTTAGCGCGGCCGAGCAAGCCGGTCTTGTCGCCGGCTTCGATCACCGGATTACCGGTTACTACAGACAAAGAAAACAGCCGCATAGCGGTTGGTTTCTGATACCGCCCCTGCTGTTGATGGGAGGCATCCTGTGGCTCCAGTATCGTCGTGGCAAACTGTGTGAGCAGACAACCCTTGGAGTATAAAATGCGTGTTATTCTGGCACTCTGTATACTGTTTCTCATTACCGGGCTTTGTATGGCGAATGGACCTGCGGATTCCCCCTCTGCGGTAAAAGTCTTCAAGTCCGAAGAACCATTCGAAGATGTTGTGGATAACATCAAGATGGCCATAGTCGAACGGGGGCTTCTGGTCAGCGGTACCCTTCACGTGAGCGATATGTTGAATCGCACCGCGCCGGACCTGGGTTACACGGAGGTCTTTACCAAGGCGGAGTCCGTTGAGTTCTGCAGTGCAGTGATATCGCACAAGATGGCCCAGGCAGCCCCTGAAAATATCGCCATATGCCCTTTCACCATTGCGGTCTATGTAAAGCGGGAAGATCCGCAACAGGTATACGTCGCCTATCGTTCCCAGCATCTCGCCGGAAAGGCTAAAGAGGCAACAGATGAAATCATCACCCTGCTGGAGGGTATTATTGAGGATTCCATTTGAGTTTTGTCCGATTGATTTGTTGTAACTTATGGCATATGGATTGTGGATTAGGCAGGCACAGGGAGATTGGGGATAGTCGCTCCTGCCTATCCGTGTCGTACCACCGCCCGGACAAATGGCCAATCCGGGTCACGGAGCCCCTGTCTTGGGGAGCCACAGAGGGGGATGAGCAACCGACAGGCATTGGATTGAGATTGTCCCACGGCCTTTTCGTCGAAAACCGAGTAAAAAACTGCAGATTTATTGATCGTGATCAATTCAGAATGGGGTGCAAACTTAGACAGTACAATTATTAAATTAATAGATTAATTTAATAATCATGGAGTTATGTGGCGTCGATAGGGTGTGGCTTTTGGTGCAGGCTGATTCTGCCCCGATTTAAGAACAGGCGCACATTGCCGTTTATATGGAGAATGGAATGCATCGGGTTTTGCCTTCCAAAGGGGTTTACTGGAGAGAAGGGTAATGTCAGAAGTTTATAAAGTTATCTATACCGGTAAGTTGAAGCCGGGAGCCAATCAGGATCGGATCATTGCCCTGTTCAGTGAGAAATTCAAATTAGGGCCGGATAAGGCTGAAAAGCTGATTATCAGTGGCAGGCCTGTGACCTTGAAAAAGGATATCGACCTGGAAAAGGCAGAAAAGTATCAGGAATCGCTTGAGAAACTTGGCCTGATCATCGAACTCGATCCGAAACCTCCGGCGAAAGCAGCTGATCAGCTCGACAAACTCTCTCATCTCTCCCTTGTAACTATCGATAATGGTGACGAGGATGCTACTGAGGTGTTGGATCCCACAATGAATCCTGCCGGTAACCGCTGTCCCAAGTGCGGTTCCCCGAACATGCAGATGGGAATTTGTCAGGATTGCGGTATCGTGGCCGCCAAATACCATGCGGCCAAGGCGAGGGAGGCTGATCTGGCCGCCCAGATCGACCAGGCAAATGGTGACCCGGGAACCGATGAGAATCCCTACACCACGCCGGAAGCCGAGCTTGTACAGCCGATGGACGGCGATATGACGGGACCCCATGGCGTAACCGCCGGGAATGGGCTTAAGTGGATCGCCAAAGGGTGGTGGCATTTCAAACAGGCGCCAGTGAGCTGGATTGTGGTTATGCTCATATGGTTTGTTTTAGCGTTCGTATTCAGTTTGATCCCCATCTTTGGCGCCCTTGTCGTCAATGTGATGACTCCCGTGTTGATCGCCGGTTTGATGATCGGTTGTTATGAGCAGGACCAGGGAGAGGATTTCTCTATCAGCCATCTGTTTGCAGGGTTCGCCAACAATGCCGGGCAAGCCATATTGGTTGGCGTCTTCTATCTGATCTTTATGATTCTCTTCATTGTCGGATTTGCCGCCTTGATGTTTGGCAACATCGGAGAACTGGCTGCCAATCAAGCCGATCCTGAAATGATGGCAATGATGTTTTTCTCACCCTCATTCGTGATTGGCCTGCTGGTCGCATCTCTGTTATTTATCCCGATCATAATGGCCTATCTGTTTGCGCCGGCGCTGGTATCGCTGAACGATATGTCCGCTTGGGAGGCGATGAAGGCAAGCTTCATGGGTTGTCTGAAAAATATCCTGCCATTCTTTCTCTATAGCCTGGCTGCGATTGTGCTGATGATCGTGGGTTTCATCCCGTTTGGTCTGGGACTGCTGATCGTCTCTCCCATTCTGATCGCTGCCATCTATTCGGCTTATCGGGATATCTACTACAGCTGACCCATGCAGGTTGAACTCACAGAAGAGGACTATGCAGAACCGCTCGACACCCTGCTGAGTTATGAGATCCCGGAAGGGGTATTACTCGATTATCGCCTAGCCGGTCCGGTAGTGCGAGCCTGTGCCTGGGCGATAGATGCGGCAGTGCGCGGTGTGATCTATCTCGTTCTGGTGCTCGCGATGTCCCTTCTGGGTGGCTTGGGAATGGCCTTCGTTCTGATCGGTGTCTTTCTCGTTGAATGGTTTTATCCAGTGGTGTTCGAAATACAAAACGGCGCCACTCCGGGTAAACGTGCCATGGGTATTCATGTTATACAGGATAATGGCACACCGGTGACTCCGAGCGCCTCTGTGATAAGAAACCTGTTGAGAACGGCTGATTTTCTGCCCATTCTCTATGCCACCGGTCTATTGGCTATGCTGGTCAACAGGCGTTTCAAGCGTCTCGGCGATTTGGCCGCAGGAACAGTGGTTATCTATCGGGATAAACAGAAACAGCGTGATCTTCCTCCTCAAGCGGTGGCCGGTAAACCACCCGTCGAACTTTCCGAGTCAGAGCAGCTGACTCTGCTGGCCTTCGCTGAACGGGGCGAGAGACTATCTCCGGGTCGACGGCAGGAATTGGCTGAATTGTTGACCGAACAGACCGGGTTGAGTGGAGATGCTGCTGTCGATGAGCTCTACGCCTATGCAAACTGGATACTCAAGGGACGCTGATGAGACAACAACAGTTTGAAGCGGAAAATCAATCCCTGTGGGATCAAATTGGGGTGCTGATGGATGATCTAAGGCGCCCGCAAGGCAAGCGGCGAATGTCGCTGCAAGAGCAGCTGCGATTTCCCGCCCTCTATCGTCAGCTCTGCAGCCATTACGCTCTGGCGCGTGGTCGTGGTTTCAGCCCCGCCCTGATCGAACAGTTGCATGGCATGGTATTGCGCGGGCATTCACTGCTCTATCGCCAGCAGGGGGGGTGGCGATGGCGGTTGCTTGGTTTTATCTATGCAGGGTTTCCCTGTGCCGTGCGCCGAAGTGGTGGTTATTTTGCGATCTCTTTGTTTTTTTTTCTTGTGCCGGCTTTGCTGATGGGAGTGGGTTGCTATCTGCAGGAGGATTTGATCTACACACTTATCGACGAATCGACGGTGGCACAGATGGAGAGTAGTTACGACCCGACAAATCAACGACTCGGGCGTGCGCTCGAGCGTAGTTCCGAAACGGATTTCACCATGTTCGGTTACTATATCCTGAATAACATCGGGATCGGCTTCAGGACCTTCGCCAGTGGAATAGTATTCGCTGTAGGGACAATCTTTATATTGCTCTTCAACGGATTGGTGATCGGTGGTTTGGCCGGTCATTTAACGCAACTTGGCTATTACGATACATTCTGGCCATTTGTCTCCGGCCATGGCTCATTCGAGTTAACCGCCATCGTGATTTGCGGTGCAGCGGGATTGCGCCTGGGGCATGCGGTGATCGCACCCGGTCAGCAGACGCGTGTGCAGGCGCTCAAGGATCAAGCGCAGGAAGCCTTGCAACTGGTCTTGGGTGCGGCGTTGATGTTGCTTGCGGCAGCGTTTATCGAGGCCTTCTGGTCATCCATGCAGTTGCAACCAGCGATTAAGTATCTTGTAGCGGCTCTTCTCTGGTCTGCGGTTATCGCCTACCTTTTGTTGCAGGGCAGGAGGCGGCATGGACCTCGCTAGGATAGCCGTCAAGTTGAGACCGCGTCAGGCATGGGAGAGTATCGATCTGGGCTTTGCCATGGCGCGGAAGTGGTATATGCCGCTCTGGTTCCTATGGCTCTGCAGCGCACTGCCAATAATGGTTGTACTGGCACTTCTGCCTTTGCCGCTTTGGTTGGCCGGCCTGATACTATGGTGGATGAAACCGCTTTATGAGCCAGCTTTACTCTATTGGTTGAGTCGCCGCCTGTTTGCTGAAACCACACCGATCAAGACGGTATTTCGCAATTGGTTCAAGATAGTGCTGCCCCAGTTGATAGCCAATCTTACCTGGCGCCGATTGAGTCCTTCACGCTCATTCGTCATGCCGGTGGCTGTTCTCGAGGGATTGAAGGGCGTTAAACGCAGCAGCCGTATCGGGGTTCTCAGCCGAGGAACTCATGCTGCTGGGTGGCTGACGTTGGTAGGCCTCCATTTTGAGATCATATTGGAGCTGGGTTTCATTTTGCTTGTCATCAGCCTGATCCCGCAAGAGCTACTCTGGATCGACTGGCAAAGTTACATATTCGATCCTGATCCGTTGAGTGAATGGTTGCACCATGGTTGTGCCTTGCTGGCGATGTCCCTTATCGCACCTTTCTACGTATCCGGAGGCTTTGCGCTCTATCTCAACCGGCGTAGTCAGCTTGAGGCATGGGACCTGGAGATTGGTTTGAGAAACATGGCCCAACGCCATCATCGCAGGCAATTGGTTGGTGCGGCATCACTCCTTCTCGCCATTGCCTTAACGGTGGTTGGCGTGCAACCTGGAACCGTTGAAGCGCTGGAGATGGATCCTCAGGAATCCCGGGATCTGATAAATGAGATTTTGACCGATGATGCATTCGGTCGTTATCAAGAGCGGGGTTACTGGAAATACATCGGAGAGGATTCAGGCGAGGATGGGAGCAATTGGTTGGAAGAGTGGTTGCAACAGGTACTCGGCGGGTTTGTCGGTGACATGGCCTTTTATGGAGAGGTGGCCCTGTGGCTGACTGTTGCGGGTATACTGGCCTACCTGCTCAACTGGTTTGTACATAACCGTTCCTTGCTGCAAGGGAGGGATCTGCCGCAGCGCAACAACAGACAGATTCCCAGTCAAGTTGTCGGTCTCGACCTGCGTCCTGAGAGTTTACCGGCCGATCCGGCTGCAGAGGCCGTATCCATGATTGATAATGGGGATTACAGGGCAGGATTGAGTCTTCTATACAGGGCCGCCTTGTCAGTGTTGATTCATGACCATGCAATAGAGATCGTCGAGGGATCCACCGAGGGTGAGTGCTTGAGTAGTGTCCGCGGCGTGATCGCCGACGATTCAACAGTCTACTTTTCCCGCTTAACCGCCATGTGGCAGCAAATAGCCTATGGACATATGCAGCCACCAAAGGAGAAGGCGCTGCTGCTGTGTCGTGATTGGCGTAGCTATTTTGGGGTTAACAGTGCGGAATAACGGTGTGCCAATTGCAGCCGGCCTGATAGTGCTGATTCTCATCGGGGGAGCGTTGAGCGTCTGGTTTCTTAACAATTTCGAGTATGTTCCGGAACAGGTTCGAGGCGACATGGGGGCAGAGGCAAGACGCAATTCCTTGCTTGCAGCTGAGCGCTATCTTTCTCACCTTGGCATCTCCACAATCAGCCAAGCCGGCCGCCAACTCCTCGTCGAACCCCCACCGCAGAGAGGATTACTCTTGGTTCGGGATCTGGGGCCTCCGCTTACCCAATCCCGCGTGGCTTCACTATTGGCTTGGGTGGAACAGGGCGGCACACTGGTAGTGACGCCCGGCAATGCCGTGGAGGAGGGGAGCGGCCATCCGCTCTTGGAAAAGTTTGCAGTGATAGTGGAATCGGATGAGTTATTCGAAGCGGAAGCGGCTGGTTCCGTCATACTGCCGTGGAGCGAGGATTCGCTGCAGATAGCGTTCGATTCAGACAAGTGGTTTAGCGTGGATAACGAGAGGTCCTATTTTGCATCACCGGATGATGGGTTTTCGCACCTGGTGCGTTTTCCCTGGGGAGAGGGTAGCGTTACCTTTCTCAGCGACAGCGACTTTTTGACCAATGAACGGATCGGTGAGAAGGATCATGCCCTGCTGTTGGCGTACCTTGCCGATGATGCAGATCATGCCTGGCTTCTATACGATTCCCAGATGCCATCCCTGATATCATTCATATGGCGGCATGCACCTTATCTACTGATCAGCTCTGCGCTATTTGGCATAGTCACCATACGGCGACTGCAGTACACAACAGGCCCATTGCTTTTGCCACGCATGACGAAGCATCGGGATCTATTGGAGCACCTGCAAGCGACTGCAGATTTTACATGGCGGCACAATCCTTCAGTGGGTTTGCTTGAAGCAACGCGCAAAGAGGTGGAAAAGCGCTGGTTGGTAAGCCACCCTCTATTGCAACAGATGGATCAGAAGGCCCGCTGCAGCTGGTTGGCGAATCAGACAGGGATGACCGCCGATTCGATACAGAGAGCACTCTATACCCGGCGTAGCGATACGGGGCAACTGATCAAAATCACAACAAATCTGCAACGGCTTTTTGCAGCCTTGCATCCAGATAGGAATGAATACGATGGTAGCGGAAGCAGGGTTAAGTGAATCTCTCGTACAGCGCGCCAGAGGGTTGGAAGAGGAGATCGCACGTGCGGTAATCGGCCAGCAGCGCGTTATACATGAAGTGATATTGGCACTCTACTCCGCCGGACATGTGCTGGTGGAAGGTGTGCCGGGTCTGGGCAAGACTCTACTGGTACGGTGCCTGGCGGCAGCGGTGAAGGGATCGTTCAGTCGTATCCAGTTCACGCCGGATTTGATGCCGAGCGATATCTCAGGTCATATCATGTTCGATATGAAGAGCGAAAACTTCCGGGTACGCAAGGGGCCGGTATTTTGCAATCTACTGCTCGCAGATGAGATCAATCGTTCTCCGGCCAAGACGCAATCGGCTTTGCTGGAGGCAATGCAGGAGCAGCAAGTCACCATTGAAGGCCGTACCTTTCCGCTCTCTCCCCCTTTTCTGGTTTTGGCGACCCAGAATCCTATCGAACAGGAGGGCACCTATCCACTGCCACAGGCACAACTCGATCGTTTCTTACTCAAGGTCTTCATCGACTATCCTGCAGAAGGCGATGAACAGTCGATGGTAAAACAGGTGACCCGGGGAGTTGTCGGCGATCAGCTCGATACCTCCGCCATACGCCCCCAGGTGAATGCGCAGGAGATCCCACTATTGCAGACGCACATTGCACAGCTGCAGATGGATGAGCAGATCATCGATTACGCGGTACGCCTGGTCAGGGCGGCACGTGACTGGAACGGGATCGAGGCAGGACCCGGTCCGCGCGGGAGTATTGCACTGCTGCGGGTGGCGAGGGCCGAGGCTTTTTTATCTCAGCGTGACTATGTTACACCCGACGATATCAAGGCGGCGGCACTTCCAGTGCTGCGGCATCGTATCAGACTCGCGACCGACCTGGAGATCGAGGGCTATCAGCCAGACGACGTACTGAACGATCTGCTGGCAAACATACCCGCACCGCGTCAGTGATCCCCACAACCCGCCTGACAATTGCCATATCCCTATTGATTCTGCCGGCGCTGCTGGCGGTCTGGTTTCCGTTGTGGGGGCTGTCTTGGAAACTGCTCACACCGCTGCTGTTGCTGCTTGCCCTGTTTGATCTGCTGCGACTGCGGCGCTCAGCAACTCCTGAATTGGTGCGTAAGGCCCGTACCAGTATACCGGTGGGTGTCTGGACCGGTGTGGAGTTGGGTCTGCGCAATCGGTCAGAAATTCCGCTCGATGTCGTGGTCCACGATCACTACCCGCAAGGGTTTGAAGCGGAACAGCAGCCTCACTCCCTTGTTGTGCCCGCACATCGCCAGGTCAATCTGTTCTATCGCGTGTTGCCCAAATGTCGGGGCGAGGGACGATTTAGCGGTGCCGATCTGGTGATTCGCTCTCCCCTGGGGTTGTGGCGACAGAAACGCTTCGTCGATCTCCTCACCCAGGTGCGCGTATTCCCGAATTTTCGTGAAATCGCCCGCTACGCCCTATTGGCAACCGACAACCACCTCAGTCAAATGGGTGTCCGCAGGCGGCAACGGCGTGGTGAGGGGAGTGATTTCCACCAACTTAGGGAGTACAGAACAGGGGACCCATTGCGGCAGATTGACTGGAAGGCGAGTTCCCGTTACCGCCGCCTGATCTCCAGGGAGTATCAGGATGAACGCGATCAACAGCTGGTCTTCATGCTTGATTGCGGCAGACATATGCGTCATGAAGATGGCGCTGGCGCGCATCTTGATCAGGCCTTGAATGCAAT
Source organism: Candidatus Thiodiazotropha sp. (assembly GCA_040791665.1). Taxonomy (GTDB): domain Bacteria; phylum Pseudomonadota; class Gammaproteobacteria; order Chromatiales; family Chromatiaceae; genus Thiodiazotropha. The sequence goes on along the minus strand of JBFNNX010000009.1, from coordinate 485,393 downwards.
GCTGTTGCTCTGTTATGTCGCCGACCGTCAGGGAGACGCCGTCGGTTTTCTCAGCTTTGGCGGAGATGAGCGGTGGCAGCCGCCGATGAAGGGCGGGGATGTGGTGCGTCGTCTCTTGGATCGAACCTATGATATCGAATCCACCCTGCAAGCCTCGGACTATCTTGGCGCCGCCCATAAACTGATACCATTGCAACGGCGCCGGGCCCTGGTGGTCATCTTGACAAACAGCCGCAACGAGGAGCGAGATGATCTGTTGAAAGCGGTGTCTTTGCTGGTGCGAAGGCATCTGGTGGTGATCGCGGATCTGCATGAGGCGTCTCTGGATAATGTGGTTCAGGCGCCGGTGGTCGACCTGCAGGGAGCGTTACGCTTTCAAGCCGTGATGGACTATCTTGGACAGCGAAAACAGGGACATGAAAGACTCTCTCACCGGGGTGCCCTGATAATTGACTGTCGGCCTCAGCAACTGCCGGTTACACTGGTAAACACCTACCTCGATGTAAAGGGATCGGGCCGCCTTTGAGGTGCTGGTGGCAGGCTTGGCTTGGCATTCGGTGTGGCGCTTTTGGTGATCAGCCTTGTTATAATCCTTGAAATTATCAGTTAATCGGGTCGGAGTCATGGAGCCTGAAGAGATCAAGCAGAAGAAACGAAGTCGAGGGATCTATCTGTTGCCGAACCTGTTCACGACAGCCGCCCTGTTTTCCGGTTTCTACGCTATTCTCGCGGCCGTCAACGGTAAATATGAGATTGCATCCGTAGCCATCTTCGTTGCCATGCTGATGGATGGTCTGGACGGGCGGGTGGCACGGATGACCAAAACCCAGAGCGCCTTCGGTGCGGAGTATGACAGTCTGTCGGATATGGTCTCGTTTGGATTGGCCCCGGCCCTGGTTGTCTATATCTGGGCATTGAGCGATCTGGGTAAGCTGGGATGGCTGGCGGCCTTTATCTACACTGCCACCGGCGCCTTGCGGCTGGCCCGGTTCAACACCCAGTTGGCCAATACGGATAAAAAATACTTTCAAGGGCTGCCGAGCCCTTCCGCCGCCGCCATAATGGCCGGCGGTGTCTGGCTGGGGGTCGATTACGGTATGGATGGAAACAGTCTCGGCTGGCCGGCCGCTGTCATCACTACCCTGACCGGATTGCTGATGGTGAGTAATTTTCGTTACCACAGCTTCAAGGAGATCGACTTTCAGGGCAAGGTACCCTTTATCGCCTTGGTGGTCGTTGTGATCGTACTGGCTATCGTACAGACTCACCCGCCGACAGTGCTGTTTCTCCTGTTTCTTGCCTATGCGATCTCAGGACCTGTACTGACCCTGATCCAACTGCGCAAACATCGTGAGCATAGAACCACCAATGAGCGCAGGAGTGATGAGCCCTGATCCCTGTCGGCTTGTCACTCGTATTTGAGTCGCGGACCAGGGGTCTGGCCACCTTGGATATTTGTTGTGTCAATCCAGTCTTCTTGCCATCGACCTGAGAACGGTCATAACCCTTCGATTACGCCGGAACATCGATGATTGGCATTCCCTAGGGTGTGGGTTATATTCGATCGTTAACCTGAAAAATAGCCGGAAGGTCGGTAACTATTAACCCGGCAACTAAGTATATCGCTTTCAGGGCTTCAGGCATGCTCTTGATCAAGGCTTGGCTCGCAGAGAAGGGTTGTTCCCTTGTCAAGAGCCGTAACGCAGAGCAAGGGCATGCCTGAAGCCCCTAACATTTTGATTTTTTAAGGCAGGTACACTGCGGCTGAAAGCGATATACTTAGTTGCCGGGTTAATAAACCCTGCCGCACCGTATCCTGCTGGAGTGGAGTATGAGCCAAGCTGAGCAATTGATCATTTTCGACACCACGTTGCGAGACGGTGAGCAGAGTCCCGGTGCATCCATGACAAAAGACGAAAAGGTCCGCATTAGCAAAGCCTTGGAGAAACTGCGGGTTGATGTCATAGAAGCGGGTTTTCCGATTGCAAGCCCGGGTGATTTCGAAGCCGTGTCTGCAGTGGCCAATGCGGTAAAGGATTCGACGGTTTGTGGTCTGGCGCGTGCCCTCGATAAGGATATCGATCGTGCCGGCGAGGCATTGAAGGCGGCCAATTCGGCACGTATACACACCTTTATTGCGACTTCGCCCATTCATATGCAGCACAAGCTCCGGATGACCCCGGACCAGGTTATCGAACAGGCGGTTCATGCGGTTAAACGGGCAAGAAGGTATACCGATAACGTGGAGTTCTCCGCGGAGGACGCCGGCCGCTCCGAAATCGATTTTCTGTGCCGTATCTTCGAGGCGGTGATCGACGCGGGCGCCTCCACCCTGAATGTCCCCGATACGGTGGGCTATGCCATGCCACATCAGTTTGGCGAACTGATCTGCCGGATGCGCGAGCGGATCCCGAATGCCGACAAGGCCATTTTTTCCGTCCATTGTCATAACGATTTAGGTTTGGCCGTGGCAAACTCGCTGTCCGCTGTCAGCAATGGGGCGCGCCAGGTTGAGTGCACGATCAACGGTCTCGGAGAGAGAGCTGGCAACGCTTCCCTGGAGGAGGTCGTGATGGCGGTGCGTACCCGGCCCGATACCTTTTCCTGCCAGACCAGGCTCGATACCACCCAAATTGTCGCCTGTTCCAAACTGGTTTCCAATATCACCGGTTTTCCGGTACAGCCCAACAAGGCGATCGTCGGCGCCAACGCCTTTGCCCATGAATCCGGCATTCACCAGGATGGGGTACTGAAGTCGAGGGAGACCTACGAAATCATGCGTGCGGAGGATGTGGGCTGGAGCCAGAACCGCATGGTCCTGGGCAAACACTCCGGACGCAATGCTTTTCGCACACGCTTGGAAAGCCTGGGTATAAGTTTTGAGTCGGAAGAGGAGCTGAACGCGGCCTTTTCACGCTTCAAGGATCTGGCCGATAAAAAGCATGAGATATTCGACGAGGATCTGCAGGCTTTGGTGACCGATACCAAGACCGAGTCTTTCAATGAAAGGGTCAAGCTGATCGCCCTGAAGGTCTGCTCTGAAACGGGTGAGATACCCCATGCAGAGGTGACGCTGAGCATCGATGGGAAGGAGGAGCCCGGTATCGCATCGGGTGGCGGCCCCGTGGATGCCGCCTTCAAGGCGATTGAAAGCATCGTCAACAGTGGCACAGAGCTGCAGCTCTATTCGGTAAACAACATCACCAGCGGTACCGATGCCCAGGGGGAGGTCACGGTTCGTCTGGAAAAAGGCGGAAGAATCGCCAATGGACAGGGCGCCGATACCGATATTGTCATCGCTTCGGCAAAGGCCTATATCAATGCGGTGAACAAGATTCTGGAACCGGTGGAGAAGGCCCATCCGCAAACCGGGGATGTTTAATGGCGAACAGGTGCGAATCTGCAATCGATCCATCCGTAGCAACCCTAGCTGTTGTAAGCGTTGCAGGCAGTCCGTTGCCTTCAGCGCCCCAGTAGCATGATGGAGCAGCGCAGAGTTCACTATCTGAAGGCCATGGGTCTGACACTATGGCAGCGGCGTATAGCCACCGCTCGGGGCGAAGATGAGTCGCGGGAGATCGCTGAGGATGCCCGGGCGGTTGATTCTGAAACAGGTGTGGCTCAACCCGCCCCGATAGATGAGACGACACCTGTCCCGGAAGCGACGACGAGTGCGGAAGCCGATTGGCAGGGTTTGCGGCAAAGTGTAAAGAGTTGCAATGCGTGCGGGCTGCGCGCCGGCTGTACACAAACCGTATTCGGCGTCGGAAACCCCCAGGCGGAGCTGCTTGTAATCGGTGAGGCACCGGGTGCCGACGAGGACAGGCAGGGCGAACCCTTCGTCGGTCGTGCCGGTCAGTTGTTGAACGGGATGTTGCTGGCTATGGGCTACGAACGAGAGGCGGTCTTTATTGCCAATATTGTGAAATGCAGACCGCCCAACAATCGGGATCCGAAGCCGGAGGAAGCCCTGAGCTGCGAGCCCTACCTGCTAAGACAGATTGAACTGATAGAGCCGAAAGTCATTCTCGCTGTGGGACGCATTTCGGCACAGAATCTACTTAAGACCGATATTGCCGTGGGTAAACTGCGGGGGCGGATTCACAGCTTCGGAAATGAGGGTATTCCGTTGGTTGTGACTTACCATCCAGCCTATCTATTGCGCTCCCCCGAACAGAAAGGCAAGGCCTGGCAGGATCTGCAACTGGCGCTTTCCGTGCTGCGGGGGAATCGAGCATGAGCGCTCAGTTACAGGATCCCCTGCTTGGCATCCGCCCCATGCAAGCGGAGGATCTCCCACAGGTCATGGTGATCGAGGAGGCGGTCTATACCCACCCCTGGACCTTGGGGATCTTTCAGGACTGCCTGCGTGTCGGCTATTGCTGCTGGGTGGTGAATCTAGATCAGCAGGTGATCGGCTATGGTGTGATGTCAGTCGTCATCGATGAGTCGCACATCCTCAATATCTGTATCGATCCCAAGTGGCAGGGTAAAGGATTGGGAATAAAGCTGATCAGGCGCTTATTGAGAATTGCCCGCCAGCATGGAGCCGAGACGGTCTATCTGGAGGTTAGGATTGGCAACAAACCTGCAATCGGGATGTATAAAAAATTGGGTTTTGTCGAGATAGGACAGCGGCGTGATTACTATCCTGACCGTAACCAGTCCCGTGAGGATGCGCTGGTGATGTCACTGGAGCTGTAGCTCCGGCAAGGAGCGCCGGATAGAGATGCGCCGACAAAGGCGGGTTATATCATCTCATCGATAGTGGAGGGATTGCTGTGCAGGCTGGCAACGCCGCCAACGGATTGAAAGGAGGCTATCGCCCGTCGTCCCAACAATCTGTTTTGAGTGCTTGCCACTCCCCCGTCGCCGTCACGTTCAGTGGCCTTTTCTCTGTTCTCCGCCAACTGCTGACGCTGTTCGGCTTGGATTTCACTTCGTGCCTGTGCAGCCATCGCCGAGGCCTGCGCTGCGACCCGACGGTCCTGGGGCGACGGGTCGGCTGGTGCCAGTGCAGCCCTGCGGACCGTTTCCGCCTGCCTGGCCCGTTCTTTGGGACTGTCGGTCGACGGCATACGGATCGAAACCTCTCCCCCGACCGCATAGCTACGCCCGTCGGGGCCTCTCTTGTATGTATAGCTGCCACCGGTAGCCAAGCCGCCTGCTGCGGCCCGGTGGGCGGCCTCATGGGCCCGAACCTCCCGATCTCTCTTCTGCAGCTCCCTGACCTCCGCCTGTTCCTCCTGTGTCAGTTGGCTATTCTCCCCGTTCTCGCGGACCGGCCTTCGGCTGGTGCTGTCACGGGTGGCGGGCGTGGTGTCTGAGTCTGCAGAGGCACCGCCTGACACATTTCTATCAGGGTCGGCGGCCTGAGCTCCGGGTATTGTCCGCTCTACCGCAGATGCGGTATTGCCGAGACCGGAGAGCATGCCGAGGGAGAGATTCATGGCGCTACCAATACGTTCTACCTGCCACAATTATAAGCAACAAACTGAAAAACAGTTTTACGCTGAGCCGCAATAATTGCGCTTCCTGAATTAATTTCCCGCGACGATGTTCTGAATCTCAGGTCGGATGAGTCACTACCGCGGTCCTGAATGGGGTATAATCCGCGGCTTTTTAACAGTGAAACCAGGTCTCAATGTCCGAACTGCTTGAACAACTCAGCCGGCGACGTACCTTCGCCATCATCTCCCATCCGGATGCGGGTAAAACCACATTGACGGAAAAACTGCTCCTCTATGGCGGGGCGATCCAGATGGCGGGTACGGTCAAAGGACGCAAAGCGGCGCGTCATGCCACTTCCGACTGGATGGAGATGGAGAAGGAGCGCGGGATCTCCGTCACCTCCTCGGTGATGCAGTTTTCCTACAGGGATGAGATCGTCAATCTGCTCGATACTCCCGGGCACGAGGATTTTTCGGAGGACACCTACCGCACCCTGACGGCCGTGGATTCGGCATTGATGGTCATCGATGTGGCGAAGGGTGTCGAGGAGCGAACGATCAAACTGATGGATGTGTGCCGTCTGCGCGATACGCCGATTCTCACCTTTGTCAATAAACTCGATCGCGAGGGACGCGACCCGCTGGAGATACTGGATGAGATCGAGGAGGTGCTGAAGATCAAGTGCGCCCCCGTATCATGGCCGATAGGCATGGGTAAGCGTCTGAAGGGGGTCTATGATCTGCGCAGCGATACCACCCATCTTTTCAGTGCCACCCACGGCGGTAAGATCCAGGTGGGCGAGGTCATTGAAGGTATCGGCAATCCCAAGCTGGATGAACTGATCGGCAGCCAGGCGGGGGAGCTGCGCGAGGAGATCGAACTGGTGCGCGGCGCCAGCCATGAACTCGACTTGGAGGCCTACGCTCGGGGTGAGCTGACGCCGGTGTTTTTCGGTTCGGCAATCAACAACTTTGGTGTCAAAGAGCTGCTGGATGCCTTTGTCGAGTATGCGCCGGGACCGCTGTCACGTTCAGCGCAACAGCGTTTGGTAGAGCCATCGGAAGCCAAATTCAGCGGTTTTATATTTAAGATTCAAGCCAATATGGATCCACAGCATCGGGATCGTGTTGCATTTTTACGGGTCTGTTCGGGCAGTTACCGTAAAGGTATGAAAATACGGCATGTACGGATCGGCAAGAACGTGCAGATCAGCAATGCCATCACATTCCAGGCCGATGAGCGTCGCCATGTGGATGAGGCATGGCCAGGAGATATCATCGGCCTGCACAATCATGGCACTATTCAGATCGGTGATACCTTCACGGAAGGGGAGGAGTTGAAGTATGGGGGTATTCCCTACTTTGCACCGGAGCTGTTTCGCCGCGTGGTGTTGAAGGATCCGCTCAAGCAAAAGGCCCTGCTGAAAGGGGTATTGCAGCTGTGCGAAGAGGGCGCCACGCAGGTCTTCAGGCCACTGAAAAACAATGAGCTGATCCTCGGTGCGGTGGGTATGCTGCAGTTCGATGTGGCGGTGGCACGACTCAAATATGAGTATAAGGTGGAGGCGATTGTCGAACCCGTCAATGTGGCAACGACCCGTTGGGTCGTGTGCCAGGATGAAAAAATGCTGGAACGATTCAGGGATAAGGCCTATGACAATCTGGCATTGGATGGGGATGATAAACTGGTCTATCTGGCGCCGACACGGGTCAATCTCGATCTGGCCGTAGAGCGATGGCCCGATATCGAATTTCTTGCCACGCGCGAACTTTGACGACCATTGCACCGTTCGGGGATTTTCATTGCTGCGCGATTGAGGGATGGGTGGATCGGTTACTCCACACTCCCGGTAGCGTTGAAAATCGCCCTTGCTAATCCATAATTAATAATGGAAGCCTTGATTTAGTCAGAGGCTCTTAATGGCCAGGGTTGATCTCCACTGCCCCGGGTAATAAGGAGGTAGTCGATGTTTCTAATGCAGAAAAATAGCGAAAAACTGGTTGAAGTGCTGAGTCTAACGGACCTCTTTAATCCAAATCACACTGAAATCATTGGGCGTTTCCATGCGGGTGAAGAGATGCAGGATGCAGAGAAGTTCGCCAAGGATCAGATGAAGTTTCCTTCCGGGGAACCGCTTCCTCAGTGCTGGCTGGATTCCGAATACCGTCGCCACTGACTGATGGATGTATCGGCGCTGCGCACAGGGGGGTGGCACTAAACTGATATCCAACAGCGGAAGAGTGTGATTCTTTCTCTCTCTCCCCACTGCAATCGCTGGTGCTTATTCTGCGCAAGCGTGATCACGAGGATGGGAGGTATGGTCCTGTCAGGTCTATGCCTAAAACCTCACACAGCTTCGGCCTGTTTTTTCTATCCAGCCGTGGACCATTTTTTTGGTTGTGAAATCGGCGGCGCAGTTGCCTTGACGGTCGATGACTATCATTCCCCCTCTCCCTTTGACTTTACGTAGCAGATATTCGATACCATACTCCACCGCACCCTTGGCATCGCAGTTGAGAAATTCCAGGGCATCGGAAACGGTCTTGGCGAGGACGGTGCGCATGAAATCTTCGCCAAAGCCGGTGGTAGATACCGCGCAGGTCTGATTGTCTGCAAAAACCCCCGCACCGATAATCGGCGAGTCACCGACACGTCCCATGCGTTTATTCACTATACCCCCGGTGGATGTCGCAGCAGCCAGATTTCCCTCCAAATCCCGGGCTACGGCGCCTATGGTCCCATACTTCTGCTCTTCAGAAATCTCATCACCGGTATCATGGTCGAGCATGATTCGGTGCTGCAGGCGCGCCTGTTCCAACTGCCGGATGCGATCGGGGGTGAAAAAATAGTGATCCGGAGTGAGACTCATACCGCAGTGATCGGCAAACTTCATCGCGCCATCGCCGATCAACATCACGTGTTCGCTTTGCGTAATCACCAGACGGGCCAACTGAATGGGATTGGCGATATTGTTTACTGCGGCGACAGCGCCTGCGGACAGGTCGCGGCCATCCATGATGGCCGCGTCCATTTCCACTTTACCGTTTTCGTTGAGTACAGAACCGCATCCTGCATTGAAAACCGGGTCGTCCTCCAGCAGTGATGCGCAGACCTCCACTGTTTCAAGGGCGCTGCCACCACGAGAGAGAATCTCTCGGCCGTGCTCCAGGACGGTGCGAATGCTCTCCAAGTAGCGCAGGGCCGTCTTTTTGTCCTTGACATTGTCAAGGGTTCCTGCGCCACCATGCACCATCAGCGAGAAGGTTTCTTGCATCGTTCTCTCTTACCGCCTTGATCCTGCTCTAAAAGCCGAATCTATGACGATGTACGGTGGATCATGCATGCGGTACTCCCAATGAACCCATGGATACAGGTTAAAGCGATCAGGGACGTTGTTGTAACGCCAGCTTGATTCGCCGACATACTCCTCTCTCATATTTGTCTCACGACCTCCTGTCTCATGTGTAAAATCAGAGCGCCAACCTTTTGTTCAGGATCTATGATCAGAGAATGGATTTAGGAAAAACTTAGCCTTTTTAAGTTTAGAAGCAAAATCAAACATTACTTTAAGTTTGTTTGGTGCGGCCTGTGGCCGTTCATTCACTTTTACTCTGCTTTGCAGAGTCTGCCCCCCTGCGACATGGAAGTACGCCGGCACGCTTATCAAGATCGTCGATGGATGAAAACAGTGCGCATACAGGATATGAAGTCAGTAGATTTGGTCTTTATCGCCTGCCGGCCAAGGGAACGGCTATTGAAATGAGAATCCCGGTATGGGACCGTTTCTTGCTAATGCATTGCTATCAAGGTTTCACCCAGGAGTTGCTGAAGCGGAGTTACATGATGCTAGACAAGACATTGACTGTGATCCTCGCGGGTGGTCAGGGTTCACGCCTGCAGCCACTCACGCTCGAACGTACCAAGGCGGCGGTACCTTTCGGGGGTCAATACAGAATCATCGATTTTCCCCTGGTCAATTGCCTGCACTCAGGACTGCGTAGGATATTGGTGTTGACCCAATACAAGTCCCACTCCCTGCAAAAGCATTTGAGAGACGGATGGTCGCTCTTCAATCCGGAAATGGGTGAGTACATCACTGCCGTTCCACCACAAATGAGAAGGGGCGGTGGTTGGTATGACGGTACTGCGGATGCCGTCTACCAGAATCTCTACATGCTCAAGCGCAGTGGTGCGGAGCGGGTATTGATCCTCCCCGGTGATCATATTTACCGAATGGATTATGCTCCGATGATCGCATTTCATGCGCAGCGCAATGCCGAAATAACGGTAGCTTGCATGCAGCGTCCTTATGCAGAGATCGGGCTTTCCGGTGTCTTGAATCTTGACCGGAATGGTCAAGTCAACTCTTATGGGGTAATGAACGAGCGGCAAACGGCGGAAAGCGGCGGAGAGTCAACCGCCGCCCAAGTCTCGATGGGTATCTACCTCTTTTCCATCGACAGCCTGATTTCTGCACTCGAGGAGGATCATGCGCTGAGCGGTTCCAGTCATGATCTCACCCATGACATACTGCCGAAAATGGTTGCGGCCGGCGTTGCATTCGCTTACCAATTCGGTGGTGAGGCGGGACGGGTCAGTCAGGATCGCTACTGGCGGGATGCCGCCACCATTGACAGCTACTACGAGGCGAATATGGAGTTGTTGGATCCGGTGCCGTCATTGGATCTGTATCAACCTGAATGGCCAATCCGTACCCATCACGGGCAAAATCCGCCAGCGCGGACCGTGCCGGGTATTTCGGGCAGCGAAGGGGTTTTTATCAACTCCATCGTCGCCAATGGCGCCCTCATCGTGGGTGGCAGTGTACAGCGATCCATTCTGTTTCCGAAGACCCTGATTGGGGACGAAGCGGTAATTCATAATTCGATTCTCTTCGATGGCGTCAGGGTAGGCGATAGAGCGCAGCTGGAGAACTGTATCATCGATAAGGGGGTTGTCATCCCGCCAGGGGAACGTATCGGATTTGATCAAGAGAGCGACGCAGCCCGCTTTACCGTTTCACCCAAGGGAGTGGTGGTCGTACCCAAGGATTACCGTTTTACAGGCCCAGTCTGAGTGTGGAGAGACTCTTTCAAAGCGGAGATGGGCCGTTGATCGCCTTGCATTGTGTGTGGTTTTCAGCGCGATTTCCCTGTTCGCCCTGCAACATGCCGTTTCATTCCACGACTGCGCAATATAGTGGAAACAACAGGGTTTTATGATCGAACCCAAACAGGCCTTTCAAATAAATCTATAATCCCCGTTATACGTAAAAACATGTGTGTCAACGGGGCAAGTAGAACTGCTCGGTTTGTTGAGTTCTCCAGGTCCTGTGATATGCATTTCCGGCCACTGCTGTGCCTGAATGAGTGCCACTCAGGGCTCGATGGCAACGTTTACCGGTTCCACCGGTCAAACAGCATTGGATGGATTCTGGACCTAAGGATGATTATTAATTGCGCAGCCAAATATGCAGCCATGATATCGCTTGTCGCTGGTTTGACGGCATGTGGCGGCTCCTCATCAGGCGGTGACGGCGATTCAACAACGAATCAAGCACCCACTGCCGTCATTTCCGTAGATCCTGTCAGTGGCGTCATCAGTCTGCAGGTGAACGTGGATGCGAGGGAGTCCAAGGATGATGGAGGCATCGTTGGTTACGAGTGGGATTTTGGTGATGGCACGGTCTCACAGCTGCCCAATACATCGCACACCTACAATTCGGCGGGCAGCTATGTGATAACGCTGACGGTCACCGATCAGGAGGGCGAATCTGATTCCACTTCAAGGACAATCCATGCCCTCGCCACAGATGACAATAGTGGCGCCATTGTTCCCTCAGCCGTGGCATTCTTCGATGATTTCGAATATTCAATCGAACGTGACAGTTCCAGCGATCCCAGTGGCGAGAATAACGCATTTGTGACTCAAGGCGGCTGGAGTCATGTTAAAGCGGTAAATATTACCGGTAGCCATAACGGCTTTCTCTATACCGTGGATGAAATTCCAGGCTATTCCGGTAGCTTTCCGGGTAACGATTCAAACCGTGTGCTTGCCATAGAGGCCCGCCCGGCCTCCATGGGTTCACAGACCGACTTCTATCTTCAGTTTGGTGATGAAAACTTGCCCGCGGGCAGCGTGCCCGCTGATGTCTGGTTCCAGTTCTGGATCTACCCGAACTATTATGACGATCCGACAGATACCGATGATCAGCTCAGCGCCTATGATGGCCGCTTTAAATTTATCTATCCCTGTAAGGGCGGTTACCCGTGTGCGCAGGAAAATCTCGCCTGGCTATATTCTCTCGGCCACACAACGGGTGAGCCATACTGGGCAAACACCGACAATCGTGAACTCTATATGACGACCACTGACCTTCGTTATGCCGACTATCAATTAGCGCCAGACTACAATCAGTTCAAATTGGGGCAAACGGATGTCAGTGAGAACATTACTCCCAATCGCTGGACCCTTGTGAAAATACATATCGACACATCGACTACATCAGCCTCCTATGAGGGTTGGGTCAAACCTTTTGGCGGTTCGTGGGTGAAGGTTGCTGAGTGGATTGATGGCGTGACGCCAGATTTCTCATGGAATATTCCCGCCGGCGATGTCGGTGGCCACCGGGTTTTTAGAATACCGACGACCATGGACGATTTTGATTCATGGATCTATCTGGATGACTTTGCCATGACGGCCTCGGAGGCGGATCTTCCCGTCTATCCCTATTAAAAAGCCCTAGGGCTATGCCGCCCTAAAGGGAAACAATGGTGCGTCCCAGAATCTGCCCCGCCAACATCTGCTCGAAGACCTCGGGCAGTTGTTCAAGGGAGACCGATTGGGTGAGGATATCGTCCAGGTGTCTGGGCCGGAGGTCGCTGGCCAGGCGCTGCCAGATCTCCTCCCGGATCTCATAGGGGCAGCCGGCGGAGTTGATTCCAATCAGGCTGACGCCTCGTAAAATGAATGGCATCACCGTGGTATTCAAGTCATGCCCGCCAGCCAAACCGATTGCGGCGATGTTGCCCCAGGGTTTGATCTTGCGGGTGATGCTGGAGAGCATTTCGCCACCCACGTTGTCCACAGCACCGCCCCATGTGCCACGTTCCAGGGCATGATGGTAGGCACTGACCTGTTCACGTCCCAACACCTCTTGTGCGCCGAGGTGTTCCAGATAGGCGTGTTGATCGGATTTGCCGGTGACGGCATGCACGTCAAACCCCTCTCCATCGAAGATGTTGACCGCTATGCAGCCCACCCCCCCGGTGGCGCCGGTGATCAGTATGGGACCCATATCCGGGCGTTGGCCGTTGATCTCCATGCGATGCAACGCCAGGGCGGCGGTGAAACCGGCAGTGCCCAAGATCATCGACTGGGAGGCGGTGAGACCCTCAGGCAAGGGTACTACCCAGTCTGCCGGTACACGAAGATATTCCGCATAGCCGCCATCAACGGTGGTGGAGAGGTCGTATCCTGTGACAATCACCGTGTCGCCGGGTTTGAAGCGTTTGTCGCCGCTTTCGGCAACTTCACCGCAGGCATCGATACCGCCGGTCAGAGGGTAGCGCCTGATGATCTGTGCCTTGCCTGTCCCTGCCAGGGCATCCTTGAAATTGATACTGGAGTATTGTACTCGGATCAGGATTTCACCCTTATCCAAGGTCTGTAACTCAAGTTCCTCGATCCCTGCCGAGTGTTGAGCATTTTCTCTATGTATACGAAAGGCTTTATAAGAAGTCATGTCAAACTACTCCGATACAACTGGTATCTTACCTATCTTGTTCCGCCATTCGGCGGGGCCTGTCTGATGAACAGAGTTGCCACGGCTGTCAACTGCCACTGTGACAGGAAAATCAACCACTTCAAATTCCCGTATGGCCTCCATGCCGAGATCTTCGAATGCCAACAGGCGTGAGCTGCGAATCGCTTTAGATACAAGATAGGCGGCACCGCCTACCGCCATCAGATAGACTGCTCTATGGCGCTTTATCGCTTCCAGGGCCGCCGGGCCACGCTCCGCTTTGCCGACCATGCCAAACAGACCCGCTTGATCCAACATGACTTCGCTGAACTTGTCCATGCGTGTGGCGGTGGTGGGACCGGCCGGGCCTACCACCTCGTCTCGTACAGGATCGACAGGTCCCACGTAATAGATAAAGCGGCCGTGGAAGTCGATTCCGTCTGGCAGAGGCTGGTTGTTGGCGTATAGATCTGCGATTCGCTTATGCGCAGCATCCCGTCCGGTCAGAAGTTTGCCGTTAAGCAGAATGAGTTCGCCCGGTTGCCAGCTTGCAATCTCCTCCTTGCTGATCTCATCCAGATTGACGCGGCGGGCTTGCGGGGATGCCTCCCAGGTCACATCGGGCCAATCATCCTGGGTTGGAGGGGTAAGCAGTGCGGGGCCGCTGCCATCCAAGGTGAACTCCACGTGACGGGTGGCGGCGCAATTGGGAATCATACCCACCGGCAATGATGCGGCATGGGTTGGAAAGTCGCTGATCTTGACATCGAGCACGGTGGTCAGGCCTCCCAGTCCCTGAGCGCCGATGCCCAATGCATTGACCTTTTCATAGATCTCGAGACGCAACTCCTCTTTACGATTGGACGGGCCGCGCGTCTGCAACTCATGGATATCGATGGGTTCCATCAGCGACTCCTTGGCCAGCAACATGGCCTTCTCCGCCGAGCCTCCGACACCGATACCCAGCATCCCCGGAGGGCACCATCCGGCACCCATCTTGGGTAGCTCTTGTAAAACCCAATCAACCAGAGAACCGGAAGGATTGAGGACCTTGAAACGGGATTTATTCTCTGACCCGCCTCCCTTGGCGGCGACCTTAACTTCAACCTTGTCTCCCTGGACCAGTTCCATGTGAATGATGGCCGGTGTGTTGTCTCCGCTATTCTTGCGACTGCCGAGTGGATCGGTGACCATGGAAAAACGCAATACATTGTCGGGATGGGCATAGCCGTGGCGCACGCCTTCATTGACCATGTCGCTGACCGACATCCCGCCATCCCATTCAACCTGCATACCGATCTTGAGAAAAACAACCACCATGCCGGTGTCCTGACAGACTGGTCGTTTTCCCTCGGCGCACATGCGCGAATTGACCAGGATCTGTGCCATTGCATCCTTGGCGGCCGGGCTCTCTTCCTTGGTCCACGCTTCACCCATGGCTTTAAGAAAGTCTACCGGATGGTAATAGGAGATAAACTGTAGGGCATCGGCGATGCTGTGGATAAGGTCTTCCTGGCGAATGCGGGTCATGGTCAATCCTGTCGATGCAATATCGACCGGTAACGTGACCGGTCGAGTTTGATTCTCGTTTTTCTATTCGTTGTGGCTGATTTGCAAGATTATTGTTAATGCATGATCAGATTTCCAGTAGTAACCGGCTGGGGTCCTCCAACAACTGCTTGATCTTTACCAGGAACTGTACTGCGTCCCGGCCATCGATGATGCGGTGGTCATATGAAAGTGCCAAATACATCATGGGGCGGATAACGATTTCTCCCATTTCCGCCACCGGGCGTTGTTGGATTGAATGCATGCCGAGTATCGCGCTTTGTGGCGGGTTGAGAATCGGTGTGGAGAGCATGGAGCCGAATACACCACCGTTGGTGATGGAGAATGTGCCGCCGGTCAGATCCTCATAACTCAACGCCCCATCCTTGGCCTTGCTACCGAAATCCTTGATTTTCTGTTCTATGGCGGCAAAGCTGAGTTGATCCGCATCCCGCAAAATCGGTACCACAAGCCCTCGTGGTGAAGAGACCGCGATACCGATATCGAAGTAACCATGATAGAGGATATCGTCACCGTCAACGGTTGCATTGATTATCGGATACTGTTTTAAGGCCTCGACCGCCGCCTTGACAAAAAAGGACATGAAGCCCAGGCGTACGTTGTGCCGTTTGTCAAACACGTCACGGTATTTGACCCGAAGATCTGAAACGGCTTGCAGGTTGACCTCATTGAAGGTGGTCAGGATGGCGGCGGTCTGTTGTGCCTCAACCAGTCGCTCCGCGACACGCTTGCGCAGACGCGTCATCGGGACCCGTTCTTCAATACGACCTGTTGCGGTGGTTGCCGGCGGGGTGGATGGAGCGGTCTGCGCAACGGGGCTTTCGCTCTTTGATTCGGTCTTCTGTGCAGCGATCGCCGCTTCCACATCGGATTTCACGATACGCCCGTCCTTACCGCTGCCCTGTATCGTATTGGGATCGATGCCACTCTCCTTTACCAGGCGTCGTACTGCGGGAGAGAGGGGGGGTGGCTCGTTGTCTGTTTGTGTGGTCTCAGGTGGTTGTTGCGGTGTGGCTGGAGCCCCGGCTCCGGCCTCCAGAACCCCCAAAACATCATCGGCCTGAACGGTTTCACCCTCTTTGAAGTGAATCGTTGTCAGGGTGCCTGATTCCGGCGACGGTACTTCAAGTACAACTTTATCGGTTTCCAGATCGACCAGTGTCTCATCCTGGTCGACGTGTTCGCCCGGCTGTTTATGCCAACTCAGAATAGTGGCGTCTGAAACCGATTCGGGGAGTTGGGGAACGCGTAGTTCGATACTCATTGATAGTCCTGGTTCCTGTAGTTCATTCGGGGGTTGATACGCCCTGACAGCGCCTCGTCAATCAAGGTTTCTTGCTGTTTGACATGAACAGAGCGGTAACCGACGGAGGGAGCCGCTGCTGAAGAGCGTCCAACATAGCAGAGTTGCCTGTTTTTGGAGGCGATGGGGTAGAAGCGATGTTTTATCTGGTCCCATGCCCCTTGATTTTGCGGCTCTTCCTGACACCAGATAACCATTTTCACGCTCTTATAGCGTTTAACGATCTTGTCGAAGTCCTTTTGCGGGAAGGGGTATAGCTGCTCTATGCGTATTATCGCCACGTCTTCCAGGCCGCGGGAGCGGCGGGTCTCCAATAACTCGTAATAGACCTTTCCGGAGCACATGATGAGGCGTTTGACCTTTTTCGGATCGATATCATCGATCTCGTCGATGACGTTTTGAAATCCGCCTTCCAGCAGTTCCTGCTTGGGCGATGTCGCCAAGCGGTGCCTGAGCAGGCTTTTGGGTGTCATGACGACGAGTGGATGACGGTATGGCCGTAGCATCTGCCGTCTTATCAGGTGGAAGATTTGCGAAGCCGAACTGGGAACGCAGACCTGAATGTTGTGATTTGCGCAGAGGCGCAGAAAGCGTTCCGGGCGAGCCGAGGAGTGCTCTGCGCCCTGGCCTTCGTAACCGTGGGGCAGGAACATGACAAGTCCGCACAACAGACCCCACTTTTCACCGCCTGAAGTGATGAATTGATCGATAACAACCTGAGCGCCGTTAGCGAAATCACCGAACTGGGCTTCCCAGATTGTCAGGCAACCGGGTTCTGCGGTGGCGTAACCATACTCAAAACCGAGTACCGCCTCTTCCGATAACAGCGAGTCGATAACCACAAAGTCGGCCTGATCCCTGGTCAGGTGCTGAAGGGGGATCAGCGATTCGCCGTCGATCTGATTGTGCAGGACTGCGTGGCGATGAAAGAAGGTTCCGCGTCCTGAGTCCTGGCCTGAGAGTCGCACCGGAACGCCCTCAGTGAGTAACGAGGCATAGGCCATGTTCTCGGCGAAACCCCAATCGACGAATTGATCCCCGCTGGCCATGCGCTTTCTCTCGGTCCATATCTTCTCAACCCGGGGGTGGAGTTCAAAACCCCCGGGTACATGCAGCAGCTGTTCCGCCAGCAGATCAAAGCGCTCGTTGCTGAGTCGGGTATCCACCGGGTGATCCCATTCGATACCTCTATAGGCATTCCATCTCACGGCATAGGGGTGGCGAAGAGCGCAGGTTACCGGCCTTGCTACCACAATCCCCTGTTCAAGGGATTCACGATAATTAGTCACCAAGTCACGGGCCATTTGGGGAGAGATGACTGATTCCTGCACCAGCTTATCCGCATACAGGGTTCGGATCGTTGGACGATTGCGGATCTTTTTGTACATCTCCGGTTGCGTGACGGCGGGTTCATCGGCTTCATTGTGACCCAGCCGGCGATAACAGATGACATCGATCACCACATCCTTGCGAAAACGCATGCGAAATTCGAGCGCCAGGCGAGTGATGTAGACTACCGCTTCGGGATCGTCGCCATTGACGTGAAAGATTGGCGCCTGCACCATCTTGGCGACATCAGTACAGTAGAGGGTGGAACGGGTATCCATGGGATTGCTGGTGGTAAACCCGACCTGGTTGTTGATGATGATATGCACCGTACCACCGGTGGTATAGCCACGGGTTTGCGAAAGGTTGAGGGTCTCCATCACCACCCCCTGGCCGGCAAATGCCGAATCACCATGAATCAGGACAGGTAAGACCCTGGATCCGTCATGATCGCTGCGACGGCGTTGACGCGCCCTTACCGAACCTTCGATGACAGGATTGATGATCTCCAGATGTGAGGGATTGAAGCCCAGTGCGACATGGACAATTCCGCTGTCGGTATCAATATCTGTAGAGAAACCCATGTGATATTTCACATCACCGGAGAGACGTACCGGGTCGACGGTCACACGGCCTTCGAACTCATCAAAAATATCTTGTGGTGGCTTGCCCAGTATATTGGTCAATACATTGATCCGTCCGCGGTGGGCCATGCCGATGACAACTTCGTTGATACCGTTGCTGCCGCAATGTTGAATCAGATCATCCAGCAATGGGATCAGGACCTCACCGCCCTCTAGTGAAAACCGCTTCTGGCCGACATACCGGTTGTGCAGGTACTTTTCTATGCCTTCAGCCGCGGTCAGCAGGGTCAACAGCCAGGTTTTTTGCTTATTGCTGAACTGCTGGAAAAGGTGTCGCTGTTCGATGCGTTCCTGGATCCACCGCTTCTGCTGGGTGCTGGTAATGTGACCATATTCTGTACCGACGCTACCGCAGTAACTCTTCCTGACCAGCTCGATGATGTCTCTCAGTGGCAGGCGTTCCGGCGCGAAAAGCGAGCCGGTATTGTAAATGGTATTTTGGTCGATCTTATCCAACTTATGGTAGGCCAGGTCGAGATCCGGAACATAAACAGGATCGCGGAGATTGAGGGGGTCAAGATCGGCATTCTGGTGGCCACGCATACGATATCCGTTGATATAGCGTAGAACCGAGGCCTGCTGTTCTGCAGCTCCCGGCGAGAGATTTTCGTCTGCGGTGAAGGTTGCGGAGCGCTTTTCATTAACCAGGTGGAGAAAGCGCTGGCGGATAGGCTCATGGGCAGTGTCAGTATGGGATTGACTCGGTAGTCCCTCAAACTCCTTTCGCCAGTCTTCCGGGATGCTTTGAGGGTCTTTGAGATAATTTTCGTACAGCTCTTCGACAAAGGCGGCATTTCCGCCTGAATAGGCGGAGGTGGATCTGAGTAAATCCAGATAGTCGGTCATTTTCAAAGCCCATTAAGCGTGTTGGTTGGTGGATAATTTATTTTTGGGCAGCTATCAGTAAATGTTAGCACAGACAGAAGGATAGACAGAAAAATGTAAAAAAAATAATGTATGTTGTTTATACATATTATTGGCTGCTTCAATGACTCGCTACAGCCCTATCTCTATTCATCCACCAGCTCTGCTAAAATAGTGTGGTGTCTCAGAATTTGGGAACGCTCTGACGAGATTCCAAAACTTAGTGAGTCACCGCACACGGCAGTCAGGCGATAAGAGAAAGCAATTGTCCGGACAAGAGAGTAATAAATTAAGAGTCAATCTAAATCCGATTTCGTTGGAAGCGGATCTGGCCTATTTCGGTGCCCGTTTAGAGCTGGTCGGAGAACCTGAAACTCACTATCAGGCTGCGCAACTCAAGGTCTATAAGGCATTGGAAGCCGCATTAGAGGAAAACCTGAAACGACTTCGCAAAAAAGAGTCCAAGTCCAAAGAAAAGAAGAAACAGAAAAAATGAGTTGAAACGGGAATGAATTGGCGACTACTGCTTTTTTAACTTAAGCATGTCATCTATCTGTTGTTCCGCCTGTTGCCAATCCTGCATTACCCTCTGTTGATCGAAACCATGCTTTTCGGCGATGAAATAGGCCGCTTCTGCAATCATGTCCAGCCTCTGTTGCGGACTTACCTCAGAGGTCCCTTTACTGTCTTTTTTCTCTTTTTTAGTGCTTTTATTGGTTTGTTTGCTTAACTTTTTCTTATCTTTTTCTTTCTTGCTTTTCTCTCGACTGTTTTTTTTTCCCATCAGACCGCCTCGTTGTTTCTCATCTCAATTTTTGCCAAAAACCGAGCCCGCGTGCGCGGGCATTGACCTCGGCCTGTTCATAACGTCTCAGCCTTGAAGGTTGTAGCCGTGGGTGGTTAGTCGTCACGGCAAAGCCATCGGATAACATCCGTAAGGCCATATCCGATCCCCCATGGAGGACAGTTCCGAGTATAACACCCCTTGCAGAAAGGGTATTGTATTCAACACTGACAAAGCGGCCCGCAAGCAACATATTGAGGTGGCGTTGCGCTATCTTTTTCATCTCTTTGTCGTGGCCTGGTATGCTGATCCCAGTCAGTTTTATCTCTCTGTAGGCACCATCCGCCAGCCTGAGCGTGATACGGTCGCTACCAAGTATTGCGACGACCTGTCCCTCCAGCATGGCTGCATGGCAGCCGATATCGAGACTAAGGCCAATCAGCAGGACTACCAGCAACAGTTGTTGCAGATTATGGCAAGGCGGAATTGACCGATCCGGCATCTATTTACTCAAATCGTCTGAGTGGCGCCCTCGACAGGAGTCGAACCTGTGACCTATCGCTTAGGAGGCGATTGCTCTATCCTGCTGAGCTACGAGGGCATGTAGTAGTTCTCGAATAAAAACAGTAGTTTACTGTGCGATAGTTAATCGAGCAAGCCCGATATCACAACAGCTGATGACTGTTTGGGGCGAATGACTACCCTCACTCTGACCGTAACACTCCCACCATCTCGGTTTAAAGTGAAAATGATTAACGGAATGTCATTTGACGCATGATTGACAATCCGTTGGCCATAAACAAGGGATTGTCACCATGGAGAAAAACATTAACGTGGTGTCTCCATAAGATAAGCCGAATTTCGGCTAACCGGACCCCATTTAATGTTCATTCATCTTCAGGATGTAGAGGATTCAGTACTACGCCTGACAAGTATTAATGTGGTGCGAAAAAACAGAATATTCATCAATCGGCCATTTATGTATGGATCCGGTTGTGTACAAAAATAGAAAAGATCCGTGATCGGTTGCATATGCTGGTGCAGTCTTTCGCTTTCAAGATGAGAGCGGATCGTTCTTTGCAAGATTGGCAATACACAGACATTGCAGCGCTTCGCCTCAATATCTGTGATCAAACACGGGCAATCGGTGTGGTGACTGATTTTTGTAGAGAGTGGTAACATACCTCTCACAGCATGGTGTTGATACGGAGAATTCATCTGGCGGAGGGCATTGACCTGGACTCCAGGAAAGCCGCGGTCCAACCCTAGCTGGATCTGAGGTACGTCTGATATCGGCACACTATAATCATGCGCAAGCCAGGTCGCTGCAGTATCTATCAAACTGTCTATTCGGAACCAGATACCTGAATCTACAGGCTAGACATTGACCGGCCTCATTGATCAACGTAATAAGTGCGCCGGTGGCAATCAACGCCCAGAAGACGGCATCGATCCATTGGTAGTTGACTAATCCATCCAGACCGTAGACAAAAAACGACATCAGACCGAACAACATGGCGATAACCAGACCTAATAGTATGGGCAGCATCTCTTAACTCCATAAAGATGACAGTTTCAATAAGAATATTAGCATAAACTAAAATACTCTGTTGTAGAATTTGAGCCCGAACCGGTGAAATGGTTCAGGCGGGATCCTGGATTGTCATGGCTCGAAATGATGTAAATCCAAAAAAAACAAAATGTTATAAAATTTTTCATTCACTCCCCGTATGATGTGGTCTGTGCGCTGCATCACGTAATGAATCCGTTGCGACGTTCATCACGTATGCAGTTGATGACGTCAGAAAAAAAACCAGGAACATATATGATTGAAACGGCTCATCTTCTACAACCCAGTACATTTCCACCTGTCGGTCGGGATAAGCTGGAAACCCTTCAGGTCAATCTCGGATTCCGCTGCAATCTCTCCTGTATCCATTGTCATGTTAATGCCGGTCCTAAAAGGAAGGAGGAGATGGATAGGCGCACTGCCGAGGATGTGTTGACCTTCCTGCAACGGCAAAGATTAAAGCGTCTGGATCTAACTGGCGGTGCGCCGGAGTTGAATACCAATTTCCGTTATCTGGTGAAACAGGCCAGGCAGTTGGGCGCACATGTCATTGACCGCAGCAATCTGGTTATCCTGTTGGAAGAGGGTCAGGAGGATCTGGCTGATTTTCTGGCCCAAAACCGGGTTGAGATCGTCGCTTCTCTGCCCTGCTACCTGGAGGAGAACGTCGACCAGCAGCGGGGTAAAGGGAGTTATGCAGGCAGTATCGACGCCTTGCTGAAGCTGAATCGTCTTGGTTATGGTATGCCCGAGACCGGATTGATGCTCAATCTTGTCTACAACCCGCTTGGGCCCAGTCTGCCTCCACCGCAAGGCCCTCTCGAGGCGGAGTACAGAAAGCAGTTGCTGGATCGTTATGGCATACATTTCAACCAATTGTTGACCATTACCAATATGCCGATCCAGCGTTTCGGCAGCTATCTGCAGTCCAAGGGCGAATTCAACAGCTATCTGCAGTTGTTGCGGGATGCCTATCAGTCCTGCAATCTTGAGCATGTCATGTGCCGCTCGCTGTTGAGCGTCGATTATCGTGGCTATCTCTACGACTGTGATTTCAACCAGATGCTGAAGATCCATCTCAAGGCAGAGAACAGTGTCAGACCTCGCCTGCGGGATCTCTTCGACACCGATCTCTCAAGTATGCCGGTTCAGGTCGCCGAACACTGTTATGGCTGTACCGCTGGTCAAGGCAGCAGTTGTGGCGGTTCCTTGAAAGAGTAATCGTATCGTACGGGGCTTGCATGAATTCTGAGCGGAAAAACAGCAATCCTAGGATGCTGAGCATCATTATCCCCTGCCTGAACGAGGGGCAGGCTTTACAGCGCCGCATACTCGATTTGCAGACTATGCGATCGGCCGGGCATGAGTTGATTCTGGTTGACGGCGGCAACAGAGAACAGGAACTGATCGATAAAATTGAGCCCTATGTGGATAGACTGCTGCACGCTTCGCCAGGACGTGCGCAGCAGATGAATAGTGGCGCATTACAGGCATCGGGAGACGTCTATTGGTTTTTGCATGCCGATAGTCGGATAGGAGATGGCATGGATCGGGCGATCCTGGCGGCTGTCGATTCTAAGCCGTCGTGGGGACGCTTTGACATCAGGCTGAGCGGTTCTCATCCGCTGTTTCGGATCATAGAACGAATGATGAATTGGCGATCCCGTATCAGCGGCATCGCAACCGGGGATCAGGGCATCTTTATTCACCGTTGGCTGTTTGACCAGGTTGGTGGATTTCCTCAGCAACCGCTAATGGAGGATATAGAGATCAGCCGACGTCTGAAGCGCCATGCTCTCCCCATCTGTTTACCCGGTCCCCTGGTAACATCCAGTCGCCGCTGGGAGTCGAATGGTATTCTACGCACCGTGCTCTTGATGTGGGTGCTGCGCTTTGCCTATTGGGTAGGTGTCAAGCCTAAACATCTTGCCAGACTCTATATCCTAGTTCCGGGATGATCGTGCCATGCATCAATGCGCAATTCTGATCTTTGCCAAGGCGCCATACCCCGGTTCAGTGAAAACACGTCTGATACCCTCCCTTGGCGAGGAAGGGGCGACCCGGCTCTATATCACGCTCTTGGCGCGATTGGTTGAGTGGACTTGCAATCAAACCCCATTCGCGACGGAACTCTGGGTCAGCCCGGAGAGGGATCACCCCCTCTGGCCGCAGCTTGCGGCTGAGTATGACCTGCCGATCTATCTGCAGCAGGGTGACGATCTGGGAGCGCGCATGGGGTTGGCGGCAAAAACGGCCCTTACCCGCCATCGCCATGTCGCACTTGTCGGCGTTGACTGCCCTGCACTGACTGCACGCCACATACACCAGACTTTTCTCTGGTTGTCCGATGGCCAAGATGTGGTGTTGGGACCTGCCGAGGATGGAGGTTATGTCCTGCTTGGCCTGAATAACCACCATAAGGATCTTTTCGAGGGGCATCATTGGGGAGGCGGGGATGTGGCGGCATCGACCCGGGCGGTCCTCTCCGATCTGGGCTGGCATTGGCGTGAGCTGCCGCAACTCTGGGATCTGGATCGAACGCAGGATCTTGAGCGTTTACAGTTGGAGTATCCGGAAATATATCGAAGTTATTAACCCGGCAACTAAGTATATCGCTTTCAGCCGCAGTGTACCTGCCTACAGCAAGGCATCAAAACGCCGCTGTAGCCCTCCTACAGCCAGTTTTGATAACGCAGTCTGTAGGCAGGTACACTGCGGCCTGCCTTAAAAAATCAAAATGTTAGGGGCTTCAGGCATGCCCTTGCTCTGCGTTACGGCTCTTGACAAGGGAACAACCCTTCTCTGCGAGCCAAGCCTTGATCAAGAGCATGCCTGAAGCCCTGAAAGCGATATACTTAGTTGCCGGGTTGATAAGTAGCCCCTGCCGAGTGCATGGATGGTTTTACTTGTGGGTTTCCGCTAATGGATTGAGGGCAGGTTCAAGCCTTACCCAGCGACTTCGACGTGGAATTGGGCTTTGATTCGCCTGAGGGACCGTATGTTTTGTCCCGCTGACTGACGCCCTTGAGGATATCCAGCGATTGTACAACATGGCGTTGATTGAGTTGAACTGCACCGCCATTGATTTCGTTCTGTTTATGACACGCCTCCAGCAAGGCACTGAATCGATGCCAGGTCTCGGACATCAGTTCATTGTCACTGCACTGCTGGATAAAGGCCTCAGTCCCTTGTCTGTCAGCACCGTATCCCTGTTGTTCCAGGAACCTGTTGTGTGTCATAACAGCGGTTTCGACCAGCTTCAGCTGCTGTTTTTTCTCTGTAATCAACTCCTGCAAGGCTTGAGGCGATCCCTTTTGCAGTAAGGTGTACTCCGTGCGCAGCAAATCGAGCAATCGGTGGGATTGCTCGATTTCGTTTTGCAGAATTTCGACGAAGACCCTGGAGGCCTCTAATGGATCGTTCATGGCATTCAGGGCAGCGCCAGTTCCATCGCGAGCATCTTATCGGCGGCGGTCTGGGGGTCGATGGTGAAGCTGCCGGTGGCAAGCGCTTTCTGCACAGCCTCGACCTTTTGCGCATCGACGATAGGCATCTGAGCGATCCGGGCCTCCAGTTCCAGCAGCTTGCCGGCGGAGCCGGTCATATCAAAACGGTCTTTGCGGGTGGAGGTTGTCGATGTCGCGGAACGCTTGCCTCCAGGCAAGCCAGATCGTGTCACCAGACCGCTGTCTCCCGTACCCTTCAGATTGCTACTCGAGAGACTATTGATTTCAACGGCCATGACTCATCCTCTTTCATTGGTTACATACTCTGAGTATCGACTTCCGGCACTGTTACTTTAGTGTTGCAGGCCCTGGTTGCTTAGCTCCCATCAGATGCTTTAGATTCCCAGATAGTCTATCCCGATGAACCGTCAGTTTACCTTCACCAGGCCTTCCGAGATCACTCGTGCCTGCAGCTTTTTCTTTGATTTTACGTTGACTACAGGTATCAAGTCGCCCGGATTGCCGTTTTTCATTGCCTTCCCCTGCATGCGCACCTCGATGCCGCCTACGCCGGCCAGTATGGTGACCTGCTCACCCCTGCTTACGGTCTTCTGCACCATCAGCGAAGTAGGTGTAACGATCCTGCCCCTGCGGAGAGCGCGTTTCAATGTTCGGCCCACAACCTCATCGACCGATTCATAATAACCTCGCAATAATTGTGTAGTATCCGAGATTTCCAGTTTTACATCGGTTGTGGTGATGGCCTGGCCTCTTGCAAGGTCCCGGTTCGCGATCACCACAGGTAATTCAAGACCGACCTTGGCGGAGACATAGAGCGACCAGGGTGCCGGGCTTTCACAGCGTACGCCTACCGAAGTGCGTCCCATTTTGCTGCCGCCGGGCGGACTGAAGGCTTTCAATGGAGTATCGCACTGACGCAATTTGAGACGATGATCGAGCGGCGTAATGACGATTTTTGCATCGTGGTTCTGGTTCGCGACGGTCTGCAGCAGATAATCCTTGACCGCCGCAACGATTGAGTCATGGGATTGGTGGTTCCCACTCTCCGCATGACTGATCGCAGTGGCCGAAAACAGGAGAATCGCCAGAATCGTCTTAAATCTCAGCTTGGCATGCATCATGATAGTGGTCTCTCGATTGACTGCTTAAATATATGCAATCACCATGCCGTGAATTTAGTGTGTACGGGATAGGCATTGGCTGTGCATCGTCTGTGTGGCATAAAATAAATTAAAATCAGGGGGTTATTTTGCCTTTCAAAGTGCGGGGAATGGCGAGGGAGATGTCTGTGGTGTGTTGCGCATGGGATCTTCATTTTTCCAGTTACATAAAGACTTAGGTTGATAAGACAATACTAAAGGTCGCTCTATTCAAGCCGCCATACTCATTATGATGGGTTTCTCTTTGTGTGGGGTGCTATACCATGGCTGGCGTCTTGGACAGTGTTGACCAACGGACCAAACTTGCCGGACAGAACCGACTGGAATTGCTGCTCTTTCGCTTGCAGGGGCGTCAGATCTTTGGCATCAACGTGTTCAAGGTAAAGGAGGTCGTGCAGTGTCCGCAGCTGACGGAACTGCCCGGTTCCAATCCGGTCATTCGCGGTGTGGCCTCACTCAGGGGCAACAATATACCTGTGATGGATCTGAGTAACGCCATAGGCGGTCCCAGGATGGACAAGGTGACGGACTATTTCATAATCATAACCGAGTATAACCGCCGACAACTCGCCTTTCTCGTAGGCAGCGTCGAGCGTATCGTCAACACCCACTGGGAAGACATACTGCCGCCGCCGAAGGGTTTGGGGCGCAGCAGTTATATGACTGCGGTCACGGACATCGATGATGTGTTGGTTGAGATCATTGACGTGGAGAAGATTCTCAGTGAAGTACTGGGTATCGATGAGAATTTGACACAACCAGTGGAGGAGACAGGGGTCGACTTGAGTAAGTTTAAGATTCTGGTTGTTGACGATTCGATGGTAGCGCGTAGCCAAATTAAAAAAGTTGTGAACGAGATGGGTATTGAGGTCGTGCTGGCAAAAGATGGCAGCGAGGCCCTAAGCTTGCTGCAGGAGTGGTCTGAAGAGGGCAGCCTGAATGATTGGCTGGCGATGGTGATTTCCGATATTGAAATGCCGAAAATGGATGGCTACTCACTTGTGACGGCGATACGGGACAACCCGAAACTGTCTGATCTGTATGTCATACTGCACTCTTCATTGAGTGGAGTATTCAATGAGACCATGGTGAGAAAGGTGGGCGCCGATCATTTCCTCGCCAAATTCATGCCTGATGAACTGGCCGGTCGCGTGACCGAGCGTATCAAAAGCCTGGCTTAAAATTACAACTGATATTCCTAAAAGAAAACTTAATAAAAAATGTACCACCGGTCAGCCACGATTTCATCGGCGGAGTATGAGGCATTCAAGTCTTTTCTACAGCAGGCATGTGGAATTTTGCTGGGTAGCGGAAAGGAGTATCTTGTCGCCAGCCGGCTGAATAACATTATAAAAGAGGCGCAGGTCGATTCTCTGGGCGCCTTGCTTGATTTGATTCGCTCGCCGGCCCATTCGCGCCTGAAGGTTAAGGTCATCGATGCCATGACCACCAATGAAACCTTTTGGTTTAGGGATATTGGCCACTATATCTTGTTGAAAGAGACCATCCTGCCTGACCTGAATCTGAAACGAGGGGGATCGATCCGCATATGGTCAGCCGCCTGTTCGAGCGGTCAGGAGCCTTACAATATCAGTATGATCGCAGAAGAGTATCAAAGCCTGAAACCCTCGGCCAAGCCGCTGCAGATTACCGCCACGGATATCTCGAGCAAGATGTTGGATGAGGCACGCTCAGGCGTCTATTGCGGTCTGGCTGTCGAAAGAGGCCTTACCCAGGAGCAGAAAAAAAGGTTCTTCCTGCCAAAGGATCGTTGCCTTGAAGTGAAGCCTGAAATCAAGCGCCGTGTCAGCTTCAGCTCACTTAACCTGGCGGGCAGTTATCACGGTCTCGGGAAATTCGACGTGATTTTTTGCCGTAACGTACTCATCTATTTCTCCAATGAATTGAAGAAGGATATCGTCGATCGGATGGCTAATGCGTTGAACCCGGGAGGCTATCTGTTTCTGGGGTCGACGGAGTCGATCAACCAGCTGACAACTCGTTTTGAGATGAAGGTGGGACATGGCGGTATCTCTTATCGTTTGAAATCCTAAACGGCAATGCTTGCCGTATTGCGGCACGCGCTTGCCGCATTCCTGTTTTGATCAACCGATTATCGCCCCTGCCCAGCTTGACCGGCAGACGCGATTCACAACTTTTTTTGATAACCGGTCTATTCCCTATGGACGGAGCTCGCTTTTCCGCGCCGACATAGCCAACCCCATGTCGGCCGGGGCCTGGCGGCCGGTATCCAACTACTCTTAATGGATGCCGCACTGTAGGCGGAGTCAATGCATCAAGCCCATGGGGCGGACTCTCTCTTCAAATAAAACAGCGGTTTGTAAGTTTGGCACACTCCCTGCATCTTCAGTTGCAAAGAGAGCTGTGGAGCTATCCATGAACTTCGACGATCTGTTTGGAATACATGAAAGGGCACTGGTGCTGCGTTCGCAGCGGGCCGAGGTCCTTGCCGCGAATCTGGCCAATGCCGACACACCGGGCTACAAGGCCCGGGATTTCGATTTCAAGGCGCTTCTAAGCAGTGAAATGAACGGCTCCACTCGATTGAGGACTACTGACAGTCGCCATATTCAACCTGAAACGGGCCCTGTGCCTCCTTCGCAACTACTCTATCGCACGCCCATGCAACCGTCGCTGGATGGCAATACGGTGGATACCGAAAGGGAACATGTGGCGTACAGCGGCAATGCGATTGAGTACCAGGCAAGTCTCAGTTTCATCAACAGTAAGATCAGTGGCATACGTAAAGCGATAAAGGGTGAATGAGCATGTCTCTATTCAAGATCTTCGATACGGCTGCATCGGGTATGAGCGCACAGAGTCTGCGTCTCAATCTGGTCTCCAGCAACATGGCCAATGCCGATG
Source organism: Candidatus Thiodiazotropha sp. (assembly GCA_040791665.1). Classification (GTDB taxonomy): domain Bacteria; phylum Pseudomonadota; class Gammaproteobacteria; order Chromatiales; family Chromatiaceae; genus Thiodiazotropha. The sequence goes on along the minus strand of JBFNNX010000009.1, from coordinate 456,625 downwards.
CGGTAAGTAGCAGTATCGACCAGACCTACCGGGCAAGGCAGCCGGTATTCCAGACCTTGTTGGATCAGTCGAATCCCGATGCGGCAGCGACTGGTGTGCGTATGGTGGGCGTGGTTGAAAGCCAGGCGCCGCTGGTCCAGGAGTTCGCACCGGAACATCCTCTCGCCAATGAGGAGGGTTATATTTTTCGCCCGAATGTGAATATGGTGGAGGAGATGGCAAACATGCTTTCCGCGTCACGCTCCTATCAGGGCAATGTGGAAGTGGCTAACTCAGCCAAGCAATTACTTCTCGCCACACTGCGTATGGGCCAGTAAGGAGATAGCCATGACAGCCATCACTAATCGCTACGATCTGTATGAAGATATCGGTTTGACCAACAACAGCATCAAACAGGAAAAGGAGCAGGGTCAGCTGGGCTTGGAAGATTTCATGCAGCTTCTGGTTACCGAGTTGACGCACCAGGATCCCTTCAAACCGATGGAAAATTCCGAAATGGCGACCCAGGTATCCCAGTTCGCCACGGTATCCGGTATCGATGATCTGAATAACTCATTCAATGAGCTGCGAAGTGCGCTGACTTCCGACCAGGCCCTGCAAGCGGCCAACCTTGTCGGTCGCGATGTGCTGGTCGAGAGCAGTGTCGGTGCGTTGGCGAATGGCGAACCACTGCAGGGCAGCGTCGTGCTTCCCTCCTCGGCGGGCAATGTGCGGGTGCTGATTTCAGATCAGTCAGGCGCCCTGGTCCGCGAACTGCAGCTTGGCACCCATGAGGCCGGGCAGGTTGCCTTCAGTTGGGATGGCTATGACGATGCCGGCGACTATGTGGGCGACGGACTCTATCAGGTGAGCGCGATTGCCAACGTGGATGATGCGGAGATGGCGCCCAGCACGCTGGTATCCGCAGAGGTCGAGAGTGTCAACCTGGGTGGGCCCGGCGGTGTTCAGCTCAATCTGGGCGGACTTGGTCAGATCTCCATGAATGACGTGGCGCAAATTCAATAGAACATAAGCATCAATGCAACGAGCGTTGATTGCAGATAGAGAAGAGACAGGAGAATAGAGATGGCATTTCGTATTGCTCTGAGTGGATTGGATGCGGCATCCACCGATCTTGATGTAACCGGTCACAATATCGCCAATGCGAGCACGGTCGGTTTCAAAGAGTCGCGTGCCGAGTTTGCTGATATCTATGCCAATTCCATCAGTGATGTCAGCAGTTCTGTGCCGGGTAGGGGCGTTCGCGTGACCCGTGTTGCGCAGCAGTTTTCCCAGGGCAGCACAGAATTCACATCCAACAACCTGGACCTGGCGATCAACGGAGAGGGTTTCTTCGTGATGGAAGATACGGCGGGTGACGTAACCTATACCCGCGCCGGCGCCTTCAGCGTGGACCGGGATGGAAACGTGGTGGATCATACCGGTTCCAGGGTGCAGATCTTTCCCCGTATCGGTACTACCGGAACCCTGTTCAATACCGGCGATACCTCCGATCTGAATCTACCTGTGGTCTCGGGTACGCCTCAGCCCACCAGCGATATCGAGGCAACCCTCAATCTGAGTGCGGCGGAACTGCCGCCGGTGGTTACTCTCGATCCGACAGCGCCTACCTTTACCTTCCCGCCGGATCCACAAAGTTACAATCATTCCACTGCGACCACAATTTATGATTCTCTGGGAACGGCGCACACCGCGACCATGTTCTACAGCAAGGTAGCAGACAATCAGTGGAATGCCTTTACCTTCGTGGATGGGGTGAATGTCACCGTGGGTGGCAACGCCTTTGCGGATATCCAATTCACTACGGCGGGCGCCCTTGATACCGGTGTGGGGGATGTGGATGCCCTGGGTAACGTGGCCATCGATACCTTCAGTCCGGGCGGCGGTGCTGCGGATATCACCACGCTGACCTTTGACTACAGCGCATCAACCCAGTTCGGTTCAGGCTTTTCCGTGAATGAATTGAGTCAGGACGGCTTCACATCGGGCCGTTTGAGTGGTGTGGATGTGGATGGCACGGGGGTCGTATTCGCTCGCTTTACCAATGGCCAATCAGAGCCTTTGGGTAAGATCGCCATGGCCCGTTTCAGCAATAATCAAGGGCTGCGCCAGATTGGCGATACCAGTTGGGCAGAGTCTTTCGCCTCCGGTGATGTGCAGTTGGGTGAGGCCGGTACCAGCAGTTTCGGGCTGATACAGTCCGGTGCGTTGGAGAATTCAAATGTCGATCTGGCCAAGCAGTTGGTCAATCTGATTACCGCTCAACGTAATTTCCAGGCCAATGCGCAGGTCATCACCACTGCGGATGCCGTTACCCAGACAGTGATCAATATCCGTTAAGTAGGCTGGGTAGTCGCCACTTCTGCCCTCAGTGTACGGGGGGCGGGAGTGGCGATTTTTTTTGGAATTTTAAATTGGTTTGTATGTATTTCGTGCGGGTTTTTTCAAGAAAAGAATGTGAGCGAAGCGAATTCATCAATCCAAAATTATTTTTTGGTTTGTTTTTTGCAGTGTTCCAGTTAAAGCGATAGCGCCAGCAGAATTAAAGAACAGGAGCAACCCATGGATCGCATGCTTTACATCGCCATGAGCGGGGCAAAAGAGACCCTGATAGCACAGGCTAGCAACTCCAACAACCTGGCGAATGTGAATACACCGGGTTTTATGGAGGATCTCAATCAATTCCGCAGTATGCCTGTGTTCGGCCAGGGTTACCCGACCCGTGTCTATGCGCTGGATGAGCGCCCCAATATCAACTTTGACAAAGGCAGCATTCAGTCCACCGGTAATCCCCTCGATCTGGCAATCAAGGGCGATGGCTACTTTGCGGTACAGGCAGCTGACGGTTCAGAGGCCTACACTCGCCGCGGTGACCTCAAGGTCGATGCCAACGGTCTGGTGACGAACGGCCAGGGATTGCCGCTGATCGGCAATAGCGGGCCGATTGCATTGCCGCCCTATGAACGCCTGGAGATCGCGCCTGACGGCACTATCACCATTTTGCCGGAAGGCTCAACACCTGAGGCGCTGGCGATTGTCGATCGCATCAAGATGGTCAATCCCGATGCAGAGCAGCTGATCAAGGGAGAAGATGGCCTGCTGCGCCTGCAGGAGGGTGAAGAGGCGGATGCGGATGCCGCGACCGAGCTGGTGTCCGGCGCCATTGAGAGCAGTAACGTCAATGTGGCGGATACCCTGGTCACCATGATCGAGCTGGCGCGTAAGTTTGAAATGCAGGTCAAGATGATGAAGACCGCCGAGGATCTGGATAACGCCTCGGTCCGGCTCATGAGCATGAGCTGATGTTGGCAAGTAAATTGCTCTAATTCAGATAGAGAGTTTATTGAATCGTTGCACGGCAACGAATGACTCATCAGATTAATTAAGTTCGAGGAAGAGACTATGTACCCGGCACTCTGGATCGCGAAAACCGGATTGGATGCACAACAGACCAACATGGCTGTGATCTCCAACAATCTCTCCAATGTCAATACGACCGGCTACAAACGTGATCGGGCCGTGTTCAACGACCTGATCTACCAGAATCTGCGTCAGGTAGGGGCTCAATCCTCCGAGAATACCGAGCTGCCGTCAGGCTTGATGGTCGGCACAGGTGTACGAGTGGTGGCGACACAGAAGGAGCACAGCCAAGGCAATATCGTACAGACCGGCAACTCATTGGATGTGGCTATCCAGGGAAAAGGCTATTTTCAGGTCCTCCATCCGGACGGCAACATCGTCTACACCCGTGACGGCACCTTCAGTCTGACCGCAGACGGTAACATCGTTACGCCCAACGGTTACGAGCTACAGCCGGCGATGACCGTACCAAGCAACGCCATCAGTCTGACCATAGGCTCGGATGGCGTGGTCTCGACGTTGGTGTCAGGTAACAACACCCCGACCCAGATCGGCCAGATCGAACTGGCCTATTTCGTCAATCCGCAGGGTTTGGCGCCGATCGGTGACAATCTCTATCGCGAGACCAACGCCAGTGGTGGTGTTAATACCGCGATACCCGGTACCGACAGTACCGGTACCCTGATTCAGGCCGCGCTGGAGAGTTCGAATGTGAATGTGGTCGAGGAGCTGGTCAACATGATCGAGACACAGCGTGCCTACGAGATGAACTCCAAGGCCATCTCCACCACGGACGAGATGCTCTCCTATGTTAATCAGCAACTCTGAGCGGAGCGGAGCTGATGGATAGATTACGCACAATCACACTGATATCGATTTTGATGATGCCTCTGTTGGCGGGATGCTATAACACCACTCCGACGCGTGATGCCGCTTATGCCCCGATTCGACCCGTGATGCCGCCACCGGCACCAGAGGGTAATGGCGCTATTTACCAGGCCGGCTATGAGCAGGCCTGGTTCGAGGATATTCGGGCCCGGCGCGTTGGCGATCTGCTGACGGTGAATCTGGTTGAGAGTACCCAGGCGAACAAATCGGCTACCACAACCACCGCGAAAACCACCAGCAACAGTATCACCAATCCAACCCTGTTCGGCCAGTCGATGCAGTTCAACGTACCCGGCTTCGTACCGGTTCCCAACAACAAGGATGTGGGGCTCGGGTTCAGTCTCGATTCGAGCCACGATTTCAGCGGCGACGGCAGCGCCACCCAGAGTAACGCCCTGAACGGCAATATCACCGTCTCTGTGATCGAGGTGTTGCCGAACAACAATCTCTATGTCAGGGGTGAAAAGCGGATCGGCATCAATCAGGGAACCGAGTATGTCCGCCTCTCCGGCATCGTCAGGCCAAGGGATATCTCGCCCGATAATACCGTGGACTCCACGCGGATTGCCGATCCGACCATCACCTACGTCGGTGAAGGCGCCCTGGCGGATGCCAACTCCATGGGATGGCTTGCCCGGTTCTTTAACAGTGTGCTCTCGCCCTTCTGAGGTGCCATGCAATGAACGTTATCGTACACAAAGTTATTATCGCGTTTTCAATCATTCTGTTGGCCAGCCAGACCGCATGGGCGGAACGGATCAAGGACCTGGCCTCTATCCAGGGCGTGCGCTCCAATCAGTTGATCGGCTATGGCCTGGTGGTGGGTCTGGATGGGACGGGCGACAAGGATACCGACTCGCCCTACACCATTAACAGCCTCAAGAACATGCTCTCCCAGCTGGGTGTGCAGATACCCAGCGGCACCAATATGAAACCGAAGAACGTTGCTGCGGTAATCGTACACGGTGACCTCCCGCCCTTCAGCAAGGTCGGTCAGAAGATCGATGTTACCGTCTCATCGCTTGGCAACGCCAAAAGCCTGCGTGGCGGTACCCTTTTGATGACCCCCCTGAAAGGCGCCGACGGCAAGAATTACGCCTTGGCCCAGGGCAACCTGGTGGTGGGCGGGTTGAGCGCGGAGGGTTCCGACGGCTCCAAGCTGACCGTTAACATCCCCAGCGCGGGGCGTATCCCCAACGGGGCGACCGTGGAACGCGAAGTGCCGAACAATTTCAATCAGGCGCCATTGCTGACACTCAATCTCAACGATGGGGATTTTACCACCGCCATGCGAGTGGCAGAGTCGATCAATCTGACAATCGGTCCCGGTACGGCCAAGGCCGTCGATGCCACCTCGATAAGAGTCAACGCGCCGATCGATCCCGGCCAGAAGGTCACTTTCATCTCCATGTTGGAGGAGCTGGAGGTCAATCCCGGCAAGACCTCGGCCAAAGTCATCATCAACTCGCGTACCGGCACGGTGGTGATCAACAGCCAGGTCCGGGTCTATCCGGCGGCTGTCTCCCACGGCAATCTGGTGGTCAGTATCAGTGAAGAGACCGCGGTCTCGCAGCCTGCTCCCTTTGCCAGGGCAGGGCAGACTGCCGTGGTGCCGCAGAGTCAGGTTACGATTACGGAAGAGGGCAAGGATCATATGTTTCTCTTCAATCCGGGAGCGTCTCTGGACGATGTGGTGCGTGCCGTCAACCAGGTGGGCGCGGCCCCCAGTGACCTGGTGGCGATCCTCGAGGCCTTGAAAGAGGCCGGTGCCCTGCGAGCCGAACTGTTGGTGATCTGATGAACACTTCAACTCCCGCCCTCTACCATGATTTTTCGGGGCTCACGGCCCTGAAGCATCAGGCGCGGGAGGATCAGGCCGGAACGGCTGATCAGGTTGCGCGTCAGTTTGAATCCCTGTTTGTGCAGATGATGGTCAAACAGATGCGCCAGGCCAGTTTCGGCAATGGTCTGTTCGAGAGCAAACAGAGCGAATTCGTACGCGATATGTATGACCAGCAGCTCTCCCTCCACCTTTCGGAGCAGCGCGGTCTCGGCATGGCGAAGCTGCTACGCAATCAGCTGGGTATGGAGGAAGGCGGGAAGGCGCAGCCGAATACCTCACTTGAAGCATATTGGCAGCACCCTTCCGTGCTTGCAAAGGCCCGCGTAAAGGCTGCTGCGGAACCCGATAATAGAGCGGCAGAAAATCGGCCGTCAGTCGACATCGACTCACCGGAATCCTTTGTGGAAGCGCTTTGGCCGGCTGCCGACAGCGCTGCACAAGAGTTGGGACTGCCCACCGAGGCGCTGCTTGCCCAGGCTGCCCTGGAGACAGGCTGGGGAGGGCATGTGATGCAGTCCAAAGACGGTAGAAGCAGCCACAATCTGTTTGGCATCAAGGCCGACCAGCGCTGGAGCGGTGATCGGGTCAGACAGGAGACTTTGGAGTTTGAACAGGATGTCGCGGTTCGGCGGCGAGACTATTTCCGCACCTATGGCTCATTCGATGAGAGTTTCAGGGACTATGTGACCTTCCTGAAACAGAATCCTCGCTATGCAGATGCCCTGCAGAATACCCAGGATGCCGCGGAATACTTCAGGGCGCTGCAGGATGCTGGGTACGCCACCGACCCCGACTATGCGGAAAAAATAGTACGGGTGATGCAGGGACCGGAGATGCAGACCGCCCTCAACCGGCTTAAGGGATCGCTCCAGCAGTCGATAAAGAGTGAAACAGAGGCGATTTAAGTGAGTATACTATCCATCGGTGTCTCAGGGTTGATTGCCAATCGGCATGCCTTGGACACCACAGGGCACAATATTTCGAACGTCAACACTGAGGGCTACAGCCGTCAGCGGATTGACTTCAATACCAGAGAACCCTTCCTCAGTCCGGCCGGGTATCTGGGTACCGGTGTAGAGAGTTCGGAAATCCAGCGCCAGTATGACACCTTCGTTGCCGGGCAGATGCGCACCAGCCTGACGGTCTCTTCCGAGTTGAGGGCCTACTATGAGGGGGCTCAGCGACTCGACGACCTGGTGGCGGATCCGGATGCCGGAATCCAGCCGACCATCCAGAACTTCTTCGATGCCCTGCAGGGACTGGCCGACGATCCCACCTCGATTCCAGCCCGTCAGCTGGTACTGACCGAAGCGGAATCGATGGCGGACCGTTTCCACTATTTCAATCAGCAGTTCGATGACACCCGCACCAGGATGAATGGTCAGATCGGATTCAATGTCGGTGAAATCAACCGCCTTGCGCAGAACATCGCCGATATCAATGCAGACATCAAACTCGCCTACGGCAGTACCCCGAATGATCTGCTGGATAAGCGGGACCAGTTGGTTAACGAACTGTCGGAACTGGTCGATATCCAGATCCTGCAGCAGACCGACGGCGCGTATAACGTGTTCATCGGTAAGGGTCAGCCTCTGGTAATGGACACCGCTGCCGCCACCCTCGGCACCCAGCCCTCCAGTCTCGATCCCAGCCATCTGGAGATCACTTTCAACTATTCATTCGGTACTCAGATTATTACCGACCAGATCAGCGGCGGCACCATTGGCGGCATGCTCAGATTTCGCAGCGAGGTCCTCGATCCAACCCAGGACAGAGTAGGTTTGGTCGCCCTCGGTATTGCAGACCAGCTCAATAGTCAACACCAGCTGGGTCTCGATCTGGATGGGTTGGTCGGTACCGCGCTCTTCGGTACCAGCACAGTGCAGGTGCTGCCGCAGCCGGGTAACGGCAGTTCCGTCACAGTCGATTACGACAATGTGGGGAATCTGACTGGCAACAGCTACCAGCTGACCTATGATGGAGCCGATTTCATTTTGCAAGATCTGGTCTCCGGTACGACCCAGACCCTGGCTGCGGGTTCCAATATCGTTGACGGTCTCGATATCAATATCAATGCCGCCGGTGCGATAACCGGGGATACCTTCCTGATTCAGCCCACCCGGTCGGCCTCCCTGGATATCGATCTGCTGATCAATGATGTGAGAAGGCTGGCGGCCGCCGGTCCCGTGCAGGTACGGCCCGCCGTTGATGGCAATGGCAACCCGCTGAATGGCGGTGATGCCCGGATCACACAGCCGGCGAACAGCTCCATGGCCGGACTGCCGCTGGCCGGGGGCGATATACAACTGGTATATGACGACCAGGGTGGACCGACAAGCGGCTTCGAGGTCTACTATCCGGGTTCGGTACCCGGCGTCGATCCCTTCGATGATTTTATCGTCTACGACAATCTCAATACTGCGACGATCGCCGGCACCCAGGTCCCGAGTGCCCAGTTCGCCGCCTACGGAGGCATCAGTTTCGCTATCTCCGGCGTACCCGCAGACGGTGATAGCTTCACTATCGGCAACAACGCCAACGGCAGTAGCGACAATCGAAATGCCCTCTCTCTGGAGAATCTGCAAAACCAGAATCTGTTGCTGGGCGGCACCGCGACATTCGATGCGACCTATATTCAGATGGTTTCAGATGTAGGATCGAAGACGCGCCACTCGGAGCTGAATCTCGGGGCGCAGGAGAGTCTGCTGGAGCGCTCAAAAGAGGCGATGGCGGAGATATCGGGCGTCAACCTCGATGAAGAGGCGGCCAAGCTTATTCAGTTTCAGCAAGCCTACCAGGCGTCGGCACAGGTGATATCGGTTGCCGGCACCCTTTTCGATACGCTGATAGGCGCGGTCAGGAGGTAGCGATATGAGCAGGATTTCCACATCCATGCTGTTCGACCGGGGTATCAGCAGTATGCTTGAACGCCAGTCTGCGGTCAGCAGGGCACAGATGCAGATCTCCACCGGTAAACGCATCCTTACACCCAAGGATGATCCGCCCGGTGCAGCCTATGTGCTCGACCTTCGGACATCGATCACGCAGGTTGAACAGTATCAGGACAACGCCGACAGGGCGCGTGCCCGGCTCGAGCTGCAGGAGGCCACCCTGAAGGGTGTGGACGATCTGCTGCCACGCATCATGGAACTGGCCATTCAGGGTCAGAGTGATACCTACTCACCTGCGGCGCGCCAGGCCATTGCCCAGGAGCTGCGCCAGCTGAATGACGAGCTGATGTCATTGGCCAATACGCGGGACAGTGACGGTGAGTATATCTTTGCCGGTTATGGTGCGGACGACATACCGTTCAGCAACCCCGCCGACGGTGTGTTCGCCTACGCTGGCGACATGGGCGGCAGATCCCTGCGCATCTCCGCGACCCGTCAGGTTCAGGACCGTGAAAACGGTTTCGATGTGTTCATGAATATAGAGACTGCAGCGGGGGGGAGGCGAAACATCTTCGAAACCGTGCATGGCATTATCGCGGGCATGGAGGCCGATGCGCCCAACAGCGCGTTTATGGATGATCTGCAGCTTGCTCAGGAACACGTGGTTTCGGTCAGGGCACGCGGCGGCGCGCGTCTGAATACCATCGATCAACAGCGCTATATCAACGAGGATTTCATCTTCACCATGGAAAGCGCGCTTTCCGAGACCGAAGACCTGGATATCGCAGAGGCGATCAGTCGCTTCGAACAGGATCTGGTGGCGTTGCAGGCGGCGCAGCAGACCTTCAACATGGTGCAAGGCCTTTCACTCTTCAATTATCTCTAAGTGGCAGGGAGCTGCGGACTCCCGTCGAGCTGCAGACTCTGCCCGTCTTCCAACAGGCATTCCAACGTCCCGTATCAGGGAGTCGAAACCGATCTTCGCCGAATCGATGCGCGTACAGGTCTTTCGCGGAAAAATTAGGGAAGCTAAGGCATAGGATATTGCTTCCTTATGGAAGGCGATCGGTACTTCTTATAAACTCCAGTATAATCAATAAGTAACGCTAGCTGATGGGAGGCGGCGCGCAGGTATGCAAAGTGTGATATGGGTTAAAGTTCCAGGGCTGGGGGCCGCTACAAATATCGGAGGCGGTAAATACCAAAATTGTTGGTATATCCGCTAAATGCAAATCACCGGTGATAGAGCGCTTAGATAGATGCCGTCACCGGTTCGATAGAGGAATTAGATCATGGCAATCACAGTCAATACTAATGTATTCTCCCTTGCGGCACAGAAAAACTTAGGTCGCACCCAATCCAATCTTGAAACCGCCGTACAGCGCCTCTCCTCAGGCTTGCGCATCAACATGGCGAAAGACGATGCCGCCGGCCTCGCTATCGCACAGCTGCAAACCGGTCAGGCACGGGGCATGACAGTCGCCCAGCGCAATATCGCGGACGGCATCTCCTATCTGAGCGTGGCGGACGCTACCCTGCAGACTGTCAGCGACATGATGCAACGTCAGCGTGAACTCGCAGTGCAACATGCCAGCGGCCTCTACACCGCAGCCCAGCAGGGTTATATGTCGACCGAATTCGATGCCCTAACAACCGAGATCACGGACGCCTTGGCTCGTGCAACCTTCAACGGCACAGCAGTGTTCGGAGGTGGTGGTACCATTCAGGTCGGTGCCAACGCCGGACAGACCATCGCTGTCTCCTCAGCCGCACCTGCCCATACCGCTACCATCAGCAGTATCGCGTCGGTGGACACAGACCTCAATGCTGTGGCAGCCGAACTGGCTAACGTCGGTAGTCTGCAGAGTCGTCTGTCATCGGCCTCTCGCGTAGCCGCTTCCATCGAAGAGGCACAGTATGCGGCAGCCGGACGCGTCATGGATGCGGACTTCGCCCGTGAAACCGCAAGAATGACCAGTGCTCAAGTCGTGCAGCAGGCTGGTGTGGCCGCCCTGGCGCAGGCCAACTCACTGCCACAGCTGGCCTTGGGTCTGCTCAGTTAAGGACAACCGTGGGGGTGGCGGTTTCAGCCGCCCCCATGATTTAGCGGAACAAATAGGTTAGGGTGTGATCATGCCAAACGTAATCAACAATTTGGCCAATGAGTATGCCTATAAGCGCGATGTCTCCAAGACTGCTCAGAGTCCCGCTGCGCAGAATCTGACCACCTCTGATGAGGTGGAAAAGAAACAGGTGGCGGATGTTGAACAACCGTTGGTTATCGACAGCAAAGCGCTGGCGCTCAATGTCGAAAACCTGACGCAGGTCGTCAACAGGAATCTCGAGTTCAGTATCGATCAGGAAACCGGCACGCAGGTAATCCGGGTAATCGATTCCGATACCGGTGAATTGGTCAGGCAAATACCCCCGGATCAGATCTTGCATGTTATTTCCCATATAGAGGAGATGCAGGACGAGCTGTTACCGGGCGTTTTGTTGGATGACAGGGTTTAAACGTAGTACTCATATCAATGGGTGAGGCTTAGCTAATCATGGCAATCGGCTTTTCAGGCATTGGTGCCGGGAGCGACTGGAACGGCATTATCAATCAGCTGTTACAGATTGAGTCGCGACCGCTCGATCAGCTGCGCACGCGTGAGAAGGAGATCGATCAGCAGATCAGCGACTATGGACTGATCAAGAGTGCTATCGACACCTTCAAGAGTACCGTGGAAGATTTAACCACCACGACAGGTCTGGCGGTTTTTTCCACCAGTACCAGCGACGAATCCGTGGTGACCGTCAGCGCCGATGAAAACGCGGCGGTGTCGAGTTACGACATCGTTGTAGACCACTTGGCGAGCGGGGATAAGCTGGCTTCCTCCGCTTATGCCGACAGCAACACCGCAGTCGGTACGGGCACCTTGTCGATCACCGTCGATGGGTCGACCATGAATCTGACCGTGGATGGCAGCAACAACACGCTGGCGGATCTGCGTGATGCCATCAACAGTGCCGCCGACAATCCCGGTGTTGCGGCCACCATCCTGAACGAGAGTGGTGGCAGCCGCTTGATCCTCACCAGTCAGGAGACCGGTGCGGCGAACGCCATTTCAGTCAGCTTCGTGGATGGCGATGACGGCAACAACACCGACGCCAATGGTCTCTCCAGACTATTCCATATCGGTGCCGGTGGTGACGGTCTTGCGGAACAGGTGGAGACGGCTCAGGATGCCTTCCTCTACATTGACGGTTTCACCGTCAACAGCGCATCGAATTCAGTGACTGGGGCCGTATCGGGCGTTTCCTTTGAACTGGTGGCTGCCGGCAGTGCTTCAATCGGAATCACCCGGGACAACACCAGGATCGAGGAGAAGATCCAAGGGCTGGTCGATGCCTACAATACGGTGATGGAAGAGTTCGAAGCAATGGAAGCGAGCTCATTGGGTGGCGACAGCAGCCTGCGCAGGATGAGACAGGGTTTTGTCGATGTCCTCAATCAGGTCGCAACAGTGGATGCCGCCAATGCCTACCTGTTTGAGATCGGTATCACTCGGGACAGAGAGGGTGTTCTCTCCCTCGATAGCAGCGATTTAGCGGATGCATTGGTCAACGATTTCGATCGTGTGTCGCAGATCCTGACCGATGAAACCACAGGATTTGCAAACCGTTTCTATAACTACGCCGATCTGTTGCTGGATGTCGGTGGGGTTATCGAAGCCAAAGATGAAAGTCTGAACAATCAGAAGGACAATGTGCAGACTCAGATCGAGCGGGCGGAACTGCGCCTGGACGATTATGAGAAAAAACTGATCGCTCAATTTACAGCTTTGGATCAAACGGTTGCTATACTGCAAAGTACCAGCAGCTTTCTCACCAGTCAGCTCGCTTCCATACAGAACAGCTGAGCATGTGCAACATTGGCTTAACCCGGATAGCTTGAAGGTCTAATAATGGTAAGTAACTCAGCAATAAACAGTTATCGTCAAGCAGCTTCATCTGAAGCCATGTACGCCACACCCTTCCGCTTGGTGCAGATGCTAATGAACGGGGCCCTGGATGGTATCTCCAATGCTAAAGGGTCGATCCAGAGGAAGGAGCATGAAGCGAGGCATAATGAGATCAACTGGATCATCTCAGTGATCGATGCCCTGCGTGGCGCCCTGGATTTTGAGAAGGGCGGTGAGATAGCCAATAATCTCGATATGCTCTACGACTACATGATCCGCCGTCTGTTTGAGGCAAACATACATCAGGATGCTGAGGCGCTCGATGAAGTGGCATCGCTGCTGAAAGAGATCAAAACCGCCTGGGATGCCATGCCTGAAGCCATTCAGAACGCCAAAAATATCAAAGACGTGGTAAAAACCACTTGATATTCGTTACAACACCTCACTTCTGTCGGGAGTAGCCTGTGACGCAGCTCGTGCGGAATATCAACCTTGCCTTGGAGTTGAGTCAAGAGATCGTACGTCTCGCCGGCGAGAAACGCTGGTCGGACATGGATGAACTCGATCGACAGCGGATGCAGATCCTGGAATCGATCTTCGCCGATCCCGAAATGCGGACCAGGCACAGAGACTTCGAGGATCAACTTGAACAGATCGTGACATTGAACAACCAGGCAATGGCGATCTGTACCGAGGCTAGAGAGGGTGTCGTGCAGGACGGCAAAAGGCTGAAACTGGGGAAGGAAGCCATTCATGCCTATATGAAACAGTCATACGATTGATACGGTCCTGAAAACGTATCGATCAGCCGAGAATCAACTCAATGACAACCTTGCTGCCGAAATAGGCGAGCATCAACACCACAAAACCGCTGAGGGTCCATGTCAGGGCCATCTGTCCCCGCCATCCAAAGCGATAACGTCCCCATAGCAGGGTGCCGAAGACCACCCAGGCGATGATCGACAGCACAGTCTTGTGGGCAAGGTGCTGCTCGAACATATTTTCCAGAAACGCGAATCCGGAGAGCAGGGCCAGACTCAGTAACACAAAGCCCACTGCAATCATCTCGAACAGCAGACTCTCCATGGTCTGCAACGGGGGCAGGGCACGGATGAAGCCGCCGGGATGGCGTTGTCGCAGGTGATGATCCTGAATGGCGAGCAATACGGCCTGTACGCTGGCCAGGGTAAAGAGACTGTAGGCCAGCATGGAGACCAGGATGTGAATGGTCAAGCCGCTGGAGAGATGGTCAGTGATGAAGTGAACCGTTTGGTAACGACTCTCCAGGTAGAGGGCAATCGCCGCGAGGGGCATAATGACGATACCCAGGTTTTCTACCGGCTTGCTTATGCTTGAGACCAGCAACAATAGGGTGATAGTCCATGCTATCAGGGACATGGCATTGAAAACGCCCAAATTGATGCCAAAGGATGAAATCAAATTTTGATAGTGGGGAAAGGCGTGTAGCGCCACCCCGAGAAACCCCAATCCCAGTGCCAGCACGCGGGGAAGTTTCGAATCTTCATGACTACGGAACAGCCGCAATGCCAGGATCGAGCCGGCGGCAAGATAGGCGATAATGGCAAGTGTAGCGATCAATGTCCTGTAAATCCTTACTTGTGCTGACAGATTCTGGTAGATGGGAATCAGCCGCGATATTCGCATATTTTCCGGTTGCATTGAAAGAGATAGTAAGGATTTACCCCGGACTGGTATACTGATGTTTATATTTTTTGACGCTGTATTGATGCTCATTCCGAGCGTTACCCATCAGGAAAATCATGTTTGACAATCTGACTCAACGACTGGGCAAGGTGCTCACAAATCTGCGCGGCCAGGGCCGTCTCACGGATGACAATATCAAGGAGACCATGCGCGAAGTGCGAATGGCGCTGCTTGAGGCCGACGTGGCACTGCCGGTGGTGCGTGAATTTATCGATCAGGTGAAGCAGAAAGCGATGGGTGAGGAGGTCATGAAAAGCCTCACACCCGGTCAGACCCTGATCAAGATCGTCAATGACGAATTGATTCATCTCATGGGTGAGGCCAACGAGGCCCTCGATCTCGCGGTACAACCCCCGGCGGTGATCCTGATGGCGGGCCTGCAAGGCTCGGGTAAGACCACCAGTGTCGCAAAACTGGGACGCTGGCTGCAGCAGCAGGGAAAAAAGAAGATCAGCGTCGTCAGTTGCGACGTCTACCGACCGGCGGCGATCGATCAGTTGGAGACCCTGGCCAGGGATGTGGAAGTCGACTTCATACCCAGTTCAGGTGATGAAAAGCCGTTGGCCATCGCCAAAAGGGCGCTGAAGGAGGCGGGTAAGGGATTTGCCGAGGTGCTGATTGTGGATACCGCCGGCAGGCTGCATGTCGATGAGGAGATGATGGGGGAAATAAAACAGCTCCATCAGGTCCTCGATCCGGTGGAGACCCTGTTTGTCGTGGATAGCATGACCGGACAGGATGCGGCGAATACCGCCAAGGCCTTCAATGATGCCCTGCCGCTGACAGGCGTGATTCTGACCAAGGCCGATGGTGATGCCCGCGGCGGCGCTGCCCTGTCGATACGCCAGATCACAGGTAAACCGATCAAATTCATTGGCGTCGGCGAAAAGACCGATGCCCTTGAAGCCTTCCATCCGGATCGTATCGCCTCCCGTATTTTGGGCATGGGTGATGTTCTCAGTCTGGTGGAAGAGGTGGGCCGTAAGGTCGATCAGGAGAAGGCGACAAAACTCGCGAAAAAACTCCAAAAGGGCAAGGGATTCGATCTGGAGGATTTCAAGGAGCAGATGCTGCAGATGGCCAATATGGGGGGCATGAGCGGTCTGCTGGATAAATTGCCGGGCATGGGAGAGATACCCGATCATGTGAAAAATCAGGTGAACGACAAAGAGATCGGGCGGCTGATCGCAATCATCAACTCCATGACGCCCCATGAGCGTGCCTTCCCGGCGGTTATCAAAGGCTCCCGTAAACGCCGCATCGCTGCAGGTTCCGGAACCCAGGTTCAGGATGTGAATAAATTGCTCAAGCAGTTCATGCAGATGCAGAAGATGATGAAAAAGATGAAGGGTGGAGGCATGAAAAAGATGATGCGCGGTCTGGCGGGGCGCTTTCCCGGCGGAGGCATGCCGCCGGGGGGCGGTGGTTTGCCGTTCTGAATTAAGATTATGATTTAATTATGAATTTTGAATGGTGAATTTTGATCTGACTGTGAATGCTTCGCACCCTGATTATTCAAGAGGGATGTGAGCGTAGCGAACACGTCAATTCATAATTCAAAATTCAACATTCAAAATTACTTTTCTCTTCACATCGGCCCAAAGTTAGCTATAATACGCCGTTTCCCGCCGGCAGGTTCCGGTGTGTTAGCGAATTTCTAAGGATACATCATGGTAACCATACGCCTTTCAAGAACGGGCGCGAAAAAGCGGCCCTTTTACCACATTGTGGTGACCGATAGCCGCAATGCGCGTGACGGTCGCTATATCGAACGTCTCGGTTTCTTCAATCCCGTAGCAGTTGGCGGCGAAGAGGAACTGCGAATTGATCAGGAGCGTGTGCAGCACTGGATTTCCAAGGGTGCGCAGCCGAGTGATCGGGTGACGGCTCTGCTGAAGCAGGCGGCTAAGCAGGCAGCCTGACAGTCAGCCTCCCGTCCCGGGTGAAAGCCGCGTAGAGGGACGGAGAAGATGTCTCAAGATGAGTTTATAATAATGGGCCGGGTTTCTGGCCTGTTTGGTGTCAGGGGATGGCTCAAGATCTACTCCCACACCTCCCCGAGAGAGGGGATCGTCCGCTACCGGGATTGGTACCTCAAGCGAGAGGATGGTTGGAAGCGCCATAAGCTGGTTACCGGTCGTACTCAGGGTAAGGGCGTAGTTGTCCAGCTGCAGGGTATCGATGATCGGGAGCTTGCGGCCCCATTGGTGAATTGTGATATCGCTGTCAAGCGTGAGCAGTTGCCGCCGCTGGAATCCGGCGAGTATTACTGGAACGATCTGCAAGGATTGCGGGTGGTAAATCTCCAGGGAATCGAGTTGGGTGTCGTCTCACACCTCTTCGAAACCGGGGCCAACGACGTATTGGTGGTCTGTGGTGAACGTGAAAGGTTGATACCCTACACGACGGGTGAGGCCATACGGGAGGTGGATCTGGACCACGGTCAGATCATCGTGGACTGGGATCCGGAGTTCTGATGCGCTTCGATCTGGTAACGCTGATGCCGGCTATGTTCGATGCCTTGACCAAGGAGGGTGTCGTAGCCAGAGCGATAGGACGCCAATTGGCGCAGATCGAACTCTGGAACCCACGCGACTACACCGGGGATGTACATCGTACGGTTGATGATCGGCCCTACGGTGGCGGTCCTGGCATGGTGATGAAGTACCAGCCACTGCAACAGGCGATCGAGTCGGCGTTGAGTGCTTCTCCGCAGGCGAAGGTGATCTATCTGAGCCCGCAAGGGGTCAGGTTCGATCAGCGGCGGGCACAAGCGGTGGTTGAAAATCGACAGCCACTGCTGCTCATAGCGGGCCGCTATGAAGGCGTCGATGAGCGCATTATAGAACGCTATGTGGATGAAGAGTGGTCCATTGGCGACTACGTATTGAGCGGCGGCGAACTGGCCGCGATGGTGATTTTGGATGCGGTGATAAGGCTGATCCCCGGCACGCTGGGCGACGCCGATTCCGCACAGCAGGATTCATTCATGGACGGGTTGCTGGATTGTCCGCACTATACCCGTCCTGAGCAGATCGACGGCATGTCTGTGCCGTTAGTGCTGCAAGGTGGTAACCATGACGCCATACGGCGTTGGCGCCTGCAGCAGGCATTGAAGCGTACTCGGCAGAGACGCCCCGATCTGTTGCAGGACCGTCAGATGACGGTGGAAGAAGAGAAGTTATTAGCAGAAATCATTGCTGCGTCGGGAGACGCGGAGCAGACACAGGAGCAATAGACCATGAGCAATATCATCGCAGAACTCGAAGCCGAGCAGATGGGTCGTGAGGTTCCAGATTTTGGCCCAGGTGATACCGTTGTGGTTCAAGTACGGGTTAAGGAGGGGCAGCGCGAGCGCTTGCAGGCCTTCGAGGGTATCGTGATTGCCAAGCGCAACCGCGGTCTCAACTCGGCATTTACCGTTCGTAAGATCTCACATGGCGAGGGTGTCGAGCGTGTGTTTCAGACCTATAGCCCAACCGTGGCCTCGGTCAAGGTGACGCGTCGTGGTGATGTGCGTCGCGCTAAACTCTACTATCTGCGTGGTCGCACCGGTAAGGCCGCTCGTATCAAAGAGAAGATCTGAACCGCAAATTCAAAGTTTTCGAAAAGAGCCGCCCTGTTAAATGATAGGGCGGCTTTTTTCGTGTCTGATGAACAGAA
Source organism: Candidatus Thiodiazotropha sp. (assembly GCA_040791665.1). Classification (GTDB taxonomy): domain Bacteria; phylum Pseudomonadota; class Gammaproteobacteria; order Chromatiales; family Chromatiaceae; genus Thiodiazotropha. Next base: position 438,305 of record JBFNNX010000009.1, on the reverse strand, counting down.
TAGAAGACGATAAAATGTGGATACCACCCCCACAAGTAGCTATAAAGCCGCTTGTGGGGGTAAGGGAGAGATGGTATCTACAAGTCGATCACTACCTGCTTGATGCTGTTGTCGTCCGGTGATGTGGAGATATGGAAATAGAGTGATTTCATCAGATCGAGCATCTTGAAATTATTACTCAATACCTCACCCTCCATCCTATCCAGGCCGCGATCGCGGGCAACCTCCATCAACTGGTGCATGAGCTTGTGTCCAATCCCCTGGCGTTGCCACTGATCGGATACCACCAAGGCGAATTCGCAGCTCTTCTTGTCGGGATTGATCACATAGCGGGCGACACCCAATTCGATTTCGTGGTTGTTGTCCTCGGTAACTGCGATCAGCGCCATCTCATTGTGGTAGTCGATCTGTGTGAATCTCGTCAGCATTTCCGGGGTCAGCTCCTGAATCGAACTCATGAAGCGAAAATACTTAGCCTCGTCGGAGAGCTGGCGGGTGAAGGTCTGCTCCAGATCGGCATCTTCCGGACGGATGGGCCTGATCACGATATTGGTGCCGTTGGGCAGCTGGGTGTGATTGACCAGGTTGACGGGATAGGGATGGATCGCCAAGTGGTGGTAGGGATCGGTGGACGGACGCGGAAAATCGACCCGGATACGCGCATCCACGGCGACCGCCCCCTGGTCGTCGACAATCAACGGATTGATGTCCATCTCATGAATCCAAGGCAGTTCACAAGCCATGGTTGATACGCGCAACAATACATCGATGAGTGCCTCGCGATTGGCGGGTGGCATATGCCGGAACTGGCTCAGTAGCTTTGCCGCCTTGGTGCGGTCGATCAGATCGCTGGCGAGGCTGCGGTTGAGGGGTGGCAGGGCAATCGCCGAGTCGCCCATTACTTCGACCGTGGTACCGCCGCTGCCGAAGCTGATTACCGGACCGAATACCGGATCTCTAACGATGCCGATGAGCAGTTCCCGCCCATTCGGGCTCTGATACATCTGCTCGACGGTCACACCTTCCACATTCGCTTCGGGACGGGTCTCCTTGACCTGTTCGATCAGATCCCGATAGGTACTTCGTACAACCTGGGCATTACTGATATTGAGTCGGATGCCGCCGGCATCGGATTTGTGGGATATATCGGGCGAGTAGATCTTCATGGCCACGGGGAAACCGATCGATTCAGCCAGGATCAATGCCTCATTGGCGGAACGCGCAATTCCGTTGCGTACTGCATTGATACGGAATGCGCCGAGCAGGGCAAAAGATTCAGGTTCGGTCAGGACTTTGCGCTGTTCCGCCAGAGCGCTTTCAATAATGAGGCGTGCCCCTTCGGTGTCGGGCTGGATATGCCGACGGGAGCTCTTGGCGGGCGTCTGTAGCAAGAGGCGCTGATTCTTCTGGTAGGAAGAGAGGTAGGAGAAGGCGTCGACTGCATTTTCCAGGGTGCGAAAACTGGGCAGCTTTGCATCTTTGAAAAGTCTGCGCGCACTTTCGATCTGTTTGCCCCCCATCCAGCTTGTCAGGATCGGCTTCTTGTGAGAATCCGCCAAATCGATAAGGGCCTTGGCAACCTTCTCCGGTTCGGTCATCGCCTGAGGGGTCAGTATGACAATGGTACCGTCCACACCAGGATCGTTGAGACAAGTATCGACTGCGGCCCGGTAGCGCTCGGGGGGCGCGTCACCGATGATGTCCACGGGGTTTCCACGGGACCATACATCCGGCAGTACTTTATTCAGTGCATCGATGGTTTGATCATTGAATTCCGCCAGTTCGATATTCAGGTCCGACGCCCTGTCGGCAGCCATGACTCCCGGACCGCCGCCATTGGTGATAATGGCCAATCTGTCGCCATAGACACGATAGCGTGAAGAGAGCGCCTTGGCGGCGGAGAAGAGTTGCGAAATGGTCTCCACCCGCAATACGCCGGAACGGGAGAGTGCGGCGGAAAAGGTTTCATCGCTGCCGACCAGGGCGCCGGTGTGCGACATCGATGCTTCCGCGCCTGCCGCGTGTCGTCCCACTTTGAGTACGATAACGGGTTTGATACGCGCCGCTGCCCTCAAGCCACTCATAAAACGACGTGCGTCCTTTATGCCCTCCACATAGAGCAGGATACTGTCTGTCATGGGATCCGATACCAGGAAATCGAGGTAATCGCCAAAATCCAGATCAGCCCCAATGCCGGTGGAGATGACGGTTGAGAAACCGATATCGTTGACCTCCGCCCAATCGAGGATGGCGGTGCAGATTGCGCCTGACTGGGAGACGAGCGCCAGATTGCCGGGGGCCGCATTGTTGTTGCCGAAGGTGATATTGATGCCTTGATCGGGTCGGATCAGGCCGAGACAGTTGGGACCGATGAAGCGCATCCCATACTCCTTCGCCAGTTCCACAATCTTGTCTTCAAGACGGCGGCCGGCAGTTCCGGATTCACGGAAACCGGCAGACAGGATGATCATGGTCTTAACACCGTATTCACCGCAGGCCTGAACGATTGCGGGTATCGTTTTAGCCGGTGTGGCGACGACAGCCAGTTCAACAGGTTTGTTTATCGCTTCGATACTCTTATAGGCCTTCTTGCCCTGTACCTTGTCGTGCTTGAGGTTGATCGGGTAAATCTGCCCTTTGAACCCGGATGATATGAGATTTTTAAATACCACCTCACCGACAGAATTTTTTCTATCGCTGGCGCCGAACATGGCGATGCTTTTGGGAGAAAAGAGAGGTGTCAAATAGTGTGATTGCATTATCTACTGCCTGTTGAACTTCGTAAGATGATATGGAGTATGATGTCCTTGACTACTCATTAAGGCATAGCGTGAAACTCTGACAACACCAATAATGAAATTATCAGTAATTATCACACTGAGTATCGGCATGATGGGCTTGAAGTTTACCTTTATATGATGACAATTTCTTTAACTAAGTAGTGATTATTTAAAGATTTATACTGAGTATTACTTGGTTAAATAGAGGCTTTGGATGTGGGGGTTGCAGATTGAAGACCGCGTACATAACACACCAGGATTGTCTGCTACACGATACCGGTGTGGGACACCCTGAAAATGCAGGCCGTCTACAGGCGATCGATGATCGATTGATGGCTGCGCAACTGTATGATTTTTTGCGTCACTACGATGCACCCGAGGTAACCAGGAAGCAATTGTTACGCTGTCACGATGCGGCCTATCTCAATCAGGTCGACAAGTTGATGCCGCAAGCCGGATATGCCCATCTCGATCCGGATACCGTTGTCAGTCCAGAGAGCTTGCAAGCGGCAAAAAGGGCGGCGGGCGCCGTCATAAAGGGTGTGGATCTGATTATGAACGAGGGTTTGTCGAATGCCTTTTGCAGTGTCCGGCCACCAGGCCATCATGCGGAAAAAATGCGCACCATGGGATTTTGTATTTATGGCAATGCCTCTGTCGGCGCTGCCCATGCAATGGAGGCGTATGGGCTGGAACGCGTCGCAATACTCGATTTCGATGTGCACCATGGCAATGGAAGTGAAGATATCTTTCGCGACGATCGACGCGTGATCGTCTGTTCCACCTTCCAGCATCCATTCTACCCCTATACCGACATTGAAGAGAGCCCCGATCATATTATTTGCGCACCCCTGGAGGCGACGGCAAAGAGCGCTGAATTCAAGGATGCCGTCACCCGGCACTGGCTGCCGGCACTGAATCATTTCAAGCCGCAGATGTTTTTTGTCTCGGCCGGATTCGATGCCCATATCGAAGATGACATGTCGGGGGTCTGTCTGACAGAGGCGGATTACCGCTGGGTCACGGAACAGATCAAGGACTTGGCGGATAAGTATGCCGAGGGGAGGATTGTCTCAGTCCTAGAGGGCGGCTATGAACCTCATGCCCTGGCGCGCAGCGTCGAGGCTCATATCCGGGTGTTGATGGATTTAGGTTGAGGAGCGAGTCCGCCAATGAACGCGAATCAAGGCAAATAATAATTCAATTTTGAGTTCATATCGTTCCCACGCTCCAGCGTGGGAACGCATAGGACAGGTAGGGCATCATGACGGGGTATGAATTTCCAAACAGGAGCGTGGGAATCGGGACAAATTAAATCATGAGAGATATTCGATGGGACAGGCTCCAGCCTATCTGTCGGTTTGAATTTTTATGAATTTGCGTTAAATAGCGTTCATTTGGGGACATATAACAAATGGCATTCAGCTTCTATTGGCATGACTACGAGACCTGGGGCGCCGATCCGCGCAGGGACAGAGCGTCTCAGTTCGCGGGTGTGCGGACCGACGCGGATCTGAATCCGATCGGTGATCCGCTGGTCATCTACTGTAAGCCGAGTGACGATATGCTTCCTCAACCGGAAGCATGTCTTGTTACAGGCATCACTCCGCAAATGGCATTCCAAGGGGGATTGATTGAAGCGGAATTCATCAAGCGGATCCATCAACAACTATCCGAACCGGAAACATGTTGTGTCGGTTACAACACCATTCGCTTTGATGATGAGGTGACACGCTACACACTGTACAGGAACTTCTACGACCCCTATGCGAGGGAGTGGCAGAACGGATCATCCCGCTGGGACATCATCGACATGGTGCGATTGACCCATGCCCTGAGACCGGAGGGTATCGAATGGCCGCAAAACGAAGCGGGTGTCACCAGCTTTCGTCTCGAGGCGCTCAGTGCCGCCAATAACATCTCCCATGAATCCGCTCATGATGCGCTTTCGGATGTCTACGCAACGATAGAGTTGGCGGGGTTGATAAAACAGCGTCAGCCAAAGCTCTACGACTATCTGTTCAGGAGCCGCAATAAAAATGTCATTGCCACGCGTCTTGATCTGCAACAACGCCAGGCGGTATTGCATGTCTCATCGATGTATCCGGCCGCTCTGGGTTGTATCGCGATGGTGGTACCTCTGCTGAAGCATCCCGCCAATCCCAACGGTGTGATCGTATATGATCTTCGCCATGATCCGGCGCCATTGTTCGGGTTGTCGGAGGAGGCTCTGCATGAGCGACTGTTTACGCCCGGCGCCGATCTGCCCGAGGGTGTCGAGCGTATTCCACTGAAGACCGTACACATCAATAAGTGTCCGGTTGTGGCGCCCCTATCCACTCTGACAGAGGAAGCGGCAGCGCGGTGGGGTATCGATGTGAGACAGGGCGAGGCCTATCGGCAACGACTGTTGGCTGAACCGGCATTCATCAGCAAGATAGAAAATATACACAAAAGAAGCGGCTTCGAGCCGATCAGCGATCCCGATCAGGCCCTCTACAGCGGCGGCTTCTTTTCCCGCGACGACCGACGGCGTATGGATAGAATATTGGCGACGCAGCCGGCATCCCTGGCGCAACTCTCCCTGGACTTTGACGATGCCCGTCTGCCTGAAATGCTGTTCAGGTATCGGGCAAGAAACTGGCCTGAGCTGCTCTCTGAGGAAGAGAGTCGGCGGTGGCAGGAATTTCGTGAAGCCAGGTTGCTAGACCCCGATGGCGGCGGCAGCGTCACCCTGGACGAGTATTTGGCAAGGTTGGATGACCTTGAAGCGGATCCTGCCTTGAGTGTGGAGAAACGGGACCTGGTCTCGCAGTTACTGGGTTGGGCTGAACGGGTTGCCCCGGATACCTAGCGCTTACTCATCGATCCATTTCTGCAATGCTTCGATAATTCCCTTTGCTTGATCCTTGCTGGAAATATTGAACTTGCTTTTTTGCATATATTCACCGCTGCGTTTTTGGTAGCGGCGAATGGTATATTTATCTGCGCCGTAGTGTTGCTTGGCCCTGTCCCAATCCTGATAGCGAAAAATGATGGTTGTCCATGCTCCCTTGGAGAGTACGACTTTGTCCAGCTCCTTGACGACGTCGATGCCGTCTTCCGAGTAGGTGACACTGAGTTCTTCAGGTGTTGATGCCATTTGAAATGCTATTCCTAAGTGTAATGGTGGATGACATGTATTCAGCGCGCTTCACTCGCACCGAACTGCCTTAAAATTCTCTCTATGTCCCGGTTTTTCCGCTCAATGGCAAGCGCCAGCGGGCTCATTCCCGCGCGATTGCGTATATCCAGGCTGGCCCCGCGGTTGATGAGATACTTGGCTACGACCCGTTGGTCATTGAGAATCGCCGAATGGAGGGGAGTATTGCCTTCTGCATCGGTATTATCAAGTGTCGCACCCTGTCGCAACAGGAATCCAATTACGTCCCGGTCAGCGCTGCCCAGTCTCGCGGTCTCGTGCAGAGCGGCATTGGAATCGAGTTTCGCGCCGCTTTTGAAAAGATATTCTGCAACAATGGTGTTGCGCGCAATCAGCGCTTTAAGCAGAGGCGAGTGGCCCTGAGGGTCGGTAACCTCGAGATCGGCACCGTTTTTGACCAGGATCTTGGTCATCACCAGGCTGCCTTTCTTCGCCGCAACATGCAGTGGAGCCAGTCCCTCCGGTCCGGGTTTGTTGATATCAGCGTCCCAATGGATATTGCGTTCCAGTTGATCGATATCGCCGATTTGAACTGCGCGTGCGAGAGTGATTGTCGGTTCGCTGGGCTGACTGCAGCCGATGAGCGCTGATAGGCAGATGATATTGATGAGGTTGAATCTGTTGAACATAGTGGAAGATAGTAAATCGTTCTCTACCGAAGCTGCAAGCCTCGTGAGCTGTCTCGTGTTACTGCGTGATATCAAAATGACGCCAGTCCATTGGCCGCTAGGCGTGTGGAGCGGCAATGGCGCGCCCTTTTCAGGCCGCGCAACAACGTCGACGATGACCTGTCGTCACACCTTGTCATTGGACCTTGGTGAGCCTCAGATATCACATATTGGTATGAGGCAGTCCACAAGACTGCCGATAATTGGCCTGGCGACAAGCACGTGATAGGGTTTAGCACACATGATAACAAAACTGATCCTCACCCTTACGGTTATAGCCATCGCCTGGCTGGTGGTTAGAAACAGGCAGCAACGCGTACAGGTCATCACCCATGATAGTCAGCCTGAAGTTGTGGCGCGGCGGGGTACAAATCCCTTGCTCAAATGGGGGGCTTACGCACTGTTGGCCATGCTGCTGGCGGGTAGTGGGGCCTATCTCTTCGTACAGTGGCAGGATTCCACCCGCGTAGTCACTGTAGTAGTGGTTGACACCCAGACAGGCAGAAGTGTCAGTTACCAGGCACGGCGCGGTGATATCGAGGAGCGCTATTTTGTCACCCTGGATGGCAGGGAGGTCAGTGTGGCCAACAATGAACGTATCGAACTGGAGTCGGCTTCCAGGCAACGCCAGTGACGGGCTTGCCCGCTCCAGGTTTTTTCAGATCTGCCGATATAGAGCCAGAAGCTTAGGGCTTGTTAGGGCCGATTGGATGAGTGTTGACAGGCCCTGGCACCGGCCAGCAATCCGTGAGGATCCTGGTCGATTCGCGGGCAGTTAACGAAAATTGGTAATCGGTGAGTAGCTCCTTCACATGTCATTCTCCCATCGCGTCATAAAACAGTGTTATGCCATGCAGGGTTCGGTCCGATATACGGGACTGAAACAAGCGGTATACAATCTGTTGGAAAATCCGCGTGCACCGATTCGTCCCTACTTCGATATCTTCATGATCCTGCTTGTCTTGACCACGGTGTGGATGCTGATCTACGAGGTAAAGCATGACCTGGGTATGTTCGGTGATCTATTCGAGATGATCGCGGTCGGGATATTCATCATCGAATACCTGTTGCGTTTCTGGATTTTCAATGACAGCCACAAAGTGATACTCGAGCGCTACGAGCGAGCCGAGTTCATAAATCAGCCTTTCCAGGTCTGGCCCGCTCTTTGGCGGGCGTTTCTGGAAAAAATCAGATATGTCATCCAACCGCTGGCGATTATCGATCTGTTGGCGATAATTCCCAGCTACCGGCCATTGCGGTTCCTGCGTATTTTTCTACTGTTTCGCCTGTTCAAGCTGTTCCGCTATACCCGCAGTATCAGTGAATTCGTCAAGGTGCTTTCCGAGAAACGGATCGAGTTGGTGACGCTGTTTATTTTTATGGCCTTCATCACCTTCACAGCCGCCACCGCGATATTCTTTTTTGAGGCCGATCAGCAGGACGCCCAGATAAGCGGATTCTTCGACAGTGTCTATTGGGCCCTGGTGACCATGTCCACGGTTGGGTATGGCGACATTACACCGCATACGACCGAAGGACGTGTTGTCACCCTGGTGCTGATCATTGCCGGATTGGGAGTGATCTCGTTTTTCACCTCCATCATCGTCTCCGCCTTTGGCGAGAAGATCGATGAAATTCGCGCCCATCGGATCTATTCCGAGGTGGAACGTAAACGTATCGATACCCTGATCTGCGGTTTCGGGCGGGTAGGGCAGGTGGTTGCGGAACGTATGGCGGGGGACAAGCGTGCCTTTATCGTGATCGATCCACTGGATGAGAATGCGCTCATCGCCAAACAACGTGGCCACTTGGCGGTGGTCGGAGACGGAGAAGATACCGAGTTGCTATCGAGTCTGGGAATCGAAAAGCGTATAAAACGGTTGTTATGTCTCACCGGAGATGATGTGGTCAATGTCTATATCACCCTAACCGCAAAACAGTTGAATCCGCACATCGAAATTATCTCCCGCGCCAACCATCGGGAGAATCTATCCAAACTCTACCGTGCCGGTGCCGACTACTGCGTCGCACCCAACCAGGTGTTCGGTTTGATCGCAGCCGAGTATGCCGGGCAGCCGGTCGCTTTCGAGGCTATTTATGGACTGCTGACCGGCCAATCACCGGAGGGAATTGAGGCAGTGCGTGTCAAGCAGGGTAGCGTATTGGTTGGACGACGCATTGATAGCATCGATTTCAGGCACCGCAAACTGACGCCCTTTGGCGTGATACGCGAAGCGGAAAACGGCACGGCTGAAGAACATGCCCACTATGATCTGCAGGGGAGTCATTTCTTCTTTAACCCCAATGATGATTTCACCCTCAAAAAGGATGACCTGCTTGTATTGATGGGACACGAATACAGCGTGGTTCACTTTCGTGATTGTCTCGAAAGGGGGACGCTCTGATGAGCCGGCTTGATACCCTGATATTCGGTTGCAGTGCACTGGGTCAGGAGGTCGCCATGCAGCTGGCGGAGCGTGGCATCGAGGCGTACCTCTACAGCAACGACCTGAATGAAGTCGGGGCGCTGCTGGCAAAGGGAATGCAGGCGGCAGTGGTCGATTTCAAGAATGATGACAAGCTGCGTGAAATCGGCATAGGCAGATGGGTAAAGACAATATTCTGTCTTTTCTCACAAGAGCCGAACAATCTTTTTCTGACCCTATCCGCCAGATCCATCGATCCCAATCTCAAGATCGTCTGTGTTTGTGAGTCAGCTGCGTCCGGGGAACGTTTAAAGGCGGCGGGCGCGACGAAAGTGATCGATCCGTATGAGATCAGCGGCCACCGGGTACATGAACGCATCGCCAGGCCCTATCTGGTGGAAATGCTCGAAAGCTCGCTGTTCGGTAAGCATATCGATATCGCTGAGATCGAGATGCCCGAAGACTCCAGATTGTCGGGAGTGGCATTGAACGATCTGCAGCTGGAAAAGAAGTTCAATCTGATTATCACCGGTGTAGTCGACCTGGAGTTGGGGAATCAACTGATCTTTGCAAACAGCGGTGTATCGCACCGGCTGCACGCTGGGGATATTTTGGTAGTCATTGGACCGAATCAGGAAATTACCCGTCTCAAGCAGGCCATTACTAACAATTTGTTGGAACCCCCGCCGAGTTCACGGGATCTATAGGGGTAGCGTCAATTCAAGCCGGTATTCAGAAGCCGCTAGATACCTGGATCAGTATCTACAGACCCTAAGCAGGGGCGCTTTGCAGAACACCCGAAATGGGATCTGCGGATGCCTTGCCTGCCTGGGCCTCGGCTGCCGTTGCTGGGGTTGTCGTTATCTGTTGCACTATGCTTTCGAGTAGTGAACGGGCCTGTTCAGGTGTGTTTAGGGCATTTTCCGAGGCCTCAGCGCGATTATTCTCTATATCGAAGAGTCTACGTGCCTGATCGACCTCAACTGTGGCGCTGTTTGCTTGTGTAGCCTGTGTTTGCTGAGTCGCTGATTGTGTCGAAGCCTCAACGGTTTTCTGGCTCGTATGTGATCGACCCGACTGATCTGTTGACGTGTTTATGGGTCTGTCACTGTTGACGGGGCTGATCATGATACCGACTCCTCTAGAGACAAAAATTTGACGCATTCAGCTGTAATTCACTATTTACAAGAGAGAATGCTAGAAACGTGCCAACAGACTAACGCAGAGTATAGCCAAGTGGATAAATCTCAGGGGATTACTAAGATGATCGTGCGAATTGAAGCCCTAATCCTCTTTGTTGGGCTGATACTCGCGGTACCTTCGGTGGCAGCGAAGGCGCCGGTGCTTGGGGAGCATCTGGAATACACACTGAAATTCCGCGGTGTGGTAACAGGGTTCGTGGAATTGGACATCGCGAAAATGACCATGGCGGTGGAGCGGAAGATGGGGCAGGTGGATGATAATCCTGCCTATGTTACCAACCTGCAGCTCACTACGGAGCCCTACCGTAAGGCCGAGATGCTCTATCCTGTGAGATTGAACTATCGCAGCTGGCTGGATGCGCGCAAACTCTACCCACTCTTGGCAGTTAAATCCCTGAAAACGAGGGAACATAAAGAGGCGTTGATGTGGTTCGATCATGACCAAGGAGAGGCCTATAACTACCAATCCGGCGAGACGGATAGCGAGATGGCCGGTAAACCTCCGCTAAGCTTAAAACAGATTACAGAGCTACCCGATGAGCAGTGGGAGAGATTATTGCAGACCCATCGTGTTGCCTTTGATGGTAGTGAGGCATTGGACTACATCAGCTTTCTGCATCGTCTTCGCAGCATGCCGCTGAAGCCTGGTAAACAGCTCGATTTCTCCACCTTCAATGGCGAGAAGCTCAATTCATATCATATCAAGGTTGACCAGGACCGGTTGGTGAGGGCTGGTTGGAACCGACCGGCCTTTAAGGTCAGATTATGGGAGGTCGACCCTGAGAGCGGTAAGCGAAGCGATAAGGTCGATCTCTGGCTGAGTGACGATGAAGAACGCTTGTTGCTGCGCTTCTATGCGGAACGTACCTTCGGCGCCATGGAAGGAATTCTTGAGACAGGCCGTCCCCTCGGAAGCGAAGATAGCGGATTTTCCGAAGCGACCCAGTCCTCCCTAGAAACCTATCTCGGCTTTTAGCCTATTCCCTGCCCCTTCGATTAGTCGTCTGCGATGTCAAATTTTGCCTTGCCTTGGGGTGGTTTCTGTTCGGGTTGGACCACATTCAAGTGATCGATGTTTGGAATGGGGGCAGGTTCGACGGGTGTCTGACAATCTTCCAGGGTTCCCTGGTTGGCTGGCGCCATGCTCAAGGCGGCTGTATCAATCGAAGCTGGTTCAGGGGATGGTTCTTCGATCAAGGTCACTCCCGGTTTATCCAATTCCAAAGAGGATGTATCGATTTCCAGGGGCTCAGGATCAGGGGATTCATCCAGTGTGATACCGGGTTTGTCCATATCCAGCGAGCTGATATCGGGAATCTCCATGGCCTCCACTGTCGGTGCACAGTCACTCAAGTCGAAACCTTGCGCCGACGAGAGCTCATAGTCCGGAACAGCTATGGGCGTGGTATTCGAATTGCTATCAGCCGGTGGTTCCATGGGGCCATCCGCAAGGGTCAGTTCGCTAACTTCCGTGCGGGAATCGGAACTGGCAACCTTAGCCTGCTCCGTCGGGGGACGCTGTTGAGCCGGTTTTGGAACGGGAGGAGGGTCACCGGCAGGCACGATATCCACCAACCCGCCTGCATCGCGAAAGGTGACGCGAAATTTAATCGCCCGATCCATATCCACACCTTTCTTGATCGGGATCGGTTTGCCACTGAAGAGTCGATCAAGCTTATCGCCCTGCAGTTTGAAAACAGCACCGATTTTGCGTTTCACCTCAGCCGGGTCACTATCCTTGATAATGGCCCCGGAGAAATAGACGTCATAGATTTCACCAGTCATGGTTGAGCATCTCCAGGTTCACGATCAATCTTCCAAGACCGCTTATTGATACTGTAGACATCTTTGTCCTGAAGAAAAGGAATCATCAGCATTCCCGTGAGTCGGGTCGTTATTTGGGGATCTCTGAGGGATACGATGCCGATATCCATTGCTTGTTGTCCAAGTCGGGGTTGCTGGCGATAGGTGCCCATCAAGCGGTCCCAGAGGGAGAGATTGAAACCAAAATTACTGTTCGTCTCATCGGGTTCCACGGAGTGGTGTACCCGATGCATGTCAGGGGTCACGATGAGCCAGCGTAAAATTCTGTCGATAGGTATCGGAAGCCTGATATTGGCATGATTGAACATCGCCATGCCGTTGAGCAGTACCTCGAATATCACCACCGCCACTACCGGTGGGCCCAATGCGGCGATGGTCGCGATCTTGATCAGCATAGAAAGTATGATCTCAATGGGATGAAAACGCGCCCCGGTTGTCAGGTCATAATCAGGGTCCGCATGGTGTACCCGGTGCAGGCGCCAAAGCATAGGGACTGCATGAACCATCACATGCTGCAGGTAGATCACCAGATCCAAGATCAGAATGGCGATGACAATACTTAGCCAGGAGGGTAGCGAGACAACGTTCAACACCCCCCAATGGGCCTGTGCGGTGAACAGCGCCATCCCTACGGCCGCTGCCGGAAATAACAGACGCAACAACAGGGTGTTCAGTACCACAATACCGATATTTGCCGACCAGCGCCGAGAGCGGGGAAAACGCAGCTTGCGGCATGGTGAGGCGACCTCCCACAACGCCATGATGGCGAAGACAGAGAAAAAAGCCGTCAACCGAATAGATAGCTCGTGGTCGAGAATAAAGTCAGACATTTATAGTTTGCTTGAGGCCCGGGTGATAATTGATTAATCTCAAGTTTAACCGATAACTTTACAATCTTGCTTTAAGATTAAACAACTATAATTAAAGATTCTTCCCTAATGGGGTATGGCGGTGCCTATAATTGTAGATATATCATGGAAAATATATATCGCAGATCCCATAACCCCCCTTTTTGGGCAAAATCGGGGCTTGCTCATAATCTGAGGCAGTATTCAATCTATGTTTGAGAAAGATCCACGCACCTTCTCTCCCGAGTACAAGAATCTGTCGCCGGAGCAGAAGGCGATGGTCAAGCTTGAGATAACCTTGACCAACTTCTTCAAATCCTTCGATAAAAGTATGTCCCGTTGGGAACGGATGATCTATCCCATGTTGGTGGTTGTCGGTGTGCTCGGTCTGTCCGGATTCTACCTCATCTACAACGTCACCACCGATATGCATACGCTGACGGAGCAGGTGGATCCACGTATGGAAGATAACCTGCAATCGATGTCGGCGCACATGGGGCAGTTGACGCAGAATATCCAGATCATGACTGAACAGATCACCGTTTTGGTGGAGCGTGTGGACAGCATGGAGCAGCATATCGCCACAATGGACGGCAATATCGGTGCCCTCGCGGTCGACGTGGGAAATATGAAACAGAACGTGGGGCTGATGACAGTGAATATCGCTGATATGAATCAGGCCATGCGTACAATGACGGTAAATACAGGGTTCATGAGTCGCGACATCAATCAAATGGGACGCCCGATGGACTTTATGAACTCATTTACACCATGGTGAAACAGCAGCTGAAGGCAGCATATTGATCGCCAGGTTAATGACTCCAATATCAAAGGCTTGTGCTGGTGATTCACCGTCTCAAGCGTTTCCTTTGTCCTGCATTCCAATGCCCTGTTGAGCGGCAAAGTCGAGCATTCGCTTAATCGGGATTACCGCACGCGCCCTGATCGCCTCATCAATTTGAATTTCATTCCCGCCGGAATCGAGAACCTGTTCCAGGTTCTGCAGTGAGTTCATCCCCATCCAGGGGCAGTGGGCGCAGCTGACACAGGTCGCTCCCTCGCCGACGGTAGGTGCCTCGATGAGTACCTTATCCGGCGCCATCTGTTGCATCTTATAGAATATGCCACCGTCGGTGGCGACGATAAACTCCTTGTTCTCCATCTCCGATACGGCTTTGATCAAGGCAGTGGTGGAGCCGATAACGTCAGCCTGTTGAATTACGTTTTCAGGTGATTCAGGATGAACCAATACCGCAGCATCTGGGTGCAGGCGTCGAATGCGTTCCAGTGCCACCGCCTTGAATTCTTCATGCACAACACATGAGCCGGGCCACATCAGCATCTCCGCTCCCGTGATCCGCTGTACATAACTACCCAGATGTCGATCCGGTCCCCATAGAATCTTTTTGCCCTGCCCTGCCAGGTGCTTGACGATCGGTAATGCAATGCCTGAGGTGACCACCCAGTCGGAACGGGCCTTCACTTCGGCACTGGTGTTTGCGTAGACCACCACGGTATGGTCTGGATGGGCATCACAGAATGCAGTGAACTGATCGGCCGGGCAGCCCTCATCCAGGGAACAGGTGGCGCCGAGATCCGGCATGATGACCCGTTTTTCCGGACTCAGGATCTTCGATGTCTCACCCATGAATCGGACGCCGCAGACAACCAGTGTATCTGCGGACTGAGCGTTACCGAAACGCGCCATTTCAAGGGAGTCGGCTACGCAACCGCCAGTCTCTTCGGCAAGGGCCTGCAGTTCGGCATCGGTGTAGTAGTGAGCCACCAGTACCGCATTTTGCTCTTCCAGCTTGCGCGTGATCCTGGCCTTGATGGCATGCCTCTCCTGGTCGTTGAGAGAGGGCCATTGTGGGTGCTCGGGGACTACGATCTTGGGAAGATTGAGTGATTGGGAATTCATGGGATTCTCATTTCTCTATTTTATGATCTCGACCTGGGTTGGATTGATTATCTGGTAGGTTTTAGCGGGCCGGTGATTTCCGATGCGGGAGTATTCACCTGTCTCCTTAATGATGTTACGGGCAAGTATCCCTTTGCGAAAGTTGCGTTTGTCCAGGTTTTCATTCAGTAGTATCTCGTAGACCGACTGCAGTTGGCTGAGAGTGAAATATTTCGGCAGCATTTGAAAGGCTATGGTGGTGTAGCCTAACTTAGAGACTAATCGCTTACGCGCCAATTGAATAATGTCGGCATGATCGAAAGCCAGTGCCGGCAGCTGGTTGATGGAGAACCATGCCGTGAGCGCTGCATCGCTGGATGCCTTGGGAGAGAGGTGATCGGATTGGCTCAATGCATAATAGGTGACACTGATTACCCGTTCCCGAGGGTCCCTTTCTGGGTCGCCGAAGGTATAGAGCTGCTCCAGATAGAGACCCTCGACTCCTGTCTCTTCCAACAGTTCGCGTTTGGCGCACGCCTCAAGGTCTTCATCGATATCCAGAAACCCCCCCGGTAGGGCCCACATCCCTTGGCAGGGAGGATTACCGCGCTGGATCAGCAGTACGGACAAAGTGTCTCGACGGATGGTGAACAGCACCACATCTGTGGTTACTGCCGGGTGAGGGTAGTCATAACAGTGTTGTTTGATTGGGGGCATTGATCTATTCGGCATGGATGCCGGGAACGCTGGAACCGGTCTGTATCTGCCTTGATATAGCTTAGTGTATCAAATACACGTTTGATGTGCCAGCATATCCCTACATATTTAGCCGGTATGTTTACATGGATAAGGCGCCCGTTATTCATGTCTCGAACCGGAGCTGCCTCTGATCCAGTTTTCTCGGATTATTTACATAAGAGTGAACTTCCTCTCAGGGTGGAGTAGGGGTGTTAAAGGTCGGTATGGATATGCCGTTATTAAACTTGAGCAGAAAGGTGGATTTTTAGAACAAGCTAGAATGACTCAATCCGATCAAGCAAAGTACAGGGTACAAAAACTGCAGTATTTACCGCCGCTGTCGGCGACGGCTACCCGTCTACTCGGGATGTTGGGTGACGACAGTTTTACCTTGCATGAACTGGCAGTAGTCATCAATCAGGATCCGGGGCTCAGTGCAAGAATTCTCGGACTTGCCAATTCGGCCTATTTCGGCCAGAAAAACCCGATCCTCACCATTGAGGATGCGATAATTCGGGTCCTCGGCTTGAGCATGGTGAAGAGCCTTGCTTTCAGTATCGCTGTCAGCGGCGTTTTCGAGTCGGATGCTTGTCGTAGCTTCGATTTACAGGAGTATTGGAGTCGTTCGCTATCTATTGCCATGCTCTCCCGGCAGATCAGCCTGGCGGTAAGCAGCGAGATACAGCCGGATGCAGACGGGATCTACTTGGCGGGGCTTCTATTCGAGATTGGTGTGCTGGTGTTGGTGCATGAGTTTCCTGAGGAGTATGCCAGGGTCCTGCTGGTATCAAAACAACAGCCCGATAAGAACCGGTTGGAACTTGAAACAGAGATCATCGGGATCGACCATCGTCAAGCGGGCGTTTGGCTGGGGCATCGCTGGCATCTACCCGAAATGGTGGTCCAAATTATTGCACAGGAACCGGCAGAAGGGATTGATTCGGACGCTGACTGTGATGTAGTGCTTGTAGGCAATGTGGCGGAGTGGATAAAGAATCCTCTGTCCACTGACTCGAAGCTGACACAGACGCTGCCTGGATTGGAGGTGAATTGCAGGCTGTCGAAAGGGCGCTTGGATACCATCAAGGCGGATTTTCTCAGCAAGGAAGAGGAGATTCATATGATTGCCAATATGTTGGCCAAATAACCGGAGTATCGAATGGATCTCTCTTTTAATCAGACATCCATGGATTTACGGGAGCGTTTTTTCAGCCTGCTCGATTCGCTCTCGGCATTGAGAGCGCTATCCCAAATCAGTCTTGATGGTATCACTGAAGATGAACTGATCGCCAAAGCCCTGGATGAGCTGGTACGGTATCAGAATGTTGAGAACTGTTCTGTTTTTCGCATGGAAGGGGAACTGCTTCGCTGCGCAGTGGGAACCAACCTGGACGAAACCCATGCCGAGATCAGCGGCTCTGACCGTGTAACGCAAAACAGGGAGACGATGCAGTTCAGTCCCGGAGAAGGTATCGCGGGTACTGCTTTTACCACCGGCCAGTTACAATATTGCCGTGACTGCTCCCAGAGTGACGACTTTTTGATCAATACCCTGTCCGGGAGTGATATCCCCGGATCCCTGATCAGCGCCCCCATCATGATGGGTAAACAGGTACTGGGAGTGTTGAATGCATCCCATCCCTTGCCGGAGTATTTCGAACCCTGGCAACAGCACACCTTGAGTCTGTTCTGCAGTTGCCTTGGACAGATCATGTACAACCACAGATTGCTGAATGCTCTGGAGACTGAGGTTGAACAGCGCACGCGGGAGTTACAGGATGCCTTATATGAGGCGGATGCGCATCGCAAGCGCTATGAGCAGCTGTTAACGGTCGATGAACTCACCGGACTACATAACCGACGCTACTTCTTTACCGAGGCAGAGGCACTCTTATCCAGGGCAGTTCGGCATGACCAGAGCTGCAGCTTACTGCTGATCGATATGGACTATTTCAAACGCATCAATGATCAATGGGGCCATCAGGTCGGTGATGATGTGTTGGTTGCCATTGCAAAGGTACTGAAGGAGGAAGCCCGCGGTGGTGATATTCTCGCCAGGATGGGTGGAGAAGAGTTTGTGGTGATGCTTGCTGAAACCGGCATCGGTGGCGCGGAATTGATGGCCCAACGCATCCAGGAGAGGCTGGCGCAACTCGACATAGGGCGCGACCTGGTGGGATTGAGTTTAACTGCCTGCATCGGCATGACTTCGCTCTCTCCCGATTACGACCGAGCATTATCCGTCAGTGAATTGCTGGATCAACTCTATTCGAAAGCGGACCGTGCCATGTACGATTGTAAATGCGAAGGTTATAACAGCCGCAAACGGTTCCTGTGACCCGTCTCGACTGGGTCGCTCAATCCTCGGCAAAATGTCAAACACTCTCCTCGGCGACCTGAGGTGCCTCGGCTGGCGACTTGGGTTCGGCCGCGAGCAGAGTTTCACTGCCGGAAGGATTGGTGAATCGGTCATTGAGTGTCTGGATGTAGGTGTCTGTTGCCTGCAGGACTTCTCGCAACTGTCTCTTCGATTTGCGTCCCCATCCGGCGGGATTCTTGCTGAAAATTGAACGCCAAGGCTTGGTGCTGCGCAGGAAGGCGGCAACCGGGTTACCCTTTATTCCCGCGCTGGTCACCTGTTTGCGCAGGCCTTTCAGCAGGCTACGGGCAGCGGCCATCCTGACCGCAAAATGGATGATGACGAGTACAATGGCCAGCAGAGCCGTCATCACCCACGGCAAAGGCGTGTTTGCTCCGGTTTCGAGCCATGGTGGGGCGAAATTGAAACCCTGCCAATAACCCGCATTGACCGAGAATATCAGCAATGCCAGAAGCAAGCCGCCCATCACTACCGCATCTCCCAACAATACCCGTTTCTTCCAACGCCCAAGAGCCGCGCCGACAAGGGGTATGCTGCGCTCCTCGATGTCACGTGCCGTCTTTTCAAGCGCGCCGACAATTCGGTAGGCACGCTCTATCTCAACTTCTTCCATGCGGCTGTGGATCTCTTTCAGGTCGATGTCACGCTTTGTCTCATAACGTTGTCGCAGGGCCTCATCATCGATAGGTACCGCTGCATCGGGATTGTAGATTGCGTAGAAACGACCGGCAGTAAGCCCGCGTTCACCCAATGCGCGCTGCCAAGCCGCGATGACATCTTCAGGGTTGTTCTCTCTGGCAGTGGTATCGATCTGATTCAGGATGTAGAGGAATTTTCCGGTGTCATTGCGGTGGATGGTGCGCTCGATGAGATGGCTCAGGGTATCCTGCATGGCGCCGGGTTCTGGATGGCGGGCATCGAAAAAGACCAGTACCAGATCGGAGAGATCGATAATGTGATCGGTGATACGCAGCGTCGAGGTTCGCTGGGCATCGGCGTCGAATCCCGGGGAATCGATGATGATCTTCCCCCGCAGCTTTTCACTGGGACAGGTCTTGAGCTGGAGATAGGCGTCAATACGCTCACCCTCACCTTTCGCCACCTTTTCGATTTCGTCGGACATCTGATAAAAGGGAAATCGGGGGTCTGAGTCGAGTGCCACGCCGGGCAGGGCATGGGCCGTGGCCTCTTTGCTATAACAGATGACGGTGAACTTGTCGTCTACAGCCTGATTGCCTGAACGCTGCAGGGATGTGCCGATGTAGTGATTGATGAATGTCGACTTGCCGGCGGAAAAGGTACCGAGGATCGAAATCAGCGGCCACCAGGGTATCTGCGTGGCAAATGAGTTGTCACCTTCCAGCAGCCCGAGTCGAAAGGCGACGGCGTCGAGTTGACGAAAACTCTGTACGGTACTGAGGAGGATTGGGTTTTCCTGCTCCAGGTGGGTTTCTAGGTGTTGCAGGCGTGCCTCTATGACCTGTCCGGCTGGATGCATGTTTATCACACTCCTCGATTACGCTGGCTCGCAGGTATCATTTTTCTGCTTGATTATAGGCTGATGGTCGAAATCAAATGCTTAGAGCTATCTTAATGCCTGCATCGGCGACGTGCATAATTTTTTTTAATTTGGCGAGAGATCACTGTCGATTGTGAAGTGTTTTGGCGGGTAAAATTTCAACCTTAATTTTTATATGAGTTTTAATGCAGAATGTAACGTTTTGAAGTGCCTTATGTTACTGAAAGTAAAAATAATATTATAATTTGCTGATATTCTTAAATAAATGATTTATAATGGTTTCTGATGAATTTAGTCGGTTGCAATGGCATCCACCTTCGTAGATACTGGCAGATTCTTAAGCAGGTCGGGAATTCGCCTGCAACTTAATAAAAATGTCGAAGAATCTGTAGAGGAGATCGTGATGGCAGAACTGTTTTCCGAGGCGTGGATGAAAGATTTTGCAACTCACTGGAACGCAGAACCTGAATTGGCAGACGCCCTGTCTCAAATAGGCTTCAATAGCGTAATCGGCTACGGTTTCGATGGTGACGATACCCCGAAAGGGGTGCTCATCGTAGAAAATGGAAAGGCAGTGAGTGGTGAGAATTACACTGGCCAGACAATGAATTGGGATATTCGTGCCTCTGAGGATCAATGGAATAAGTGGATTGCAAAACCGCCTGGCATGATGGGGCTTGGAATGGCCTTCACATCACGCAAGATGAAATTCATGGTCGGTGACTATTCATCCATGATCAAGGATCCGCGTATGGCAGGGCCATTCATCAAGAGCTTTTCCGTCATGGGGCGTGTCTGACAGATGATCGGTAGCGGGATATCCCTTACTAAGTGAATCAACACCAGGTAGTGTGAAATATGGGTTTTAGATCGAAGGCGCGGATTCTAGTTGCCAGTTGTGCATTTTCCCTTGTGACGACCGGATTGCAGGCACAGCCCAATATGAGCGGTGGTGACCACTTCGTGGTTCAGCAGACACAGGGCGTACCCAATGTCTCTCTTGGTGGCACGGTGGTCCCTTATAAAGAGGTTACCCTGTCCGCGCAACTCCCTGGCAGGGTGAACTATCTTGCCGGTATCGAGGGCGATACCTTCAAGGAAGGAGATCGTCTGGTGGAGTTGGATGACAGCGAGTTGATGGCCAAACGGGAAGCGGCGCTGGCGCAATTGGCGAATGCCGACGCCCAGTTGCGCAATGCCGGCGTGCAGTACAGTCGCGAATTGTGGTCGCCTAAATCGAGATCCGCCATGGGCGGCATGGGTATGCCGAACCTCTTTGATCAGATGTTTACACGTCCGATGGAAGATGCCTTCGGTGAGCGTGATCAAGGCGCCGAACGCAGAGCGGATATCTTCTCCTCGCAAACCAATATTCAACAGGCGAGAAATACCATCTACCGGGTTCAGGCTGAGATTCGGGCCATCGACGCCAAGTTGCGCGATGCCAAGAGCCTCGCCCCCTTCGATGGAGTGATCATGAAGAAATTCGTCGAAGTCGGCGACACCGTGCAGCCAGGCCAGCCGCTATTGAAATATGCCGATGTGGAGTATCTTCAAATAGTGGTGGATGTGCCCGGCCGTCTTCGTCCCGGTCTGAACGAAGGCATGATGCTACGTGCGGAACTCGATGTGGGTGATCGCGAAGTACCTGTTCGAGTCGCGCAGATTTTTCCCATGGCAGATGCCCAAAGGCATACGGTGACCATCAAGTTCGATCTGCCACAGGGGGTTTCCGCTCCGGGTATGTATGCGAAGGTATTGGTGCCTGACTTCAATGCGCCGGCCCGTTCCAATCCGGTCATACCGAACAGTGCAATACGCTATAACGGTAGCCTTCCCGGCGTCTATGTCGTGGGAGAGGACGGCAAGCCCATGCTGAGACTGATTCGAGTCGGCGAAAAACTTCCAGGTGGAGAATACAGTACTGTCTTGTCGGGGCTACAAGCGGGAGAGCGGGTATTGCGTAATCCTCCTATGGGAATCAGTGCCGGCTGGACCTCCTCGCAGGGAAAGTAGTTGCGGAGGCTATGAGGCGATTCCCAGGATTTTTCACGGAAGAAAAAGCACTCTCAACACTTAGAAATTACAAAGCGGGTTCAGGGCTGCGATAGGGCCTGCCTGTCATCAATGCTTCGAGATTAACTATGAGCCAGAACGACGAGAAACTCGATCAGCTCCACTCAACCGATCCTAACTACGAGGCGCATCTGGGTATCGCGGGCAGAACCGCGCGATTCTTTATCCAGTCTCCTCTCTCGCCGCTCTTTTTCCTGGCCATGATGCTGATGGGACTATTGGGGCTCATTATTACGCCGCGTCAGGAGGATCCTCAGATTTCGGTGCCGATGGTGGATATCTTCGTGCAATATCCGGGCGCGGCGGCAGATCAGGTCGCCGCATTGGCCATAGAACCGCTGGAACGCATCATGTCGGAAATCCCCGATGTGAAACATGTCTATTCCGCCTCTCAACGGGGTGGTGGCGCTGTCACCATCGAATTCGAAGTGGGCGAAGAGATGGGCCCCTCTCTAGTGAAGGTGAACGACAAAATCGATTCCAACATGGATTTGATCCCGCCGGGCGTGATGCCGCCATTGGTGAAGGCAAAGGGAATTGATGATGTGCCGGTCGTGACACTGACCCTATGGTCTAAGGACCTGGACCGGGATGGGGCACCCGATGTGGACGACGGGCAGTTGCGGATGCTGGGCCACGATGTGTTGCAGGCCTTGAAGGAGTTGCCCGACACTGGAAACGGATTCGTCGTTGGCGGTCGGCGAGAACAGGTCACCATCGAGGTTTTTCCGGAAAGATTGGCCGGCTACGGCATTAGCCTGGATCAGGTCGCAAACACAATTCGCACCGCCAATGCCGAGCAAATGGCTGGCGGTGTTGAGACCGGTAGCACCCATTTCAATGTGGTAACCGGATCGTTTTTGGAAAATGTAGAGGACATCAACCGACTGGTGGTCGGTACACATAATAATGTCCCTGTGTATGTGCACGATATCGCCCGTGTCAAACAGGGGCCGGAGGATGCCAAACAGTTGGTGGGCTACTATACAGGCGCAGCCAGCGACCTCGATATCAAGGCCGACGGAGTACCTGCGGTTACGCTGGCAATCGCCAAAAAAGAGGGTTCCAACGGCGTCACTGTGGCGAATGCCATCAAGGAACGGGTCGAGCATATCAAGGGATCGTTGATACCGGACAATGTGGAGGTCAGCGTAACCCGCAACTACGGCAAGACTGCTGACGACAAGGTCACCGAACTGATCTTTAAACTGTTTGTCGCTACCGGTTTTGTGTTCCTGCTGGTGCTGGCCGCCTTCCGTGCATTCAGGCCTGCCATCGTGGTGGTGCTGGTTATCCCGGTCGTTCTGTTGATGACTATCTTCAGTGCCTGGGTCATGGGGTACACCATCGATCGCGTCAGCTTGTTTGCGTTGATCTTCTCCATCGGTATCCTGGTGGATGACGCCATCGTGGTGGTGGAGAATATCTATCGGCGCTGGCTGGAAGAGAAATCCACCGATGTTGCTACCGCCGTGGATGCGGTCAGGGAGGTGGGCAATCCCACGATTCTGGCGACCTTTACCGTCATCGCCGCACTGCTCCCCATGGGTTTCGTCAGTGGCATGATGGGGCCCTATATGGAACCGATTCCGGCCCTTGGTTCCGTGGCGATGCTGATCTCACTGTTTGCCGCATTTGTATTCACTCCTTATCTGACCGTCTCCCACTGGCTGAGGCCCAGCATGCGTTACCTGGAAGTGGCCGGTGCGCGGGAACACAAGGAGTCGGAGTGGCTGGAGAGATTGTTTAAACGCATACTGATGCCGATGATCGAGTCGCCTCGCAAGGCACGGCTGTTCAAGCTGGTCATGTGGGGTACCTTCCTCGTTACCTGTTCATTCTTCTATTTCAAATGGGTGGCGGTGAAGATGTTGCCGCTGGACAACAAGCCGGAATTTTCCGTGGTGGTGGATATGCCGGAGGGGACCGCACTGCCGGTTACCGCCAACCTGGCCCATCGCATGGCGGAGAAGGTGCGTGTTATGCCGGAGGTTACGGCGGTCCAGGTCTACGCGGGCACGGCACGACCCTTCGACTTCAACGGCATGGTCCGTCACTACTATCTGCGCTCGGATCCCTGGCAGGCTGAAGTGCAGGTACAGCTGCTGGATAAGACCGATCGCGAGCGCACCAGTCACGAAATCGCAGTCGACACCCGGGAGATG
Organism: Candidatus Thiodiazotropha sp.; assembly: GCA_040791665.1. GTDB lineage: Bacteria > Pseudomonadota > Gammaproteobacteria > Chromatiales > Chromatiaceae > Thiodiazotropha. The sequence goes on along the minus strand of JBFNNX010000009.1, from coordinate 414,577 downwards.
CTGGGTAAGCTCATCGAGGGCACGGGCGCCAAGATTGCAGTGGTGGAGATGCCGCCAGGTCCTCCGGTGTTGCAGTCTGTCGTTGCCGAAGTGCATGGACCGAGTCCGGAGGTCCGGCGCCAGGTGACGAGTGACCTGACGGAAATGTTCGAGCAGACAGAGAGCTTGCGCGATGTGGATAACTACATGCGCGATCCCTATCGGTACTGGCGCTTTACCGTGGATACGGAAAAGTCGGTGCGCCGAGGCATCTCCGTCGATACCATCAATCGCAATCTCGGCATGGCGCTGGGTGGCTCGCCCCTGGGCGATGTCAAGCAACGCGCCGGTCATGAACCGATCAATATCATGATGCAGGTGCCTCTGGCCGAGCGATCCGAAATCACCCGCCTGGGCGATCTGCCCATTCAGTCCAGCAGCGGCATCACCGTGCCCATGCGTGAACTGGGTCGTTTCGAACAGGTGCTCGAGGACCCGATCATCTATCACAAGGATCTGCGGGATGTGGAGTATGTCGTGGCGGAAGTGGGTGGCAAGCTGGCGGCTCCCGTGTATGGCATGTTGCAGGTACAGGATCTGCTTGCCGAAACTGAGTACCAGGCACCCGATGGTGTCGCCATCATGCCTGACTGGCTGGGTCCGCCCGATAACGACTCCCAGACCGGTATTGAATGGGCCGGTGAATGGACGGTGACCTTCGAAACCTTCCGCGATATGGGAGCGGCCTTTGCGGTCGCTCTGGTTTTAATCTATATCCTGGTTGTATGGGAATTCGGCAACTTCCGTATACCGGCGCTGATCATGGCCCCCATTCCTTTGACGTTGCTGGGAATCATTCCCGCCCATTTCATCTTCTTCCAAGCCGGCTGGGGTGGTGAATTCACGGCGACTTCGATGATCGGTTGGATCGCCCTGGCGGGCATCATCGTGCGGAACTCGATTCTGCTGGTGGATTTCTCCATCCATCAGGTTCAGCAGGGCGCATCCGTGGTCGACTCCGTGATCATGGCCTGTAAGACACGTACCCGTCCGATCATGATTACCGCATTTGCATTGGTATGCGGTTCATCGGTGATCTTTTTCGATCCGATTTTCCAGGGTATGGCCATATCCTTGGCATCAGGTGTGCTGGTCTCAACGGTGTTGACTTTGATTGTGATACCTTTAGGTTGTATCGCCGCCAGCAAAGACATTATTGAAGTGGCCGCCACAACCTCACCGGCTGGAAGCAGCGTTGATTTTGATAAGGAAAGTGATCTGAAATCAGATGAGGCAATACCTGCGGCTGCCCACACGCAGGCCTCTGCCGAGGTTACATCCGAGGCAGCGAAGAGTGACTCTCTGCCTGTCAGGATCTGGCATAAGATCTTTGCCGTCGCCAGTATGCTGTTCTACCTGATCAGGGCGATATTCCTGGTGATCGGGCAGATGTTCAAAGGACTTTTTCGAAAGGGCAAGCCTCGTCAGCTCCCGGAAGCAGGAGCGGGCGGCAAGGAGGGAGGTGGTACGGCTGGCGGCTCGGGCAGTGGTGGCGCAACGATGCCCCAGACAGGGTCTCCATCCTCTGACAACGAAGATGTGCCGGTAGCCGCCGCACCCGTGACGACTACTGGTAAAGCCAAAGCTAATCGGCTGTCGAAAGAAAAAGTAGCGGCCTCATCAAAGGTTTCCGTGGATACGCAACAGGATCAGTCGGCTGAGGATCTCAAACCAAGAGAACAGGCCACAAAAGCCGATGCCGTTGTGAAACAAAAAAAGAGCGTCAAGAAAACACAAGTCAAACTCGCTGAGAAAGGGAAGCGTAAGCCGAAAGCCGACTCCAAGAAACCGGCAGCCGCCACTCCCAAGCAGAGAAAGCGCCCTTCGACCTTGAAAAAACAGGCTGCAAAAAAGAAATCGGCATCCGCTAAGACCAAGGGTAATGGATCACCGGAATCCGTTACCTCGCCATCAAAGACGGCGCCCAAGCCGGCTTCAAATGTGACGGAGTTTCCGATACGCAAAAGGACCGCGAGAAGAGGCATCAGGCTGAAGTGATTCAGAGCCTGTTAATCCCTTGCTGCGGACAGGCCCAAGGCAGCTGAACACCATCTATTATGGTGCCGGGTTGAAGAGGCTAAACTCGGGCGCTGGGCGGTCGATTACCACTCTACTAGGTCCTGCCTCTGTCGGTATGGTCTATACTCGTCTTGGCAAATTGGAGTGGTAGTTTGCGTATCGATGCATTGCTATGGTTAGTCTCTCTCTTCTGTCTGGTTGGTCTCGGTGATGTCCTGGCAAGGGAGCCCTATGCCGGTTATGAGTTCCGCACCCAGGGCCAAAACGGATTCGGCTTTCAGCAAGATCCCTTTCGCTGGCGCCCTCTGAATGAGGAAGAAGAGAAGCGTGTCGAAACATCCGCTGAACCATTTAAAGGTCAGCATCAAAATCAGCCACCCCACTACCCGCCACCGGTCATCGACTATGCCGAGGCGCCGTCAGATCTTCCACCCGGCGTCTATCGACCCGTAGAAGAGAGGCATACCATCACCCCTCACATGGATGGTTTTCGTTTCCGTACCCTGACCCCGAACGAGCAACTGCGCATTAAGCGCAGGAATGAAGCCTACAATCAAGCCTGGCAGCCGGATCGAAGTGAAAACCGGTCGTTCATGATATCTGACGGTTATAGTCAAGGCTACTCAGAAATCCAGCGAAAGGAGGCCTATAAGTTCCGTCCTGATAAAAGATTGGATAAAAAACGCGGTGGGAATTGGGGGCGCTCCCATGCATTTCCGTACAATCCTGCGTTTACCGAGGCCTATCAAACGCCGATGTTCCGTCCGGAATAGTGGGTTCCCGGTAACTACAGTTGCAATAGTTCCATCGATTCCAATCGACTTCGACCAAAAACAGCACAGTGGTGGTTTTGTATAGACCTGTTTACCGCTAAACTGTGTTGTAAATTGAAACAGGTCAAGGAGCTTGTCTTCACCTTCATGTCCAATCCCTCGGTGGGCGGCATAAAAGTGACAAGACGGGTTTGGGCGAGTCAGGGTTGCATTCCTGCATATCTAACAGATGATGGATCAAATAAACAGGTAATCCAGATGAGAAACAAGATGTACGCACTACTGATTTTAGGGATATTCTCCGTAATGCTGATGCCGCCGACCTCTGCAGAGGAGGGTGCTACTATCTATCCAGACGCCGGCAAATGGCGTCCAATCCAGAGTCAGGACCCCAGGAAGGCGAACTGGAACGGCTTCTCCCGCCAACCGGGACAGAACGTATGGCCTGCCGCTTGGGCGCAGGGTAACAATCACTCTCTGCATAGGCCGCAATCCTATAATTTCAGGCCCTGGAATGGTCACGCAGGTCAGCACAAGCGTTTCGCTTCCACGACACAAGAAACAGGGCGCATGCCCCATAATATGCCCGACAACAGGGCATTTGTGACGCCACCGGATCTGCACAATCCCGGCTACCAGGGACCGCAGGGTGCGGTCATCTCCCAACAATCCTACTGGCGGCCCGTAACTCAGTCTGTTCGTACAGGGTTCCCCGGTTATGGCGCCAACAGTCAGTATAGATTCAGGCCCATGGATCGGGAGCAACGGAGAGGGGCTCCCACGAGGTGGACCTATCGGCCCGCGCAGCTCGAGATACCAAACCACTATGTCTATCGCCCACTCAAAGTTCACAACAGCAGAAAATACAGGGAACAACAGAGACGGCGAATGCCCACAATACCGGGTATGCAGGATTATGGTTACAATCCCCGGGATGCGATGCGCTATGGCTATGATCGTTCCTGGCTGCCTTTGCCGGGGTTGGCTGCATCACCCTATGATCCACCTCGATACCTTGACCGCTACAACCAATTTTTGCCGGCTCAATCGAATGACAGATACCGTTGGCGTGGGGATAGTGTCGGATATCCGATACACCGAGGGTATAGCGCCCCCCGATATACCGGGCAGATTCCCTTCACTGGACATCGCTTCCGTCCGTTAGCACGGTCCGGATGGGACAGGTATCGCTATCGCGGTATGCCGGATAGGTACGCCACCCGATCATATCCTGTACCCAACTATCAATGGAGGCGGTCCGGTTGGGTCAATTACGATGCTATGAGGCGGGGCTGGCATCCTCAAATGGCTGGAATGCCGCAGCCGATGGGGCGGCCCGAGATACCGAACCGATACGGGGTCAATTGGTATGATGGACGGGGTGACGGCGAAGGGGCGTGGTATAAATTGGCTGGGCAACAGGAGTGGCCAAGGGTTTCTCACTATTTACCGGCGGACTGAGGTTGCAGAGAGGCTGACGATAGAAAATACAAGCACTTTGCATATTCCCGGATAAACAGAGCAAACATTACCAAAAATATAATAAAGGGGAGTGTATGATCACAGTAATCGGTAGTCTGAAAGGAGGGTCCGGCAAAAGCACTGTGACCTTCAATCTGGCTGTCTGGTTGGAAATGGCGGAGGCTGAAGTACTGGTCATAGACGCCGATCCGCAGGCGACCTTGAGTGATGTTTCCGAGGTGCGGACAGAGGAGGGGTATGAACCTTTTCTCAATATCAAGAATGCATCAGCATTGTCCAGAAAGAAACTCGCGGGTTATGATGAAGTACTGATTGATGTCGGCACTTCCGATATCGATTCGATGAAATTGGCATTGGCATTGGCTGACAGGATAGTGATTCCAGTACCCCCTTCCCAGGCCGATATCTGGTCGACTCAGCGGTTCATCAACTTTCTCGATGAGGCCGTGGATGGCGATCGTCCAGATTTACTGGCATTCATCAACCGGGCCGATACTCACCATGCGATCAGAGAATCCGATGAAGCTGCTGCGGCTCTGGTATCTCTGCCGGACGTGGATTACATAAAATACCGTCTCTGTCAAAGAACGGTTTTTCGCAGATCCTTCAGTGAAGGTCTGGCAGTATATGAATTGGATCCGAGGGGAAAAGGTAGTAAAGAATTTTATGCACTGACAGCTGCGTTGTATCCCAAGTACATCAGCCAATAAACGGCGCATTAGCGTTACGTCGTTTGGGATTCTTAAAACTAAATCATTAGTTGTTCGTTGGAGAGAGAGATGGGGATGATAAAAAATCTGTTTGCCCTGGTTGGGCTGTTGGTAGTCATAGGCGTGGCCACCGTCTATGTGAAATACAGCAAGGCGTTTGGAGAATTCGATCCTGATGCAGGTAACATGTTCTTGGAATTCGCGCAGGCTACGCTGTCTACCAAGAGCGTGGCTGAAGCGAGTATCTGGAAGATTCCGGTGGCGGAAGACCTTACCTGGGAGGATGTGGAAGAGACCATGAAATTCGTCGCCAACGAACACAATATGTCGAATGTGGGCGAACTTCCCCTCTCTAAGGACATCGAGGCTAAAAAGGGGGGGGAATATCGATTTGTAAAGATCTATCTGTTCTGCAACTCATTGACTGCGGCTAAGATGCTCGATTATTCCGATGCCTATTCGGCTTATCTGCCATGTAGAATTACCTTGATTGAGGACCAACAGGGAAAGCTCTGGCTGACGGCGCTGAACATGGACATGATGATTTATGGTGGCAAGCCGCTACCACCGGACCTCAAGGAGGAGGCTTTGCTGGTCAAGGATTATATTCTGGACATCATGAATCGGGGTGCCACTGGGGAGTTTTAAACCATAATTATTATATGTCATTAAGCTAACTAATTGTAATAATAATGAAAAACCGGGCCAATGCCCGGTTTTTTTATCCATGTCCGGAACTCATACGGGTTACATGTTTTTAGCATATCAACACTCTTTAGATTGTGATAAACGGTTGCTATGCTACTATTCGTAATGACCAGAATCATAGAATTAATATTAGGTCGAGAAAGTATGTTTGAAAAAAACGACCAGAAACCCCTGAATGATCAGGTAGAGAATAGTGGTGCTGAGGCAGACAGCAGAGACACTCAGGACTCGATGGATCGCCTGTCGATGGCATTTGAGACCAGCGCACGCCGTTGGGAACTGATCGTCTATCCATCTCTTTTTGCCTTCATTTTGCTTGCGGCTTATGGATTCTATTTAATCTTCAGTCTCGCCAAAGATATCCATTTCCTGGCCTTGAGTGTTGATTCCAATATGAACATCATGTCGAGCAATCTCATGACCATGACCGACAGCGTCGGTCAACTCTCAGCCAATGTGCGCACCATGGCTGTCAGTGTGGAATCGATGGCCCAGGATGTCAGAACCCTCGAACCCATGCTCACAAGTATGGATTCCATGGAAGAGTCAATTAAGACGATGACCCATGCCACCTATAACATCCAACGGGATATGCATTCGATGAACTACAATATTCATGATGCATCCCGGCCTATGACATTCTGGAACTCATTTATGCCTTGGTAATGGCAGTCGCGATGATCTGTCATTGCTGTTTGCCAGTATTGAACATCGCTCCTGGGTGAATGGTGTTGAAGAGTCAATCCTAAACAAAGTTAGTAGATCTCCTACACTTGATCATACCAAATGCCATTTTTCTGCTTGGATCGCTGGAGAAGGCTACAAGCGCTATCATCATTTGGACATTTATCAGGAAATAGTGAAGCTGCACGAGCATATTCATGTTTTCGTAAGAACGCTGGTTCGTAAGTGTAAGCAGGGACAGTATGAACTAGCCGCAGTCGGGCTTCCTGAGTTGCATAAATAAAAACAGCGACTTTTGAATTTGATGGATGGGCTGGTCGATTCATCAAGCTGAACTCAGTCAGTATGGAAATCGTAATCGATGGATGCCGAAGGTTCCTGGATGAAATAACCCCGGATATAGTTGACGCCGATCGACCAGAGAATGGCCAGGCTGCTGGCATCCTCCACACCTGAAGCGATGGTCCTGATGTTTTGTTCCTGGATCACTTCATTGAGGTGGTTCAAGGCATCCTGTTTGTCTTGATTTTCAAACAGATCGGAGAGGAAGTAACTGTGAAACTGAATGAAGTCCAGGGGGAAACTGCTGAGAATGGCTTCAGGCTTTTTCGCCAGGCCAAAATGACCTAGGCAGGTTTTGCATTTAATCTTTTTCAATCCTTCAGCCAGTTTCTGCAGTTGATGCAGGTGTGATCGGGCCTCATCGTCATCGAACTGAAAGGTAACCCAGGAGCCTTTGGCTTCATAATCTCGCAGGCAATCGCATATGAAAAGCAATAGGGTGTCATCTTCCAGTGTTGAGCCGGAAACACTGATAAGAAAATTGATTTTTTTACCCTGTTTACGCTGTTTCGACAGTTCACCGATGGCATGGCGTATGACCCAGCGATCCAATTCCGGCATTCTATTGAGAGCATTGACCTGACTGAGAAAATGCTCGGGTTGGATCTCCTCCTTACTTTCATCAATCAGGCGAACTGTGACCGCATAGTTCTCTCGGGTGTCGCCATGCAGGCTGACGATGGGTTGAAAAGCCAATTGAAACTGATCGTTTTCGAAGGCATAGCGAATCAGATTGCTGAGATTGGCCTCACTGGCTGTAGTTTGCGAATCTTCGGGAATTTGGGTATCGGTGATATAGAAATCATTACCGCCATTGGAACGGGCGTGCTCGCATGCATGGTAGGCTTGAGTAATAAAGTCGTGGCCACTGAGTACGTCATCGGATGAGAAAACCACGCCAATGCTGCAGGAAGGATTGGTGTCGCTGTCACCCTCCTCAAAGGTGTGCGAAGCTACGGTATCACAGATTTTACGGGCTTTTTCTTCAGTAGCCGCAAACTCCTGTTTCGCTGTAAGAATCGTGAAGGTGTGATCGCCAAAACGCGCGAGAAGATCATTTTTCGAGACTATCTTTCGAATCTCACCCGCAATCTCCAGCAACAGCGCATCGCTCTTCTTAATACCGGTTTTACTGCGTATTTCGGTGAAATTATCCAGTGTGATGTAAAACAGCGTCTGCGGATTTTGACCTCGATCGAAGTGATGTTTGGCCTCTTCGTCCAGTTGACCGATAAAATATTGACGGTTGTATAGACCCGTCTGCACATCTTGGGTACTGAGCAGGCGAAGCTTTTCCTCGACTTCCCTGGAAACGGATTGATCGCGGATGATGACCTGTGTGCATGCTTCACCATCTATGCTGGCGGGTGTGAAATGGAGCTCCGCGCTGAATTCAGTGCCGTTGTCGCGGACACAAGTGGTCTTCATCTCACTTGAATAGTCGCTATCTGCGCTCAGTTTGCGCAGCAGTTTTTTAAACATCTGATGTTCGGCGGAGGCGATCATGTCCAGGATGGGTAGGCCTTCGATCTCGTCCTCTCCAGCAAGCCCAAACAGTTCCAGATAGGCGCGGTTGGCAGTGACATGCATACCTTCATGCACGTAAGCGATCGCATCTCGTGAGCTTTCTGTAAGCGCGTCACAGCGCTCCTCTGCTTCTTCAAGCTGACGCTCCAGCCGCTGCAATCGGCGCATGGCGCTGAGATGCTTGTGTTCGCGAAGTATTACCTGCACAAGATGCGGATAGTTCTTTCGTTGTACCAGGTCTGTGACACCCTGCCGCATCAGCTCCAGCTGCAGCTCTTCATTGGGCGTATCGCATATGGCAACAACCGGAATGATAGTGTTGATGGCGCCGATGAGTGCGAATAGCTGTGTGGTGTCCAGCGCATCGTTCTCAATGGTGTAGATCAACAGATCCAGTGATTTTTTCTCTTTCAGGGCTGAGCCCAGCTGGTCGGCGTCGTGTTCGATTCGAGTGGCGTGTGCCGGGTTGCCATTGTTCCGCAACGCATCCAGACAGGCTTCAACCTCAGGCGTCGTATTACCTAATACCAATAACTCAATTGCTTCTTCAGGCATCTGGAATCATCCGGTTTCTCTTTATGGCATCAAGCCGCTGCAACGAAATTACGCCGTTGTCTTACGGCATCGGCCAAGGTTTCCAATAGTGGCTCACTGTCTTCCCAACTGATACAGGCATCCGTGATACTCTGGCCATAGGTCAGGGTCTCACCCTCTATTCTGTCCTGTCTGCCCTCGATCAGGAAGCTTTCTATCATGGCGCCCATGATGCGTTGGTCTCCTCGTGCAATCTGACTGGCCACATCGCGCCCCACCAGGAGCTGTCGGGGGTGCTGCTTGCGGCTGTTGGCATGACTGAAATCAACCATCACCCTGGGTTTCAGGCCATTGCTTTCCATCTCCTCCGCTGCGATGTTGATACTCTCTGAATCATAGTTGGGGCGGCTGCCGCCTCTTAAAATGACGTGGCAGTCCTGGTTGCCGTGAGTTGAGAAAATAGCGGACCTGCCCTCCTTGGTCACAGACAGGAAATGGTGGGGACGGGACGATGAACGGATGGCATCGAGAGCGACCCGCATACTGCCGTTGGTTGCGTTCTTGAATCCCACTGGACATGAGAGACCGGATGCGAGCTCACGATGGGCCTGGCTTTCGGTCGTGCGGGCCCCGATGGCCCCCCAGCTGATCAAGTCCGCGATATATTGCGGGCTGATCAAATCCAGGTATTCCGTGCCGGCCGGTACACCTAGATTGTTGATATCCAGTAGGAGTTTTCTGGCCAGGCGCAATCCCGAATTGATCTCGAATCTATCATCGAGGGTCGGATCGTTGATTAGCCCCTTCCAGCCGACTGTGGTGCGGGGTTTTTCGAAATAGACGCGCATCACCACTTCAAGGTCATTCTTCAGTCGCTCACGCACCGGCTGTAAGCGCTGGGCATACCCCATGGCGGCTTCAGGATCATGTACCGAACAGGGTCCAATAATCACCAGCAGCCGATCATCTTCATCATGCAAAATATGGTGTATCCGCTGCCGTGCCGTATATACGGTATCGGCCGCCTTTTCCGTGATTGGAAGCTCCTGATGAATCTGAGCAGGGGGGCTCAGCTCTTTGATTGCCTTGATGCGTAGATCGTCTGTCTGTTTCATGCGTTGATGCTTAAATGCAGATCAAATAAACAAGTGATTATACATGCATAGAACGAATCAGCGATAAATGATCTGTCGCGTTATGATATGCCGATGGGCCTCGACGTTAACAGACCCTGGCAAAAGAGGGTATAAATGGTGCATGAAATGCGTGGTTTTATGGAGCGGCAAACGCCAACACGGAGTGATCTGCGATCAAGCTATTTCGTCAACGCCATGAACAATCTCGGTAACTGCTCCGGCAATCGTTCGATCCGGTCGATGATCGTGAATTGATGGCCAAATATGTCTCTTACGTAGTCATCTGCATGGGGATCAAGGTTGATGCAGTAGGTGAAGATGCCATCCCGTTCCGCTTCCAGTACGGCCTTGCGGCTATCCTCTATGAGCAGACGATCATCATGGACATCGATATCGGCGGGTTCGCCATCGGTTAGAATCAGCATCAGCTTCTTATCTGCCTGCCGGGCACTCAGATAGTGTGAGGCGTGGCGAATGGCGGCGCCCATGCGGGTTGACCAACCTGCCTGCATGGCGGCCAGACGTCCTTTGACCGCATCGTTCCACTGTTCCGCATATCCTTTGATGTGCTGGTATCGGATCTCATGCCGGGTGTTGGACGAGAAACCGGCAATAGCGAAGCTGTCACCCAACTGTTCAATAGCCCAGCCCAATAGGGAGACCGCCTCCTGGCTGAGCTGCAGGATCGATTGCTGGCAGCCTGCGGGGATCTGGTCCACAGATTCGGAGAGGTCGATCAGCAGCATTACCGCGATATCTCGCCCATCGTTGCGATGACTCATGTTGATGCGCGGATCGGGATTGTGACCACTCTTGTATTCGATTAACGAGCGGATCGCCACATCGAGATCGAGTTCGCTGCCTTCCTCCTGGTACCGGATACGCACATATTGTTGCGGCTTGAGCAGATCCAGCAGACGCTTCAGTTGTTTGGCCATGGCCTGGTGCTTTTGCAGCAGGCCATCGATAAATCCGGCATCCCCTTGGGGATGGAGGCTCTCATACAGGCTGACCCAATCCGGGTTGTAGGTCTTGCTCTTGTAGTCCCACTCCGGGTAGTGGCGGGGTGGCAGTCCCTCGACCTCCTGGTCCGATTTTTTCTGCTTTTGCTCCGCATCGAACATCTCTTCCTCATCACCCTCTTCAATGAAGATCCACATGTGCCGGTTGTCGTCACGGTAGCTCACTTCGGTATCCGTGAAGTAGACATTGGCGGAGAGATCGGCCTGACGGCGGGTGCGGGCGATATAGGAGATGGCAAGTCCGGCCATCTCCTGGGTGCTTGATATACTTTCGCTCAGGGCAGAATGGAAACGATCCAGAAACTCCAGAAGGTCGGGGTTTGTATAGCCGTGATGCGGATTCAAGACAGCGTAGGAGAACATCGCCAGCCGGTGTCGGATACAGGACTCCTGTTCCGGATCACAGTCTTCCTCGCCGGGTGCGGGGTGCAGATTCAGGAGGGTATTGCGCAAACCGGGATACTCCCGTGTGACCAGCAGGTCGACCCTGGCGTCCTCGAAGGTCTCGATGGCAACCCGCTGAAAGGGACTGTAGTTGTCCGCCACCACATGCCCGGTCCAGCGTTTGTGGCCGGCGACATGCGCCAGCAGGGCGCGGTAGCGGTCGATACCGGTGACGCCGTTGAGATCGTCATAGACATCGGGTATGCGTATCCCCAGCGAGTCGTAGTAGGGCATGGGTTTGCGCAGTTCGTCGAAGCCTTCCGAGTAGGGGACGAAGTGGTCCTTGGTACGCCACAAAGATTTCAGGTAGAGATCGAGTTTGCGCTCATGATCGGCGAACAGGATCCCGTGCCGCTCACGCTGCAGGATAGCCCGGCTGTCGGCGGACTGCAGGCTATAGTAGTCGATCTGGCGCTGTGGATGGGTGCGGTAGTTGCGGATGCCGTAATCGATCCAGTTGCTTAAACCCTCCAGTGAGAGTTGGCTCAGCAGATAGGGAATTTTCTTCAATAGATCCGGTAGAGAAGGACTGGGTATGGTGGTATGAAAACCGTGAATGGAACCGGATGTCTGCTCCATCATCTCCAGTAGCAGATCGATAAAGCGCTCCATCAGTTCCGCACTGCCCAGCCTGCGGCTCGCCTCGGGCAGCATCTGCAGAAAAGGGAGTATCGCCTTGCCGTTGGGACTGCGCGAGATCTTCCATACGGTTTGCGAGATCTTGGAAATAACCGCCTCACCCACTCGGGCTGTGATCTCCGGCATCTCTTCGAGGAACACGATGACCGGTTCCACGCCACGGCCGATTTTGCAGGTCAGGGAGGCCCCTTCCAGATAGGCGTCAACCCCCGCGTCGCTCATCTGGCGGCGGGCGTTGGCCAGGCAATCGTCGAAGATCGGGTCGATCTCCCGGAAGCCGCAGCTGAGTTGCTCTCGCTCTGGTGTCATTGGGTTTGCATATACTGTTTATTCAGAAGGCCGCAAATGAACGCGAATGGTTGCGAATTTACATATCATCTTGACTACTTGGGAAAGACGGCCTCGATGCAGCAAGCCGTACCCTTCGCTTCGATCATGGGTGTGATGTGGCTTGCCGCACCATATACCCATTTGCGTCAATTTGCGGTGATTCACGTTCATTTGCGGCTTATAAAAAGCCCTATCCAAAAACAGCCTCAATGGCGTGATCCAGGGTTGCGACGATGTCCTTGTCATCGGTGATCGGCCTGACCAGAGCCATGCGGCAGGCGGCTCGGGGTTTGATGCCGCGTTTCACCAGTCTGGCGGCATAGACCAGCAACCGTGTCGAAATGCCTTCATCCAGGCCGTGCCCCTTTAGGTTTCGAGCCGTCTCTCCGATCTTCACAAGATGGGTGGCGGTCCGATCGTCAATTCCGGTCTCCTTGGCAAGAATCGAGGCCTCCAAGTCGGCTGGGGCGTAGTCAAAATCGAGCGCGGAGAAGCGTTGTTTGGTGGACTGTTTGAGATCCTTCATCAGGCTCTGATAACCCGGGTTATAGGAGATCACCAGTTGAAAGTCATCATGGGCGCTGATGACCTCTCCCTTCTTGTCCAAAGGCAGGGTGCGCCTGTGGTCGGTCAGGGGGTGGATCACGACCGTGGTGTCCTGTCGCGCCTCCACCACTTCATCCAGGTAGCAGATGGCGCCGATTCGGGCTGCTACGGTCAAAGGGCCATCCAGCCAGCGGGTACCTTCGGAATCCAGCAGATAGCGACCGACCAGGTCAGAGGCGGTCATATCTTCGTTGCACGCCACGGTGATCAACGGTTTTCCCAGTCGCCAGGCCATGTGCTCTACGAAGCGTGACTTACCGCAGCCGGTCGGTCCCTTGATCATCACCGGGAGCCTTTCGGCGTAGGCGGCTTCGTAAAGCTCGATCTCATCTTCCTGGGGTTGGTAGTAGGGTTCCTGTTTGACGCGGTATTGCTCGGTGTCGGCACTCATGGTGACTCCAGATTCGGAAAAATAGGCAGACGATCTCTGCGATATTCTACTAAGTTATTTAGGGTTATTCCTGTGTTAGATCAAATGGGCGGCCATCGATATTCGATGTGCTCCGAAAGATCGCTAGTAGAGTAGGCTGGGGCTCTGCCCCACCCTACCTATTTGTGTTCTTTTTGATTAATCAAACCGCCAGCGAAAAAAAGCCCCCTTGCGGGGGCTTAGAAATGCCAGTTGACTCACCGGGCGGTGCTTATTTGTGCACGCCCAGCTTTTCGCGCCAACCTGGGAAAATCGCATCCGCATCGTGCGGGAAGGACTCAAAAGCACGTGCGAACTCTTTGTGCTCCTTGGCCCACTCGATGGGATCTGCACCGGCCTTCCAGCACTCGTAGGCCTGACGCAGGGAGGTGGCACCCGCCGCCGGGCTGTCGATGTGGCCGTAGGAGCCGCCGCCAGCGGTATTGATCACGTTGCCGTGGCCCAGGTTCTCGAAGAAACCGGGCAGGCGCAGGGCGTTCATGCCGCCGGAGATGATCGGGGTGGTGGGCTTCATGCCATACCATTTCTGATTGTAGGCGGGGCCCTGGTACTCTTCGCGCTCGATGATGTAGGCAATGTTGCGGTCGTCTTTGGAGCCCTCCATTTTGCCGTAGCCCATGGTGCCGACGTGGATACCGGAGGCGCCCTGCAGGCGTGACATCTTGGCCAGCACATAGGCGGTGTAACCGCGCTTGGAACTGGGGGAGGTGACAGCACCGTGACCGGCACGGTGATAGTGCAGGTACTGGCCGGGGAAGTAGCGACGGGCGGTGGTGACCATACCCGGGCCGCCTACGTAGCCGTCCACCAGGAAGGCTACTTTGTCAGCGTCCGGGCCGAAGGCATCGAGGATGAACTCGCCGCGGGCGATCATCTCGGCGTGGTCGTCGGCGGTGATGTTGGCGGAGAAGAGCTTGGCTTCGCCGGTCTCGTCCATGGCGCGCTTCATGGCGTCGTAGACCAGGGGATAGACCTTCTTCGAGGGGCAGAAGACCTGATTGCCCTGGGGCTCGTCATTCTTAATGAAGTCACCACCCAGCCAGAACTGATAGGCCGCTTCCGCGAAAGGCTCGGGACGCAGGCCCAGCTTGGGCTTGATGATGGTACCGGCGATGTAGCCGCCGTCGACCACCGGGCGGCCCAGCATGCGCCACAGGTCGGAGATATCCTTGGCCGGACCGTCGAACAGCTGAATGGCACGGGGTGGCATGAAGAAGTCGTACATCTTGGCGTACTCGCAGTCGCCCATGCCCTGGTTGTTGCCGATGGTGAGGGTCAGGAAGGAGACCAGCATCATACGGCCGTCGATCATGTTGCGGTCGAACAGATCGATCGGGTAGGCGATGCGCATCTCCTCGGTGGCTTCGTCGATGTGGTAGACCAGCGCATCCACGCCCTTGGTGAAGTCGTCGGTCGTGCAGACCTCGACGTTGGTGCCGGTGGAGGATTCGGCAGCGAAGTGGGAAGCCACCTCGAGGAAGCCATAGCCGGAGGCGGGCTTCATCTTATAGGCGCACAGAATATGCTGGCCGCCGGCGATGAGATCCTCTTCTTTCAGGCTGAGGTCCGAGTAACGGGATGATTGGTCTAATGCCATTTGTCTACTCCAATTTTTGAATCTGTCGGCTAGAGAGGAATCCTCTCTTTAAACCACATGTCACACGTGGAATTTGAGGCAAACCTTACAGACTGTATGTTTATAAGTAAACCCAAAATATTCTTATGTTTTATATAATAAATTACTTATCATTTGAGTTTGAACCATAGACTCGTCACTACGCAGGGCAAAAATCGGTTCTGTTCATGATCGTCAGCACGCAGAACATCCAGATACAGTGGTTTGTATCTGAATCTATGAGGTCGATTGCCAATATCTTAAACGGGCTATATGGCGTTGAAACCAAACCGGTATACTAATATTGAATAGAACAAATCCAGCCTGAATTAAGCGATAATTTTCAGCAACGACCAACAAGAGCATGTTTTCCAAGATGGCAGAAAAGCGATATCAGGGTATAGACAAGGACCCCACCGGCGCCATGAACCCAACCGGCAACATCATTCGTGATGCCTGGGTGTTCGGCTTGATTCCCGAGACAGAGACCTGCGAGGGTTGGATGGTACAGGGAATAAACGATCTCTATGACAAAGTCACCAAAGAGTGGGAAAAATACGGGCACCTGGTGTCGAATCTCCCGCCGGAGCTGGCGGAGCGACACAGCAGAATCTATCAGCAGGCAGTTACCGAAGCCAGGGAGAAAGGCTGGAATCCTGAGCTGGGTGATGATGACTGAGTAGTATGAGTGGTAGCCTGAGCGAGACCTTCTTTCGCCCTGACGAACTTGCCTGTGAGCGTCTGACCATTCCGTCGCCGCTCTACAATCAGTGCCGGCTGATGTTGTCGCGTTGCCAGTACGAACATATCTTCATACCTGTCCGCACCATGCAGATCCAGGCGGTGATCGACGAGGATGAGGTGATCTTTGTCGACAATCAGGCCTACGCCGTTCGCGATGGTGAAGGAGGGAAGCTGATCCGGCTGGCCTGGAAATTCCGCCGTGATCAGGAAAGAGACAGTCTCACGGATCCTGCCCCCATCGATCTGATCTACTATGACGATCAGGCCCGGGAGCTGCATACCCGATTGATCGGCGATTTCAAGAAAGCCCTCGATATCATGGAGGAGCGCTTCAAAGAGAGTGGCTGTGAAGCGCGGGTGAAACGGGTACTGCCGTTTCCAGAACCACATCCCAAACAGTAAAAAAATCCGCAAATGAAGGCTAATAGACGCCAATAGTTTTTCCTGAATTAATCCCAGTCAATATCTCAATTGCACTGGGTACGGCAAGCACCTTATGTGTTAACAGGCCCTAGGGCACCCAATGAAACGTTCTACCCGACCTCCCTTGTCGGGTGTGAGTTTAAACACTTAAAAAAGCAATTTTGCGTTTATTGACGTTCATTTGCGGACGATAATCAAAACAGCCTTGTGGATGACTATCCGGTCAGTGCAGCAAAGACACTTGGTAATCTCTCCGGCAGACGCTCCACGTTGTCCACGATGGAGTAGCCGTTCTCGCCGAAGATTCTCGCCACATAACGATCCGCATTCGGATCCAGGGTCAGGCAGTAGGTAGAGACGCCCTGCATGGCCAGATCTTCCACCGCCTTCTTGGCGTCGTGACGCAGATACTGGGGATCCCGCTCATCGATGTCGGCCGGTTCGCCGTCGGTGACCAGCAGCACCAACCGTTTCTGCGCGTTCTGTTGGGTCAGGTGCCAGCCGGCGTGGCGCAGTGCCGCGCCCATACGGGTGGAGAGGCCGCCCTTCATACCGGCCATCCGTGATTTGGCTTCGTCGTCGTAGGTCTGCTCGAAGTCCTTGAAGCGGTAGTACTGCACGTCGTGACGGCCGTCCGAGGCAAAGCCGTGCACCGCAAAGTTGTCGCCGATGGAATCGATCGCCCAGGAGAGCAGGCCGGCTGATTCGCGAGTCAGGTCCAGGATGCTATCCTGATCCTCGAAACCCTCTTCGCCCTCGGCGATATCGCCGATCTTCTCGTTGGTCGACTCGGAGAGGTCGAGCAGCAGCACAATCGACAGGTCGCGGATATGGCGGGTAATGCGAATGTTGATCCGCGGGTTTGGCATGACTCCGCGGCGGATGTCGATCATGGCGCGAATCGCTGCGTTCAGATCCAGCTCCTCGCCCTCCTCGTAACCGCGACGGCGCACGATCCCCTGGGGTTGCAGTGCATCGATCAGGTGGCGAATGCGCGAGGCGATCGGCTTATGCTTGGTGAGAATCTCGTCCATGATTTCGGGGTCGCCACGGCCCTGTTTGCGCTCGATAACCGTAGCCCAGTCGGGTCTCGCGAGCTGCACGTGGTAGTCCCACTCGTTGTAGTGGTACGGATCGGAGATCGGCTCCACGCCCTCGGACTCGTTCCAGCTCTTGGTGGTCTCCAGGTCGTCCTCATAGGGGAACAGCTCGGAGGAGAGCACCAGAATTTCGTCCGGGTTGTCATGGGTCATCTCCGAGTCGATCTCGTTGACGAACTCCATGATATTGACATGCCGCCGTACCGTGCCATGGATCGCGGGGATGTAATCGACGCCCTGGGACTCGAACATGTTCTCCGAGAACTCCCAGAAGTAGCGGTTGTCGTCGCGGTAGGGGATCGGCCACTCGCTGAGGATGCGCACGCTGGGGATCTTGGCGATCTCAACGATCCGGTTGTAGAAGTCGACGCCCGCCATCCAAGCCATGCGCGGGTTGTAGGGGTCTTCCAGCAACTGTGCGTAGTAGTCGTCGGCGGCCTGGTTGATTACCTCCAACTCGTCACGATAGTCACGGTCCATGATCGCGCGGGTGGTGCGCAGCATCAGGTCCATGGTTTCGTGAGGTTTGCCGGGTTCGTCGTTCTCCCCAGGCTCGGCGATGAAGAACTGCAGCCAGAGTTTGCGCAGGCCGGGAAACTCGCTGTAGGCGAGATACTCGATGCGGGCATCCTCGAACAGCTCGATCATGCGCATCTGCGCCTGGGAGAGCTGTTCGGCGGAGATCGGCTCGCGGGTGTAGACCATGTGTGCGGCTGCGTGCGCCACGGTGGCGCGGTAGACCTCCATACCGTCGATACCGCGGAACGGGTCGAAGGCGTCCGGTACATGGACCTGGAAATCCTCGATATAGGGGCGTATACCCTGACGCGATTCGAAATCGCCCGCGGTGGGCCGCATGAAGAAGGCCCTTGCCCACAGCGCCCGCAGGTAGAAATTGAGCTTGCGCTGGTTGTCGATAAAGAGGGTGCCGCGTCTTTCCGACTGTAGAATAGAGCGGGAAGACTCGGTCTGCAGTCCGAAGTAGGCCAGTTGGCCATCGAGGTCACGCTGATGGGCCTGCGCACCCCAGATCACCCAGCGGCGCAGGCCGCCCAGGGTCAGCTTGGAGAGCAGTTCGTCCAGGTTCTCCATCATCGGACGCAGACCGCGCGGCGCCTTGCCGGTCATCTGGTGCAGCAGCTTGAGGAAGCTGCGCATGACTTCGGCATCGCCAAGGCGGGAGGCCGCCAGCGGCAGGTTGGCCACGATCAGGGTGATGACACTGCCCGAGGTGTGAGAGGAGAGTTTCATCATCGCTTCGACGATGTCGGGAATGATGTCCTCGCCGACCTCCTTGGCCACGCCGGGCATCTCCTGCACGTAGGTCAGTACCAGGTCCTGGCCCCGGCCGAGGGTACAGAATGCGCGCATGCCTTCGAGGTAATTCTGCAGGCCGCGTGGCGACATGACACGCTGGGCTTCATGGTAGGAAGATTCGAGTGCTTCCGCGTGTTCATGGTCACCCTCTTCAAGACAGGTGACGTAATCTGAGAAATCGACACTCATAACACAGTACTCGCTGGCTACTTATAACCGTCCGTAAAGTTACCTATCGACAGTTGGCTACGGTGCGGCAGGGCCGCACCCTACCCATCCCGCTCCTGTTAAGAGCCGGGACGGTCGGTCTACCACCTGACTGAATCCAAAAGCCAATCAGACAGAGTGGTGTGAGACGCGAATAATCCCTTTGCGTTTATTCGCGTTCATTAGCGGACTAAAAATCAAAAATAGGTATTCACCGCAGCGCTCAGGGTATCGCGCATATCCGGGTCGTCGGTCAGTGGGGTAACCAATGCCATCTGGCAGGCAGACTGGGTGTCGATACCCTTGGCTACCAGCTGTGCCGCATAGACCAGCAGGCGGGTGGACATACCCTCATCCAGGCCGTGGCCTTTCAGGTTGCGGGAGCGTTGGGCGATCTGAACCAGCTTCTCGGCGGTCTCTTTATCAACGCCACCTTCATGGGCGACAATCTCGGTTTCGACTTCGGTCTGCGGATAGTCGAAATCCATGCCGCCGAAACGCTGCTTGGTGGACTGTTTCAGGTCCTTCATCAGCGACTGATAGCCCGGGTTGTAGGAGATGACGATCTGGAAATCGGGATGGGCCTTTAACAGCTCACCCTTCTTCTCCAATGGCAGTTCGCGGCGATGGTCAGTCAAGGGATGGATCACGACAGTGGTGTCCTGACGCGCTTCGACCACCTCGTCGAGATAGCAGATGGCGCCGATGCGGGCCGCCACGGTGAGGGGACCGTCCTGCCACTTGGTGCCGTTGATATCGAGCAGGAAGCGGCCGACCAGGTCGGAGGCGGTCATGTCCTCGTTACAGGCCACGGTGATCAGCGGCTTTTGCAGCTTCCACGCCATGTATTCGACGAAGCGGGACTTACCGCACCCGGTAGGGCCCTTCAACATGACCGGCATGCGAGCGTCGTATGCGGCTTGATACATCTCAACCTCATTATGCACGGGGCGGTAATAAGGCTCTTCTTTGATTATGTACTGATCGCGGTCGATATCACTCATCGCTAAATGCCTCCAGCAGTCAGCTGCCAGCTGGGGCGCAGCTGCAACCGACGATTTGCATTGTTGTCAAGTAAACTCTCACTCGACAGCAGCCCAAGATTTCGATCAGTGAGTCAGCTGATCGCTGGCTGCTGGCGGCTGACAGCTTATCAATCGGAATCCCCCCGCCCCGCAGGACGGTGCGCGGGGGGTGATTGGCTAAACCCCGGATCGGAGATCAGGCCGGCTTACCGCGGTAGATAACCATGGAAGCACCTGCACACTGAGCGTAGTTGTCCAGGCCCAGCAGACGAACATGATTGTTCGGATGGGCTTTGTGACAGGCTTCGCACTCGGCCAGGATGGCGTCTACGTCGGTCTCACCGAACATCGGAAGCTTCCACATGTACCAGTAGGAACCGGTGGCGTTCTGCGGCTCGGTGTGCTCGATGGAGGGGTTCCAGCCCTTGGAGACGATGAACTCGATCTGCTTGCGGATCTGATCGGAGTCCATGGCCGGCAGGTAGGAGAATGTCTCGAACTTGCGGCTCGCAGTATCGGTAAGACTGGATTGATAGTCTTGCATTTCACTCATTGGTATTTACCTCTAAAAATTAGTTTCGAATTCGACAGGTCGAGGTCAGGGGTAAGGCCGGCAAACCGCCGGCGGTCGCATCCCCACCACATTCGTGGCGGGGCCTCTGCTCCTCGCCTCTATCTGCTACTTGTGAGAAACGTCCAGCTTGTCGACAGTGTCGAATTCGAACTTGATCTCTTTCCAGGTCTCCATAGCGGCTTTCAGCTCAGGGCTGGAAGCGGCAGCTTTGGTGAGGATCTCCTTGCCTTCCTTCTCCAGCTCACGGCCCTGGTTGCGAGCCTCGACACAGGCTTCAACCGCGACACGGTTGGCCGCCGCGCCGGCAGCGTTGCCCCAGGGGTGACCCAGGGTGCCGCCGCCGAACTGCAGCACGGAGTCGTCGCCGAAGATGCTGACCAGCGCCGGCATGTGCCATACGTGGATACCGCCGGAAGCAACCGGCAGTACGCCAGGCATGGAGCCCCAGTCCTGGTCGAAGAAGATACCGCGGGAGCGGTCCTCCTTGATGTAGCTGTCACGCATGATGTCGATCCAGCCCAGGGTGGCGTCACGATCGCCTTCCAGCTTACCGACAACGGTACCGGAGTGGAGGTGGTCACCACCGGACAGACGCAGGGCCTTGGTCAGTACACGGAAGTGGATGCCGTGGTGGGGGTTACGGTCGAGTACCGCGTGCATGGCGCGGTGAATGTGCAGCAGCATGCCGTTGTCGCGACACCACTGGGCCAGGCCGGTGTTGGCGGTGAAGCCGCCGGTCAGGTAGTCGTGCATGATGATCGGTGCGCCCAGCTCTTTGGCGTACTCGGCACGCTTGTACATCTCTTCAGGGGTCGGTGCGGTAACGTTCAGGTAGTGACCCTTGCGCTCGCCGGTCTCGGCCTCTGCCTTGTGGATGGCTTCAACCACGTAGTTGAAGCGCTCACGCCAGCGCATGAAAGGCTGGGAGTTGACGTTCTCGTCATCCTTGGTGAAGTCCAAGCCGCCGCGCAGACCTTCGTAGCAGGCACGACCGTAGTTCTTGGCGGAGAGACCCAGCTTGGGCTTGATGGTGCAGCCCAGCAGCGGACGGCCGTACTTGTTCATCTTGTCGCGCTCGGACTGAATGCCGTGAGGCGGACCATTACAGGTCATGACGTAGGCCAGCGGGAAGCGTACGTCTTCCAGACGCAGGGCACGTACCGCCTTGAAGCCGAATACGTTACCGACCAGGGAGGTGAATACGTTGACGACGGAGCCTTCCTCGAACAGATCGATCGGATAGGCGATGAAGGCGTAGAAGCAGGAGTCGTCACCGGGGACGTCCTCGATGGCGTAGGCGCGACCCTTGTAGTAGTCGAGGTCGGTCAGAAGATCGGTCCAAACGGTGGTCCAGGTACCGGTGGAAGACTCGGCGGCAACAGCGGCTGCGGCCTCTTCACGGGGTACGCCAGGCTGCGGTACAACCTTGAAGCACGCCAGGATATCGGTGTCGGCCGGGGTGTATTCCGGCATCCAGTATGTTTCGCGGTACTCTTTTACGCCCGCATCATATTTCTTGGCCATTTTAGCGATTCCTCCTGATTTAGGATTGCGTTGCCTTGAAATGCAGCATCTGGAAGAAATTTTTCCGTGCTGTCAGTGTAAAAAATCTCTCTGTAACTACCTTGTGTAAGGTGGAGCTAGTATAGAAAGGCAGACAGTTAAGTGAAGTCAGATCTTTTAATAAAAATCATAATAAAATACTTATACCATATGTGATTTATGGTATATTTGCTGATAATTGGCTTCCGGGTGGAAATCGACATCGAGAGAGATCTCTATGTGGGAGCCGTTTCTGATCGACTGACCAAAGCGAGCGTGTCTCCATGCATACCACCCTACGACAGATGCGAGTATTCACCACCGTGGCAAAGCACCTGAACTACACCCGGGCGGCGCAGGAGCTCCATCTCAGCCAACCGGCAGTGTCGATGCAGGTCAAGCAGCTGGAGGAGTCGGTGGGTCTGCCGCTCTTTGAGCACACCGGCAAGAAGATTCAGCTTACCGAGGCCGGTAAAGAGATGTTCCAGTACGTACGCGCCATCTTCCAGACTTTCGAGGAGATGGAAGAGGTCTTGGATGCCATGAAAGGGCTTGATACCGGTCGCCTGAATATTGCCGTGGCCAGTACGGTCAACTATTTCGCACCGAGGTTGCTCGCGGCTTTCAGCCGTCGGTATCCGGGTATCGATCTGAGCCTCGATGTC
The DNA here is from genome assembly GCA_040791665.1 of Candidatus Thiodiazotropha sp. Lineage (GTDB taxonomy): Bacteria > Pseudomonadota > Gammaproteobacteria > Chromatiales > Chromatiaceae > Thiodiazotropha. The sequence goes on along the minus strand of JBFNNX010000009.1, from coordinate 391,940 downwards.
ACCAACCGCGAACGGCTGATGGGTCTGCTCAAGAATAACGAGATCGATATCGTTCTGATGGGTCTGCCACCGGAGGATATAGAACTCGTCTACGAGCCTTTCATGGAGAATCCGCTGGTAGTGATTGCGCCACCCGGACATGCGCTGCAGCACGAAAGGGGGATACCGGCACAACGTCTGGCTGAAGAGGTGTTCATCATGCGTGAGGAGGGATCGGGCACCCGACTGGCCATGGAGCGTTTCTTTACCGAACAGTCGATCCCCCTCAGCACCGGCATGCAGATGACCCGGAACGAAGCAATCAAGCAGGCGGTACGTGCCGGCATGGGGCTGGGCGTTGTCTCCAGTCATACCATCGAGCTGGAAGTGGAGACCGGTCGTCTGTTGGTGCTCGATGTGGTGGGTTTTCCGTTGCAACGTCACTGGTACATGGTCTATCGCAAGGGGAAGAGACTGTCACCGCCGGCAAGGGCATTCCACGACTTTGTTCTGGCGGAGGCAAAGCGTATCAAGCAGGAACCCGTGTAACTCGCCACGGCTCGCAGGCTGTCTTACTGCGGAGGCCGTATGCCTATGGAGTTGGTATTTCCGCCGTGGATAGAGCGTATGTAGGAATCGATGGATGCGCGAGCATTAAATGCATAGGGTCCATGGTTGCGTTAGAATCAACTATTCAGTCCAACAGTTGTCATAGCTAAGCACTCAGCATCAACAATTCACTTTTTGTGGGGCCTCAAAAAACATGTCAGATAGGGGCGGTACAGACAAAAGCCCGAACGCGCTGGAAGCTTATCCCCTTCTGTGGAAAGTCAAGCTGCCTCGGGATTTGCGCCAGCTGGATCAGACAAAGCTCAGACCGCTGGCGAGCGAGATGCGGCGATATCTCATCGATTCTGTCTCACAGACAGGCGGCCATTTGGCAGCCGGACTTGGCGTGGTGGAGTTGACCATCGCCCTACACTACGTCTTCAACACGCCCTATGACCGCCTGGTATGGGATGTCGGGCACCAGGCCTATCCTCACAAAATCCTAACCGGAAGGGGGGAACAGATGGGCAGCCTGAGGCAGAAGGGGGGGCTTTCGGGATTCCCTAAACGTAGCGAAAGTGAATATGACAGCTTCGGTACCGGCCACTCCAGCACCTCCATCGGGGCGGCGCTTGGGATGGCCGTGGCAGCTAAGCAGAAGGGTGAAAAACGGAATGTCGTCGCCATCATCGGCGACGGCGCCATGGGCGCAGGGATGTCCTTTGAGGCCCTCAACCAGGCAGGAGCCCTGGATCAGGATCTGTTGGTGATTCTCAATGACAACGATATGTCGATTTCAAAGCCGGTCGGCGGCTTCAGCAACCACCTTGCCCGTCTGCTCTCCGGTAAGGTCTATACCAGTATGCGCGAAGGTGGAAAGTCGGCGTTAAGCCACCTTCCCCATCAGGTGGGTGATCTGGTTGGCAGATGGGAAGAGCATATGAAAGGGATGGTGATGCCGGGCACCCTGTTCGAAGAGATGGGATTCAACTACATCGGACCCATTGACGGCCACGATTTCGACACCCTGGTTACGACACTGCAAAACATGCGCAACATGTCCGGACCCAGGTTGCTGCACGTGGTGACCCAAAAAGGACGGGGATACGTGCATGCGGAGAACGATCCCTGTGTCTACCATGGCGTGACGCCATTCGATCCTGATACCGGCAAGATGGAGAGACACGGCAGTGGTAAGACCTATACCCAGGTTTTTGGTGACTGGCTGTGCGCCACTGCCGGGCAGGATGACCGGCTGGTAGCCATCACGCCCGCCATGTGCGAGGGATCGGGTATGGTGCAATATGCCAAACAGTACCCCAATCGCTATTTCGATGTGGGTATCGCGGAACAGCATGCACTGACCTTCGCTGCTGGTTTGGCTTGCGAGGGCTTGAAACCGGTGGTGGCGATCTACTCGACTTTTCTTCAGCGCGCCTATGATCAGCTGATCCATGATGTGGCATTGCAGGATCTTGACGTGACACTGGCGGTGGACCGTGCGGGACAGGTCGGTGCGGACGGGGCAACCCATGCGGGCAGTTTTGACATAAGCTATGCGCGATCGATACCAAATATGGTGATCATGGCTCCGGGTGATGAGCAGGAGTGCAGTCGATTGCTGCAGACTGCCTATGACTATCCCGGGCCGGCACTGGTGCGTTACCCCCGGGGAAGCGGTCCGGGAGTCGGGGTGAGTGGGTCACGCCCGGCCAGGTTACCGATCGGCGAGGGTGAAATCCGGCGTAACGGCAGTCGCGTGGCGATCCTGGCTTTCGGCAGTCTGCTTACAACAGCGCAGCAGGTGGCAGAGCATATTGACGCAACTCTGGCCAATATGCGGTTCATCAAACCGCTGGATGAGAAACTGATCGATCAATTGGTCGGCACGCATCAGATCCTGATCACCCTGGAGGAGAACGTTGTGATGGGAGGCGCCGGGTCTGCGGTGAATGAATATCTTGCGTCCTATGGACGCCAGGTAAGGGTACTCAACCTCGGACTGCCCGATCGCTATCTGGATCATGCCAGTCATCAGGAGCAGTTGTCTGAGGCCGGGCTAGATTTCGAGGGTATCCTCGCCGCAGTCGAACGCGTCAATAGAGAGACGAAGTTACAGGTCGTCTAACGTATCGTGATGGTTTCTGCGAGCCCTATGATTGAGATTTCAGCTGTCGATGCCTTCGATGACAACTATATCTGGATGGTGAAAAATCCTGATTCGTCCCGGGCGGTTGCGGTGGACCCGGGAGATGAGACACCGGTACTGGCCTGGTTGGAGCGGCACGGCTGCGTTCTCAGCGCAATCCTCATCACGCATCACCATTATGACCATGTGGGCGGCATAGCCGAACTGCGGGAGGCCTATCCTGAGGCCGAGGTCTACGGTCCGGCCAATGAATCCATTCGAGGCGTAACCCATCCGCTCAAGGAGGGTGACAGGCCGCAGATTGCCGGTCTGGATGCCGGCTTCCAGGTATTGGAGGTGCCAGGTCATACCCATGGGCATATCGCCTATTACGGTGAAGGGGCGCTGTTCTGTGGCGATACCCTGTTCGCCGCCGGTTGCGGTCGGGTATTCAGCGGTACCTTCGAACAGCTATCGGACTCGCTGCAACGTATCGCGGCACTGCCGGGTGATACCAGGGTCTACTGCGCCCATGAGTACACCCTTGCCAATTTGGGTTTTGCAGAGTGGGTCGAACCGGAGAATCCCGATTTGGCAAGGCGTATCAAGCGTGAGCGGGAAAAACGAGAGGCGGGCGTCCCGACAGTACCTTCACTCCTCATCGAGGAGTTGCTGACGAACCCCTTCTTGCGCACCACAAAACAGACAGTGATGAAGGCGGCGGAACACGCTTCGGGACAGAGTTTGTCGACATCCCGTGAGGTCTTTGCCGCACTGCGTAAGTGGAAGGACAACGAGTACGACTGACCGTGTCTTACTGTTTGGCGGGCTGAATGGCCGCATAGCCTTTAGGCTATACGGCCGATCAGACTAAACGTTACGGGCATCCATCATGCGTTCGATGATGGGCTGCAGGATAATTTCCATGGAAAATCCCATCTTGCCGCCGGGTACTACGATGCTGTTACGGCGGGACATGAATGAGCCATCGATCATCGACAGAAGATAGGGGAAGTCGATATCGAACTTTTTGGGATCGCTGAAACGGATAACGACAAAGCTCTCATCCGGTGTCGGAATGTCACGAGCGATGAAGGGATTGGAGGTATCGACCGTCGGCACCCGTTGAAAGTTGATGTCGGTACGGGAGAACTGCGGTGTGATGTGGTTGATGTAATCGGGCATTCGACGCATGATCGTGTCGACGATTGCCTCCTCGCTGTAGCCGCGTTCTGCATTATCGCGAAAGATCTTCTGAATCCACTCCAGATTGACGATCGGTACTACGCCGACCCCCAGATCCACATATTTGGCGACATCCACGTCGCCATCCACCACCATACCGTGCAGACCTTCATAAAAGAGCAGGTCAGTACCCAAATCAATGGTTTCCCAAGGGGTGAACTCACCGGGCTGCTGATCGCAACCGAGTCGGGCATTATGCTCGGCTGCTTCTTCAGGGCTGTGCAGGTAGTAGCGCTTTTCTCCCCCTCCGGTCTCGCCGTAGGTTTTGAAAAGTTCGGCAATCTTATCGAAGTGGTTTGCCTCGGGACCGAAATGGCTCAGGCCTTGAGCCATCTTTTCTCGCATTTCCACGCGCGTAAAACGGTGGAAGCTGTCACCTTCCACCACGGCGGACTTGATACCGTCGCGATAGAAGATATGTTCGAAGGCACGTTTGACAGTGGTGGTGCCGGCGCCTGATGAGCCGGTAACGGCAACCACAGGATGCTTTTTAGACATAAGCTTCTCCCTTATCTAATTCATTATATTGTGCTGTCCGGTAGGCCTCTAAAGAGGCTGTATTGTTCTCTTCGGACTAGGTTATGGGTAAAAAATTGGTGCCAACTATAACACGGGGATGTCCGATTTCCAGCGACAATGGACCCTGCATATCGATTCATTAGCTCAACTGCGAGGGCTGGGTGGGCGGATTCAGATTTGCCCGAACAGTATGCTGCATTGCGCAATTGGGGAGATGCAGGTATGGCACGGAAGGGAGCTGGCCTGACCGATCAGAACATACTGGCATTGAGCCAGAGGTGAACGAGGACACTGGCGACAAAGCCCAGGGCGATTGCCGGTGTCCAGCGCAGGTGAGAGAAAAAAGTGTATTTCCCTTTTGCCTGACCCATCAGTGCTACCCCGGCCGCAGATCCAATCGAGAGCAGGCTACCGCCGATGCCGGCAGTGAGCGTGACCAGCAGCCACTGGCCGAGCGACATTTCCGGCCGCATGTTGAGCACCATTGACATGGTGGGGATGTTTTCCAATACGGACGAGGCGATGCCGATGGAGATATTGGCCATTGTCGGGCCCCACTGAACATAGAGCAACTCAGAGGCCAGTGTCAGATAGCCGAGATAGCCCAGGCCGCTGACACAGAGAATAACGCCGCATAAGAAAAGCAGAGTGTCCCACTCAGATCTGGCGACGCGCAAAAACACATCGAAGGGCTGCCTGCTCTCGACGACGATGGAGAAATCGGGAGATTCAGTTGTAGAGATCTTCTCCTCGCTGGGTTTATGGGTCTTTTTCAGAAAGTAACCGAAAAACTGCAGATAGGAGAGCCCGGTCATCACACCGATGGTGGCGGGAAGCAGCAATTGTCCCTGAAAGAAGACTGCAGTCGCGATCGTCAGCAGAAACAGCCCTATGATGCGTTTTGCGCCACGTCGCATGGGTATCTGTTGCTGACCGCTTGAGAGGTGGCCCTCGGGCAGGGCGGAATGCATGATCGCCGCGGGTATGAGGTAACTGACCAGGGAGGGTAGAAACAGCGAGAAGAATGAGAAAAAATCGACCCGTCCATTAGTACTGATGATATCCTGCTGCCATACCATCAAAGTGGTGATGTCGCCAAATGGGCTGAACGCACCGCCTGAATTGGAAGCAATCACGATATTGACGCAGGAGAGTGTGACAAAGCGTTGGTTATCGCGCTCCAGATTCAGAACCACAGCGCCCATCAGCAATGCAGTTGAAAGATTGTCGAGAAAGGGGGACAGGAAGAAGGTTGTGATGCCGATCGTCCAGAAGAGATGTTTATAGCTATATTTGCGATGGGCGACCCAGGTGCGCAGCGCCAGGAATACACGTCGTTCAGCCAGGGCGTTGATATAGGTCATTACCACCAGAATGAACAGCATCAATTCGGCATACTGCAGAAGACTGTGCCTGAGCGCATGCTCGGCTGCATGTCCGCCAATATGCTCATGGGCATACCAGCCGATCATGCCCCAGATAATGCCTGCGGCAAACAACATGGGTTTCGACTTGCGCAGCTCGATGAACTCTTCGAGCGTGACGGCTATCAGGGCCAGGGCGAAAACCGTCAGACTGAAATATCCTACCCAATGGGTACTCATGCTGTAGCCACCGGCTGACATGTGATCCGCCAGTGCGATACCGGGGAAAGCGCAGAACAGTGCCAGTGAAACCGTCAGTCTTTTCATGTATGGGTTTGGATTATGAACTGTTTATTGAGCGGTACTACCTGTTTCAAGTCGTTTTGTGATATCCAAGCTGCGTTGTATGTTGGGACTGGCGTCCATGCTGTCTGATTCAGAAGCTACCTGAATTGATCCACAGATGGACTACGATGCTGGCGGCATATCCCAGCGCAATCACCGGTGCCCATTTCAGATGACCGAAAAAGGTGTATTTACCTCGAGCCTGCCCCATCAGGGCGACACCGGCAGCGGAGCCGATTGAGAGCATTGAGCCGCCTACACCCGCAGTGAGTGTCACCAGCAGCCACTGACCCATGGACATGTCCGGCATCATGGTCAGGACAGCGAACATCACCGGGATATTGTCGACAATTGCCGAGAGTATGCCAACCATAATGTTTGCAGGTGTTGCATTCATCTCTGGGGTTAGCCCCAGTGCCACGCCCCACTGGGTATACATCATTTCCGAGACTACCGCGAGATAGCCGATAAAACCAAGACCACCCACACATAGGACCACGCCATAGAAAAAGAGCAGGGTATCCCATTCGGCTCGGGCGACCTTATTGAAGACATCGAATGAGACCATGTCACCCATCTGTCCGTCATGCTCCATCTCGACCAGGTCCTCTTTGGTCAACTGCGGATGTTCCAGATGGAAGGTCTTTTTCAGGTAGAAACCGAAGAACTGGAGGTAAGCCAGGCCGGTCAACATGCCGATTACCGGTGGCATGCCGAGAAAGTTATGAAAACTGACTGCGGTAACGATGGTCGCCAGGAAGAAGGCTATGATTCGCTTGGCGCCGCGCTTCATCTCGACATCTTGCCCATCGCCATGGGGTTTCTCATCAGGCACGGCAAAATGCATGATTGCCGCCGGCACCAGCCAGTTTACCAGTGAGGGGACAAACAGGGCGAAGAATGCCCAGAAATCGACAGGACCCTGGGGTGTGGTAACCGATTTTTGCCATACCATCAGGGTGGTGATGTCGCCAAATGGGCTGAAAGCGCCACCGGCATTCGCCGCGACCACGATATTGATGCAGGCCAGGAGCACGAATTTCGTGTTGCTACCGCCCACGGCAAGAACCACCGCGCACATCAGCAGGGCGGTAGTGAGGTTGTCGGCTACAGGAGAGATGAAAAATGCAAGCACTCCGGTTATCCAGAAAAGCTTGCGGAAACCGAAGCCTTTACTGACCAGCCAGGAGCGTAGCTTTTCGAATACATTCCGCTCATCCATGGCGTTTATGTAGGTCATTGCCACCAACAGGAAGAGCATCAGTTCCGCATATTCCAAAAGGTTGTGGCGTACCATCTCTTCGGCGGCATGGGGGAGGCCATGCGTGGTGTAGTACCAGGCGATCAATCCCCAGATCAAGCCGGCGGCCAGGATTACCGGTTTGGACTTCCTTAGATGTGTGAACTCTTCCGCCATCACCAGCAGGTAAGCAACAGTAAATATACCGATCGCGGTAAAACCGACCCAGTGGTTGGTCAGGTCGAAATGGTCCCCTCCGGACGATGCCGCAGCAAATGCAGCGGATGGCAGAAGAAGGGAGATAAGTACGGTTACGATAAGTCTCACTGATGCACCCCAAAAAATAGATTAATGTTGGCCGCTTTTTTGTAACAAACCCCAAATTCTCTGTGATGGCCGCTGGCGGGTCAACTGTTTCCCTTGCGGTTGGAGAGAAATGTGCAAAATCCACGTTAAATCTGCTCTGTTGGATGCAATCCGTCATTTTCCCGGGGGGAGGAGGACGGATACGGATCGCTAATGTCAAGTGAATAAGTCACACCTCGTGGTGGTGTCATGTCATATGAGGTGCCGGTCAAGGGGTGGAATAGTGTTCCAGAGAGGCTAAAGAGTCGGATTGAGGACCTGCTGATGGATCACATGGAACCAAATGACGCCTGCGGAGAAAACAGCTTAAATGAGCTGATATTGACGAGAAACATCCTTTTGGCAAACCTCTTTGCCGGCAAACTTGCGCCCAGAGAGGTACTGCGGGTCGCTAGGAGATTTTCAACCGTAACCCATTGGGAGGAGTTGTTGTGTGTAGCCTTCAACCCGGGTGGTTCACGGCTGATGGCAGTGGTCAGTATTCGTCAGTCGGATGGCTACAGCGGGATACTGCGGCGACACGGCTCAATAGAATACGTCAGGTTTTTTATCGATTGGGGCGATGGTGATGGGCTACAGCCGGCAGGGCTGAGCCACTTCAAAGTGTGCGATGCGATTGATGAGGGGATGAAGCGCCAGCTTCCGGCCTATCATCTCGTTTCCTGTGGATTCGAGGCCGATCGCTATGGGCGTGCCGTTCGGTACGGCGCTCAGCCAAAAGTGAGAGCTGTGCTGTCATGGAACCAAGTGCCAGACTTGGATGTTGAATTTACACCCGTATTCGGCAACCAGGTCGATTCACAGATCAGCATCGATTCCGAACAAGAGTTGACCTCTCTGTTCAGCATTGCCGAGGATCTGTCAGAAAAAGCCATGCTGCATTTAGGATCTCGGCAAGCGTACGTTCAAGAAGCAGGTGTCCAGTGAGGGTATCCGACAAATCACACTGGCAAACACAGGATTGCTACTCTCAGCCTGATTCCATGCCATCTCCCGACTGATACAAAGAATTCATCGATGTGACAAGTGAAAAAGTCACATGTTCAGCGTGCTCCTTTCGATACTTACATGCAGTCAGTATCTGAAATCATATTTCCCATACAAGATCTTCAAGCCAGCCCATCCCGATAAGCCTTCAGATGGCTTATCCCTTGAGTCAGTGACCAGGCTGCGAAGGAGGTCAATAACAGAAAATCGGGAGTGAGGAGAGCGACTATGAGCGGAGAATATGAGTCTGTTTCCAGTGACTTCAACAGCGACTACCAACTGGGTCAAATCAGTACAAGCGATTCACTGGGCGTCATCAACCCGGTAGCCTCGATCAGGGACTACCTGGTATTCAATCAGTTGGTCGTATCCAGGGCTGCGACGCACAGGATATTCGGCAAAAGACAGTTCGATATCGTCATGAGCGTTTTGATACTCGTGCTCATGAGTCCGGTTATGCTTAGCGCCATGGCTCTGATTTGGCTGAGCACATTCGGGCGTGACCCCGTCTTCTATCGTCAACTTCGAGTTGGTTACAAAGGTCGTGAGTTCTATATCCTGAAATTCAGAAGTATGCAGGTCGATGCGGAGAAGTCAGGGCCGCAGATGGCAAGCGTGAACGACTCTCGCGTAACACGTATCGGCAGGATCATACGCAGCACGCGTATTGATGAGCTGCCGCAACTGCTGAATGTGTTGAAAGGCGAGATGAGTCTGGTCGGTCCGCGGCCGGAAAGGCCGGAGTTTGTTTCGCGTTTTCAAAAACAGATCAACGGTTATGCGCTCAGGCATAAGGTAAAACCGGGGATTACCGGCTGGGCCCAAGTGCGATATCCCTATGGCGAGACAGTCGAAGACGCTGCGAATAAGCTCTATTACGACCTCAGTTATATTCGCCGTAGCAGTCTGTGGCTGGACATCCTGATTCTTTTTCAAACCATCCCTGTCGTATTGACCGGGCATGGTGCGAGGTAGTGACGGATGGATGCTTTGATGACGAAATAGAGGCCATTAGCAATGTGGAAACCGAGTAACAGGTCATTGTGTATCGATGTGCGCAGAAGTGTAGAGGTTCTCTTGTTGGGCTCCCTGGAGACTGTGGACGCGCATATCCCCTATGCGGCGATAGATATGGATGAGTGGAACGAGTTCCTGAAGTCGTATAGAAGCCAGTCAAATAGCGCTTTTCTGTTGCGTGTTGACGAACTGGTGATAGAGCGTGGATTGAATAGGAGCACCAGCGTCAGCCTTATAGCCTCATCCTATCACCAGGGAATCATGGCTGCGAATATCCTATCCGTCGCGGGCTATGAGAATGTAGTCGTTGAGGTTGGCAGGAGACACCATTCCGCAATCTGCCCTGCTGCAAATGGGAAAAATCGCGAATTCGACGATGGGCATCATGCCAGATATGAATGGACCAACTCCATGAATAGGCAGGTGAGTGGCTGGGTGCATTAATGGTCCCGGCAGAGCCGATTGGATTAGCGTTAACAGGCCCCAGTGGGCAGCTAAGCAAGGTTTTTACGTGATTTCCTGCGTTCACGGTATTGCTGTACGTAGTACATGGTAGGCCCGTCATCCGGGTACTCGTTTAGGATGTGCTGGAATTTTTCATAAGCCTTTTCCCGTTCACCATGCATCCAATCAGCCAGGGCTTCGGCAAAATGATCATGCAACTTGCGTAATCTGGGCGTGGTCTCTTCACGTGTGGCTGAAACCTCATGAATCGTGAGCAATTGCTGTTTGCCTGCGACCGAGAATTGCCCCACCTCACGGGTTTCAATACCCTTGAGACCGTTCACCACCTCGCTTGAAGCCAGAATCGCGGTGCCTAACAGTTTGTTGAGATTTTCGATACGTGAGGTGGTGTTTACCATATCCCCAACAGCCCTGTATTCGAAGTGGTCGATGGCGCCTACATGACTCATGACCAATTCACCGGCGTGTAGGCCTATGCGGGTGAAGAGCTTTGGCTCCAGATCGGACTGTTGCAGGGAACTATTGATCGCCAATGCCGTTTCACAGGCCATTTGATGGAGTGAAAAATCGGGTTCGGTTGAAGGCCAGATTGCCAACATCGCATCACCAACCACATCAGAAACAACACCATGCCTGGTCCTCACCGGTGTAAACAGTATTTCGTAATAGCGATTGAGATAGGCTTGCAGTTCAACGGGATCCATATTCTCCGCAAATTCGGTGTAGTTTTGCGCATCGGTTGCCAGACAGACGCCAAATGCCGAGTTGGCTTCAGTTATCGGTTCTCTTTTTTGTTGCGCCAGGTGATCAATGACGTCCCCTGGCAGATAGTATCCAAACAGTTCCCGCAACCATTCTCGACTGCTTCTCATTTGGCGATAGTGCCAGGTCTGGGTCAGGATGAGCGCCAACGGGGTTTGAATGACAATCGGAACAAACCAGGGAAGCCAAATATGTTGTTGGCTGAAGAGACTGTAGACGAGGATGAGATAGAGGATGGAGACGAGGATACCTGCAATAATACCGCGTACTCCAGGTAACCAGCGAAACAACAGCGTAATACCAACCCCATAGCCGATCAGCAGCAATATCAGGCTACTGCTGTTCAACGGCAACAGAGTTTCGGATGAAAGCAGGTTGGCATATGCTGTGGCGGCAATCTCAACGCCACTCAGGTCAAGTCCATTCGGTTGCGAGAAGACAGTATAGAAACCATCCTTTTGTCTTGGCTGATAGGTGCCCGCATAACCGATGAATACAACCTTATCCCGAAGGTTTGCAAGTTCCTTCTGTGTGGCGGAAAGCGCGTCGTGTATCGGAATGGTTGGAATGCTTCCCGGGGGACCGTAGAAATTGAGATAGGGATGCGCATCGCCTGTATAGAGATTCAGCAACGCCTCGAGTCGCTGTCGTTGAAGGTTTGGGAGCTGCGACAGCCGTCCGTAAGAGAAGGCATCCAGCAGGTTGGCTTGCAGGGCGGTATCGTCACGAATCCGGCTTACTGTGTAAGTGTGTGACATCCAGCTGCCTGGCAGACTCGACTCTTCACCTAGGGACTGAAGTAATTTGTTCAACTGGCCGCCATCCGGATCTACGAACAGCTGCAGTGCCGCAGCTGGCAGGGAGATCAGCCTGTTTTCTCCTGTGAATGTCCAAAACCGACTGACCCTGACCGGTATTTTGGGCAGTACGAAAGGAGCGACACCGACGGCAGCTTCGGCAAGTTTTTCGGTTGGCGGGATCAGTCTTTCTATATGCACATTCGCTTGCCCGTTTAAGACTCGCCGCTGCTCCAGATAGGCCACCAACAGGACATTTCCGGCACGCTGTATAGCTTTAGCCATCGCCTCATCGTGACCTGATCCGCGTGACTTCTTAAAGAAGATATCGTAAGCGATCACCGCGACACCCGCTTCCGTCAAGCGTTGGATCAACTGGGCATGCAGAGAGCGGGGCCAATCCGGTATCTCCTCACCCAATCCGAGCTGTTCTGCCGTCTGGCCGTTGATTGAGATAATCGTGACCTGCTCCGGGGCTGGGCGTTGTCCGCGCATCTCAAATAACAGGTTTAAGCCAAAATTCTCCTCCCAAGAGGCACTGCCCGGCAGTAAACTGATTGCAATGCCAAGCACACCGATGATCATGCCAAAGGCAGTTGAGCGAAGGAGTGCTTCCCTATGCATTTGGTTTTCTCTGGTTTGATGAGACCGTCATCACCAGTTTGGCGTAGGTTCGCGTCGATTTCGAACTGGTATGTGGCATTTTTTCTGTTAAAGTCTTATAAGGTGTTTCTCGATGTGCGTTCTGATAGTCACATAAAGAGCAAGAATGGCTGCACAATACATTGTAGTAGGGTGTTGATGGAGAGTTCGTGCTCTGCAACTGTTTTCGAAAGAGAGTATATAATACGATTATGATTGAGAACGTCTCCATTTTTGAGGGTATGGCGCCAAGCGATCTGGCGCTGATCGAACAGCGAATGGTTCGCCGCACCTATCCAAGAAACACCATTATTCTATCTGAAGGGGATAATAGTGACTCGCTCTATGTCATTCTGAGTGGTAGGGTGAAAGTTTATCTCAATGACGAAAACGGCAAAGAGGCGATCATCAACTATCAGGAAGCGGGCGAGTATTTCGGGGAACTGTCCCTGATCGATGACTACAAACGATCGGCTTCAATTATGACCATGGTCAAGTCAACCGTGGCCATTATGTCCAAACAAGCATTCCATCAGGTTCTGAAGAGCAATCCGGATATCGCAATTCATCTGTTGAAGGATATGGTGCACAGGGTGAGGACCCTGACCGATGAGGTCAAGAGTCTGGCCCTTTCGGACGTCTATGGACGGCTAAGCAAAACCCTTATGAGCCTGGCTACAGAGCGGGATGGTGTGTTGGTTATCGAAGGTCATGTCACCCAACAGGAGCTGGCAAATCGGATAGGCGCTTCACGGGAAATGGTCTGCCGCATCTTCAAGGATCTGGTCAAAGGTGGATATATCACTACCGGTTCAAGCCAGTTCACCATCAATAAGCAGTTGCCTGCACGCTATTAGGGCCTGTTAACAGGCCCTAATAACGATATTTCCTGTATGGATAAATAGGTCACAGCAAGGGTGTGAATAATTCACAGCCATTGTGATGAGCGATCCTTAACCTATCGGTGTTGAGTACTTGTTCTCAGCGACTAACGATAAGGAGTAAGGAGATGCAACAGAAGAGTTTATATCTCGCTATAGGATTAGCGGTAGGCTTGTATTCCAATCAGGTGTCTGCCGATCTTGCAAGGGTAGCGGATGTTTCACTGATTGAACCGATTGCACAATTTGCATCGGTTGAACAAAAGCATCAGACGGAGGAACGCCGCTGGATTGCTTTGGATGAGCGTCAGAAACCTGGTGCGGCAGCACAGGTACAGACCGATGAACGAGTGTCGAGTGCAAAGCAAACGGTTTTTGATCTCACCATTCCCGGATTCTGGATGATCACCAAACAGGGCCCTGATGGAAAGTCATATCAGAAGATCGAAATTCCGGGATTAGGCAGCCACAATCAATTGGGTTCTCCCGATCTGCCTGCCTACCGCTTCAGCCTGGCTCTACCCTATCGCGATGGAGAGGTTCGAATGGTTGGCAAGCCTGGGGATATGCATCGATTCGATAATATCCTGGTATGGCCACAAGCGGTTCCTGAACTTGATGGGGAAAAGGAGACTGGAACACCTGAAAAGTTCGTCATGGATGAAAAGGTCTATGCACTCGATGGCGCCTGGCCTGCGGGTTTTGCCCAGGAAAGTTATAAGATCGGCAAGGCATTGAGAGGCATACCAGCTATTCAGGGTGAAGCCTGGCCGGTACAGTGGAACCCTGCCACTCTTGAGTTACAGGTGGCAAGCCGCATCACTTATACAGTGGAACACGATGGCCGTGTGGAAGAGTTCGAACCTATCACCCAGGAAAGGGACCTGATGGCATCGAAAACCTTTCTCAATTGGCAATACCTTGAAGAAGTATTCGTGCCGAATCTTTGGTTTTACACTGCTGATTATCTCTTCATTTATCCGGACAGTTCCTATGCCGACGAGTTGAAGCCGCTGGTGGACCAGAAAAAGGCCCGAGGCTTCAAAGTGACGGAAATGAATGTCGCAGATGATATCGGTGCCTCTACCTGCAATGATATCCGCAATGCCATCAATGCCTGGGAGGCTGCCATACCCGGTTGGCGTGATGCCTATGCCTTGCTGGTGGGCGATACCGATACCATACCTCACTGCACATCGCCCGGGGGTGATCAGAGCGATGATCTGTACGCTTCCACTGATGGCGATGATCTGAATGAAGAGATCTATTTGGGACGGCTATCGATAGACAGCGAAACGGATTTGGCCAATCAGGTGAATAAAATCCTCGCCTATGAAGACTCTCCCAGCCTGTTCTGTTGTTATGACCGTGTCGGTCTATGGGCACACAAAGAGAATGCACCCGGAAAATACGAGGGTGCCCATGAAGCGGTAAGGACATTCGCCTATTCGGATGCGCCCATCTTTGAAACATTCTACGGTTCACAGGCGGGTGTTACCGATTCGGATGTGGCAAACCGCGTCGACAATGGTGTGGGTCTGATGGCTTACCGTGGTCATGGCAGTAAAGATGCCACCGCAACCGGTTGGAATCAGACCAGTCAGTATTTCAATGGCGGTGATGTCAATACTTTGTCGAATCCCTCGTCTCGCTCACCTGTAGTGTGGTCATTCGCCTGCACCAATTCCAAGCTGGATACCAGTGATGCCGTCGCCGAGGAATGGATGGAATTGGCCAATGCCGGCGCTTCCTCCTACTACGGCGCCACTCGAACCTCGTACACCTCGCAAAACCATGTTCTGGATGAGTGGATGTTCAAGGCCGTCTATGACGAGGGATTGTTGACCCAGTCCCATGCCATCGAACGGGGAGAGGCGCAAATGGCGGCTTTGAGTGGATCGGATAACGCTTGGATGTATCTTCTGCTGGGTGATCCCGACATGAAAATTCGCACCAAGAACCCCATTCGGTTCGAATTGAAGATTCCTGAGCTGATCGAGATCTGCAAGTTCTGCGAACTGCCGATACAAGTCTTCGATATCAAGGGGAATCCGGTCAGCAACGCCTTGGTCGGACTATGGAAACCCGGATCAAAGGATCTGCCGAACCAGCCTGGTGAGACATGGATAAACGGCTATACCGATCATAATGGATATGTATCGCTTCCATACAGTGCTTTGACCGAGGGAGAGCTCTTCTACTCTGTCGAAGATGAATATGGCAACGCTGTTTTCGATAGAGTACAGGTCGTTAAGTAGACAAGATAATAACTCAGCCTCCACTTTGGGTAGCACTCTCCGTGATAAGCGGAGGGTGTTTTTTTTATTTGCTCTTTAGCAAAAAAAAGCGAGGTTTGAATTTGGATGTAATGCCGAAGTGTGTAACGCTATCCGTAAAACCTTCCCTGATTACCCGCCACTCTCAGCTGTATGCTTTAGCCTACTTCACACTCACTGAAGGTGTTATGAATGCAAGTCGCAAATAGATGCATAGCATGAATAGTCCGCAAATGAACGCGAATAAACGCAAATCTATTTATTCATTCTCCATGATAGACCCGCTATGTTTCAGAATCAGGGAAACCTATGCCGGGGTTGAGTATCCGATGCGGATCGAATTGGCGTTTGATGGCACGCATCAGATCTAGAGAGACAGGATCGATCTCCTGGTCCACAAACTGCCGTTTCACAACCCCGATGCCATGTTCGCCGGACAGTGTTCCGCCCAAGCTCAAGACCAGATCGAAGAGCGATTTGAGGCAATATTCACCCGCCGTGAGTTGTTGCGGATCATCCGGATCCAACAGCAGGTTGACGTGGATATTGCCATTCCCGGCATGACCGAAGTTAACGATGGTGATTCCAGTCTCCTTAGAGAGATTCTGCAGCGACTCGATCAGATCCGGAATACGCGAGACGGGTACAACCACGTCTTCGTTGATCTTTTTAGGGGCGATATTTCGCAGTGCCGGTGAAAGGGCCTTGCGAGTCTTCCATAGGCGCGCAATTTCCTGTTGGGTTTCAGCGGTATGTATTTCCAGCAGACCCTCCACCTCTGTCGCTTTGGCCAGTTTGTCGGTTTGCTGTTTGATACTTTGCTCCGAGCCGTCGATCTCGATCATCAACAACGCGCCTACCCGGCTGTCGAGTTGCAGATCCGAAAATTCCCTGACCATCTCCAGTGCGGCTCCATCCATAAATTCCAACGCACAGGGGATTACGGGTTGACGCATGATCGAAGAGACGGCATTCGCGGCGCTGTGAATATCCCTGTAGCTGGCTTGTAGGGTGGATTTGCTCTGAGGTTTCGGCGTGAGTTTGAGAATCGCCTCGGTAACAATTGCCAGCGTGCCTTCCGAACCGATCAACAGGCGGGTTAGGTCGTAGCCGACTACCCCTTTGGTTGTCCTTACTCCGGTGGTGATCGTATCTCCACTACCGGTCACCGCCTTCAGACCAAGGGTATTCTCTCTCGGTGTGCCGTACTTGACGGCCCGCGGTCCGGCTGAGTTATACGCTAGATTGCCACCGATGGTGCAGACGGCTGCGCTGGTTGGATCCGGGGGCCAGAAAAAGCCCTCTTTACCGACACGTTCCTGTAGCTGCTTGTTGGTCACCCCGGGTTCCACCCGTACCAGCCGATTGTCCACATCCAGCTCTAGGATGCGGTTCATGCGTTCAAGTGAGAGGACAACACCACCCTGCTGGGGAACAGTGGCACCTGTCGTACCGGTTCCCTTACCTCTTGGGATCAGCGGAATCCGCTGCTGATGGCATAGTTTAGTTATGGCGGCAACCTGATCGTGCTCCACTGCAAACAGCACCGCCTCCGGAGTCGCCTGAAGACGGCTGTTGTCATATCCGTAAGGCAGGCAGTCTGCAGGATCGGTAAAAATCCCACTGTCACCGACAATTGCCTTGAATTTCCGGATCAGGTTGTTATCGAGATGATTTTTCAAGGGTCAGATATACTCGAAGACGCGCACCACTCGACGTACGCCGCTAATATGGCGCACCACATCAGTGACCGCATCCGCTTCCTTTTTGGTGATCAGTCCCAGCAGAAATACCGCTCCGCGCTCCGTGACCACCTTGACTCTGAGCGGATCGAAACCCGGTATGCTGATCTTTGCAAGTCTCACTTTAACTTCAGTGGTCAAGGCGGCATCGCGGCTGTTCTCAACCAGGGTCGTTGTGCTGCCGATCTCAATTTCATTCACCACCCGGCGAACCCTGTCGATACTCGACGCCAACTGTTCCGCTTTGCTGCGAAGCGCTTGGTCTGCGGCCTGGCCTGTCAGCAGCACAACCATGTTGTAGCTGGTGACATGGATGCTGCTTTGTTGTTTGAATCTCGAATCCTTGGACATCAAGTCGTAGATCTTGAGCTCGATACTCTGGTCCTCGACAATGGTTCCCGTGGTGCGTCTGTCATGAGCGACCGCTGCAGTGGCTGCAGCACCCCCCACAACGGCTGCAGCACAGCCTTGCAGAATCAGTGCGGTGATGCAGATAGTGAGCAGTGAAACGAAATTTTTATGCATGACCTTCCTCTGTATGTGAAAAGCTGAACAAGTGGTTTGTTGTACATTAGCTGCCAAGTAACTGATGATCCACGAGGTCGCAGAGGCAGTGAATAATCAAAAGGTGGGTCTCCTGAATTCGTGCTGTGACATCCGATGGAACGCGAATTTCGACATCCTCCGGAGCTAGGAGTTTCACCAGTTCACCCCCATCACGTCCGGTTAAGGCGACGATATTCATGTCACGTTCGTGGGCTGATGCAATAGCACGATTGACATTGGCTGAATTGCCGCTGGTGGATATCGCCAACAGAAGGTCACTCGGCTGGCCGAGGGCCTCGATCTGACGGGAGAAGACGCTTGAGAAATCAGAGTCGTTAGCGATCGAGGTAACAGTCGAACTGTCAGTGGTGAGTGCGATAGCAGGCAGTCCGGGACGATCCCGTTCATAGCGGTTGAGCATCTCTGAAGAGAAGTGCTGGGCGTCGCCGGCCGATCCCCCATTGCCGCAGCTGAGCACCTTGTTACCCTCAAGCAGACGGTTGAAGATCAGTTCCGCAGCGTCGGCAATGGGCTGAGTCAGCATTGGCAGGGCATCGATCTTGGTCTGGATGCTCTGATTGAAGAGTATCTGTATTCGCTGAGTGTTGGTCATCTATCCAGGGCCTGTTAACACTAATCCAATCGCTCCTGCAGGGACTGTTTTTTGTCCAGCAAGGCAGAATGAGTGATGGGCGGTCATTCTACATGAATGAATTACCATTTCGCTGGCCGGGGAAATAGCTCCAGCCTTTCGTGTTACGCCCCGAAGGAAGTGCCCTTGGGGTGTGCCCCGAAGGAAGTATTCTTGGGGTACGCCTGAAAAAGCGCCACGACCCGCTGCTCGTCGTTCATTTGGAGTTATCAAACCTCTCTCCTCAGAGCCGAATGGATTAGTGTTAACGGCCTTAACTGCATTTTTATGGCTACCAGGCTATCTGGATCGCATTCTTTATCCACTCGATGGGTGTGGATCCCGAACCGTTGAGTGCAACAATGTCAAAACGACATGCGCTATCTATATGTTTCATCTGAAGATAACGATTTGCGGTGGCAAGTAGTTTACGCTGTTTACTGGCGGTCACGGTCTCCAATGCCCGACCAAATTCGTTTGATTGACGATAGCGGACCTCAACAAAGACAACCGTCCCGTTGTCGTGCATTACCAGATCGATCTCACCCGTTTTGCAGCGAAAGTTACGTTCTTGAAGCTTGAGTCCCCGGCTTTGCAGGAAATCAAGCGCCTGCTGCTCCGCCTGTTGTCCATATTCCAAATGTTTAGCGATCATTGCTGACTGCCAGGCGGGGATAGGCTGTAATCGGTGACCGGCGGTAAGCCGTCAGCCGTGGGCGGTTGGTTTTCAGTTGGTTGCGGATCAAAATCGGCTTGTCCACTGCTGTTGTCTTGGCCCATGCGTGGGGCGTAGCCGCTGATCTTCGCCAAGCCCCCTTCCATGTCCGCCCATGCGAGAAGTCTGTGAAGCCGGTTTCCCCTATCCAGATAGAGCGTTCCGCTCTTACCGCTGAACATCCGCCCCGGCTGAGTCTGTAGATGTTGTAGTTGAGTCAGTAGGTTATAGCTGTCTATGCCCATGGCAAAAAGTCGGGCATAGCGTCCCTTGACCCCCGGCATGAGCTTTTCCAGATTGTTCCTGGAGAGGGGACCGCCCTGATCCTCTTCGAATAACCAGGGCGTATCGACAAAACTGATTTTCCCCAGGTCCCGATCGAGTTCCGCCTGAGCGACACCGGTGTAGATATGGGATGTGGACAGGATTGGCAGGCCGCCGGCGTGAAAGAATCTGAGTTGAGGACGTAACTGCCTGGCTTTCTGGGGGCGGGCGGCAAGAAAGATGAAGTCAGCATCCTTTCGTGCCCTCGATTCAGATTCCAATTGACGCCCCAGCAGTTTCTTCAGTGCATGGGCCCTGGCTTCACTCTCGTTGATATTGAGCAGCATTCGAATCGGGATGGAGAAGTCGTTCTCCTTGGCGTTGTACTGTTGTTGCTCCATCACCTGGCCGCCCAGGGCCAACCAACGCTCACGGAAACTCCTGGCGAGGCGGTCACCCCACTGTCCGCTCGGCGTCAGCACAAGGGCTGTCCTGTGACCTTCCAACCAAGCGCGCTCGGCGGCCTGTCGGGCCTCATCCTCGGGCGCGAGACCGAACTGAAACAGGTTGGGGTGGGTGAGTTCGGGATCATCAACCTGGTTCAGCGCCAATACCGGATAATCCAGATACTCCAGACTCAGCAACATCTTCACGGCATCCTTGTTAAGGGGGCCGACAATCATCTTCGCTCCTTGGAGTACGGCTTGCTGATAGATGTGCAGGGTATCTTTCAATTCACTGCTGTCATAGAACAGCAAAGTGGGTCTTTGTGGTGCGGGTTGCTGATACCAAGCCGCCATGAAGCCGTCTCGGACCGCCGCCGCCACCTTTGCATAGGCTCCGCTGCGTGGCAGCAGAATGGCGATATGGTCTTCACTGCTCAAACCCTGCTGCTGCAGGTATCCGGCGAGTAGGGATTGTAATGCGGGGTGTTGGGGAAACCGTTCCCGCCATGCCGCCAAATGGGCGCTCAGTTCGGTTGGATCGGCGGTCTGCAGTTTGATGATCTTGGCCAGCTCCATCCACCCGATCAAAGTGGCGGGAGGCTGGGGTTGCAGCATACTGAGCGCCGTGTCGGTCATGCTCGTCAGGGTCTGCACCAACAGCTGCTGAGATGCCAATCGGGCCTCTTCGTCCTGCACCAAGAGCAGATCGAGCACATCGAGTTCGCTTGCGCTTTCAAGCAGGTTTCCCGACAGGCGGAATATCTCCGCCATGTTTCTATGATAGTGCTGGCGCAGAATCAGGGGCGCATCCTCGTCCGGCGCCGGCTCCATCAGATCGAGTGCGGTTTCGATATCTCCCTCGGATACAGCGATTTCGGTGCGCAGCATGCGCCATTTGAGGAGGAAGTCCGGGTCACCAGCAAAGGATTGAAGCTGCTCAACCAATACATGGCTCCTGGCCTTGTCGCCCGCCTTGAGCCAGTAGTCGGCCGCTTCCAAGAGCAGCCATTCACGCTGGGGGGAGATACGTTCATTGGCTAAGGATTCCAGCTGTTGCGCGGCACCGGCGAAGTCGCCGCTCTCCGACATCAGGTCGATCTGAAGTCTGACATGTGCCGGTAGCTCCAGAGGTTCCGAGGGTGTGATCTCGGGTGCGGTCGTACAACCTTGCAGCACAAGGAGCAATACGACAGGCAACAGCAGAATGAGTCGATCAATTTGCATGGTTTGATATCTGTGGCAGGATGGTGTGTCCATTCTACATCAGGAACAGTTGTGTCAAAGGGCGTACTTTACGTTGTTGCCACACCAATCGGCAATATTGAGGATATTTCACAGCGTGCGCTGGAAACGCTCAAGCAAGTCGATGTCATTGCCGCAGAGGATACACGACATACGCGGCCGTTGCTGAAGCACTACGGCATCAATACGCCGCTACGCGCCTTTCATCAATACAATGAACACGCCAAGCTGGAGATGATGTTACAGATTCTCGATGCCGGTCAGTCGATTGCCCTGGTCTCCGATGCGGGTACACCGTTGATCAGTGATCCCGGCTTCCCATTGGTCAGGGAACTGATACAGCGGGGCGGTCGTGTCGTTCCGGTTCCGGGCGCAAGTGCGCTGATCTGTGCACTCTCGGCCTCCGGTCTTCCCACCGACCGGTTTATGTTTCTCGGTTTTCCACCACGACAGACCCGCCAAAGGCTCGCTTGGCTGCAAACCTTTGCGGACGAGGTTTCCACCCTGGTGTTTTACGAATCGAGTCACCGTGTGGTTGATTCAGTCGCCGCGATGTGCGAGGTGTTCGGAACCGGCAGGGAAGGGGTCATTGCCCGGGAATTGACCAAACTGCATGAAACCATTCTCAGGGGCAGTCTGGAGAGTCTTTCGGAGCGGCTGCAGCAGGATAGGGATCAGCATAAAGGGGAATTTGTCATCCTGATCAGGGGCGCCACAGGCGAGGCCGGGGAACGTATTGAGATCGATATTGAGCAAATGCTGATCACACTGATGGAGGAACTACCTCTCAAACAGGCCGTCTCATTAGCGTCCAGGGTATCAGGCATTAAAAAAAATATACTATATAAACAAGCACTTAAGATTTCAGGCGGCTAACTTGTGATGTGATACCAGGTAATTTTCACGTTTCTTAACAATAATTACCTGTGTGAAACGTCTATTTAATCTTGTCACCATGTACAGAGTCTCATTTTTAACAGTTTGGTTGCTGTTGGTCGCCAGTCCTTCGAGTCTGCTGGCCGCCGGTGGTCTTGAGTTCACACCCTTCACCGGACACCGCTTTGGCGGATCCTTTGAACTCGACAATCACAACAACCGGCTGGATATCGATAACACCACAGATTGGGGTTTTACCATCAGTCGGGCTGCCTCCGATTCAACCCGTTACGAATTTCTCTACAGCCACCAGGATTCGTCACTGGCTGACACGACCGATCCGGATAACGCCTTCGGTCTGGATATCCACTATGTACACCTGGGTGGTACGGTGGATGTCTATTCCCTTGACTATTACGAGGAGAAGATCACCCCCTATATCACCGGTGGCCTCGGGATGACCTTCATGAATCCCTCTCACAGGGGTTATGATGACGAAACCCGTTTCTCTCTCAGTGTTGGCGGCGGCTTGAAATGGTATCCCACTGAACGGCTTGGCATCCGTTTCGAGATGCGCGGCTACAGTACTTTGATCGACTCCAACGAGAGCCTGTTCTGCGATCCCGGCTGTAATCTGCAGATCGAGGGTGATGCCTTTCCGCAGTTCGAAACCAATCTAGGTTTGATCTTCAGTTTCTGACCTTTGCCGTCCCGGCCATCCTAATAACCACCGTATCCGTGGATAGCACTTGTTACAGGCTATAAAAAAACCCTCTCTGTTGAGAGAGGGTATTAGATTAACTGCGCCGTTTACAAAGACTCAATGCCTTAATGACTCACCTCGATACGTTTTGGCTGTTTTTCCTGGGTTTTCGGGATGATGACCTCGATCACACCATCCTTGCCGCTTGCCTCAACAGCCTCTGCATCGGTGTTATCCGGCAGTGAGAAACGACGATAGAAGATACCATGGGAGCGTTCGATACGTCTGAAGTTCTCTCGCTCTTCGGTCTCTTCAAACTTACGCTCGCCGCGGATCGTCAAGACACCATTCTCCATGGTGACCTCGATATCTTCCGGTTTAACGCCCGGAATATCGGCTCGAATGACATACCTGTTGTCCTCTTCCTTGATATCAACCGCGGGTGCCCAATCGCCTCCTACTACGCGAGAGGTATCGTCATCTCGTTGCAGGAGCGGGTGGAACGCACGGTCTAATTCCTGGCGCCAGTCTTCCATTGTGCGCCATGGGTCATAACGTGTGATGTTCATGATTTACCTCCTTAAAAAACTACCCGTCCCTACTATGAATATGGTCCTGTCAGCCGCTTTTTTCAAGCCGGTGATGGAGTAAATTGTTGCTCTGTTAGTGGGTATCTAACATATTGTAAAATATATAAAAAATAACATTGAAACCCTCTGAGGCGGAGCTGGGTCATGGCGATGAGACAGTTGTTGAACGCTACTTGCTTGTTACCGCATATCTCTACATGGGTCTGACGCTATTGTGTTTTTAATTGCGTCTTTGTCGGGTCTTTCTTTGGCCGACAATTCTGTTTTTGCCCTTCATGCCACTTGACCGGTTTGCGTGCCCCGGCCGGTTTTGTCGCTTAGGTTCCGATGCGCCATATTCCGGTTTTGGCTGCCATTTGGGGACGAGATGCCGCTTACCATTACCGATTAGGTCGTAGCGTCCCATGCGGGTCAGGGCATCACGTATCAAAGGCCAGTTTTTTGGGTCGTGATAACGCAGAAACGCCTTGTGCAGCCGGCGCTGTTTCAGTCCCCTTACCACATTCACGTTTGCACTGCGTCGCGAGAGCTTTCGTAGTGGATTCTTACCGCTGTGGTACATGGCTGAGGCGATCGCCAGGGGAGTGGGCAGAAAGGCTTGAACCTGATCCGGTCTAAAATTGTTGGCTTTCAACCATAGGGCAAGCTCGAGCATGTCTTGATCACGGGTGCCGGGGTGGGCTGCGATGAAGTAGGGAATCAGGTATTGCTCCTTGCCGGCTTGGTCTGAGTATTTGTCAAACAGTTTTTTAAACCGCTCGTAGCTCCCGATCCCCGGTTTCATCATCATGCGCAAGGGAGAGGCTTCGGTATGTTCCGGGGCGATTTTCAAATACCCCCCCACGTGATGGGTGACCAGCTCTCGGATATACTCGGGAGAACGAATCGCCAGGTCGTAACGGAGTCCGGAGGCGATGAAGATACGTTTGATCCCGGGGAGTTTGCGGGTTCGTCGGTAGAGATCGATCAGTGGTTGATGGTTGGTATCGAGATTGCCACAGATATCGGGATAGACACAGGAGAGGCGCCGGCAGGCAGACTCGATGGATTTGTCTTTACAGGCCAGTCGGTACATATTGGCGGTCGGTCCGCCGAGATCCGAGATGTTGCCGGTGAATCCGGGGACCTGGTCGCGGATGGTCTCCACTTCGCGCATCACCGAATCCTCTGATCGGCTCTGAATGATCCGCCCCTCATGTTCGGTGATGGAGCAAAAGGTACAGCCCCCGAAACAGCCACGCATGATGTTGACGGAATGTCGGATCATCTCCCAGGCCGGATTGCGCGCCACTCCATAGCTTGGATGGGGCCTGCGGCTATAGGGGAGTTCATAAATCCTGTCCAGCTCCTCTGTGGTGAGCGGGATCGGCGGTGGATTGAGCCAGACATCCCGTTTTCCATGCTGTTGGGTCAGGGCGCGTGCATTGCCCGGATTGGTCTCCAGATGGAAAACCCGCGAGGCATGGGCGTAGATGACCTCATCCTCCACAACCTGATCGTAGGAGGGGAGGCGTATCACGGTACGTTCACGCGGTAGGTGCCGCGGTCTTGTATGGGATGTGATAACTGCGGTCTTGCGGCAGTCCGGCTCGGCCCGATAGGGGTCGGTGTGATCGACTTTCATACCGGGTTCGTCAAGCTGAGTGGAGTCGATCTCGGTCCATCCCTCCAACGCTCCCTGGTGCATGAAGGCAGTGCCCCGGATGTCCCGAATCTGATCGATCCCTTCACCCGCTGCCAGACGGTGTGCGAGTTCTACCACGGCCCGCTCGACATTGCCGTACAGCAGCAGGTCGGCCTTTGAGTCGGGGAGAATCGATCGCCTGACCTTGTCCGACCAGTAGTCGTAGTGGGCGATACGGCGCAGACTGGCCTCTATGCCGCCGATGACCACAGGCACACCCTTATACGCCTCCCGGGCGCGTTGCGCATAGACGATTACCGAACGGTCCGGTCGTTTGCCCGCTTCCCCGTTGGGCGTATAGGCGTCATCGCTACGGATACGCCGGTCGGCGGTGTAGCGGTTGACCATGGAGTCCATGTTGCCGGCGGTGATGCCGAAAAAGAGGTTCGGTCTTCCTAATCTGCGAAAGGCCTCCACATCTTGCCAATCGGGTTGGGCAATGATGCCGACACGAAATCCCTGCGCCTCAAGCAGGCGTCCCACCAGGGCCATACCGAAGCTGGGGTGATCCACATAGGCGTCGCCGGTGACGATGATGATATCGCAACTGTCCCAGCCGAGATCATCCATCTCCGCCCTGCTCGTGGGCAGCACGGGAGCGGTGCCGAAGCGGACGGCCCAGTAGGGGCGATAAGAGAAGATGTTTTTGGGCTGTGGCATAGCAGGTTGATTATACAGCCCTTGGAGCGCTTTAGCGCCTAGTGGTGTTATCGCGCCGACAGGTTACCTCTTGTCACTCTCACTGAACGGTATCCGTTTGCTGCTTCATGGCGGGCAAACGCCTTTGTGAAATTATACTTGAAACTTGGTGCCTGTTTTCGTCGATCGAATTACAAAAAAAGCGATGGTAATTGACGGTTCCTGTTTGGCCGCATGAAAATCACGGGAACAAAAAAATAATGCTTGTTGTTTTTTAAAACCGAATATAAAGCGCTAAACCCAATAATATTCGCATTTTGCCACTTGTCTTTTGCCTTGTTTTTATTGATGGCCATCGATGTTTAAGACGAATTCGCCATTCGAACAGCTGTAATCGAACTCCCGTTTTAAGCGATATTTACCTACGTGTATTGAGGCGCAATCCATGAAGACGGATGATGTGAGTTATAAGTTATATGGAAGATGTAATTTGCTAAGGAAACCGGTCTGTGAGAACTCATGGATTTATATGTTTTTGTATCTGGTGTATCCAAGGCGCGTGATGCATATACTTGCCTGAACAGCAAGTGTTCGACCTGATTAATTTACAAAAATTCAAGATTCGATTGTTGCTGAGTGTCTGCTGTGGTCAAGCAGGGTGGAAGCGCTAATAATATTGTTTATTAGCGTCTATTATTGTGTGGTGGGATGAATGATCGGATTATAAGTTTATGCAACTGCCATGATCGTATCTGTAGGGATTGCATATGAATAAGAGCAGAAAAACAGTTTTTCTATGCTGCGGCCTTCTGCTGCTGTCAGGCTGTACAAACCTGAATAATCAACACCTGGTAAAGGAGATTCAGGAATTCGAAGTAGAAGTTAAGCAGATCGACCGGGGCGTAGAGATCATATTTCCTGAAGTATTGCTGTTCGAGTACAACAGTGATCGATTGAAACCGGAAGCCAAGGCTAAGTTGCACAAGATTGCGGATGTGATAAACGACACCCAATACGCATCGAGAACTATCGCTGTAGAAGGCCACGCCGATGCCATCGGTGGAAAGGATTTCAATCTTGTACTGTCAAAACGCCGTGCGCAGAGTGTGGCGCGCGCTCTGGTGTTCAGTGGCGTACTCAAAGAACGACTCGAGGTTGCCTGGTTCGGTAAAGACAGGCCCATTGCTCCCAATACCAATTCCGACGGATCCGATAACCCACAAGGGCGCAAGCGAAACAGACGGGTGGAAGTCATTATAGAAAACTAGAGCGTATACGGAGTGTCATGCCATGAGTTCTTGCTCGGTAATTTTTTAGGCTGTATATCTGCTTCAGATGTATCAGGAATACTTCAAACTGAGTCGGCGGCCGTTCAATATCACACCGGATCCGGCATTTTACTACCTGACACTGCCGGTACGACACTCCCGTGACCGTATTTACGCCGCCATCCGGCAGCGGGCGCCTGTGTTGTTGCTTAGCGGTGCGCCAGGTACGGGTAAGACGGCGTTCCTCAAGCATCTATTGGTTACTGATGTCGATAACATTCATTGGGTGTTCGTCGATAGGGCGCAATTGCAGGCTGACGATTTGCTGATGCTGATCGGAGATGCGTTTGGCATCCCGGCAAGGAGCGCACAGTGCGATGGATATGCCGTGCAAATCAGGAACAGAATGACAGCCCTTGAAGACAAGGGTGTGCATCCTGTGATAATTCTCGATGAGGCTGATCATCTCGCTGAAGATACGTTGGAGGAACTTCTCGATTGGCATGCCTCAAACCGAATTCAAGGCGCCTCCTCTACTTTGATTTTGGCCGGACTCCCACAACTGGTGCATAAGATCGATGATCTGGGACATGTGCTTTTCGCTCCCCCTTGGAGCGATCATTTTACCCTGGAGCCGTTCGATCATCAGGCTATGTGTACCGCGATTGCCCATTGTCTGAAAATCGCCGGACACGAAACCCCACCCCTGTTCGATAGTCAGGCTCTGAAATCCATCTACGCGCTATCCGAAGGTGTTCCGCGGGTCGTTAATCATATTTGCGATCTATGCCTGTTTTGCACCGCCAATCTGGGAAAACGACAGGTTACCATGGAAGTCGTCGAAGAGGTCTCCAGATTCATATTACTGGATGAAGATACAAGCATCCAGTTCGGGGGCGACACCGTACCGTTACCTCGGTCAGCTGTTTCTGCGATGCCGGTAGTATCTCGGTCTTCGATGAAGTTCGGTCCTGTTATGCAATGGCTGAGGGATGGACTGCTGGCTTTGCCTATCATCGTTGGAATATGGGTGTTTTGGCTGGAAGAGAGTCCGCTGGTGACGCGTACGCCATCGCCTCAGGTTGACATCTCCAATGCTCAGGAGACCGGAAAAGAAGACGCTATTACGGCTCTATCTTCCGAAGCTGCACAACGAATGGTTATCACGGATATTGTCAAACCCAAATCCCCGGAGGAGATCCATTCGATCATCGATCAGGGGGATGACGCTTCCCGCTTGACAGTGGATATCGAGCAAACCGATAAACAAGCCCTTGCTGCCGATCGTCACGGCCCATTGCTCCCCGACAGCAATGAGTATGCCGGGGTGAGCGAAGTGGTTGGCCCGGTCGAAATGAATCAGCCCACATCGAAGATCAAGGATGAAGCGGCGCGACAGGAGAGGAGTGCGGAAGTCGTCATAGATTCACGAATCGATTTGGCAGTGGAAAAGCCGGTTATGAACGAAACAGACGGCAGGAATGAAAGCCGGTCGCCAACAATGCCGAGCCATGTGGAAGATGGACTAGTGCATACAGCCCCGGAACATGAGGAAGCGATTCAGTCGGTGCAAGCCGAAGCCGAATCTTCGATAAGCGTCTCTCGGGTTGACGAGACGCCAGTGAAAGCGACCTTGAACAGAGCGTTGAGGGATGATGCACACCTTGCCGCGTTTGAAGAGAGAAGCGGCGGGATATCGGTAACAAAACCAGAACAGAGAATCGGATCACGCGCTGTCGATCGCTCCACAAGCGATGATTTGATAACCGCAGTTGCCGAGGGCAAGCGACATGAAGTCCAAATGCTTCTGGATAGAGGTGCTGCCGTCGATAGTGTCAGCAACAGTGGCGAGACCGCCCTCATGAAAGCGTCCTGGGCGGGGCGTCTGGATATCGTCGAGCTATTGATCAGCAAAACACCGCAAATAAACCGGCAGAGTCAGGAGGGGTGGACAGCCCTGTTTTATGCTGCCGTGAGAGGCCATCGTGACATTGTCGGCGTTCTCTTGAAGAATGGGGCAAAAGTGAATTTGGCCGATCTGGATGGAAATACTCCCTTGATGGCGGCTGCCTGGAATGGACATATACAAGTTGCCGAGTTGCTGTTGATACAAGGTGTGGATCCTGATTGGAAAAACCGTGACGGCTGGTCCCCACTCATGTTTGCCTCCCTCGAGGGTCACATCGAGATCGCGCGACTTCTGATCCACCACGGTGCCGATATATCGCTGATCAGCCACGATGGAGAGACAAGCACTGAACTGGCGGCGCAGCAGGGGCATACCCAACTGGTGTCCCTATTAGCCCGTGAATAGCCAGGGCCAGCTCTGCCGGGATTCAGCCACTGGCGGCCTTGTCCGGATTGAGGTTCGGCAGTAGTGATCCGGATGTTGTTCTGTTTAAACCGTGTCGGCGGCGCCAGAGTCTCAGACTGGGCCGAATTTCGTGTTTGAAGGCCTCTTTCCAGCGATCGAAATCAAGTTTGCTGTGACCATAGATCGTCTGTTCCAGCTCGTGTATGAGGGTATGGATCTTCTCTTCCTGCGCCTTGGGGTGGAAGTCGATGATATGCTTGCCGATGACACTGAAGGGTACATTGGGCGGCAGACTGAGATGCTTATTGGCGAGAAACCTCAGGGTGTAACCCCATATTTCCGGGTCCGTCTCTTCATCCACGAAGCGGACACAGAAGTAGAAGCGCACTGATAGAGGCAACATGCCTACCAGGTTGCGGCGCCATCGCTGCCAATGGGCAGCGGGGTTGAGAACGGCGGTGGTGGTGCGGAGCTTTGCCTTGAGTGGTGAAAAGGCAGGCGCCATCTGGTGCATTGGGCGTTGTAGAAATGCGACCAATGGCGCCAATGGCGAGTGTTGCTTTTCTCCCTTTCTGCGGTGGGAGATCCAAACGGCAAGCCAGTAACCGAAAATAATACCGAATACCACAGAGAGAGGAATCCAAAATGCGGAGGAGGCGCCGGCATGGAACAGAGTGCTCTTTTCGTCGGCACTGAAAAAGCCGGTCGATTTACGGGTGCCGCTTACAGCCATCGGCTGCAGAGGGATAGAGGCGCGTTGCGGTACATGTATGCGTGTATTCCACCAGTTCACACTCAATTGGGGTAATTTCAGATCACCACCATATTGGGGTACCAGGGTAAATGTCTCCAATCGGCGGCTGATGAGTTT
The DNA here is from genome assembly GCA_040791665.1 of Candidatus Thiodiazotropha sp. GTDB lineage: Bacteria > Pseudomonadota > Gammaproteobacteria > Chromatiales > Chromatiaceae > Thiodiazotropha. Next base: position 361,847 of record JBFNNX010000009.1, on the reverse strand, counting down.
ATTGCTGCTCTTATTCAGGGTTGTCTCAACCCGGCTCTGTTCCCGATAGACGCGAAACGCATCCGTTTTGAGTTGCTGTTCAAGAGTGGGTAGTTGTTCACCAGCAATACCGATGGCGTTGATTTCGGCGGCCACGGTGAAGGGCCTGCCGGCAGCAGCTTTGAGTTTTTCAGGCAGACTGATTTTCAGATCAAGCTGTTCCACGGGCAACCAGGGGGAGCTGTCTGGGTTTGTCTCTCTGATCTCCAGTTGTGGCGGGCTGTTAATCGATAGATTGAATGGCCTGTTGCCCCGGCTGTATGTGGTTAGTTGCTCCTCCTCTCCAGTGATGCTCAGTTTGGGAAGCCGATACAGACCTGCCTTAAGCGGGGTCAGCGTGAAATAGAAATCGTTTACGATCTGTCTTTTACCGTTGCGGGTGCGGGAGTAGGTGACAGGACCCTCAAGCTGCTGCAGGATGAAGTGGTCACTCGGCGGAATGTGCGGCGTCGCGGTGCGCAGGTTATTTTGACTGATGACACTGATTTTGAGAATTACGTTTTGTTGCACATAGGGGCTTTGTACCGAAAGATTGGTTTCAATCTGAGGCGCCTGGGTCTGCGTTGAATAGTAGTTTTGTGGGGAATATCCGGGATATTGGCGGCCAGGCCAGCCCGCATAGGGTGATTGGGCCGTAGTAGCCGGCTGATTCTGTGAGGGGGTGCCGGTTTGCCGTCGATCGGGCGGTGCGAAGTTCCACTGCCCTGGTGGCATCCCCTGCCATGGAGAGTTGCCTGGAAACGGATTGGCTGTGGCGGGGTATTGAATCGACAACAGGATCAACGTGATCATCACAAATCCTACCCGACCTATGTTTTCCCATCGTCTGAAAGCTTGATATATCACCAAGGCCTTGTCTCCGTATCGCGGCCGCCTCGGCTACGAAGGTATTTGTACTCTTCCAATCTGAATTGCTGTTGCATGAGTTGGGCCGGGTCTCCCTCAACTTGATCCAGCCACTGCTCCATCAATGCGTTTGCACCGCTTAAACGACTCGTATCACTACCGCTCCCATCGGTTATTTCCTCACTTTCCCGGGATTGGGGCTGATCGATCTGATCCACCCGTTCCACTGCCTCAGAACGGGCTTCGTCTTCCGGTCGGACATGGCGTTCACCGGTATCCCGAGCCAGTTCATCACGGCGTGGTGATCCTGGCGTCTGTTTCTCCTCCTCATCGCCTTCTGCATCGAGATTAGCAGACTTTTCATCAACTTGTTCGCCCTTGTGCTGTTGATCCGGCGGTTCTTCCTCGCCCGTTTTTGTCTGTTCCTCTTCCCTTGATTCCTCACCGTCAGCTCTATCCTGCTGCCATTCCTGCTCCCCTGTCATCTCTTGCAGCTCTTTCGATGTTTCGCTGCCATCCTGTTGCTCTTCACTCTCCTTCCGTTCGCCAGATTCACGCGTTTCATCCTGCTGTTTCTTGCCTTCTTCCGAGGCTTGTTCCTGCTCGCCGGATTGCTGCTGTTCCTGATGCTGTTCGCCGGACTGTTGCTCTTGCTCCTGCTGCTGTTCGCCGGATTGCTGCTGCTCCTGTTGCTGTTCGCCGGATTGCTCTTGCTCCTGTTGCTGCTCGCCGGACTGTTGTTCCTGCTCCTGTTGCTGTTCGCCGGATTGCTCTTGCTCCTGTTGCTGCTCGCCGGACTGTTGTTCCTGCTCCTGTTGCTGCTCGCCGGACTGTTGCTCCTGCTCCTGTTGCTGCTCGCCGGACTGTTGCTCCTGCTCCTGTTGCTGCTCGCCGGACTGCTGTTCCTGCTCCTGTTGTTGCTCGCCGGATTGCTGCTGCTCCTGTTGCTCCTCACTCGACTCAGACTCTTTTTCCTCCGTCTCGGATTCCTGTTCCTCCTCTTTTTCCTCATCATCCTCTATTGGTTGCTGTGCCAGTTTTTCTCTCGCCAGGGCAAGATTATGGCGTGCATCGGTATGATCCGGATCGCTTTCCAGCACCTCCTCGTAGGCTTCGATGGCGCCTTGGAAGTCCTCCAGTCTGTATCGGCTGTTACCCAGGTTGTAACGGGCATCCAGTTTGACATCTTCCCTCTCTACCCGGCTGAAATCCTCGCTGGCAGCCTGGTAGTCGCCTGTACGGTAGTGTGCGACCCCTCGGCGATAGGGGTCCTCGAATCCCTTTGCCGCCTCCTCATAGTGCCCTTGGTTGTAATCCTCGGCTGCCTGTTGCTCCTGATTCAGGAACCAGTTGGCTCCTGCCAGGGTGGGAGAAAGGATTAACATAACGGAGAGATAGAAGCCTTTCATGCTTGTCTCTCCTCCGATTGGCTGACTCTGAATCGGGTCAGCAGGAATAACAGTACGGGAAAAAGCAGCCAGTAGAAGCGCTCGTTCCAGACCCGGGTCTTCTCCTGAGTGGGAGCCGGTTTGCCAACCTCGCCGCTGGCGATTTTCAGGATGTTGCGGCTGTCCAGGTCCCGGAAGTCCGCACGTTGATAATATCCGCCGCCCGCCTGAGTGAGTTGTTGCAACAGGGATTCGTTGAGTCGGGATTCAATGACCTTGCCGCCTCGCTCTCTCATCAACTCACTCTGGCCGGCGCGGGCCGGCACGGGGCCGCCCCCCGTTGTGCCGATGCCCATGGAGTGTAAGACGATGCCCTGTTTTGCAAGCGCCTCGATTCGATCCACTAATCCCGGTTCGTCAAAATCGCCATCGCTGATCAGCAGGATACTGCGGGCGTTCTCGCTGCTCTCGCCGCCGAGCAGTTGTCGGGCGCGTTCCAGGGCCGCGATCAGGCGGCTGCCCTGGAGGTTGGCCAGATCGGAGGAGACCGCAGGCAGGGCGTTGAGGATGCTTTGAGTATCCTCGGTAATCGGAGCGACCACATGGGGCACGGAGGCGAAGGCGATCATACCGATACGCAGTTCCTGATTCAGCAATACCAAGTCCTGCACCTCCTGACGCGCACGAGCCAGGCGGGATGGAGGTACATCGGCCACGTTCATCGAACGGGAGATGTCCATCAAAATGACCAGATCACTGGCTGGCGAGAAGGCCTCGATATCGGTGTAGTCCCAACGCGGACCGGCCAATGCCAATACCAGCAGAATCCATAACAGACCCCAGCGTGTGAACCGACTCCAGCGTTCATCCACATTCAGCTCCCGCACGCCCGTCAGGTGCGGCAGCAGGTGTTCATCGGCATAGCGGTGAATAGGGCCTTTTGCGGGCCGTACCACACTGTAGATCAACCAGCCAAGTACCGGTAACATGCCAAGCAGGGCGAACAACCACTCCGGGCGGGCAAAGTGAAACAGCGATTCAGGCATACCCGCCCCCTCTCAGCCGTCTCTGCCTGCCCTCGGGATAGATACCCAGAAGCAACAGCAGCATCAGCGCGATACCGAGTGGCCAATAGTAGAGTGGTTGGGGAATGAATACCGTGCGAGATTCGGCCTCGGTTTTTTCCAGCTCATCGATGTGCTGATAGATCTTTTCCAAGGCCGCCGTATCGGTTGCACGGAAATAGGCGCCGTCTGCGGCCTCCGCTATCTCACGCATCACCTCTTCATTGAATCCCAGGTCGGAGCGGGTAATGATACGGCCATTCTCCATGATCGGTACACGCTTCTTATCGCTGCCGACACCTATGCTGTAGATTCGAATACCTTCCTCTGCCGCCAGTTGGGCGGCTTTCAGAGGCGGTATGGTACCTGCGGTATTCTCGCCGTCGGCAATCAGCAACAAGACCCTTGAGCCCTGCGGTCGTTCTCTGAGTTTCTTTACTCCCAGGCCCAGGGCATCGCCTATGGCGGTCCCGTCACCCGCGATACGGGGAATTACCTCACTCAGAAGCGCGTTGACCGCCTTGCGGTCATAGGTGAGCGGGGAGAGGACGTAGGCCTTGCTGCCAAACACCACCAGACCGATGCGGTCCCCCTGCCGCCCCTCGATGAATTTGGCGACCACGCCCTTCACCACCTGCATGCGACTGACCTGTTCATCATTCAGGGTGAAATCGAGGGCATTCATGGAGTGGGAAGCATCCACAGCCAGCATCAGGTCATATCCCGCGGTGCGGTTTTCGGTATAGGGTTCAAGCCATTGGGGACGCATCAATGCCAATACCAGGGTCAGCCATAAGAGATGGAGCAGCCAGCTGTGGAGGCGGGCGCTCAGGGGCTGGCGCGGTTGGCGTGTGCGAAAGGCGTCCTGCAGGTGGCTCAGGCTTGGATGGAGAAGGGTGGTCCGCATCCCTTCAACCGATTCATGCTGTCTATTCGACGGGCGCGGCCAGAAGAGTCGGATCAATAGCGGGAGCGGCAGTAACAGCGCCATCCAGGGCCAATGAAACTCAAACATGACAGGCTTCCTCGCTGACCCAATGGATGGCGGCATCGATCAATTGCGCCAGATCAGCCTTGTCGGCACTGCGATCGGGCGGGGCATAGGGCAGTATCAGCAGGATCCGGCCTTTTTCACGCCACAGGAAACCGCTTGAGTCATTGCTTTGCAACCAGTCGAGCCAGGCCTCATCGGTAAGGGCGGCGGTCTCCTCGCGACCGCAACGTGCTATGGCGATACGCCTCAGCAGTTCGGAGAGTTCGCTCGCCACCTGTTTGGCCGGTTCGCGTTTCATGCGCCGCCGTAGGGCTAGAAGGTGGCGCCGTGCGTCCTGTTGCCATCGCCCTAACGGATAGAGCCGGCGCCATCTGATGAATAACCAAATCAACAGTGCCGTCAATAGAAACAGCGCCAGCAGCAACCACCATCCGGGGGCGGGTGGCCACCAGGGGGCTGAATCTATACCTCGAATATCACGCAGCGGGTCCATTCAACGCCTGCCGAAATGCTTGGCCAAACCATGGGATAGGGCCAGGTGGATCTCTTCGTTGGTGGCAATCGGCATCAAAGGTATGCCAAGGGCGCTGGTCAAATGTGTCAGTGTCTGTCGGCGCGCAAGCCAGGTTTGGGTATAACGCTCTCTGGCCTGGCGATCGCGGGTGTCGATCTCCAGTGCGTTGCCATCTGGTCCGACAAAAGTGACCTGACCCATGTCGGGTAGTTCCTTGTCTGCCGGATCATCAACCGGTACCAGCACCAGGGTATGGTGTTGGCAGAGTCGCCCCAAGGTCTGTTTCAGGTCCTGGATCTCACGGTTCATGTCGGCGATGACAAAGATCAGGGAACCGGTTGCCGTACCCCTGTCGGCCCGTTGCAAGGCTTCAGAGAGGCAATCGATATGCGGTTGCTGCGTGGTGCCCTCTTTTGTGAGGGCGTGCAGCAGGCGCCATAATGCCCGGCGATCCTTGGTGGGGCGGAAATATTGCATCCCCAGGCGAATATCGCCAAACAACATGCCCCCGACCCTGTCATGCAGCTTGGATGCGGCCCAGCCGAGCAGGGCGGCCGCTTTGGCGGCCTGTATCGATTTAAAAGTACCCCGCGTGCCGAAGCTCATGTGTGGGCCTCTGTCGATGCATAGGACTACGCTACGCTCCCGCTCTTCGCGAAAGATCTTTAAATGGGGTACGTTGGTGCGTGCGGTGACATTCCATTCCATGTTGCGTATATCATCGCCCTCACGGTACTCCCTCACCTCTTCGAAATCGAGACCGGTGCCACGGAACACGGAAGCATAGAGACCGCTGAAGCTGGTATTCACCAGATGGTGCGAGGCCAGTCCCAGGGTATGGGCCTGATGGCGTAGTTCCAGCAGATCATCGATATGGGGATAGAGGCTCATAGCGATACGGCGCCCTGCAGGTTAGGGAATGGCAACCATATCCAACAGGCGGGAGAGAAAATCGTCAGTAGTGATGCCTTCGGCCTCCGCTTCGAAGGTCAGCAGGATGCGGTGTCGAAGAATGGCCGGGGCAACGGCTTGAATGTGGTGGGGAGCGACGAATTCTTCGTCGTCCAGCCAGGCCTTGGCGCGTGCGCATCTCGCCAATGCGATACTGGCGCGGGGCGAAGCGCCGAAGCGACACCAGCGGGCCAGGTCCTTATCATAGGCCTTGGGATCCCGGCTTGCCTGGACCAGGTCGACGATATAGCTGTTGAGCTTCGGATCGAGGTAGAGTTCGGCCACCTGTTGGCGAATCGATGTCAGCTTCTTTTGCGTCAATGGTTTGTCTGGCGGCGTCGGTTTCTGTTTTTGCTGGGCACTGTCCAAATCGAGAATTTCAAGCTCCTCTGCTCGATTCGGGTAACCCACATTGGCCTGCATCAGGAAACGGTCGAGTTGGGCTTCCGGCAGGTGATAGGTGCCTTCCTGCTCAACCGGATTCTGTGTCGCCAGGACCATGAAGAATGCAGGCAGGGGGTAGGTTGTTTGCCCGACTGTGATCTGTTGTTCTCCCATCGCCTCCAGTAACGCCGACTGTACCTTGGCAGGTGCTCGATTGACCTCGTCCGCAAGCAGGATATTGTGGAAAAGCGGCCCCTGGCGGAATTCGAACTCGCCCTTTTCGTGGCGATAGATATCGGTACCGATGAGGTCGGATGGCAAAAGGTCGGGGGTAAACTGGACACGGTGAAAATCGCCTTCAATGGCCTCTGCCAGGGCCTTCACGGCGGTGGTTTTAGCTAGGCCGGGCAAACCCTCGATAAGTAGGTGGCCGTCACTGAGCAGGCAGATCAGCATGCTTTCGATAAAACTGGTCTGGCCGATGACACGTGAAGCCAAATGTTCACGAAGCGGAGCAAGGTCGGATGAATTCATGGGTGGTTCTACTTCATTTTCTGCTTGTTGTAAGTCGCGCAACTCGTAGGTATTGGCCTGTTTTTGCCAACCCCGGCTTTATGTTTGCCCAGGTTGCGTCTCGGTCTATCCTGTCCATATTCGTCTCAGAGTGCAAGCTTTAGAAGAAGTCCAATCTATTTGATTATTAGTAACTGTTTAACTAGGTCTCTGGATTTCAGGTGTTTTTCTAATGGTCGTGTCCGCGAAAGACAGTCGGGGCAAAAGGAACAGGATGTCATGGAGGAAATCGCAGCTTACCTCTGCGCAGGGATGGTGGGAGTTGTGACTGCTTTTTATTCGGCAGGCTTCGACATTACCCACAGACAGGCGCTTGCAGCCATCACTCATGACAAACTGTGCACATTGGGAAAGCTTGAGGGATTGACTCAGACATTTTCCTGCGTCAGGGCCGGGCATGGGCCTCTTATGTGGATATAACTTTTTGTATATAAAGAAGAAAAATAAATTGTTCATTTTTTTTACGATTTAATGAATTCCTACGTTTTATCGGGCTTTGAAGATAGTTTTCAGGATTTATCAACAATGTTATCCACAGCGCTTGTGGGTAATCCTGAAAGTTTCGAAATGAAAGGGGGTTGTTGATAGAAGATAACTATTGCTCTTCAGAATGCGCTGTAATTCATTGAATTACCTTATATTTAAAATAAAAAAAGACATTTTTCATGATAAGGGTATAATCCGCCATCTTTTTTATTCCGGACGGGCTGTTTCAGTGATCGAAAACCTAAGAAATATCGCCATTATCGCGCATGTCGATCATGGCAAGACCACGCTGGTGGATGAACTGTTGAAGCAGTCCGGAACCCTGGGTGAGCGTTTTGGCAATGTGGAACGTGTCATGGACTCCAACGATCAGGAGCGGGAACGGGGTATCACCATACTGTCAAAGAACACGGCCATCCGCTGGAATGATTACCGTATCAATATCGTCGATACACCCGGACATGCCGATTTTGGTGGTGAGGTGGAACGTGTGCTGTCGATGGTCGATTCCGTGTTGTTGTTGGTGGATGCCCAGGAAGGTCCCATGCCGCAGACCAGGTTTGTCACCCAGAAGGCGTTCAAGCATGGCCTGAGACCCATTGTGGTGGTGAACAAGATCGATAAGCCGGGGGCGAGACCCGACTGGGTCATCGACCAGGTGTTTGAGTTATTCGACCGTCTCGGCGCAACCGATGAACAGCTCGATTTTCCCATCATCTACGCCTCTGCCGTCAATGGTTACGCAGGGTTGGAGAGTGATGTGGATCAGGGCGATATGCGGCCGCTGTTCGAAACGATTGTCGATCACTGCCCGGCGCCTGAAGTCGACCTGGACGGTCCTTTCCTGATGCAGATTTCCAATCTGGATTACAACAGCTATGTCGGGGCGATCGCGGTGGGGCGGGTGACACGCGGTACGGTGAAGCCGAACCAACAGATAACCGTGGTGAAATATGACGGAGAACAACACCGTGGCAAGATCGGAATTGTCTACGGTTACCTTGGTCTGGAGCGCTTCGAGGTCGATCAGGCCAGTGCCGGAGATATTATTGCCATCAGCGGACTGGAGGCGCCCAATGTCTCCGACACGCTTTGTGATCAGGATCATGTCGAGGCGATGTCTCCGCTGACCGTGGATGAGCCCACAGTCTCGATGACCTTTCAGGTCAATACTTCGCCCTTCGCCGGACTCGAAGGCAAATATCTCACCTCCAGACAACTTAAAGAGCGCCTCGAGCGTGAGTTGATCCACAATGTGGCGCTACGGGTCGAGGAGGGGACAGACCCGGAAAAGTTCAAGGTTTCCGGACGGGGTGAACTGCATCTTTCGGTGTTGATCGAAAACATGCGTCGGGAAGGCTATGAACTGGCCGTATCCCGGCCGGAGGTGATCTTTCGCGAAGTCGATGGTGAGGTTTGCGAGCCCTACGAGCAGCTGACCGTGGATGTGGAGGAGAAAGATCAGGGGAGCATCATGGAGGCGCTCGGCGCTCGCAAGGGTGAGCTAAAGGATATGGTGCCGGATGGAAAAGGGAGAGTCCGGCTCGACTACATCATACCCTCCCGGGGACTGATCGGTTTTCAGACCGAGTTTATGACCACCACTTCAGGCACGGGGCTGATCTACCATGTGTTCGATCACTACGGTCCCACCCAGCAGGGGGGCATAGCCCCGAGGAAAAATGGCGTTTTAATCGCCAATGGTCAGGGTAAGGTGCTTGGATATGCCCTGTTTAACCTGCAGGAGCGGGGCAGACTCTTCGCTTCACCGGGGGATGATGTCTATGAGGGGCAGATTGTGGGTATCCACTCCCGGGAAAACGATCTGGTGGTGAATCCTCTGAAAGGCAAGCAATTGACCAACATTCGGGCCGCCGGCAAGGATGATTCGATAATTCTGACGCCCCCGCTGCAATACAGCCTCGAGCAGGCGTTGGAGTTCATTGAGGATGACGAACTCGTGGAAGTCACACCGGGCGCCATCAGGTTGCGCAAGAAACATCTCAAGGAACATGAGCGTAAACGCGCCTCGCGGGAGTAGTAGGAAAAGGGGGGCTGGTCTGCGTGTTTCACCCCGCTATCAGGCTGACTTCAGGTCCGGGTCTGGTTAGAATGGCGTGTCTAAGGTATTGTCAGTGGGGCAAAAAAGAAGAAGCCCAACCGCAATCCTTGCAGTTGGGCTTATGGTCGTCGGCTTGGTTGGCTAAGCTAATCGTCCCTGTGCTCTCCTGAGCTCTATCTCCTTGGGGTACTTCCCTGATGACGACAACTTAATATTGACACAAAATGTAACTTTTACTGTGGGATTCTGCACACATTATCTGTGAGATTTTTCTCTAATCGATGTAGGATTTTTCCTACATGACAACCTGAACAGTGATGAAAGACCTCTTTCCACCCATTGAGCCATTCACATCGCAAATGCTGTCTGTGGATAACGGCCATCGACTCTATCTCGAGCAGGTTGGCAAGCCGGATGGGATTCCGGTGCTGTTTCTTCATGGCGGGCCGGGGGCCGGCTGTGAACCCTATCACCGCCGTTTCTTCGATCCCGATCACTACCGGGTTGTGCTCTTCGATCAGCGAGGTTGCGGCCACTCCACGCCGCACGCCTCGTTAGAGGCCAATACTACCTGGGACCTGGTGAGTGATATCGAAAGAATTCGCCAGCAGCTGAATATCGAGCAGTGGTTATTGTTTGGCGGTTCCTGGGGATCGACACTCGCCCTTGCCTACGCTCAAAGCCACCCGCAGCGGGTCGCAGGAATGATCCTCAGGGGTATCTTTCTCTGCCGTGACGAGGAGATTCATTGGTTTTATCAGAGTGGGGCAAGCCGTGTCTTTCCCGATTATTGGGAGGATTTCATCGCTCCAATCCCGCAACGGGAACGAGATGACCTGTTACAGGCATATCACCGCCGCCTTAGCGGTGACAATGATGTAGGTCGAATGGCGGCTGCCAAGGCGTGGTCGGTGTGGGAAGGCCGCACTGCCAGCCTCCATCCCAACCTCGCTGTTGTGAGTTTTTTTTCCGATGCCCACACGGCCTTGAGTCTGGCCCGTATCGAGTGTCACTATTTTATCAATCATGCCTTCCTGCGGCCTAATCAATTGTTGCTGGAGAGCGGTAAGCTGGCGGGTATCCCGGGTATCATTGTGCAAGGCCGCTATGATCTTATCTGTCCCATGTCCTCCGCATGGGAACTCCATCGCGCCTGGCCGGCTAGCGAATTGAAAGTGATCGGGGATGCCGGTCACTCTGCGGCAGAACCCGGTATCCGCGATGCCTTGATCGAGGCGACGAACAAATTTGTGAGGGTGTTGGCATGATCGGTCTGTTGCAGCGGGTCAATGGAGCAAGTGTGCATATCGATGGCGCACCTGTTGCCGAGATCAGCCAGGGGCTGGCGGTGCTGGTAGGCATTCAGAAAAGCGATGATAGGAGCAAAGCCGACCGCCTGCTTGAACGATTGCTGGGATACCGTGTCTTCAACGATGAGGCTGGCCGTATGAACCTGAGCCTGAGTGACATACGGGGTGATTTACTGTTGGTGCCTCAGTTTACCCTGGCCGCCGACACCAAGAAGGGTATGCGGCCGGGTTTCTCCAGCGCAGCTGATCCGGAACTGGGACAGCGCCTGTTTTCCTATCTGGCTGAGAGGGCGCAAGAACGCCACCAGCCTGTGGTTTGCGGCGTTTTCGGTGCCGATATGCAGGTGGCGCTTATCAACAACGGTCCGGTGACGTTCTGGCTGGAATGTTGAATCATTCATTTCTATAGTGTCTGTAAATTTGTCACAAACAGGTGAATACGGAATCATGCTGACCAGGTACATCCTTCAATTGTTGCTGATCTCAATCTTGTTCTCTTCACTCGCAACGGCCGATGAACGCGGTCCTGCAGTACCCGATTATCCCGCCGACAGGATTGCAAACGGAGTTTATGTCATACATGGCCCGCTGGGTGTGCCTTCGGTGGAGAATCAGGGTTTTATGAATAACCCGGGATTTGTGATCGGTGAAAAAGGTGTGGTCGTCATCGATCCGGGATCGAGCGTCCAGACGGGGGAGATGGTACTGCGGCAGATCAGGAAGTTGAGTGATCTTCCCGTGGTCGCGGTGTTCAATACCCATATCCACGGTGACCACTGGTTTGCCAATCAGGCAATACGCGAGGCCTTCCCCGATGTGGCGATCTACGGTCATGAAGAGATGCGTCGATTGGTGGAAAAGGGTGATGGCAAGGCCTTTCTCGCTACCTTGATGCGCATGACGGACGGTGCGGTTGCGGGCACCATCGAGGTACCCCCAGACCGTTCGACGGGACATGGAGATCAGATGACTCTAGGCGGCGTCACCTTGCGTATCCACTATGAAGCCAAGGCGCACAGCCACTCGGATATCATGATTGAATTACCGCAACACAAGGTGCTTTTTCTCGGTGACAACGTCTTGAGCAAGCGTATGGGTCGAATGGATCACGCCACCTTCGCAGGCAATATCGCCGCTATCGAACGTGCTCTGGAGACCCGGGCCGAGATCTTTGTTCCCGGCCATGGCAAAACAGGCGGCCGCGAGGTGCCCGAAACCTATCTCGGCTACTTAAGCGCCCTGAAAAGTGAGGTCGCAAAGCATTATGAAGAGGGCCTCAGTGATTTTGAGATGAATCCTCTGATTATTGAATCGCTGCGTGACTTTCACGATTGGGTCGATTTCCAGCGAAACGTCGGACGGCATATCAGCCTTGCTTACCTGGAAGTCGAGGCTGAGCTTTTCTAGGGCCTGACAAACCCACTCACCGGTTTTTGTGTAAGTGGGATTAACCAGGCACTGTCTTTTCGGAAGTTTTCCACTAAAATAAGCGGTTTCTAATGAGCGTGTGCTCATATGGGCAAGGCGCTACGACCGTAGGTCGTCGGTAACTTGTCTGTTGTCGGGCTGTATCTGGCAGATATAGGTAACCGCAACAGTTATTATATTAGTTAATCGGACAATACCGGAGCGGAGTCACCAAAATGCAGCGTACCGCGCAGATTGAGCGCAATACCTTGGAAACCCAGATTACTGTTTCACTGAATCTGGATGGAACCGGCAAAGCCTCATTTGATACTGGAGTCCCCTTTCTCGATCACATGTTGGATCAAGTTGCCCGTCACGGACTGATCGATCTCAACATAACAGCGAAGGGTGATCTGCATATCGACGCCCATCACACAGTGGAGGATGTGGGTATCTCCCTGGGCCAGGCGCTGGCCAAAGCGGTTGGTGACAAAAAGGGTATCTGTCGTTACGGTCACGCCTATGTGCCGTTGGACGAGGCCTTGTCACGGGTGGTTGTCGATTTTTCCGGGAGACCCGGTCTGGTCTACAACCTCGCATTCGCCAGGGCACGCATCGGTGATTTCGATGTCGATCTGTTTCAGGAGTTTTTTCAGGGACTGGTGAATCATGCCGGTATCACGCTGCACATCGACAACCTGCGTGGCAGCAACGCCCACCATCAGGCTGAAACTGTGTTCAAGGCGCTCGGCAGGGCCCTGCGCGTGGCGCTGGAGACAGATCTCCGTATGGCTGAGCGAATACCCTCGACAAAGGGTAGTCTGTAACGATTCACAGGTGTAAAGATGACACAACGTATCACCGTGATCGACTACGGTATGGGTAATCTGCGTTCTGTCGCCAAGGCGGTTGAACATGTGGCGGCAGACAACGACGAGGTTTTGGTCACTGACGACCCGGAACTGATCCTCGCATCTGACCGGGTAGTATTCCCGGGGCAGGGCGCGGCCAGAGATTGTATGGCTGCAATCTCCGAGCATCACCTCAATCGGGCCGTGCTGGATGCCGCAAGGAGCAAGCCCTTCCTCGGCATCTGTATGGGGCAACAGGTGCTGCTGGAATTCAGTGAAGAGAATCACGGCACTGAGCTGATGGGTCTGATAGAGGGACGAGTGCGGCGTTTCCCCGGGGGTACCGCACCCGACGGCGAAGCGTTGAAGATACCGCATATGGGATGGAATCAGGTGCATCAAGGCTACGATCATCCCCTATGGGTGGGTATCGCCCAGGATAGCCGTTTCTACTTTGTGCACAGTTACTATGTCGATCCTGGACAACAGGAACTGGTGGCGGCGACCACAGACTATGGGGTACGCTTCGCCAGCGCCATCGCCGACCGAAATCTATTCGCGGTACAGTTTCACCCGGAAAAGAGTGCGGATGCAGGATTGCAGCTGCTGCGTAACTTCATCAGTTGGAATCCGGCCTGATCGGTATGGAAGGTGTAATTGGATTCCGTCATAGCCGGATAGCGAGTGGTGCGGCGAGCCGCACCCTAGATGAAAATTATTTACAGGGTACGGCTTGCCGCACCGATAAGACTTGGGAACGAAATCGTGTTGTTAATACCTGCTATTGATCTAAAGGATGGCCAATGTGTAAGACTTCGCCAGGGTCGCATGGAGGATGACACCGTCTTTTCGGACAACCCCCTGGAAATGGCGACGCGCTGGATCGAGGAGGGTGCTCGACGCCTGCATCTGGTAGATCTCAATGGTGCCTTTGCCGGTGAACCGGTGAACGGTAGTGCGATCCGCTCCATCGCCAACGCCTATCCTGAGATGCCGATCCAGGTGGGTGGCGGAATTCGCGACGAAGCCACAATCGAGGCCTATCTGGGGGCTGGTGTCAGCTATTGCATCATTGGCACTCAGGCTGTGAAGGAGCCTGAATTTGTGGCCCGTGCCTGCAAGTCCTTCCCGGGACACGTGATCGTCGGACTCGATGCCGTTTCCGGTATGGTGGCCATCAATGGATGGGCCGATGTCACAGACCAGGAAGTGACTGCGTTCGCCCTGCGTTTTCAGGATGCCGGTGTTTCCGCCATTGTCTACACCGATATTGGACGCGATGGCATGCTGTCGGGACCCAATATCGAAGCGACGGCTGCATTGGCGAATGCGATTACAATCCCGGTGATTGCTTCAGGAGGCATCACTCATATTGGCGATATCGAGGCGCTCTGCAAGGCGGATACAACAAACATCATGGGAGCTATCACCGGCCGGGCAATCTACGAGGGCACACTCGATCTGGCTACCGGCCAGAAAATGGCAGATAAACTTGCGGATTAATGTCCAATTATGAATTAGTTGAGTTTACTTTGCTCACATTCCATTTTGTAAATTGGCTGTGAGCGTCAGCGAGTACTACAATTCAAAATTCACAATTCAAGATTAGAGTCATCATGTTAGCCAAACGTATCATCCCCTGCCTCGACGTAGACGCCGGCCGCGTGGTCAAGGGCGTGAAATTCGTCGATATACGTGATGCCGGCGATCCGGTCGAGGTTGCGCGGCGCTATAACGAGGAGGGAGCCGACGAGATCACCTTTCTCGACATTACCGCCAGCTCAGATGATCGTGAGACCATCGTGCACGTTGTCGAGCAGGTGGCCAGTGAAGTCTTTATTCCTTTGACCGTCGGCGGGGGGATCCGCCGCGCCGACGATATCCGTCGTATGCTCAACGCCGGTGCCGATAAGGTGGCCATCAATACCGCAGCTGTCTTCAACCCCGAGTTTGTTAAAGAGGCCACTGAGCGATTCGGATCGCAATGTATCGTGGTAGCCATAGATGCCAAGCGGGTGAGTGGCGAGGGTGAACCCCTGAAATGGGAGATCTTTACTCATGGCGGGCGCAAACCGACCGGGCTCGATGCCATTGAATGGGCGCAACGCATGAGCGACTACGGTGCGGGTGAAATTTTGCTCACCAGCATGGACCGGGATGGCACCAAGATCGGTTTTGACAATGCGCTTACCCGGGCGATTGTCGATAGTGTGCCGATTCCGGTGATCGCGTCAGGCGGTGTCGGCAATCTGCAGCATCTGGTGGATGGCGTAAAACAGGGAGGGGCAGACGCAGTTTTGGCAGCCAGCATCTTTCACTTTGCCGAATACTCGGTAGGCGAGGCCAAGCGGTACATGCGGGATAACGCCATTGAGGTGAGATTATGAGCTGGCTGGACGCCGTGAAATGGGATCGCGACGGTTTGGTGCCGGCGATCGCACAGGAGGCCGGCAGCGGTAAGCTGCTGATGATGGCCTGGATGAATGCGGAGGCACTGCGACTCACCAAGGAGAGCGGGCATGCCGTCTATTGGTCTCGTTCCCGTAAGAAGCTGTGGCACAAGGGCGAAGAATCCGGGCATCAACAGCGAGTGCAGGCGATTCGGATCGATTGCGATGGCGATGTGATTTTGCTGACAGTGGAGCAGAAGGGCGGTATTGCTTGTCATACTGGCAGGCATAACTGTTTTTATCGCGAACTTCAGGATGATGTCTGGGTGGAGGTGGAACCGATACTCAAAGATCCCCGTGAAATATATGATTAATCGTATGAGGGTGTGTCATGAGTGACGTACTGCAACAGTTGGCTGAGATTCTGGAACAGCGAAAGCAGGCTGAGCCCGACAGCTCCTATGTGGCGAAATTGTATGCCAAAGGGCTCGATGCCATCCTCAAGAAGGTCGGTGAAGAGGCGACCGAGACAGTCATGGCGGCCAAGGACGGTGACCCGGAGAAGATTGTCTATGAGACCGCCGATCTTTGGTTTCATACCCTGGTGTTACTGGCTCACCAGGGATTGAGCCCAGCGCATGTGCTGCGGGAGCTTGAGCGTCGTTTCGGTCTTTCGGGGCTTGAGGAGAAGGCGCAACGGGTCGAATAGCTCTGGAGACAGAAGGTCGCTATCTGGGGTATGATCCCACTCTTGATCAGACAATATATCGCCCCTGGGGGCGGATATGATGAACACATAACAACCTGAAGCCTTGATTCGGGTTTAAATTATATGCCGGCAATGCCGGTGAGTGGAGAAGATTATGGGTTTTGGTGGTATCAGTATCTGGCAACTGTTGATTGTTCTTGCCATAGTCCTGCTGTTGTTCGGCACCAAGCGGTTGAAAAATATCGGTTCCGACCTGGGCGGGGCCATCAAGGGATTCAAAGGCGCGATGAAGGACGGTGAAAAGCAGGAAGAGAATAAGGCCAATGAGCAGATTGAGAAATCGGAGTCGGGCACAGTAGTCGATGGTGAAGTCACCTCCAAGGAGAGTGACAAGAGCTGAAGATAGGGCTTAGCACTCCGGATTGATGAGAGAAAACCATGTTTGACGTTGGTTTCTGGGAGCTGACAATCATCGCCCTTGTGGCATTGATAGTGATCGGTCCTGAACGTCTGCCCAAGGTTGCCCGCACGGCGGGTTTGTGGCTTGGCCGTGGGCGCCGGTTCATTGCCAATGTGAAGGCTGATATCGATAAAGAGATCAAGGCGGAAGAGCTGCGGGAGGTCATCGAGAAACAGGCAACCCTCGCCAATCCGGTACATGAGATCGTTGAGGAGACCCGGAAGGATCTCAATGAGATCAAACAGGAAACAGCCACGCAGGTAAAACAGAGTCAGGATGCTCTCGAAAGCCAACAAGAGTCCGACAATAAAAGCTAAGCAATAGAGATGTCGGCGCAGAACACCCCCGATACCACGACCAAGGAACAACCCCTGGTCTCCCACCTGATCGAATTGCGCGATCGTGTATTGCGCATGGTGCTGGTCGTGCTGGCTGTCTTCCTGGTGCTGTTCCCTTTCGCCAATGACCTCTACAGCGCCATTGCAGGACCGATGCGGGCGGCGCTGCCGGAAGGCAGCACGATGATCTCCACCAAGCCCATCGACCCCTTTCTGATACCCTTTAAATTGAGTCTGCAGCTGGCAATATTCATTGCGGTGCCCTTTATCCTCTATCAGTTTTGGGCCTTTGTTGCGCCTGGCCTCTATCGTCATGAGAAGAAGCTGGTCATGCCGCTGCTGATCTCCAGCACCTTGCTCTTCTACCTGGGAATGGCCTTCGCCTACTTCGTTGTCTTCCCTCTGGTATTCACCTTTCTGGCCGGCACCGCACCCGATGGCGTCGAGGTGGCGACCGATATGGGCAGTTATCTCGACTTTGTGATGACCCTCTTTTTTGCCTTCGGGGTCGCCTTCGAGGTGCCGATTGCAACCATTATTCTTGTCTGGATGGGCGTCACCACACCGGAAAAGCTACGCCACAAACGTCCATTCGTGATCGTTGGGGCCTTTGTGGTTGGTATGTTTCTGACCCCACCGGACGTCATCTCGCAGACCTTGCTGGCCCTGCCCATGTGGGTATTGTTCGAGTTGGGCCTCATCTTTTCTAAGGGTTTTGTCAATCGACCCAAGGCGCATTCCGATAATCTGCCCGATGAAGCGGTAACCGCATCGACCGGGGCGGATGGGGATGGGTCCCATGGCAAACAGCAGGATGATATGGTCGGTAGCGATATCGATCCCGCAGGCGACTATGTGGATCCGGACCGTTTCGTGCCCCTTACCGATGAAGAGATGGAGGCGGAGCTGGATGCCATCGAGACGGCTGAAGAGGAAGAGGTCGAGACAGAGACCGATGGCAGCGAGAGTAAGCTCCGGCAAGTGCAGGCATACCGAGATAACGGGGAAGTGGACAAGGCCAGGGATCTGCTGTACGAAATTCTTGAGGAGGGTAGTGCTGACCAGCGTCTGGTGGCAAGGAATATCCTTGCCCAACTTGACTCAGACCACTAACTCCCTATTAACCATCCGTTTTCCGGCACTCGAATCCGAGTGAATCAGCCAAGGATCCGGCTCGATAATCGGCAGATCAACGATTGCGCAGGCGTGTACCGTGCACCAGTGAAAGGGTAATCTCCTCTGCGGAGAGAGTCGGTGCGAAATAGGTGCCCGAAATCTTGGCACTGTTGATACTTGCACCCTCGAGATTGGTTTCGCTCAGGTTAAGTCCCCGCAGGTCTGCGTGGCGTAAATAAGCGCCAGACAAATCCAGGTTTCGCGCATCCAGATCTCTTAAATCGGTGCTTCTCAAATCGGCGTTTCGTAAGTCGCAATGCTCGCCATTGGCTCGTCGTTGGTTGAACTCCTCGACTTTCCCCTCTTTAAGAAGTTGATACATGGGGTCCTGTTTCAGCTGGGGCTTCTGCATGGATACCTCTGTCTGGTTATGCCTGTAGTAGTGTTGGAGCGATCTCTCCGTTTCGATCCGCAGCATAAGAATAGCGAAATCTTGGGTCTGTTTGCGAGTCGGTCCTGTATCCGGATGTATTTATTATTGCCATTGGTAGCTCTTACATCTAGTATTGATTTACTTAATACTACTGGATCGCTGACATGGCTGGAACACCACAGATTCATTATAAACAAAACCGCTTGAAGCAACTGCGCGCCTTCTGCCATGCGGCGCAGACAGGCTCGATCAGTGAGGCTGCGGAGAGACTTTATCTGAGTCAGCCGACAGTCTCACTGCAGATCCAGGCACTTGAGCGTGAATTGGAAACGGTTCTGTTCGAGCGGAGAGGGCCGAAAATCAAGCTGACACCGGAAGGGGAGACCCTTTACAAGCTCTCCCAACCCTTGGTGGAGGGGATGGATAAACTGCAGGAGACCTTTGCCGCCTCCTGTGGAAAACTCGAGAGCGGTGAATTGAATATCGCTGCGGGCGAATCCACCATCCTCTACATCCTGCCTGAACCCATTCGCCGATTCGCTGAGCGCTATCCCGGGATCCGGGTAAAACTGCACAACGTGACTGGACGTGATGGCATGGCCATGTTGAGGGCGGACGAGACCGATCTCGCAATCGGCTCGATGTTGGAAATTCCTGACGACGTAACCTACCAGCCCGTTGTCAATTATGCGCCGGTATTGATCACACCGCTGGACCACCCCCTGGCAAAAAAGGAGTCGATTCAGTTACATGATATCAGCCCCTATGG
Source organism: Candidatus Thiodiazotropha sp. (assembly GCA_040791665.1). Classification (GTDB taxonomy): domain Bacteria; phylum Pseudomonadota; class Gammaproteobacteria; order Chromatiales; family Chromatiaceae; genus Thiodiazotropha. Next base: position 342,763 of record JBFNNX010000009.1, on the reverse strand, counting down.
GCTTATCCTTCCCCCCCATCATCTGAGTACATGGAGAATGGTGGATCTGGTATTCAAACAACATAACGCCAACTACAACGTCACTCTCGAGGCCGGCGGATGGGAGGTGATCAAAAAATATGTCGAGATCGGTTTGGGCATATCCATTGTGACGGATGTCTGTCTCACCGGTGAAGAGCAAATCTCGACCATCCCGCTCGGCGATTACTTTCCTGATCGCAGCTACGGGATCGTATTGCGCCGCGGCAAGTTTCTTTCACCGCAGGCGAAACGATTCCTTGAGATTGTGAAAGAGGTGTTTAACTAGGGCCTGACTCATCCAGTAGCCCCGGCCCCACGGGTTGCGCCGGAATAAACGCCGTTGGAGGGAAGGGGGTTCCCAAGCTATTTTCCTCAATGGGGAAACTGTTTTACAATGTCGTGGAACTGCTAGGGAGACGGTTATGTTAGGAAAAGCCCCTGAATTTCAGTCCTTGCTAAGGGCAATGCGCATCGTTTCGGCGACGGATGCCACAGTATTGGTCACCGGCGAGAGTGGGACAGGCAAAGAGTTACTGGCGCAGGCGCTGCATCAGAACAGTCGACGACGTGACAAACCCTTCGTAACCGTCAACTGTGCCGCACTTCCGACGCAATTGGCCGAAAGCGAGCTCTTCGGTCACCGCAAGGGTGCATTCACCGGCGCTTCCAGCGACAGCATCGGAAAAGTGCAGGCAGCGACTGGCGGTACCCTTTTCCTCGACGAGATCGGTGAGCTGCCGCTGGCGGTTCAGGCGAAACTGTTACGTTTTCTGGAGACAGGAGAGTGCCAAACCGTCGGTAGGGCGAAGAACCAATGTGTCGACGTACGGGTAATTGCAGCAACCAACCGTGACCTGAGCCAGTTGATCGATGACGGCAGCTTTCGCAGAGACCTCTACTACCGTCTGCATGTCGTACCCCTCGAATTGCCGCCTTTGCGGCAGCGCCCGGGGGATGTGAATCTGCTCCTCTCAGGCTTGACAACCGAGCTGGCTGCAAATTACAAGCTTCGTCCACCTATCTACAGCAAGACAGTGCTGAAGTTACTGAACAGCTATCATTGGCCTGGCAACGTGCGAGAGCTCAAGAATTTCTCCGAGCGCATGTTGATTCTCTTTTCCGGCCGCAAAGTCGAAGCGGAAAATCTGCCCCAGGAGTTTCGCGCAACCCCAAGTCAACAGGCATCGGCTAACGGATGCTTTCAACTGCCCGATCAGGGACTCAAGATGGATGAGCTTGAAGCCAGTTTGATCGAACAGGCATTGAACAGAACCTTCGGTAACCGTAGCAAAGCGGCCAGAATGCTAGGATTGAGTCGTGATACACTGCTCTATCGGATGAAAAAATACGCCATCGAGTGTTGATAGGCTGGTCGGTTGCCTGGAGCGAAACAGCTAATAGATGCGGTAACCGCCATGGCGTTTTCGGCTGCGATAGTCGAATAGCGCGATTCCCGCGGTAATACCCAGCACGAAACTGATACCGGCTGCAATCAGTCCCCAGTTCAATGGGATGGCTGAATGCATCTGGCTCTGGGTATTGCGAAGCGCCTCATTCTCCTGCTGAATCCTGTCAAGCGCTGCGATGACACCTTCCGTATTCGCCAACTGATCCTCCAGTTCAGCGTTGGCCTGCTGTTCCTGATGTTTGAGATTGTCCAATTCGATTCGGGTTTCCTTCAAATTGGCTTCGCTTTGTTCCAGACTCGAGGTCAGCGCTTCATGCAGTTGTTGGAGTTCAACCAGCTGAGTGTGCGCTGGTTTCCGTTCGATCAGGAAACCGGCCTTGGTCCAGCCTTCAGTGCCATCCTTGGTACGGACTTTGGCGAACAAGCCCTCTTGCTCCAACAGTTCAAGTTCAGCACCGCTGTTCAAACGCTTCAGAAGTTTGCCCTTGGAGTTGATTAACTCGAACAGGGAGAGTTGCAATTCATCCGTAACATATCTGGTTTCCGCCATCGCGGCATGACTGCAGCCAATCAGGCACAGTCCTAAAAAACAATTTCTAACGCACTTCATTCAATCCATCCCTCGGAGCAACGGCGAGCAATGAAAATATATGTGGGGTCGATGCGAGATTATTGATTCGATCTTTCCCGTTACATGTTGAGTTAACGGGACTGAGGATAGCGAATAGAGTGGCGCTATGCCAGTGTCGAATTGGCACTTTTTCGATCTGGCTATAAAAAGCGACTCATTCAGTTTTGGTTCAGCATCGGCGGCATATTCTGTAGTTGAGTCTTGACGAATAACGATCACAGGAGAAGCTACCATGAAATTTGCTCGCACTACACTGATTGCTGTATCGCTCACCCTTGTTATGGCTGCCCCGTCATATGCGGGAGATTCGCGCAGGGGAGATTATTGTGACCATAAAAAGGTGCACAAGATCGAAAAACGATTGGATCGGCAATATCACAGAATCGAGCGTGGTATTGATAGAGATAGGCTGACTCACAAAGAAGCCAAGCAGCTCAAAAAGCGCTATCGGAAGGTGCGCCGCTTATCTCGGGAGTATCGGGAGGATGGTTATTTGTCTCGCAGCGAGTTTAACCATTTGACGCGTAAGTTAGACAAGAACAGCCGCATGATCAGAGAATACATGCACAATGGCATCGATCGCTACATTGCCTATCATGATCAATATTCCTCGCATCGTCACAACAGATACGATTGGGATTGAATCCTGTAACCGCTCAACATATCGGTTTTTTCAATCCCGCCAAAATCCCGGCTGTTGCCGGGATTTTCATGTACTGAAAGATCTGGCGTTATGTGAAAGGCCGTGGTTTATGGGTACAGACAGGGTGGCTGCTTCCCCATATACTGAAGAGGTATCACTCGTGCTGGCCGAACCTTCCAGTTTGTGGGCTGTTTGATATAAGGCTGTACGATCTCCAGCAGGGCAGGCTTCTCTCAAAACGGCCGCACAATTCGGAGGCATTTCGAGAAACTCTTCAAGTATTGTCATTGCGACGCTGGTAAGCGCTTGCAGTTGGTCATAGATGGACGAATCAGAAACGATCTCGGGTTAAGGCAACTGCCTGTCTGTTGGATTGTACATTTGTCCGGTCCATTTGCTCACGACCCTGTAAAGCTGATCAGGAAGATAGGGTTTAGCCAACATATCATCCATTCCCGCATCAAATACATCCTTCTTTCTTTGCGGCAACACGTGAGCTGTAACGGCAATTATCGGTAGTTGCTCTGAATTTTGTGTCTCACGAATTTTCCGGGTCGCCTCGATACCGCTCATTCTAGGCATTTCCAAATCCATAAGGACAAGATCAAATTCCCGGTTATCGATTGCTTCCAGTGCGTCAATTGCGCTTGACACGGCAACTACTTGCGCACCTTTTTTTAGTAGAAGCGTTTTTGCCAATGTCAGATTCACATTACTGTCATCAACGACTAGAATAGCCAACTTATCAAAGGATGGTTCTGTGCTCTCGAAGCCATTTAGCGAGTCATGCGTATTCGCCGATATATGCGACATGTCGGATGATGTTTCAGCTTCTCCAACTTTTTTAGCTATTTTCAAATGAATGCGGGTAATGAAGGTCGATCCTTCATCGGGCGTACTGGTTAGCACAATATCACCACCCATTAGATCAACAAGGCGTTGAACGATAACAAGGCCAAGACCGGTTCCTCCATAGTTACGCGTAATCGAACCATCACACTGTTGAAAAGGTTGGAACAGCTGGGATTGTTGTTGTTGGCTTATGCCGATACCCGTGTCACTGACAGTGATTCGAATCGTAACTTCATCGCCCTGTTGATCTTCTTTCTCTATCAAGATCTTGATGCCGCCCTCGTCGGTGAACTTTATTGCATTCCCGACTAGGTTGATGAGAACCTGGCGTATTCTGGCAGGGTCTCCATGCAGCAGCGGTGGTACATCTTCAGCAACGGATGATGTGAGGATGATACCCTTCTCCAGGGCTTTGGGGGCAAATAGCATCTCAACACCATGAGCCAGGTTTTCCATTACAAAGTTACTGTATTCCAGGGTAACCTTACCGGCTTCCATCTTTGAAAAATTAAGAATGTCATCGATGATTTCAAGCAAGCCTTGAGCAGAATTTATGATGATGTCTACATACTCCAGTTGCTGGTCATTCATAGTTGTTTTTTTCAATAAATGTCCGAAACCGATAACCCCACTCATGGGTGTGCGGATTTCGTGGCTCATGGTGGCGAGAAAATCGCTCTTTGCCTGGCTTGCGGCCTCAGCGTCATTTTTTGCAGTATTCAGCTGGTGAGTTCTCTCGGTCACCTGACGCTCTAAATCCTGGTGATATGCTGATAGTTTGCTGTCGTGCCTCTGAATGCGATCTAGCATGGCATTGAAGCCATCGACCAAACTTCCAAGCTCGTCGTTGCTCAGCCGTTTTGCGCGATGAGAAAAATCCCTCTTGACCGCGACTTTTTTCATGGTGCGAAGCAGTTGTTGTACCGGTATTGAAATTACCCGTTGAAAACGATTGGAGAGCCAGAACGCAAACAGCATGGAGACTATGAATACACCCAGAACCAAAAGCGATTGGTGAAGCAGGAGGGAATGGGCTCTGCTCATATCGCCGGCGATATACAGCGAACCAATATGCTCGCCATCGAGTAAGATTGTTTCATTTACCGCAACCAGCTTAAAATAGGAGCCAATCCCCGATCCGCCATCACTGAAATCGGCGCTGGATTCGTAATTTTCTGATTGATATCTGGCAAAGGTATCGCCGTTATCGAGAAAAATAGTGGCTTCCACAACGTCTTTTTGTGTTGACAGTGTAGCCAATATATCGTTTGCGGTGCTTTGATCATTGAATGTAATGGCCGCACTGCTATTTGCGCCGAGCAATAAGGCAAGAGATTGCAGGCGGGTTGCGGTTTCTCCTCGGGCAGAGTTTATCTCCACTATCATGAAGAGCAGTAAGCTAAGCAGCAGAACAGAGGCTGTCGTTACCAGAATGATGGCTTCAAGCTTGTGCTTTATTGAAGCATTTCGTAATAGATACATAATTACGGCCTGTCGACAATAACAGCTAGTTTAAGAAGGCGCGAGCTGAGATCCAATCCTGCTTCGCGAGTGATATGAAGGTTGACTTTGAATCGTATCCGGCCGTCTCTTTGGTAGAGTTCAATCATTCCTCCTGATTCGGAAAAGCCCAATATTTCACTAACAGTCAGTATGGGTTTGGATCGAAGTGATTCCACTATCTCGATCGCATCGTGCTGGAGCGAATTGGCAAGATATAGGACATGGCAAGCATCCAATTGTTCTGTTCCCTCCCTTTGTACGATCTGAACAGGATGATCTCTAAGCGTCCTGCCGTGAAGTCGAACGAGGGTATTTGCCAATTCGTCATATCCAATGGAACATATTTTTAGTGACGAGCCGCTCTCCGCCCATGACCCTGCGGGCCATCGAGCGAATTTTGCGAAGTTAAAGACAAAGACTGCCTTCAGCAAATTCTCATCACCTTGTTGTTCTTCAGCGAATGTCGCAAAAGATAAACAAAGTACTAGGAGTGATATAAGAGTCAACAGCCTTGTCGTCACTTCCATCTGTCCAGTTCGCATATGCCAGTATGGCCGATTCATCCATTATCCATTGTGCAAAATATACATAACCATAGATTTATTGATTGAATAGCCCTGTCCTAATGCTCAGAAAGAGTTATTTTACAAACAATGCATTGGATAGTTATCTTATTTCCTAAAAGTATTGCCATATTCATCAATTTTGCACTATTCATGCAGTCCACTATGAAGCTTATATTGGATCTCGGCATATAAGCTTCGTTCCGGTAACAGTAAGTCGTTGGTTACCGAAGGTGCTGTGTATTCTCTTGCGTCCTCATCGAATACGTTGCGGATTGAAAATGCAAACTCCCAAGCGTTCAATCCGGTGTATCGCAGTGTTGTATCGGTGATGGTATAGTCAGCGAGCGACGACCTTGGGTCATTAGCGCTTCGATCCCTCTCGCCGATCCAATTTGTCTGTATGTTCCAGTTCCAATCCTGGCGGAAATTCCAGTCAACGCGCAGATAGGCATCTTGTTCTGGCTCATCGACGGCACGATATCGGTTGTCGTCAGGGTTTCGCTTTGTATAGTTCGCTGACAGTCTCAGCCTGTCTGTGGCTTGCCATCTCGTTTCTAGTTCAATGCCTTGTATTGCGTGATTGCCCGTATTTTGGAATTGACGTTCGGTCTGTTCCGGCGTGGTTATGGCGCGGATAAAGTCGGACTGCCGCAGAGTATAAAGATTGATCCCGATAGTAAGATCGTTGCTCGGTATGTAGGAGAGGATCAGCTCAACCGTTTCAGATCGTTCCGGATCCAGATCGGGATTTGGTCTTGAGAAGGATGTTTCAGCGAATAGTTCCTGATAGGAGGGGGGGCGAAATGCCCTTCCATATAGCAATTTTGCATTGAGTCTATCCGTAACCCGCCAAACAAGGGCCAGCCGAGGATTCAATGTATCGCCGAAATCGGAGTAGTCGTCATATCTGAAACCGGCGGTTAGTTGCCAGTCATCTTTAAATGCCCAAATATCCTGCAGAAACAGATAGCGAATCGTGCGTGTCTTTTCAGGTGCGAAGGCGTATGGTGTGTCAGAGACGTCAACAAGCGGACTGCCTGGCGGCAGGGGATTGCCATCCGGTCCAATTCCCATATTTATCAGTTGCTTGACAAAATAGAGGTCTTGCCAGGTATAGCCCAGACCAAGCCGCAGTACATGTTTATCGATCCCTGTGAAAAGGCCGCTGGCTTCGAAGCTGAGTCTCCGCTCAGCTGACCGCATTTGATTGATGACCCCTTGCGGGTAATCGTCATTGAAGGCGCCGGGAGGACGTTCCTGAAAACCATTGCCTGAACTGTAATCGAGATCCTGGTATCGCAGCTCTGCATCGATTCCCCAGACATCGCTGAAATCTGGATTGTTATAGAGCAGATCGAGGTTGAATCGGCTGTCTTCCGCAGTGGTCAGGGGGTCAAGAACACCGGCACCGGTGAGGCCAATTTCGAGATCGCTATGTTTCATGAAGTCAATGCGCAATTGCCAGTCATCTTTCGCTACAGCGAGCCTGATATCCTGATTCTTCCAGCCGAACCGGGCATTGTCGGGTGCAAGGGAGGCCGTGCTACCCAGCGCGGCATCCTGTTGTGTCTGACCATCCGAATCAATTAACGGATCGTGCCCGTCGGTGGTGGCCAAGTTGACGGTTAGGCCGACATCAAAACCGTTCCGGCTGCTTCCATATTGCAACCACCCGGTATTGCTATTGAAGCTCCCGCTCCTCAAACCGATTTCATTGCGGTTTATCTTTCCTGAGGTTTTTGTAATGACATTTATAACTCCCGCTGAAGCATCGGCACCGAACAGGGCGGAGCCGGGACCGCGAATTATTTCCACTCTGTCGATGATACTGCTCGGTATGCCTTTCCAGAAAATACCAAATCCCCACATCAGGTCCCGCATCGATGCGCCATTGATCATCAGCAAGGTCTGATTGGCGTTGCTGCCACGGAACTGTACCAGGGGTCTGAATGCAAACTGACTGGCTCTGACATGTATTCCAGGGACGCCTTCCAGGACATCTGCAAGGTTGGTGGCGCCTGTCGCTTTGATATCTTCCGCAGTGATTACGGATACGGCAGCGGGTGCCTGCGAGACGGTTTGTTTGGTATCAGTGGAGATTGTCACCTCCAACTCCATCAGCTCTTCCAGGCTTAGGGAGAGAAAATGGTCTAACTGCTGATCATGCATCGCCTGAGCAGTGGTGCACAATATGAGACCGACGACGAGGGGGATGGACTTGGTATCGATCATGGGCCGCAAGAATTAAAATCCTTTTCCGGGATTATCGGACCTAAATGGGTGAAGGAAGATACTTCATCAGGGAGCAGGCGCTCCAATTCACAATGCTTTGTTGCGAATAGGGTCGGACGTATGGGGTAGTCCATACTTGCTGAAAATAGTTTAATCACGATACATCCTTGTGAATTTTATGGCTGTTTTTTCTACGTCTGATTCTAAAACGAGTATTTTTCAATATTGATGTAAATGGATACAAAGCCGTTTGACAGTTGGCGCTCTACCGGAATGATCATTACTCAATCAGAACTATAAAGGTCTGTCGCGAATGGTCGATTTCAGGTCCATGCTTTATGTCGGACACCTGCTCAGGGGATGCGCTGAGTTGCCGGTCCAATAGCTGAATCATAGCACTATTTAGTGTCGATACTTGCGGATTCACTTGTTAAGTATGTGTAAAATCACTACGGAGTATTAGTCGCCCGCTTACTCCCAGAGAGCAAGGATGGTGGCTACAGCGCGTGTGAATTCATCAAATGAGTGAGGTTTGACGATGTAGTCGTCAACCTCAAACTTAAACGCAGCTGCCCGGTCTTTTGGTTCGTTGGAGGACGTCAATACGATAATACGTAGCGATTTGAGTTCCGGATCGCTGCGCAGCTCCTGCAGAAATTCGAAGCCGCTCATTTTGGGCAGGTTGAGATCCAACAGAGTGAGAGAGGGTAAGGGGTTGATTTTCTTGACGCCATTTGTGCCTCTCAGCATGTCGAGGGCCTCTAGGCCGGTTCTGGCGATAAGCAGGGGGTTGATGATATTGTTTTTTTGCAAGGCACGCTGAACGGTCATGATGTCGACTCGGTCATCTTCTATCAGCAGAATTGTTTCATCTTTGTTCAGCATGATCGGGATTCTTGCTATTCAGTTTGCGGTATAAGGTCTCATTGTCAGCTTACTCGGACGAGCCGGTTGTCGGCCAGGTAAAATAGAAGCATGCCCCAGCTCCGGGTTCCGATCTTAATTCTATGGTGCCTCCATGCTCTTCCACAATCTTTTTTACCAGTGCGAGGCCAATGCCGGTACTACTTTCGAAATCGCTTGATTCCAGGGTTTGGAATATCAAGAAGATCTTCTGGTGATATTGCGGCGCAATACCCTGGCCATCATCGCAAACAGAAAACTGATAAAATTGGTCGGAATCTTCGCACCTGATCCGTATCTTCCCCTTCTTTCCGCCATGATGCTTCAGACTGTTGCTGATCAGATTGGAAAAGACCTGACCAAGCTGCAGTCGATCAGCCTTCAATATGGGCATCTTGCCCTTGACCTTGACAGAAAATCTGTCATCGGTGGAGAGGGTATCGATAATTTCTTCAACCAACTCCTGGGTGTCCACAAGGCTCTCTGGATCGGTGCTTCGACCGACTCTCGAATACTCTAATAATCCCTCTATGAGGTCATGCATTCTTTTGACACGATCTCGGAGCAGGGCAAGTTGCTCTTTCGATGCATCGTCCAGTTTGTCACGGAGGTCCTCCTCGATCCATTGGGCTAGGTTTGATACCGCTCGCAAGGGTGCCTTCAGATCATGCGAGGTGACATAGGCAAACTGCTCGAGGTATTGAGCCCTGCGCTCGGCCTCTGCCGTACGGTTGGCGATATGGTGCTCCAGGGTTTCGTTAAGCCGCTGTAGCTCTTGCTCAGCCGATTTGCGCTCGACGACTTCCTGATTCAGTGCCTGCACGACATCCCATAGCTGTGACGTTCTCTCTTCGACCTCCAACCTGACTTGTCTTGCGCGACCGACAAGCGTTGCAATATAAATTGTAAACAACAGGGTGAATGCCAAACTCCCGAACAAGATAACCCAGCTGCTCCAGGTGTCTGCCGTGAACTTACCGGATGCGCTGTTACAGACTATTTGCCATTGCTGAGTTCCGACATTGATCTCCTGAACGTAGGAGATTTCTCGGTTAATGTCACTGTCGGTAGTTGTCGATCTGTCATGTAATCGGGTGTGGTGACTATAGAGTAGACGCCCTTTGTCATTTCCACTGTTTTGGTAGAAGTGGATATCTATCCCGCCCGGGAGCAGACTCTCCAACGCGCGTTCGATGATTTCGCCGATAAAGAACACGCCGATGGCGAATCCTCGAATTGATGCGTCTGCTTGAGAGGGCTCTTCGTCTCTATTTTCAGCTTTGAGAAAGACAGGAGCCGCGACCATGATTCCGGTCTTCCGTTCACCGTCGTCATTGAGGTAGATGCCGGGAGATACTTGGATTTCACGAGTGATTTCCGCTTCACTCAATAGGCTGTAGGCGGTTGGGTCTACCCCCATGTTGAGACCGAGCAGCTGTTTGTTGTACTGATAGGGTTGTATATAGAGAACTGGGTAGTAGACGGATCGACGAGGGCTTTTGTTGAGCATGCCGGAGTCATCCCTTTCCAGGATCTGAAAGGGGGGGAAACTCAGCTGAGCTTGATCGACGAACGTCTGGCGCATCTCGTCAGTAACGACAGGGACCCATTCCAGGGTTTTTATGCCTGCCTGATTTTTCAATGCCGGTCCGACGAATTTCCGAAATTCGCGCCTTCCGACAATTTCGGAAGCTTCGAAAAAGCTGGCAATGTCGAGGACAATACGTAGCGAGTGTTTGATTTCCCGTTGGATGACCAGGATTCTGTCCTGGGAGGCCTCTCTGAACGCGATTTCGACCTGGCTTTTTTCCCATCGCATCGATTGCACAAACAACACTATGGTTATGGTAAGACCGAGTATGGCTACCAGCATTACTGGAAAATAGCCCCACCAGATCGATTTTGGGTCGGATCTCCTCTTTGTCTTGACCCGCGTCGAGATTTTTTCGAGGTATCGCTCGGAAAGGCGCTGTTTGATGCGTACTGTAGCAGCGTTCAACTTTTCAACGAGATGTTTGATTTCGTATGCTGTCGCCATCTTGGTTGGAATATCGAATTTTCTGCCGTACGCAAAAGACACTATCCTTTGAGCCTAGTGAGGTGTCGTTGTGAGGTCAAATTTGATTCACATTGGCTATTTCGATCTTTTTAATCCTTGAATTGATAAAATCTCCATTGATATTAAGGTTGACGGGAAGAGTTCAATGGGAAAAATTCAATCTGTTTTGGTCTTGGGACTGCTTGGTGCGTTGTTGTTTGCAATATCCTATGCAGCGGCTTTGGATGTCATGATCACTCCCGAGATTGGGGAGTTCAGAGTCAAACACGCCGGCAAGGAGCTGTTGATACGCCGCAACCAGGATACCGACGCCCTGCTCGAATTCGACTTTGCCCGTACTTCACGACCATGCCCCCCGTTTTGTGCACAGCCGATAGAGGTGGCGGACGGCGTCAAGACCCTCGGTGAGGTTGAGCTGATCGCATTCATGAAAACAGCACTGAATGAGGGCAGTGGCCTGTTGATCGATGCCAGGACCCCTGACTGGCATGAACGCGGCACCATTCCCGGTTCGATCAATGTCCCCTTTACCCATCTCAATCCAAGCCAGGGTGCGGACGAAATCACCTTGGATGAGTCACTGAGGCAATTCGGTGTCACCAAGAACGATGGGATTTGGGATTTCGCTCAATCCAAAACATTGGTGCTATGGTGCAACGGGCCCTGGTGTGGCCAGTCACCCACTGCGATCCGCGGCCTGCTCAGCATCGGCTATCCTACGAATAAGCTGTATTACTACCGTGGTGGCATGCAGCTATGGCAGGTATTCGGACTGCCCGTTGTCACTCCTGACGGGTCGCTGGAGGATCAATAATTTGGTGCTTGGCACCATAACCTAAGCCGCTTGCAGGGCAACAGCAGCCACAGCCAACCGACTGCAGAACGAGCGTTACAAAATAGGATTTGAATGGGTGAATCTCAACAGAGAAAGCGGCAGAAAAAGAATCAGTTTTATTGGTGGGCCCACTAGGACTCGAACCTAGGACCAAGGGATTATGAGCTTTATTGGTCCCCTTTTTGAAGTTGTCTACATTGCTTTGATGTTCTTTTAATTCCCTTTACTTTTGATCACTTATGCGATTTACTCTGTCCCATGGTCTTTTAAGGGATCGGCGTAAATTTGACCCAATGTGTCTACATAGTGTCTACATAGCGGACCAAGGGATTAAAAAGGGACAATGCAATTTGCCTATTTTGAACTGACTGATTCAGTGTCATCAGAGGAAAATCCACCCGGTCAAGGTGTGGCTGAGCAACTGTGTTCAACGCTTGGTGGTGAGGGCCCTTACCTGCGGGGCGACTATGGCTGGGAGTGGATTTATCGGGGCCACGATTACAAAGCTTTAGCCGTACTGCAGCAATATGAAGCGGGTTGGCTAATCCCAGTCGAGGTGGGGCGGATGGACCGGCTGTTAAAGCGTGGTGCCTCGGTGTTGGATGATTTGTCGCGGAGTATCGATCAGGCCTTGGGGCAACGTGTAACAAGGCTTCTTACCTTTCCCTCTGAGCAGGCATTCAGGACGTCGGGTCTCTAACGAGCTGCCCACAAGCCAGGCATAGGTGTATGTAAATGAAACATATCGCAATCCGAAAACACTACAGCTATTTCACCACCGACAGTGATGCGATAGAGGGTGGTGTGTTCGATGAAAAACTGGAAAGACTCGATGAGGAAATCGCCACGCTACTGGAAAAATATGGGCTCACCCCGCTGCAGCATGAGACGCGCTTTATCCCAACCGAGAAGATGTCGGTGTGCCATTGCGCCCAATGCGGCAATCTGATGATCAATCGGGACAAGAACCCCGCCCGCTTCGATGGTGATGAGCTCTACAGTGATCTTGCCTTTGTCGTGCTCGATGGTGGCAGCCACGAGGACCAGGAATTATGCGAAGAGTGCCTTCCCGTCACCCACAGATGGGGGCACTTTTCTTGAAAATCACCAAAACGGCGGTTGAGCAGGCCCCCATTCCGGCCACGGGTCAGGTCTTCTACCGAGACGAACAGCTCAAGGGTTTTGCCCTGCGGGTGACCGCCGGGGGTGCCAAGAGCTTCGTGGTCGAAAAACGCATCAATCGCAAGGTCAAGCGCAAGACCCTGGGCCGGTTCAGTGAAATGACCGCCGAGAAGGCCCGCAAGCAGGCCATCAAATTTCTCGGCCAGGTCGCCAGCGGCGAGGACCCCATTTCCGAGCAGAAAGACCAGGAAGCCGAGTCGGTCACTCTGCGGGAGGTCTTCGAGCTCTATCTGAAAGTGCGTTCCGGTCTGAAGGCGAGCACGGTCCAAGACTATCGTCGCCTGATGAAGGAGGTTTTCAAGGACTGGCAGGATCAGGAGTTACGCAATATCACCAAGGATAGGGTGCAAAGGCGCCACCGGGACTACGGCAAGCGCTCCCAGGCCCGGGCCAACAACGCCATGCGCCTGCTCAAGGCCATTTTCAACTTTGCCCAAGGCCAGTATGAGGATAGCCAGGGCCGCTCCTTCTTCCCGGAAAATCCAGTGGATCGCCTCTCCCACGTCAAGGCCTGGTATCGGGTGGAGCGCCGCCGCACCTTGGTCAAGAAATCTGAGCTTCCGGCCTGGTTCGAGGCCGTGGAGCGGCTGCGGGGGGAGGGGAGAGGCACCTCCGAAACCATTGCTGACTACCTGCTACTGCTCCTTTTCACCGGGCTGCGCCGTTCCGAGGGGATGAATCTGCAGTGGGACGATGTGGATTTTGTCGATCGGACGCTGACCATCCACGATACCAAGAACCGGGAACCCCTCATCCTGCCCCTCTCCGACTACCTTTTTGAGCTGCTCAAGCGGCGAGAAGGACGGCATGACAGCAGCTATGTCTTTCCGGGTAGCAGCGGGGGCCGGATCATCGAGCCCCGTAAGCAGCTGTTTAAGGTCACGGGGTGGTCCGGGGTTGCCTTTACCTTGCATGACCTGCGACGGACCTTTATCACCGTGGCTGAGAGCCTGGAGCTCTCCCGGTATGCGATCAAGCACCTGGTCAACCACAAGATGCCGAATGACGTAACGGCGGGGTATATCGTTATGGATCCGGAGCGACTGCGGCCGGCCATGGAGAAAATCACCCAGGCCATCCTGCTCGCTGCGGGATACCCATCACCGAGTAATATCGTGCCAATTTCCATGAAAGGGCATGTAAGTTAAGGATAATGTGAGGATTTTATATGGACAAAGAACTGAGCCAATATTCAAAGGAAATGGCAGCTCAGATACTCGCGATGTACCCAGAGTGGAAGGATGTTGCGGATACTGAAGAATACAATGGTGAAACATATTTCAATCTGGTCATCACACCTCCCTCTAACAACGTAAAGGCACCATTGAGGATTTATACATACGGAGATGAAATAACAGTTTCATTCGATTCATATCACGGGCATTTCTTCGATCTTGAGAATAATGACGGTGGCGATGCAAAAACACTGATAGATCAGATCATCTCCGATGACTCTGCAGTTGTTAGCTATTGGCGGGATGATGAATGGTGTGGCTCGATGCTGCTTGACTATAGCGAGGTGCCGACAAGCAACGAAGAATACCCGTATGCAAACCGGATCAAAATAAGAACATGGTCAGGGAAATTAGATAAAGATATTACATGTAATCCAAGAGGATAAAACCTTAGAGGCAGCGCAATATGGACATGGAGCCAGATGGAAAACTAACACCAGAACAAGAACAATTGGTGGGGCAGCTAACTGCGGACGAAGTCCGCGAAATTGATATGGCACTTTTATCGAATGCCAGTGATAAATGGCGCAAGGTTGCAAAGGTTGTGGCTATGACAATGCTAGAATTGCTACCTAGAATCAATGAGATACCTGATATTTACTTTTCCCAAAGAATACGAAAACTCGTGGGCAATAAACAGCTAGAAGCTAGGGGTAACCTTTCCTATATGGGCTACAGTGAAGTACGCAAGCCTGTTAATGAGTGTTAAGTGAAAACATGGAATCGAAGATAAAATACATTGAATTGAAAACTGACGGCGTTCGGGGAATAGGCCGTATCGGTATCGTCAAGTCTTCCAAGTCTGGCAAAACCCTTTATTACAATACGAAGGCACTAGCGCCTCTGAAGGGATGGGCTGCAAAAGCCAACTATTATGATGAAGAAACAGGCGAAGAGTATTGGGTATCAAACCCGAGAAAGGATGGTAAAGATTCGCTATTCCCAGCAATCATTGAAATAGATGAAAATGCAAGAGAAGAATATTGGCTAAGGTTAAGAAGCCTTCCTCATAATATTTCTCATTCATCATATTCATCTCCAGGCAGAAGTAAGAAGGAGCGCGAAAAGGTAGAAAATAGTGTGCGTCGCCGTGATATTGATCGCAGGTTTAGGGCGCCATAAAGTGTCACTTAACAAGGCCATCAAATACGCTCCCTACGGTCGCCGGATGCTCGCAAGCTCGCGCAGCTTATGGCAGCGAGCAATTCGGCAAAAATCGCAAATTATCCTGCTTGTTCGCCCAGATGGTTATCGCCAGTGAAATGAAAATAAGGTTATGAGTATGAGTGGAAATGATGAGAAAGAGATTTCAGATCCATCCAGCCAGAGTATGGCGATGTTGAAAAAATTCCAAGAGATGACGGAGGCACGCGCTGAGCGCAATGCGAGAAACCCAAATTATGGCTATTTGCCAGTTAGTTATCCAGAAAGGTGTCAGGAATGGACGAAACTTGATTTCTGGTCGTTAGATGAGGCCGCCAACCTATTGGCGGGTACCGATCCCAGAAGGCCCAAAATAGAAGGCCATACAGAACTGAATGAACGCGTCGAGCAAATCTCACAATGGTTGAAATTCTCCGATGTGAAAACCGAAGGTAAGTTAAACAAGCGATATGAAGCAAAAGGCGTGATGGTTTGGGCTCGAAAGAAAGGCATAGAGATACCCGAAGCGTTACTCGAAGCCATGGGATTCTCCGAGCCGAAAGCGAGCAAGCACGTTCATGGCAACACGCTCAAAAATATTGAGAAGCGAGAAAAGGTGTTGGGGGCGGCCATTATAGCCCTAGCCCATTATTCCGCTCAGTGCAAAGATCGCGGAGATGTCTTCACTGGGACATCGATTGCTACCTTTCTGGAGCAGAGACCAGAGCTGTTCTTTGAAGAGGGTGTTCCTCCCTATACCGTGCGTGTGATGGCCGGGCATATCAATCACTATCTCACCAAGAAATAGACCGTCAACACCGTTCATATTAGAAGTAGTTTGAAATTACTCTGTGCGGAGTAATTTTTACTTGCACCACAACTAAAATCGATTCGAAGAGAATTGCTCCTGTACTCATTTGTTTGAGGTTAATCACAGGAGCAATCAATGAATCAGAGTCTACTCACTACGCAAGAAGCTGCCCAATTCCTGGGCGTCAGCAAAGCCTTCTTAGAGCGTGACCGCTGGGCTGGTGCACGCATTCCCTTTGTGAAGATCGGTGCAAGAGCCGTTCGCTATCGGGCGGATGACCTTAATACCTACATCAATGCCCAAATACGTCAATCCACCAGTGATACAGGTGACTAACCATGATAGCCACTGATAATCACAAAACCGGAGCCACTTATTTCAACAGGGGGGGTACTTTTAAAGTCGTAACCATACGGGTGGTTCCCTTATATTATAAGGGAAATCCTTTTAAG
Source organism: Candidatus Thiodiazotropha sp. (assembly GCA_040791665.1). Lineage (GTDB taxonomy): Bacteria > Pseudomonadota > Gammaproteobacteria > Chromatiales > Chromatiaceae > Thiodiazotropha. Next base: position 326,287 of record JBFNNX010000009.1, on the reverse strand, counting down.
GGGAGCGCCCTAATTAGGGGAGAGCAGGGTGGCGCTTCCTTAAAAGGAGCCACTTATATATATAACGATTTCCCTAATAAGGGCTCATCCCTAATAAGGCCTTGCTTCCTTAATAAGGAAATCAAGCTTGATTGGCCAGATCTGGTGGGGTGTCTCGCATGATCAACCACACAGATACTTGGTTTGCACCTCCAATACCTGACTTTGTCACTGCTGCTGAAAAGCGCCTGTGGCCGTTATCGGGTGGCTGTGGGTCAGAACGAAAATGGCGCCATGACTTCCTGCCTCGTATCCCTGACCGACTTGCGGACCAGCTGGCCGATCTCTATGAGAATGACTGGTCAAAGCCAAATGGTCGATTGCTGGCGAATACACGGCTAAGGAAAGCCGCTCACGAGCTCTGTCCGGCGGGGTTGGTGCTCAGTGAGGATCTGGACGACTTACGACGTCTCGCCAAGCTCAAGGCCCAGAATGCCCGCTGGATCTGTTCGAAGCAGGAAACACCAGAAGCCCGATATCGACGCCTTTGTGGGTATGCTATGGATAGTGGGGTTACCCCTGCAGAGCCCTCCGTTACGCATGGCCTGGATGGAGCTATTCGCCGTATGTGCGATGATCGATGGTGGCGCAGGCGGCTCAAGAAGGCAGAGACCATAGCCATCGAATCAGCGGCCATTGAGATCGGTCTTGTGCACAAAAAGGGCGAGATTTATGTCAGCAATGAAAATCTGCTAAGACGGCGGGAGCGGCAGCGACGGAATCGCAATCTGATGGAGACCCTGCAGGTGGTCAATGAATTGGGCGAAACCTTCAATTTGCAGGATGTGATAGACGGCTCGCTCTCCAATCCTGTGCTGCGTCGTAGTGAGTTGATGGTCCGAATAGCCGGGTGTGAGCTCTATGCCAAGCAGAACGGCTACGAGGCGCTTTTTCTTACCTTAACCTGCCCCTCCCGGTTCCATGCGCGCTATGGCAAGAGCGGGGATCCTAATCTCCAGTACGATGGTAGCAGGCCCAGTGATGGACAGGACTACCTAAACAGGGTGTGGAGCAGGGCCCGTGCCGCCATGGCCCGCAAGGGGATTGAAATGTTTGGTATCAGGATCGCAGAGCCCCACCATGATGGCACGCCGCATTGGCATATTCTGGTCTTTGTGCGACCCGATCAGGCAGAAACTCTTATATCGACACTTCAGCACTATGCACTGCAGGATTCCCCGGAGGAGCCAGGTGCCAAGCAGCGAAGGTTCAAGGTGGAGACAATAGATCCGGCAAAAGGAACGGCCATCGGGTATGTGGCCAAGTACATCTCCAAGAATGTGGATGGGTTTGGCATCGAGGCCGATGAATCAGGCCTGGATGCCCCGAAAGCTGCTGAACGGGTCAAGGCCTGGTCTACAGCTTGGGGAATAAGGCAATTTCAGCTATTTGGTGGTCCGCCGGTTTCAGTCTGGCGAGAATTACGACTGTTACGGGATGAGGTCACCAATCCCGAGATCGAGGCGGCACGACTGGCTACGGATCAAGGTGACTGGGCGGTCTTCATCGAGGTTATGGGTGGAATGAATTGTTCGGGTGAGGATCGGCCGATAACCTTGGCCAAGGCTTGGTCTGACCGACCTAATAGCTACGGCGAACCTATAGGGGAGGTCGTGTTTGGTGTGCAGGTGGGTGATGTGGTGATCCAGACACGGATCCATATTTGGAGAGTGGAGCCTGTAGGATTTGATTCATTTTGCGGATCAAATTTTGAAATCCAGACCTATCAGACCGGTAATCACTTGGAGTTCTGTCAATAACTGTACGGTAGGGAGGAGTATCATGTAATATCATGTACAAACTTAGGGGGAAAACTAGAGATATAGTATGCGTTTTTTAGAAAATGGGGCTGACATTCCAGATGAGCTAATAAATACAGTAACAGATGGTAACGCTGTGTTCCTATGTGGTGCAGGCGTTTCAAAACGAGTTGACTTAGATCTGTTTAAAGAACTGACAGAAAAAGTATACCAAGAATTAGGAGAGTCACGCGATCATGAGCCTGCTGAGCGAATAGCATTTAAACGCGGAGAGTTTGATCGTGTTCTGAATTCACTAGAGAAAAGAACACATCAACCAGGTACACAATCTCGTGTTAGAAATGTCGTTTCTAATAACCTCAAAGCACCTGATAATATTGATTTTCCTGACCATAGGGCTCTACTTCAGCTTTCTCGAGATTCGGATGGGCGCCCTAAACTGCTGACAACAAATTTCGATACTATATTTGAACGTGTCGTACAAGCAGATGGGCTAAATGTGCCGAGTTATGCTGTTAAGTCAATACCGAAACCAGGGGGGGTCAGCGATTATGGCATTTTTCATCTACATGGACGAATAGGTGATGAAACACTAGACCTTAAAAATACTGACCTCATTTTAACAAGCGCTGACTTCGGTGATGCCTATCTTCGTGATGGCTGGGCGTCGCGGTATGTTGAGGATAGAATGCGGTTAAACACGATAGTTCTTGTTGGCTATCAGGCAGAAGATGCTGCATTAAGGCTACTATTGGAAACGCTTGATGCTGACCGTGATCGATTTAAAGACCTCAAGGATATTTTCGCGATAGACAAAAGAACAGATGATTCTGCTTCGATATGGCGAGCAAAAGGCATCTGGCCAATTGAGTTTGAGGACTATCCAGATATATATGAGACGTTGGCAGAATGGTCTAAGTATAATATCAATCCTATTGAATACAGTAACAATCGCATTGAATCTATTTTAACAGAAACTACTCAACAGCCAGCAATGGAAGAGTAGCTATGTACGAAATCAGCAAAAAATCACCAGATGATGTGTCAGAGTTTGAGCGTGAACAGCTGCGTTTCTTTCTAGCAAATAGAGATATATCAATGATGCTCTCCGTTATAAACCCCTCTTTTGCTTGGCTGTCCATGTTAATTGACTTGAACTTGTTGGATACAGATAAACAAGTTATTCCTTGGATAGAGAATAATTTCAAAGAAATAAGTGCGATTCAGGAGGTAGCAGCGAATATCGGCTCTTTTGATGAGGATGCAGCTGAAATAATAGATTCGCGTCTCAACCGAACAGATGGAGTGCCTCAACTATTGATGAAGTGCTGGCGCTTAATCATACGCCATTTGCGGTCAGCAAAGAAAAGTATGCTACGAAGTGAATGGTTTGAAATAGAACCACGCATTAAGGGAGGTGAGCTTTCGCGCGAAATGCTAGAAAGGCTTGCGCATGTACTTCGACCAAAGCTTCGTGTTGGTAAACCTTACAGCTACCTATATGAAGAAACAGATCAAAAACCAGAACGTATTACAGATATCATTTCTATAGATTATGAGGTTGAGGGCTATATTACTGCTGATGATGTCATAGCTGCCTGGCCTGAAAATGTGTCAGCAGAAAGTGATGAAAAGTTATTAGAACTATTAAGCAATGAACTGAATTCAGTGCTTGAAGAGGCTGCTGAAGTATGCATGGACCATAATTTTTGTGATTTTCTAACAAATTCAGATGTTCCGTCAGTTGCGCATCATGAGCAGAATGATAATAGGTCAGGTTTTCTTCATATTGTACGTGTGATCGCGGACCTTTGGACGCATCTTGCACATAAAGACTCAGAGCGTGCTCTTCTTTTTGTCGAAAAATGGTGTTCAAGTCCCCATCGTTTAATGCGCAGACTTGCAGTTTATGCTGCTGCAGACACCATGGTACCTGCATATAAAGCTGCAGATCTGCTAATAGAACTACCAGCTAGCGAGTTCTCTCACAGGCATACAAGTGTCGAAATTTATCGACTAATAAAATCACGGTGGTTGGATTTTTCAACTGATAAACAGAGGGATATTGAACGTCGATTTATCGAAGGACCACCCAGTGATGGTTCTCAGGAGGATCATGAGAAATGGATCAGTCGCAGTAGATTTGATCTTCTCGGTTATCTTCAAAATCTTGGATTTCAGCTTAACGAGGATGCATATGAAGTATTAGATGAAATACACAATCGATGGCCTGATTGGCAGCTGATACCTGAAGAGCAAGCAGGGTTTCAAATCTGGCATGAGAGTAAAAACGATATCGATGATAATTCAAAAATATTAAATGGTGTTTTAGATAAAGACTTGATTGATCAGGTGGAAAAGTTAAAAGAAGAAGCCGGTTATTTAGAAGTTAATGATTGGGGGGGTCTATTTCGGTCTAATGCATCTCGTGCTTTACGTGGTCTTGCATTTCAGGCGTCAGAGAAAAAGTGGCCAACTTGGGCATGGAGATCATTATTGCAGGTGCCTGAGAATTTACAAGAGAAGAGTGAGTATAAGCTTATCGGACGAATGCTTCTGGATTGGCCTGAAGATACCTTCACTGAAATTATTTCAAATGCTTCATGGTGGTTGAAAGAGAGTGTAAACAATCTTGAAGATGATCTGATATGGCCCCTATGGGATCGTATAGAGGGGGCATTACCCAAGAAATATGAAAGGGTGCTCGATAATGATGTTCTAAGTACATCGATAAACGATCCATCAGGTTATCTGGTAGATGTTGTTTTAAAAATGTTGGATAAAGAACCAAAGAAAGATGAGATTCCTCAACAAATTTATGAGCGACTTGACAAACTAGTAAATTCAGATGGGGAATTTGGACGCCTTGCACGAATTAACCTGATATCAAATATACCATACCTTTTTAATAGCACACCTGAATGGAGTAGAGAAAAATTAATTCCACATCTACATTGGTCATCACCTGATGCTGCAGCCGCATGGTCGGCCCGAAAATATTCTAAATATATTGGTCCACCAGAATTATTTGGTCTGACTAAACAGCCATTTTTACAGCTATTTATTAGAGCGGATGTCCCTGATGAAGAACTGCGTGTCTTTGCGGGATGGCTAGTCGTTATCATGCTGGCAAATCAATCTGATCAGGGGGAGTATCCATTATCTTCAGTTGAAGTGCGCTCTGCGCTACGTCAGGCAGGTGCAGGGTGTTTACCCAGTGTTGCGCACCGTCTGGCAATAGAAATGAATCGTGCGAAATCAGAAGAAAAACAAATAAAATGGCGAGAAGAGATTTGTCCTGTATTCCAGTCCATTTGGCCTCTTGATATTGAGCTACAATCATCTGCTTCAACGACTCACCTTGTGCATATACTTCGCTCATCAGGTGCAGCTTTTAAGGAAGCGGCGGAAGTTATTATTCCATTTATCCGGCCTGATACCAGTAGAGGGCAAACGAGTGTCTATTCCATTTCGACTGCAGATGATGAGGTATTTTCATCATCCCCAGAAAGATTGCTTGATCTAGTTGTGGCGATTGTGGGTGACTCACCAGCCCGAGCTGTACATGGACTTAAAGAAACTCTTGATCGCATTAAAGAGAATGCTCCACTGTTAGCTAATACCAGGAAATTTCAGAAAATGCTGAGGTATGTAGTAATTAATTGAAGACAATATTGATTGTTGGTTGGTGGAATTATTTTTTTAACAGGAGTTGGCTAGTTAATTGTGTGAGTTGCTCAAAAAATGATATTGCAAATGATCTTGTTGAATATTTAGTATGTTGTCTACATTGTGTCTACATGATGATCAATAATTTTTAAAACAAGATTGAAAAATTTGTAACATATTGTTTTTATTGGTGGGCCCACTAGGACTCGAACCTAGGACCAAGGGATTATGAGTCCCCTGCTCTAACCAACTGAGCTATGGGCCCGGAATCGGCGGGATTGTAGCAGATCCCGAAGCAATAGCAGCAATTTTTACTGCTATTGCGATGGGGGCGTTTAATTAATCGCTGTCGAGGAAGCTCCGGAGGCGATCTGAGCGTGATGGGTGGCGCAGTTTACGCAGCGCCTTGGCTTCGATCTGACGAATGCGCTCCCTGGTGACGTCGAACTGTTTGCCGACCTCTTCGAGGGTGTGGTCGGTGTTCATGTCGATGCCGAAGCGCATGCGCAGCACTTTTGCTTCACGGCTGGTCAGGCCGGCCAACATGTTTTGTGTCGCCTCGCCCAGTCCTTCCGCGGTGGCTGATTCAATGGGAGAGACCACGCCGGAATCCTCGATGAAATCGCCCAGGTGCGAATCCTCGTCATCACCGATCGGCGTCTCCATTGAGATCGGTTCCTTGGCGATCTTGAGTACCTTGCGAATCTTGTCTTCCGGCATATCCATACGCTCCGCCAGCTCTTCCGGTGTGGCTTCGCGGCCCATCTCCTGAATCATCTGCCGGGATATGCGATTCAGTTTGTTGATGGTCTCTATCATATGTACCGGTATACGGATGGTGCGTGCCTGATCGGCGATAGAGCGGGTGATGGCCTGACGGATCCACCAGGTCGCATAGGTTGAAAACTTGTATCCACGGCGATATTCGAACTTGTCCACTGCCTTCATCAGACCGATATTGCCTTCCTGTATGAGGTCGAGAAACTGCAGTCCGCGGTTGGTATATTTTTTCGCAATGGAGATGACCAGGCGCAGGTTCGCCTCCACCATCTCTTTCTTGGCGCGGCGCGCCTTGGCTTCGCCGATCGACATCTTGCGATTGGTCTCTTTGATTTCGCCAATGGTCAACAGACAGTCGCTCTCAATGTTGACGAGGCGTTTTTGCGCGCGAATGATCTCGTCGGCATGCTCTTTGAGGGCCTCCGAGTGGGGCTTGCCTTTATTGATCTGGTCGATGATCCAATCGAGGTTGGTCTCATTGTCGGGAAATGAGGCGATAAACTCTTTGCGAGGCATGCGCGCCTTGTCGACGCAGAGATTCATGATGATGCGCTCCTGGTTACGGATGCGCTCAATTGTTTCTCTCAGCGTGGAGACAAGCTGATTGAAGGTGATGGGTACCAGCTTGAACTCGAGGAATGCCTCTGAGACCGCATCCTGTGCCTTTTGTGACTTGGCGCTGGCACGGCCATTTTTTTTCAGTGCGGAGCACAGGGAATTGAAGCGCTTGCGAAGCTCTTTTCCCTTTGCCGCGACCTCTTCGGGATCGGGTCCGCTGTTTTCCGGTTCGTCGTCGCTGTCTTCGTCGTCACTATTAGTGTTGTCGTTGTTGCTGGCATCCTGCGGTTGCACCGGTGTGGGGATCTCATCGGGCTCGTTGGGATCGATGAAGCCGCTGGTGATGTCGGCAAGCCGTGATTCACCCGGCTCGATCCTTTCTATAAGCGTGCACAGCAAGTCAACGGTGGTAGGGAAGGTGGCCAATGCGGCAGAGACCTGGTGCAGGCCCTCTTCAATGCGCTTGGCGATACGCAGCTCGCCTTCGCGGGTCAGCAGTTCGACGGTGCCCATTTCCCGCATATACATGCGTACCGGATCGGTGGTGCGGCCAAATTCGCTATCGACACTGGCCAGGGCTGCAGCTGCCGCCTCGGCGGCGTCTTCGTCGGCGGAGACGACCGAATCACTGAGGGTGTTGTCTTCGAGGTCGGGTGCCGATTCATGGACAGTGATGCCCATGTCGTTGATCATACGGACGATATCCTCGATCTGTTCAGGCTCTACTATGCCCTCGGGAAGGTGGTCATTAACTTCCGCGTAGGTGAGGAATCCCTGTTCCTTACCCTTTGCAATCAGTTGCTTTAGTTGAGATTGCTGCTGTTCCTGGTTCATCTTTTACCTTGTAGTCAGACGAGGTGTACAACACTGAGACTGAACTCACCATATTAGCACACTTTTATATACCTGTGCCAGCCTTCGATTTTTATCTGAAGGCTGCTGCTTGCTATTGCTCATCTTGGCTGAGGGTGCCGGGATAGCGGCGTTTCAGCTCATTGAGCAGATCATCAGACAGTTCGCTGGGACGTAGATTCCCCGGTTGCGGCCGGGAGTTTTTATGAAACTGTGCATTTAATTTGAGGAGTGCATCACGTAATTCAGCCTCCTGATCCATGCCCGGCAGATCAAACCTGTAGTTGGCCAGTTTGTTGAGGTGATTGAAGTGCTCCGTATCTCGCCAGCGTTCCAACAAAGCTGCTTTGTTAAGCGTAGGTTGGGAACGGATTATTTCAAGTAACTGTTTGAGAATGCTTATGCCGGGCGCATCCCACTGTTGCCAATCATTTTCAACACTGTCCGCAATGGCGTATAGATGGGGGCTGTCGAGCAGTAATGCAATGGCCATACGGATGGGGGTAGGGCGTTGCTGCTTTTCAACTGGCGCCGCGCTCCTGTGGCGATTTTGGCTGTTTTGCCGGCCACCCTTGTCGAGATGGCCGTCTCTGATGCCGAGCAGCTCTTCCAGATGCTGAAACATCATGCGGCGAAACACACCGGATGGGAGCTTTTCCAGCAGGGGGGAGGCGAGTTGGGCAAGTTTTGCGCGACCATCGATACTCTCCATCTGCACCTGGTCGGTAAGTTGTTGGAAGAGAAATTTCGACAGAGGTTGCGCCTGCTCTATGCGGGCACTGAAGGCTTCGGGACCCTCCTTGCGTATCTGGGTGTCCGGATCCTCGCCTTGGGGTAGAAAGAGGAATTTGACCTCCCGTCCATCACGCATCAGAGGCAGACTGGTGATCAGTGCTTTCCAGGCCGCATCCCGGCCGGCACGGTCACCGTCGAAGCAGAACACGACCTCAGGAGAGGTGCGAAAGATCAGTTCCAGGTGGTCATGAGTGGTGGCCGTACCAAGGGTTGCGACGGCATTGAGGATGCCATGCTGAGCCAGTGCGACCACATCCATGTAGCCCTCCACCACCAGCAGTCGCGCAAGCTTGGCGTTTGCCTTGCGCGCCTCATACAGGCCGTAGAGTTCCCGTCCTTTATGAAACAGCACGGTTTCCGGGGAGTTCAGGTATTTCGGTTTTTCATCTCCGATGATGCGGCCGCCAAAGCCGATGGTGCGTCCACGCCGGTCCCGGATGGGGAAGATGATGCGGTTTCTGAAACGGTCGTAACCCTTGGTCTCCCCCTCTTGGGTCAGGCCGCACTCAAGCAGTCTGGAAATGGTGAGTCTTTCAGTGCCGAGAGTGGCGAGCAGATTATCCCAGCCTGGAGGGGCATAGCCGATGCCGAAAGCGGCGGCAATCTCTCCGCTCAAGCCGCGTGCCTTGAGATAGTCGATCGCCTGTTTGGCATCGGCATGGTTTTTGAGTTGCTGGCGATAGTAACGGGCCGCATCCTCCATCAGGCCATACAATGGACGCAGGTCCGGGCCTTGGTCGGATCCGGCTTCCCGGGGTACCTCGAGGCCGGCAGCGTGAGCCAGTTCTTCCACGGCCTCGACAAATCCCAGATTTTCATACTCCATGAGAAAGCCGATGGCCGAGCCATGGGCGCCACAGCCGAAACAATGATAGAACTGTTTTTGCTGACTGACAGTGAACGAAGGGGTCTTTTCGTCATGGAATGGGCAGCGAGCCTGATAGTCGCGGCCTGCCTTTTTAAGCGGTATGCGCCGATTGATGACATCGACAACGTCGATGCGATTCAATAGGTCGTCGATAAACTGTGTGGGGATCTTGCCGGCCATGTTTTCCTACTGGCCTTAACGGGGACTCGGCCATGAGGCAAGGATAGCCGATAATGACCTGATGTGAGTCAGCCTGTCAGTTTTTGTTTGACCAGGCCGCTGACCTTGCCCATTTCGGCCCGGCCCTGCATACGCGGTTTGAGCAATCCCATGACTTTGCCCATGTCCTGCATGCCCGAGGCATTCGATTCGGCGATCGCATTGTCGATCATTGCCGTAATCTCGTCATCACTCAGACCGGCCGGCATATAGGCCTCGATGATGGCAATCTCGCTCTTTTCCTGCTCTGCCAGCTCCTGGCGGCCTGCACTTTCATACTGCTTGATGGAGTCGCGCCGCTGCTTGATCATCTTCTCCAGGATCGCCAGTACCTGGGTATCGTCCAGCTCGGTACGTTCATCTACCTCGCGCTGTTTGATCGCGGCGGTGATCAAGCGCAAGGTACCCAGGCGTGCCTTCGCTTTGGCCTTCATGGCAGCCTTGACATCATCTAGGATCTGTTCTTTAAGCATCCGGGCCGACTCCTGCGGGGCAGGGGGTGATCAATACTGGCGTTCGAAACGGCGGCTTTCGCGTGAGACCTTTTTCAGATTGCGCTTAACGGCAGCGGCCGCCTTGCGTTTGCGTTCCCAGGTGGGCTTTTCATAGAATTCCCGGCGGCGGACTTCGGCAAGTACCCCGGCCTTCTCACAGGAGCGCTTGAATCGGCGCATGGCGACTTCAAAAGGTTCATTCTCTTTGACGCGTACGTTAGGCATCGATGTTGTTTCCTCGAATCTGTTAAGCTTCTCAACCGGTCGAAAGGCGGAGATTCTACTCATAGCCACCCCGGTTTGCAAAGGTATGGGGCTATTTTACAGCAAAAAGTGATACAAACATGCGGGTATTAGGTATAGAAACATCCTGTGACGAGACCGGCGTGGCCATTTACGACAGTGAAAAGGGTCTGCTGGCCCATGCCGTGCACAGCCAGGTCGATCTGCATGCCGATTATGGTGGCGTGGTGCCCGAGTTGGCCTCCCGTGATCATGTACGCAAGCTCTTACCGTTGGTCAGGCAGCTGTTTCTGGATGCCGGGATCGAGGCGGTTTCGCTGGACGGTGTGGCCTACACTGCGGGTCCGGGGCTGGTAGGCGCCTTGCTGGTGGGAGCCTCGGTGGGGCGCAGCATGGCCTGGTCCTGGGGTATCCCGGCAATTGGCGTGCACCATATGGAGGGCCACCTCCTGGCGCCCATGCTTGAGCCTGAGCCCCCGGCCTTTCCCTTCATCGCGATGCTGGCGTCCGGCGGACACACCCAGTTGGTGGAGGTGGAGGGTATGGGTCGATACCGACTGCTCGGGGATACCCTGGACGACGCGGCAGGCGAGGCCTTCGACAAGACTGCCAAACTCTTGGGGTTACCCTATCCCGGAGGACCGGAACTGGCGAAACTGGCAGAGCAGGGCGATCCTGAGCATTTTCATTTTCCCCGGCCGATGACCGACAGACCCGGCCTCGACTTCAGTTTCAGCGGCTTGAAGACCTTTGCCCTGAATACCATCCAGCAGGCCGGGCGTGAGGAGGGGGGAGCCCTGTCGGCTCAGACCCGGGCCGATATTGCCCGTGCCTTTGAAGAGGCCGTGGTCGACACCCTTTTGCTCAAGTGCCGCAGGGCTGTCAGGCAGTGTGGTATCAAGACTCTGGTGTTGGCCGGCGGTGTCAGTGCCAATCGACGATTACGCCAGCGGATCGATGCGATGATGGCGGCTGAAGGAGGTGCTGCCTACTATCCCCGCCCCAAGTTTTGCACCGATAATGGGGCCATGATCGCTTATGCCGGCTGCCAGCGCCTATTGGCCGGGGAATCCGAAGCGCTTAGGTTTTCGGTCCGCTCCCGCTGGCCCATGGAGTCGCTTGGTGGAGGTGATTGAATTCCTCGCTGCCACGCCGTTTAAAGCTAATCTGGACAATCCTGTCTGGGCATTTTATAGCGCACGCCTGCTATTTCACGCACCATTCTCGGCATCAGATAACCTGACAGTTCGGTCAGCAGCTGTTGCTGCAGTCGCTGGATGGCCGTCTCCTCCAGCTCAAAATGGACGGCACCCTCAACCCGGTCGAGCAGATGCAGGTAATAGGGCAGAACACCGATCTCAAACAGTCGTTTGCTGAGCCTGACCAGGGTATCACAGTTATCGTTCACACCTTTCAGTAATACCGACTGATTCAATAGGGTGACGCCCGATTCCGCCACCTTTTCCAGTTTCTCTGCAACCGTGGGCGACAGCTCATTGGGGTGGTTGGCGTGGATTACCATCACTTTGTGGGTGGCGCATCGTTCCAAGGCCCTAAGCAAATCGCCTGTGATACGTTGGGGCAGGACCACTGGCAAGCGGGTATGAATGCGTATGCGTTTAACCTGTGACAGTGTCTCAAGCTGCGTCAGCCACTTCGCGAGTTTGTCGTCACTGACCATCAGTGGGTCCCCGCCGCTAAGGATGACCTCCTCTATATCGGGATTGGCCTCAAGATAGTCGACGATGTGGCGCCACTGACCGGTGGTGGCCGTAGCACCGGTATAGGGGTAGTGCCGGCGAAAGCAATAGCGGCAATGGACTGCGCATGCCCCTGTGGTGATGATCAGGATACGGCCATGATACTTCTGCAACAGCCCGGGACCATGCTCGGCCCTGTGATCCCCGACCGGATCGGTGCTGAATCCGGCGGCCTGGTCCATCTCGGTCGCGCGTGGGAGAACTTGCAGCAGTAGCGGGTCATCAGGATCGCCCTTACCCATCAGTGCGGCGAAACCCCTGGGCACCCGCAGTGAGAATTGCTGGCTGGCGCGGATGTGGTCGGAGACTGCCGTGGGTTCAATCTGTAGATATTGGAGCAGACTGGGTACGTCGGTAAAGCCGTCGGCGAGGGCTTTTCGCCACGCTGATGTCTGCACACAGGACTCAGTCTCAGGTATGATGTGCGCCGCAATCGATATGTTTCGTGAGGATGTCATGGCTAGTTATAGCACCAATGAGTTTAAGGGTGGCCTGAAAATCATGTTGGATGGGGATCCCTGCTCCATTATTGAAAACGAATTCGTAAAGCCTGGCAAAGGTCAGGCCTTCAACCGAGTCAAGATACGCAACCTAAAGACTGGCCGGGTGTTGGAAAAGACCTTCAAATCGGGTGAGTCGGTGGAAGGGGCGGATGTGCATGAGACCGAAATGCAATATCTCTACAACGACGGCGAGTTTTGGCATTTCATGGACCCTGAGAGTTACGAGCAGGTAAGCGCCGATCAGGCTGCAGTGGCGGAGAGTGCCAAATGGCTGAAGGAGCAGGACGTCTGTCTGGTAACTCTGTGGAACGGCGCTCCGATTATCGTCGAACCGCCCAAATTCGTGATCTTGAACGTCGCCGATACCGATCCTGGGCTTAAAGGGGATACCTCGGGCAGTGGCGGCAAGCCGGCCACGCTCGAAACCGGGGCGGTGGTGCGAGTGCCGCTCTTCGTCCAGATCGGCGAGGCAATCAAGGTGGATACGCGCAGCGGCGAGTATGTCTCACGCGCCAAGGAAGATTGATCGTTTCGATGGCCCAAACGGAAAATTGGCGGCCCTCCGCCTCCATTGAGATGATACGGGCCAGGGCGGAGATGTTGAGCCACATCCGCCAGTACTTTGATCGGATCGGTGTGCTCGAAGTGGATACACCGGTCTGTTCTCGCTTCGCCGCCACAGATCCTGCAATAGAGAGTTTCAGCACCAGTTATACCGGCCCCGAGGCGGTTCACGGGCTCGACCTCTATCTGCATACCTCTCCTGAATTTCCTATGAAACGGCTGTTGGCGGCTGGCAGCGGTCCGATCTATCAGATCTGCAAGGTATTCCGTAACGGTGAACTCGGTAGACGCCACAATCCTGAGTTTACACTTCTGGAGTGGTATCGCCCAGGTCTCGATTATCATCAGCTGATGGATGAGGTGGCCGATCTGATCAATGTGTTGACGGCGCGGCCGCTGCAGATCGAAAGACTAACCTATGCCGAAGCGTTCGAGCGCCGGTTGGGTTTGAATCCACATGCGGTCGATCTCGATCAATTGCGACAATGCGCCATAAAAGAGGGTGTGCCCGGTGCGGGCCGGCTTGCCATCGAGGGCCGTGACGGTTGGCTAGACTTGTTGCTGAGCCATTTGATCGAACCCCAACTGGGTCAAGCCGGATTGACCTTCCTGTATGACTATCCCGCCAGTCAGGCGGCCTTGGCGAGGGTGCGGGAGGATAGATATCCGATGGCGGAACGCTTCGAACTCTATGTCAGTGGAATGGAGATCGCCAATGGGTTCCAGGAACTGACCAATGCCGATCATCAGCGAAAGCGTTTCAGTGAAGACAACCGCCGACGTCGACAATCCCGGCTAGCGGAGGTGCCGATGGATGAAGGCCTGCTTGATGCGCAGGCGGCAGGCATGCCGGAGTGTTCGGGCGTTGCCGTGGGTCTGGACCGCCTGCTAATGGTTTTGACCGGCACGCTCGATATACGCCAGGTGGTTACATTCGATCTAAGCCGGGCCTGAAGCGTATCTCCAACACCGGCCTCTCAGCAAACGGGCGGATGATTGGCTGCAATCGGCATTCATTTCTTGGGAAGCTTATTCCCCGTTAGCGCCACAACCGGTAGTTTTAACTATTTTTTACCCATCGTGCGGTTTTGCCCGGTTAGACTCTAACCATGATATGCAAAGGGTAAACCTGTCCTAACTCCGACGCCGGGCCTAAGCTTAAACATAGAGACAGGCAATGAGACGAGTCTCCACTTCCCGGTAATAGAGTGCGCAGCGTGATCTCTGTGATGTTGATCCCCCTGCTGCTCACACTAGGGCCAGATAAAACTAATCCAATCGGCTCTGTGGCACCTGAAAAGCGCCAAACAAGGTGCGAGGAGAGAGGTCTGGTAAGTTCAATTGAGCGACTTCGATTGAGTTATCGGTCACTGGCTTTGGATGCGATAGTTAATGAGTATGGTGAAGGATAAACAAAGTCACTGGTTAGGTATTTTCATCTGCCTGTTTTTCACACGAGGCGCTGCTGGCGTTGTCGACAACAGTCTTGCTACAGTGCCACTCGTGGTGCCAGTTGAAACAGCGATGAAGGAGGGGCCGGCAATCGATTGGCCACGGATTGAACGCCTCTATGACAAGCAGCAACATCGTTTCATCTGGCACCACGAAGGCAAGCTGACTGAGCGGGGCAGACAACTCTTTCGCTGGCTGGCATCCGCGGATCTGGAGGGGCTGAATGCTGATGATTACCATCTGGATCATCTGCGTGGATTGGTCTTCAACCCATCTCGGGAAGTCGTGGTCAACCGTGAACTATTGCTCAGCGACGGCTATCTCAGGCTTGCCAGAGACCTGCGTCTAGGGCGATATAGCGCGCAGTCGCTCGATCCGTTCTGGATGTTTCCAAACGAAGATTTCGATCCAGTCGATGCCTTGGCAAATGCACTCTCGAGGGGTGAACTGGAACAATTGCTCAACGCCCTTAGGCCCGCCAACAGTGCCTATCTGCAGTTGAAGGATGCACTTGCGAAGTATCGCGACATCCAAGCCGAAGGGGGTTGGATAACGCTCGAGATCAATGGGCATTTGCGACCGGGTGATATAGATCCCGCAGTCGCGGTCCTGCGACAACGCTTGCGAGCAGAATCGAACCAGACATGGCAAGAGACATCTGATCCAAACTATTTCGATACCCGGCTGGCGAAGGCGGTCAGACGGTTTCAGAAGCGTCTTGGATTGATGCCGGACGCTATCGTTGGGGCTGCCACCCTGCGTGCCTTAAATGATCCGGTAGAGACGCGCATTGCGCAAATACGGGCGAATCTGGAGCGCTGGCGGTGGCTGCCTCATGAGCTCGAGCCGCAGCACCTGATGGTCAATACAGCAGGATTTGAGATCTCCCTCGTGAATCGGGACCAGGTCGTGTTTCACAAGCGCACGGTGAACGGCAGGCAGGAGCGCCAAACACCCTCATTCAGCAGTCAAGTGACGCATTTGGTCATGAACCCGTTGTGGACAGTGCCACGTAGCATTGCAGTGCAGGATATACTGCCGCAGCTTCAGCAGGACAGTGAGTATCTGGTGAGTAAACAGTTTCGCGTCTATGCCCGTTCAGACGGAGAATGGGGTGAGATCGATCCGGTCGACATCGACTGGGCAATCTATCATGAAGACAATTTTCCCTTTGTCTTGAGACAGGATGCGGGCACTGTCAACAGTCTTGGACAGATTAAATTTCATATGCCCAATGCACACAATATCTATCTCCACGACACCCCGGCCCGTGGCCTGTTTGAGCGGCCGAATCGGGCCTACAGTTCTGGGTGTGTCAGGGTTGAGGATGCCGATCGGTTGGCGCAACTGCTGATTGAGTATGCAGAGCAGCCGCAAGAGATTTGGCTGCAAAGGGCCCTGCGCAGCGGTGAAACCCGGATTGCCCCGCTCGCAAAACCGATGCCGGTCTATCTTACCTATTTCACCAGTTGGGTGGACACTGCGGGTGATATCCATTTCCGGCCCGATATCTATCAAAGAGATACCGCGTTAATGCTGGTGATGGGCGAAGGGATTGAGCAGGTAACCGCTCACCATGAGCGCGGGGCAGGGAATCCCTCGCTTTAGGCCATTGATACTGATCCGACCGGTGCTCGCCATACCCCGCATATAAGGCGGCCTGTCTCGCACTCATGTGATTCGAGTCACAAGGTTGGCCTTACCATGCCTGAATTTGTTAACCTGCGCGTGGATTTTGTTCGGTCACTGCCGACAATAGCACTATCTTTCCCACACTAGGTTAGCCAGCATCCATGTCGCCAACGCTGATTACTCCCAACGACAATCCCAGTTTCAGCAGACGTCGCTTTCTGCGTAACTGCGCATCAATGACAGGCCTGTTGATGTCGTCGCCCCTGTTGGTGCTCGCCGCTGGTGAGAACCGCGCGCTGGCGTTTCGTCATACCCATACGGGGGAGAGAGAAACGGTTACCTATTGGCGTGATGGAGAATACCAGGTCGATAATCTCCGGGTTCTCGACCGTTTGCTCAGGGATCACCGCAGCGGGGAGTCTACCCGCATGGATAGGGCGCTTCTGGATATGCTCTACCAGCTACAGCAGGCTGTTGGCGCTTCAGGTGAATTTGAAATCATCTCCGCCTATCGTTCGCCGAAAACAAACGAGATGCTGCGCAATAAGAGCGGAGGAGTGGCAAAGCGGAGCCTGCATATGCAGGGTAGGGCAATCGATATCCGGCTCTGTGGCTGTGATATCCGGACACTGCGAGATCATGCTGTCGCCATGAAGGCGGGTGGTGTCGGCTACTATCCAAAATCCAATTTCATCCATCTCGACACGGGACATTTCCGTTACTGGTCATAAGTCTGCCGGTTTTCTGTTCAGTTATCTCGGAAACCTATAGTAAATCACCGGTTTCTCTCTTGCGCTTAAGCGGGTGATGACCCGTTTCAAGCTGTGACTTGAAACTCTACGGATATTGTTTTATATTTCGAAATATGTCGAATATTAGATCTAATGACAAGCAGCTTGCGGAGATGTTTAAAGCATTGGGAAATCCGCACCGCTTGCTTATTTTTCAGCGATTGAGTCGCTGCTGCCGGCCCGGCACCCGCTGCGATTTGGAGCAGGCGATCAGTTTTAGCGTCGGGCAGTTGGGCGAAGGTATGCAGATCGCGCCATCCACCCTTTCGCACCATCTGAAAGCGCTGCATTATGCGGGATTGATTGAGATGGAACGGCAGGGTAAACGTGTCAATTGCTGGATCGATCCGGGAGTACTGGACAAACTATCGGAATTTTTCATTCCGCAAACAGAATTAGTGAATAGTGGAGAGCGTAATGTCTGATATAACAAGCAATGGTTCACCTGAAGTGTCTTTGACCGATCTCCAGGACAGCCATCGTCAGGAGGTGCGTAAGGCTTACGCGGAAGTGGCTCTGGCCAGCGATGCTAACGGCTGCTGCGGCATTGAATCGAGTTGTTGCGGCGTCTCGGACGATACGGCGATCAACACCCTGATCTCAACCCGTCTGGGCTATAGCCGTGACGATCTTGCCAAGGTGCCGAGTGGAGCCGACATGGGATTGGGATGTGGTAACCCGAAGGCGATCGCCGCCTTGCAACCGGGGGAAATGGTGGTCGATCTGGGCTCCGGCGGCGGTTTTGACTGCTTCCTGGCGGCCGCCGAAGTGGGTGATGCGGGTCATGTGATCGGTGTGGATATGACCCCCGATATGTTGTCCAAGGCACGTAATAACGCCTTACGTGGCAAATATAAGAATGTCGAGTTCAGATTGGGTGAAATCGAGGCCCTGCCGATTGCAGACGGCTGTGCGGATGTAATCATCTCCAATTGTGTCATTAATCTCTCACCGGATAAGGGCCGGGTATTCCGGGAGGCCTTCAGGATACTCAAACCGGGAGGACGCCTGGCCATTTCCGATGTGGTAGCCACCGTGGAAATCCCGCAAGAGATGAGAAACGATCCTCAACTGGTCTCCGGATGCATGGGAAATGCATCGATGATCGGGGAGTTGGAGCGGTTTATGGGCTCGGCGGGGTTTATCGATATCAAGATCGAACCCAAGGATGAATCCCGAGAGTTTATCCGCGATTGGGCGCCGGGACGCGGGATCGAGGATTATGTCGTATCGGCAACGATCGAGGCCACCAAGCCATGAATCCGTAACACGTGACTATGGGGCTATGACTTTCCCCCGGTAGCGG
The DNA here is from genome assembly GCA_040791665.1 of Candidatus Thiodiazotropha sp. Classification (GTDB taxonomy): domain Bacteria; phylum Pseudomonadota; class Gammaproteobacteria; order Chromatiales; family Chromatiaceae; genus Thiodiazotropha. The sequence continues at coordinate 308,002 of JBFNNX010000009.1, read as the reverse complement.
TGGCGATCGCCTCGCCCATTCTGACGGGGCTGTCCGCATTGAAATCTTCATCCCATTCAATGGCATCCTTGGCGAACAGCAGGATCACCGTGGATCCCATGTTGAAACGCCCCATCTCCTCGCCCTTATCCAGCTCGATACCGGCGGGTGTGGTGGCGGGTTCGTAGTCCCAACTGCTTACCCGTTGCCGGAGAGGGGTGATGGTGCCGGCCCAGACAGTCTCGATGCTGGAGACAAAAATGGCACCGACAAGGATCATCGCCATGGGGCCGAAATCGGTCTCGAAAAGAGAGATCACCCGTTCATTCCGGGCAAACAGTCTTGGCACCTTCTCGCAGGTGGTGGCATTGACGCTGAACAGGCGGCCGGGGACATGGAGCATGCGCTTCAATCTTCCGCTGACAGGCATGTGCAGGCGGTGATAGTCGCGAGGTGAAAGGTAGATTGTGGCGAAGTTGCCATCCTCGAACAGACGGTTCATTTCCGCATCGCCACCCAGCAGCTCGAGTAGCGAGTAGTCGTGTTCCTTTGCCTGAAACAGGAAGCCCGCCTCGATATCACCCGACTGACTGAGTGTGCCGTCGGCAGGCGAGGCGACCTGATTCTCCGATTGGGTAACAAGCCGTGCATCGGGACGCAATGCGCGGGTGAAGAAATCGTTGAAACTCCTGTAATTGGCAGGATCGCTCTCCAACGCCTCCAGCATATCAACCTTGTACCATTTGATCGCCTGACGGATGAGAAAATCTTTCACCGGTCTCAGCTCGATACGGGCAATGCTGTGCATCAGGGAGGAGAGCAGGTGGTGCGGTAACAGATATTGCAGGCCCACGAACAATGATTGGGCCATTTTTTTGCTGGTGTCCTTAGCTGTATCGGATTGATTCATTATAGTTACTGCAATGCGGCGAACAGGTTAATGAGATCTTCGGCGATAGTAGCGGTATTGCTATCCCGGGTAAACAGGGCATGCAGTTTTGTGTCCGGTCCAATCAAGTAGAGTGTATGTTCCAACTCGTTGGCATAGCCGCCGAAGGCTTCAAAGGCGTTGTCCACCATCCGTGCATCTCCATGCAAGGCCTGAAAATTGTCTGACAACGATGCGAACGATATCGCCTCTTCTTCGGTTTTGATTCTGGGTAGGTAGAAGTAGTGAATCTGCTGCTGCAAATCGGGATCTGCCGCCAAGCGATTGTGTACCTGAATCAGTCTGGTCAGTGCGATCGAGGAGGTTGTTCCGGGCCCGGGGTCAAGCATCAACAGGCTCCAGCGACCTTGCAGATCGGTGAGGGAAAAGGCTTCACCCTGCTGGTTGTTGAGATCAATCGGGGGTAGCGGGAGAGGTGGATTGATCAAAACGCCGTCGATTCGGGGCAATGTCCCGGTGTGCCGTTTTTGGGTATGGCCAGCGTAGTAGGCCACTGAAAATGTGATCAGCGCCAGTATTAGGATGACGAACCGGCGCTGTTTTCTGGATGGCCGTCTCATGGCATGGCTTTAGGTGTCTCGTCATTGTTACCCCATTCTGACCACGAGCCCGGGTAGCCCTTGCAGTGCGGGTAGCCCAAATGGCGCAGAACGAACCAGGCGAGAGATGAGCGATGGTGCGTCTGGCAGTAGGCGACGATCTCCTTATCTTGTTCCAGCCCCAATTGGCATAGCCGTGTTCGCAGCTCTTCATCCGTCTTTAAACGCAGGTTTCGTGCGCGATCCATGACCTCCAGCCAGTCAAGGTTGACCGCCCCTGGTATATGCCCCGGGTGTTTGGAGAAACGCGAGATACCGGAATATTCGTTTCGACTGCGTGCGTCCCAGAGCGCGAAGTCAGGCTCACCAAGACGATCGGTAATATAGTCGGCTGTGGCTACGTTATCCCTACCGGGTACAGCGGTGAAATCGGCAGTTGCAGGAGGCGACAGCTCGCGGCTGCAGGCATGACCCTCATTGAGCCAGGCGTGCACTCCTCCATTCAACAGTGAATAGTGTCCGTGACCCATCGCTTCCAGCGTCCATAACAGGCGTGAGGCATTGCCTCCACCCTCATCATCATAGGCTACGACATGACTGCGGTTACCGATGCCATGCTCTGAGAAAGTCTGTGCCAATACTCCGGGATCCGGTAGCAGGCCATGTACGGGATGATTGCTAGCCACAATCCGGCTGTAGGCCAGATGTATCGCCCCTGGAATATGGAGTTGGGAGTAGGTGGTCTCCTTGCATAGGTCGATGACCACCAAGCTCTTCTCTCCAAGCAGGCTTTGCAGCTGCTCGGGCTCGAGCAGCAGAGGGGCTTCGGCTATCACTAAAGATCTAGAGCGCTTGCTGGACGCGGCCCAGGGCAACACCTGTATTGATCGGAGCGTTCATATCGCTCAAGACGGCCTCCAAGGCGCCCACACACAACAGGATATTTTCCGCGCGGGCGCTGTGTCCCATCAATCCTATGCGCCAAACCTTGCCAGCCAATGCGCCCAGGCCGGCACCGATTTCCAGGTTGTACTCATTGAGCAACCGGCTTCTCACAGCTGCATCGTCGACGCCTTCTGGGATAGAAACCGCATTTAGCTGGGGCAGCCGATGCGCTTCGTCCACGATAAAAGTAAGACCCATCGCTTCGAGCCCGGCCTTCAGCGCGTTGTGCATCTTTTTGTGTCGCATCCAGGCGTTTTCCACTCCCTCATCCTGGAGTATGCAGAGTGCTTCATGTAAACCATACAGTGCATTTACCGGTGCGGTATGGTGATAGGCGCGCTTCTGACCACTACCCCAATAGCCCATCACCAGATTCAGGTCGAGAAACCAGCTCTGCACTTTGCTGCTGCGGTTGCGCACCTTTTCCAGGGCACGCTCATTGAAGCTGACGGGGGCAATGCCCGGTGTGCAGGAGAGACATTTCTGGGTACCCGAATAGATTGCATCGACTCCCCATTCGTCGACTTTTAGTTCGCAACCGCCGAGAGAAGTGACGCTATCCACAATCGTAAGGCAGCCATGGCGATGGGCAAGTTCCACCAGCTCTTTGGTGTCTGAACGGGCTCCGGTTGAGGTCTCGGCATGCACAAAGGCGAGAATCACAGCATCGCTGTTCTGCTCGAGAGCTGCTTCGACCTTTGCCAGATCGACAGCTTTACCCCACTCATCTTCGACCATGATCGGCGTACCGCCACAACGTTCGACATTCTCTTTCATACGGCCGCCGAAGACACCGTTTTGGCACACGACAACCTTGTCGCCAGGTTCGACCAGGTTGACAAAACAGGTTTCCATACCTGCCGACCCTGGTGCCGAAACAGGCATTGTCAGCTGGTTCTCGGTTTGGAACGCATACTGAAGCAGCCCCTTGGTCTGCTCCATCATCTCGACGAAGACCGGGTCCAGGTGGCCGATGGTCGGGCGTGACAGCGCCTCTAGTATACGGGGGTGTACATCGGAAGGGCCGGGGCCCATGAGAGTACGGACAGGTGGGTTGAAACTTGGAGTCGTCATACTGCGTTGCCTATTGTTATCGAATTGAAATCGGTGCTGAGTATAAGTGTCGAATCCGTTTGGCATCAAGCATTACCCCCCTGACATGGTTGCGGTAATTGGCACTTGCGTGGGTGTGCGGCGGTAACATTGGGTTGTTTACCGCTGTTTTTCGCTGGATGCTGACTTATCGAGCGAGCCCGATTTTCCTATTGCCTCTATCCTGATTATTTTGCTTGGTAATATCAAACTCGAAAAGACACTCACTTGACTATTTATAAGCAAAAAAGCCTCACGAATCTGAGATTAAACTGAATATATAATTTCAGTAAATTCAATTAGTTGAAATTAGCCATCCGGTATTGTGAATAAGGTCATGTTGATCTGTGATCCAGTTCCTCAGGTCATCCCGATGTCTGCCGTAACCTATTCCAGGAATTACAATACTGAGGCATCGAAATGAGATTACACCAGGCGGCTTTTACAGCAATAACATTGAGTATCGTTCTCAGTGCGTGCGGTGGTGGAAGTGCTGTGTCTGAGTCTGACCAGGTAGCTAACATACCTGACCAGGAAACAGCTGTCTCCAGTGGTAACGAAACAATCGTAATACCACCTCCTAAAAACGGCGCCACATCGAGTGAAGATCAGACGACTACAACAACGCCGCCTAAAACGTCGACACCTGTTACATCAACACCGGTAAGGCCTGCGCCGACAACCAATACGGGCGATCCTGCCGTTCAGCCCCCAGCCGAGGCGTTCGGTGCCGCGACCTTAACAGCCGCATCGGTGTCCGGTGACAATGTCATCCTCAGTTGGAATCAGACCAATGATGTTCCTCAAGGTGGATACAATATATTCATCGATGGCGTGAACTCAAAGGATTTTAGCAACACAGCAGGCACGACGGTAACCGTTCAGGGTCTGGACCTTAGCGTTGAGCACTGTTTCACGGTTCAAGCACGATATACTCAGGCTACCCCGGTACAATTTTTCACTTCGAACAGCCGTTGTACAGATTCGCAGCAGTCAGCCAACCAGGCTCCTGTAATCACCGGCAATCCGATAAACAGTGTGGATGTAGGCGGGGCGTATTCTTTCACGCCAAGCGCAACGGATAGTGACAACGACAACTTGGCTTTCTCTGTTGCAAATCTTCCTGCCTGGGCCCAATTCAATAACCAGACAGGCACGCTAAGCGGTTCTCCCACTGCAGATGATGTCGGTGACTACAATAACATCGTCATTACTGTTTCAGACGGCACTGATGAGGACAGCTTGAATGCCTTCGCAATTACAGTGAATGCGGATTCCTCAGCACCTGTGACCGGATCGATCTCGTTGAGATGGGTCGCGCCGACAACACGCGCTGATGGTTCGGCGCTCAGCCTGTCGGAAATTCAAGGATACTGTGTCTATGTTGGTACCACGCGAGATAATCTCCAGATGGTTGCTGACATTAATGAAGGTGATAGGACTACCTACGTGTTGGATAATCTGGATCTTGGAGATTACTATGTGGCGGTATCTGTATATGATCAGCAGAATAACATGAGTAGTTATTCCAACATCGTAATGAAGACTGCCGTGAATTAAACGAGACTTGGATCGTAGCAATTTGCTACGGCACAATTTTCATCCTAAGAAAACCTGCCGCACGATTGACCTGCGGCAGGTTTTTTTATTTATATGCTAATGATATATTCTCCCTGTTAAGGAACTGTTGCTGGCCGCAATATTGTTTTGAGAGGGAAGTTGATCTGTAATATGCTCCCAGTAAACATAAAGTTAACAGGAGTTTAAAATGGATTTTTTTCTGACATCAAGTCGTCTGAGACATGAATTGGTCTGGCGGCCCATCTCTATACAGTCATTCTGACCTTTTAGAATCCCAATAAATAAACGCTGTTATTTTTATGATCGTGACAATTGCCATCATCCGTTAGACCGAATTTCTGCTCAGTATCTGACGTAATCGCTCGTTTATGCGGAAGCCGAACTCAGCAGGTTTAAAGATCGGATGATGATGGAGTTGAGTGACAGAGATGTACGAATCGTTATATGGATTTGATGAGACACCGTTCCGATTGTGCGCCGATGAAAAATTCTGCTTTGCCCACAGTAGTTTTGAAAAAACCTCGAATTGCTTAACAGGCGCACTGGAGCGGGGCGAAGGCATGGTCTTGTTAAGTGGGCCTCCCGGATCAGGCAAAACTATCTTGTGCAGAGATGTCATCTCAAGGCTCGATCCCGGCAAGTTTGTTGTCATCAATATAATGATGAGCCAGTTGTCAGCGGAAGAGTTACTTAGAAAATTGGCCCTTGAATTGGGTCTGCCGGCAGAGGAATTCAACTTAGCGACATTGCTATCTTCCATTCATCATTGTCTGAATGGCCTGCAACGTACAGGCAAGCGATTGATAATATTTCTTGATGAGGCTCATTGTTATAGATCAAATTCACTAACTGAATTGAAGCTACTGTCCAATCTTCAACAGAGACATCGCTCAATGCTTCAAATGGTGCTGATAGGCAATCCCGAGTTGCGGGAGTCAGTTGCTGGGGCAGATATGGCGTATATCCGGCAAAGTGTTTCTGCGGTGTGCGACTTGGACAGTATGTCAGCTGAGCAGACTGAAGGTTATATAAAACACAGACTTGAAAAGGTAGGGTGGAAGAGTGATCCTTTTATTGAGAGGCCGGTATATTCGGTCGTATACGATATCACTCAGGGAGTGCCACGCCTCATAAATCATATAATGAGTCGTCTATTGTCGTTCGCGGCAATAGAAAACAAACACCAGATAAATATTGATGATGTATTGCTGGTTACACAGTTATTGATCGAGGAGGATCGATTGAAACTGCATTTCAATGAAACAATCTTTTCTTTGAAAGAGAGGTATAAACTCACAAAACAGATACAAAGTGTCTCTTCACCCCATAGCCAATTCGGTACTGCTCAGGCGGTTAAACCTCGTTCCGGTCATATGGTTGGGTTACCTTTGAAGCATGACGACTCTTCGGCAGTGGAAGATTTGTCAATTGTTGACAACGAGGTAGGGCGAGAATATGAGGAATGCGAACCATCATCAGGAGACTGGGATTTACCCGATACGGAATGGCTGGAATGGGATAATCATGGTCCAATATCTACACCCAATCAGGTGCTCCCTCAAGCCGATCAATCATCCTGTGATGCATCTGAAGCCGAGTTTGGACGAAAATCAATGCAGGAGGGACTGGTAACAAATAGTGCCGTTGGAGAGCATAAATGGTGTGGTGTGTGGTGGATGTCAGATAATAACGAACGAAAGATGCAAGTCTCAGCGGTTGTTACAGACAAACTACCTTCTATAACGATCGACGGGTGCCCTGATATGTTCAGTGAGCGTACGCCCGCATGGAATAGTCATCGGAGAGAAGGCATAGGCAGGAATGGCATAAAGCGAACGATGCATCTTGGACTTATTGTTGTAAGTGTTGTTCTGGTATTTCTGTTCATGTTTCGGCTTGCAACCGGGTAGATAATGACACGACACTCTTTGATTGTAACGCCTTAGGTCCCACTTCACCGATAAACTGATTTATTGATCATTGTTTATTTCTGAATCTTTTGGGGTGACTCGCTTGCGTGGATGGTATGAAGATTGGAACAGACCGGTATGATATGAAGTTACAGTATGATCTTCCTGAGAATTATCCTTGCCAGGAGGTTTTCCTGTAACTTATTAAACGATCAATAATTAATAATTTGTTATTTAACAGCAGAAGTAAAATAATTGTTAAATGTAGCCATTTTGAGCAGTTGTTAGGATTTTTAATATTTATCTGTCGAAAGCTAGTAATTACAATCTATGCTTACAGCATGGTTTAGGAGTTTATTTCACGGAACTAAGGAAGAGAATCATGAAAAGGTTTTTCTGCGCATTGGCATTGATGGCCAGCATCGTTTCAAGCAGTGTATTTGGCGGTACCGTAATCGACGCCGGTACATTTACAGAGAATGGAGATATTTACAACCCGTCGCCATATTCCGGCATTTTTACGGACGTCATACATTTTGATATCGATACCTCAGGGCTATCACTTATCTTTGCTGGATCCCACACCGGGATGGCGGCAGATGATATGTTGCTGACGAACACGGATGATGGAGCGGAGTTCCATCTTGGATCGGCGTTTTCAGAGAGTTTGAGTCTTGCCAGGGGTAGTTATGTTTTTACACTCTCCGGTTTCGCTTTGAATGCGCTCGACAGCAAGATTTACTCCGACTATGACCTTACGATTACGGCCGTACCGCTACCTGCGGCAGCTTGGTTGTTCGGTTCTGCTTTGATTGGATTCATCGCTTTCAGTGCAAGACGGAAGATCTAACGCTCCACAATAGCTAAAATACTATCGGATGAGCCCGTAAAGGTGTTTGGCCTTTGCGGGCTTTTTTGCATCCTTCCCTGATACGCTACTCAATACAGTCGTTGCTGTTCGGTTAATACAATATGTGGAGAGATCTCTAGATTTCTCTCAGTCCTTCCGAAGGCTCCACTCTCGCAGCACGGTAACCCGCAAGCGATGCGGCAACAATTGATGATCCCAGTGTGAGAAGTAGGGCGATAAGAAAGTGGTTCGGCAACAATCGACAAATCGTCTCACTATCCTCAGTCTGGGTCACGAACAGTCCGTTGATGGTGAAGCTTACAGCCAGATAGATCAGTGATGCTGTAAGCCATCCGAAAAAGGCGGTAAATGCGGATTGTAGCACTGGAAACCAGATTATCTCTCCAGTACGAAAACCGACCAGCCGAAGAACGCTCAACTCTTTTCGTTTTCGGTCGACATTTGCCCACAGACTGGCGCCTAAAGAGAAGGAGAAGCCAATAAGTCCGATGAGGGCGATCAACCAGAAAACCAAGCTTAGATTTTGATCCATACTACGGACAATATCGATGTCAGCTGCTCGGGTATTGACTTCAATCCCCAATTTTTGCAAAGCATCACTGATCGGTGCGACATCATAGATGGAGCGTGTATAGAGGCGGAAACTGGGATAGGTGCGTTTGTCATTCGTAACCTTTGTGCCACTCCAACCGAGAGCCGGGACCGCGCGACCATCGCGGAAGTCCTCTGCCGCCTCTAGCAGTCTCAGGTTGGTAAAGGCGCCGTCCCGGGTAAAGCTGGCGTGTCGAGCTACATCGACTACCTGGAGTGTGACATGCACCCTTTCACTACGTCCCATATATCGGCGTGACAGACTGCCACTGACTTCGTCGCCTGGCTTGACCTTAAGCCTTTGAGCAGCTTTTTCTGAGAGCACAATCTGCTGCAGGCTCTCCGGGGTTGTGCGTGACTTCAGAAGCGGATCGCCTTGGCCCGTAGGGATCATCTCAACTGAGACGATGCGCTTGGCTGATTGACTCTTCAGGTCAATGGTGGCGGCGATGGCACGGGTGCGCGGAACAATAAAGTCGATCTCTTCCCTGGCTTGCAGCTGTTCTATCCAGGCGCTGTCATAACGGCCGCTTCCGATGGGGCGCACTTCCCTGTTACGCGGATCCTCGATAAGGTTGTTGAGCATGCTGCCAATGATTCCGAACTTGAGGCCATACAGGATCATCATCGGCCCAAGAACCGCAGCAAGGGCAATGATGAAGAAGATCGACATTTGCCACTCGTTGCGGTAATCACGACTGGCCAGCCATACAATATCCTTAAACCGATGACGCATCAGCCACTCACTACGGTTTCAGTCATCGATCCGTCAGCCTCTCTATGAGTATGGTGTTCCAAGTGCCGCAGTCCCAAGCGGTTGATATGACGCCATGCGTGACTGGCCAAGATGACAGTGATATGAAGTTCATCCACCAACTCGATGAACAGCGACATAATGCGTTCGGCCGCAATGGGATCGAGCGATGCGGTGGGTTCGTCGGCGATTACGATAGCCGGACGATGAGCCAGGGCGCGACCAATGGCGACCCTTTGACGCTCGCCGACAGAGAGCATATGGGGTAGCTTGTTCAGATGCCTGCGTATGCCCAGATCATTTGCCAGCTCGTCGACCAGTCCATCATCCTGCATATCTAGCAGGCGACGGGAGAGATTGATGTTTTCCCGAACCGTCAGGTAGGGTAAAAGACCGCCTGTCTGCATCACATAACCGATCCGCAAACGACGGAGATCACCCAGTTTGTTGAGTTGTTTCTTCTGCCATAGTGTAGAAATATCGACCGGGTCCGCGCCACGTTCCGGTCTGAAACGGAATGACCCAATATTACTCGGTTTTAACGTCATCGAGAGCATATCCAACAGGGTGCTCTTACCGCATCCACTTTCGCCAATGAGGGCTATCTTTTCACCCAGCGCGATCTGCAGGCTGGGTACGCGCAGACGGAATGCACTGTCTTCGGCTTCTCGAGTCTTCACTACGTCGCGCAAATGGTAGATGAGTACCTTTTCACCGGTGAGCACCGCGCCCGGGTGGGTTACAGTGGTAGTCAAATCAGGTACTCCTCCGGTCCCATGGTGAAGGAGAACTAGGGCAACATTTCCAAGGCGATAGGGAAGACGGAGTCACCGGATATCGGGCCTCCATCCAGTGAGACCCAAAGGTCAGTATGATCATGCAATACCTGGTAATAGTTTATCTTCTCTTCCAAACGATTGATGAATCTGATTTGATCCCGGGCCGGCCAATCCTGCCAATTCTCCAAAGAGAGATTCATCACTTCACCGGTGTAGGGTAGGTCCTCTATATATTCCCGCATGAAACCCATGTCTGCCAGGTTGCCTTCACGTGCACCGGTTACACGGGTTGTCGTTCCGAGTTGTTCCGGGTCCCGGGCGATTGTGGCAGCAAGACTCTTGAGATCGTTGAGGAAAGTACGCGGTGAAAGCAGACCCTCTTCGGCTGTAATGAGAACCTGGTGCATGATGCTGTGCAGGTCACTGAGTTGATCGCGGGTCAGAAGTACGCGTACATCGAGGGTTTGCCTCTGCGGCTCATTGATATCCCGGTCGACCAGCCAGGCATTGAACACACTGGGTATCTGCTGTTTGTCTTTTTGTTGTAGATAGCGCATGCGCAGGGCATAGCCCAGTTTGGCGACCTTTGCCTGGAATTGGGCCAACTGATCGGTCTCTTTATCCTCTATTGCCCGACTCTCCCTGGCTTGGCGTTCCATGGCCATGCTCTTCCCCGCGGCCGCCAAGGCAGCCAGTTTGACCTGTTCGGTTATCTGCTTGGCCAGGGCATCCAGAACTCGCCCGAATCGTTCAACATCACCTGTCTCGACACCAAAATAGAAACTGCCGATGCCTGGATAATATGAGAGGTCGCGATAGGTCTCTTCCGCTTTTGTGTGATCCGCCATGATGCTCGGAGTCAACAGGTGTAATACCGAGAGCGCTATACCCTTGTCGAGGGCCAACTGTCGAAGAGATGCGCTCGACATACCTGTGCCGGAGAGCGGATCGCCAGCTTCTCGGGGACCGGCATCTGTGATCAGAACAACATAGCGGGCATCCTGTCCCTGCCAATCGATTCCTGCGATAGCCTCATTTACACCGGCATAGCTGTCTTCATTGAAATCGCGGCTTGACACTGTGGCGGCTTTGAGCGATGTGACCTGGTTGAAAAATCCGTCTGCATCCTGTCCTTGCTGAAGATCGACATAGGTTTGCGTCAAATATCCCAATTCGGGAACGGCCTGAGGGTTATCGCGAAATGCAATTAGGCCAAAGCTCACATCGCCAGTCAGGTCCTCTTTGGTTATCGTGTCGTATATCTTTCGCACCGCCTCTCGTGTACGGTCGATATAGGGATCCATAGAAAGGGTGGAGTCAATGACGAACACTACGGCGGAGCGGAAAGGTTTAATCTTGTTGTCAGTCTCTTTCTCCTGTTTCTTGGTGTCCCGTGCCTGTTTATGGTCGGCGGTAGGCAGGAGCGGTACGCTGGATACCTGCAGCATGCGCGCCTGTTCGTTCCCGATATAAATATCTTCATGGTCTCGTATGGGTACCAGGTAGAAATCCTTCAAAATATCGACATGGGTCCTTGGCTGAATTGCGATCACCGGTGAGTTTGTATCAAGCGCGCCCGACTCGGCAGCAGTATATAGTTGTCGATATTCATCCTTATCATCGTTGTTTATCAGTGCCTTCAGATTCGCTTTCTCATTGAAGAGAAGGACTCGATCGTTTCCCACAGGATCGCGAAATGCGACGGTCAAACCTTGATTCCAGGGAATGGTGTCAGTTTCCGGCATCCAACCGGCTATTTCCCCGTGCCGATTTTGCCCGAGTTGTAACCAGCTAGAGCCATTCTCGATCTTTCGGTCATACACATAGAAGACACTGAATGGTGTGGCAGGATCACCCTTAGCCTGTTGTATTTCACTATAAAAATGTGCACCCGGCTTACTCAGGACTCGCTGGTAGAGGGCCTGTTTACCTTCCATGAGCAGGGGATGTTGTTGCACGGCTCCCAGGAGAAGGGAAGGTGTGAGAATGAAAATAGACAAAGTCAGGATCGATTTGAGGGTGGCCATCGTTTTATCCTTGAATGAGAGCTACTGCCAGTTCAACAAAAGTCGCTTAGCCGCAAGATCCCCTTTTTTTGCTTGCTCTTCAGTGGCCTTTCTCAACCTGTTGAGTCGCTCGGTCGCCTTGGTTAAACCCTTGTCAGCTGCTGCCGAATACCATTTATGTGCCTGATATGGATTGGGTTTATCAAGTAAGGGGTTGCCTTCGGTAAAATGATTCGGGTCGTGCATGCTGGCCAGCGAAAATGCCGCTGTAGCATCCCCTTCGCGCGCAGCATAAAAGAGCAATAGATAGGCATCTGTCAGCTTGCCTTGATTCTGGTAAGTCGTCGCCTGATTTAGGATTTGTTCCGGACTGAAGGCCGTCTCTCCGGAGCGCAAGCGAGATATCAATGCACGGGCGGATCCACCATCAATGAGCGCTTTTTCGGCGGGGGTACTTTCACTCGCACTCTTTTCCGAATGCGAAGAATCATCCACGATTGCGGCTTCTTCTGTAGTGTCGGCATCAGGTTCAACGGGGGCGGTCTGTTCCGTGGCTGAGTCGATCTGAGCCCGAATAATGGGGTCGATCTGGTTCTCCTCCAGAGGAGGCGCCAGATCGATCTCTTCTTCCGGGGCAAAGAAGTAGTAGATTGCAGCGAGTATCAGTGCTGCTATGGCGATCTCCAATGCCACACGCAGCTTGTCGGAGCTAGTCAGCTTCTCCTGGTCCTGGGCATACTCATCGGGTAGTTTGGAATCCGGACTTGTCATACTCTTTTATTATCTGAATTTTCGGCTGAACTTGTCGTCAGCGCTAGCCATTCAACCATTCTTGAACCACAGCCTTATCATTTGAACAGAACAGGCACTTAAAATCTATATATGCGATAGCTGGAAAAGCCGACAAAAGGGTTGACCTTGGTAACTCATATTGGGTGTCAAGGCGCGGCTTAAATCCTGTGTCATGGTATCGGATGTAACATCGGCTTGGCACCAGCAGCCGCACGATTACGGACATAAATAAAAATGATTATCATTAATGATCAGTGGGAGCGATATGATTCTTGACTTTGGATCCACAGCCTGGCATTGCCGCTGTTCCGCGTACCGCATTGGCTATCTGGGGGATTTCCGGAACTGCAAGGATTGCGCTTTTTTAGGATCAGTCGTTCCCTGTTTTTTGCTTCTGTCACGAATCTTAATATTGTTCGTCAAGCGGAGTATGCCGTCACTGCCGAGTACCCCTAATTTGTTGGTGTGTTTGTTAAAAAGAATTGTGGTGGTATCAAATACGGATGGACGCCTGATACAGACGATTCGCCAACCGAATTTCCGTAGGACAGCGAGTCCATTGACCTGCTCTTTCTTGAGATAGTACTTGGGTTCGGAGGGTATCGGTCCCATGCCGATTCTCTTATCTATGAAAGATTTCATGCTGTAATGGTGATTCCCAAGATATTGCGGCAGAGGTTTTACCACGGTCCTTGAAGCACACATCCCCGCACAGTTATAAAATCCTGTCTTTTCTCAAAAGGAAATTATTTCCTAAATCGATGTTCAGATAAATACACAATACCTCTACAATTTATAGGCATTGAATTATCTGAGAGCAAACGGAGTGTACAGTTATTTACAATGTGGTAGAGCAGTTAACGGGGCTGTGCCATTTCACCATTAGGGGTCGAGAATTTACATGGAAAGTTGAAATTCTTGCTTATGATGGTACCGGGGGCGGGACTTGAACCCGCATGGTATTGCTACCGGTGGATTTTGAATCCACTGCGTCTACCAATTCCGCCACCCCGGCTTCGTGAAGCCGCAGAGTATACCTAATTTTCCAAGACTATGCAGAATAATTGATGGGGTCTTTGGAAGCGCCGGTTTTCTCTATCGTCCGCGCAGGTCGACCAAAATAGTAGCCCTGGCCATAGCGGAATCCCAATTTTGCAAGTTGTTCCGCGATCTGGGCTGTTTCAATACCCTCCGCCACCAGTAGATGCCCGGACTCGGATATCATCTTCGCCAGATAGTTGAGGATGAGGTTGTCCGCCCTGTCGTCGACCAGTCGTGTGAGGGTGATATCGAACTTGACCACATCAACCGGCATGGCACCCAGATAACGCAGCGATGAGTATCCGCTGCCGAAGTCATCCAGGGCGATACTAAAACCCATATTACGCAGGATTTCCAAATTTTTTCTGGCGATTTGGAGTTGGGTGATGAGAGCGGTTTCAGTGATCTCTATCAGCAGTTTATAATCTGCCATGAACGGTTTGAATGCCGCTAACTGTTGCAACAGTTCATGCTCTATGATGGTGGGCGCAGAGATATTGATTGAGACTCCCGTATTGATGGGGATTCTCCCCGCCCGGAGGTCGTTGATCGTCTTTTCTATGACATGGAAATCGAGGTCCTGATCGAGACTCCGTGCTTCGACTAACGGGAAAATGTGAGAGGGCATGATCAGTTGTCCGTCATGAACGATTCGCACCAACGCTTCGTAATATTGGGGCTTGCCATTTTCCAGATCTACAATCGGTTGGTAGTGCATGACCAGTCCGGTACCGCGGGTAACAGCCTCGTAGACCGCAATGTGAGTGCGATTCGAAAAGAGGCCGCGTGCATTTTCCGCCAACTCCGGTTTGAAACGGACAATGCTGGAATAGCCAGGGCGCTTGGCAAAATGTATTGCAATATCCGCCTGCCAATGCAGGGCATTGATGTTTTCACCTCTTTCCGCTTTCGTGTCCGCCACTCCAATGCTTATCCGCACAGGTTCATTGATGCCGAGCTTGTCGAAGGGATAGTTGATGACGGCCAGATGGCACTGTTTGGCTATCTGCATGGCTTTGCGGGGCGGGACAGCCATGAGAACGGTTGCAAATTCATCACCACTGAGTCTGAACAACTGTTCCCGGCTGTGTAATATATTCTTTAGTGTTTGTGCGATGGCGATTAATACTTCGTCACCAGTATGATGACCATAGGTGTCGTTCAGCGCCTTGAAGTGGTTGATATCGAACAGCATCAGACAGATCTCGTCCGTACTGTGCTTGAACACATCGGTTACTTCCCTCCAGTAAGTGTCAAAGGCACGGCGATTCATGACACCTGTCAACGGATCATGCTGCACGATATCATCCAACTCTTGAGTCTTTTGATCCAGGTACGATTTCGCCTGATTTAGCCTGTTGTGGTAGGCGTATAGTGATGTCTGTATCTTATCCAACTCCTTAATGAACAGTGGTTTTAGTGTATGCCGTTTAACGGCTGTTCGAGGTGAGTTTTGCAAATGATCTATCTGTTGCGATATTTGTAGAATCGGGCGGTTTACCAGCCAGGCAGCCAGTGGAAAGATCAACAGTGTCAGTATCAGTGCAGTACCGGCCAGCTGCAGCAAGGATTGCTTGACAACCGGCTTGATGGCTTGTGCATAGGGATCGCCGGCAAGCCTGTAACTGATGTTCTCCAGCAGTGATTGGCTCGATATCATATCGATCTCATCGATGGCAACGCTGATACTGCTCCGGTCGATATAGCTGAAGTGGCTGAAGCCTTTAAGAATTGGGAATAGGTTGCTTAAAGTGGCCAGGTATCCCATTTTTTTTCCGCTGATCGGTTCCTCCACCGGGATGACAACCACTATAAGCGGTTCATAATTATCAACCTGAATGTAGTGACCGATACCATCTGTATCTATCTTCTGAGGCAGTCTTGCGGTGTCGATGGGAGCGAGTACATTGCCATGGAGATCATAGATCGCGACATCGAGCGTGTATGCCGAGACATATTCGATATTTTTTGCCCTGTATTGGTACCAATAACTGTAAAAGGTTGGGTTGTTGAGTTGTTGCCCGACTTCCTCCCAAGTCGCGAGCTGACGGGTTTCTTCTTTGGTCCGGCTGATGGCTTCGGATAATGCCGATTCGATTTCTGCGGCCGCACTCTGTTCATTGGCAACACGAAATTTTTTATCCAAATGCTCAAATTCCCGGTAAGTGAGATTGCCGAGAGTAAATAGAAGAATTAGAAAAAGCATCACGAAGAGTATCGTGAAGAGACTGAGGGATAGTGGTTTTGGTCTGAACGTCATGGACAGTAACTCTGTTTATAATCCCTCATAATGATTTTTCAATGCCATCAAGCAGATCAAATTCATATGCATGATCAAAAAAGTGGCTGGCCCCATCAATTTCAATAATGTGAGCCTGATGTGACTGCAACTGCGGTTTCCAGTCCGGGCCCAGACGGTTGTCATCCCCACCGAATATTATAGTGGGTTTTACCTGCATACTGGAAATCGCCTTAAGTGTTCGATTCGGGTCCCACGCAAGATAGGAAAGATAGTCTTTTGCTGTAGTGGCGTAGTGATCGCAATATGCCAACCGATATCTGTTTATTCTGATTCCGTTGAGATTCAGATCGGCTTCAGCACGCATCTGCTCCTCCGCATTCTCTTTTGCAACAGGACCATGGAGGAATGCCACCAGGCTAATCAGTAGGCTCTTCTTAACTGGAGAGTCGGGATATGCATCGAGATAGGAAACCAGGTTCAAACTGCCGGCGCTATGGCCGATGAGCGTAACCGTGCGATCTGTCTTGTTGTGGAGCCAATCCACCCAAAGGGCGATCTCGTTCGTGTCCTGCTGAATGGAGTGGTTATGAACGGCTTCACAAGCAAGACTTTGTCGTCGATTATTGATGCCCAAGGATAGATTCGGCAGCAATACCTTGTAACCGGCTTCATGCAGGGCATTGCCAATGCGACGTACCGTAAAGAAATCTCTTGTTTGGAGAAAACCATGCAGTATTAGTATTGGGGGGGCACTGCTTTTCGTATCGAGATATTCCGCATTGATGGTCAGGCCGCTGTCTGATTGCAGGTAGATAATCTCGCTACGAGCCATTCCGGACACAAGAAAACAGGCCAGGACAGCCAACCATTGAAAAGTGCGGCATAGAGCCGGTAACCTGTATATGATCATCCTAATCCCCATCAAACTATCTACCCTGGCAAGTTCGACTCTATTTCCAATTGCCAAGATTTCTGATCAAGGCTCTGAGTGTCCACTTAATCCTCACCCGGAATAAGGCTGATGGTTGATGATAATGCCAGATTACTGAAAAGTGAATGATTCACCGCATTCTCATGACGTGCTACTATCCGCGCGCTATGCAGCTATCCGACTTCGATTACAATTTGCCCGAGGAGCTTATCGCTCAGTTTCCGCATGCCGAACGCAGCGGAAGTCGCCTGCTTGGGTTGCTAGAGGGGGAGACGGCGCCGAGGGATCTGATGTTCACTGACCTTCCTTCGCTACTCCAGCCTGGAGATCTGTTGGTACTGAATGATACTCGGGTGATGCGGGCACGGCTCTATGGGAATAAATTGAGCGGTGGCAAGATCGAAGTACTGATTGAGCGCATTTTAGAACCGGGATTGGCGCTGGCGCATGTTCGCGCCAGTAAATCACCCAAGACAGGTTCTCTACTGAAGCTGGGCGACAGTGATCACACAGTGGAGGTCGCGGGTCGAGAAGGTGATCTGTTTTTACTTCGAACTGGAACTGGCGATTTCTACAATTTAATGAATAAACATGGCCATATGCCTTTGCCTCCCTATATAGATCGTGGCGACAGGCCTGTCGATGCGGATCGTTACCAAACTGTTTTCGCTCAGAAGCCCGGTGCGGTGGCCGCACCCACCGCGGGATTGCATTTCGACCATGAAATGTTGGAAAGACTTAAGAAGATGGGAGTCAATCAGGCTACTGTGACCCTGCATGTCGGCGCCGGGACCTTCCAACCGGTCAGGGTGAATAACCTCGATGAGCATATAATGCATAAGGAGTATATTGAGGTTGATGAAGTCGTTTGCCAGCAGGTTGTTCATACACGTGAACGAGGCGGGCGCGTAGTGGCTGTAGGCACGACGTGCGTGCGGAGTCTGGAGGCGGCCTCGGGTAACGGAACGATTGAGCCCTATCAGGGTGATACAAGACTCTTTATCAAGCCAGGCTATCAATTTCGCAGTGTCGATGCGTTGATCACCAATTTTCATCTGCCCCAGTCCACCTTGCTGATGCTGGTGGCGGCTTTTGCCGGATATGATCGGATCATGAAGGCTTATCAGTATGCGATAGAAAAGCGGTACCGTTTTTTCAGTTACGGCGATGCGATGTTTCTGACGCCTGCCGGGTAATCCGGAGGATAAAAAAAAGCGCGGCAGGGGTGCCGCGCTGAATATATCCACCAAAGGAGGATGGAGGAGTAAAAAGTGCTGAAACATAATAATCAGCACATAAACATTTTCTAATATGTTAATGGTGCTGTCAAGAGCAATTAGGGAAAACCCCAATAGCATCACAGAATTTTACAAAGTCTGGCGAATCGGTTTTTTTACGATCTGACGCGTGCCGGGGGATAATCAATAAAAGGCTATGAAATTCGAGCTATTTCAGACAGATGGGCTATCACGGCGTGGTCGTTTGAGCTTTGCCAGAGGATCTGTGGAGACGCCTGCATTCATGCCTGTCGGCACCTATGGGACGGTCAAGGCAATGACTCCTGAGGAGTTGGTTGGTTTGGGTGCCGAAATCATACTCGGCAATACCTTCCACCTCATGCTCAGACCCGGTACCGAGGTGATCCGTAAACATGGTGACCTGCACGGTTTTGCACACTGGGAGAGGCCGATTCTCACCGACTCGGGGGGGTTTCAGGTCTACAGCCTGGGGGAGATGCGCAAGATCTCCGAACAAGGGGTCACCTTCCGTTCGCCTATCGACGGCAGCAAGGTCTTCATGGGCCCTGAAGAGTCGATGCAGGTGCAGCGGGAACTGGGTTCGGATATCGTCATGATCTTCGATGAGTGCACACCCTACCCGGCAACGGCAGAGGAGGCGAGGGTGTCGATGGAGCTCTCGCTGCGCTGGGCGGCACGCAGTCGCGACGCACACGGTGACAATCCATCGGCCCTGTTCGGTATCGTCCAGGGTGGGATGTTCGAGGCGTTGCGCGATCGATCCCTGCAGGGATTGATCGATATCGGATTCGACGGCTATGCGGTGGGTGGTCTCTCGGTAGGCGAACCCGAAGCGGATCGCTGGCGCATACTCGATTTTCTCGCCACCCGGCTGCCGGTCGACAATCCGCGCTACCTGATGGGGGTAGGCACCCCTGAAGACATCGTCGAGTCGGTGCATCGGGGCATCGACATGTTCGATTGCGTGATGCCGACACGCAATGCACGAAACGGCCACCTCTTCACCCATCAGGGTGTGGTGCGCATCCGCCATGCGGCCCATCAATACGACGAGGGCCCCCTGGACCCGGAGTGCGATTGCTATACCTGCAGCAACTACAGCCGTGCCTATCTGCGCCACCTGGACAAATGCAACGAGATCCTCGGGGCACGGTTGAATACTATTCACAACCTTTATTACTATCAGAAGTTGATGCGGGATATGCGGGGGGCGATTGAGAGTGGGAGGTTAAGGGAGTTTACGGAAGAATTTTATGAAAAGCGGGAGAGCGGGCAAAATTAGTAACAATGCCTTTTCCCTTGATACGGTGCTTTTGGATTTTACGTGCAGGTACTTGTTAGCTTGGTATCTATTCTCTAGATTTATATTTCCTGGAACTTTCTTGAGCGTTATTATCAAAGCGTCCCAATGCACTATCATTGTATCGCCGATCAGCAATAGTCTCGATGTTACGTGTTTGTTCTGATTGCAACTGTTTATATGTTGCAACCAACCACTTATTAGTGGCCTGTAAATAACGGATAGCAGTCATGTAAATACCCCCTTCGAGAATATACTAAGTGTCGCTCAAGCATGGCACTACGGAACTGTGATAGGTAAACGTAATATACGGATCATCTACCACGGTGGTTTGGGTGAATGTGCTTGTCAGCTTTCATACGCGATTAATGTATCATTATTTTCAATAAATCAATCGGTGTCTTATCGTGTTTATCAGCGACAGATCTCGCCTTATCTTCTGCTGTCGCTTCAATTCTATTTTCAGATAATTTCTTAAGACCCACTTCCACAGGTATACCAATTTCAGCACATATTTCAGCAATGGTTTTACGTCCTAAGCCAGTGCCTGAATATACAGCCTCTATCTCTTCAGAAGAAAGGTTTCTTGTCTCAATTTTCTTTTCAGGTAATTTATATATTTTTATCATTTCATATATCGCCATCGGAGTTGTTCCATTTTTCCGCGCAATATCATTTAGTGTATCTTTAACTCCAAAATAAATGATACCTTTATCATCCAAGTGAACGGTTATTTTGTTGATATCCAGTCTGAGCTTCTTGCTAATGCCTGCTAAAGATGCTTCTTCAGCATGACCGTAAGGCGGTTCCAATTCAGGCGAGGTAATCCACGTACCTTTTATCCAGCTATTTAAAGCAATTACCCAACTTGCCGGTGGAACATTCAACGCAGATACAACAAAAATGAATACGGTTAATGCAGTTGCAATAAACACTTCCTGTTTGGGTTCAAAATGACCTCTTACCTTTTCGGCAAAATATTTCTTGAATGGTTTCCAATTGAAATAGAGATGCAAAGAGCCTGTGAAGATAAAAACACCTCCAAACATCATATGCACCCAACCCCATTGGTCTTTGCTCATGCCAAACAGGGACCAATGAACCCAATGTGCAATGCGGCCTTGAGGAACAATATAGAGAATAATTCCTGTTACGGTTAAGACAATAAAAGCCCAGGTTACTAAGAATGCAGTCAGAGACCTACTCGATTGTTTATTCTTTCTCATTATTATTACTCATCAATACTGATTTTTTTGATGTGTATGTAATTTCAGGGTAGCGCCTGAACATGTGGCGCTGCCTCGTTAGCGACATGGTTTTCTTGTTAGATGGAATCTTCATGTCTCTGCCCTCATTAACAAGCATCCTCCCGTATGGGGAATAAGTGCGTGTTTTTTCAGCTCGACTTGCCTTAAAGCTACAAATCCATGATCGTTATAGAATTTTATTGCTTTATGGTTATCGACAAAGGCTATCAAGCTTAATAGTGAGAACCCTTCTTTGCGTGCCTTCTCAATTGTTTTTTCAAGAAGTGATTTCCCGATGCCTTTATTCCTATATTCACTGTCGACGCAAATGGCGTCAATATAATAACTATCATCTACCCGTGCAGAAAAGAACGCCTTGAAATGCTCTAGACGTTCAAATGGAAGAAAGTTTCTCATTTCATCATTTATGCCATGAAACTTGGTAGGAAATGATAGTGCCATTCCGATTACTTCATCATTTGACTCAGCAACGATTGCGCTACGAAATGAGTGCGGATAGAAATCGTTTTCCAGGCCGTATGCGACTACCTGTATTGGTGTTGAGTCGGGTACAAGATCATGAAACAGATATTCAGATGCGCCACCTGATGCAATATAGTCAAGTTCAGCAATTCTGTAACTATCCTCTTTTCTTGCTGCTCGATATATTACGTTCATTTCTATACTTTCATTTATCAATAAGCTATCGGCAGCATAGCTCATCTAACAGCTAAGTAATCAGACGTTTTGTTAGTGAAGATTTGTCAAAGAATACATCAATGCTCATTCAGGGAGCAAACCTCAACTCCATCTACCCTGGAGTGTGGGTAGTTGTCTTACTGCAAAAGGCAGACGTTCAAGACTCAAGGAGTGGCAGTATCGTCGAAAAGATGAGGTGCATTACGCTGTGTACAGAACAATTATTTACGTTCACTGGTGTTTATTTGCGGTTTGTTATGGTGCCGAATTAGCCAGGCCATCAGATGTGATCATCTTTCCGTGCCTGTCGATGATCACGGCATCCACGTCCTCCAGGCGATTGATCAGCACCATTCCTTTTTCCGCGCCAAGTACGAAGACGCTGGTGGAGAGGGCATCGGTATGGGTTGCGTTGGGGCCGATGATGGTGACGCTCTGCAGGGTGTCGGCTGAGCGTCCCGTTCTAGGGCTGATGATGTGATGGTAACGTACACCGTCACGTTCGAAGAAGCGTTCGTAATCGCCGGAGGTGGAGATTGCGCTGCCGACAAGTGGCAGCATGGCGGCCATGCGGTTTTTGTCTCTAGGTGCCTGGATGCCGATGTGCCAAGGCCGGCCGCGGTGATCGCCCAGCAGGCGGCTGTCACCGCCGGCGCTGATCAACGCATGCTCGATGCCTCTTTGACGCAGCAGTTCAATGCCCCGATCGACGGCGTAGCCTTTGGCGATACCGCCGAGGTCGATGCGCACGCCTGGCTTCTCGAATGAGACTGTGCTGTTATCCGCGACCAGTCGAATATTGCGGTAGTCGATCAGGGGCAGGGTGTGATCGATCGTCGACTCGCCGGGTCTTATTCCCTTGCGATAGTCGTAGCGATGGCCGATGGAGGCGAATGTGATATCGAAGGCGCCTTCGGTTAGTTCGGAGTATTCGCGGGCGGTTTCGAGCAGGCGGTAAAACTCCTGCGAGATAACCACCGGTTCGCTTGCGGCCATGCGGTTGACGAGGGCGAGTTCACTGTGCTCGATATAGGGGCTCAGTTTTTTGTCCAGACGTCGAAACTCCTCCATGACGGCTTGAACCGCCGTCTCGCCCTGGCTCTTGTCCTGGTGCCATAGCTGGACACTGACTTTAGTGCCCATGATCGCTTCCTCTCCGCTGGTCCACGCTGCGTGCAACGGCTGAAACAGAGCGTAGCCTGAGGCCGCTATCATTAGCGGGAGGTGATTAAGAATATTCCACATAATTCTTCGGAATCCCATAGTGGATATATTTGCGCTTTTTTGCGGTGATTAGCGTTCGTTTGCGGCTTGCTTTATTCAGCCCATTAACCATTTGGCTAGGGGTTGTTGAGTAAACCAGAAATCATCAATCGCTTGCAAAGCGAAATGCTGTTACAGGTGGACAATCGCTGCATCAAGAGGGTAGGAAATCGATGGGGTAGGAGACCACCGCAGTATCAACGTCCTTGGCGGGAAACTTGAATAGCTTGATGCGTGACACCAGCTTGCGTTCCAGTTTCGGATCGTTCAGCTCGGATGAAAGTATGACGCACTTGGTCACCTTTCCGGTAGGTGTTATCGTCAACTCCAATACCACCTTGCCGCGCAGTGTGGGGTCTTTACGCAAGGCGCGATTGTAGAGTGCGTACACCGCCCCTTTGTTCTGATCGAAGACCACCTGTATCTCTTCACGGGTGCGATTCCCTTTGAAATTCTTGCCTTTGCCCTTTCCGCGGGCCGCCGCTTTTGTCTCCTCGCTGATGGCGCTACTCTGCACCTCGGTCGTTCGACGTCCTGAGAGTCCGGCGCCACCCGTCTCACTGCTCAGGGCAGCGGTATTGATTCCGCCACTTCCGCTGGCGACACCGGACGAGATGATCGAACGTTGACTGCGGTATGTCTTTTTACCGGTGGTCGATAGTTTCTGTACACCCTTGACACTCGATTCGATCTGTTCTTCGCGCAGATCGGCCAATTGATCGGTAAAGGCGAGCAGGCCCGCGCTTGCTGCTTTCTTGCGCGCATCCTCTTTAGTCGGCTTCTTCTTCGCCACTTGCTTTTCCGGCGGCTTTTGCGGTTCGGGTTTCTTCTTCTCTTCCGGCTTCTTCTTCTCCGGTTTCTTCTTTTCGGGTTCCGGCAGTTTCTTTTTGACGATCTTCTTCGGTTTCGGCGGCTCTTTCTTCTGCTCAAGGATCAGTCTTGCCAGTCGGGGTGGCAGGGTCTGTTTCTTGAAACGCTCTTTTTCCGGCAGTTCGATCATCGGCACGATGGTGCCTGACAGCAGTGCGATGATGAGTACCACCAGGGCGATGATCTGAAATCGCCGCTCGTCGGCAGACGCCGTGTACCACGGTAGATAGGTGGAGTGTCGATAGGAGGCGCTCACAACGGCTGTCCTCCGTTGGGCTTTTCATGCTTTCTCAATACCGCCAGGGAGACGTTGGGGTAATCAGACTCGGCACAGGTCGCCATGACGCGCTTCAGCAGAGTGTAGGGAATCGTCTTCTCACCCATGATGGTGATCTTGCCCCTGAAGGGCTCCAGACTACTCGTTTTGGATCTCTCCGCATGGCGCTGCAGTTCGTGCTTCAAGGCGGGCAGCGTGGTCCCGGTGGGCAAGGGTTGCGCAAGGTCCATGACCCGGTGGCCCTGTACCAGGATCTCATTGTGATTGACCATGACAACCAGGGTCTCCCGGGGTTTCAAGCTTGCCACCGACTCCGGCAGGCTCAATGCCTTTGCGTTGGGCAGGACCTGAACCTCACCGGAATTGACCAGCAGGAAGAAGACCAGGATGGTAAAGATATCCATCAGGGAGACCAGGTTGAGTACGGCATGGCCTTTGTTTCGCCGATGATGACGATCCATGCGTTTTGCCCGGCGTGACATCTTCATGATGCGTTACCTTCGTCCTGTTTCTGCGCGGCTACCGGTGGGGCATCTCCCAACGCGATATCCGGGAACAATTCATACTGAACGACGGTGCCGGCTTCCATGTTCTCTGTCATGCGCACGGCATCCATCACCTGCACCATGGTTTCGTATTTGGTGTTTGGTTCCGACAGGATGAAAATATTGCGTTTGTCCTGAAAACGGACCTTGATCTGCACCAGCAGCTCGTTCAAACCTTTCACGTCATAACCATCCGGGGTGTTCTTCAGGCGCCTGATCAGGCCGCCTTCCCGATCCGCGACTTCGAGGCTGTCGGGGCGGATGATCACTTCCAGTTGAAGCTCTTTGATCGCCTTCAGGGTACCCTCACTGGCAGGAGGCAGATAAAGCTCGATGATGGAGAAGCGGGAAAACGCGGCGGTGATCAACAAAAAGGGAATCAGGATCACCATCAGGTTGAGGAAGGCTGTAATGTTCAGCTCTTCCCCGTGTCGATGGCGTCTCAGCCGTTCTCTCATGCCTTGCTCCGTGTACTGAATGCCTGTTCGCTGAAGATGTTGAGGAATTTCACCGAGGCCATCTCCAGGCTGTCGACGATGGCGGTGGTCTTACTCTGCAGCAGGGCATAGACCAGCAACAGGGGGATGGCCGCCATCAGTCCGAAGGCGGTGGTGTTCATGGCTACCGAGATGCTTGCTGACAGCAGGTCCGCCTTCTCCGCGGGATCGGCGTTGGAGACGGCGGTAAAGGCCTGAATCAGACCGATGATGGTGCCCAACAGACCGAGCAGGGTCGCAATGTTGGCGAGAGTGCTGAGATAGTGGGTGCGTTTTTCCATCCGCGGGATCGCCTCCATCAATCCCTCCTCCATAGCCACCTCGACATCGTCCCGGCGCCTTGCGGTACGTGCCCGTGCCAGGCCGTAGGTCAACATGGTGCCGATGGCGGTCTTGGATTTGTTGGCGGTCTCCATTGCGGACTTGAAGTCACCGTCATTGAGATGGGGCAGGACCCTTCTCCAGGTGCGCTTGTTGCTGCCGGTCTGTATGGTCAGAAAGACCCAGCGTTCGATGGCTATCGCTACGCCCCCTGCAAAGATCAGCAGGATAGGGTACATAAAGAGTCCGCCTTCCTGAAAAAATCGGATGATGGGGTCGATGAGCTCCATAGGATTCTCCGTTGTTTAACGCCTGAATATCGGTTTACTGTAAATGTTTGCATCCAGCGGCTGATAAAAACAGACAGCTGATGCAAGAAATCGGGTTGTTTCAGTCATGCGGCACCGAGCAATAGATTCTTTACGGTTTTTCACTAAATGTCTGGTACCAATCGATCTGTCTGCGAAATACATCACGGTCCAGCGGAGCAAACAGCTCATCTCTGCGACCCGTTTCAGGGGGCATCATATTGGTGAGACGTTTCGCCGATCGCCAGGGCACCACATAGAGTATGTTGGGCGACTCTTTGTTGCCGAAGATGGCCGTGCCCTCCAGGTCGATACGCTGTTCCGCTTGCAGGTTCTGTGACAACAGCAACAAAGCAGTAATCGGTATCATCAACACTCTTTTATATGGCCTGTTCATGGTATCCACTTTCCGCTATTTTGATGACTTGATGCGTCGTTCGAGATCCAGGATCCAGCCGCCAATCTCTTTGTCGTTCGAGTCACCCAATGCCTGACAACGCTTATAGTGCTGCAGTGCCAGTTTAGGTTTGCTCAGGTAGAGATCATAAAGAATTCCCAGATTGCGGTGAGCGAGCAGGTAGTCGGGTTCGATTTTCAGGGCCGTGCGATAGGTCTGCTCCGCCTGCTGAAACTTCCCTTGCATTCTGAGCGCAACAGCCAATTGATTATGGGCTGGCAGGCTGTCGGGTTTTAGCTCAAGGGCTGTTGTAAACGATGCTGCAGCCTTGGCCGGTTCACCTTCATTGAGCTGTATGATACCCAGATTGATATAGGGGCCAGGCAAATGCGGGTTTTGATCGATCAGTGCCTGTAGGTTCAGTTTCGCCTTGTCGATTTTATCCTGACGCATCAGTGCGACAGCCGCATCGAAGCGCTTTTGCAGTTGTGGGTCGGCGCTGTTCGGCTGGCTATATCCAGTCTCGCGTTTAGCAGTGCTGGTCTCATCTATGATTGCAGGAGTGGTTGTACTGCAACCCGAAAGAATCAGGAAAATGCAGAAGATTCCCGAGACAAGTTTGGCGCCTGTCCGTATGCGTGGATGAATACTAATTGATTGCATCGATCCACGCCTCCCGCTTCTCCTGTTTCGCATAGCGTCCGGGTAGCAATTTTGCCAGTGCATTGAAGCTCTTTCTCACCCACTCGTCATAAATCCCGCTGGCCACCCTGTCTACATTTGATTCATAAAGTGAGATCGCTTTCTCCTCAAACGGAAAGGCCTGCTCTTCTAATAGGATCTCGTATTGTTCCAATTCATCCGCGTTCAGCCCCTTCGGTCTTTCGGATTCCATCAAGGCTGTCCCGAACTGTCGGTACATTTCACCGATTTGGTAGGTGGCACTGGTCGTAACCTCGGCCACGCCATACTTGATAGCCTTTTTATAGTCGTTGATTGCAGTCTGCATTTGCTGTTTTTTACGCTTCAGATTTTTTTCCAAAGGCGCCTTCAGCCTGATCTTCCGGAAACTCTTCATGTTTGCTTCTGCAAGCCGCAGGGATGCTTGAGCCGCCAGGAAGCGGGTACGATCACTACGTTGTTTACCAGCCCGTGCATCGATCTTTATCAACTCTTTCAGCCACCAGTCACGTTTGCCTTTCTCCTCTCTCCTGTGGTAAAGCTCAACCAGTTTTTGACCGGCTTCCATTGCTTGATCGACAGGAGCCGGAAAGGCCTTGATATAGCTTTTGTACGCGGCGATCGCCTGTTTCTGTTTGCCTGCTTTATCATACAGCTCCGCAGAGCGCCAGCCGGCTTCGCGACGTAATTCGGGGGAGGATGCCTGGCTGGATAGAGTCGCCAGTTCCGCTGCCGCCTTGAGTGGCTGCTTGGTCTCCATGTAGGCGACAGCCAGTTTGCTGTTGACCTCCGGTATCAGCTCGCTTTTCGGATATTTGGCTCTATATGATTCGAGGATTTTAACCGAACCGGCCCAATCTCCGACAGCGATCAGACTGGCAGCGGCATCATATTCTGCGGTAGAGAGTATCTTGGCATTTGGTGCCTGTTTCCCGATACGCATAAAAGCTTGTGCCGCACCTTTGTGATTGCCTTGGGAGCGAAACGATGCACCCTGCTGGTAGATACTGGCAGCCAGTCTCTCCTCAAGCGGTTTCTTCTCTTTGGCTTTATTCGGCAGCAGCTTCAGTGCTTGTTGATAGGCGGTTTCAGCGGCACTGTAATCCTTTTGCTCGAAAGCGGCATGGGCGGCTATCGTCCAGGCAGTGCGGCGTAATTTTTTCTCGGCTGGCGGGGTTTGATTGGCGACCTGCAGCGCAGCGCCACGGGCGCGTCCCACCTCTTTGAGTTGCAGCAATTGATCGGCCGCCTCTGTCAATACCGAGGCTCTGCGCGGATCCTTGGGGAAGATGTCACAATATTTCAGGGCGCTCTCGACACCCTGCCGGCGCCACGCCTCCTGTTTGGTTTCAGGCAGCCGTTTACTCTCAGCGGCGTAGGCGAGTAGGGCGGCATAGCCCGCTTCAGCCTGCTTGTCGTGTGTCGGTAGACGGTATGCGCTGTCTTCATAGGCGGTGACGGCTTCAGGGTATTTTTTTAAATCGAAGAGCAGTTCACCGAGAAGGAAACTGATGCTTCCGGCAGTCGGGTCATCTGAGAATGTATCCAGGTATAACCGATACCAACGTGCAGCCTCGGTGCCCTGTTTTGACTGCTGCGCTGCCGTTTTCTTGTCCTTGCTTTTTTTGTATTCCTGGGCCAATGCATGGTGATACTCGGCAATCTCCTTGAGGTAGTCCCTTAATTGCCGATTCAACCAGGCTTGGTTCTTCGAGTCCTGTTTATTCCAGGCGTCACTACCTACCGCATAGTGCTGGACAAAGGATTTTTTACTTTCGATGGCGCGTCGCGGGAAACCGTTCTCTTTATAGATGTCGACTACTTTCACAGAAAGGCGCGGTGACTGGGGATGGTCCGGGGACAGGTCCACAAAGGCCAGGTAGGCATCTGCCGCATCCTGGATGCGCTCCTGTTTAAGGTAGAGATCACCCAGTCCCTGATAGATCATGTATTCATAATTGCGGTGGCCCTTACTATCGAAATAGTGGCTAATGCGTTTTGCGCCACCGAGTTCGGAGAAGGTCAGGCTAATGACTCTGATCGTCTCTTTCAGCAGTTTCTGATCTGCAGGAGAGAGTTTGTCTACATCAATCTGCTTCTTATCTTTCAGATTGCAATCAAGCAATTGTGTGAATGAGTCGAGTCCCCGTTCTATATTTTGCTGTTTGAACAGCGACCAGCCATGTTTGAATAACGCCCGATCATAGTAGGGTGTAACGTCACTTCGGTTCAGTATGGCTTCGTAGGCTGATTCGGCACGGTTGAACTGTTGCATGACAAAGAAATGCTCGCCGCGTCGGAACTGTGCTTCCTGCCAATACGGGCTCTCCGGGTGTTGCGTGATCAGGGCGCGCAGGGTCAGCATCATGGTGTTTACATCACCTTTCAGCTCGTAGGCTCTTGCCAGTTGATACAGTACCAGATCCCGTGATGCATAGTTCGGATCCTTGCGCAACAAGGATTCATACAGTTCGATCGATTTGGTTAACTCCGCATCGCTGGGGACTGGCTCATCCATAGATTGCAACAGCTTGGTTTCGCTGCGCTCCAGTTCGAGGTCTGCCAGACGACGTGTCGCTTCGCTGTTGAGTCGTTGATCGGGATTCAGTTCCAGGATGGCGCGATAGTTTTCAATAACTTCGTTACGGTCAGTGGGGGAGAGTGCCTGTTTTTCAACCTTAATCGGTTGTTTATGGATATCTGCAAGAGTGGGTTCATCGGATTTCGATTTACCTGACATCGGAAGGCCTGCGCAACCATAGAGCGTGATACCCAGAAGGGAAATCGAGAGACACAGCCTCATTGCTCTCCCCCTGCTCTTGCGGTGCTGATATCCAGCAGGTTGGCGACACCGAATCTGGCCTGGACAAGATAGTTGTTGATCAGACTGCGCCGTTGTTCGAGTCTTTCAAGTGCCATCTCCCGCAACAGTTCAGACTCATCTTGACGTAACACCTTCACCTGTTTATGAAGCCCTGGGAGCGCCTCCTCGAGTTGTTCGATACGCATAGAGAATGCATCGAAACGCCCTTCGGCCTCGGCGCGGGCCTTGGCGAGTTCGTCCTCTTTTTGATGTGCCATCTCGATGTTTTGTTCCAACTCGATCATCTGTTTCTTCAACGACCAGACTCTGGCTGGATGTTCAGTGGCAATCCGCCAAGTCAGAATGCCTTCCATCAAACGCGCCATCTCTTTTTGAGGGGCCAGTTGTCCGCCAGCGCCGTGCTGTTTAATGATTCGTTTGATTTTATTGATTCGTTCAATCCAGACCTTCTCCTGCTGGTTGGCAAGGGCAAATGGCGGCTCTTCTGTTGTCGCAACCTGTTCATAGAGTGTCTTTAACTGCTCTTTTCTGGAAATGACCTGTTTCAGATTCTCCCCTTTCAGGTGTTCGTCAACACGAGGCAGTTTCCGGTTATACGCCACCAGCTGGTTACTGAGCATTGTGCGATATGAACTGATTTTTTCCCGCCACTGCTGAAGATTTTTCTCCATGTGGCCCAAGTCACGATAGTCCTGAAGTCGTTCCTGAAAGGCATTGCCGGAGAGAAGATAAGACAACAGCGACCGCATTGGTGAATCGATTTTCGTGTCGTTATCGCCTAACAGGTTGTCAGGGAATTCATCTTCTCTCACTTGGCTGAGCAGCTGGTCCAGTTGAGTGAGCGAAGTGTCATAGGTTGCGATCGCATCACGATAACCCTGCAACGACTGCTGTTCGGCCTCTAGCTGAGAGAGCACATAGGGTATGGCGAGTTTCGCCTCCAGCACAGCCGGATCACTGGCATTGCGTTCTGCCAGTAGTTGCCAGGGGGCCAGTGCCTGCTCCTGCCTACCCAGTTGCAGTGAGGCCCATCCCAAACCCAACAGCGCCTGGCTGCTTGCGGGGCTTTTGAGGCGCACACGCTGTAGCGCCTGTTGCGCGTTTTCCGGTTGCTGTAACTCCAGGAGCAGGTAACCCAAGGCAAGATTTGCTCTATCCCTGATGGACTTTGCCTCATTGCTATCGTTTTCATCGATCCCGCTGCCGATCTCCCGCAGCAAAGCCAACACCTTCTCCTGTTGATCGCTTCGCAGGTAAGCGATGGCCTGATTGTAACGGCCATACAGCGTCCATTCGCTCTGCTGAGAAATTTTGTCGAGGTCAGCGAGCGCTTCAGATTCGTTTTTCTGCAACAGACCGATGAGGCCGCTTAAATGGTGCTTTTCGTCACTGGTTTCAGGTTTCAGTTTCTCATCGATCTGATTTAAAGCACTTTTTGCAGCCTTGATGTTACCCCGGCGATGACGGGACTTGCCCAGTTGCAACCAGGCACGGTTCATCACTTCCGGAGATTTGCTGTTCTGCAGAATCCGGTTGAACAGCGCTTCCGCAGTATTTGGCATCCCATAGGCCAGGTAGAGTCCGCCGAGGAGCAACTCGGGTTCATCGGCATAGGTCTGCATCAGTCCCTGTTTTCTGGCGGCAAGCAGGCGAACAATAGCTGGAAAATAGTTCTGCTGATAGAGCTGGAAGAGGGCATCGCCATAGTGCAGATCACGCAATTCCCCCGGTTCGCCGGTAGTGATTTCCG
The DNA here is from genome assembly GCA_040791665.1 of Candidatus Thiodiazotropha sp. Classification (GTDB taxonomy): domain Bacteria; phylum Pseudomonadota; class Gammaproteobacteria; order Chromatiales; family Chromatiaceae; genus Thiodiazotropha. The sequence continues at coordinate 276,762 of JBFNNX010000009.1, read as the reverse complement.
CATGCGTGCAGAGAGGTGTGGCGAGCGAGAGCGTGAGAAGAATGCGGGAGGTCAGGCCGGATAGCACCCGTATCACTCCCACTCCCGGATCTCGAAGTCCGGCTGTTGCAGGGCGGCACTGTCAACGATCTTCAGCTCCAGGTATTTCGGGCCTATCCCTTTGTTGAAGCTGACGGTCGCACCCCGTTTGTAATCTCTTCCCTTCGGGCCAATTCCTGTAAAGAAGGCGACCAGTTCATGTTCTCCCGACTTGATATTCCCCAGGTAGAGGCGTTGTACACCTCCCCGTTGTAGTGCCTTCACCTCCCGCTCGGTATAGAGATGGTTGGTGAGTTCCTTGTTGTCTATATGCAATTGCACAGAGTCAAGTTTAAAATAGTTGCCGATATCCAGGGAGAGAAAGATCGATACCTGGGTATTGCCTGGGAACAGCAGCTCCTCCTCCAGGATGAAGAGTTCTCGATTGAGCTCGATCACAGCCTTTTTCAGATCCTCGACCTGTGTGTCAAGGCCCTTACCCTTATCACTCAAGGGCTCGGCAGAGAGCGAAAAACCGAGGCAGCATAGCAGCAGAAGTGCGATTCTGATTAATGTCTTCAAGATGTTGATTCCCAGAACATTTTAAGCGACGTCATGAAACAATAAATCTATATGAATTAATGCGTTGCGTTTGCGATCATAGTCACAGGTTGAAATGTAAAGTTGGTATTTTATGCCCAAACATCATGATAGGTTATGTGAATTGTATTCGCCACACAGCAGGCACTGTAATGATAGTGCCCGGATCAACTAAAGACTATTGGTCAACTTGGGTGGTTATGTAACTGAATTGCAAATAGTTTTTATTTATTGAATTGAATGTGCAGGCTATCTTGGTGTTGGATGCCTGTCGATAGATGTCGAGGTCGATCTTGATAGCCATCCTGCGGAATACGTGTTACCTCGCCCTGTTTGGGCTGCTCGCTCTCCCGTCACATGCGGACAGTGGAAATATCGATCCATTCCATGTGCGCAATATGAACCCCTTCACCCTAATCTACGGTCTACCGGCTATGACCTCATCCCATCTGTTGGTGCGCAACGAATCTTATCTGCAGTTGACTGCGGATATCGCCAACAACTCTATCCAGAGTGACTCGGATGGTGAACGAATCAGGCTGGATGGGGAAACATACAGATTGGCGCTGATATGGAAGCGGGGGATTGCAGAGAATTGGCAGATCGGTATCGAACTGCCTTTCCTGACTCATCGTGAAGGTTTGATGGATGGCCTGATCGAGAATTGGCACGACATATTTGGATTGTCCAATTCCGATCGCAATGACTGGTCCAGAAATCGTTTGGTTTTTCGCTATGAAAATGACGAGGGCGAGCAGATACTGGTCGACCGGAACAAGAGTGGAGTAGGGGATCTTGTGCTCACGCTCTCCCATGCGTTGGATGTAGCTGCTGACAGTGACAGGCGATTGGCGCTCCACGCAAGCCTCAAACTGCCCAGCGGAGACGCTGATGCGTTGCTGGGTAGTGGAGCAGCTGACCTGGCTTTGTGGGCAAGCGGCTCGGAGCAACGATTGTTGTGGCAATGGCCTCTGAATATCTATGGCCAAGCGGGTCTCCTGCTGAAAGGTAAGGCTGACCTGTTGCAGGATCTGCAGCGGGATGTTGTGTTTTTTGGCGCCCTGGGAGTGGGTTGGCGGCCAATGAACTGGTTGGATCTCAAGGCGCAGGTCGATGCCCACTCTTCACATTACGACAGCAGGCTGGATCAGCTCGGGGGTACTGCATTGATGTTGACGGTTGGGGGGGCGATTCACCTGGATGCGGACTCCCATCGTATCGATATCGCAATCGGCGAAAACCTCACCACCGATTCAGTGCCTGATTTCATGATCAATCTGGCCTATGTGCGACGCTTTGATGCCTCGCTGTAGACAGGCACACAGGGGCTGAAAGTGATCTATTTGATCGCCGAGTTAATAGTGACCTACCATGAATTTTCTAAAATACCTATCTAGTTCAGCCATATGATAGGAAGCTAATATTTGGATTAAGCGAAAGAAGTATAGGTAAATATTCATTAAAGCTTGAAATGTTACTGTTCTGTTCGAAGGCGATCGGTGGGGTCCAGTCCCATCCTTAGGCGTTATAAATCCACGAAAAAAGAAGGTGAACTATCCAAGGAAGCTTAAATTCTAGAGTAGCTGAGTTTCATGGGTAATCAGATTAATTTTTTACATTAGTAGGTGCCGGGGGTAGAAATTATGATTCCTCCGCAGAATCTGTGAGTGGTCTTCGCTGATTCCGTCATACCGGCGCATGCCAGAATCCAGATGCACCATAGGGTTGTCAATCGCTAGCAGTACCGGTTCGGGACTACGATTACTGATGTCAGTCATTTGCATCTCCTCTATGAATCACTGGTTTAGGTATCAATGATTCTGATGCAAATGGCTGACGCCGCTTCATGGCTCCATATGTACTATGGGCCTGAGTACATTTGTTTAGCTGTGGCGAACTGTGCAAAACGACAAGGGATCTGCCTGGAATATATTCAGCCTGGGCAGCCTCGGTAAAATGCCTATATTGAGCGATATAACCGAACAGTCAGAAATGCGTGGCTGAGTCAATATCTGTTTGAGACGATAGATAAAGTACGTGATTTTACTGTTCTGCGGTAATGGCCTTACAATAATGAAAAGCCCAATATGGTGCTGGATGGCATTACGCCAATGCAGAAACTGGGAGGATTGGTGGCATAATCTCTAATTTTTAGCTCGGTTAAAATTGGAGAGATTAGCTTTGCACAAGACCACGAAGAATCAACGTTTATTAGTGTGTTCCATGAAATAAGCAATAAACTGTTTGGTTAGTATATTAGCGATGATCTCTTTTAGGGAAAGGGAAAGTCTTCAATGTGGGGTTGGAAGATAACAATGGAACTCCCACTAATTTATAACATGTTAGTGTGACCTGAAAAGGTGTTTGCTTGGCTTTGTGGGCGTTTTGTATAAAAATTCATTCTTGCCGGCGGTTTAGGCGAACTCGTTTTAATTATCATTAGATTTCCTATAAAGATAAATTCTGCGGGTAACCATTCAGGCTCTTTGCCATTCTTATATCTAACCTTTAATTCACCCGTGAGTGTTTCAGTGCTGTTACTGTTGCTACTGATATGGTAGGCCTTTTCACCAATAGAAAATCCATTACTATATTGATTTGCTTTTTTTACGTATCCAACATACTTACCGTTGTTCTGTTTATCAGGGATTTCAACGACAGCAGAGCCAAGTACATCATGCCAGGTACCAGTTACGTTTGAGGTATCAGTGAAAGCGGCAAAAACAAGATTTGCCATGAGGTTGGCTGATCTGCCAAACAAGCTGTCTATCGTTTCTATTGAATCATAGCTGTTATCAGTAAGTCCAAGTATTTGCGTATCTAGGCTAAGTGACATCTCAATGAAAGGAGTTGCATTGGTAACGGTTGAGAAAGAGGTGGTGTATGTAACACGACTGATGTTCTCTACGAAATAGATATATTGGTTTTCCGTGCGAACACGAGATAACAGCCCGCTTTCGATAGAGAAATCAACATACATTACTACTGTGTCGGTGTTCGTAGCATTCTCTTTTCCGATAACTATGTCCATACCGTTTATCAAGAGTTCGTTCTGTAAGGAAAACATCAGATCGTTGGTGTACTGTGCTGAAAAAGAATTCTCTGGTCTTACTATTACAACTGCTGCTTTTGGCTTATTTTGAGGTACTTGCTCTTTATCAAAAGAGAAAGTGTTGGCTGCAAATGTAGAGCAGGGTAGCGCAAATACTAAAATATAAAAAAGGATTAAAGAGATATTTTTTATTGGAATGCGATGTGTCATCAGAAGTAATCCTGTGTATGTATAACCAAACAAAAATAAATGTGCTTAGTGAATGAGATGAACGCCCCATTTGCCTATCGATATTGTCTAAAGGTTTTTACCTTCTTTAGTGGTTTTAGTGCAGGGCCGCTGTAAACAGAGGAAAATGAACCGTTCCTTGAAACAAGCAGTGTTCGATTGTTCGCTTTCTGGATGACTCTTCCCTCGGATGCGTTATTAATTAGAAAACCGTGTTTGTTAAATTGTGGTATATGATAATTGATATAGGTGACTAACTTATTTTCAGTAAGGCTGTCAAGGTCAAGCTTCTTTGTTAGAGCGTTCACAATCATGTTAGCGCTCTCTTCAATCCCTTCTTCGTAGTACTTACGGTATGTTTGGGCGCGATTGTAAGACCAAAGTGAAATGTTTGGAGCATAAAGATTTTCTTCGCTCTTCTCTTTTGCTCGCAGTAATAGGACATCACCAAATGTGTGTTCATATTTTTTTACAAAAGGCGTTATTGGGGGTGAGTAGTAAGCTGTGCTAGTTGTGTATGCGGGTTTATCTGTTTTGTTTAACCATAGGCTTATTGCAGTATCAATCATGAATACACGGTAAGTTGGATCAAAGCTATATTGTGAGCTGATAATAATAGTAGGCTTGTCATCCAGTTTTTTTAGTATTTTAAGTAAATCTGCCTCAAATTCCGGCACTTCTTCAGAAATGGTTATCCGTTCAGGGGAGGTGAAGATGCATTTTTCTTGTAGTTTGCGAACTAGATCTTTTTTAAAATCGAGATCACTCGCTTTACTTTTAACTGGTTCAACAAGCTTGTACATTCGTTTGGTGTCATTCGATGTTTCTATAGCATCGAACATCCCAGTTAAAAAAATGCCAAATAATCCTGCCTGCTCTTGGGCTGTATTGATAGCAGTTTGACTGGATTGTATTCCTGGAACTATTCCAACAATTTGTTTTTGAGGCGTAATCACAAGAATATTCGCACCCATTATTGAGTCAGTATGATTATTCTCCGTAAACTGCATTTGAGTGGTGGCGCAACCACTAAACACTAATGTGATAAAAAGAGAAGAGAGGAGTTTACGCATAAGTATTACCATGATTTCATATAGAATGGTATGAATAAGTTAGTGGCACATACTGTGCTGGCCTCGCCTGAATCACAAAGGTCCTACTGTGGTATACTCTCTTTTAAATGAAGATATAAACACCTAGTATGGTGATTACATAGATCATCTGTAGAGTTAATAACAGAACAGCAGCTAGTGAGCCACTTAGTGGAATTAGTAAGCAGAGTAAGAGACATCGTCATGACGCAGTTAGCAAGAATCCATTAATCCTTTTGCTTTGGGGAAATTCCAAACACATCCAGATTATACATACGTTTTGATAACTTACTAGTAGACAGCTGATCATAATTAGGAAAAAAAGTAGTAAAATTTAAACATTTTAAAAGAGTGCGAGGGTAATCCTCCCAATATGACAGCGATCCCGATCATATCGGTGGCGCTGCGTTGATCATAGCTCGGAAGTGCCTGCCGTACCGTGGAAAGTCCAGGTCAGGGGTCCCATTAACCTGGACAGGGATAGCCAGCGTATCAATATAATTTCCGTTGAGACTTTCACCACCGATTCAGTGCCAGATTTCATGATCAATCTGGCCTATGTGCGACGCTTTGATGCCTTGGGGGCCTCAACGCGATAACCAGCAATACGCATCCTGCCAAGATGAATGGGATGCTCAATAATTGGCCTGTATTTATCCAATAGTCGATGGCATAGGTCGCCTGTTTCTCTTTGACAAACTCGATGGCGAACCTTGTGCTGAATACCGTAAGCAGGAAGACGGCAAACAGGAATCCCGCTTTCGTGGATCTGTCGCCGCGTCGATAAAGGGTCAATAAGAGAAGGAAAACGACGGCGTAGGCAATGGCCTCATAGAGCTGGGCCGGGTGTCTCGGCAGATTGTCGATGCGCTCGAATACGATCGCCCAGGGCAGTGAGGTTTCCATGCCATAGATCTCTGAGTTGAACAGATTGCCCAGTCGAATGAAGACCCCGGCCAGGGCGGTGGGGATGGCGAATCTGTCCAGTAACCAGAGGTAGGATTCCGCTGTCTGACGTTTATACAGGTAGAGGGCCAGCATGACGCCCAGTCCGCCGCCATGGCTCGCCAAGCCTCCCTCCCAGATGGCGAGTATCTTCAACGGGTGACTTAGGTAGTAAGCGGGATCATAGAAGAGGCAATGTCCCAACCGGGCGCCGACAATGGTGCCGATCACCAGGTAGAGTGAAAGAAGCTCAAGGGATTGGCTGTCGCGTCCCTCACGCTGGTAGATCCAATGGATGAGCTGGTATCCCAATAGATAGGCGGTGGCGAACAGCGCGCCATACCATCGGATATCGAGTCCGGCAAATGAGAAGAGTGTCGGGTCAGCGTTCCAGACGATGTAATCGTGAGCCAGTCGCTCCATCCTGCTCGATACGCCTCGTGGGTCGTGGTGAAGTTACAGATCGGCGATTCTAATCAATCCAGTAGATGAATGGCAGCCTTGATATTGGGCGGCAGATGTCCGGGGGCTTTTGACGGGCTCCTGTTCAGCTAAACGATTGGATTGAACGCAGTCAGGCTATCCAGCATGGCGGTATTGCCAAGACTGGTGCCGAACAAGGTGTTGAACTGACCCTGTTCACCGTGCAGCGCCAGGTAGTTCAGCGCCACGGTCAGCACCAATTGATTGACATTGTTGGCAGCCGGGCTGGAACCGTTGTCCACCGCGCCATCGGCGGAGAAGTGGCCGATTTGCTGATGACGCAACTGATCATCCGCTGAAGCGCCCGCAAGCAAGGGTTGGCCACCCGGATTGTAGACCAGGAAGAAAGAAGCGGCGGTGGATTGGTTGTCACCGGTCCAGACTCCTTTGCCACGCCCATCAGCGGAGTTATCGATGGTGCCGTTGCTCGAGACCGAACCGTCACTGAAGACATACAGCATCAGGGGCATGCCGATGCGAGCGGCATACTCCAGGCAGGCTCCCATACAGCGTCCGGCACGCAGATCGCGGATCTCGCCCACGGCACGGTTGCCGGTGTGGTAGTCGTAGCCACCCATGGTGATGGTGCCGGCACCGGCATAGCCGTTGATAACCAGTTTCATGACCGATGCGGTCTTGCGGAATTCACCGTCATTGTCGAACTCCGCCTGAGTGAAGATCGGACCGATGATATCGGGGTCGGCAGTGACATCGAGGGCGGCCGGATCGCCATAACGGTCGACCAGGTCGGCACTCTTGACGTATCCGCAGCGTATCAGTTCCTTGACCACGTCGTCAGTGCTGATACCGGTGCTTACGCTATTCAGTTTCATGTCGGAGATACGTTGTATCGCCTCCATCACGGCAACGGCATCGGACTGATCGAGCAGGCCTACCAGCTTGCCGGTATCAACCAGGCCGGTCGTGTCGCTGGGCCGATCGACCTTGGTGGGACGGACGGTCGGGTCGATCTGATCCGCGGGCGCCACTGAATTGCCGCCGGAATCCGAGCTGCGTGATCCTATCAGAGTCAACAATTCACCATCGGCACCGCAGCGGTTGATGGCGTACATGGGATTGTGCGGGTTGATGCCGGTATCGTTTTCCGATCGGGCCGGGATCATGGCGCCATTGATATTGGCCCGATTGCCTGCCGAGACCTTTTCCAGGATACCGCGCAGGAAGGCACTGTCCGAATGGAAGGCAAGACCCAGTTCGGTATTGATGAAGTCGCTCAGGCCGGTATCCGGATTGGTAATGGGCGGCACCATGTCTCCGGGCAGGCCGAGACGGTTGTAACCGGCCGTGGTGAGAAAATCGAACTGGCCTCCCTCACCGCCCACCAGCACGTTGGAGCCGGCGATATTGGCCCCGCCCGCGAGATCGAAACAGATAAAGGGGATCTTGCCACCACCAAGGGTATCGATACCGCAGACATTCTTCAGGGCCTCGAGATCGGATGAGAGGGCGGCCCTGGCCTCGCCGGGATTGGCGAACAGGCCGAACAGCGAAGGGGTGGTGACGGCGCCCAATCCCGCCATCAAGCCCTGACGGATAAAATCCCGACGCGTCACCGGGCGCGGATGATCCGGATATAGCAATGGGGCATCAGGAGAGAGGTTCTTCACTTTTCTGCGCATGATTTCTTTACCGTTAGCCACACAGGCTGCTTGTTCGGGGCATATTCCTGATCCATTGGATCTTTATCCTACTGGAGCAACACGACAGCGCTGCCGAGCAGTGAGGCACAGGCTGCCTTGGTCGCTTTTTCGGTACGGTCCGCATCACAGCTGCCACTGCACCGGGCCAGACCCACACTGCCTGTCAATAGATTCATCAGTTCACCCTCGACAAGCGATGGCGAGGGTTGGGTTGTCAGCTGCTCACCCATGAAGCGGCTCATCAATGGAGTGACTACCTGACTCTGCCAGGTGGCGCTCTGAATGTCGTTGGCATTTGCGTTGAAGTCGAAACCGGGAAACAGCCCGGCCCGAAGAACCGTGTCGTCGACCAGGGCACTGCAATACTCAATCGCCAGTTGCGACACCGCTACCTGATGGGATGAGAGGAAGCCACTGATTTCTTCCGATGAGGGAAGCTGTTGCCTGATCGTGGTATAGGTGGTCTGTACCGCCTCCAGGGTGGGACTGACGCCGGTCAGGGCCGACATGGTGGCATTGATCTCATCAAAGGTGCGTAATCCGATCAGCGGCACAGGCTCGCTATCCGCCGGTTCGGCCGGTGGCAGCACCGCCGGTTCTGAATAGACATTGGTATGTGTCCCCAACCGCTCGAATGTCAGGAAAAACTGATCGTTCTCGGCGCCCTTTTCCGAGGGTATGGTGGTCGCCATATTCGACAGCCGTTGGCCATTGGCGGTGTATTCGCTGTCATTGATGGTGATTGCCAAGCGTGAGTAGGCTTGACCGACGGCCGCCTCCTTGCCATTGATGCCGATACGCATGCCCTCGAGGGGAATGGAGCCCGGTAGTACGCTTTCGTCGAGGCTGATGAATTTAGGCTGACGGAACAGATAACTGTAGTTGTCATACTGACTGACCTCGAACATGACATAACTCTGAGGCAGATTGACCAGATCGGTGACATTGAACAGCAGGAAGTATTTCTCACCCACGCCAGCGTCAAAATTCTGTTTGATCTGCTGCGCCGTCAGTGCTCGGTTGTGGATCGCCAGCAGACGTATCTTACCTGCCCAGGGGCGGTCGCTGGAGGCCTCATTACCCAGGACCAGGGCGTAGCTGTCATCCCAGTCATTCAGGTTGCCGGACGCGGTTTCGTCAAGATCGTCGGTAAACACTCCATCCACATAGAGGCGTCGTCCATTTTCCGGATCGAATGTGGCCACCACGTGTTGTTCCGTTGCCTGCAGATCCTCATTGTCGTCTGAGCTGGAGTGGGCCGGTTCACCATTGCCATCGGTGGTGCTGGAGCGATGCAGATAGTTGTAATTGTAGAGGGTTTGGCCAAGGGTGAAGTTGCGCACGTCGGTGCCGGCGGAGTAGCTGATGATCCGAGCGGGCCCCTCCTGAGTGACATTCGCAGGTACTACCCACGCTTCTATGGTGTACTCCCCTGTGGCTTGAATCAATTGGGCTATTTTTCTGCTGTCGCCGGTACTGCCTTGGGCCTTGCCGTCGCTGAAGTCCAAGCCCCAACCCTCAACCCAGGTGACATTGCCGCTGACGGTCAGGTTGATTGCGGGATCGACGCCGCTGGTGTCGTAGGCGATGTTGCCGCTACCTGTCTTGAACTCATATAGCGCGACGATATCGTTCTCCTGTCGGCTGCCACCACTGGCGACCGTTCCTTCCGGCAGGCTCAGTGCGCGGCTAACGACCAGGTCCGGATCGATGGGGGTTGGCGAGATGTTGCCGGCCATTTGATCGATGGCACCCTCCATCTCCTGAGCATTGGCACTACAATCATCCCAGCAGTTGTGGAGCTCGATGAGACGCTGCACCAGGCGGGAATTGACAGGCGTATCCAGGTCGATCGAGGTCTTTACCGCGGCATAGGCAATCGCGCTGTCGGCAGTGGCAAAGTAGGGTGATTGGGGGGCGGCCGCATCTTCGACATGACACTCGGCGCAGTAATCCGTCAGCAACGGGTGCACGTAGGTTGCAAAAAGGCTGGAATCATCGGGAAATGATTTGCTTTCGCCGACCACCTTGTTCGGCGGCGGCTCGAGTTCGATTTGTCGTCCACCACCGGATCCATCGCCAACCCAGGATTCGATATAGCTGGTGATGATAGTGGCGCAAGCGGTGTCACTGGCCTCCCAGCAGTTATGCCCATTCGCAACCTTGGTGACCAGCGAGGATTGATCGGGCTCCTCTCTGTTGACATGGGGATTGGCCGCTTCATAGGCCTGATTGACATCGTCCTCGCGCACGAACTGAGGCGCCTGACCTCCCGTGTTGTGACAGGAACCGCAGCGGTTTTCCCCACGCAGGGGTTCCCATACGCTGATCCGAAAACCCTGGATATCGGAGGTGCGTGCGGCCGGCCCGGTATAGGTGCTGGTGGTGACCGTGGTGGGTTGCAGGGTCTCGGTGCTCACGCCATCCTGGCAACCCACCAGTCCGATGCTGGAAAACATGGAGAGGACGGCGATAGAGAGGGCCTTTCCCACCCATCCATCATGCTGTTGTGCGTTGTTCTGCATGGTCACTGGCTCAATTCCCTGCGCAATAGACGGCGGTTTCAGCAAATACGCGTTTCATGTTGTAGTCGGTTTTGAAACTGCTGGTTATCTCCGCGATACGGGATCGGTCCGCGCTGTCCACAGGGACGCGTAGGCAGACTGCCCGGAAGGCCTTGGTGACCTGACATTCGGCAAACGCATGGGAGTTGGCAAGTTCCTCACCCATCGATTTGGCACCTGCGCCGGAGCCTGGCAGGTTCGGGTCCCAACCCAGCACTGAATTGGGGCCTTCCCGCCAGTAGTTATCCCAATCGTCATTCGGAGTGATATAGCCGTCCTTGAAGACACTGCTGTTGATCAGGTACTTGGGTTGCACGCTATCGGGTGTGTAGGAGAGGCGACCGGTTTCCGGATCGTCGGTATATTCGTAGTTGTAATAGGCATAGGCCTGCGCCAGGGGCGCCATGCCGGCATGGCATCCCAAGCAGTTGTTGAACCAAACGCGGCTGTCCCCTCCAGGGCTGCGAGTGGCGTCTTGGCGGATCCGGTCTGAGGCCCGTGTCGGGTCCTTGATTAACTCGAGATCCTTGCATAGATGATTGAGCATGGTGAAACGGAACATGGCTCGATTGGTGCCGTCGATAAAGAATGCCCGAGCTGCGGCACGGGTGGAGATGACACCGGCGGTCCCTTCGGGTGGCAGTCCGGTCACGCTCGATTGAGTTGTCTGCTGTAGCTCATCCTTGAGATTCAGGCCCAGGGTCTCCATTGCCTCATAGTGGTCATTGTTGTTGTTGGAGTAGGCGGGTGTGTTACTGCCGACATAGAGAATGTCTGCTGAGAGCAGCCGGTTGAAAGGAATCTCATCCCTCACCATACCGATCACGGTGGCGCTGTAGTCATTCAGAGGCGCAAAGGGCGTCATCTCCTCATTGGTCCAGGGTGTGGCCCAGTTTTTCAGTGTGACATTGTAGAAATCGGGATGTTCGGTGGCGAGCATGGCGGCCGCCAGTGGATCGCCGTTGGTTTCGATTTCAGTGACCATTTGCTGCAGGGTTTCGGTACTCGGTGGTACCCCGGCAATCCGGTCGTGTATGCGTTTGGCCTGTTCGCGTGGCCCTGCCGATACGGTGACGGTGAAGAGAGATAGCAGAATCAGAATAAAAAACGGCCGTGGCTTTCTGGGAATCGAAATACTATCTCTGTATTGGCCCTGAAATGACATGATGAACGTGCCCCTAAATCCATCTTTAGACTAATCTCGAAGCATCCTTCGAGTCTTTGTTTGCCGTCTCTTTCCTTCTATATCTTTCCCTATTTTTGTCAATCCAAAGTGGCTAATACGTGACCTTTGTTTTTACAGTGTGTGAACTCGCGCACTGATTGGCGATTTCGATGAGGTAGACTCTCAAGTCCATGATTTTATTAGTCGATAGCATGGGTCAATGCTTGTTTTGAATGGTGTTCGATGATCTATCCGCGGTTAACTGCAGGCGGGTTGAAAGATGGATCGGACAGGCACGGCTCAATCGGATGTTTACGATCAGATTTCCCGGAGGAAGCTAGCTACAGATGAAACTGGTCACTCACATGGCGATGTTTCCAGGTCTATGCACTGTCTTGTTCATGCTCGGTTTACAGGGATGTGGAAGTGGCAGCAGCCAGGAACAGGATCCGGTTGTCGTGGATTACCCTGTTGCTTATGTGAAGCGACCGATTACAGAGACAACCAATTCGGACATCCGTGTCAGTCAGGTCAGCGAGGCGGGTGGAGATCTCTATCTGAAGGATTACGCCGCGGGGGGAGCCGAGGAGGTCAACCTGACGGGATCGGTAACCGATGGTGAAGGTGATGTCCGTGATATCAGTGTCTCTTTCGACGGAAGCAAGTTGCTGTTCTCTCTTAGGCTGCCCCTTATCGAGGATGCCGAGCCTGAGGATCAACCGACATGGAACATCTGGGAATACGACATTCCAAGTCAATCCTTGAGACGCATCATCGTCTCGGATATCACTGCCGAAGATGGCCATGACCGCTTCCCTCAGTATCTGCCCGATGGGCGTATAGTCTTCTCATCCACCAGACAACGGCTCGCCAAGGCGCGACTGCTGGATGAGGGCAAACCCCAGTATCTCGCCATGGAGAGATCGGTTGACGAACCGGCCATGGTTCTCCATGTTATGAACAGCGATGGCACCGATATCACTCAGATCTCGTTCAACCGCAGCCATGACTTCTCTCCCAGCATCCTCGCCAATGGTCAGATTGTGTTCAGCCGATGGGACAATGCGGACGGCAACAATGCCATCCATCTCTATCGCATGAATCCGGATGGCACCGAGTTGGAGCTGTTGTATGGCGTAAACAGCCACGATACGGGAACAGGGGGCAGCACCGTGCAGTTCTTGCGTCCGATCGAGATGCCGGATGGTCGTATTCTGGCGCTGCTGTTGCCCTTCGACGGTACAGATGAGGGTGGCGACCTGGTCTACATTGACAGCGTCAACTATGTCGACAATGGCCAGCCCACATGGGACAACATGGGCCTGACCGGTCCGGCGCAGAGTCAGGCGACCACACTTCAGGTCAGTACGGATGGAAGCCTATCGAGCGGGGGACAGCTTCGCAGCGCCTACCCGCTGTTCGACGGAACGGGTCGGATGGTGATCAGCTGGAGTCAGTGTCGGGCGCTGGAGGATGATACTATCGTTCCCTGCACCGAGGAGCGTCTCGCCAATACCGATACCGAGCCGGCACCTCCGCTCTACAGCCTCTACATCTATGATGGTAACGAGCAGACCCAACAGCCGATCGTCAAGCCGCAAGAGGGGGTTATCTATACCGATGCCGTCATTGCAGTGGCGCGTGCGATTCCGACTATCCGGCATGACAAAACGGCGGGAATCGATCTTGATCCCACACTGGTGTCCGACAAGGCAGGTCTGTTGCATATACGCAGTGTCTACGACCTGGACGGCGTGGATGTGGCAGATCCCGATATCGCAACCCTGGCCGATCCCGCGCAGACCAGGGCGGATCAGCGTCGCGCACGGTTTCTGCGTCTGATCAAGCAGGTAACGCTTCCGGATGATGATGTGCTCGAGTTTCCTAACAGCGCCTTTGGCGCGACTGCGCAGTTTGGCATGCGCGAGGTGATCGGCTATGCGCCGATCGAACCCGATGGCTCGGTGCAGGTGAAGGTGCCGGCGAATGTGCCCGTCAGTTTCAGCATACTCGATGCGAACGGGCGACGTATCGATCAATCCCATGATTTCTGGCTACAGTTCAGACCGGGAGAGGTGGTGAGTTGCGGTGGATGTCATGATGCGGACAGCACGCTTCCCCATGGCAGGCTGAGTGCCGCCCCACCCAGTGTCAATAACGGCAGTACGGGTAGCGGTCTGCCATTCCCCAATGCCAATCCGGAGCTGTGGAGTGATTTCGGTGAGACCATGGCGCAGACACGCAACCGTCTACAATGCAGAGCCGGCGCTTGCGACCCTAGCATGGACCTGCTGTTCACCGATGATTGGACAGATCCAGCCATGCGGGAGCCGGATGCGGAATTCAGCTATCGTTACGCCGACCTGGAGACAGCATCGCCCATGAGTGACGGTGCCTGTAGCGGCAACTGGAATGTGTTTTGTCGTTCCATCATACATTACGAACAACATATTCATCCGTTGTGGTCTCTGCCACGACCGGTATTCGATGCCTCTGATACCCAGATTGACGATCATACATGCACGTCATGTCACGACACGGACGAAGATGGCGTGACCGTGGTACCGGATGCCCAGCTGGATCTGAGCGATGGCCCATCCGAAGATGAGCCGGACCACCTCGCGGCCTATCGGGAGCTGCTTTTACCGGATAATGTGCAGCAGGTCGTGGAGGGTATTCTGGTTGATATTCTGGTACCGCAAACGGATGAAAACGGCCAGCAGCTCTATGAAACGGATGAGAACGGTGAATTGGTCCTGGATGGATCAGGCAATCCGATTCCACTGCCCGATGCACCGGTCCCGGTGCCGGGAGGGCCCTCGATGGAGGCGGGCTCGGCGAATAACGGCCGTTTCCTTGGGGTGTTTGATCCAGGTGGCGTGCATGCGGGTTATCTGAGTGACGCGGAAAAAAAACTGTTAGCTGAATGGCTCGACATAGGCGCGCAGTACTACAATGACCCTTTCATGGCACCACTGGATGATTGAGTTTGAGACTTCTTAGGTTAAAGCGGTACCTGTGGACGAGCTGGCTGTTGCTCTGGCTGATGCCTGCAATCAGTGCGGGAGAAGAGGAGTATCAACGGGTTCAGGTGACAGCCCCCTACATCGAGATGCACACCGGGCCGGGGAGCTCCTATCCCATCGTCCACGTTGCGGAACGGATGGAGTGGATCGAGATTCGAAAGCGTCGTACAGATTGGTTTCAGGTTTACACGCGCCGCGGTCGCTCCGGCTGGGTCAGTCTGGAACAGATGCGCCAGACCCAAACCACGGATGGTAAGCGGCTGAAGCTGGTCTCCTACACACAGGATGATTTTAGAACTCGGCGATGGGAGTTCGGTTTTTACGGCGGCGACATGGAGGGTGCCACACTGCTCGGTTTATACGGTGGTTACTCGTTCAATGAAAATCTCTCCGCTGAGCTTAGTTTTTCCCAGGCCTTGGGTGATTTCTCAAGCGAATACCTGTTTGATGTCAATCTGCTGTCTCAGCCCTTTCCCGAATGGACCTACAGTCCGTTCTTCACACTGGGAGGGGGTGTGATTCGTACCGAGCCCAAGTCGACATTGGTTCAGGCTGAGGATCGTACCGACACTACGGCCCATGTAGGCGCCGGCCTGCGTGTCTATCTGACGCGGCGTTTTTTTCTGCGTGGAGAGTTTCGCCACTACACCGCATTCACCAGTCGTGAAGACAACGAGGAATTTGACCAGTGGAAAATCGGACTCGGTTTCTTTTTCTGAGCATAGCGTCACTTCTGACGGCCTTGGTAACGCTGCCGTGCATAGCCGCTGAGCCTATCGGAGAGGGTCTGCGTGAGGATCTGCTTATTGAGCCTGAAATTGCACGCAGGGAGATTGTGGAACCCGAGATCGATACAGAGGATTTCGAGATAGGGATCTATGCAGGATTGATGAACATAGAGGATTTCGGGACCAGCGGCGTCTTCGGAGCCCGTTTTGCCTATCACCTTACGGAGTCGATTTTCGTTGAGGCGGCGATCGGCACAACCGAGGCCAAGGAGACGAGTTTCGAACAGCTGGGCGGCGATGTTCAGCTGCTCGCCGACGATGATCGGGACTTCACCTATTACAACCTCTCCGCCGGATACAACCTGCTTCCCGGAGAGGTGTTTCTGGGTGGTAAATATGCCTATAACAGCCAGTTCTATCTGATCGCCGGAATCGGCAGCACACGCTTTGCCGGAGACGATGAGTTCACGGTCAATGTCGGTGCGGGGTATCGACTCTTGATCAATGACTGGCTGACCCTGCATCTCGATGTCAGGGATCACATGTTCGAGTCAGACCTGCTGGGGGAGACGAAGACAATTCACAACTTCGAGCTGCACGGTGGCCTGACATACTTCTTTTGAGGGAAAAGCGATGTTGAGTAAACGCCTAATTCAATTCCGATTGCATCAGATTATCGTAGCCGGTCTATTGCTGTTGGCTTGCGGATATACCGTTGCAGCCAAGCAACCATCCATGGCGCCGGATTTCACGCTCAAGAGTCGAGAGGGTGTGAATATAAAACTGAGCGAACTGCGAGGGCAGGTTGTGATGGTCAATTTTTGGGCATCCTGGTGCGGCCCCTGCCGTCAGGAGATGCCTCTGTTGCAGCAGTTGTTCGACCGCTACCAATCCCTGGGTTTCTCGTTGCTGGGTGTGAATGTGGATGAAGACAGGGCCGCAGCCGACAAGATGTTGAGCGACGTCCCTGTGAGTTTTCCCATTCTCTATGATGACCGCAGTAAAGTGAGCAAACAGTATCAGGTCAAAGCGATGCCCAGCACCTTCATGGTCGACAGGGATGGACGCATACGTTATCTCCACAAGGGCTATAAACCCGGTTATGAGGAAGAGTACCAGCAGCAGATTCGCGAGCTGCTGCGTGAGTAACCATAAATTGACGTTAAAACGATGCTAAACAGAATCTGCCGGTATTTGCTCTCTCTATCCGTTCTCGCCACTGCAGGGTGCAGTATCGAGCCATGGGTACAACCCTATGAGCGTGCGCATCTGGCCGACCCGATCATGAGCTTTGAGCGCGACCCTGTTGCGAGCGCCTACCGAGACCATGTCTATCAGACCCGCGAGGCGGCACGTGGCGCCGAGGGCGGAGGCGGAGGGGGATGTGGCTGTAACTAGTCCCACGACCATGCGAGGTTCTACTTCAATTGTTTCATGGTTGATACCCGGGCAAGGCCTTTTCAGTCTGCAAATTGTGTTGCTTTTGACGTTCAGCACAGGGTTGTGGGCCACGGTTCTGCCGGAAGACAGGGCGGATATCATGTATCACCGATACGATGGCGGTGGTGTCGAAGTGGATGGGCCATCAATCCTGGTGCGTAAGTCCTTTTCCGGCAATGTCTCGCTAAATGCCAACTACTATATCGATTCCATCTCGAGTGCCTCGGTGGATGTGGTCAGCATGGCATCGCCCTATACCGAGGAGCGTACGGAAACCAGTCTGGCGGTGGATTATCTGCACAACAAGACCTTGATGAGTCTGGCGCTAACCAGCAGCGACGAGAGCGACTATCAAGCCGAGACCGGCAGCTTTTCCATCAGTCACGATATGTTCGGCGATCTTACAACCGTCTCTCTGGGGTATGCGGTGGGCAATGACGATATCAGCCGTAATGGAGACAGGGAGTTCGGTGAATCACTGAAGAGGCAGAATTACCGTATCGGTATCAGCCAGATTTTGACCAAGGAGAGTATTCTCGATATCGATTGGGAGACCATCACCGATGAGGGTTTCCTGAACAATCCCTACCGCTCCTACCGTTTTCTCGACCCGCTCAGCGAGAGGGGATACGGATTTCAACCAGAGAGGTATCCTAGTACACGCACCAGTAATGCCCTGGCGCTGCGTCTGAAATACTACCTTCCCTACCGTGCCGCCCTGAGTGGGGAATACCGATACTTCAACGATACCTGGGGTATCAGCGCCAACAATGTGGAATTTGCCTATACTCACCCCCTGGAGAAGGACTGGGTGGTCGATGTCCGTTATCGCTACTACACCCAAAACGCAGCCGATTTCTACAGCGATCTCTTTTCACGCCAGAATGAACAGAATTTTCTCGCACGGGACAAAGAGCTTAGCACTTTTCAGAGCCACACGGTCGGATTTACCGTGAGTTATGATTTCCATCCGCAGAGGTGGCAGTTTATAGACAATGGCAGCCTCAACCTCTCCCTCGATCTAATTCGCTTCGAGTATGACGACTTTCGTGATATCACCCGGGGAGGCGTTGCCGGTGAGGAGCCCCTTTACTCGTTTACGGCCAATGTGATCAAGGCCTATCTCTCGGTCTGGTATTGAGCGGTTTGTGCCGTTGATTCCCACTCTCCTCCGCGGGGGGCCATCCCTTGCTCCGCCATAAAGCGCAGATTTTGATGGCTGACCAGGTGACCCGTAATACCAGGCAGCAGCTTTGCTGCCCAGTGCGCAGTTGATAAGATGGAATTGTTCCAATACATCACTTAAGCCTGCTAATTTTCCCCTTCTGTGTCATAATCGGCCGCTGATTTTATCACCGGGCATGTTCTGCCTGACGGATACTGTTTGGCCCGAATGAGAGGTTAGTTGAAATGAGTTTTTTTATATCTGATGCCTTGGCGGAGGCACCGGCCGCTACCGAACAAGCAAGTGCAATTACCGGGCTGCTGCCCCTGGTTATTTTCGGCGCTGTACTCTACTTTCTGATGATTCGTCCCCAGGTGAAGCGCCAGAAAGAGCATAAGAAGATGGTTGAGGCCCTGGCCAAGGGGGATGAAATCGTCACTACCGGTGGCATGGCGGGGAAGATTACCGATCTTGGCGAGAACTTTCTCTTGCTGGAGGTATCTGATGGAACCGCGGTGAAAATCCGCCGACAGGCCGTCGATTCGGTGTTGCCGAAAGGATCCCTGAAAGAGCTCTAGTCGATACTGAGTCAAACCGCTTCTCACTTAGTTCTAACATTTTGAAAGTACGATGAACCAATACCCACTTTGGAAAAACCTAATGGTTTTGTTCGTGGTCCTGCTTGGCGGATTATTCGCCTTGCCGAACCTGTTCGACCAGGACCCATCAATGGAAATCTCAGCGCAGCGCGATGCCGTTATAGACCAGACAACCGAGTCACGGGTGCTGCAGGCTTTGGATAAAGTGGGTATCACGGCCAAGGGCGTGACGCAGAAAAAAAATGGCAAGCTGCTGGTGCGATTCAAGAGCTCTGAGGATCAACTCAAGGCGATGGACCAGATCGCCGCAGAGCTTGGCGAGAACTACACCCCCGCTTTGACGCTCTCTCCCGATCTGCCCGACTGGTTAGTCGGTTTGGGGGCTGAGCCGATGTATCTCGGACTCGACCTCAGGGGCGGTATCCATGTACTCATCGATGTGGATATGGAGGCGGCGATTGAGCAGGCGGCGGAACGCTACAGCAGTGATATAAGAACCCTACTGAGAGAGAGGAAGCTGCGATATATCCGTATCAGCCGTGAAAGTGACCAGGTTGTCGTAAAGTTCAATAATGCGGAAAAACGCGACCAGGCATCGGATCTGATCGGCAATGAGTTTCGTTCCCTGGATCTCGAAAGTATTGATGAGGCGGATGCCTTTCTGGTTCGTGTCTCGCTCTCTCCGGTGGAGAAGCAGGAAGTGCAAAGGTTCGCCCTGCAGCAAAATATCACCACACTGCGTAATCGGGTCAATGCGCTGGGCATCGCCGAACCTTTGATACAGCAACAGGGTATCCGGCGGATTGTGGTCCAACTGCCCGGTGCGCAGGATCCGGCTAAGCTGAAAGAGATTCTGGGAGCCACCGCGACGCTTGAATACAGGCTGGCTGACACTGAGCACAGTGTGGAGGATGCGGTGAATGGACGGATCCCGCCAGGCTCCAACCTCTATCGCGAGCGGGATGGTCAACCGGTTTTGTTGAAAAAGCGGGTGATTGTCACCGGTAATCAGATTGTCGACGCTTCATCGGGGCTGGATCAACAGACGGGACAACCCGCCGTCTTTGTCAGTCTGGACGGTGTGGGCGCCAAGCGCATGCGACGCATGACCAACGAGAACGTGGGCAAACCGATGGCGGTGGTATTCATCGAGAACCGCACCACTACCCGTATAGTGGATGGCAAGCCGGTGAAGGTGAAGAAACGGGTTGAGGAAGTGATCTCAATCGCCACCATCAGGGAACCCTTCGGCAGACGTTTTCAGACCACCGGACTAGATACTACGGAAGAGGCCAGGGATTTGGCCTTGTTGCTCCGTGCAGGTGCCCTGGCCGCACCCATCGAGATCGTCGAAGAACGGACAATCGGCCCAAGTCTGGGCCAGGACAGTATCGATCAGGGTTTCAAATCAGTGATGATCGGGCTGACCCTGGTAATGATATTCATGGCCGTCTACTACCGGATTTTCGGCCTGGTTGCCGATATGGCGTTGGTGATGAATCTTGTACTGATCGTGGCGATCCTCTCCATGCTGCAGGCGACCCTGACCCTGCCTGGTATCGCCGGTATCGTACTCACCGTTGGTATGGCTGTGGATGCGAATGTATTGATATTCCAAAGGATCCGTGAGGAGATTGCCAACGGCAACTCGCCTCAGGCGAGTATCCAAGCCGGTTATGAGAAGGCATTCTCCACCATCATTGACGCCAATATCACCACTCTGATCGCTGCCGTGGTGCTGTTCAGTTTCGGTACCGGACCGATCAAGGGGTTTGCGGTCACGCTGGCGATCGGCATCTGTACCTCCATGTTTACCGCTATCATCGGCACGCGTGCGGTGGTTAATCTGATCTACGGCCGTAAACGTGTTAAGACGCTGGCGATATAAGGAATCCTGTTATGCAGATTTTAAATAAAGAGGCACGCTACGATTTGATGGGCAAGCGCAATCTCGCGCTGATACTGTCTGGTGTACTGCTGCTGATCTCGCTGGGCTCAATCGTCGTCCGCGGACTCAACTTAGGAATTGACTTCACCGGCGGTACTCTGGTGGAAGTCGGGTATTCGCAGGCGGTGGAACTGCCGGTTGTGCGTGAAGCACTTACCAAGGATGGCTTTGGTGACGCGGTGATTCAACATTTCGGCACCTCCAAGGATGTGTTGATCAGGCTGGCGCCCCGTGAGGATATCGAGAGTGCGGTACTCAGTGATCGCGCCTTCAGCGCCATGCAGACGATCGATCCTGAGGCCGACCTGCGCAGGGTTGAATTCGTCGGCCCTCAGGTAGGTGATGAACTGACCGAGGATGGCGGCTTGGCGATGCTGTATGCCCTGATCGGTATCCTGATCTATGTGGGATTGCGGTTCGAATATCGTTTTGCCGTTGGCTCCGTGATTGCCCTGGTGCATGATGTACTGATTACTATCGGTTTTTTCGCCTTGTTCCAAGTGGAGTTCGATCTTCCGGTTCTAGCTGCCGTGTTGGCGGTTATCGGTTACTCACTCAACGATACCATCGTCGTGTTTGATCGCATTCGGGAGAATTTCAGAAAGATCCGCAAGGGTGAGGCAGTGGAAATTATCAATACATCTGTCAATCAAACCCTGTCCCGAACCCTTATAACGTCAGGCACCACCCTGCTGGTTTTGGTCGCGCTGTTCCTGTTTGGTGGCGAGATCATTCATGGCTTTGCGCTTGCGTTGATAGTGGGCGTGGTGATCGGAACCTACTCATCGATCTATGTTGCGAGTAGTTCCGTGATCTTCATGGGTGTGAGCCGCGCGGATCTGATGCCCGTGAAGAAAGAGGATGAAGGCGTCCAGGAAGAGATATCCTGAGTAACGGCCTCCGCTTACAGGAGGCTATCTCTTTTTCGATCGAAGCGTGCTTTCTACACTGCCTGATGCCAATCTGTGCTCTTCTGTGGAAGCCATTGCCGGTGCAGGGTCCGTTTGCATTTCCAGTGAAAACTCCTGCAGACCGTGCAATACATCGCGCATGATCAGTTCCAGGGCATGGTCACTCAATTTTCTTCTCTTTCTTGGGTCATTTTCCATTATCACCGTTCCACACGAATCACTTTACTAAACAACATCTAAGAGTTGTGAGGACACTGTGTTTTTCCAGTGTTCACACCAACTAACGGTTGCGATTGGCTATTCTTGAGGTGCTTTTAGGTGGTTTGAATGAATCTGTGAACAGGATTCTTCAGGATGGGAATTAAGCGGTCAGTTTGCTGTCGAGATGGGGTAGGATGCATTTCAGCATGGCATTGTGGACCTTGATACTTCCGGCGATGACATTACCGGTTTCAAGGTAGCGTTCACCGCCACCGATGTCCGTCACCAGTCCGCCCGCTTCTCTCACCAGTAGCGCCCCCGCGGCAAAGTCCCATTCACGCAGGCCGAGTTCCCAGAAACCGTCCATCCGGCCGGCAGCCACATAGGCGAAGTCGAGTGCGGCAGAGCCGGGGCGACGCACGCCCGCACTATCCTTGATCAGAGCCTTGAGCATGCCCATATAGTTGTCCGTGAATCTGAAGTCCCGATAGGGTAGACCGGTACCCAAGAGGGCGCCGTTGAGCCCTTTACGGCCGGAGACCCGGATCTTTTTATCATTCAGCAACGCGCCTTCACCGCGGCAAGCGGCATACATCTCTTCACTGACCGGATCGTAGACAACACCGACCTCCAGGCGACCTTTGATCTTGAGAGCGATGGATACCGCGAATTGGGGGAAGCCATGCAAAAAGTTGGTCGTGCCATCCAGTGGATCGATGATCCAGATGTAGTCGTCGTCCCCCTGCTTGCCGCTCTCTTCTGCCAGAATGGCGTGATTGGGGTATTTCTCGCGCAGCAGGTTGATAATCACGGCTTCAGCATTCCGGTCGACTTCGCTGACGAAGTCGTTGCTGCCTTTGTCACTGATCGTCAGGCGATCGATCCGGTTGAAGTTACGGGTGATGATACGTCCGGCCTCGCGGGCGGCGCGTACGGCAATGGTGAGCATCGGATTCATGGGCCGCGAGGATACAGCAAGTGGCGAGGAGGTTAAACTATTTCATACTGATTTCGCCGGCATTTCTGAAGAATTCAGGAGAACCCTAAAAAATTATCGTATAAGGATTTTGGCTCTTCACCAGTTCGGGTTGATTGATTGACTAACCAGGCAATTAACAAAGAACCATTGATTAGGCCGCAAATGAACGCCAATCACCGCAAACGTCGCAAATACTTTGACAGTGTAAATGGATAGCGCACTAGCCGTTTCCCTAATCAACTGCCGTTGTAGCCAATCTCTTCAGGATTGTAAAAAAACGCATAGCATCATGGTTGTAAGTCATTGTTCGACTTTATCTTTAATAGTGTACAATCTGCGCCTATTGGCGGTGATGGCGTCCATTTGTGGCCGGTTTATCGGGGTTTATTTCCCACTTGATTGGGGAAGTATCAGGATTTATATTCGTCTATGTTGAAAAACATCCGTATCGTGCTGGTGGATACAAGCCATCCCGGCAATATCGGGGCGGCTGCCCGCGCCATGAAGAACATGTCGTTACGGCAGCTCCACCTGGTAACACCCCGGCACTATCCTCATCAGGAAGCGACATCCCGAGCCTCGGGAGCCGATGATCTGTTGAATGACGCCCGCGTGGCGGGATCACTCGATGAAGCGTTGAGCGGTTGCCGTCTTGTAGTGGGTACCAGCGCCCGTACCCGGAGCATCGACTGGCCTATCATCACACCCAGGGAGGCGGCTGCCAAGCTGGTGCAGGAAGCCAGGCTGGGAGATGTCGCCCTGATATTCGGGCGAGAGCGATCGGGTCTTACCAATAGTGAGCTCGACCGTTGTACATTTCTTGTCCATATCCCGACCAATGAGACCTATAGTTCGCTCAATCTGGGGGCGGCGGTTCAGATTTTGGCCTATGAGATCTATCTGGCTCAGCAACAGGAAGCGACGATTGATTCCGACAGTCAGAGGGATTTGGCAACCGCTGACATGCTGCAGGGCTTTCACGAGCATCTGACCCAGGCTCTTGGCGATATCGGTTTTACAGATCCGCGTCAGTCGCAGAAGCTGCTGCGCCGGTTACGCAGCCTTTTTCAGCGTGCCAGGCCGGACAAGGATGAAATCAATATCATGCGCGGTATCCTCAGCGCCATGCAGGGACGGAAGTCGATGCGGCGCTGACAGAGCCGCCCAGTCCCTGTACCCGTAATGAGTCCATAAAAAATACCCTAGTATTTTGTGCGGGATTGTGGATAATCTCCTACCCTCATGCCAACATTAAGGATGTGGCACCAGATTTTTTTCACACAAGCGTAGGTAGGCAGTTGGAAACAGGTGAAGAAAAAGTTTCTCGTTGGAAAGAGGATATCCAGAGCGTTTTCGATCGGGATCCTGCAGCACGTAATACCTTCGAGATCATCACTACCTACCCCGGTGTGCATGCGGTCGTTTTTCACCGACTCGCCCATGCCCTGTGGGGTATTGGATTGAAGTGGCTTGCCCGGGTGATCTCCAATATCGCCAGACTGTTCACCGGTATTGAGATACATCCTGGAGCGGTTATCGGCAGGCGCTTTTTCATCGATCACGGAATGGGAGTGGTCATCGGAGAGACCGCCATAATCGGTGATGACTGCACCCTCTATCACGGCGTTACGCTGGGTGGCACCAGTTGGGAAAAGGGGAAACGCCATCCAACGCTGGAAAACAACGTTGTGGTTGGTGCGGGGGCTAAGGTTCTTGGGCCGATCGTTGTCGGGGAAGATGCCAGAATCGGCTCCAACTCGGTGGTGGTGAAGGATGTACCTGCCGGTTCAACCGTGGTGGGTGTTCCGGGGAAGCTGATCACCGCCAGAAAGCCGGAGCAGGATGGCCACCGGGAGAAGATTGCCAAAAAGATTGGTTTCGATGCCTATGGGGCTACCAAGGATGCCGCAGATCCCGTAGCGCACGCCATCAATTGCATGCTCGACCATATTCACGTGATGGACAAGAAAATGGAGTCGATGTGCGAAGCCATGAAACGGCTTGGTGTGGATGAGGAGGGGACCAATCTGCCCACATTAGATTCCTGCGAGATCGTTTCGACAGCGGAGGAGTTGCAAAAACTTGATGAAGAGGTTCCTGAGAAAGAGAAAACCACCGAATAAACCGGGTGGGATAATCTTGACTAATTTGCTTGGGAATGTATATTAGCGATTGGAAATATTCACGGAGCTCATGAAGTGAAGCTTACCACAAAAGGTCGATACGCAGTGACAGCCATGCTGGATCTATCCCTCCATTACGGAGAGGGGCCCATAACCCTTGCCGACATCGCTCAGCGCCAAGGCATATCCCTCTCATATCTGGAGCAGTTGTTTTCTCGTTTGCGCAAAAAGTCGTTGGTTGCCAGTGTGCGCGGTCCTGGCGGCGGATATAGCCTGGGCAGGGGCGCGGATGAGATTTTTGTGGGTGAGGTAATCTCTGCGGTGGATGAGAATATCGATACTACCCGCTGCAACGGTGCGCACAATTGTCAAAACAATGAGCGTTGCCTTACGCATGATCTGTGGTCGGATCTGAGTAATCAAATCTACAGTTATCTCAATAAAATCAGTCTGCAGGATCTCATGGATCGTCAGGCTGTGCGCGAAGTGGCAGACCGTCAGGATCACCCCGATAAGGAACAAGCGGGGCTGGATGTCTCATTAGTGGATGGTTCAGGTGGCATGGCTGGCGCCTGATGGCAAACGATGTCGGAGTTTGAGATGAAGTTACCCATCTACATGGACTACTCGGCCACGACGCCGGTGGATCCCCGCGTTGCGGAAATCATGTGCAGCTATCTTACCCCGGATGGCAATTTCGGTAATGCCGCTTCCCGATCCCATGCCTTCGGCTGGACTGCCGACGAGGCTATTACCAGAGCACGGCGTCAGGTGGCGGATCTTGTAAATGCCGATCCCAAGGAGATTGTCTGGACTTCGGGGGCGACTGAATCAGATAACCTGGCAATAAAGGGTGTGGCGGATTTTTACGCCAAGAAGGGGCGCCATATCGTCACGTGCAAAACCGAACACAAGGCGGTACTGGATACCTGTCGTCAGCTCGAACGTCACGATTACGAGGTGACCTATCTCGATCCTGAGCCCAATGGTCTGATTGACCTGGCCAAGCTTGAAGCTGCTTTGCGTGATGACACGATTCTCGTATCGATCATGCACGCCAACAACGAGATCGGTGTGATACAGGACATTCAATCGATCGGTGAGATGACGCGTGACCGCAAGATTCTGTTTCATGTGGATGCCGCCCAGAGTGCCGGTAAGGTACCGATTGATCTGCAGGCACTGAAGGTGGACCTGATGTCATTCTCGGCACATAAAATCTATGGTCCGAAAGGTATCGGTGCACTCTATGTCAGGCGTAAGCCGAGGGTGCGTCTGGAGGCCCAGATGCATGGCGGCGGTCATGAACGCGGCATGCGCTCAGGAACCCTTGCGACTCACCAGATCGTCGGCATGGGTGAAGCGTTAAGGCTCTCCGGCGAAGAGATGGCGACTGAAAACGAACGGATATTGGGCCTGCGCAATCGACTCTGGGCCGGTATCAGCGATATGGAAGAGGTCTATCTTAATGGCGATGAGGAGCAACGGCTGGCCGGTAACCTGAATGTCAGTTTTGCCTTTGTAGAGGGCGAGTCTCTGATCATGGCGCTCAAGGATCTCGCGGTTTCGTCGGGTTCGGCGTGTACCTCGGCAAGTCTGGAGCCGAGTTATGTCCTACGGGCCCTGGGCCGAGAGGATGAGTTGGCACACAGTTCCATTCGCTTTACCTTGGGCCGGTTTTCCAGCGTGGAAGAGGTGGATTACGCAATCGACAAGATTCAAACCGAAGTGGAGCGACTACGTGAACTGTCGCCCCTATGGGAGATGTTCAAGGACGGTGTCGACCTGAAATCAATTCAATGGGCTGCGCACTAATGCGCGCTCAACGTCATTCAGAGGTTGTAGATCATGGCATACAGTGACAAGGTTCTTGATCATTACGAAAATCCACGGAACGTAGGTAGCTTTGATAAAGATGACACCAGTGTAGGAACCGGTATGGTGGGTGCACCTGCCTGCGGTGATGTGATGCGGCTACAGATAAAGGTCAATGATGAAGGGGTCATAGAGGATGCCCGATTCAAGACCTACGGATGTGGCTCAGCGATCGCCTCCAGCAGCTTGCTGACCGAATGGGTCAAGGGTAAAACTCTGGAGCAGGCCCAGGAGATCAAGAATTCCGATATTGCGGAGGAGTTGGCGTTGCCGCCAGTGAAGGTGCATTGTTCTGTGTTGGCGGAAGATGCCATAAAAGCGGCGATCAAAGACTTTTCCGATAAAAAGACAAAGTAAGTGAAACGGTATAGAGATCTGGTAGAGTAGTAGACATGGGCATTACGATTACCGAAGCGGCGGCCAATAGAGTCCAGGCCTTTCTTGCCAATCGTGGCAAAGGATTGGGTATACGACTGAGCGTGCGTACCTCAGGCTGTTCAGGCATGGCCTACGAGATGGAGTTTGTGGATGAGCTTCAGGAAGATGACCAAGTGTTCGAAGACCGGGGTGTGCAGGTGGTGATCGATCCCAAGAGCCTTGTCTACCTCGACGGCACCGAAGTCGACTATGCTCGCGAGGGTCTCAATGAAGGCTTTAGATTCAATAATCCAAACGCAAAAAGCGAGTGTGGATGTGGCGAGAGTTTTAACGTCTGAGAACGAATTGATAAAGGGTGTGAAACGGCTGCCTTAAGGCAGCCGTTTTTTTCGATATGCTGGATTTTTCGAAAAACTATTTTGATCTGTTTGGTTTGCCGATTAGCTATATCGTTGACGGCAACTCTCTTTCCGAACGCTATCGGGAGTTACAGAGGGTGATCCATCCGGACCGATTTGCCAATGCACCCGAACAGGAGCGGAGACTTTCAGTACAGAGTGCCGCACTCATCAACGAGGCATTCGAAACACTGAAAGACCCTGTTGCTCGTGCCGGTTATCTGTTGTTGTTGCACGGTATCGAGATGGATGCCCTGAATGAATCAACCCAGGATATGGCTTTTCTCATGCAGCAGATGGCGTTGAGGGAAGAGCTGGAGGAGGTCCATGGGCAAGCCGATCCTTACCAGGCAATTACGGAGCTGCGTGGGCGGATCAACAAACAGATCAACAGTCTGGTGGCGCAGTTGGCTGTCTATTTTGAAACACCGACGGAAGAGCAATTGCAGGCCGCCCGCGAGATCTTACGAAAAATGCGCTTTTTGCAGAAGTTGCATAACGAAGCAGAGAGTGTTGAAGCTGATTTGGAAGATGAGTTGAACTGACTTGTCTGATGGAAGAGAGATAGATGGCACTGCTGCAGATTTCAGAACCGGGCCAGGCACAGGCACCCCATCAGCACCACCTGGCTGCGGGTATCGACCTGGGTACCACCAATTCCCTAGTGGCGACTGTACGCAGCGGCAATGCCGACACACTCCCCGACGAGGAGGGACGTCATCTGTTGCCGTCAGTGGTGAGATATCAACAGGGCTCAGTGCTGGTAGGCCATGAAGCGAAACAGACCGAGACCGATGACCCATTGAATACGATATCATCGGCCAAGCGGCTGATCGGACGCGGGATTGATGATATCAAGACCCTGGGAAGCCGGCTTCCCTATCGTTTCGTCCAGGCGCACACCAGTGTGCCGCGTATCGAGACGGTGGCGGGGGAGGTCAGCCCTGTGGAGGTCTCGGCAGAAATACTCAAGGTGCTGGCAAAACGGGCTGAGGCGACGCTGGGTGGTGAATTGGGCGGTGTTGTGATCACTGTACCGGCCTACTTCGATGAAGCTCAGCGGCAAGCCACGAAAGATGCCGCAAAACTGGCGGGAATGCATGTATTGCGCCTGCTGAACGAGCCGACAGCAGCTGCCGTAGCCTATGGTCTGGACAAAGGCGCGGAGGGTGTTCATGCCATCTATGATCTGGGAGGCGGTACCTTTGATATCTCGATCCTGAGACTCAATAAGGGTGTCTTCGAAGTCATGGCCACCGGAGGGGATTCGGCTCTTGGCGGCGATGATTTCGACCGTGCGGTGGCTGAGTGGATCATGCGGCAGGCCGGCATTGGGCATGATGCCGATCATGCCCAGATGAAGCGCCTCATGCTGGCAGGTTGCGTTGCCAAGGAGGCGCTCTCTGATGCCGATGAGACACTCGTGTGTGTTGAGCTGGATGGAGGTGACAAGTGGCAGGGAAAGCTTGAGAGGTCGAAGTTCAATGAACTGATCGATCCGTTGGTCAAAAAGACCCTGGTTGCCTGCCGTAGGGCGATGCGGGATGCCGGGATCAGCGCGGATGAGGTACAAGAGGTGGTCATGGTCGGTGGATCGACTCGAGTGCCCAGGGTGCGCGAAAGGGTGGGTGAGCTTTTCGCTACACATCCCCTGGTGGAGATCGATCCTGATCGTGTGGTAGCCGTTGGTGCCGCGATTCAAGCCGATATTCTCGCCGGCAACAAGCCGGATAGTGATATGTTGCTGTTGGATGTCATTCCACTCTCACTCGGTATTGAAACCATGGGTGGTTTGAGCGAAAAGTTGATCAGCCGCAATACCACCATACCGGTGGCGAGGGCACAGGAGTTCACCACCTTTAAAGATGGCCAGACTGCAATGGCGATCCATGTTCTGCAGGGGGAGCGGGAGTTGGTGACCGATTGTCGCTCGCTGGCGCGCTTTGAACTGCGCGGTATACCGCCGATGGTGGCTGGCGCCGCACGCATTCGTGTGACCTTTGCCGTCGATGCGGACGGCCTGTTGAATGTCAGCGCAGTGGAGCAGAGTAGCGGAGTACAGGCCAGCATCGAGGTCAAGCCTTCATACGGATTGACGGACAACGAGATCGAGTCCATGTTGCGTGACTCCATTGAACATGCCGGCGAGGATAAACGACTGCGCAGCCTACGCGAACAGCAGGTGGAAGCGGATAGGGTGATAGAGGCGCTGGAGGCGGCTTTGGCCGAGGATGGCGACCGTTTACTCGATTCTGATGAACGCCAGCAGGTGGAACAAGCTCTCGGGGCATTGAAATCGGTTGCCCGAGCCGATGACCAAAAGGTGATTAAAGAGGCCATCGGGCAACTCGAAAGCACCTGTGGATTCTATGTTGAACGACGGATGAATCAGAGTATTCAGCAGGCCATGTCAGGGCACAAGGTCGATGAATTCGAATAGGTGGGAGTATGACGCGTATTATTTTTTTACCCCATGAAGAGATCTGCCCTGAAGGCATGGTTATCGATGCGGAACCCGGCACCACGATTTGTGACGCTGCCCTGCAGAACGGTATAGAGATCGAGCATGCCTGTGAGAAATCCTGTGCCTGCACCACTTGCCATGTCATCATTCGCGAAGGCTTCGACTCCCTTTGCGAGGCGGAAGAGACTGAGGAAGATATGCTCGATAAGGCGTGGGGGCTTGAGCCGGAATCGCGTCTCAGTTGTCAGGCGGTGGTCGGAGACGAAGACCTGGTGATAGAGATACCCAAATACACCATCAATATGGTCGCAGAGAATCATTAACCCGGATAATTCATTCGGATGCGCGTGCAGCAAATGTCGGTAACATTTTACGCCTAATCACTTTGACGGCGTTATAATTGAAAAGACAACGGGGCAGTTTGATTTGCCGACGACCGGGTGGACTGTTCGGATTATGTATAGGAGAGAGTGATGGGTTTGAAGTGGACCGATAGTCTGAATATTGCCATAGAACTGGACGAGAAGCACCCTGATATTGACCCACGCTACCTGAACTTTGTCGATTTGCGTGATTGGGTGGTTGCCCTGGACGACTTCGATGACGATCCCCACCATTCAGGAGAAAAGATTCTGGAGGCGATACAGGCAGCTTGGATAGAAGAGCGTGACTGATTGGATTGGTGCCGACCCTGCTCGATTTCTTGTGGATCACATAGAAAGTTCTACTTACCGGGGCCTGTTTACAGGCCCTAACCCGATGACTTTGGACGTGTGTCGATCGTCATATTCACCATCATGGTCAGAGTGCGCCCGATCGGCTTTACCGCGCGGCTATTTTTAGCCCTTATCGTAGCTGTCGAAATAGCAGACAGAACTTTTTACGCTCTCTATCGGTTGGCTAAGAGGCGGTATGCCTGAAAGCCTTGCTTCGAATCCATATTCCGGCTAATCCGATCGCCAACAGGATAAGGCTTCCGGGTTCCGGGACTCTGATATTCTGGTGGTTTATGAGATTCAGCATACCTGACGGTGCATATTCGTTGTATGCCAGAGACACGGGCGTCTCAATCCAGCTGCCATCCAAGAGGAAACCGGTCAGCAGGTTGTCGGTCAGTTCAAGATCCCAGCCATGTATGTCAACGCTGGCGTTATTGAAAATACCTAATCCGTTGCCGATGTTGTTATAACCAAAGAGGCCGCCGGTTATTCCCCAATGACCCATGCCTGTGAGATGTAATAACCAGCCATCATCTAGAAGGCCGGCCCCGGCATCAAAGTACCCACCTGAAATCGTTGAACTATGATAGCCAGAGCTGTTTATTGCATCTCCGCCATAGATGCCCCCGTCACCACCCTGAAACCGGCCGCCTGAGATAACCAGGTTTGTTCCATCCTGCGAATTGATGGCATTCCCGCCCGTGGCGCCATCTCCTCCCCTGATTGTGCCACCGGAAATGGTGCCGGAGATCGTGCCGAAGGTAGCGATTCCGTGACCTCCCCGATTGCCGCCGTCACCTCCCCGGATAGTCCCGCCAGACATATCCAAACCGATGGTCTCTATCCAGCCGTCAATCCCATTCCCGCCAGTTTGTCCGCCATCTCCGCCGATGATCTCACCGCCGTTTACAGAAGCGAGTTGTGCGCCTGAGGATGTGTTGTCTACCGCATGACCGCCGTTCGAATCGTTGTCAGAGCCGATGAGTCGGGCGTTGCCGTATACCTCTACTTGCCTTGAACCTGATACAGCCCCTCGACCGTATCCGCCCGCCTTTTCACCTTGTCCGACAATCCGTGCATCGTCATTGGCTATGACAGTGTCCTCCTCACTGCCCCATAGCTGATAGTTGACACCGCCTATGACAGTGGCATTTCCGGATAACGTGATGGTCGATGCGGCCCCGATGCTGCTGATGATTGCGGGCTGGCCGGCTGTCGTAAGAATGGAGCCGCCTTGGATGATGTGAAGATCGGAGCCGTTTTCCAAACGCACGTCTTCGAAGATCGCGCTGTTGATTTGGTGGGTATTGCTGTCGTCGAAGATCAGTGTTGCCTGAGTTTGCGCTGAAAGTGATCCAAGAAGTGCTATGGCAATCCATTTGAGTTGCATCAGAACCGCTCCTTAATATGTGTCCAGACTTGAGTCTGTTGCGTTCAATCGCATTTAGAGTTTCATGAAAGATAAATCATTTAATTCATACAATAAATATGCCATTTATCAGTAATAATCTATTATCAAAGGTTTAGAATAGTTGATGAAAGCTGTAGGTTTTTAGAATGTAAAATAATCCGACAACTACCACTTCTTTGCTTATATGGCGTGAGGTCGGTCTACCGCAGAATGTCCATGAATTGGTAAACACCGCTGTTGTGCAAAGAGCATGCTGCAGTGGTTGGAAATGGATGCTTCATCTTAAGTTATATTTAACATCTGCCGATAAAGTCAGTGTTTATTCATATCTAATTTTTTCGAAATGACCCATGATGGATTAGGAAGTCCAGTGATTCAATCGATTCCTCTCGTCCAAAGCGATGAAGCCAGGTTAAGGGTTCAGTTATGGTCGGCCTTTTTCGGCTGGACCCTGCTGGTACTGTTGCTGCTTCTATGGTCGTTGAGCAATGAGGATGCCGAGATGTTGGAGTTGGCTCGGCAGGAGGCGATCGACAACTTCAACAAGGACCAGGCCTTTCGTGTCTGGGCGACGGCTCATGGTGGGGTATATGTACCGGTAACTGAGCGAACGCAACCCAGCCCCCACCTGAGCCACATCCCGGAGCGTGATCTGGTGACCCCCTCCGGTCGACAACTGACCTTGATGAATCCTGCCTACATGCTGCGTCAGATGATGGGTGAATATGCCGATCTTTACGGTGTAAAAGGGAGAATTACCAGTCTCATGCCTCTCAACCCGGATAATGCGCCGGACGAATGGGAGAGGGCGGCCCTGAAATCATTCGAGAGAGGCGAGAAGGAACAGTTCGAACTCACCGATATCAACGGTGAACCCTACCTGCGTCTGATCCGTCCCATGGTGACAAAGGAGGGTTGCCTCAAGTGTCACGGTCACCAGGGGTACCAGGTAGGAGAGGTCAGGGGTGGCGTGGGCATATCCGTCCCGATGAAACACTACTTCTCCTCGGCTGATGGACAGAAGCTGGAGATCAAAGCGGGTCTGGGACTGATCTGGCTGGCAGGCGTAGGCGCCATCTGGTTTTATGGCAGGCGCAGCCATCAGCGGCTGCATGAACGCAAGGATTATGAGGATCAGATCTGGCAACAGGCAAACTTCGATTCACTCACCGGTCTCTCAAATCGGAATCTCTTCCTGGATAGACTGGATCATGCCTTGGCTTATGCCCAGCGGCAGCAGACCTCCCTTGCGCTGCTGTTTATCGATCTCGATCATTTCAAGGACGTCAATGACACCCTTGGCCACGCCACCGGCGATCAGTTGTTGCAGGAGGCGGCACGACGACTGCGATTGTGTGTCAGGGAGATGGATACGGTCTCCCGGCTGGGTGGCGACGAGTTTACAGTCATCTTACCCGGTCTTGATGAGGGCAGATCCGCCACTCGAGTAGCGGCTTCCATTCTGACTGAGCTATCACGGCCGTTCGATCTGGTAGGTAATGAGACCCATGTCACTGCCAGTGTAGGTATTACGCTGTATCCGCAAGACGGCAGCAGCTCCGGGATGTTGTTGCAGAATGCCGACACTGCGATGTACCAGGCAAAAGCGGAGGGACGCAATACCTACCGTTTTTTCACTTGGGAGATGAATAAGGAGGCGGAAGGGCGTGTCTCACTGGTAGCCGCACTGCGTAATGCCCTGCGGAGAGGAGAGTTTCAACTCCACTATCAACCTATTATCGACATCGCTGACAGTTATATGGTAGGCGCTGAAGCATTGATTCGGTGGGAGTCGCCCGATCTGGGTCGGATGAATCCGGATGAATTCATTCCAGTGGCGGAAGAGAGTGGCTTGATCGTGCCTATTGGCGATTGGGTGTTGCAGCAGGCAGCAGCTGATCTGGCGCAATGGGACAAGGCGGGCCTTAAGATGCGGCTGCTGTCTGTCAACGTATCTACAGTACAATTCCGGATGGAGGGTTTTCTCGGCAAGATGCGTGCCCTGCTGAAAGATCAACCACAGCTATCATCACGACTCTTTCTGGAGATTACCGAAAGCGTTTTTCTTGATGAAGACCGAAAACCGGGCAGTCAGCTGGGTCAGTTGCGTGAAGAGGGCATCGGCATCTCCATTGACGATTTTGGTACAGGTTACTCTTCACTCAGTTATCTGAAGCGTTTCCCCGTGGACAAGATCAAGATCGATCGATCGTTTGTGCGCGATGTAACCAGTGATCCGGAAGACGCAGCACTCTGTGAGGCCATCATTGCCATGGCTCATCATCTTGGCCTCAAGGTGGTGGCGGAAGGCGTGGAGACGAAGGCACAATGGCGCTTTTTGCATAAGAGTGGCTGTGACTATGCCCAGGGCTACTACTTCGGTCGACCGATGGCAGCAGGCACATTCACCGATTTTCTGGAAAAACACCTCGGCATAGCGGCGGCAGGCTGAATGAACTCAGCCGTTTCTCGCGGCGTATCTGGTAAACCCCATATCTCTGATTCACTGCGCTCGACTGCTAAAATCAACCGATAATCAGCAATGCAAGAAACGGAATCAGGTTAAAGAATATAAAGAAGAGCTTAAAAATACCCAGGAAGAGATAGATCAGGGTATCAAAATTCGATCTAGAGATTGCAATCCAACGACTCTGCGTTTTGTATACCAATTCTGGCGCAAACAGAATAAACAGTGTCCACAGAATCAGCAGACCGCCATTGATAATTGTGCACCACATAAAAAAATCTGTGATCAGTTGAATATTCACAATATCTACTCCCGTTGCTTCCAATAGGGTATGACGTAATAGTAAACATACCAGAATTCACAGTAATTTCGACATCTGATCAATAACTTGTATACGGAAGGGTGATTGCAAAACAGACACCGTCAGTTTCGTTGTTCATCCATGCGTCTCCTTGATGGAACTCGGCTATCAAGCGCACTATATAAAGCCCTATGCCGAGATGAATCTGGTTGTCGTTGACTTCTCTTCTCGATTCCAAACTGTGGAATAGCTTAGGTACATCGCTTTCGGGTATCTGTGGACCAAGATTCTTAATTTTAATGTGGAGCGCTTTGCTGTTTTCATCATCCAGCATGATCTGAATGGGGCTGTTAGGTTGGTGGAAATCGATAGCATTGCTGATCAGTTTATCCATCGCCTGACTGATCAGGTCTGGCGATATATGTAGCCAAATGGGATTGGCTGGCACACAACACTCAAAATCAATAGGCGGGTAGGTAATGGCGTATCCGTCACACAGGGATTTAAAAAATGCTGTGATATCGACCCTCTCTTTTTCACTGCTCTGCAGTGATTGTTCCAGTCGAGTCGCCTCGCGTATGCGCGTTAGTATTAAATTGAGCCTTCGTGTGCCATCAAGCGCTCTTTCGATATAGGGCGATTTCCGGATGGCATCGCTATCCTCCAGGATGTTCTCCAATGAGCTCTGAACTATCGCCAATGGAGTGCGGAATTCATGGCTGAGTCTCGACGCCATAGACTCGAGATAGCCTGTATATGCAACAGAACGCTTCAGTACTGCGCTGAAACTCCGGTCCAGCTCGCCCAGTTCATCCTTGTCTCTACTCGATTGGACCTCATCGATGATTCTGCCATCCGGGCTGACAGCTCGGTTGTATTTATGGCTGAGTTGGGTGATACGGCGAGTCAGGGAGGAGGCGAATAAGAGCAGTGTTCCTCCTGTGATAATGAACAGTATCAGGCTTATGAGGAGTAGTCGCTCGAGTGCGCTCTGTTGTAACAGCAGTATCATTTGCGTGCTCTGTTCAACGACCACTGCACCGACAGTATTTTGATTAATCACAATCGGTTGCGCAGCGGAGAGGATCATTGTCTTCGAGCCGATGATGTTATATCGATAGATCGCCCCTTCACCCGAGAGTGATTGACGAATCTCCGGGCCGTCCAGTTTTCCCATACCCTCCCTGGCATCTAACCCTGTCTCCTCCGCCGAGGGTGAGAGTAGCGATACCAGGCGGCTTAACAGGGTGTGGTTCGCTTTGGCAAAGCGTTGGATCGATCCATGCCGTCCTATAACCTGGCGTTGCCTGTTAAGAATCGTGTAACGGTGATTGTTCCCTTCAAGACCATATAGAAGCCTGTCTACCTGAATGGTAGGCATAACAAGACGGGATAGGTTTTGGTTGCTGTTCCAACCTGATGTAGAGGCAATTCCAACAGGTTTTGCCTGTGGCATATCGATATCCACTGCCGCCAGTGAGAGATGTCCGTCAGTCAGTGAACGGGGTATCTGTAGTTCCACCCGGTATCCATGGGCAGTTTCCTGCCACTCGCCCCGAATGGCAGTCTGTTGGCGGTTGCTTTCGTACTCAACCACATTGACCCATCCTGGAGCGGGAGTGCCAAGGCGATATTTTCTGCTCTTTCCTGATGGACCCGGGAGCGCAAGTATCAGGTGATCGCCGTCACTCAGTATCCGCTCCGACCGAGGATAGATCAGGGTTTGATCGCGGATCTCGATCATTAGGTAAATATATTCACCGTGAAACCCCGCAAGCCACTCAAGACTGACTGCATCGGGGGTTGTCGCACTGGCCCTGAACTGGCGTGATTGAGACTTCAGGCTAAGCCATTCCTCATCATAACCATCAAGGTCCGGGGCGTTGGCGAGTGGATGAACATAGAGGGGTGTATTGCGCATTACATGATCTGAGGTCGTGTCAACCAGCCAGTTGTTGCTGTTTGTTGCAAGCATATTGGCCACAATCTCAGCTCTGTTGAGTAGTAAGGCCTCTTGTGCCTGGCGGAGCGAAGCCTCCATTTCGGACAGGTAGTGATAGCCGGCCCATGGAATCAGTATCAGACTGAATGATGCTAGCAGGAGTTTGAACCGCAGTGTTTGGGTGAAATGCAGATTCATCTTTTGAGGCATCTGAATACTATACGGGTGTCACGATGATACGATAACTTTATCTCGTCGCGTTCGATAGATCGATATCGGTGCCGGTTCGGTGAAGGCGTTATTGAATCCAGCGGTAGCCTGCGCCATAGACCGATTCTATATGGTTGAAATCATTGTCTATCAGCTGGAATTTTCGCCGAATACGCTTGATATGGGTAGTGATACTGGCACTATCCACATAGATGTGCGCCTCCTCCATCAATTGATCACGGCTTCGAACATGGCCGGGATGACGGACAAGGGAATGCAGCATCCAGAATTCGGTGACCGTGAGATTGACCGGGTTCTGCTTCCAGTCAGCTGTGAGCCGGTCACGGTCAAGTCGCAGGTCGCCCCGAATCAGCTGAGATTCACAGGGCTCTTCCTGTTGCATTGCATCGATACGTCGGAACAGTGCGCCTATCCTCGCAATCAGGTGGGGAAGACTGATCTCTTTAGTGAGGTAGTCGTCGGCGCCGAGCCTGAACCCCGAAACACTGTCGAAATCGCTGTCCCGTGCAGTCAAAAAGATGATTGGCAGGGTGTTTGATCGATTGCGTAGCTCGCGGCATAGCTCGAAACCGCCATCAATGTCATCCTCCAGTCCGATATCGAGGATGACCAGATCCGGCAAGCGTTTGTTGAACGCTGTCAGCGCCTCCTGACGTGTGGCATAACCAGTTGCCGAATAACCCTGCCGGTTTAGGTATTCGATATAGTTTTCCCTAATAACCAGTTCATCTTCGATAATGGCTATCTGCTTTCTAACCACGTTGATCAATCGTCCTATGTGCTCAGTTTTCTGATATGGGGATTATGGATATTTTATGGGAATGGGTGAAACACTCAAGGTAAAAAAACATTCTCGATGCCATAACCGATTCATCTAAAGCATACAGGAATCAGCAGAGCCAAACGAATTGGGTCACAGAGAAATAGATGAGGTCAGTGCGGTAGTGACAGGAATTTCCGGGGATGGCCTGCCGATGTGGTATCCTTGGGCATAGGCGACACCAAGTTCCGTCAATAGCTTGAGTGTTGCCTGATCCTCCACGAATTCGGCGACAGTATCTTTACCTAGTGCAGTCGCCATTTCGGTCAAGGCCTTGACGAAAACCTGATCTTTGGTGCTTGTAGTTAGATTTTTTATGAATGATCCGTCGATCTTGACTATATCCAACGGTAGTTCTCTAAGATAGTAGAATGATGAGAATCCGACGCCAAAGTCATCAAGGGCAAAGCGGCAACCAAGCGCCTGAAGTTCGCTCATAAGATCGATCGCTGCGTTGACATCAGCGAGGGCAGCGGTCTCTGTCAGCTCGAATACCAGTCGCTCAGGATTGATGTTGCTTGAGTTAAGAAGATGTGTCAGTTGTGTGAGCAGTTCCGGATCATCGATAACACGCCCCGAAAGATTGATCGATAGAGTGATGTCATGATTTTCCTCGTTCAAGCTGGATAGCCGTTGAATCGATGTGCGTAAAACGTAATGGTTGATCTGGTGTATCAGTCCTGTCCGTTCAGCAACTGGGATAAATTCACCTGGTAGTGCAAGTGAGCCATCACTCTCGATCATCCTGATCAGCACTTCATAATGAGAGATGGCGCCATTGGCTATCTCCATGATGGGCTGAAAAAATAGAACGAAGTTGTCTTTCGCCAAGGCTTGCTCAATCTTATCTTTCCAGGTAACGCGTGCCTTCATCTCCTCATGGGCGTGGTCTTGGCTGGAGAAGATATGCCACTGATCTCTACCGGATTCCTTTGCTTGATACATGGCAAGGTCGGCATTCGACAATAACTGTTCTGAATTGCTGCCATGTTCCGGATAGGTGACAATGCCGATGCTTGCTGATATACGATGACTATGGCCTTTCAGCGGGATCGTTATCTGCTTGAGTTCAGCTAACAATTTGTCAGCGAATTGTATTGCGCCGGGTGTGCCGGTTTCAGGTATTACTATGGCAAATTCATCCCCACCCAAGCGAGCGAGCAGTTCAGTACTGCGGGTGATTTCTCGCAGCTTTTTGGCAACGATCTGCAACAGAGCGTCACCGGCTTGATGACCACTCGTATCATTGATGTATTTAAACTGATCAAGATCGAAAAAGAGCAATGACGTATTATGATGATAGCGTTCAGCAAGGGTTAATATTTTATCGAATTCGACCTGGAAATTGCGTCGATTGTAGAGTTCGGTCAACGGGTCGTGGTTGGCCATCCAGGCAAGACGCTGTTCGGCAACCTCTCGGTCGGTAATGTCGAGTCCCACTGAGAGTATGACTGGTTCATTAGCGTCATTAATACCCGCCAATGGAGAGTGAACCCAGGAGATGGTTCTGTTTCGTCCGTCTGCGGAGAGGGAGCCAGCATCGTGCTGATATGAGCTGATCATGCCGTCACGCAGTCGTAGCATGACATGTTTCATCTCTTTAATGTCCTCTACATTCATAAAAAGGTCACAGAAATGGCGAGTGCCGCGCTCATAATTTCTGATGCCGATGAAGTCTCCGCCTTCGGTATTGATGGTGAGTATGGCGCCATTGCAGTTCTGTGTAAGGATGATTGCCTGAGCACTGTTCATGATGGTGTTGAGAAAGTCACGCTCAACCGCCAATTCTTCGCCGCGTTTTATCAGGTTGTCGGTATTGGTTTTGATCTCGTTATGAAGTCGCTCCAGGGTGTATGTCAATTGAATGGCTGACTCACTGGCAATATCAATTTCGTCCCGATATCTATCCAGATGCTTGACTGAGAGTTTGTTTCTTACTTCACGAAATGCATTCTTGGCCAGCAGAGGCAGGCTGTTGGAAATCATTAACAGTCGCTTCATGGGTTGCCAAAGAAAAAGAGCTAACAGCAGTTCAGAAACAGAGAAGCCAATAATGCCAATAATCACAGACTGTGCAGTTGCCTGCTGGATTTGCTTGACAACCGGGGATATATTGCTTGCTATTATAAAATCCGCAGAGAATGCGGATATATCGCTACTTACCGGAATCAGGCTTAAAGCATAATGCTCTCCATCCAAAATAGTCGTGTATCTGTTTTGTAACAGCCTTTTCAATTCGATTGTGTCAGCTGTCGACTGTAAAAGCGGTATCAAACGGTCTAAATTGCTTGAAGCAGTGATGTAACGCTGCCATCCTGCCAGGTAACGATTTCTACCTTTTAGCTTTTCATCTTGTTTGGGACGGCTTACGATGGCGACGTCAGCCTTCGCAAGCTCGTTGAATTCGATAATCACGTCGGCAAGTGATTGTCCTACCAGCAATACACCCGCATGCTTGCCCCTATCCAACAAAGGTACGGCGACATATTGGCTGCAACGGATATCGCAATGAAGCGTGTTGAATGGTATTTCAAGGCTATTGACTGATTTAACCAGTTCTAAAAAAGAGTCATCAAGCGTGCCTGTCTGCCAGTTGAATCGCAGTTTGTTGTCGCTGCTGTAATAGGCTGCCTCTTCAAGCCCCCAGTCAATTTCCAGTGTCGTCTCGCTATGTTGAAAAAACCTTTCCAATTTTTCCGTTAAGGCTATTTTTTTAGAGGTTGTCACGGCTTCGGACAACGCTGGAATCATCAGGGCTATCTGTTCCAGTCTGTAGAAGCTCGATTCCAGTAGTGACTTGACCTGCCTGTGATGCTGGTCGAGTATCTGTGCTTGGTAGGTGTCGAATAACTTACGTTGCTGTAGATACCCCATGCCAGCCAAGCCGGCATTGATGATAAACAAAACCAGGCTGAACAGTAGTACCACTTTCCATTTTAGACTGAGGAATAAGCCTATACCGGATTGGGCGGTGGCGTGATCGTGTTCAGGCTTGTTTTTGACTGACTCCATAGTGACTACTCAGAAACTGTATGAGACAAGCAGGGAAAAAAGATTCCAATCCTGTTCAGTGGTGCCGAGTATACTGTTTTCCAGGTTGGAAAGAAAAATGGTGCCCTCGATCTGACTGAATTCTGCACGTAGCATCAGCTGTTCGATAGGTTCCCAAAGTATTCCCAGTGTCCATAATTCACTGAAAAAGGTATGATCTGGAGGGCCAAGCAAGGCGCTGCTGTTCTTTCCCTCTGTATCGTGTTTGTTGTAGTGGCTCTCCTCGTAGCGGGCAAATAGCTCCCAATCTGCGCCAAGACGATAATTGCCTTGAAAATAATAGCCATCCACGGTTGTATCAGCGATGTCCAGCAGCCCGTTAAAACCCTTATAATCTATCGGTTCTTCCATGTACTCCATGGTCAGACTCCAAGGTCCGGTATTATATTGTGCAGATAATACGCGATAATCGATCTTTATCTCTCCGGGTGGGAACAGGTTCGTCTTGGCATCCAGAGTCAATGAGGCGCTGCTGAAAGCCAGTCTGAAGCGCCCTCCATCCCACTCGTAAAGCAATCTTCCTCCCAGCGTAATGCCATCATTATCCATTTTAGGGTCCAGGTTCGGGCTGAGATAGGATTTTTCGACATTTTCATCGATGGGTGTTTCACCGCCGATCAGTCTCAGCTCGAAAAGGTGATTCCCTGACTGAGTTTCGCCGTAGAATTGTCCACCGTCACTGGAAAGTACCATGTTACGTACCCGGTCCCAATATATGGCCTGGGGCATAAATATACCTGGACGGGTTGCTGCCACATCACGTGTATCGTTATAGAATCCGAAAGTGTTTTTACTGCGACCGAGTATAAAGCCGATGCGGTCGTCTTCATTGGTATGGATGGTGTAATCGAAATGCGCATAATCCAAGTCGAGAGAGCCATCATACATTTCACCGGCAGTCCGGGAGAGCATCTGTGCGGCTAACATTATCTGTGGCGATAAACGATAGGATGCGTTAATACCCAATTCACGAAAATCGAAACTGCCCTTTTCACTGTCGCCGAAAAAACGATTTTCCGTAGTTTTGACATAGGCTTGGGTTAGAAAGCCATGGACTTGAAAGATACCATCGAAAGCTTCAGTTTCAGCGGCCGGTACCCCCCGGCCAAGCATACAGAGCAGTGCGAACAGGCAAACAGTCCGGCTACTTTTCGATTCTGATCGTCCGTACATGCTCATTAGTATATCCTTCAGATAGATAGCCAATTGCCCCGGGAGTATTTGCTACTTTTATCCGCATCTCCTGCTCGGATTCCACCTTGATCGGTGCTTGTCCCATACCTGAGTAGATCTGTCTGTTCCAGGCACGGCGCAACTGATGTGGGAACAGCCCAAGCAGTTGTTTGGTGAAACGCTTATGCAGATGACTCTTATCACCCATCACGAAGACATGAATAGGTTTCCCGTCCGGCCACTGGGTTTTGCGCATGCTGAAAATGGAGCGCAAGGTATGGCGGGAAAGTGTCTCTTGAGTGACATCAAGATTAATGACGGGGTCGACTGAGTGTGCCGTTTCGCTGAAACATAACATCAATCCGAGAAAAAATGCGAAGCTGGCAGTTTTCATTCTTGATTACGGGAGATTCCTTGCGTTTACCTACAGCTTGGCGGCATCCATAAATAGTAACTTTAGCTCAAAACACTGCTATCCATTAAGTAAATTCCAACCACTAATTGCAATACTACCCTCAGGTTGACAGATTGTCGCCACTTTCTGCGCTTATCCTGCCCTATTTTGGTGAGCATTATGCCATCTGACTGAACTGAAATTGATGTCGGTAATAGTACAGACCGGCGCAGCACAGGAGTGGATGATTACGCCATGGATGGCACGCTGGACCAACATTATGAGGTTTAAACAAATGCAGAAAACTTTACTGGTATTGGCAATTTCCTGTGTCTTTTTTCAGGCCCCGCTGGTTGCGCAAGAGCGGGACCAAAGGGTGGAAAAAAATGTATT
Source organism: Candidatus Thiodiazotropha sp. (assembly GCA_040791665.1). Lineage (GTDB taxonomy): Bacteria > Pseudomonadota > Gammaproteobacteria > Chromatiales > Chromatiaceae > Thiodiazotropha. The sequence goes on along the minus strand of JBFNNX010000009.1, from coordinate 233,818 downwards.
TACCGGGTCCATGGTCGGGGCAGTGGTTGGCGCTCTCCTCGGAGGGCCCCCTGGCGTCGTTTTGGGTATGACCGGTGGTGCGATGGTCGGTGAATTGGAAGCGCATAAAGAGCAGGTTGATGTCATGGATGCCGAACTGTCGGCAGTCCAGGTTATGCAGCAGAGAGAACAACTTGCCGCTCTGAAGCACCAGGCGCTTTACCAAAGACAGCGGGCCTCGGATTATGCCAGGGTGGAGGCAGTGCAGCAGGGTTACACCTTTTGTCTTGGATTTCGTAGTGACAGCGCCGAGATAGAAGCAGGGATCAGTGACCAACTCAAGGCCCTGGTTGTCATGTTACATGCATTTCCTGAGTTGAAACTGCAGATTCGGGCAGGTGCAGATGCGAGGGGGAGCGACGATTATAACAAGACCCTCAGCAAGCGGCGGGCTGATGCGGTAGCCAATCTGTTGATGGCTTCGGGATTAGCGGAAGATCGGATGGACATCCACTATATCGGCAAGGCGAAAGCACGCTATCCCATACAGGATCTTGAGGGGCTGGCTTACGACAGAATGGTCCAGCTTTCCTTGATCAAGGGTGAAGAGTCATGAAGTTCTACAGGCAGCCCCTGAGTGAGGAGTTTTGCTACAGCTCTCCAGAGAAACTCACGGGTAACAGTTTCCGCTGGGTGCGTATCGGGTCGGTAATGCCGTCACGTCAAGCGCAGATCAAAGGGGAGGTGCGGTGTGCTGCAAAAAAGCGCTACTGACATCCCTGCGCGGCAAGGGAGGGTCGTCTCCTTCAACTACAGGCTCTTTATTCGTGATCTGATGCTGACCCTGCTGGCAGCGGTCTTAACTGGTCTGTCCGGTAGCATATTATTGATTTTGCTGGTGTTTGGTTGGGGTAACGCTGAGGCGGATGATCTTTATCAGCCAGCAGCGGAGCTGCAGCTGAAATCACTGGATGGCCAACTGTTGCAGCAGGCTCCTCTGTTGAAGAGCGATGTTCAGATCGATATCGCCGGGATGCTGGCCAGGATACGTGTTGAGCACCACTTTATGAATCCTAGCCAATTCTGGATGGAGGGTGTCTACCAGTTTCCCCTAGCCGAAACATCGGCTGTCGAACGGCTGCGGATGCAGATCGGTGAACGGGTTATCGAGGGGCGGATCGAAGAGAAAGTAGAAGCTCAACGGATCTATCAGAAGGCTCGCGATAACGGTCAACGAGCCAGTCTCATGAAGCAACAGCGAGCCAACATCTTTTCAGTTTCCCTGAGCAACATAGCTCCCGGTGAGAAGATCCGGGTCGTGATCGAATTTCAACAACAGGCCCGCTTTACGGAGGGTCGTTTTGAACTTCGCCTGCCGTTGGTGATTGCGCCACGATATATACCCGGGAAGCCACTATTCATAAATACCACATCGGATCCCATCCAAACAGGATGGGCACTGGACACCGATCAAGTCGAGGATGCGAGCCAGATCACCCCTCCGGTCAAGGATCCCCGTGATGGGTTGATCAATCCGGTCTCGCTGCAGGTGAGGCTCGATGCTGGCCTGCCGCTGAAGGCCGTTACCAGCCACTACCATCCGGTACAGGAGAGGGTGGATGGAGAGGGTGTGGTCCATCTGCGGCTGGCCGATGGGGAGGTGCCCGCAGACAGGGATTTTCTTTTGAGCTGGCAACCACAGCCGGGTTCCGTGCCGAGGAGCGTGCTGTTCGGCGATCGCTGGCAGGATGAGGAGTATGCGCTGCTGATGATTCTGCCTCCCGCCCCGGAACACTACGATTTGGAATTGAATCGGGATGTAATCTTCGTGGTCGATCATTCTGGTTCGATGCATGGTTCATCGATGGATCAGGCGAAAGCCGCTCTGAGGCTCTCGATTGCACGTTTGAAACCAACAGACCGTTTCAACCTGATCGGTTTCAATAATCACAGTCGGATGCTGTATTCCACACCACAACCTGCCAACAGAGCCAATCAAAATCAGGCATTTCGCTTCATCGACTCTATGCAGGCAGAGGGTGGCACGGAAATGTTTCAGGCACTTGAGAAGGCCCTGAAAATCAAAAGCGAGGGGACCCGGCTGCGCCAGATAGTATTTCTCACCGATGGTAGTGTCGGCAATGAACAGGCGCTGTTCGACCTGATTCGTCAACGGTTGGCTGCGAGCCGTCTCTTTACAGTCGGTATCGGATCAGCGCCGAATACGCTCTTCATGCAGCGTGCCGCACAATATGGGCGCGGCAGTTTTACCTATATCGGTGATTTGAGTGAAGTGGCAAATCGGATGCAGGGCCTGTTGGAGAAACTCGAGAATCCTGCCATGAGTCATATCCGTCTTACATGGCAGGGTCCGGGCAAAATCGATGTAGAACCGCAACGACTCCCCGACCTCTACCTGAGTGAGCCATTGATGATATCTCTTAAAGGGAAACGGCTTGACGGCAGTTTAGCCCTTGAAGGCAGAAGAGGCAGTGAGATCTGGAAACGGAGTGTCAAGGTTCAGTCTAACGGGCGGGCGACCGGTGTCCATGCCCTTTGGGCCAGACGGCGAATAGCAAGCCTGCTGGCCTCGCCGGACGATGAATTGGCAGCGGATTCCAAGCGACAGAGTGTGGTCGACTTGGCGTTGAAACATCAGATCGTCTCCCCCTATACAAGTCTTGTGGCGGTGGAAAAACCGGTGGCTCGGCCCCATGGCGAAGGTTTGGAGGGAGGGATGATGCCGGTCAATCTTCCTGCCGGTTGGCATGCGGAATCAGTCTTCGGAAGCTTGCCACAAACCGCTTCGGCAGCTCCGCTATTGATATCTGTTGGAAGTCTGCTGTTGCTGTTCTGGATCGTGCTTGGACGACGCAAAACCATACGGCGGCCAGCTACCGCACTGTTTGAATGAAGGTCCTGAACAACGACATGCTGACACTGCCCCGGTTGTCGCAAGCTGTTTTCTTGGCCGCCACTATTTTTCTCGGCGAAGGGATTTGGATCGAGGCGAAGGCCTGGTTTGCGGAGGGACTGATAGCGGCGGCTTGGGATGTGACGGACTCTCATGACGATAGTATTCCTCCCTGGCCATGGGCCGATACCTGGCCGGTAGCTCACCTGGAGGTGCCCAGACTGGGTGTGAAACGCTATATCCTGGCGGGTGTCAGCGGTCGGACGTTGGCATTCGGGCCGGGTTGGGCCATGCGGACAGCCAGGCCAGGTAATCCTGGAGCAAGCCTCATAGCCGGTCACAGGGATACGCACTTCCACTTTCTCAAGGAGTTACGGCATGGAGACCGGTTGTTTGTGGATACCCCGGGTGAGGGTAAAGTTATCTATCGTGTCGCCGCTACCGCAATTGTGCATCAGCAAGAGGAATGGTTGCTGTCCGAGCAGGGGAGCCATGGATTGCTACTGGTGACCTGCTATCCTTTTGATGCCCTTCTGCCAGGGGGCGAGTTACGTTATCTGGTATGGGCAGAAGCTGAATCGAGTGAGACATTCGGGTTAGAATCGATGTTGAGCCACGACATAATTAGAAGTCTGAATGAAGCCAATCCGGATTTTTCGCCATCTCGTCTGTCAGCACCCGGGCTATCTGGGTGATTATCTGCAGGCGCGTTCCATCCCGTGGGAGATGGTCTGTATCGATGAGGATCATCCCATCCCGCAAAAGACGGATGATGTCTCCGCATTGGTCTTCATGGGCGCCGGGGTCAGCGTCAATGACCAGCTGCCTTGGATTGAGGGGGAGCTTCAGTTGATCCGCAAGGCCATCGATCTCGATATACCCGTTATGGGGGTCTGTTTCGGCGCTCAGCTTATGAGTCGGGCGCTGGGAGGTGAAATCACCCGTGGCAAGGGAATGGAGATTGGTTGGCACCCCGTGAACACGCTGGTCGGGAATGGCAATGATGGCTGGTTAAGGGATATCCCCGAGCGGTTCACTGCCTTTCATTGGCATGCGGACACCTACACTCTGCCAACGCAAAGCCGGCATCTGCTGAAAAGCTGCTGTTTCGACCAGCAGGGATTTGTCATGGGCGACCATCTAGGGATGCAGTTTCATCTCGAAATGACCCGGGAGATGGTTGAGAACTGGATAGAGCGATACGGCAGCGATCTGTTGCTCGATTCGAATTGTAGTCAATCGGCCGAAGCGATGTTGACCTCCATCGATCAACGGATTGAGTCGTTGCATGAGATCTCCGATCTTATTTATGGCAGATGGGTGGAGCGTGTATTGGCGAGGCAGGGTCAGACATGAGAATACTCCTGTTGCTACTTGTGCTGATGCTGAACAGTGCCTGGGCCTCTCAGGATTCCGAGCTCGAAGCGGTCTTGCAACATTTGAGTGTCAGCGTGGAGCAGCGCCTGAACGCACGTTTTGAACAGGCCGGAGTCGATTACCCGCCTCGACGGATCCAGCTGATTGCATTGAAAGAGAGTCGGCGACTGGAGTTGTGGGCTTATCAGCACAATGAATGGCGGTTTATCCACGACTATGCCATTTTTGCGGCCAGCGGGGGTGTAGGGCCCAAGCTACGTGAAGGGGATAAGCAGGTGCCGGAAGGTTTTTACCGCATTACGGAGCTCAATCCCAATAGCCATTTCCATCTCTCGATGAAACTCAACTATCCGAACGGGTACGATTGGCTGAATGCGACCAGGGAGGGCCGGAAGGCGCCGGGTTCGAATATCTTTATTCATGGCAGTGCCTGGTCAGCGGGTTGTCTGGCAATCGGCAATCGCTATATCGAGGAGCTTTTTACTCTGGTTGCAAAGGTGGGATTGGAGCAGTCTGCAGTACTCATCATTCCGTATGACTTTCGCCGGAGGGAGATAACGGTGACAGAAAAGGGGCCTGTCTGGTTGGGGGAGTTATACGCATATCTGAAACTACGTCTTGCACAGTTCCCATTGACGGAAAAGAGGTTTAAGTGCGCCTATGACTGCAGAGAAGCGTCAAATAAATAGGGTGTGGCTGAACCGTGACCAATTCTTGGAAATAAACCGGGCCTAATTCAAATTCGCCAAGTAGGTTGCCACTGCTTCCATATCCCTATCGCTAAGGCGTATTGCAACACCGGACATCCAGACATTGGTTCGTTTACCAGTGCGGTCGCGAAACTCTTTCAGCATTTTAACTACATAGTCATGGCGTTGACCGGCGAGGCGGGCATAGCCTTCCTGGCCGCGACCATTCTCACCATGGCATTTGACACAGGATTCATGATAGATTTTTGCACCTTCGTCAAGCAGTGAGGCATTGCCACCACCCGAGGGTTTCATCTCCATGTCCGCATAGTAGAGAGCGATCTTTATCTTGTCTTCGAAGCTGAATGTCTTGGCCAGATTGCTCATCAGATAATCATTGCGCCGGCCGTCGCCAAAACGCTGGAACTGATCGACGATATAGACTGGATTCTGTCCGGCCAGGTTGGGCGCAAGTGGCTGCACTGCTATACCGTCTTTACCATGACAGGAATTGCACAGTATTGTCCTCGCACGCCCCTCCTTGATCATCTGTTTGTGCAGTTTGTTGTTATTTGCTATCGCTTCAATGCGGCTTTCAAGACTTTTACGCAGTTTTAGATCCTCTTCCATGTTATTCGCCATTGCATTCTGACCCATCAGCATTGTGGCAATCGCGATAAGTGTAATTGTCAACAGCCAATTTATAATCGGAACTTTGGATCGCATATGGTTTTAACTCCCTGCTATCATGTGCATTTCAAATCAACATAGCGGCCAAGTTTTTTGAGACTTGATTCACGTATTGAGATTTTAGGAATCTAATGCATGAGGGTGAGGCATAGTAAGGTGGCATTTAATCGATCAAGTTTTAGGCGGTTGACTGTCCCAAGCGGATTACGAGCGGCTGGAGTTGCCCAACAAAACCATAAATGATTATGACGAAGAAGCGTGCAAAACGGGGAAGAGCCAAGCCTAATCGCAATGGGAATCGAAGGTGGAAGCGGTGGTTTTTTCTCGGGATGGTCACGTTTCTTTTGGCGGTAGTTCTTTATATCCTCTATCTCGACCAGATCGTACAAAGTCGTTTTCAAGGCCGTCGGTGGGATGTGCCCGCCAAGGTATACAGCCGAACCCTGGATCTCTACCCGGGTGCCTATTTGGCTACCAGCCATCTGCAGCAGACGCTCGACGGACTCGGATATCGCCGGGTAAAACACCCGGATCGACCCGGAGAGTACTCCAGCTACCGCGGACGCTATCTTATACGCACACGTCCCTTTCATTTTCCCGATATCGATCGTCCAAGTGACTATCTGGAAGTTATCCTGGACACGCAGGGTGTGAGTTCTCTGAAGCGGGCGAGTAACGGAGATCCGATCGGACACTATCGGATTGAGCCGAGACTCATCGGTAGCCTTGCCTCGACCCAAGGTGAAGACCGTATCCTGCTCACACGAGAGGAACTGCCGGAATTACTGGTGGCTGGCTTGATTGCGGTGGAGGATCGCAACTTCTATCACCACATCGGTATCGATCCGATGGCGATCGGGCGTGCACTGTGGGCCAACCTGGCCGCAAAGCGTGTGGTGCAGGGTGGCAGTACACTGACACAGCAGCTGGTGAAGAACTATTTCCTCAGCAAGGAACGCACGCTGTGGCGCAAAATAAATGAAATCGCGATGGCTCTGATACTCGATTTGCGTTACGGCAAGGATGAGATTCTTGGGGCCTATGCGAATGAAATCTATCTGGGACAACAAGGGGGGAAGGCGATTCATGGTTTTGCCTTGGCCAGTCGTTTCTACTTCAACCGCCCCCTGCATGAGTTGGACCTTCCTCGCCTGGCGCTACTTGTTACCCTGGTGAGAGGGCCTTCGGCCTATGATCCGCGACGCCACCCGGAGCAGGCGAAAAAGAGACGGAAACTGATTCTGCAGCTGATGGCGGATCAGGGTGTGATCAGTCAACGGCAGGCGGAATCGGCGGGAGACCGACCCTTGGGTGTGGAACAGGGCAGCCTGCATAGTTCAGGCAGTCCGGCATTTATGGATCTGGTTAAACGCCAATTACGGAGAGATTATAAAGAGGAGGATTTAAATGCCGGTGGTATGAGGATTTTCTCCACGCTTGATCCCTGGTTTCAGCAGCGTGCCGAACAGGCGTTGTCACAACAGCTCAGTAAATTGGAGAGTAAACAGGGCATCGAAGTCGGCACTCTTCAAGGGGCTCTCACCCTGGCTGATACGGAGACAGGGGAGGTACTGGCAGTTGTGGGAGACAGGAACCCGCGCTATGCAGGCTTTAATCGCGCCCTGGATGCGGTACGTCCTGTCGGATCATTGATCAAACCTGCTGTATACCTCACGGCCCTGTCTCAATCCGGAGACTATCATCTGCTTTCACCGCTCGATGACAGTCCGATTCAGATCAAGGGGATGGACGGGGAGATCTGGACCCCTAACAATTATGACAATCAGAGTCACGAGGGGGTGACGTTGGAGCAGGCGCTCACTGAGTCGTTCAATCAGGCAACGGTACGTCTCGGCCTCTCTGTCGGACTCGAATCGGTAATCGACAATCTATACCGGCTGGGGATACGCCGTCCTCTCCAGCCCTATCCGTCGTTGCTGCTGGGGGCGGTCTCCCTATCGCCTCTGGAGATGACCCAGATGTACCAGACCCTGGCAAATGGCGGATATGGCGCCACCCTGAAATCGATCCGTGACGTGACTGATGCGCAGGGTACGCCACTCTCGCGATACCCACTGACAATCGAGTCAAGGGTGGATAGCCGGGCAGTCTACCTGCTGCGGCATGCACTTAACGAAGTGACCCGCAGCGGTACGGGCAAGGCGCTCCGGTGGCTGTTACCGGGCGAGGTAGAGGTGGCGGGAAAGACTGGGACTACGGATAATTTACGTGATAGCTGGTTTGCCGGATTTGACCAGAAGCATACCGCGGTCGTGTGGGTCGGACGCGATGACAATAGACCAACCGGATTGACTGGTTCCAGCGGTGCCATGCGGGTCTGGGCCAGTTTGATGAATAGTATAGGTGTCTTGACATTGCGGCAGGATCGTCCGGTGGGTGTGGAGATGCTCGCAATTGATCCTGAAACTGGCCTCTTGGGAGAGGGTTGCCCCCAAGTCATTGAATATCCTTTTATTAGTGGCAGCGGACCGACATCCCAGGCAACTTGCGCCCGCTCAGGATCGCTGGTAGAAGACGGAATTCTCTGGTTTCAGCGCTTCTTCAACTAATACCTGTTAACACTCATCCAATCGGCCCTGCCGGGGCTATTTTTCCGCCCCGCGGCGTTAGCATTCGCTTATGTAGCGTCACTACACATCGCTCATGCTGCCTTGCTGGACGAAAATATAGTCCCGGCCTTCGGGTTGCGCCCCGTAGGAAGTGCCCTTGGGGTGCGCCTGAAAAAGTGCCACTCGGCGTTGATCGTCGATCATGGGGAGTGATCGGACTATATTTCTCTTCCATTGATTGAGGCTTTTTAAATAATTATCAATAACTTATAAAGATCGAAATTGTGGTGTATCCCATTGCGGCATATCCCTTTGGATTTGTCAAAGGCTGCTTGGGCCTTTGGGCCAATCCCTGATCTTGCCCTTAAGTCGGCATAGCCATGCTTTTCCCCCAGAAGTGAGGTATACACGGATTATGGTGGATTCAGTTCTTTTCACAAATTATCACCATCTAAATTTCAAGCTCTACCGCTGAGCGCCGATAATGGAATAATCTGGGAATTTATAGGGTTAGCATTTCGTTAGGAGTGGCCCTTACAGCGGACTAATGAATGAATAATCGTAGAAGGCATCAACGGCTGGAGATCGATCTGTCGGCAAATCTGGCTTTTCAGGAGCAGAGCTTCGAAGCGTGCAGGATTTGTAACTTTTCCGAGGGCGGGATCTATCTGCAGTGTGATGACGACAGACTGGATGGGCTGTTGTGCGATGGCTATATCGCTGAATCTGATCGTCAGGATGCAATCCTTACCGTTGCTTCCAAGCGGGTGCGTATTTCTATTGTCTATAAGCATAAACATGGAGTTGGCGGTAGCATAATTGATCGAGAGGAAGCAGCGGCGCTGTATAGCTATCTTCAGTCTCAACGCGACAACAAGCAGATCAATCAGTCCTCTATCGATAAGGCGGCAGCGACCTCTGTAATCGAACTACTACAGGGTCGTTTGCTCGATTATCTCAATCCATTGCTTGCATCTTTTTTCACCCAGTCGACAGAGGCCATGCTGGCTCGCGCCAATGAACCCCAGAGCAGTCAACAAGAATCCACACTGATCCTGTTGATGACTGCCCTGGAACGGGAGCAGGCTGAAATTTCATCGGTCTTCCTCGGACAGGTTGAAAAGGCATTTGACGACTTGGCTGGCCTGGCTGGTATTGACCACACTCCCTCGATAGAGGTTAACCAAGAACTCGAGCTGGTGGAGAAGGTTGAGATCGATCACTGGGTTGTAATCAACGATATTGCCAGGCAGATTGAGGCAGAATTGGCGCGTAACCTCTACCATATCGAGACATCACTCACCTATCTGACAGAGCATACGATCAAGGATGAGAACAATCCCCTCTCACCAATCAGCCTGCTCAATGCCCTGAAACATGCATTGGACAGGTTCGATTTGGAAATCAACTGTTTTCATTTGATCCTGAGCGTATTCCAAAGGACGGTATTAAAGGGGCTCGATGATCTTTACGAAGAAATCACGCAGCTGCTGAAGGAGAAAGGAATCGATTTCACTTCGCAATACCAGGTCAGTACCAATCAGAACCATCAGGCGAAAAAGATATTCCACCCAAACGTGGGCAATGTATTACAGCATCTATCCACTTTACTTGATGTCAAACATCATACTGATCGTAACAACCTGGGATCAGAGGTTACAAGGATAGACAAAAACCGGGTTATAGAATCTCTGAATAGCCTGCCCTTGAGATTTGGCTCATCAGTTCTCAAGCAGCTCGAGCATGAGCTTGAGAACCAGTCGTCCGATAAGCAAAAACTTGACCCTCTGGTGAGCGCCGCGGTTACAACCGGTGAAGAGCTGGTTTCCGCGCTGCGTGATGATCCGCTTGTACCGGCAGAATTGAAAGATCTGCTGAATCGGATGGAGATTCAGATAATACAGGAAGTGGTGAATGACCCCACGTTACTGGAGAACAGCAAACATCCGGTCAGGCAGTTGCTGGCCACGGTAGAGTCCCTGTCCCCCTATCTCACGATGGGAAATCAGATGGCGAAGATTCGCGATATGGCGAAGATATCCCAGCTTCTTGATGCCATTGACAGCCATAAGCTGACCGGCGTTTCTGAAGTGACACAGGCACTCGAGGCCCTAAAACATACTCAGCTGGAGAAGTTTCATCGCAATCGCCAGCTTGCGATTGAACACTGTGAAAAGGATGAGCAGTATATTGCAGCGGAACGTGAGGTCTTAAACTACATACGTTCCCAGTTGTTGGGTAAATCTGTATCCAGCGCGGTAGAAAGACTGTTTCAATTTGGATGGGTCAAGCTATTGGTGCAGACCTATGCAATCGAGGGTGAAAAAAGTACGGCATGGAAGGCCTATTCCCGTGTTATCGAAATAATGGGGAAACTTTTCCTAAACCGATCGACCTCCCATGAAATGAGCGAAAACCGAGTTCGCGATCTGATCTCGCTTATCAGAAAGGGATTTCGTGACTATCCCGTATATCCCGAAGAGAGCCGGAATTTTGCCATCGAGCTACAGACTGCGCTCATAAGAGGTGGCGATGTAGCGGTACAATTTTGTGAGCAGAGAATAGAGGTTGATGACGATTACCTGGCTCAATTTTTTACCGACAGGGTGATTAAATCTGACAATAGTGCGGAGCATGGGATTGATCAGGCGTCACTGGAGAGACTCAAGTCTCTCAAGATCGATACCTGGATGGTTGTGGATTCATGTGAACGGATGCTTTTTCTGGCTTGGAAAAACAGTGATTCAAAGCGTTTCCTGTTTGTAAATGGAGATGGTTTGAAGGCATTGGACATCACTGATTTTGAATTGGCGAAATCAGTCGACAGCGGTGACTACAGTGTCATGCAGGATCGTGTACAGCCGATTGTAGACAGGGCCATAGACCGCATACTGTTTACGAGTTTCAATCAGATTAAGGATGAGTCTTCCTCCGATGAACTGACCGGGCTGTTTAATCGTCGTCGGTTTGAACGCCATTTGCGTGAGCTGTCGGTTGAGGCGGAAAACAACGATACACAACACGTATTGATACTGCTTGACCTGGATAAGTTTCATGTGGTTAATGATCTGTGCGGTCTCAAGGGGGGTGACCAACTGCTGCAGACAGTTTCATCAATAATCTCCAGTTATCTCACAGAAGAAGGCATAGTGGCACGTATCGGTGACGACGAATTCGCCTTGCTTATGAGGAATGCGGATCTGGAAAAAGGGTTTCAGAATGCTGAATCATTACGCCGTGCAATCGAGGCGTATCGCTTCAGCTGGGATGATCGTCTGATACCTGTTTCAGCCAGTCTTGGCGTGGTGCAGGTAGACGCCCGGCAACAAGCCGATACCAGCGAACTTTTGCAGGCTGCCAAGTCTGCCTGTCATATAGCCAAAGAGAGTGGCAGAAACTGTACGCGTCTCTATTCAGCATCCGATACCGCCTATCAGAAACACATGCAGGTTATCCAGACGATCCCAACTATTCAGGAGGCGTTGGCAAATGATCGAATGGTGCTCTTTGCCCAACCCATAGTTCCTCTTAAACAAGATGCGGGATTGAAGCCGCACTATGAAATCCTGTTACGTATCCTCGATGAAAAGGGTGAGCCTCAACCACCTCAGCGTTTCATCAAAATCGCTGAACAATATGATCTGATGCGGGCCGTTGACCATTGGGTCATAGACCACTTCTTCGATGCGATCAAACCCTATGGCGATAGACTGCTGGGAGACTTCAGTTTCTCAGTCAACCTGTCTACCAAGTCTGTTGTCGACAGTGAATTCAAGCACTATTTGAAAAAGTGTATCAGCGAGTCTTCGGTTCCTGCCGAACAACTTGGATTTGAAGTCACTGAAACTGCGCTTGCCAGAGATATTGAGGATACGGTGGCCTTCATGAAGGAGGTCAGATCGATGGGGTGCTCCTGTTATCTGGATGATTTCGGCTCCGGCTTCGCCTCTTTCTCATATCTAAAGGACTTCCCTGTCAACTACGTTAAAATCGACGGTGTCTTTGTACGCGAGATGATTCAGAACACCGCGGATTTGGCAATGGTCATTTCAATCATGGAACTTGCTCATTTCATGGACAAAGTAGTGATTGCAGAACATGTGAGTGACGCCTCCATCGGCAAGGCGCTACAGGAGATGGGTGTGGATTTCGCACAGGGCTATCACTTTGGGCGCCCCAGGCCCTTTGCCGATGTTTTACAAGAGATTGTCGGGGAAAGACAACAAATCCCCACTGTCTGATTCATCCATTCGATCTTGAGGTCACTGCCTTTGCCGGTGTAGATATTCAGCAGGGCGGGCAAGCTCGGAAATTCTCTCCAAAACCACTCTTCACACCGATATCACAAAGCAACATGTAGGGAATGGGGCGCCAAATATCGGATAGGTATGGCTGCAATAGTCACTAAGCGTTTATTGACGGGTACCAGATAGGCTACAATCCGAGCAGAATTCCATTCCTGAATAGTGAGGGAGCAGAGGCTTGACCCTGTATGCCGCCGACAAATTGATTGCCCAAGCCCGGGTATTGGCCGCTGAGTATCGTCGCACCATGGGCAAGCCCTTGCCCGGTATCAGTAATGAAATTGCTGAATATGATGCTGTAAAGCTTCTCCAACTTGAACCCAAACCAAAGGATGAAGGTGGCTATGATGCGGTTGATCCCAACCGCGGTGGCAAACAGATTCAGATCAAATCAAGAACCATCTTCGATGAAAGCAAAACCGGTCAGAGGATCGGCCAGCTTAAGCTCGATAAGGATTGGGACAGTGTAGTACTGGTCCTCATGGATGAGGAATATGAACCCTATGAGATCTATGAAGCAGAGCGGGACGATATCATTGAATATGTCGGTAAGAGCAGCAGTAACCGGGCTAAACGCGGTGCGATGTCGGTCGCTCGTTTCAAGATCATCGGTCGCCTGGCCTGGACCCGTGAAAATGGCCTTGAACCCGAAGTCTGGGATAATCAGGCTGACTAGCCCCAGTTCCAAGCAGTAGGTCTATGACGGACATAGCTGAGATATTCGGCCCCGATGGCTGGTTGGCGAAGCGCATCGAGGGTTTTTCCTATCGACCGCAGCAACGGGAGATGGCGCAAGCAGTAGGCCGGGTTATGGATCAGGGTGGTGTACTGATCTGTGAAGCAGGGACCGGAACCGGAAAGACTTTCGCCTATCTGGTGCCGGCATTGATGTCCGGGCAAAAGGTAATCATCTCAACCGGCACCAAAAATCTCCAAGACCAGCTCTTCCACCGGGATCTTCCCATGGTGCGGCAAAGCCTGGCGAGTCCGGTTGCAACAGCATTACTGAAGGGGCGAGCCAACTATCTCTGCATCCATCGCCTGGAGAATACGCTACATGAAGAGTTGCATCTGACTAAGGAGCAGCTTGAGCAGTTGCAGTGGATTCGCGAGTGGTCGATCACCACCAAGAGTGGGGATATCGCTGGGATGACTCAAGTGCCTGAAGATGCTGGAATCTGGCCCTATGTGACGTCAACCACCGAAAACTGCCTGGGGCAAGAGTGCTCCGCCTATAGTACCTGTCACCTCATGGAGGCGAGAAAACGTGCCCAGGAGGCGGATCTGGTGGTTATCAATCACCATCTGTTATGTGCAGACATGGCATTGAAGGAGGAAGGGTTTGGGGAACTTCTGCCAAGTGCCGACTGTTTTATCCTTGATGAGGCGCATCAACTGCCCGATATCGCGGGAAATTTCTTCGGCGACAGTGTGAGTGGCCGACAGTTGCTCGAATTGGCACGGGATAGCGTTGCGGAATATCACCGTGAGGCAAAGGACACTCCCGAGATTCTGGAACATGCAGAACGTCTGCAACAGGCCACAAGGGATATGCGTTTGGCCTTTGGTCTTGAGCAGAGGCGGGGGGCTTGGTCTGAAGTTGCCGCCAATCCATCGGTGAACACCCATCTTGATAGATTACTGGCATCTATCGACCAATTGGCACAATCACTGCGTGCCGCGGAAGGGCGGGGAAAGGGTCTGGAGAGCTGTAGTGAACGCTGTGATACAGTACTCCAACGACTGCGCAGTCTTCAGCAGCATGATGACAGCGAGTCGATCCGCTGGTTTGAAACTCACCGGCAGAGCTTCCGATTAAATCGTACGCCATTGGAGATAGCCGGTATATTTCAGGGTGTCATGCAGGAGCATCCTGCATCCTGGATATTCACCTCTGCCACCCTGGCGGTGGGTGGCAGTTTCGAACATTTTTCCAAGCAGCTTGGATTATCGGAAGCCGAAACTCATTGTTGGGACAGTCCTTTCGATTATCCGCATCAAGCGGTCTGGTACGTGCCAAAGGGTCTTCCGGAACCCAACAGCCCCGAGTTCAACAGGGCTGTGTCCGATCTTTCGCTACCTGTTTTGCAGGCAAGCGGAGGCCGCGCCTTTCTGCTGTATACTAGTCACAAGGCGCTCCAGGAGGCAGCCGGTTATCTGAAAGATAAATTGAGCTATCCAATGCTGGTGCAGGGTACCGCACCGCGAACCGAGTTGGTTGAACGGTTTCGTAAGCTCGGGAATGCGGTATTGCTCGGGACATCCAGCTTCTGGGAGGGAATCGATGTGCGTGGGGAGGCGCTTTCCTGTGTGATCATCGATAAACTGCCATTTGCCTCACCCGGTGATCCGGTGCTACAGGCACGCATCGATGCCTTGCGCAAGCAAGGCGGGAACCCCTTCATGGCGTATCAATTGCCTCAAGCTGCGATCGCCTTGAAACAGGGGGCCGGACGCTTGATTCGTGACGAGAAAGACCGGGGTGTTTTGGTTCTTTGCGATCCCAGGTTATTGAACAAACCCTACGGCAAGATATTTATTCGCAGCTTGCCGCCGATGACCAAAACACAGGATTTAGCGGTATTGGAGCGATTCTTCTCACTGCCGGAAGAATGAAAAAAGCGGGACCGACGTGTCGGGGGCACTCGCAGGTCCCGCGAGGATGAAGCCAATCTTGGCATTTCATCAAAACTTGTAGTCTTCAATTGCTCAATGCAGGTCCGTAAGGTTTATCAATGATCGGTATATGGTGATCGAGCCACTCTTTTATATAAATTAATGTACCCTCCTCGATCTCCGTCTCACCGGCATGGAACTTATCCTGGATATCGGTACATATCTTTATCAGGAGATCATGCTCTTGACGGTGATGGTCCAATCCGCTGTAACCACGCTCCTCCATTAAGCGTTCTTCTGTTTCAAAGTGCCTGACGACAAAATCAATCAAGTTGTCCAAACGATTGCCGATATCGATGTGGTCTCTACTGGTGACTGCATCATGAAGTGCATTGACGCGGTCGAATAGCTCTTTATGTTGACTATCGCAGAGGTCGACGCTTGTGCCGTGCTTCTCCTCTACCCATTGCATTAGTGACATACATGAACTCCTATTCCTGTTTTAGATGTATCCCTGATCTTCTATATTCAGCTGGTGTGAAATCATGAGCATTACGGTGTTGCTCAAGCGTTCAACCTGATTAAAGGCCTGCCATTCCTTACATGGGCTTGTCGCAAGGAAAAGCAGCGTTTGAAATCACTGGAATGGCGAAGGGTTGAAGAGCGCCATCTCGGGTGCAGGGTGTTTTCGGCAGTGAATATGATTGTGCCGAAATGTTGGATCAGATAGTTGATGTTACCCATATTCGTTCACTCCTCCATGTGCACGATAGCGTTTGTTTGTATCGTCTGTATCCCTTCAATGGTCAATCTGCGTGATAACCTGCCGGGTATGCATACGAATTAAATTCTTATACAAATACCTTAAAATGTAAAGTGTTTTTGTGTTGTTCCTAAACGCCGATATCGATATAGGAGCGTGCCAGTTTCTGCAGGGCAATAACATAGGCGGCGGTTCGGTAATCTTCGAGCTCGGGTTTGCGACTGCGTATGTCGATAATCTCCTGTAGCGCCAGTCGCATGCTGTCATCGAGTCCGGATCGTACCAGGTCAAGCTCGTCCGCGCCGCGAGACAAGCTGCCTTTAATCCATTCGGGGACCCGTTTTCCCGTCGTCTCTTCCAGCGCTGCAACCACATGTCTGCCCCGTGACTCATCCAGACGACGTTCGATACGACCGAATCGCATATGGCTGAGGTTGCGAATCCACTCGAAATAGGAGACCACTACACCGCCGGCATTGACGTAGGCGTCCGGCAGGATGGTGATCCCTCGACTGCGCAGGATACGATCGGCCTCGAAAGTGACCGGGCCGTTGGCTGCTTCGGCAATCAGCTTGGCGCGGATATTAGGTGCGTTGTGTTCATTGATCGCGCCCTCGATCGCGGCGGGTATCAGGATGTCGCACTCGTTTTCCAGAAGTTTCTCGCCTTCCACGACGAACTCGCCGCCGGCAAATCCCTTCAGTCCTCCATGGGAGCAGCGGTGATAGTAGGCCTCTTCCACATGGATTCCATCGGGGTTGAAAATCCCTCCGTCCCGCACAATGATGCCGACAATCTTGGCGCCGTCCTCTTCGGATAGAAACTTGGCGGCGTGATAGCCCACGTTCCCCAGTCCCTGGATGATGATGCGCTTACCCTCCAGTCCGCCATCCAGGCCGGCGGCGTTCAGCTCCTCCTTATGTCTGAAAAACTCCTGTAGTGCGTATTGGACTCCGCGTCCGGTAGCCTCGGTTCGGCCGTTGACGCCACCGTGTGCGACCGGTTTGCCGGTGACACAGGCGAGGGCGTTGATCTCTTCGGGATAGAGATGTTTATAGGTGTCGGCAATCCAGGCCATTTCGCGTTGGCCTGTCCCCATGTCAGGAGCGGGTACATTGGTCGCCGGGTTGAGAAAGCCCGGTGCCGCCAGTTCTCGCGCAAAGCGGCGTGTAATCTGCTTCAGTTCATCCCGAGAGTAGTTATTCGGATTGATACATAGCCCTCCCTTCGACCCGCCGAACGGGACGTCGACGATGGCGCATTTATAAGTCATCAGTGCCGCGAGCGCTTCGACTTCCTGCTGGTCCACGTTTTCCGAATAGCGTAATCCGCCTTTTGCGGGCAGGCGGTGGATACTGTGTACCGCCCGCCAGCCGGTGAAAAGCTCAACCTTGCCCCTTATCTCTACCGGGAAACTGACCTGCAATACCGAAGTGCAGGATTTAATGGCATTGGCGATACCGGGATCCAGCTCCATAAAAGCCAGTGCACGATCGACCATATGGTCGACGCTTTGTCTGAATGTCAGGCCGGATGATACTTCCGTCATAGTCTATAGCTCGCTATCAAAGATGAATTATCGATGTTTGTTGATGTTGCATCGCAAGCCGCCGCAAGGGTGGAACACCTGCAGGGTAGTCGATATACGCTCCATATTACTATTGGCATGCCTTACTGGTGTAATGTTCTGCCGCCATCGACGGCAATAATCTGGCCGGTAATATAGGGGGCGTCACGATAGAGGAACAGCAGTGTGCGGGCAATATCCTCCGCTGTTCCAGCCCGTTTCAAAGCGGTTCGGTCGAGTATTTCAGCACGTTCCTGGTCGGTCAGGCCCTGTTCCGGCCAGAGAATGGCCCCTGGTGCAACCCCATTGACGCGTATTGCAGGTCCCAACTCCCTAGCCAGGGATTTCACCAGCATGGCGTTTCCCGCTTTTGCGACAGAATAGATGGAGTGGTCCTTGAGCGGTCGCCGGGCATGGATGTCCACCAGGTTGATGATACAGCCCTCACTTCGATAGAGCAGCGGCGCCGCCGCCTGCGAAAGAAAAAAGGGCGCCTTGAGGTTACTGCCGATGAGGTCGTCCCAATCACTGACGGTCGCTTCTTGGAGCGGGGTCGGATAGAAGCTTGAGGCATTGTTCACCAGCAGGTCGAGCCGCTGACATAGCGTCTCGGCCTGATTGATGAGAAAGCTGTAACTTTCAGCTTGGTGCAGATCAGCCTGCAACAGCCACACAGATTGCGCGCGCCTCTCCTCCAGTTCCTGTTTAACCTGCTCTGCCGCCTCCCTGGAGTGGCGATAGTGGAGTAGAATGTTCATCCCTTCAGCGTGTAACTGACGGGCGATAGCGGCGCCTATCCTATGTGCGGCGCCGGTTATCAGCGCACATTTGCCAGTCAGGCCGTTGCGGTTTTGCGTCATAGAGGAACTCCATGGTTGAATGTCGCGTCTACTCTAACGGATTCAACAAGGTTTCAAAATATATGCCCAACTGTCTCAGTGACAAACCAGCGCCATCCGGCAGAACATTGCCGTTACCTGATGCCATCTCCCAGGCTGTCAGTGAACGGCTGATGAGACAGATAAAGCGCGCGATTGAGAAGGGAGACGGCGCCATTCCCTTCGATCGTTTTATGGAGATGGCACTGTATGCGCCGGGGCTGGGATACTATGTGGCCGGTAGTCGTAAGTTCGGCGAACAGGGCGATTTCATCACCGCGCCGGAAGTCTCACCCCTTTTCGCACAATGCCTTGCCCGTGAGATAGAGCCGGTATTGGCGGAAATAGAGGCTGGAGAGGTATTGGAGTTCGGTGCCGGTTCAGGACTGCTTGCGGCAGATCTGCTGGCGGAGTTGGAACAGCTGGGCAGAATCCCTGATTGCTATCGCATATTGGAGCTCAGCCCCGAACTCAAGGCGCGGCAACGTGAGACCCTGGAGAAGCGCGTTCCCCATCTTCTCTCCCGAGTGAAATGGCTGGATAGGCTGCCGAACGGTTTTCAGGGTGTTGCGATCGCCAATGAGCTGTTGGATGCGATGCCGGTAAGTCGCTTTCGAATCAATGGCGGTGCAGTCGAAGAGTGCTTCGTCGTAGATGATGAGGACGGATTGAGGGAACGTTTTGACTCTCCCGTAACGCCCGGTCTCGAGCCTGCCGTGAAGGCGATCTATCAAACCTGTGGTGATCTGCCCTCCGACTATATTTCTGAAATCAATCTTCGTCAAACCGCATGGATATCGGCCTTGGCCACGGCAATGAATGTTGGTGCCGCGATCCTGATCGACTATGGCTACAGCCGTGCGGAGTATTATCACCCACAACGAAACCGGGGTACCTTGATGTGCCACTATCGTCATCGTGCCCATAGTGATCCTTTTCGCTGGGTCGGCTTGCAGGATATTACCAGTCAGGTCGATTTCACTGCACTCGCGAGGGACGCGGTTGAGGCGGGATTCAGATTGGGTGGTTATACCACCCAGGCCCATTTCCTCCTTGCCAATGGTCTCGATAGCCTATTGGCGGAGTCCGACCCAAATGACTTGGGTCGGCATATTTCCTTGGTACAGGGGGTCAAACAGCTGACCCTTCCCACGGAAATGGGAGAGCGCTTCAAGGTTCTCGGGTTACTGAAGGGGCTGGATATCAATCTGCAGGGCTTCAGTCTTCGGGATTTCTGTGAACGTCTCTGATACAGCAGTGTCGGTTTTGTGATGACTCTGGGTCGGTTGCTATGCCACCAAAGCACCGTTGACCTGATGCATGAATCACAATCCGGGTTGAAAGGGCCGGGACCGAAAAGTGAATCGAGTACGGATTATGAGCGTCATGACCGGGATGATCCCGTTGAGACAAAGCAGCGAGATCCCAGGGAATGGTTGGCAAGGATCAGCGAACCGTTCGCGCGTGGTGAGATGGAAGAGGGAAATACACACTGCTCATGTTCGGGGAACGCTATGCGGATTATCCGCTACCTGGGAATTTGCAGCGCTATCTTGAAAAGTGACTTTATCTGTTGCAGAGCAGGTCAATCCCCTGCCGACAGGATTTTAGCTGTGGCCTGGTCGATTGCAGCCTCAATGTAGAGAAACAAAAAGTCCACGGTATTGATACCGATAATACGCTGAGCAGCCTCTCTGCCTTCGGCATCGAGAAACAGCAGCGTGGGTGTTACCGAGACATTGTATTGAGTGATGAAATCATCAGCTGCCTGCCGCTCGCCCTGCAGGGTGGTGACCATTTCACCTGGATCGATGGAGAGTTCTCGTATCAGTACCCGTTGTCGATACGCCTGGTCCAGTTGCAGGGGTTGTAGCACCTCTTCTTTCATCCGGTCGCAATAGCCGCAATGGTACTGAGACACCATTAACAGGATGGGGATCCGGTTTTGTTTGGACGCTCTGCTCAGCTGCTGTATATCCTCGAGAGGGGGCAGTTTGCCCATATCGGCGGCGACGTATGAGCCGCTCAAGAGGTAGAGAATGAAAATGTGAGCAAGTTGCTTCAGGTACTCAGCCTGAGGTTGAAGCGATAGCATGCATCTGGCTCCCGGGAATGGAGCAAATCCTTTGGCTCTTTACTCAAGGGCCTGGAAAGAGGCGACCAGGGATGTTCGCAGCAACTCCAGGTATTCGTCCTGGGAATTATAACCCACAATAGGATCTGTCAGGGGATTTCCATCTGGATCGAGTATCATCAGAGTCGGAACCGCATAGATATTGTAGCGCCTCTTAAACTGTCGGCTACGGATGGAATCACCGTTGAAATCGATGATCTTGCCGTTCGAATAGATATCGAATTCGCGAATCAGGGGCAATTTGTGGGCGGTCTCGTGGGTTAGTGGTTCTATGACTTCATTTCTCAGCCGTTGACAATATCCACAGGTTTCTGCATTGAAAACGACCACTATGGGCGAGTGTGTTTCGCGGGCGACGGTGGAGAGATTGGACCAGTCATCAGTTGTCAATGCTGGATCGGCGGAGCTGGTGCCGGAAAAGAGTACAAGTGCTACAAAAAGGTACTGCTTGATCATCGTTTGTTACTGCTTACCAGATGATGAGTAGTAGTATATCAAATTTTTCTAATATAGCAATAAATTCCCAACTCCGATTCTGCTATTTACACGCAATTTCACAAATTTTGTGAGATTGGTCGCATATTTATTGCAGTATCTCAAGCCGCATCCCCAAGCGATCGTGCGATGGATAGAGGCTTGTGAATAATCTCTTTATTTATTATTAACTTATCTGTGTATGGCGTGTTGTCCGCTGGTCTGGACGCTGATATGTTCTGAAGCCAGGTCCTTGTTCGGATCACTCACATACGGCGGTCTGGAAATGGCTGTCAAGAGCTCGCTACCCTCAATGGCACCATTCCGGCCAGGGGCAAGGCGAAACCCGTTGAGTGCAGATATCCACGGTTTCACCGCATGATGGTGTACACTCGCAAATCCGATGTTTACCTTCCGCTGGACAGACTGAACTGATATCCGATGAATTCTTTGATCTTCTCCATCGGTCTTGAATCGCTTTTGTTGTTTCTACTGTTGGGATCCTTGGTCGGTCTTGTGGCCGGTCTGTTTGGTGTCGGTGGGGGGCTGGTGATTGTTCCCGCGCTGATTTGGGGATTGCCACTGCTTGACGTGGCTCCACAGCATGTAACCCATATCGCAGTGGGGACCTCATTGGTCACAATCGTGGTCACCTCGCTCTCTTCTACCTATGCGCACCACAAACGACGTGGTGTGATTTGGCGTGATTTTTGGATTCTGACACCGGGTTTACTGATCGGTGCCTGGCTAGGCAGTGTCGTTGCAAGCTTGTTGAACGGTGACGTGCTGCGAACTATCTTTGGCATATTTGCGGTTTTCGTCGGTCTGCGATTGTTTCGTACAGACAAGGCTCGAAGCAACATGCTGCAGGTGCCCCCCTTGGGTATGGTGTCGGTAGCCACGCTAATCGGTGGCGTATCCGCCATTGTGGGGATCGGCGGTGGCTCTATGACCGTGCCTTTCCTGCATGCCACGGGTGTCGAGATGAAAAGGGCGGTTGCGACATCCAGCGCTTGCGGTCTTCCGATTGCGTTGTCGGGGGCGACGAGCTTTATTGTTGTAGGTTGGGGATTGGAGGGTTTACCGCTCTATAGCAGTGGGTATATCTATTGGCCTGTGGCGCTGGTTATCATCGTCACCAGTAGTCTGTTCGCACCTGCTGGAGCGGCATTGGCCCATCGATTGCCAGAGCAACGCTTGAAAAGAGTCTTCGCACTGTTTCTGATTTTGGTGGGTGCTAAACTGCTAATTGGGTGATTTGATACCCTGAATCAAGGTGTATGGCGGTATCGGGATCGGCAGTTGCTTGAAGTAGAGGATGTCCCCCGATTCACTGCGCATTATCATGCGGCCGTTGTCGAACGCATAATCATACTCCTGGACCGACTCCGTTTGCGGGTCGAGCATGAACAACCTGTTTCCCACGATACGATAGCGGCCGTCTCGATAGACCTCGGCATTGGCGTAGATCCGAAAGTGACCATACATAACCAAGACGATTTCACCGCCCCGGCCTATCCAGATGCCGTCTAAAATCGATTTTCTTGTCGTTGGGGGGGTTGGCCGGGGAGCAAGGCCTCGCATCGGCTGACCGTCGAATCCGGGTGCCGAGTAGGAGTATGGGCTGAGGCCCGGTATCGGCGCCCTATAGCCCGGATAGCGCCATGCAGGGTTTCCCCGGGGCGATCCGCTCCAACCGCGCCAGTTGCTAGACGGGGACGAACTAATGTCAAAATCCCAGTCAGTGCTGCCTTTGAACTTGTGTGCAAGTTCGCCCATGGTATCCATCATGGCGATCATTGCCTTGCTCATGATATTGGCTGGCGATGTTGCGGCCTGGCTATCCGGAAGGGTCACAAAGAGCAGCGGTATCAGCCAAATCCATGGATGGACGGTAATGCGTCTAAATCGATGCATAATGAGAGATTTCCGTTGTGTGCCGGTCTGATGGGACCATAGTGAATGGTAATAATAGCCGAATAAGGGCGTCAATTTCGACACTTGTGGTATTAATTTCGGTAGTGGTTAGCTTCTCAATGACATTTGCTTCATGGGATTATAGAATTTATCTGGCAATGTCCTGATCGTCATATCGATCGATAATTAGAACTATGGTTTGTGGGAGGATCCTGATGAGTTCTCAAGAAGGGAGCGTCGAGGAGCGTAGAACGGTCACGCAAGACCTGATTGATAAGCTGTTGGCAGAGCGTCAAGAGATGTTGGTTCGGTTTTGTGAGGTTGCGGGGCTTGAGCCCTATCATCGTTCGACATCGCTTGATCAGTTGCTTCAGTCGTTTTGCCAGGTACTCGTCGATTACACGGCCTTTGGCCATTTCGAGGTCTTCGGGCGAATCAGCAATGGCAGTGAGCGCCGCAGTGGTGTCATCAGGGTGGCGGAGAAGATCTATCCTGAATTTGTCAAAGCGAGCGAAGTGGCCGTTAATTTTAACGACAAATATGATATCTCCGATCATCAGCTGGAGCTGGATCACTTGTCGGATGACCTTTCTCAGCTGGGAGAGGAGCTGGCGGTGCGTATTGAGTTGGAAGATCAACTGCTCTCCGCTATGCTCGACAGGTAGCGATGTATATTCTCAATTCTGTCTAAATTTCTTCAAATTCGATCACATTTTTCGATTTTTGGGGTCCGGGTTTACCCAAAAAAGTTTAACTGTGTCAGATCATCATCTAGACTCAAATAATGTAACGCACTGAGTTACAAAAGACTTTTTGCATTTATATCGGCAACGCAGCCGGAACGCCCCGGCGGTCTGGAAAAGTGATAATGCTGATGGTCATTTTTTATGGTTACAAAGGTCAGTAGGCTATTGCATATTCAACCGGATGTTGGAGAATTTTTAGCGCCGCTTCGAAGCAGTGCCCCACCGCATTGTCAACTGGATTTCTTCCAGATAGGTGTAGATAACCATCATATCGATGTTGCGTTAAGTCATCAGTTTCGCTCAACACTCGCCAATTTCGTCAAAAAGATTGTTTATGAAGAGCTTACCAAGCATGGCTGGGTGAAAATGGATGCTCCACCCAGCGGAAGCGATGTTGAGAACTTTAAATCAATCTATCGGAGTATGATGCAGGGTGCGCTGGAACAGGTCCACAGGGATGCGGCGGTCAAGGATCTATTGCAATTGTTGCACATTGTCCTGCTGAAACTCCTGTTGGAATCGCCCGTTACAGCGGTTGCCGAGTTACGTAACAAACTGGATCAGGATGGCAATTTGCCGGTGGGTACGAGCAGTGGTCGTGCATTGGAGTTGCATGAACGGATTGTAACTCTGGCACGACTGGAACCGGGTATCCGTTATCTCACGTTGCGCAGACTCTTCAAGATCGTTCAGCGCCTTGAATCCAAGGAGCTACGTAAGTTGAGAAAGTCCGTTGTGGGAACCTCATGGACGCTCTCCAAGCAGTTGCTGTTCAATCCCTTGCTGCATCTGCCCAATCTTTCCAGTGAAGAGTACATCATGAATCACTATCCCCTGTTGTGTGTGGATCGGGATCATGAGAATTACTTTGATATCACCAATAGAATAATTACCGGTACCTATCGAGACTACCTGCCGAGTTGGGCGCAGGCACCGGATAGACATGGTATCGAGAACGATGGTGTGAACGAGGGTCAGGCCTTCCAGATACGTAACCGTGAACTGCATAGCGGATTTTCGGAGTTTCTCGATGGACAGAGGATGTTGGAAAGAAACCTCTCCGATGCGGAGTTCAAGCAGATCGATGTCTCCTGGTTGGATGTGCCTAGAAATATCGACCTCTTGTTGCAGCGTCCTTCCGGGGAGAGCGGCGGGTGGTTCTCACGTTCCAAAAAAGACAGTAAAAAGTCGCTTTGGGAGAATCCCGAGTGTGAGAGTCTACGCGCAGAGCTTCAGTCGCAATTGTTGAAAAGGATAGATAGAGCCGGATTGGTATCACGCGCCATCGCCGCATATCGTACACCAAGGCTTTTTCGACAGTTGAATGGACAGGTATCGATAAAGGATATCTACCGTTATCTTGCCGGTGATTTGCCTCGCCGGACACTGGTGAAACGGCTGGTAAACACACCGGACAAGGGAAGTGAAGCTGTCAAGGCACTGGATGTGGTATTGGGTTACATTCGACGCATGCCGGCCAGCAAAAAAAGGGACTACGCCATTCGCTATGTGAAGGATTTTCTGACATTCCGCCGCGATCTCAAGTTGGCCTATTACACCTACCAGCAGATGGGCCGTTTACGCGTGCTGCAGGATGGTGAGAGCATCAAGTTATCCCGTGACAATGGCAGTCTTTATGAATTTCGTCTTGGCAAGGACCCTGACAGTCAGCAGCAGATTAAGGCGCATGTCATATTGAAGGCCGATATCAGAGGATCCACTGAAATTACCCGTCAGCTGATAGAGAAGAAGCTCAATCCCGCAACTCATTTCAGTATGAACTTTTTCGGACCGATCACTAAGTTGCTGGAGCGTTTTGGTGCGCAAAAGGTATTTGTGGAGGGGGACGCATTGATCCTGGCCGTTATGGAGACGGGCGGTACAACGACCCAGGCATTGACAGTGGCGAATGCATGCGGATTGGCACGTAAAATTCTATCTGTTATGGAGGCTCAAAACAGCCAGAACAAGGCACACAACTTACCCAAGCTGGAGCTTGGGCTCGGGATAGCCTTCAGTAATGATGCGCCAGCCTATCTCTATGACGAGCAACAGAAGATCATGATTTCACCTGCCATAAACAAGGCGGACAGACTCTCCTCATGTTCGGCGGAGTTACGCCATGATACAAGTTGGCGAAGAAGCAAGCGTCATCGTGTCGAGGTGTTCCAGGAGTTTAATCAGGATAGCAAAGAAAATACTCCCAATCGTCTTCGCTACAACATCAATGGAATCGAGTTGACCGAAGCCGCATTCGTAAAACTCAAATCCGAAATGGTCTTACACAAGATGAAGATTCACAGCCGTTCAGGTGAGTCTCACTACTACCATGTTGGGCGGTTCGTGGACAGACGGGGAAGCTCTCATTGGTTGGTTATTCGTCAAGGCGCAATAAAAGTCTGGAATGCGGGAAAGATTGTGGACAATGGAGATAACTTGGACAACTACTTCTACGAGATCATAACCGATACGAATCTGATCGGCCGGGTGAAGGATAAACTGCATTCCCGGAGTTCACGTAAAAAACAGACCGATGATGCACAAGGGGAATCTCCGTTATCACTGGAGTCAGGCATCTGATGCGGGCCCGCCTCTCTCGGCTTCCGTTTTCGGCGCCTTGATGGGTCTCAGCCACTCGACCGGAAGGGTTATCGGCAGATCACCCAAGCGGTAGCTATAGATCACCGTATAGGCGAAGACACGCTTGAGATACTCTCTGGTCTCTCTGAAGGGTACGGTCTCTATCCAGATATCGCTTGCCTGTGGCTGTTCAGGCAGCCAGCTGAGCACCCGGTGGGGACCTGCGTTATATGCGGCGGTGGCGAGGACAGGACTCTCTTGCAGTTGGCGGTATACCTTGTTCAGGTAACCTGCTCCCAGCTTGATGTTGACTTCCGGTTGATAGAGATCTTCGAGCTTGACCGGCAACTGTTTCAGCTCTTTGGCTACCTGTTTTGCAGTCTTAGGCATTAATTGCATCAGTCCTCGTGCCCCTGCAGATGATTTCGCATCACTCATGAAGGCGCTCTCCTGGCGCATAATGGCATAGATCCATGCGGTATCAATGCCGTGATCCCTGGCTTGATCGGTAATTGCCTGCCTGTGGGCCAGCGGGAATCTCAGCTCCAGGTCATTCCAATGCCGCAAGCGGGCGAGGGTCAGGATACTTTGAGAGGGCCATTCCCACTGTTGGGCGAGACGGGCGGCTGCTTTCAATTCATCCTGGTCTGCGTCTTCAAGCGCGAGGTTCCACTCCTGACGAGCCAAGAGCGGGCGGTCCAACCGTATCAATTCGCGGGCGCGTATCAGCCCGGGACGTTTTGCCAATATCCCGACAAGCTGCCGGTCTGCCTGTAGCGCCATATGTGCGAGGTTCGGCTCATCCCCAAGGCGTTGCGCAGCAAGGAAGCCGTAATAGCTGCGCTCCTTTGCGAGGCTCTGCAACAGCATTTTGCCCTCTAGCTTTCGGCCAAGTTCTATCAGTGCCCTGGAGTGCCAGTATCGCCACTGTTCCCGCTCCCGCTCCTTCGGGGATAGCGCCTCAATAGTTTGCACTACCCATTGCCAGTCGTTTTCCTGGAGTGCCGCCTGCAGTAGTTTTTCTGAAAGCGTGCTGTCAAATTGCAGATGACTCGGGAGCAGCGCTATAAGTTGTTGGTTGATCTGTTTGTTGGGTTCTCGCGCCAGCCGGCTTGCCAGGGTATAGACGATTTTACGTTGTTGGTAATCGGAAAAAACGGCTTGATTGTGGAACTTTTCCCAAGCGATGAAGGCGGCGTCAAGATCCCGCCAAGTTAGCCTGCGGATCGCCTGAGTGACTATTTCGTCCCGCATGGGATGGGTGTTTTTGAGCAGGGCCACCACCTGTTCAGGATGACGGTAGATCTTCAACCAGCGATCGACCATGCCTGCTTCCGAAGGCGGGAGATAGCGTTTGAGATACCGTGTCAGGCGAGTGCGGCCTGCTGACATAGCCAGATTGATTCGCTCCCATACCAGCGCTGTGGTGAGCTTGCCTGCAGCTCTCCAAGCCTTGAAGACGGGGTCGCAGGCATTTGGTTGTGAGCGTCCACTCAACCAAATAGCTTCAACCGAATGGAATGCCTCCTGTTCTTTGCCGGTTTCAATCATTGCCTGAAGGCGGTTGCACTGTTGTTCAACAGTTCCACCCCGATGAGAAAACTTGAGATAACTGGCCCACAACCTCTCTTTTGCCAGCAGCGCCAGCCAGTGATTTCTCAACCGCGTTGTAAGCGGCGTTCCCTCCAGCCATTTGAGTCGGTTTGTAATGCTTTCAATCGACTGTTGTTCGAGTGTTTCCAGGGTTTCCTGATAGTCGAGGTAGGGTAGTAGCGGATAGTCGAGTAGCTTATCTCTGAGTTGCCGATAGGTTATCGTTTCCTGCGCTTTTAGCGCTTCTTCCGCGGCGACGAAAACAGCCCTTTGCCGGAGCAGATGAGGCTCGTCAGGGTGAATCATTGCAACGCCGGCCAGCGAGCTGTCGCCAAACCACCATAGCAGAATCAAGAACAAACCATGAATACGGGTGCGCATCTTTTCGGAATTTCCGATTTTGTGTTAATGATGTTTTAGAATCACAAGTTTATTTAATCTGTGTCTTAGGTCTGTCTACACTATCCAATCGGCTCTCGCGAACTTTATTCCTCCAACAGGGCAGAGTGATCGAAGCGTAGTCGCGCTAAACAGCCCCCGGCCCTAGGGATTGCGCCTGAAATAGCGCTACTCCGCGTGCTCGTCATCTATTTGGAATAATCAAACCACACTCCTCATGCCTCGATTGGAATGTTTTTCAGACGAGACAGAACCGATTGATCAGTGTGAACAGGTCCTAGCGAAATAGTAGCAGCTACTCGACTTTTATGGGACGGGTTTCGATGTTATCGGGATGTGTCAATTTGTCACTGTTTAAAAGTTCAATCCAATGGACAACGGGTTGAGTGGAATGTTTTTGCAAATGGGTCAGGCATCCGATGTTGGCGGTGGCAATGATGTCAGGCCTGCCGGCATGCAACGATTGACTTTTTCGCCGGCCCAACTCGTCAGCCAGCCTGGGTTGCAACAGCGAGTAGGTACCGGCTGAGCCGCAACAAAGATGGGAATCCTCCACAAAAGTCAGATGGTAGCCAAGACGTTCCAGGATATCTTCGACACAGCCTGCCAGGCCCTGACCATGCTGCAGGGTGCATGAAGAGTGAAAGGCGATCCTGGTTTGTTTGTTGATTCCATGTTTCAGTGGCCCGAGCTCCTCACTATCGATAATTTCAGCGATATCTCGAGTGCGTCCCGCCAGTTGCCTGGCCGGCTCGGCATACTCGGGGTCATTCGCCAGTAAATGGCCATAATCCTTAATCATCTGGGCGCACCCGCTGGCAGTGACGATCAGTGCTTCAGCGCCTGCCTGTAAATGCGGTTGCCAGCTATCGATATTGCGTCTAGCGGCCTGTTTTGCCGCTTCCTCGTCATCCAGGTGATGCTCGACAGCTCCGCAACAGCCCGCAGATGGCGTGCGAATGAGGCTGATACCCAAACGATCCAGTACCTGGGCTGTGGCAAGATTGATCGATGGCGCCAGTGAGGTCTGTACGCAACCATCCAGGATCAGCATTTTTCGTGAATGGGTCCGTGACGGCCAGGCAGCTGATGAAACACTGTTTCTATCAGGAATGGTGCGGCCAAGTTTTTTCGGAAGCAGGGGCTTCAAGGTCTGGCCAAGCCGCAACAGAGTTGAAAAATAGCTGCTGTTCGGTATCACTTTACGTAGCATCCAGCGCAACAATCTCTCCCTCGGCGATCTATGGTAGCGTTCCGCCATGTGGCGACGCCCAATCTCCAAAAGTCGTCCATATTCAACACCTGAAGGACAGGTTGTCTCGCAACTGCGGCAAAGCAGACAGCGGTCGAGATGTTGCTGTACACTGGAGGAGGGTTGCGCGCCCTCAAGAAGCTGTTTTATCTGGTAGATGCGACCGCGCGGACTGTCTAACTCATCACTCAGCAGCTGATAGGTAGGGCAGGTGGCCGTGCAGAATCCGCAATGGACGCAGTTTCGCAGAATTGATTCCGCCTTGCGTCCTGCTTCTGTTATGAGTATCTGATCGCTTATACGGGTTTGCATGGCACCACACTGATTCTGGATTGTCGTGTATTGTGATGAGGTTCGGCAGGAAAACCAACATATCCCATGAGATCCTCAAGGGAGTTTATTGTTCTGTGAATGATATAAGATTTCAATTCGAGTAGGACATGTTCGATTATCTGGACGATGCCAGCGCCGCAAAGGCTCTGGAGCAATTTCCTCCATTCCGCTTTCTTGGTGTGAAGGTATTGCAACTGAGTGAGGATTGGGGCCGGGTAAGACTTTTACTCCCATTGAGCAGAACCAGTATGAATCCTGGCGGCAGCATGTTTGGTGGCAGTATAGCGGCTCTAGCCGACCCAATCCCGGCGTTAGCCGCGAATCGTAAGTTTCCCGGCAATTCCGTCTGGACACGTGAAATGAGTGTGGACTTCCGTAAACCGGGTCACAGCGACCTGGAACTTCGTTTTGATTTTCCCGCTTCGACCAGGGAGGAAATAGCCCGGGAACTCAGGGAAAAAGGGCGCAGTACTCCACTTTTTGAATTCGGCCTATACGATACCGAGAAGCAGGTGGTGGCCTGGGTTTGCAATCGTGTTGCTATCAGGCCCCGAGGCGTGGAGACTAAGCCAAGGACGGTTTTCGACTGAAGGGTGCATGGATATTTGCTCACCCTGTAGCAATTTGCATCGATGTAACTGAGACGAGACAAACTGTATGAGTGATTCAATGAACGAGATGGAGTTTGAATTGAGTAGCGGTATTGCCGCGTTTGAGGGAAAAAATTTTTCACGTGCGGCGACGCTGCTATCCCCGTTGGCGGAAAATGGCAACACGGAGGCGCAATACCGGATGGCTATCATGGCGCAGGGCGGGCTCGGCATGGTCGTCAACGAATTGATGGCTTACAAATTCATGAAAGCGGCCGCAGAAG
Source organism: Candidatus Thiodiazotropha sp. (assembly GCA_040791665.1). Classification (GTDB taxonomy): domain Bacteria; phylum Pseudomonadota; class Gammaproteobacteria; order Chromatiales; family Chromatiaceae; genus Thiodiazotropha. Next base: position 203,169 of record JBFNNX010000009.1, on the reverse strand, counting down.
CGGGGCATCCGATGGCGCAACACGGCCTCGGCTTCATGTACCTCGAAGGAGAGTGCATAGAGCAAAATCTGACCAAGGCGGTCGATTGGTTCAAGAAAGCCGCAGAACAGGGATTAGCGGGCTCGCAAACGACCCTCGCCATGATGTATGAAGAGGGTCGTGGTGTGGAGAAGGATCTGGATGAAGCCAAACGATGGTATGAGAAAGCCGGATTTTAAAACCTTGGAAAAACCGCTTGTCAGCTAGCAATTATGAATGGCTGTCTTTATGTCAGTGTCGACCATAGACCGTCGAAATCCGAATCGCTTTCGTCGTCATTTTCGTCCTCGGATGCAGTCGAAGTACTATCCAGGTAGATGAATTGGTACTGGGATATGGAGCCACTCGACTCCAGCAGCCTGGTCAGTTTGATCTGCTTGCTATTTTCGCCATCGTTCACCGATAGCACATTGCCTAATTCGAAGGTGTATGAGGAGCAGATAAAACTGGTGGGCTGACCCGATGTGCCTACCTCAGGCAGCAGCAGGCACTCTACTTCCTTCCGATTTCCTATTTCTGCGTCCGTGGCGATGATTGCCAGTGCATTGGGGGCTATCATCTGGATGCCCACTTTCATCGAATCATCGTCGGTACTGCGCATCCATCGCACTATGCCCACGCCGAATTGGGAGGCGGACATAGCGGACTGCACACCTATCAACTCACCGACCTGTATCTTGGGAATCTTTTTACCTCGCCAATCAAGACAGTAGCCACCCGCGCTCTCATTGATGGTATGAAACAGGCTTGTGGCGCTATCTAACTGGTTCTTGCCGTTATCTTCCCAGATCTTCACCTCGCTTTCCAAGGGTGTTTCAAAACTGCTGAAATCTGTTGAATTGGGGCCGAACTCCTCGAAATCCCCACGGCGAGGATTGTAGGCCGCCACATCCATCGGCATCAGCGAGAAATGCTCCGAGACCTTGAGTTCATTACCCTGGGCAAACTGGGTCTCGATCCAGGTGCCGTCGTCGACCGATTTATCATCTGGCGATGCGGGTTCATCCCCAAGCATGATCAGTTTGTATACGGAACGTAAGCCGACAGCGATGCGTAGCTCAAAATTGAGCTTGGTTCTGACAAATGCCCGTTTCTGGGCCTTGGACCAGAGCATGATCAATTGGCGTATCAAACTCTTATTCAGGTCGTCCACGCCAGACAGGGTGAGGGAGCTGTCCTGTGTGTCGACAAACAGTTCACGTAGGCTTGATAGCAGGGGGGATACGTCCATGATCAGTAGATATTTGCTATCGGTCTGCTCTATCCTTGCCTCGTGACTTGGCGCCAAGTCGGTGTTTTGGTGAATTGTGATGGTATTGTATTCGGGTGCCTCGTCATAGGAGTAGATCAGGGTATAACGGCTCCATTCAAGTAGTGCGTCGAATAACTGAATGTTATCCTTTTGGCGCATTTTGTAGGGAGACGATAAGGAAAAAAGCAGGCAGCGGCGATACATCTCGTCAATGCTCGATCGCATCGCATCCTGTTCGAGGTCGTCTTCAATGGTGAAAGAACCTAAGGCGTAGCGGCTGGCCAGTCGATGGAGTATATGGAGCTCCTGCCAGGTTCGTTTCGGGTAGGCGTCATAGACCACGACAGAGAGCAGGATAACCCGCGACAAATAGCTGATGCAGCGGTGGATTGCCAGGGTCAACTGGCTCTGGTCAGGGCTGCCTTTGCTCTCCATCAGCAGATCGATGATGGCCGCTTTATAGGCGGTTGCCATACCACTATGCAGTTCACGGTTGAGATTGGCAATCTTATGTGCCTTATCACTTAAGGGAAAGCGTACGTCTAAATAGTGCTTGTTTAGGTTTGTGCTGACATAGTTCAATGGTTCCCTCAACTGTTCAACGTTGCGAATTCGTTTTGAACTATCCAGCTGGGTCCTGTTGAATGACCGCAGTGTCTGAAACAGCTTACGTGCGGTTTCGCCGACATTGGCAACCGGCAGTTCCTTGGCCCAGGTTGCAAGCCTTTTTTCATCGAGAAAAATCGGATTACCGGATGGGACTTTCTGCTCGGGAACCCATAAACCTGTCGGATTGGTTTTTGCCATATTGATCGTACTGCCGGGCTTATCTGTTGCTTATAAGTGTAGAGAATAGACACTTTTTCTATCTCTACTACTGATAGATAGATTTCTCCATCTGTTGGCCGATGTGACCGGCGCTCGAGCTCCCAACTCAATTGCCACGGATCCGGTCCAGTTTAAGATCGCTTAACCCTATCCTGTACCTGAGGATCATAACGAGAGCATGTTTCAGAGGGCGGTATATCACATCGTGTGATTGTATAAGCTTGAATATCCTTGAATTACGTATACTGCTGATTTGACGTCAAAATACAGAATTTGTGTCAAATTGTAAAATACCTTAGTGACTATGGGCAATTTGTCGCGTGATTGTGCTCCACTCTGAATTGTGAATTGTAACTAATTGAAATAATAATAAAAAATCATGGCATTTAAGGTGAAATGGTTTCTGTTTCAGGCTGAATCGCCTGCATGATTTTGCGCGGTTTCATGTCTGGGCCGTAATAGTCAGTGCACACCTGACAACAACCCAAGGCCCGTTGTTACAAAACCAATCGGCTCCGTTGCATCTGAAACAGTGCCGATCGAGGTGCGTGGACAGGGATTAACTTGCTCCAAATTTACGCCAAGCAGGGCGGAGTGGCGCTTTTTCAGGCGCACCCCAAGGGTACTTCCTTCGGGGCGCAATACGCAGGGCTAGGGGATTACAGCCGTTATCCGCGCAGCGGCGTTCTCATTCGCATGTGAAAAGCGACTACACTTCGCTCATCCTACCTGGTTGAACGACAATATAGCCCTGGCAATAGATATTGGATTAGTGTTAACAGAACCTAGGTGAAGAGCCAAGTGAAAATCAAACTGGTCAGTTTCCTCTTATGCCCTTTTGTACAGCGATCCGTTATTCTGCTTGAGAAAAAGCAGATTCGGTATCAGATCGAGTATATCGATTTGGAGCATCCGCCGGCATGGTTTCGCCAGCTTTCACCAATGGGGAAGGTGCCGCTGATGCTGGTCGATGGTGCGGTGCTGTTTGAATCTGCAGTCATTCTCGATTTCCTCGACGAGAGCTTTTCACCGAGATTTCACCCGAACGATAACCTGAAAAGGGCACGGCACAAGGCCTGGATAGAGTTCGGTTCCAACCTGCTGGTTGCACAGCACGGCATGGCTTTGGCTCAGGACAAGGAGACAATGTTGGAGAAGAGGGACCATCTGGAAAATGAGCTACTGTACTTGCTGCCGCCCCTGGAGCAGGGATTATTTGGCGATCCTGCCCATTTCTCTCTGGTTGATGCGGCCTATGCACCTCTTTTCATGCGGCTCGATTTGCTGGCACAAATTAATCCATCAGTGAAAACTCGATATCCGGGGCCTGTAGCAGAATGGGCAGAGAGGCTCTCCTCTCTGCCATGTGTCAAAGGGTCTGTAGTGGATGATTTCCCGGCGCAGTACAGGTGCTACCTGGAGAAAAAGGGCGCTTGGTTGGCCATTGCCGGCAGGCCCTAAGGGATGACTTTGGACTCTTTGGCGACCAATTGAGAGACGATCTCAAACATCCTGCTATAACTGCCGGCCAGGCTTCCGCTGGTTTTGTATTTTCCATTGATACCGATCGCCGGCACGCCGTCCAATTGATAACGCTGTCCCAGTTTTCTCGCATTTTGCACTTTCACATAGACACCGAATGAGTTTAAGGCGTCGATAAACTTCTGCTTGTCCACACCCTGTTCGACGGCAAACTCGATGAGTGAATCCTTGTCGTAAAGTTTACGTTTCTTATCGTGAAGTGCCTCGAATAACGGCTTGTGGAGCTTTTCGGTTAATCCCAGAATCTCGGCAGCGTAAAAAAATTGGGCATGGACTGTCCACTTATTGTTCAATGGCGCAGGTACGCGAACAAATGATACGTTCTCCGGTTTGCTCTCCAGCCATGCTTCGAGCTGGGGCTCCATTTGGTAGCAGTGTGGGCACCCGTACCAGAAAAACTCGATCACCTCAATCTTGCCGTCAGGAGCGGTCGTGGCGATGGGTGGGTCTATAGGGTCGTAGCCTTCTCCCCAGTCGGCATGTGCTGCATGGAAAACCAACAGGGGCAGAAGTATTAATATTCGATAATTCCAGGGCATGTTATGTCCTTCAGTCAAAAATCAAAAAGTTCAGGATTGAATCCTATTGGAACCTATTAGAAATTTGAATAGCAGTATGGTTCCCGGTACGGTATAGCGGATTCAGATCTGGCCTGTGAGGGCATATACTAACTCAGATTTGTAACAAGTCTATGTGAGCTGGGGTCCATGTGAGCAGATTGATAGAGCCGTACGTCGAAACCATCTGCGAAAAAGGGTGCGAATCGGTGCGGGAGGATATGCGACTATTGAGCCAAGGGGTTGTTCTGCCTGAGCTGAAGGATTTGGACGAGATTGCCAGGAAGATGGTGCTCAAGGAGTTGCAGTCGATCATGGCGGTCTATGGCGATGGATGCCCGGTCGTACAACCGGCAACGAGTGAGAAAGACAAAATAGAGTATGAATACAGAAAGAAAAGCACGTCTCGGTAATATCGTCTATCGAGCGCCTTCCAACATCCACGGGAACGGCCTGTTCGCCAAAGTCGCTATCAACAAAGGGGAGTATATAGGAACCTATGAGGGCCCAGCCGCCAAGCGGGATGGTACCTATGTACTCTGGGTGTTTGAGGATGACAAAGAACCGGAAGGCCGTAGCGGCCGGAATCTGCTACGCTACCTCAATCATCAGGATGAGGGAAATGCGGAGTTTGACGGTTTCGATCTCTACGCTTTGCAGGATATTCGGCCCCATGAAGAGATTACCTTCGACTATGGTGGTTGGGACGAGGTTTAAAAGATTTAGCCTCGACTGACGACTCTCCCCTAGAGCCAACAGGCGCTAGGGATTCAATGGCACCAGCCCCTCGGGGTGCTTGTCGGAACTCCTTTCCTGTTGCATCTGTTGGATCAGTTGTCGTATCTCGTAAGCGGTCCATCCCGTCTCTTCCGTTGGACTGTAGAGGGTCCGCTCCAGACTGCGCACCGCCTCAGATACCGCTCGATCACAGCGCGCGGCCAATCTGGTCAGATTTTGCGGGGGTGTTTCCGGCCACTGCAGTTTTGCCCACGCTAACCAGGCGGTCCTTGCCGCCGGGGCGTCACTATCGGCATAGGCCTGTTCCAGCCGTTGCAGTGCCTTGGCGATTGCCCGTTTGCCTGGCTCATCCTTTTCATCTTCTGCAGCGGGGATGGATTGCCGGGGCTGATCAGGATCGTCGCGTCGCGAGTACCACCAGGCCAACAGGGTCAGAATCCAGGCTGTGGCGAACAGCCAGACAAGCCAATGGACCCTGTGGGCGGTAGCAGCGGCAGCTGGTTGATAATCGGTGGTATTCGCCTCACCGGTATCGTCCTGGACTGCCTTGTCCCGTTTAGATTGCAGAGTTTGCTGCTGTTGATGTAGACCCGTTGCGCTGCCGGGGTTGGGCGTGATATTTAAAGAAACTGCGGCTAGACTGGCGCTCTCCTGGTGGTTGGTTTCGGTATTCCACCAGGGGATTTCGATCGCCGGCAGATCGTATTGGCCAGGTTCGGTTGCGATGAGAGTCATGTTGATTTGACGGCTACTGCCGATACCCGTTCTGGTTGGTGTCTCTTTCAGCTGCGGCCTCTCCTCATAGAGTTTTATGCCGCTTGGCAGTGTCTGCTCAATGTTTGGCAGCTGAGCCGATGTCAGGCCATCGGCCAAGACCATGATTCGCCTGACGAGCGGCTTACCGGCCAGGATCGGTGTCTGTTGACCGAGACCGCTCTCGACGATCTGTAGGTTCTTCGCAGGCAGCCAACGATCGCCGGTAAAACTATCGGGAATCGGCATGACCTCAAGTTCGACCTGATTCGACTCGCTTCTGAAGATGCGCGCCTCTTGCTGAGGTACGCTGAATGGGTCGTTGAGGAATGAAAAGAGCCTGTTGGCAGCAGTGCGACCTCGATATTTCACTCCACCGATCTTGAGGTTACCGCTCTGATAGGCGAATACCGCATACTTGCGCTCTATCACGTTGAACTGTATGCCGTCGAGTTCGCTGGGATAACGCTCCTCATGCAGTAACTTTAACTGTGTGTCCGGCAATGAAGGCTGGGGCGTATCCAAGGATTCGGCGCGGATGCCAGGCGCCTGAAAGAGTTTGAGTGTGAGGATGACCTCCTCCTCGATATAGGCCCGGGATTTATTCAGACTCAGTTCCACGAGAACCTGCTCTCCGTTGGCCTCAGTATCGTCTTGGGATCGTTCGGCAACCTCCAACACAAGTGCCTCGGTCGACTCGTTACCGATTCTGATGGGTGGAATTTCGAGGCTGCCGGTCTGTCTCGGCAACAGGGTCAATGTAAGAGAGCGCTTAGCCGACATCTTGCCATTAATGATTGAAATACTCTGTTGTGTTGAGCGTCCGACAATCTCGAACAGCCGTTCCAATCCGCTTAGATCCGGCGTCATCTCTTGCTCACCCTCCGATTGCAGGGTGAGTCGAACAGGCTGATCCAGCCCGGTGGCGTTGCTCGAGAGTCTGGCGGCCACCTTGGCTTCGACGGAGGATGAGAGCAGCAAAAGAAGAATGATCAACAGAACATTCAATCGTGATGTGAGTGGTGGTTTTGTCGGCAACATCGCATTCAACAGTATATGGCCATGCATCGTTTTCTAGACTACTTGGGCTGTATAATGAGCCATCCCATTAGATGGGGGCAACAAGCATAAGTTTCCAGGGGTAATTGGTATTGTGAAGATCCTGCAGCGTCCGCTTCCGGCTGAAGCCGGTTTGTCATCGGCCTCAATCCATCCGGTCATGCAGCGGATATATAGCGCCAGGGGGTTGACCAGGGATAGCGAACTCGAGCTCGAACTGGTCCGCATGGCACCGGTAAGCCGGATGAAAGGTGTCACCGATGCGGCCGATCTGCTGTTTGAGGCACTCCAGCTTGATAAATCGATTCTGATCGTGGGGGATTACGACGCAGATGGGGCTACAAGTACCGCGTTGGCGATGTTGGCCCTGGATGCCTATGGTGCGAGACGGGTCTCTTATCTGGTGCCTAATCGTTTCGAATATGGGTATGGATTGACCCCGGAACTGGTAGATCAGGCTGCCACCAAGGAGCCGGGACTCATAGTTACCGTTGATAATGGCATCTCCAGCCTGTCCGGCGTGGAAAGGGCGAATGGTTTGGGAATTCCTGTACTGATCACAGACCATCATTTGCCACCTGATCGCTTGCCTTCCGCGGCTGCCATCGTCAACCCGAATCAGCCGGGTGATTCCTTTCCCAGCAAACATCTGGCTGGGGTCGGTGTGATTTTCTATGTTATGGCGGCCCTTTTCAGAAAACTGAGGAGTGCCGGGTGGTTTACCCAGCGGGGATTGAGTGAACCCAATCCCGCCCAATGGCTCGATCTGGTTGCACTCGGCACAATCTGCGATCTTGTGCCCCTCGACTACAACAATCGAGTGTTGGTGGCCCAGGGTCTGAAACGGATGCGTGCCGGATATTGCCGGCCCGGCATATGCGCGCTGGCGGAGATCGCCAAACGCTCCCTGTCCAATATCGTAGCTTCGGATATCGGATTCGCTGTCGGCCCGCGTCTGAATGCCGCAGGCCGTCTTGATGATATGGGGCTCGGTATCGAGTGCCTGCTCACCGATTCGTTGACTACGGCCCGGCAAATGGCACAGGAGCTTGATCGGCTCAATCAGGAGCGGCGCTCAATTGAGCAGGCGATGAAAATCCAGGCGGATTCCCTGCTGGAACGACTGCATCTCGATAGCGACGGCGGGCTGCCGGCGGGACTTTGTCTCTATGATGAGGAGTGGCACCAGGGGGTGGTGGGTATCCTGGCATCCCGTATCAAGGCGCAGTATCACCGTCCGGTGATCGCTTTTGCCGGGGGTGACGCGGGTACGTTGAAAGGTTCCGCACGCTCTATCGCCGGTTTACATATGCGGGACCTGCTGGCAGGCATCGCCACCCATAATCCCGGTTTGATAACCCGTTTCGGCGGGCATGCGATGGCTGCCGGGCTGACCCTTTCAGAGGCGGACTATCCACGTTTCAAAAAGGCTTTCGAACAAGCGACAGACGATCAACTGAGCCCTGAAATGCTGGAAGGTGTGGTGCTCACCGACGGGGAGCTGCTGCCCGACGAGATGAGTCTGGAGATGGCTGAAACCCTGCGCAACGGAGGTCCCTGGGGGCAGGGATTTCCAGAACCGCTGTTTGAGGGAAGCTTCGATCTCCTCCTGCAGCGGGTAGTGGGTGATCATCACCTCAAATTAGAGTTGTCATCTTCAAGCAGCGCCTGGAAAATCGATGCAATCGCCTTCAATCAGCCGTTGCTATCCGATCCTCATCGACCGATACGACTGACCTACCGGCTGGATGTGAATGAGTTTCGCGGCAAACGATCGCCGCAACTGATTGTGGAGACAATCCAATCGACAACCTAGATGAACAGGAACAGGGGCTCGAAGAGCCCAGCAAGAGCGAAATCAAACGTGAGATGTTGGCTCTGCAACTGCTTGGTGAGCGCCTCACCACACTCCCGCCGACGGTGTTGGCGCGTATGCCTTTGAGCGCTGACTTGCAAGAGGCGCTGGAAGAGAGCAGGCGGATCAAATCACTGAATGCCTTGCGTCGACACTACCGGCGTCTGGGCAAACTGCTGCGTGAAGAGGACCTTGACTCGATCAGGCGGGTGATAGGCGATATCGATAACAGGCACCAGGCCGATGTCAACCTGTTCCATGCCCTGGAACGTTGGCGCGAGAGGCTGTTGAATGAGCAGGGTGAGGCGTTCGGTGAGTTCATGCAGGCCTACCCGGGGGCGGACCGCCAAAGGTTGCGGCAGCTGATTCAGGCTGCGCGAAAGGAACGCGAGCAGGCGCGTCATCCCGTGTCTTACCGTAAGTTATTCAAATACTTGCGAGAGGTGGCGGGGATTTGAAGTTGCGCCGGAATGGGCTTCAGCGACCAATGCATAACGGCCCATTGCCAGAATGCCTCGATCGTCTCGGGACGCTGCGGTGGCAGCGGTTGGTTGAGAAAGGCAAGGGCACGTAAGAGGGCATCCAACGGCTGTTTGGAATCCACTCGGGCATCCCTGGACTGCTTACTCAGCTTTCGGCCCTGGTCGTCAACCGCCAGGGGAAGGTGGACGTAAGCGGGATGGGGCAGCCGCAGCAGCGTTTGCAGATAGTACTGCCTAGGGGTAGAACTGATCAGATCCGCACCGCGAACGATATCTGTTATCCCTTGCCAGGCATCGTCGATGACCACTGCGAGCTGATAGGCATGAAAGCCGTCGGCCCGCCGAATCACGAAATCCCCAATCTCCCTGTCGATCTGCTGGCTGATCCGGCCCTGTACACTGTCCATGACAGTGATCTCCTCATCGGTGGTCAAGACGCGGATGCTCCGCTCCGCTCTTCCCGCCACAACACCATTGCGGCAGGTACCCGGGTAGATTGCCCCCTCTGCGCCATATTTGGCCTGTGCTTCGATGAACTTACGAGAGCAGCCGCAGGGATAGGCGAGCCGTGTCTGGATGAGCCTATCGACCGCTTCAGCATAGGCCACGGTTCGCTGGCTCTGGTAGATGATCTCACCGTCCCAGCAGAAACCGAAGCTTTCCAGGGTCTGTAGGATAGATTTTGCGGCTCCTTTTACCTCCCGTGTCCGATCCAGGTCTTCCATTCGAACCAACCACTCACCATGATGGCTGCGGGCATCCAGATAACTGCCCATTGCCGCCACCAGTGATCCGAAATGGAGTTCGCCACTGGGAGAGGGAGCAAATCGTCCCCGATAGCCTCTATTTCTGTCCAGAGCGGGCATGTATGCCTCTGTTTCCCAATGGATTAAGGAATAAGCTGCAGTCGTCATAAACAGAAAAACCGGCTACTGCCGGTTTTTCGCGTGACACATTGAAGATGGCGCTATCCCATCTGTTTTTCGCGAATCTCATCGAGAGTCTTGCAATCGATGCACTGGGTTGCGGTTGGGCGGGCCTCGAGCCGCCTGATCCCGATCTCCACACCGCAGGATTCGCAATAGCCATAATCATGGTTATCAAGCTTCTCAAGGGCCTCATCGATCTTTTTGATCAGTTTACGCTCTCGGTCCCGGGTACGCAGCTCAAGGCTGAATTCAGACTCCTGGGTCGCGCGATCGTTGGGATCAGGAAAATTGGCGGCCTCGTCCTGCATATGGTGCACGGTACGATCAACCTCTTGCATCAGGTTGGATTTCCATGCATCCAGGATGGCGCGGAAATGAGTCTCCTGTTCCTCATTCATATATTCTTCGCCCTTGGCGGGCTCATAGGGCTCGATGCCAAAGGATCTAGCCCCCTGGGTGTTGGCTTTCTTCTGGGCCATTCATGGTACCTCTTCAGTGAAGGCGCATATCTATACCAGAAAGGAAAGAACGAAACAACAAAACCGGTTCGGCTTTGTTAATCGCCTTCCCAATACATAAGATTGGTTCAATTCGACTGAAAATAAAGGTAGATATGTCAGCAACACTTGTCTCAGCTCATTATTTGTGCGGTTTTAACCTTTCCAGCCGGCTATGCACACCACCCGCCAATGGGTAAGCTAGTGCCCTGACCGGGGAAATACCCTATTTTAAGTGGGTCTAATAATACCAAGGTGCAGTAATGGCAGATCTAGAGGCATTGATATTTGATGTGGACGGTACCCTCGCGGATACCGAGCGAGATGGTCACCGGGTGGCTTTCAACAAGGCCTTTGAAGGGGCTGGGCTCGACTGGGAGTGGTCTGTGGAGCTGTATGGCAAGCTATTGGCGGTTACGGGCGGCAAGGAGCGTATCCGTCACTATCTTGACCACTATAATCCCGATTTCCCCAGGCCAGCGGATCTGAACGGATTCGTCACGGCACTTCATGCCGGTAAGACAGAACACTATACCCGAATGTTGTCGCAAGGATTGATACCGATGCGCAATGGGGTGAAACGCCTGTTGCAGGAAGCTCGGCAGGCCGGACTGCGTTTGGCGATTGCGACCACGACCACACCGGCCAATGTAAGCGCTCTGTTGCGGCATAGTCTCGATCCCGATGCGGAGGGCTGGTTCGAAGTGATAGCGGCGGGGGATATCGTGCCGGCAAAGAAGCCGGCGCCCGATATCTATCTCTGGGCATTGCAGCAAATGGGACTGCATGGGGAAGCCTGCATCGCTTTCGAGGATTCGCACAATGGTGTGCAGTCAGCCAGTCAAGCCTCTATCTCTTCGATTTTGGTGACCACCAATGGTTATACCGCCGAGGATGACTTTAACGGCGCTAAACTCGTGGTCGATCAGTTCGGTGAGCCCGAGCAACCCTTCCAGGTCAAATTTGGTGACACAGGGGGACACCAGTTTGTCGATCTTACCCTGCTTCGGGCACTGCATGGCAGAGCATACCCGTGAATGACATCGCCCGGCGCATGCAGCGCATCGCCCCCTTCTACGTCATGGACCTATTGGCCCAGGCGCGCCGTATGGAGGCCGAGGGTCGATCGGTCATCCACATGGAGATAGGGGAGCCCGATTTCGATACCCCGGCGCCGGTCGTTGCCGCAGGGCAGGCCGCCCTGGCATCGGGTGATATCCACTATACACCGGCGAAGGGCCTGGCTGCCCTGCGTCAGGCTATCGCCAACCATTATCGCGATCAATATTCGACCGAGATCGATCCCGCGCGCGTGGTTGTCACACCCGGTTCCTCAGGTGCGCTGCAGCTGATCATGAGCGTGCTGATCAATCCGGGAGAATCGGTACTGCTGGCAGATCCCGGCTATCCATGTAACCGCCATTTCGTGGAGTTGGTCGATGGCATACCCGTAGCCCTGGCTGTGGGCCCGGAGAGCGGATATCAATTGACAGCTCGGCTGGTAGAGGAGGCGTGGCGGGAAGATACCAAGGCCGTCTTGGTTGCGTCACCCTCCAATCCGACCGGAACCCTGATCCGCGATGAAGAGATGTGGTCGCTGCATGCTACCGTGGAACGATTGGGCGGGGTTTTGATCGTTGATGAGATCTATCAGGGGCTGGTTTACGAAGAAGTGGGTGGCACAGCGCTTCGGTTTGCCGATAACCTGTTCGTCATCAACAGTTTTTCAAAGTTCTTCGGTATGACCGGTTGGCGGCTTGGCTGGCTGGTTGCGCCCGAACTCTTCATCGATCCCATCGACCGTTTGGCGCAGAATATATTTCTTTCGGCGCCTACACTCTCTCAACACGCTGCTCTGGCGGCATTCTCACCGGCAGCGATTGAGATTCTGGAACAACGCCGCCAAGCTTTCCAGCAGCGCCGCGATTTTCTGCTGCCCGCACTGCGTGATCTGGGATTCTCTATACCGGTGACACCACAGGGGGCTTTCTATCTCTATGCGGGTTGTGGAGAATTGTGCGATGACAGCCAGGCCTTTGCCCAGAGGCTGCTGCACGAGGCCGGCGTGGCGATTACTCCAGGGCTCGATTTCGGTTTCAACCAGCCTGAATCGCATCTGCGATTCGCCTATACCACCGACCTGGAACGATTGCAGGAAGGCGTGGATAGAATCGGTGGATTTCTGGCGGGTTAAATGAACTTGAAGGAGAATAGTCCGCGTTCATTTGCGGACTTTTTTAATCCATTAAACCTCGATATGGCGCAGGCGTTCATGCCAGAACAGGGTGGCGCCGGCAACGGCCGCCGGCATGGCGATGAAGTTGAGTACGGGTATCATCATCATCAGGGTCAATCCGGCGCCGAAGGTAAGGGATGAGTAACGGGCCTGCTTGAGTCGCATATGCTGCTGCTTGAAGACCAAATTGTGGTTGGCCATCGGGTAGTCGGCATACTCCACAGCGAGGAACCAGGCGCTGAACGCCATCCATAAAAAGGGTGCGACGATATTCAGGCCGGGTATGAGGAAAAGTATCAACAGGGGGATGGCGCGCAACAGGAAATAGAGCAGCTTGCGTAACTCCGACATAATTGAAGGCACAACATCCTTGACGATCTGCTTTGTCCCAGTTGGTTGATTCGGGATCTTTCCCCCCAGGTGGAGTTCAACCTTTTCCGCCAGAAGCCCATTGAACGGAGAGGCTATCAGGTTGGCAATGACAGTGAAGGTATAGAAAATGATCAACAGCAGGGTGATGGCGAACAGCGGCCACAATAACCAGCGAAGCCAGGCCAGCCAACTTTCGTCACTGGGAAGGAAACGGTCCATCAGCTGCCCGAACTGATCGACACCGAGCCAGATGAGTAAGCTGAAGACGATGATATTGATTGTCAGCGGGATCAGCACAAAGGGTCTCAGACCGGGTTTGGTCAGCAGAGCGAGCCCTCTCAACAAATAGCTTGCTCCCGTGAGCGGGTTATTAATCATGTTTGAAATCCTGACTTCTCTACCCATTTATATATAAACTGCGAAATATAACCTATTGTCATGGAAGATATGCACGGGCAGTGCCGGTTTAACCAAATTTAACCCGGTTAACCAATACCGTTTTCAATACAGGATAACAACAATCGTTCAATGAAGCGGCTAGAGAGAGTAGCGGATAATATACCACTGGTCATCGGTCACCGTGGCGCATGCGGATATCTTCCGGAACATACCCTGGCCTCCTATCGGTTGGCGATCGAAATGGGGGTCGACTTTATCGAACCCGACCTGGTTCTGACGAGGGACCATCGACTCATCGCTCGACATGACAATGAATTGAGTCTTACCACGGATGTCGCGCAACATCGAGAATTCGCAGATCGCTATACCACCAAGCTGGTTGATGGCATGCATAGAGTTGGGTGGTTTTGTGAAGATTTCGAGCTCTCGGAAATCAAGACCCTGCGTAGCCAGTGGAGTGCTTCCGGCAGCCATGAATCGTCAGAACAGGATGAAGCGGCGATTGACATACCCACCCTTGAAGAGATCATCGCCTTGGTAAGGGAGGAGGAGGCAGCGCGTGGCTTGAGAATAGGCATTTATCCGGAAACAAAATATCCAACCTACTATGCTTTTGAAGGAGCTTATCTGGATGGTTCACCGATCCAGCAATCGATATCTCGTCTATTGATAGATGCATTGCTGCAAGAGGGGTTTACAGATACAGATCGAGTTTTCATACAATCCTTTGAAATCGCCAACCTCATCGAGTTACATGACCTAATTATGCCGCGTCATGGTCTGCAGCTGCCACTGATCCAACTGTTCGGCGACATTAAAGGTGAGCTGATACTTCCGGAAGGCGACTTCACCAGGCCCTATGATTTTGTCTACCATCACAATCGAGGGGGCGACCTGGAGAGCTACTATGGTGATCTCGTCGGGATTCCGGAGGTGGTATCCCAGCGAGACTACCAAGTCCTCACATCCCCTGCTGCAATCGATTGGATGGCTGATCACTATGCAAGCGGAATAGCTGTATGGATCGGGACGCTTCTTCCTACTCACTCTATGTACAGCGTCACCAGCAAAGGCAGGGGTAAAACCGGGAATATTGATGCGCTTGATCGAGGAACGATGCCAGCATATATCGAACATGCACTCAATCGGGGTATGCATGTGCATATATTCCCGCTGTGTGAACGATCATCAATACCTCCATCTCGGAGCAGCGTATTGCTGGAGAGGCAGAAGAGAGAGGCAATCCACCTTTTCAATCAGGGTGTTGATGGGATATTTTTCAATCTGCCTGATATCGGTGTTGAGGCGAAGCAACAGTTTCTGCTGAGCAGGAATTGCTCCAAATGACCCATGCGGGCGGTTGTAGTGTATTTTCCTATTGATGCTGCATTGAATATACCATGAGTGACCGGGAGAGCGACTTCATCTCATGCTAGAAAATCTGCTCGCACTGTTTGTCACGGCTGTTGTCCTGGCGCTCGTCCCCGGACCGGACAATCTGTTTGTACTGACCCATTCGGCATTGCATGGACGAATCGCCGGATGGTTTGCAACATTGGGTTTTTCCACCGGCCTGATTGTACATACTGCAACGGTATCTCTGGGAGTCGCCGCCGTTTTCCAGACATCCGAAGTGGCATTCAACCTCCTCAAGCTGATCGGTGCCGCCTACCTGTTCTACTTGGCATGGCGCTTCATTCAGAGGTCCAACAGTCAACTGCCGCTACAGAATCAACCGAAACTCACATCCTGGTTGATCTATCGTCGGGGCATAATCATGAATGTGACCAATCCCAAGGTTTCGCTCTTTTTTCTTGCACTGCTGCCTCAGTTCATACTTCCTGATGCCGGTCCGATAGTACTGCAAATGATCAGTTTTGGTTTAGTATTCATTATGGCCACACTGTTGGTATTTGGCGCTATCGCCGAACTGGCGGGGATCATCAGTCCCTGGCTCAAGCAATCCGACAAGGCTCAAAGGATCATGCACCGTGTTGCCGCAGCGATCTTTTGCATACTCGCCATGAAACTGTTGTTGACAGAGCAGCTTTGATACAAGCTTCAATCCACAGATTCTGATCTGTTTGTGGTTGCGGTCTGTTTCATGTAGAAAGTAGTGTCCGGTTAAACGAATAAGGTGGATCTTTATGAAGTATGTCGGTGCCCATGTCAGCGCTTCGGGTGGAGTTCAGAATGCGCCCTTGAACGCGCAGGAGATAGGTGCCAAGGCATTTGCCCTGTTTACCAAGAATCAACGTCAGTGGCATGCAAAACCCTTGAGTGAAGAATCGATCCTGGCATTCAGGGAGAGCCTCGAACGCTCCGGTATCTCTGCCAGGTATGTGCTGCCCCATGACAGCTATCTTATCAATCTGGGGCATCCGGAGCCTGAGGGCCTGGACAAATCGCGAACTGCCTTTCTGGATGAGATGCAGCGTTGTGAGCAGCTTGGTCTGTCGCTGCTCAACTTTCATCCCGGCGCAACCCTGAGGAAGATCAGCGAGGAGGAGAGCCTGCAACGGGTTGCCGAATCGATCAACCTGGTACTTGAGCAGACCCGGGGGGTGACTGCGGTGATAGAGAATACGGCAGGCCAGGGAAGCACCCTGGGGTATCGCTTCGAACACCTGGCGGCGATCATCGATGCGGTCGAGGATAAGAGCCGGGTCGGGGTCTGTCTCGATACCTGCCATACCTTTGTGGCTGGTTACGATCTTAGAACCGGAGCGGCCTGTGACAAGACTTTTACCGAGTTCGATCGAGTTGTCGGTTTTCAATATCTACGTGGCATGCACCTCAACGACAGCAAGCCCGACCTGGGTGCCAGGGTCGATCGCCACCACAGCCTGGGAAAGGGTAAGCTCGGTTGGGAGGTTTTCCGCTATATCATGCACGATGCGCGCTTTGATGACATACCGCTGGTCTTGGAGACCATTGACGATACCCTTTGGAAAGAGGAGATTGCCACTCTCTATGCGATCTGATTCGGGATTATATGTGTCCCTTGTCAGCAATAGCGATTTCACATACCCTCATTGCATGCCGAATTGTCAGCAAAACCACAAAGTATGGCTGTTTATTCTCGTTTTTCTGTCACTCTGCGTCACGCCGCTGCAGGCCGACTCCGAAGTGGTGCGTATTGGGGTGTTGAGTCATCGTGGCGATCAAGCCACTTTGAGGATGTGGGGTCCTACCGCTGATTTTCTCACCTCCCATATACCCTCTTACCAATTCATCATCAAACCTCTGAAGTTCGATGAGGTCAATCCTGCCGTGGAGACAGGTAAAATCGATTTCGTACTGGTTAATCCGGGTATCTATGTCAATCTTGAAGTTAACTACCGTGTCTCCAGGATCGCCACACTTTACAATCGACGCAACGATGTGCCCTATAAGATCTTCGGTGGTGTCATCTTCACCCGACAGGACCACCCGCAGATCAACAGCCTAGAGGATCTACGTGGTCATACCATGATGGCGGTTGATGCCACCTCTTTGGGTGGTTTTCAGATGGCGATGCGAGAGATGGTGGAAATAGGTGTAGATCCCTATAGTGATTTGAAGGCGCTGCGTTTTGGCGGGATTCACGACAGGGTGGTGATGGCTGTTCTCAATGGCGAGGTCGATATCGGTACCGTGCGTACCGATATCTTGGAACGCATGGCCTCAGTCGGCACTATCAATCTGGAAGATTTCCGCATCGTTAATCCGCAGACCGTGGAAGAGTTTCCCTTTGCCCTGAGTACCCGCCTCTATCCGGAGTGGCCCTTCAGCAAAGTGAGGCATACCGCCGACAGCCTGGCACAGAAGGTGGCCGTAGCGCTGTTGAATATGCCCCATGACCATGCGGCAGCCCTGGCGGGTAACTATGCCGGTTGGACCATACCCCTTGATTACCAGCCGGTGCACGATCTATTTTTGACACTCAAGTTGCCGCCTTACCGGAATCTGGGCAAGTTCACTTTGTCAGATGCCATCAGCCGCTATTGGTACTGGTTTCTGGGTGGCTTGATGATGCTGCTGTTCATGGTCGTCATGACCCTTTGGGTGATGCGCCTGAACCAGGCGATCAAGAAGGCGAAGAACCGCCTGGAACTGCAGCACGAACTGATTCTCGATTCGGTGGCGGACGGTATTTACGGTGTCGACCTGCATGGCCGTTCCACCTTTTTCAACCGGGCTGCGGAACGGATTACCGGTTGGAAGGCCACCGATGTCATTGGGCGCAATCAGCACGAAATTCTGCATCACACCCATGCGGACGGGTCACCTCATAAGGCAGAGGAGTGTCCGGTCTACCAGACTTTCCGTGAAAACCAGGCCCGCTACGTCTCCGACGACATTTTCTGGCGCAAGGACGGAAACAGTTTTCCGGTGGAGTACAGCAGTACGCCGATCTGGGATGACAGCGGCAAAACAGTGGGAAGCGTGGTGGTGTTTCGCGATACCACACGAC
The DNA here is from genome assembly GCA_040791665.1 of Candidatus Thiodiazotropha sp. GTDB lineage: Bacteria > Pseudomonadota > Gammaproteobacteria > Chromatiales > Chromatiaceae > Thiodiazotropha. The sequence continues at coordinate 185,175 of JBFNNX010000009.1, read as the reverse complement.
GTAAAAGGGCAGAGGAGGAGGCGCGCCAGCACCAGATAGAGCTGGCCAGGGCAGGGCGCCTCAGTACCTTGGGGGAGATGGCTTCGGGTATCGCCCATGAACTGAACCAGCCCCTGACGGCAATTTCGACCAATGCTCAGGCGAGTATCCGTATCCTCGAGTCCGACAGTTCAAACGTAGGTGTCTGTGTCGATGTGATGGAGCGTATCGCCTCTCAGGCCGATCGTGCCGGAGAGATCATCCGTCAACTGCGACGACTTGTCCGCAAAGAGCCCTTGGAACGTACCGAAGGCGATGTTAATGACCTGGTAAATGCTGTGGCAGTGCTGATCTGGCCCGACATCAGAAGGGAATCGGTCAGATTGGAACTCGATCTGGAAGAACCCTTACCGTCGATTCAGCTGCAACCGATACAGATTGAACAGGTGATCCTGAATCTGGCGAGAAACGCAATCGAATCCCTGTCGGAGAAACGAAGCGGTGAGCGTAAGCTCTATATCGGCACCCAGAACAAGGGCGATAAATCGATTGCGGTGATCGTTCGCGACAATGGACCCGGGGTAAAACCGGAGCTGGCCAATACCCTGTTCGACCCTTTCGTTACAGGAAAGCCACAGGGCATGGGGTTGGGTCTCTCCATCAGCTACGGGATCATTGAGGCACACGGTGGTAAACTCTCACTCAATCCGGCCTGCGAGGAGGGTGCCGAGTTTAATTTCTACCTGCCATTTGCGGAGGCAAGCTAATGGAGCAGTCAAAGCCGACAGTATTCGTCGTTGACGATGACGAGGAGGTGCGCGGCGCCCTGAAATTACTATTCGAATCGGTTGGCCTGCCTGTTGTCTGCTACCCTTCTGCAGGCGACTATCTTGAACAGTTCAACGAGTCTCTGCCGGGGTGCCTGGTAGTGGATATCCGTATGCCGGGCATGAGCGGACTCGATATGCAGGAGAAGCTCTCCGAGCGTCCCATCCATCCACCGGTGATCATCATCACAGGGCATGGAGATGTGCCGATGGCGGTACGCGCGGTACAGGCCGGCGCGGTGGACTTTATCGAGAAACCTTTCCGTGACCAGATCCTGCTAGATAGTGTGCATCGCGCCATCGAGATGGATGCGGAGCGGCGTGGAGAGGCCTCCCGCCTGTCGGAGATACGCGAGCATCTGGATCAGCTCACACCACGGGAGAGGGAGGTTCTCGATCTGGTTATCAGCGGTATGCGCAACAAGAATATCTCCGAACAGCTGGGAATCACGCTTTCCACCGTTGAGGCCCATCGCTCCAGGGTCATGGAGAAGATGCAGGCCGATTCGCTGTCCCATCTGATGCGTATGATGCTTACCCTGGAAAAGGATTAAGGAAAACCACAACCATCACTCGCGTATGTTGGGATTTTAATGCTCCTACAAAGAGTTACATAATAATGCATCCCCATGCCATGCCCGGAGCAGCTTGATGGGGATAGGCCAGCTGGATGGCTGGAAGGTTGAGAAGAAACAGGCGCCTTCCGGTGATTCAGCTGGTATTTTTTTACCTTCGGAGTTTTGTGTCGCTGGTGCCATAGCATTACTGGACTCCACCGGGAAACGACCGATATTAAAAAAGTCTGAGAACCCTGCCGAGAGGTGTCCGGCGGTTTGATATGTTCCGCCATCCAATAACTGGAGGATGAGAGAATGAGTATTTCGAGACGCGAGTTTCTTCGCCTGATGGGCTTGGCTGGCGCTGCCGGCCTGATGCCATCATCCGTCTTCGCGGCAAAAAAGCTGCCCGCCAACCTCTATGACGTGCCGAAGTTCGGCAACCTGTCACTGCTGCATATCACCGATACCCATGCCCAGTTGAATCCGATCTACTTCCGTGAACCGAACGTCAATCTGGGTATCGACTACGCCTTCAACAAGGCGCCCCATCTGGTAGGTGAGCGCCTCCTCAAACATTTTGGCATCGCACCCGGCAGCATCGAGGCCCATGCCTTCAGCTATCTCGACTTCGATACCGCTGCGGGCAAGTACGGCAAGGTTGGCGGTTTCGCCCACCTGAAGAGCCTGGTGCAACGCATTCGTGACGACAGGGGTCCGGGCAACAGCCTCTTGCTCGACGGAGGGGATACCTGGCAGGGCTCGGGCACCGCCTACTGGACCCGCGGCAAAGACATGGTCGGTGCCTGTAACCGGCTCGGTGTCGATGTCATGACCGGACATTGGGAATTCACCTACCTCGACGAGGAGGTGGTCTCCAACATCGCCGACTTCAAGGGCGATTTCGTGGCGCAGAATGTGAGGGTCCGCGAAGAGGCGCTGTTCGACTACAAGTTTTCCGACTTCGAGGGTTTCAACGAGGATGAGGGCAATGCCTTCAAACCCTACGTGATCAAACAGGTCGGCGGCGCCAGGGTGGCGGTGATCGGCCAGGCCTTTCCTTATACCCCCATCGCCAATCCGCAACGTTTCATCCCCGATTGGACCTTCGGTATCCAGGATGAACTGATGCAGGGTGTGGTGGATACGGTGCGCGAGAATGAGAAACCCGATGTGGTGGTGGTGATCTCCCACAACGGCATGGACGTGGATCTGAAGATGGCTTCCCGGGTTTCCGGCATCGATGTCATCATGGGCGGCCACACCCATGACGGCATGCCTGCCCCCACCGTGGTGAAGAATGCCGGCGGCAAGACCCTGGTTACCAATGCCGGCTCCAATGGTAAGTTTCTCGGTGTCATGGATCTCGACGTGAAAGGTGGCAAGGTGAGGGATTTCCGCTATCGCCTGCTGCCGATATTCTCCAATCTGCTGCCGGCGGATAAGGAGATGCAGGCCTACATCGATGAGGTGCGCGCACCCTACAAGGATAAGTTGGAAGAGAAACTGGCGGTAACAGAAGAGACCCTCTATCGCCGCGGTAACTTCAACGGCACCTTCGATCAGGTCATCTGCGACGCCCTGACCACGGTCAACGATGCCCAGATCTCCCTCTCGCCGGGATTCCGCTGGGGCACCACCGTGCTGCCTGGCCAGACCATCACAATGGACAATGTCATGGACCAGACCTGTATCACCTATCCGGAGACCTATCGTCGTGAAATGAAGGGCAGCGATATCAAGGCGATCCTCGAGGATGTCTGCGACAATCTCTTCAACAAGGATCCCTATTATCAGCAGGGCGGAGACATGGTGCGGGTCGGTGGGCTCGATTATGTTTGCGAACCCGGCGCCGGTTTCGGTAAGCGCATCTCAAACATGACACTGGATGACGGGACCAAGGTCGAGGCGGATAAGAACTACGTGGTCTCCGGTTGGGCAACCGTGGGTTCAAAAGCGCCGGGCGAGCCCATCTGGGATACGGTGGCGAAATACCTGCGCGATCAGAAGACGGTCAAGATCCAGAAAATCAACACACCGAAGCTTGTTGGTATGAAGGATAATCCCGGTCTTGCAGACTATCCTGGATAAAGAGTCCGCAAATGAACGCAAGTATTTATTCTATGCGTAGGGTGCGGCTTGCCGCACCAACAAACATGCATCAGCACGGGTGTATCCATTTGGATTGACGGTGCGGCAAGCCGCTCCCTGCATAACTGGTTAAAAAGCGGAACCGGCCAAATGGGTAATGCATGTAAGGAGGCCGCAAATGGACGCTAGTCACCACAAATAGACGCAAATTGATTTATCGATTGTTTTGTTCTCCATAGATGTTGCCGCGCGCGATAATTCGCCGCGAAAACCTGTGATAATTCAAATTTTCTCATGTTTGGAAATGTATAACAAAATTAAGAATACCCAAACATATCGCCGGTGCTTCCGGCGATTTTCTTTGCCTTTTCGGCATTATCGTTCCAAACCAGCAATTCCTGCGCTTCTGATCCCGACCCACCTCCAACCGTGTATCTGATCGCCTTCGAGTCCATATTCAGGCCCTGAAAGACCTCTCGCATCTCAGGGATATCATTCACCGAGATGATCATCATTCCCTGGATCTCTCTGGCCAGCTGAGCCATCAGCTCGTAGTTGTCGAACGTCCACTCGACCCCATAGCCTTCTGTCTTCCAATATGGCGGATCAAGATAACAGAGCGTGTGCGGCCGATCGTATCGTCTGACCACCTCATGCCATGTCATATTCTCCACGTAGGTGTTGAACAGCCTGGCATGCGCCTGGCTGAGATCCTCCTCGATCCTGAAGATTATTGAACCTGGGTGGTGAAGTGGTTGCGGTCCCAAAGCTTTGCCCGTCGACGCGGCCACCGAAAGCGAGCTTCTGAAGGTAGTAGAACCGCGCTGCCCGCTGAATATCTGTGAGTGTGTCAGGTTCCTTCGCTTGCTCCCATTCATATTGCTGGCGGCTGGTGATTATCCACTTGAACTGCCTGATGAACTCTTCCGGGTGGCATTTGATCACCCTATACATGTTCACCAACTCGTTGTTGATATCGTTGAGGACTTCCACCTCGCTGGGAGGCTTGGCGAAATAGAGCGCTGCTGCACCGCAAAACGCCTCTACATAGCAGGTGTGCTGCGGCATTCTGGCCATGATCCAGTCGACCAGACGCCCCTTGCCCCCGATCCACGGGATTACTGGATAGTGCTGCATGAGTGAGCCCCTATTGTTTTTCTGATAGGCTCACCCATGCTCTGTACAGGGCGGGGAAGCCTTGGCTGGCTCACGGTCCTCGTAACCGTGGGATGGCGGCCTGGCCAGTGTTGCTGCACCGGCCGGGTCGCTTCCTCTTTTCTTACTCGACAATCAGCTCAGGAGATACGCCCAATTTCGCGCTGGGGACCGGTCTGATCTTGGTTATATCGACTGTGTAGATCCCCGGTGCATTTGGTGTCCAGTCCACAGTTCCAGCGCCACCAGTCAATGTCACCTTTAGTAACCTGTCCTGGGTCCCGTCGATCGACAGCACAGGCGCATAGTAGTCGCCATTGATTGGGGCTAATTGGCCTGTCTTTGTCCGGACCTCTACAGTTGCAGTCACTTGGGTACCGGCAGTGACAATGCTTGCCGACAACGCGATGGTGAGTGACATGGTCGCTGGATTACCGAGATCCCCAGGCGAAAATGAATCCGTACCTGGATCATAGTCATCTCCAACTGACGGCTCTTCCGAATAGGCTGAAGCATCCAGGCAGGTGTCATATCCAAAGGCCAGCATTGACTCGGCAGTCTCGGCCATTGCTTTTGTAGCGACTCGGTTATTGTTGATGCAAATTACACGCATGGGAATTCTCCTATTGCCAACCAATCGCAACGTAGCCATTACCACCTTGACCACCACTACCGGTCTGGTTGCCCGCATGGGCAGCACCGCCACCGCCACCACCTGACCCACGGGATCCGGCTGCACCATCTGAACCGGGTGATGCATTATCAACACATCCATCACCACCATCCGCGCCTTTACCGAAGGGTGATCCACCTCCAGCTTTACCACCGTTTTTACTATCCAAATGAAGTACACCATCTGTGCCCGCTGGCAAAATTGATGGGTAACCTGATCTGGCTCCGTGATAAAAATGTCCTCTTGATGCAACATTATCATCCAGATCAAGTGGTGGTTTCCCTCCATTGTCAAGCAAAGAGGTGTCTCCTCGACCGCCTCCGGATAAAACCAGATCACCAATACTTGTTTCAGTACCTGGATTGCCTGGAATGGTTACTGGCCCACCTGTATTACTTGTAGTACCAACACCACCAAGACCACCGGTACCGATCACAATAGGAATCACCTGACCTGGCACTACAAACATCGGTAACATGATGACCGATGCGCCTGATGAGCCGCCCCAACCACCAGCTGCTGAAATAGTTGTTGTGTTAGAACCACCGGCCGCACCACCACCGCCTGCACCTACCCCTGAAATAAATATCACATAAACGCCAGACGGAACGATAAAGTTTCCGCTGCTCGTGATCTCCTGTACGTGAAGGCGTCCGTTTTGAAGATACTCGACTATTCTCATACCACTCTCCAGATCCCGTTGATAACTGCTAATGTGAATCGCGTTTTACTGACATCGACGGTCCCGTCTTCATTCAGACCTTCTATGGGTGTGCCGTTTCGGGCGATCGTTAGTGGATTGGCAGAGAAATCACCGACAGCTGCAGAAATTTCAACCCACTCTGAACCAGAGACGACAGTGGGCAATGTAATCGTGAAAGGCGCAGTAGAAACATCTGCAGCTAGCCTTTGTCCAGCGACTGCATTGTGTGCCGCATCGACATGCAACCAGGCCAACTCATCGGCCACGTAGAACACAGGCAACCAGGATCCAATCAGACCGATAACCCAGTCATTGAAAGTGCCTGCACCGATGTTATTACTGACATTGACAGCAAGTGCCCCCGTCACATCGTCATAGTTTGTGATAGCACCATACATTGCCGCCCCTGATGGATCCGCATCCGAGGCAATCGATACCAGCTGGCCTTTGACAAAGTTTTTACCCGTCTGAATGGTTAAGGCCTTGGCTCCATTGTTGATTGTCAAACTTGTTGTACTGGTTGCAGTTGCACCAGGTGCCAAGACAGCTGATGCAGCCGCTGCCTCAGCTGCAGTTTTTGAAACCAGGGCTTCTGCAGCACTCACACCAGCAGCTACTTGTGTAGCATTCATTTCCGCCTGCGTGGCGTTTATTTCAGATGCCAGGGTGTTGATCTCAGTGCCCAGATTCGGAGTTGCACCCAGGAAGGCATCTGCACGATTATCAAACGTCGCTGGCTCCGTCCGCGATGGCGGTGTAGGCAGATCGGTTATTGTTTGCGTAATTGTCATGACAATCCCTCCAGATTGAGCGTGCAGATGCTGTATTTGGGTCCAGGCAATGTCTGTTGAAAATCGCGATACCAGCCAAACAGAATGAGGGATTCATAGACGGTGGAATCGTTGTTGGCTTGCCATAGAACCGGGGTGGCCCGCAGATTCGCGAGTGTACGGTGGATGCGGTCGACGCTGCCCGTATCTACCCACACATCGACTTCGAGTTTGTTGCTGAAGGCGCGCTGGAGCAGATAGGTTTCACCAAAGTCATTGGTGTCCTTTAAGCTGTAATCTGTGATGCCCAGAAAGGCATCCCAACGGGTACCACCAATCCATACAGCCCTCCCTGCCAACATATGACCAATGCCACATTGTGCGCCTGTTATTGTGACTTCGATTTTGACGACTGAATATAGTCCTAGAACGGGGAGCACCAGCGAACTGCGATACTCGAACTCACCAAAGAAATAGTCTGACCAGGAGCCAGACTCATGCAACGAAAGTTCATGGGTATCGTCACTCAGCACCTGATCGGCGGCATCCAATAAACGAACGCGAACCGAGTCACCGGCCAAATTAAGTAGCGCCAGGGTGTCGATAAATGCAGCTTGCACGGTCACTACGATCGATGACCCCTGGGCCGTCTGACTGGATACCAGATCATCCAGCATCTTCCAGCGATTAGTGGCACCTATTTCAACCCAGCTGGCAGGACTGTCGGGTGGATAATTGCCTTGATTGGATGCGACCAGTGATTGATAGATTTTGTGTGGGGTGCGTTCGGTGATCCCGTCTGACTCCAGCGAGACTTTGACATTATCATCCAAAGCATATGTTGTTGCACTAGAGTACTCTGCATGCGTGGTATCTGGCACGTTTGTACTCAGGAGCGTCAATGCCTTGGGAGGGACAATATTCATTCTATCCGGTCGCTCGCACTGCAGGCTGGCCGTCTACGTCCCATCGATCCAGCATACGGGCTGTTTTCTTAACAGCCTTTATGGTTTCCACACCTATGGTGCGCTGATCGGCCCGGGTCGCCGCCAGATCCTCTCTAAGCCTGCGTATCTCATTGAGCAACTCATCATTCGAGTTGTTGTTCATGGTAAGCGTGACAGGTACTGCACGGCCGTCAGGAAGTGGTATCACCGCCTCTGTGCCATGGAGTTCGACGGGATATCCGGAGTTGGGGCCCCGACTGATGCCGCCACTGGCATATGCCGGATATGGCCCAAAGTCGGCCTGGCCTGTTTGAAATAATCCCGTTCTCGAATTGGTGCTCGATGTGGCTGTCTGTGGCAGCTCACCCCCAGCCTCGATGAATGCCGCCATGGCCTCGTTCAAAGTCATGATGCCCGTGTCAATCCCAGTCAGGGATGCCAGTGTCTCTTCATGTTGCCGGATCTGTTCATTAAACGAAGCAGCTGCCAGATCCAGCTCTGCGGTTTGAAGGTTCTTATAGGCCTGCTCGAGGCTCAGCACATCTTCATGCAGCCCCTCAGCCTCAGCCAGTTGGCGCTGCAGCTCCTCGACTTGCTGCTCTGCGGAAGCAACCAGCCGCTCCTGGCGATTGACCTGGGTTTCAGCAAGACCTTCGGCTGTGGAGAGCTGGCTCCGCACCGTGGCTACTACACGCTGGTAGTCCTGGCTTGTGGCTGACCGCTGACGGGCTGAGTCCAGATAATCAGTTGCCAAGCCTGGGAGTGAGAGCATCGCATCCTGGTTCCCCTGCCAAGCCTGCTGAATGGCATCATTGAAGCGTTGATTGGCCACACCGGCTCGGGCATCCCGACCCAGTGCGGATCCCAGGATATTGTCTTGCGTCGTAGCCAGGGTTTGGGCGATACCTGACCAGTCAGCAGCGGCTGCGCGGGCTTCATTCAGGGCCAGCGTTTGCTCATCGATGTTGGAACGCAGCGCATCGGTGTACTGCTGATGCGCCTCGGCTACGGCATCCTCGAGGGTGGCTCGCTGCAACTCGAGTGCAGTAATCTCATCGCCCAAGGCTGAGGCCAGATTGCTGCGACTGGTATCTAACCGTTGATCACCGGTCAAACCACCAGCCGAGAGTGCAACGACATCCAACGCCCCGGCGATCGCCAGCGCCTGTTCAGCCAGACCACGTCCAGCCTCATTAGTGAGATCCAGTCCGGCAATGTAGCCCTGCAGTTCACTGCGGGTGTCGATATAAGCATTGCCGCTGCGCTCGATCTCGCTGTTGAACTCATCCAAGGCATCACGCGCACGCTGCAGCCGTTCCTCTTCCGTCAACCATTGCTCGGAGAGCTGGGCAATGGCCTGGGAAACTTGTGTGTATTGCGTGACAGCCGCCGTGGCGGTCTCGATATCGCTGAACTCCAGACCCGCCTCGGTGGCTGTTTTGAGTACACTCAGATTTTGAGCCCACTCCGTGAAACTGCTGCCGGTGCTCTTGACCATATCAATATAGTCATACCCGGCAGCCTCCAGCTCATCGAGGATGACGCCAAAACGGTTCGCGAACATCTCATTGAGCCGGTCACCATCCGCGCTCCAGGTCTGGTCATACCAACCATCGAGGGCATCTCTGATGCTCTGTGTGACTTCCTCACCATAAGCCTGGGCGATCGCATCATCGATGGTGGCCATGGCGTTCAAGGTCGATTCCAGATCCCGCGCCTTAATGCCTTGGGTACCACGGTCGCGAAAACCACTGATACCAAATGCAGACTGAACACTGACATCATCCTCCCAGCCATGCGGGAGAAGCCCGGTATTCTCAAAATCTTGACTGCGGGTGATTAGCCTGGCATCCGGATCTGACTGATTACCGAATGCACCATAGAGCGCTGCAGCTCCCAGTGCCGCCCAGCCGATCGGCCCCATGCCCGCCATCGCACCCATTGCACCAGCACCAAAGGATCCCCCTGCCAGTGCGGCAGATGCGCCTCCCATCAGCGCCGTGGTGCCAGCACCCGCCAATCCTCCCGCCACTGCGCCTTGCCAACCACCGACATTGCCGGCGACATTGTAAGCCGCTAATGCACCCCCCGCGGTACCCAGGAAATTACTTCCAGCTGTAGCACCCGCACCACCGGCACCTGGCAACTCGACCATGAAGCCACCGCCCATATCCATCAGTGCCGGTCCCGCAGCGCCAGATCCTGAACCGAACATGGATGACATTGCGTAGTTGGCCCCTGATCTCATCAGGGGGTTACTGTATGAACTCGCTCCACCAGAACCTGCTGATGCACCGCCAACACTTCCCTGCAGGCCGAGATTGATGAGGATAGGTTTTGTGTATGCCTGATGCGCCAGTTCACCAAACAATTGGGCAATGGAGTCCTTTAGCTTATCTGCAAACTCTTTGTAACTATCAAACGCTCCAGCCCAGGCATCAGCGAAGGCCTCATCGATTCGCTCGACGGCGTGTTCCCAGGCATCTGCCATCGGGTCGGCTGCTTTTTCCATCTCCTTTGCCGCTTCCCTGGCATCATAGAGCGAACCGCTCAGCTGGCGAATGGCATCATCCTGATCATAGATCCCCTTGGCATGAGCTTTCCGCAACTCAGTTTGAATGGCCAGCTCACGGCCGGTGTACTGCATGAGGTCGAGTTCATCTTGCAGGCCTCGCAGATACTCCACTTTCACATCATGGGCATCAGCGACCGCTTTTTCTTCATCGATGTACTGGTCCAGCATGTCATCGAGGAGCTGTTGGCGTTCCTTCTCTTCCTGTTTCAGCCTTGCCGTCACCCCCGTTGCATCGTTCAACGTCTCAAGGTATTGCGCCTCGAGTCGGTTCAGGGTCTGCAGGTTAATGGCGCCAACTTCATACAGGTCAAACAGATGATCCACCTGGACGTCATATGCCTCGAGGGGTGTCATGGCCTCTTCGGTGAGTTTTACCCCTTCTTTGATGAGTTGCTTGTACTGCTCAAGGTATGCGAGATCCTGTGGTGAAGGTCCAATTTGCCCTCCCTTATCACCGCCACCCCAGATGCTCAGCTCGATTTTCTCGAGTTCCTCATTGACCTCCCGTAACTCTTGTTTAAGACTTTCTAGACGTTTCGTATTTACCTTAAAATGACTGCCTTCCAGAAAAGAAATCTCACTTTCAAGCTCCCTTGAACGATCATTGAGGTACTCAGCTCGGTTTACCCCAGTCGGATTGATAAACTCACTGTACATGTCCAGGTTGCTGGCAGCACGATCCATTAGCCATGCGATATTTTCAGTCAAACTGGTCGCTTCGTTCAGCTGACCTAGAAAATGCTGAAATGATGTACTGAGGGATTGCAAACCGCGATCCATGCTCAGAGGTATCCCTTGAAATTCAGCGCTGATTTCATCCGATTGCTTGAGCAGGGCATCAAATACATCCTTACTCAATACGTCTCCGGCGAGTACTGCATTGCGCAGTTCCCCCTGAGTCATCTCCATACCATGAGCAATGCGGGCAGCGACCTCAGGCAGGTTTTCAAAGAGTGAATTCAACTCTTCGGCACGTGCAACACCCCCGGCCATCATCTGAGAAAACTGCTGAATGCCAAACTTCATAGCATCGGTGGATGAACCACCGATGACGCCGAGCTTTTGGATAGTGTCAGTGAGTGTTAAAACATCCTTATTGGTTGCACCCAGCTCGTTGCGCGCTCGTGAGATTGCCTGGAACAGCGAAACAGAGCCCTGCATCGCAGCACCATTATCACGAGTAATGCGATAGAGTTCTGAAGTGACTAAAACATAATCACCGGTGGTCTTGGTGGCGGTCTCGATACGCTGCTGAAGTACTAGCCAGTCATCAGCGGCTCGGAGGCCTCGCCACGCTGCCTGTACACTGATATAACCTAATAAATACTTTTTGGCTTTCTCAATGGCCTTGCCAGTTTTGTCAACACTCTTGGCATTTTCATCCAACGACCGATCGAGTTTCTTGCTGGAATTCGAGGCCCGGTCCATGTCCTTGGATAGACCCTTGAACTCATCACGGGAAAGATTGATCGTGCCGCTGAGGCTACGACCATCCCCCGTGATTGTGACTTTGAGTTCGAGATCTTGATCCATGGTTGAGTAGCTTGCCTGGTGGCCCCTCTGATTGATTACGTTTGGTGGGTTTCTGCCCAGTATTCGAGGGCTGTGTTTTCCATCACCTGCAGCTGCTCAAATACACTGTCGTCAAAGCCCAACCGTTTCATCACGACATCAACCCCGGCATAGTCCAGTCCTGTTGGTATGCCCGCCATCCCACTGATACGCCACTGTGTCTTGATGGCCTGAAAGAGCTTGGCTGCGTCCCAGTTTTCAGGTAGTACATCAAAATCCTCATCGAGTTCTGCTACCTGCTTTGCTTGCTCCAATACCTCTTGTGATGCCTTAAAAAACTCGAGGTCGGCAATGATCTCTTTCCCCGGTCCCTGGCGAGCCCCGACCAGGTACCGGGTGAGATCGATCAGGTTGTGGGCAGCGGCTTTTTTACTACGTTCGCCCTGTAGGTCGAAATCATTGCTGATGCAATGGATGGATCTGCAAAAGCTGCAGTCCTCAGATCATCTCCCTCCAGTTTGTGACCATCCTTGTCATACAGCTCGAGATCATCATGTATCTGTACTACAACCATCCCAAGCAGACTTTTACCCGCGTTGTCCGGATGCTCGGCTTCTGTGCCGGGCAGGACCCGAAACGTCGTTGTGAAATTGCCTGATTGATCTTTTCCCTCTTCATCGACGTAAGGGACCGGAACCGGGACTGTGAAGGTTCGATTAGTATTGAGTCTGAGCATCTTATCTCTCTGTTATTGTGTACTCTGGATTGCCGGAACCGTCATCCGCTGCAACATATGAAAGATCCATCTGAATCATGGCCCGTCCGTTACGATCGGTGTATCTGGGTCGGAGCGGTTGGACTCTCGGTGCATTGAACTCGGTGATACGACCAGCAGCTAAACCATGGATCCATTGCAGCGCGCCCACAGTGCTGTCCTTCGCTGTGCTGAACCAATCCTTAGTGGAAATTGCAGGAGCCTCAATCGTGATCGAACCGCTAGGCTTACGGTCATTGACAGGGACCGATTCTTCACCGATCAGATTGTCGTAAAAGACACCATTGTTTTGTTTGAACTCGTAGGCCGCCACTTTTTGCGCAGCACCATGCAAGGTGAATGTCGGTGTGTGGGCATTCGTGACTGCCAAGGGTGTCGGCAAACCGCTAAAATCAACGGCTGGATCTGCCACACTGCTGGGATCAACCCATAGTCCGGTATACTCGAAGTGGTAATACGGGATACCCTTCGGGTTAAGCCGAATGTCCATTGTTCCACGAGCACCGACCATTGCATGCAGCTGGCCGCTGAAATGGAGGTACAACGTCACCGATTCGTCATTCTCATCGATCGGCGTATAAATGACGTTGTCAACATTCACTGTTTCACTGTGCGAACTACCACGTAACAGTACTGCATAGTGAGGGGGAGTACCTGCAGCTGCGCTACTAGTAATCTCCACGTCAAAACTCATTTTCACATGAGCACCTACATGGAGCTGTAGCTCATTGCCCAGTGCACCACGCATCAGGTTTCGATTGACCAAGTCCGCCTCAAGGGGCATCAACTCCAGATTCGCGACCTGGATGGCATTGGCTGCGGCTGTTGGCAACGAGTCTGCGCCATAGACAGGCTCGGGCTTTGCCAGTAGGAGTTTGTCACGCCACTTCATGATTGTTTCCTCGCTGCTTTTTTACTGGTCTTGGGTTTAGGAGCCTCTGCGACCGGTCGCCCCTCTGGGGGCAGATCAATCGCCTCACCCTTGGCATTGCGTGGGCGATTGCCCTCTGGATGGTCCTTGGTCTGCTGGACCAATTTCATCTTGCCGTCGCGGTTGTCATAGCTGCCGCCGCTTCTCATAGCTGTACCCTCGTATTGAGCGCGAGTTTCGCGCTGTGACATAAAACTCCGGCGAACATCACCGGATAAGATTCGGGCAATTGAATACCGGCCTCATTGCCGATAATGCAGGTATCGACCAAGCCACCCAGGGTGTCGTCTGCGCGAAAAGCCGCACAGATTGACTCAATCAGGTTGTCGAACTGCAACTCTGTCTCTTCGCTATCATCCAGACTCAAATAGCCCCGGATCTCCCAGCGATAATCACGAGTCCAAGCGCCAAGATAATCACTGCGTTCAAGCATACGCACGAGACGAATGTTCCAACCAAGGATCTGGTTTCCGGTTTGATAGAACTTCAGCATATCCGAACGGTCTTTGGCATACCGTTCGAAGGTATGCACCTGCCCGGTATTCGGTACAGAACGGATGATCGTTGCGATCGCATTGCGGATGTCATCCATTTGCCAGGCCCTCCAGAATGTTCTGGTGAGCGCGACCATAGATCTGTTCGATGGTCGGCTTCAGCTCATGGAAATTGTTGTGGAACATCTTCTGTCCCTTGGTGCCTCGTGCCGCGATCTTCCTGGCAATAGAGAAAGCCACAGCTTCTGCCTCGCTTTCATCGCGGATATCCAACTTGGCCTGCACCCAGTCAATGAGCGGTTCCACGGGTGGGAAGTGGGGGCGCGTGCCCATTTCAACAGGCAACGCATGAAGCGCACTGGTACCCACAATGCCTTCAACCGTCTGGTGATGGTGCACTGGGGCCTGGGCGTGAATACTCTGCCGTAGGTTGGACGTGGCACCGACCGGGGTATCTTCTTTGATCTCCCGCAACAGGAGCATTTCCGCCTCCCAGGTTGCAGCGGTCAATTCATCCTGCACCAACTCGGGGATCTGCTCCCACGCCTGGTCAAGCGCCTTGAGGTCATGGCTCTCGATGGTGATGTTCAAACCACTCAACGAAACCTCCCGGGATGCGTCAGGCGGTCTCGGCCACGGCTGTCACGACCATCCAGGTCGACCACCACGCCTGCGGCTTGGTTTCGTTTGGGATCGAGGCCCAGCTCGTTGTAGTAACGCTTGCGCAACTTGGCAGCGCGATTGCCGAACTGCCGTGCTTTGTTGCCATGATCTACGCTGTCGGCCTGGATCGTTGAATCACTGTCTCCGCTGTACTCGGATACCAACTGCTCACAGCAGAGTGCAGCAGCATAACTGGCCACCGCTTCGCGATCGCCAAGGGGAATCGTGTCGTTGGTATTGTCCAGTTGGTGGAATATGGTAAATGTAAAACGTACAGACTCACCGGCTTCAATGCTGGCCTGCAGCAGAACTTCCTCACCGTCCGGAGCCAGATAGGTCTCCCAGTTTTCCAACTCGGAGACCGGAATATTACCAATGGGATACTCGATCGACTGAATATCAGAAAACCCTGCCACCCAGTTACTGGGTAGGTCAATGCGCTGGCCACCAGGTGCTGCAACATCCTGCACATCCGACTTCGGACGATCTTTGCTGTACCGTGTCACTGCCATATCGATCGCAGTGTCGATATCGTCAGACGTCAGCTTGTCTTCGTCGTCACGAACCAGACGCTCAACCAGTTTCTGATAATCAAGTTTCATTTAGGATTTCAAAAAAAGGGGCGGCGCTGGCCGCCCCTTTTGGTCTCTCTCTTTCGGGTCAGTTATGCAACAACTGACTTGTGGTGCCCACGGTAGTCCGGGATTGCGCCGGAATAGATGTGCCGGATCTTGTATTTGATCTGATCATTGCTGAACAGGCTGCCCTGGGTGGGTTGATCCTGGACAAACAGTTCCGGCTCTTCCTGACCGCCGTAAAAGCCCAACTCAAGCAGCGGAATTTCACGTTTGTCAGCGAAGGCACACCAGTCATTGGCATCGGTCCAGTAAGGAATCTCGTGCACCACCGGTTTCCGTGACTGTACAAATGTTTCATCGTTGTTGGTGTTACGCACGAAGAGGTCGAATCCAGTCTCAACCAGATCAGAAGGTACTGCCAAGTGCCTGAGTACCAGACCAAGCTGCTCTCCGGAATCCTGTTCCGTCTGTCGTGACATGGCCAGGCGGGCTGCCGCGAAACTAGTCGCACCGAGTGCCGCAGCACTCAAGTTGTTATGACCAGCCGCATACAGCGCCACCGTGTCGTAAATTGCCGGATTTGTCCGGAAGAAGTCGAAAATGAACTTGTACAGTGTGCGCTTGGCTGCCTGCGACAATTTCATCGGAATCCGTGAGATTAGACCCACATCATCATTGGCAATTGCTTCAAGGCTGATTGTCTCGGTACCACCACGCTTGCTGAGTACGTAGGTTGCCTTTTCACCTGTGGGGCTTGCCAGCGGATCATATGATCCCTCAGGCAGCACAACAGGTAGATCTCCATAACCGCCTAGGCGAGTGCGCTCTTGGGTGCGGAAATCGCTTACTGGCACCACGTCAGCTAACCAACGCCAATCACTCCACATATCCTCAGTGCGATAATCTCGCAACATTGCCCGAGTAACGGAATCGCCGAGGATGTTTGATGCGAATGTAGTGTCGTTGATAGCCTCTCTGAAGTTCACCTCACCCATCGCTTCACGCAAACGCGCCACATCCACGTTCGCAATAAGGCCTGTCACACGTTTGTCGCCAGTCACCTCGATATAGCATTCACGGAATGACATGGCAGGCTTTGAGGGATCGAAAAAGTCATCGAACATCTGGCGGACTTTTTCCGAGCGGTCCTGACCCGGCTCAGCAGTTCCGCCCATTCCCTGGACATGCCCGGATTCTGTGAATTTGGCCAGGTAGTCTTTTTCACTGTCGATGGCTGCTGTTACATCCGCCTCGACAAAGCGATCCATATTCTCGAACTGAGTCGTCAAGCGGGCAATCGCTGCAGGCGGCAGTTTGCTGTTGGCAATTATGACACGCATTTTGGAACGCGCTTCCATCATGCGAAATTTTTCGTCAACATCCTCGGCACTGATGCCGGCACCGGCCTGGCCACCCTGGCCAGGCTTATCGGCACCATCGCTCGCTCCCTGCGGTTTCTCTTCTCTCGCTTCGGGTGTTGTATTGGGGGTCAGCGCTTCACGGTATGCCGCTACCAGCGCCTCATCGTCTTCAACATCGAGCCCCTCGGGCAGGTTGTCATTGTTGGCCTTTTTAACGGCCTCGATCATATGTTCTCTGAGTGCCACGTCGCTGGTCTCCTCTTCTGGATTTACTGCCTCGAGCATTTTGATGATTTGCCCGCGAGCAGCGGGCTCTGTAATGAGATCCACGGACTGGACCTTGGTAATTTTGAGGGCCTCTCTGAAGCCTTTGCGCCGCTTAGCCTTGCCATCGGCATCGATGGAAAAACCAAATGTATCGTCGGCCATGTTGCGCTCGACGGCCTCGCGCAATTTGGGGGTAACCTCAGCGGCGTCGAGCAGCTCCATATCCGCCTGGATCTCACCCGAGTCTTTACCCTTGCCCTCGATGAATCGGGATGCCGACAATCGCCCAATCAGGTTCCGGAAGTCTTTGCCCTTTCCCTTGAGGTGCTCTTCATCGGATTTCACAAAGACGCGCACACCCTCGAATAACGGGGTAGCCTCACGCAGTACTGCGTCGGGATAGAGTGTTTTATTGCCTGACATCCCGGCGCTAATCACACGGATACGAAACTTTGACCCAGAGAGCGCCTCGATAAAAGAGCCCATCTGTGCCTCTCGGAAAACCGGATTGTATTCCGGTATCACTTCCTTCTTTTGGCCCAGCTCAACCTGGTTGGATTCGTTGATGGTGTATGAGTAGGAATAGAACCGGTTCCCCTCGGAGATCACTACGCGATCAGCGAACAGTGAATGGATATCAACCCACCTATCCCGGCCAAACCCCAGAGCCTGCCTAAGGGCTTCCTGTAGCAGCGATGCAATCTGACGGAATTCACCGGTGGCGGCTTCTCGAAGCGCCTCTCCCGACAAACCACTCTCAGGGATGACGGTTTTTTTCACTTGTCGCCCCGGAGCTTCTGGCCGTCAGTGGTCACCACGACGACATGATCGTCGTATTCACGAAAACTGAAAACCTCTTCGGTTTTTACGGCAACTGACTTCATTTTTCCGGTGGGTTTGCCACCCTTGTCGAGTGCAGGCACCTCGCGCTTGACCAGCTTGGCGGCCTGGACGGCTGTCAATTCTTTTTGCGTTCCACTCTGTGTCTCTGCCACGGTTCTCTCCCGTTGATTGAGCGTTGATAAATTGCAAATACAGAGGCAACGCTAACCGGAGATCCCGGGAGATTCTTTTAAACGGGATTAATAAATATCGAGAAGATCCAAAAAGGATTTGGGAATTGGGGGTTTTGCAGGCAGGCCGTGAATGGTGAATACTATATCTGAACCGCTACAAAGGAGAAAGGGAATGGAAGTGTTGATTGTGATTGTATTGTGGCTCATTGGCCTGTATGTCGTAGCCAGTATTGCTGAGTCTAAAGGCTTTTCAGTTTGGGGTTACTTTTTCTTTGCCCTGGTCTTTTCACCGTTAATTGCCGGCATCTTCGCGTTGGTCATGCCAGCTGACAAACAGGGACAGGAAGCCCGTCAGCTGAAGGAAGGAAAAGCCAAGAAATGTCCTCACTGTGCAGAACTGATCAAGGTAGATGCGACCATCTGCAAACACTGCGGTCGGGAGTTAAACGAACCGAACGCCGCTATAGCGGAAAATTAGCTCTCAATCTGAATCGATAAAGAGTACTTTACGTCCTTCAGCCAGAGGCGACTCAGTAGGCTCCAGTTTTTCAGTTATATCGAATGTTCGCGCCTGTCCATCATATGGCCAGCAGTAAACATCGATATCTCCGTGTTCATCCTGAACTGCTTGCAGCATCTCCCTCAATTGACTTATTTTCATATTTGTTCCAATCCACACTTAGGGCAAAGTCGGTATATGGTAAATATAATAATAATTGTATCCAACAAATAATCCGAACCAGATTACATGTGCCACTATTATAGCTGTGTAAATCCAAGGCTTTATCTTGACCCCTTTGCCTGCCCTGTTACCAAGCGTCACATGGATGTGTGATATAAGCGAGGAACCTAAACAAAAGACAAGCAGTGATGGCGTTATGTAGTGCCGAAAATCATCAGACAGATCCCTGAACACCAGCAATAACATGCCAAGCACAACTAATGAGAAATATGCAGGAAGGTGTCTACTATCTAAGGGTAAAAGCTTTGGAAAATCATCCATGATTGATCTCTAATGGTTAACTTGCCTTCTTTGCCTTGGGCCGAATCAGCTGACCGATACGCTTGCCATCCAAACCCAGGTCACTGAGGTCATAGCCTACTAATTCGGCTTCATTGATGGCGTGATCCAAAAGATCATAATAGGCGGTAGCCATACCCCGAGAGTGTTCATCGTCGGCAGCTGCTGCCGCTTCACCACGCTCGATCGCCACTGACAGGACTTCATCCAGAATTTGCTTGATTTGATCTTCAGTCTTCATTTCGGCTTGCCAGTATTCCTTTCAATACACCTATTTTCTCACGCTGACGCTGAATATCCCCGGGCCACTTACGCTCTAGTAGTGCGTTTTGCTGTGCCTCGGGTAAATTATAGAACGATTTTACTTTCAATGTCGGATCCGTCAGCCAAGTCTGGTGCCTTGCGATCTGTTTTTCAAGTGATTGGATCCCACGCTGTATTTGTGCTGACCGAACATTACGGTAATTGCGCAATGTACCTGCATGCTTTCCGCCCACCAAAGCTGCATTGTAGGCTTTTATAGAGAGATCGACGGCTTCCTGTGACAGCGCCGCCTTTCTTTGGTTCAGGGCTTTCTCGCGGGTGCTGAACGGCTTCTTGCCTGGGACCTTCATCTCCCAGTGCTCCATCC
This sequence comes from Candidatus Thiodiazotropha sp., assembly GCA_040791665.1. Lineage (GTDB taxonomy): Bacteria > Pseudomonadota > Gammaproteobacteria > Chromatiales > Chromatiaceae > Thiodiazotropha. Next base: position 165,649 of record JBFNNX010000009.1, on the reverse strand, counting down.
AGGGAAGCGATTCACAGCCGCAGTTGATCGTCTCCTTGGCCGGTGCCCGGGGATCCCGGGGGTACATCAGAGTAGTGCCATTCCCCAGCTTGAACGGATCATTGACAGGCATCACTTGACCATCGATCAGGTCATGTCCCACTCTCGAATGCACCTTGCCGGAGCGCCGCCACTGTTTGCGCATGCCCGGTAAGATTTCTGCGGCCTGGGTTTGTCGCTGATGACTGGCCACCGAGTAGGCCCTGCCCAACTCTGTCCGCACGATCGTGAGCGCCCTGGTGCGTCCCTGATTCTTAAACAGGCTTTGGATATTGGTAACGGTCTCGCCTACCGATTGAGCGCCCATCATGGTCAGTCCCAGCTGACCGGAGATCTTGTTGGCAATCTGGATCGACACATCCTTGATACGGTCCACCATGAATAGCCGCATGGCAGATAACTGGTCGGTACTGATCTGTGGGATCAATCCGCTGATCTGTACGCCACCGGCCTGCAGGGGCTTGTCGATGAGATCCACACCGGCCTGCCAACTCGCAGCTGCGCCCTCGGCAATCTTCGAAGCCATTTGCCCCTCGATCTGTTTCAGGGTGGCTTTGATTTGCTGCTGCAGCTGTGTGAGGTAGAAGGTCTCCCACTTGGTGGGACTATTGGATAGCGTTGTGATGATATCCGCTTCGGCCTGGTGTAATAAGGCAACCAGCTCCTTGTAGGTATCACGACGTATCCGAAGTCCGGACTTCAGCTGTGACTTTACCTCCTTGTTGAAATCCTTGGATCGTTTATCAACCACGGCCAGGCATTACTCATGAGCACTCGAGACCAGTGCCGGCGTCTGCTTTTTGTTAACGGAACCTTTCCATGCGCCACCGCCACCGATCCGCACAGCCCGATACATCACCTGGCGCTTGATCCAGGTTTCCCGGGTAGCACCGATCCCCAGCCTAAAATCCTCATCGACTTCGCCTCGAGTAGCAGGCAGATCCATTTCTCGATGGATCAGCTCAACAAAGCGATCGCGCCAGTTGGGATCCAGTAGGTTTTCTATATGAGTGGGATGCTTGCTCGCCACATAGTCGATTGTTTCCGGATGGCCTTGCACTTCATAACGGAAGTCATGAGGTAGTGCAGCATAGAGATAAGGCCGCGACATGGGGCCACCAACGATCGACCAGGCAAAGCGTGGAATGGATGCACCGTCAGTGATATACCCGGCCGGAACAATCAGCTCTCGACCGTCTTCTGTGATTTGCCGGTACTCATTGAGTAACTGAAACTGCATCCGATAACCTGCAAACGGCAGATCGGGACGGGGCACCAGAATCGGATCTTGAGGGAATGCATCACGGAATTTCATAAACACCAACCTTTGCGTTTACCGCCATCGTAGGGTCTGGCCAGGCCAGATAGAATGAGGTGATCAGCGAGACGTTGTCCGTCCACCCATACATCCGCCAGGAGACGGAAGTATTTGCCGCGCTTGAGCGATCTCAGCTCGATATGCTGTGCCTTGCTAAGTAGATCGACTGTGATCGCACGCGCCTGCCTTGCAGCCAGCTTCTCGGACTCACAACGCCCTCGGATCTCGGGTGCATCGATGCCGACCACCCGGATCGGCATACTCACGCCAATAACAGGCGGCCACTCTTTGATGTTCACCCGGAAGGTGTCGGCGTCATAAATCGAAACGACTTCGCCCACTTCAACCGAACTGTATTGGACGGCCCAAGCCAGTGGAGTGCTGATAATCAGTAATATGGCAAATGCAATATGAAACATATTTCGATCTTGCTAAAGCCGACCTATCACTCGTGCCATGTTTACTAAATCAAGCACGATACCCAAATACTGAGCACGACAGCCATCAAATTGGTATGGGCTCCACCAATCACGGCGCTTCATGCAGTTTTCTAATGACTGATGTAATTCATCTTCAAATTTCTGTGGACACTCAATCCGGACCAGTTCACCGGTGTCCATCATTAAGTCAACATATACATGTCCAGCCATGTTCTACTCCTGATTTTTCAATTCAGGCTTGAGTGCCGCAAGATCCAGTTTTATCGATTCGACTTGATTCCGCAGGTGTCTTGCCCGCTGCCTCAACTCATCGATATAACCCAACTCCTGACGATAGGCAGGGCCATCGATGTGTCGCGCATACTTTTTTTGATTGTCAGCGCTTTGTTCCAAATCATCAGCCACGACTTCATAGGCAATACGCTTGGCAATATCATCTGTAATGCCAACGCGATTAAGTGCTGCTATAGCAACGTCGATTTTTTGCTGATCAATTGAATTGATTCGCACTCTTTTCACCCTTTCATTAACTGGTTGCACTCATCCGCTCGCGATTCAGACACATCAGTCCAGCCCTATCAAAAATTCATCATCGACCAACTCGTAGTTAGCCTCAAAGAAGTCCTTCGCCACATACCATTGATCATCCGGGTTATCCGGATTCATGGCGATCATGCCGCCTTCTTCCGGTGTGTCTTCCTTGCTGACCGATATACCTGTCAGATCTTCTCCCGGCACGTATGGCCGCATAGGTTGCACACCTTTCTTTCGGTAGTTTTCAAACTCACTCATCTGAATCTATCTCCGGTTCTTCATACACGTCATCGGTCGCCTTATCCGCTGCCTCTTTGCGGGCAGCCGCCAACTCCTCGGCCGCATCGAACTCAACACCCAATCGACCGCTGATGGCATTGATTTGCTCGAGGGCCAATACTTCGGTGATCAGCCCTTGGTTGATGGCCATCACTGCAGCTGCCGTGACTTGTTGCATGGCGGCTGCATACTTTGTGGTGTCCCGCGCAGTGAGTTCCGGCCAAACGCATTCCGGTTCCAGATCCGGATCCGGATTGTAGGGATCAATCAACACGTCATTGCCGGAAGGATCCGCAGATCGGTTGATTGCGAAGATACCCAGATCCTCCAGGATGCCGCCGAGATCTTGCTGCAAACTGGAAAGCACCTTGAAGGTGGGCTCGGACATACTCTCGCCCGTGGCGCGATTGACATCGGCCGCCCCGCCATACCAGTGCTCTGGCATGGTGGCGCCACCCAGCACCTGGTTGCGAAACAGCTTGGCATTCTCGGCCGAGTCACCCGCCTGCAGGTTGGGTGTCACGGCATTCCACTCTTCCGAGTCGTTGTGTACTCGCGCTGAGTTAGGACTGGGGGCATGGATCTGCTTGGCCCGCTGTTTGACCTGGTCCTCGGTGGCCCCCTTGAGCGTGATATCCCACATGAACGCTCTTAAGAAGGTAGCCCGATCCAGCTCACCGAATAGATAATTATCATAGGCGTCCAACCAATCGATCTGCGGTAGCAGCATCGAGCGCCCCCGGGTGCCGTTGGAAAGTTCATTGATGCGATTGAAAAAGAGAATGCCGTCAGAGAAGGTTTCACGGATTTCCCGGGTGCGTTGTGTGAAGAGGTCCTCCTCGGTACCGTTCAGAATCACACGATATCGGCGGGCACGGCCTTTCTTGTCTTTGGTGGTGACAATGCCGATCGGCTGTTCCGCATTGTCCGGATCCATCACCACCGTTTCGATCAGCGCCGGATCCAGGTAACCCAGGCGCACATGACCATTGTACTCATTGACGAATGCAGGCCAGGCCTGCTCACCGAATATCAACAACTCGCGCACCTTCTTTTTCAGCTTGCGCTTCATGTTGTTGATCGGATCATTCCAAAACGCATCGACCACCTGCTGTGCACTGGGGTCCGTCACTTTCATCTGGACGCCTTCCGCCAGCAGGTAGGCCACCGGCAACTCGATCAGGCGATTGGCCAGGAGATTACTCTCCCACAGATAGACGCCCAGCTTCTGCATTCGCTGCTGCGTCATCGGTGCCAAATCACGCCTGGCATCCCCGGTCAATTTGCGCCATTGATCCTCATCCGCGTCGACGGTTTGACCATAGGATTCGACCAGGCGAACCGTCTCGACAGGAGCAGGCCGGTCGATGGCCTCTCTCAGCTGCTGATCGCCCAGCGCCTCGGCTATCCGGATTTTGATGTCGTTTTCTGCTGTGCTCATAATCAAATATCGCCTGAGACGCTTTTATAAAGTTTTATAAAAGCGGTTACTGGGTTGTAGCCGTACCCTCATGGCGCTCAGCCCCTCTCAGAGCCGCTACGGGCGTCTGAGCGATTTCGGCCAAACATGGATACTCGCGTCCGTCCGCGAGCTGATTCGGGGCGGTAGAGCCGATCTGTGTCGTCATCCTCGATGGTCTCGCCATAGGCGGGTTCACCCTCCTCAAGGATCACCACCCAGACGATCAGTCCGGCTGAGGCACTATCACCATGACGGAATTTCCCATCAGAGCCTTTGACTCGGCCGTCACTGAACCGGGGACGGCTTTTCACCAACTCGACCAGGCGGTGATCCGCAATGATGTCTTCACTCTTGGTGATAGTGATCGATCGATCTTCATAGGCTTGCCGATAGCGTGGAAAGTACGTGGCGTACCATTCCGCTGTCGCCTTGTACGAATAGATACGCAAACCATATTTCTGCATGGCCGCCTCGGCATGCGCTTCTCCGTTCCCTCGCGCGTCAAAGCCAGCACCATGCAACAGCGGTACTCGATCTAAGATGTAATCTCTGATGTACGCCTGCACATCGAAGGGAATATTGCGCAGCTCAAGATTGAGCCGTTGTTTCCAATGATTCGGGGCATCCTCCTGGAGGATCCAGGTTGATGACAGATCCGCTGAACGGGCAAAGTCCTGGCCATAGGCAGTGCGCTGATCCGTCGGCAGGTTGTCGAGAATAGGTTTCAGGTTCTCTTCACACCACTTCTCAGCCTCGGCCAGGCGTTTTTGATCCAACACCCATTCATCGGGTTTGCTCCAGGTGACCGTGGGGACCCCTTCCTCCATGCACTGCTCGAGCAGGATCCGGCTGAAGTAAACACCTGAGCCCCTCTTTGGAATACATAAAAGCTCTTCATTTGCATCAGCCTGGTCGGGATAGTCATCGAAGGCCTCATCCCTGAACTGTCGCTGCGCTTCTTCACTCCACGTCTTACCCGTCACCAAGCAGATGCGCTTATAGAAACCCTCAGCCAGGGCCTTATCGAAATCGACGGCATGCAAGGACCAGTTGAGTTTTCCGGCCTTGATATCGCGCACCCAGAGATTGAACTGATTGTCCTCGCCATTGTGTGTGCTGACGATATCGATACGGCCACCCCATAGCCGAAAGGCCAACGCCGCTTTGACCACTTCCTGGATGTTTTTGTGGAAGGCCGCTTCATCGATGCGGGCATGCCCTTGACGGCCACGCCAGTTGTGCGGATTGGAACTCAGCGCCTCATAGACATGCCCCGAAGCAAACTGCACTTTGTAGGTGGTGATATCCTGCTTTTCATTGCGGATCACCCGGCCCTTCTCATCGGTCACGATGACATGCTCACGATGCCGCTTGACATCGATCTCGGAAACCACAAGCCCGTAGACCTGAGCAAAGAACACCACATCCCCGATGTTCTCAGCGGCCATGGCCATGTTGTAGCCCATATAGAACTGGTCCATCCCTTTACCTTTGGGGCGAGCCGCCTCCAGCGCTCCCTCGGCTGCCAGCGCACCCCAGGACCAACCAATGCGTCGACTCTTTTCCGCCAGGCGCACCACTGATTGATCAGCATGCCATCGGGCCTGATACGGCAGCAGGATCTTCGGCACCTGGTCGGCTTTCAGTCGTCGGCCCTCACGGGATTGTTGTTTCTCTTCGACCAGCTCGAGCAGCTCCTTGCGCTCGCCTGGCGAGATCTCGATCGGCTCCTCGTTGATACGTGTTTTATCTGTCACGCATCCACCTCGATGCCGAGGATCTGCGCACGGATCATGCCCCAGTCCTCATCGGACATGCCATTGTGCTTGGCCACCTGCTGGGCCTTTTCAACCGCCTGCTGTTTAGCCGATTCGAGGCGGCGCTTGATTTCATCGGCCCACTTCTTCTGGCTCAGGCTCGCCCGTGTCAGATCCGCAATCCCACGCGCTGCTTTCGAGTAGATCCGCATCTGATCGATGGCTTCCAGCTCTTCGGCTTCCTGCATCGCCAGCATGGCATCGAAGATCCCCGTCTGAAACATCGAGATAACCGCACCTGAACGGGCATCCGCTTCATCGGGCGTGGCCTCGGCGATGATCTGCGCCGCCTCGGTGCTGGCCTGGATCGCCTCCATCTGCCGCTGCAGTCGCTTGCCATAACGATGGATGGAGGACTTGCCGATCTTAAGGCCACGCTCACCCAGCAGCGTCTCCAGCTCTTCATAATCGGAGAACTTACGATTGATCAGCTGCTGATCAAGCCAGGCTTTCTCTTCGGCCTTAAGATTGTCGATTTTCGAACGCTTTGGCATCAGTGACCCTGCCTACTGACTTCGATGGTCAGCGTTTCATGCAACAACTGGTTATCCGAGGTTTGCACCGCCAGCACTACTTCGTAGTATTGGCCTTCAACGCCTCCGGACAATCGCACACCAGTCAGAGGGGTTGAGAACTGCTGGGCATCAACGGTCAGACCAGCAGGTACGGTCCACGTCGCGTTAGTGATCGTGGCACCATCCAGCTCCTCAGCAGACCACTTCAGCCAATACCACTTTGAGCTGTCGGGATGCTTGGGTGCAATGTCCTCGAGTGGGATCACGCTCCAGTGTCTCCACCAACTGTGAGGGTTGGGCCATCGTTGTTGTAAGCTGAAGCACCGGCAGAAATGTCACGACGCACCCAGATGGCCATGTGTTCACCGGCCGGGATGTCGCCAATCGCCAAGGCGTTACCCTGTCCATTTGCCTGCTGGAATGTCACGCCTGCAGGCGCAGTTTGCTCATCGGCCACAGTTTGCTCGGTACCATTCACACCACTCGAACCCAGGCCGATCAACTCATCACTACCGACACTGGGTGATTCCACGTTGACGTAGACATAGGCGCTGAAGAGTGTCTGCGCTGAGTTGTTGCGGACATACAAACAGCGATACTCAGCATCACCTGCCGAACTCTCAGCCCCGGATACGATGTCGAAGAGATTGTGTAAGCCTCCATCGGGTATTTGGTTATTACTGATCGCACCACCCAGTGATGCATTGGGATCCGCATTAGCGGCTCCGCCTGATAAATGAAAGTCGATATCGCCAGCTAAGACGGCCATGGTTTATCTCCTTGGTTGAACAGGAATCACGCGCATCTCTGCAGGGACCGGGATGGTCCGCTGCTCGATCGGCACGCGAATGACAGATACAGGGGTTAGGGACATGCCATCGATCGACCAGTTGAAGGTCAGGCTGTTATCGACAACTTCGAGACTATCCCAGCGCAATGCCAGGGGGTTGCTGACCTGCTGATAGGTATTCCAGTTGAGCGCCAGCTCGGCGGCCACGACCGTTGACACATGCCAGCGCATGTCGAGATCCATCCCGACGGATTCCAACAGATCCCAATGCATGTCGAGCGCTTGGGCGATCTGCTGACGGATGTCATAACGCAAGGCCAGGTCGTTGCTCACCGGTGTGAGGGCGCTCTCGACATCCCACACCAGGCCTAAGTCATTGGAGACGGCTGTGAGGGCGCTTTCCATGTCCCACTGCAACTGGAGATCCTGTGCAATCGGAATCCGGATATCCCAACGCACATCGAGGTTCGCGGCGATGGTCGACAGTGTATTCCAGGCCAATCCGAGATCAGACTGAACACTGGTCAACAGCTGCCAGGCCAGCGCCATATCGGATTGAACCGCTTGAAGGATTTGAAAGCGCAGCGCGATATCGTTGGTGACCGGGCTCAGGATATCCCAGGAGAGTCCCAGGTCATTGGAGACTGCCGTGAGGGCGCTCTCCACATCCCAACGCACATCGAGGTCCGCAGCGATGGTCGACAGCGTGTTCCAGGCCAGGCCCAAATCTGACTGAACACTGGTCAACAGCTGCCAGGCCAGCGCCACATCATTTTGAACAGCCTGCAGGATTTGAAAGCGCAGCGCGATATCGTTGGTGACCGGGTTCAGGATATCCCAGGAGAGTCCCAGGTCATTGGAGACTGCCGTGAGGGCGCTCTCCATATCCCAACGAACATCAAGATCAGCTGACAAGCCCATCAGGATATCCCAGGCCAAGCCCAAATCTGACTGAACGTTGGTCAGCATGTTCCAGGCGATATTTACATCAGCCTGAACGATATGAACGATCTGCCACTGCAAACCAATATCACTGGTGACCTGTTGCAACAAATCCCAGCGCAAATCAACCGTGCCGGTCACCTCTGTCAGTACATCCCAGGCAAGCTGAGTATCTTGTGTGATATTGACCAACGTATCCCAGGCCAGGCCGAGATCATTATCAATGGTATTCAGTAGCTCCCAACGTAGCTGAATATCATTGGTGACACGACCCAGGGCATTCCACTGAAGTGATAAATCATTACTGACAGGGGTGGTGCCACCCGCAATTTCAAAGGCACCGACATCGACGCCACTTTCGCCAGCACCTTGAAGAGCGGTGTTCGCAGAAGTAAACCCGGCTGTCAGGTACGCCCTATAATTCGCACGGGTAGCGTTTGTATCGACTGTCTGATCAGCGCCAGTAATCGTGACACCAAAGCCTGCGAGTACCGCATCTTCGAGACCCTGTTCGCTGTTGGCATAGCCCAGGGAGTTCGCCCACACATAGCCGTGACGGGACGAATCAGTGAACTGGAAATCGGTGACGTGCATGTCATTCGCGCCATAGGCTAAATGGCCCACCATGTCATTATCGAAATAACCGTCATCCCCTAACGTTGGATGCGTTATATTGTTTGGCCGCATCTCGGTTTCAATGAAGGCGTTGTAATCTACGTCCGCAGCCGTCTGATCCATCATGAACCCGCCGCCGTCCGTAAATGCAGCGTCGCCATAAGGATCGGAGAATATACAGTTCTTGACATCCCCAATCATCGTGGCATTCGAGCCTGCTCCGGCTCCTTCGCCACAAAGAATATTTACAGCCCTATGAAATGTTGCCCCATAGATGTTGATCGTTGAATCTGAACTCAGCGAGGGATTTATCCCGCCGCCTGAATGGACTTGTAAGATGTTATTGAAAGTCACCGTCTGGCTATAGATCAATGGCATGTCGCCGCGATCGCCGGGATAGGTATAGCCACAACCATCGATAAAAAGATCATTTATCGTATAGGTTACGGCTGAACCACTACCATTAATCGATATCAAATGGGCGTTCGGCGCATTACCTGTGATCGATACCCCGTTGAATGATTGTATGCTGGTCGCGTCTCGACCGATTCCGATACTGATATCGGCCGTCTCGGTGGTAATAACAAACCAGGTATTATCAAGGTTTGCGTCAAGATAGCCGCATGAGACGCCGAAGTTTAGAAAGACGGAGCCCGATACATCGATTTCGCCGCTGCCGCTCCATTCGATCGGTAACTGGTAGTTATCGGCAGGATCATCGTTAAAGAACAAACAGTTTGTCATTTCCGGCATGGTTGTCGGAGATGCAATAAGGTTCTGCAATCGAATCGGATGATCCGTTGACCCGCTTGCGCCGAAAGTACCGAGCCATGCGCCTATCGCAACGGCATTGATACTAAAGGTGGTTTGTTGTTGGAACCCTTGAGGCCCGAGATTGGGTCGCAATTGCCCGCAGTCAGTGTATTTTCCTCCATTCCATGTGAATGAGTCACCGGCCCAACCGTTCCAAAACAGCCCCATGGTAGACGTGCCGTTGCCAAATCCATAATATTTCACATCAACCCAGTTGACATGAAAGTTGTATGACGGGTTGAACGCTTCCGGCATAACCAGCCCTTCACACACACCACCGGCATTTCTGGTTCCGTCATGATGGATACTGCCAGCAGCATTCCAGTAGCTGGTACCCGATCCTGATAGGGATACGAGTGTTGCGTTATTGTCGTTAGGCTCTACAGCAATACTGTGTGAACCTTGGTTTAGGGTTCCATCATTGAATGCGATCGCCTCATTGCCGGGTCTTAACTCAAGATCACCGGAAAGTGTAACCGTACCGCTAACGGATAGCGGGGGTGTCGCGGTATCGTCGCCCAATATTCCCGATACATTTGTCAGTGTGAACCCGCCATCATCGAGCGTGTCACCGCCAGCTGTGAAGTTGGGGTAGTCAACACCTTCAACACCCGGAGAGATATTACCGAAAGGCCCCCCGTCTTTTGCATCGCCGGATTGTATTGCAGTGAATAGCGCCATTATGAGCCCTCAGCGCTGCAGCTGATCGACGGTGTGGTGCATACAGACCACACCGACATAGGGAGGCTGCTGGCCATCGCTCCCTAACCTGATCAGTACGCAACTATTCACGGCGCAGGCGGCGTTGTATAGATATTGAAATTCACAACGCCAGGGCAGGAGCCATAGCAACGCTGACCGAGGTCCTGAATGCCACTTATCGGTGCCGTGTAATCCAACACATGAACATTGGATTGGTCTGAAATCACACCGCCCGTATCGACCACGAATGCCACACAAGCCACCAAATCTGACGGGGCATCCTGAGTGGAAAAGTTTGTTGGCGCCGGGAGGCCATCGACCTTCAGGACCTGATGAGTAAATACATCAAAAGGACCGGCCAGGGCCGTACCACAACCAATCTCGATTGATGCCAGTTCAGTGTCGGGAACAAAGACAGCGCCATCGGTTCGCGTTGTAGGGTTTGTCCAGATCAGTTCGAGGGGGTCAGCAAAAAGCGGTGCTGTAATAAACACACCGATCAATATGAGCGCAGTAATTGCAAAGAGTCTTTGGTAGGTATTCACGTCATTTCTCCATAAAGTTATCAGGGTGCGCCAGGCCATCGATGCCGGGATCGTCCCCTTCGAGGTAATCAATGCCATCGGGCTGGCATCGTGCCATCCAAACATCGTCGGTTTTCACTTCCACCGAGATGAGCTGCCTGTCATCTAAGTACTGCAGCGACCGGCGAACCTTTTTCAGGTCGGGAGAGAGTTCGGGATCCTGCTTTGCCAATGACAGCAGGAAGTGATCTGACATCGGCTCTGGGTAAGCCTGGCTGAGGAATTGCAGCAATCGCAGGCGTCGTAGACGGTTTCTGTAGTGACCCTGATCCATTACTCACTCTTCTGGTGTTTGGAATCTAATCCACCGATCACTCGATTCAAATCTCTGCTTATTCCGCTGAGTTTGGTGAAGATGTTTTCGATGGTTTCGCGGAGTTCTTTTCTGAATTCCTTCATCTGGTTTTCACGGACATAATCACGATGCATTTCATCGCGGGTTGTGGTCATATCTCGTTCGTTTTTAGCAATCCTTTTTTCGTATCTCAGAAAGAGTTGTTGATGTTCTTCCCAGCGTTTCTCATGCTCATTGTGGCGACGCTCCTCTTGCTCAAGATGCTCAGCCCAACGTTTTTCCCGAGCCTCCTCTTTTCTGTCCTCGTTTAATACAAACCACCTGTACAGTGAGAACAAAAATGCACTAAAGGGAACCCCAATGACCGCAATAACTCCCCAATCCATACCACCCCCCATCACTGCAACGCCTGTGCAACCAATGTGACTACGGTCAGCAGTTCAATCAGATTCTCTGTCTGATCAGTCCCATCGGGCATTTCGGGAAGTCGCGACATCCTGGCGTCGAGCCTCATGGCATGACTGTTCAGGTTGAGCAACAGCTGCTGATCTGCCGGTGGCAGTTCATGAAAGCGGGGTTCCACCAACTCCCTGGCATCGAGATAGGCGTGCTTGGCCTGCAGGTACAAAACCGTCATCTGATCCGCTGTCAGGGTGAACGACACAGCGTCACCGGGTTGATCAAACATTGTTTTGAGTGTTGTTCGCAGCGTTTCCATCTGTGACCGAATATCGGCTAGCTGCGCCCACTCATCTTCGGTGTATAGATCGCTATTGCGTGATATCGCCTCCACAGCCAAATCCAGGGTTTGATCAAACACCTTTAGACTTGTGCCCACACCCACAGCATCAAAAGTAAACTGCCTGACCTGGGCGCTACTACACGCAATCAGGATTGCAGCCAAGATGAATGAAACAAATACTGCTTTAATCACGGAGATCCCCTTCATGACTATGAATGGTTTGTTGGAGTGAAAAGAGTCGACGAAACCAGCCATTCAGATAGCGGGCCTGGCTGCTGTCAGCTAGTGTGATGTCGGTGTAAAAGCGCGCACGAATGGCAAGAAACCTGACGAGGCCCGCACCGCCCTGGCGGCGTGCGGCTGACTGGGTGATTGACCCATTGATGCCGTCAGCTTTTACACGCAAGGCTTGCTGTAGCAGACGAACGGCAGGGATCTGTCCATGGTTAACTGCAGCATCAAACAGCGTAACGGCGTAGGGGCCTGGTAACTCACCACACCGAACCGGATTCCAGTATTTCTCGCGGTATATGACCTCTGCCTGATCCTGTGTCAGGTTTTCAATATCAAGATCAGGAAATGCCTTCTGTGATATCCCAAAATTTGTTGCCCCACCGCGATCATTTGAATCATTGACATAACCGCCCTCCATAGCGAGGACGTGGGCAAGCGCGATTTTGAAGGACTTGAATGACATGAGGGGCAAGATGCCCCATGTCAGTAATGAAAAATATTAAACAGGATTAAAAAGTAGGATTAATTACAGATGCACTTAATTATTTCTTAGGTATCTCGTCAGCAGAAACCAACACTGCACTTGTTATTCTGCCCCTCAACTCCTTAGCATTGATTTGCATTACTACAGGTTTTTTTGCCCATTCATTATTTTTGAGAGTATCTATTTGGGACTTTTCTAGTGCTCCATCTGGTATGGTCACTGAGAGTATCTTGGCATCCGATATTCTTTTAACCTTAATTTTGAAACCACGGATTCCTCCAGATTTCACTTCTTCTATTAAAAAGTCACCATCCAGCCTGATCTCTATCGATTTTTCTCTTGGCTTATGAGTTATTTGGGAGGCATGCTCGCCAGTTATCGATAACTCTTCTTTTTTATCTGTGTATATCGAAAACTGATCATCACTACGTAGTTGATGTAATGTGTGATTCCTAAATTCATCGACCCCTTTGCTGACTTTTGCTACATCAGCATATGACTCGCGGGCATCGGATAGCATTTTTATGCGTTCGTTCTCAATTTGCTCTAGTCTTACGGATGTTTCTAGCTCTTTTAATTTTTCTTGGTTTGACAGCCAAAATTTCCAAGAGACAGGTGCAGCAACCGATAAGGCCAAAGCAATCACCATAATCATTTTATGTTTCGATTCCATATCAACCATCGACAATCTGATTGTTTCGTTAAGCTCCTTCCAAAATTCTGCTGTAAATATACTTGAGCCTTCACCGATTTTTACAACGATTTCAAGTCGCTCGCGATCTTCGCTTGTTAAGCGTCGTAAATTATCATTGCCATATCTAAGTATACAATAAGTCTTGTGAATTTCTCTTTGCAGCTCAAGCATCGGTGGCATAATTCGCGTGGGAATTGTGCCATTAAAGTCTTTCCCCTTGATTGTTAACTCAAGTTTCGGCCAGCCATCAAACAGAAAGTCGATATCACCAAAATCCTTTTTTGGCATGTAGTAGGCTAGTGCGTTCCACGCCTCTTCTTCCGATCTTATTCTCACTTCTTCCATATCCAGTCCCCTTAAAACGTCTCACCATGTGAGTCCTTCGTCAGTAATTTATTGATTTGAAATTCAAATCCTTAAAAGCATGATGACTGCGTAGCAGTTCACAGATTATTACTAATGCCTTCGATAACACGACCGATTGATTTATCCAGGGGAATTACACTCCCAATTAGAGTCAAAGGCCCACAAAAAACAATCCGCACAATAGCAGCCTTTTCACTATCCACATTTGAGTCCCAAATATCATCAGCTCTTGTACAGAAGCTAAGGTTGATGGATTTGGGTTACACACGTCCTCTTCTATATGATGGATCATCAAGAATTCCGCTGATCTTTCACCAAGTCGATGTGGAAATAATAATTGGCGGACTGGGCCGCCCAATCTATTCACATCCGATACCCAAATTAAAAGTATTTAAAAATGAACTTGATCATGAGATTGGCATTGTCTTTGGGTTAAAAATGATGCAGCGCGGTATCTTTACATTAAATGCTCAAACCTTTTCTTTCTCTTTGTGAGCTGATTTTTTACGCTGATTCGCCTTGATCCGTTTTCGCCTCGCTTTCGTTGCCGGAGATATGGATTTAAGGTGTTGAAGTTCTTTTTGGCGATGCGCCTCTAACTCCTCCGGAGTCATGTCATGCACCCGGTCAGGATCAAGGATTTCAAAATCGTCATCCGGAATAACAGTATGAGGAATTAACTCTTCCATCAGCGACATCACAAGAGCACGTGCCCGGGTTGGAACGTGATACCAGGCATCCAGCAACCGTTTCTGTTCGTCGCTTAATGTCCGAGTGTTCTTGTCGGCTTTTTTGTGTTCGCAGCGCGTACCAGTAAGGATGTATTGAACATCAAAGCCAAGCATTGCTAGCTCGGATAGTTTATCTGACGGAATTGGCGTGTCTTTTTCCCATCTCAAATAAGTAACTTTATGCACACTTAACTTATCAGCCCATTTCTGCTGGCCGCCACCAATCCTCCCCCTCTCACTCTTGAGCCTAGAGTTAACAGATACGCTACTTATATCTTTGGAATTCGTTGACATAGTAGCTTATTTGTTATATTTTCTGTTAATAGTTAACATATTTGTTACCTAACTATTGCCTAAATACGTCGTCGCAGTCGCATTAGAAACGGAGAAATATTCATGAATGGCTCTCAAATTCTCCAGGAACTAAAAAGTTACGGCATCACGTTTACAGACATTGCCAATGCCTTAGGCGTGAGGGCGTCAACTGTCTCACTGGTTGCAAACAGAAAAAGCGATTCCAAGCGCATTGCCAAAGCGTTCTCGATTGCCCTGAACAAGCCGGTTGAGGACATCTTTCCCGACCGTCCTCAGTACTACCGCCACTCGGATCCCAAGAAGCGCAAGCAGCTCCTGGATGCCGTCCGCGAACTTAATGCGGCATAACACCATGTTTACTTCACTACCTATCAGGTCCGGCTCATCACCTGAGTCAAAGCCTAGCAATTCCAAAGGGTGTTTGGAATATCCAAACAGTCTTTTTGTTTGGAATCGCTCATTTAGGGGGTATTCCAATGGCTAAGCGGCATTGGAACCACTACCGGGCCAAGAGCCGGCGGGAAGCCGTTGAGGCGTGTATCAAGTATGCCCGGGATGTCAAAAACCGCTCTGTCGAGCAGGTGGCCGACCTGACCGGTCTGGATGGCCACTGGCCAATCTACAAGTGGATGGAGTCAGGGAATATCCCATCCTCCAGGATCCTGCCATTCCAGCAGGCCTGCGGCTGCACCTTTATTACAGACCATTTCGCCTACGCCACGCACAAGCTGATCATCAACATCCCCACGGGGCGCAAAGCCGACTCGGATACGATTTTTAAACTGCAGCAGCAACTCAATGTCACGGTTGGCTATCTGCTCCAGTACCACGAAGAGCACAGCGATGAATTGGCTGACAAGGCCATCAACGCGATCAAGTCGGCCATGGAAGACCTGGCCTATCACCAGATCAATATTGAAAAAGAGCGCCAGCCCGAGCTGGAACTGTTCGGAGAATCCACATGAAGTTAAGCCGCATGATGCGTAGCTGGGCCATCGCTGACATTTTGGTGGGGCATGAGTTCGAAGGTGTCCGCAATGGCGATCTCGCCAAGAGCCTTGGGGTCAGCGCCGCCACGATCACCACCGATCTGAAAGAGATGGAGGAAGGTGGAATTGTCGAACGAATCCCCGGCCTCGAGGACCGGTGGCGACTTGGCCCAAAACCCATTCAATTCTTCCGCGCTCATTCACTCGGCATGGATCGTGTTCACGCCCGGGTGAGTGAGATGGAGCAACGTTACACCAGAGACATTACTTAGGAGCAACCAGAAATGCCGCGCAGGACAACGACAGCACAAAAAAAACCCGTAGGGCCGAACTACCCCAAAAAAACACCACAGGATCTGCAACAGGAAGAAGCCATAGCAAACCAGCAAAAGGCTGAACGTGCGCTCCAACTTAAACAGATTGATAACCAATTCGGTAATGATCTGCCTTTCGATCGAGACCGCATTGTCACAGAGACCAAGTTTTTCATCAGCGTCATCAGTCAGTCGATCCTGGAGATCGGCAGTCGACTGATCCGACTCAAAGAGCATCTTCCCCGTGGTGAGTTTTTACCCGCATTAGAGGAGATTGGGATTCACCCCCGGGAAGCACAGCGCATGATGCAGGCCACAGCTAAGTTCACTGGCACAAAATCAAAATTGGCCAGCCTTGGCAAGACCAAACTGCTCGAGCTGATGGTGGAAAGTAGTGAAGACCTCGATGCACTCGCGGAAGGAGGCACCTTAGCCGGGTTAAAGCTCGATGATATCGATCGCATGAGTAATCGCGATCTGCGCGACACACTACGTGCTGAGCGTGAAAAACGGGAGAAGGAAAACGAGACCCACGAGCGCCTCCTGGAACAAAAAAACAAGAAGATCGACAAGTTGGCAAAGGAGTTGAATAACGGCCCTGTCATACCTAAGTGGCCGGAGCTTGCTGAGAGCACAAATGTCGAGACAACGATCGCAGCGGGCAAGATTCTCATGGCCTTCGATGCGCTCGATGCAATCCAAGATCAGATCCTCAACGGGGACTATGAAGGCATGGATCCCGAAGACACAGAACGTGCCACCGAATTCATGGCAGTGACCCTCGGCCAGTCACTGGAACAAATACAAGTCCGCCTCAATGAGGTTCTGAATAACTTCATGCCGCTCGAAGGGTATGCCCAGGCATACGAAACACGGAAAGCCAACGGGTAACTGAAGCAGGTTGATAGGGGAAGGGGAATGGTTGTTGAAGTCACGCCTGCATTAGACATGCAGGATGCTGTACGGGAGCTGGCCCTGCGTTTGGATGCCGCACAAAGAGGAGAAAAGACCATGATGGTCAAGGCCTTTGCTGATCAGTATCAGTGGTCCACTCAAAAGGTATACCGTGAGCTGCAAAAGATTGGCAGAAAGACCAATCGCAAGCGGCGCGCCGATGCAGGGACTACCAGCCAGGACCAGGAAACACTGACAGCACTGGCCGCTACGCTCAAGCTGGGTGTGCGCAAAAACGGCAAGGCCACTATGGAAGTGCCCAACGCGCGATCGCTGCTCGCTGCCAATGGTCATGCCTTCTCAGTCGGCAACAGCCGGATCCGCGCACTGCTCCGCCAACAAAGTCTCGACCTGGCCACTCAAAAACAACCGACACCCCATCTCAATATGCGCAGCCTGCACCCCAATCATGTGCATATGGTCGACCCTTCATTGTGCCTGCTCTACTACTCACCGGATGGAAAACAGCGGGTGCTGCATGACGATGAGATCTACAAGAATAAGCCGGAGTGGGTAAGCCGCATTGGCAATCTGAAATGCTGGCGCTATGTCTTGATCGACCACTATTCCAATGTGATTTCGGTACGTTACTACCAGTCAGCCGGTGAGACGCCAGAAAACCTTTATGACTTCCTGCTCTGGTGCTGGCAAAAGCGCGATCGCAATCCTTTCCATGGCGTCCCCCAGCTATTGGTTTGGGATAAGGGTAGCGCCAACACAGCCAGCGCCGTCAAGCGAGCGATGAAATCCCTGCAGGTGGAAACCTACGAACACAAGGCAGGGAATCCTCGAGCAAAGGGTGGTGTGGAAGAGGCCAACAACCTGGTCGAGAAACTGTTCGAATCCCGGTTACTTTATGAGCCGGTGCGATCGATTGATGAACTGAATGCCGCTGCAGAGGCCTGGCAAATCGCCTACAACGCCGATCAGCTGCCAGAGTATGATGCAAGGTTGAAGCGGCCCACCATGCGCCAGCCATTGGCGCGGTTTGCCATCTGGCAGCGTATCCGTAAAGAGCAGCTGCGAATACTCCCCGATATCGATGTCTGTCGGTACCTGTTAAGCGCAGAGCCCAAGCCACGCAAAGTGCGCGGTGACATGATGATCTCCTTTGCACACCCGGTCGCCAAACGATCCCTGATGTATGACCTGCGAGGCCTCGAGGGCGTTGCGCCACGTCAGACCGTCATGGTCTCCCCCCTGGTGATGGGAACCGATTATCAAGTGATCGTCAGCGTAGAAGACTATAAAGGCGATATCACCGAACACGTCATCGAGCCTGCATCGTTCGATGAAGTCGGTATGCGTGTTGACGCACCGGTGTGGGGTCAGGACTGGGATCAACAGCCAGACACACGCATCGACAAGGCCGGGAAAAAAGCCGAACAGGCGGCCTTCCCCGATAAAAATCAAGAAGAGATCGAAAAGGCCAAAGCCAAGAACGAGACACCCTTCGGTGGCCTCGATGCACACACCCACCTGGGCGATCTCTATATCCCGGATTACATACAACGACCCGGTACCGAATTGCATGTACCTGATCGCACCCGGGTGGATATCAAACCCCTTTCACATATCGACGCCTGTCGGGCGTTGGTTGGCAAGCTGGGTCGCTCACTGTCAGCGGAAGAGAACGCATGGATACGTGAATCTCACCCTGACGGCGTACCCGAAGAAGAGCTGCCAACCCTGGCCGAGCGCTTGGAATCCCCAACGCAGCGGCCGGGGTTGGCATTGGTGAAATAACGACGGAGAACTCAATGAAATGCGAGGACCAAAACCAAAATACGATGAAAGGTGGGATGTACGGCGAATGAGAGCACTGACCCCACTCGTACTGAAACGACTGCTTAGGAGTTATGGACTCAACAATAAGCAGCTGGGTGATGCATTGTTACTTGTATCCGGGAATACCCCATCGCCTGCAACCGTATCGCAGATCCTTAACCGCAATATCTGGCCTGAGAAATCCCCCAAGCGATTCCTGAAAAAGCAGATCAATGATTTTCTCCGAAAGCACGGCGTCTCGGATGAAGAGATTGCCACGGCGCTGGATATCGACAGTAACCCTGACATACCGCGCTCGGCCAAGCGCGGATCTGCCAAAGTCACAACCCCGTTTATTGATGAAGACCAACTCCCGGAGACGGAAATGCTATCACAACAAGCTAAGCAGCACTTTAAATTATTCCAGGATCCGTTCCTGGATGATGTTCAAGGGCCTGATGATGTGTTCCTTGACTCGGAGCAGCGCTACATCCGCGAAGCTATGTATCAAACGTCAAAGCATGGTGGTTTTCTGGCTGTTATTGGCGAATCCGGTGCAGGCAAGACCACGCTGAGAAAGGATCTGATCGAGCGGATCAATCGGGAAAATGCGCCGATCACCATTATCCAACCGCGCATCATCGACAAGGGCAGACTCAGTGCTGGCGCCATTTGCGATGCCATCATCCAGGACGCCTCCCAGGAGCAACCCAGGCGCACACTGGAGGGCAAAGCACGGCAAATCGAAATTGCGCTGACCGGCAGCTCACGTGCCGGCAACAACCACGTGTTAATCATCGAGGAGGCGCACGATCTCTCCGTCCCAACCCTGAAATACCTGAAAAGGTTTTGGGAACTCGAGGATGGCTTCAAGCGTTTATTGGGCATCATCCTGATCGGTCAGACCGAGCTGAAATACCGTCTTGATGAGCGCACAAACTGGGAGGCCAGGGAAGTCATTCGCCGCTGTGAAGTGGCAGAGCTGCGGCCGCTCAACGGCAACCTTGAGGAGTACCTCACACTGAAGTTCAAGCGCGTCGGCAAGCCGCTCGAGGAGATCTTCGAGTCTGACAGCTACAACGCGCTGCGCGATCGCCTGGTGCAGCGTCAGCGCGGTACACAGCAGGTCATCTCAATGATGTATCCCCTGGTCGTGAACAACGCTGTGCGCAAGGCCATGAACTGTGCCGCCGACATCGGCAATCCCAAGGTCAACGCTGAAATCATCAAGGGGGTGTGACATGACGATGTATCCCGATAACTACATCGAACACTGGAGCGATGTGTACGTCAGGAACAGAGCAATCCTGAGAGCACGTGGGGTGGAGTTGATGACCTTCCTCGTGGACCCCAGGGCCATTCTCACCGCTGTGGCTTTCAACAAGCCACTGCCACTGGCAGATGACCAAGACTTTTACCCGCTACTGCCCAAACAGCAAGCCGTCCAGGAGCGCCTCTTCAATGAAGAGCAGAACGAATTTGAGAAGGAATGGCTCGAGCAGATGCTGACCAGGATCCGTGAGACGGGTAAATCACCGATTAGGGTCGCCAATGGTCAAATCATTGAACCATTGACGCACAACACCCACCCGCCACGCCGCGCCCATCGCTACTTCCGAGGTAATCAATGCGGATAGTGTGTCCCACGTGCGGTGCCACAGGCAGCCTGGAGATGTTCCTGAATGATGTAGCAAGTCGAGAGTCGCTCAAGACAGCACTCGCATTACCACATCCGCTCAACAAGCAACTGCTGGCCTATGTCGGGTTATTCAGGCCACGCAGTCGCTCACTCACCTGGGATCGGGTTGAAAAGCTACTCAAAGAACTGCTCGAACCCATCGAGTCAGGAAAGCTGGTCCGCAATCACCGCACGCATTTTGTGACGATCGAGATCTGGCAGGCCGCATTGGATGAGCTGCTTGCCAGGCGTGACACGCTGCGCCTGCCGATGAAAACCCATGGCCTGCTCTACGAAATCACCGCGAGCCAGGCTGAAAAATGGGCAGCACAACAAGAGCGCGAGAAGGAGGAGGCGACAAAGAATCGTCCAAGGCGCAACACATATCAGCAATCCGATAAAGAAGATCCGAATGAAGCCTGGAAACGGACATTGGAGAAGTATGGCCGCACGGATCTCATCCCAGGACAAGACCAGACCGGAGGGAATGATCATGAAGCCTGAACAAGCTGAAAAGCTGTTGGCCATTACGAAAACGATGGCTGATGAGCTGGAAGAGTACGTGAGCATCGACCAAGAGTCCGGATTAACACCGTCCTCTGCCGAAGATGCTTTGCAACAGTGGAATGACTTCTGTTTGGAGGTAACCAGTGATTAGACCAGTGAGCAATCTTATCGTCATCGAAAACAGAGCCAAGGCCCACGCCAAAGCGCGCGATACACTGAACGATCGTCTGATGCAACTCGAGGAAGAGAAGCGGCGCATCATCAGAAAACACATCAAATCGCTACGCGCAGCAGCCGCGAAATTTGCGCAGACGCGCGATGAGCTGCACATCGTGGTTGACGCCAATCGAGAGCTGTTCAAGAAACCGAAGACCCGGGTTTTTGAAGGCATCCAGGTTGGCCTACGTAAATCACCCGGCAAAATGGAATTCAATGCCAAGAAGACAATCCCAGCCATCAAAAAAGAACTCCCTGACCAAAAAGATGTACTGATTAAAACCGAAGAGAAGGTGATCACTAAAGCCATCGGCAATCTCAGTGCAAATACGGCCAAAAAGATCGGCGTCAAGGTCATTCCCGGCAATGACCAGGTGGTCATCAAACCCGCTGACAGTGAGATCACCAAACTGATCGACGCTTGGCTGTCAGATCTCAGCGAATACGAGGTAGACCTGTGAGGGCCGTCGAGTACTGGGTATTCAACGAATCGCAGCTCGATGAAGCGCTTCGAAAATGGTGCAGCGATTCACGCCACACCGACACATCGGACGAGGCCGTCAAGGCCAGATTCGAGTCGGTGAGTGGCTTTCTCTACAGCGATATCGCGGAAAGGAAAGGCCTGTATATCGGCTCAGAAAAACAAGCCAACACAAATCCCATCGAGGAGGCCACATGATGATCAGTGATCAGGCAGGGATCCTCCTGACAGTAATCAGCACCCGCGAGGCGCTACAGCTTGCAGAATTGGAGACAAACAATTCATGCCTGGTGGATGAATGGAAGGAAAGTTTGTCGGACATGGAGCGTCATATCCTGGAGGTCTATGACAACGCTGTCATCCGGGCCTATGAAGATGCCGTTGAAATTAATCGGCAAAACCAACATTGAGGATACGATCGTGATCAGACTCATACTCTTAACCATCCTACTTTTAACCAGCACATTCGTGAACGCTGGCCAAAAGGATTATTTCTATTCAGTGTCACTTTCCTATGTGGATTCAGACCTTGGAAAACCTGAAGGTATTTTGGATTCAGATACTGACTCCAGGGCTGTACAAGGTGGCCGTACAGCTTCTGAGCAAGAGTTCTACATGGATTCAAGCACACGCTACGGCATAACAGTGACTAGAGGGGCTTTTCTAACTGAACCCTCTCACTGGCTATCTGATTTAGGTGTCGAGGTTTTTGCAGAGTTGGGAGGCTTTATTCATCCCAATTATTTTGTGGAAGGTGATGGTGTCAATGAACCCTCTCACTTTGAAATGAACCTGGAGACCTTTGGCTTTCTTGCCTCTGTAGGACTACAAAAAGATGATCTCAGCATAAAAGGTGGCTTCAACATCGCAAATACTGAGATTGAATACAGTCTCTGGCGAGTTCAGTCAGATGCGCCGAATGGACTGTATGAATCACATCGACAGATCAATGACTGGTCAACGGGTTTCATGGCCGAGATCGAGTACAGGATCTTTGAGGATCTCTTCATCTCATTTGCTCACATCGATGGCATGGGCTCAAAAAACTGGATCGGTTATTCGAGCGCCAATGAGATAAAAATCAAGGGCCGCTTCAGATAATCACGCATAAAGGAATAAATCCCATGTGGAAGCGTTTTGGACATAACCCTAAAGCCGATGCTGAACGATTACAGCTCAAGCCTGGTGATGGTATTGCCAGGGGGCTATTTGCACGTCTGCTGGATGGTGGGGATGTCTATGCAGATGAGTTAAAGCCTCAGTCTCTTCCTTACCTTTATGAGCAGCGCCTGGAGCTGGTGTTAATCGATAAAGATACATTTACGGCAAAAGATCCCAGTGGCAATGAATACACCTGCTCATGGCGCGAGGCGACTGCTTATGATGATCAATCGTGCGAGAGCATTGAACCTGCCAATCTCGATTTTCTCTACTCACATCATGCTGAAATCAGCAAGGCATTCGATCTGATCCAGTCAGCCTACTATAGCGCCTGTGCACTTCAGCAAAGCATGGATTATCTTGCTCCGGCGCTGACAAGCGTTCGCAAGGCTTTGAATCATTTGGATGACAAGTTGAGAGAGGCCGAGGCGGCAGACAAAAACGGAGGTTATTAGTGATTTATCTACTTATCAATAGCAACGGTGATATCACCGGCTGGACCCTTACAAAGGAGTTCGCTGAGATGTGTCTGGCAGCAGATGAGCATATCGAGGAGAGTATCAGTGGATAGAGTAGACAACCGTGATCCAGACACTATTGTCCCGGCAGAGAATACGATATTGCTACGAAACATTGCTAATCAGCTTGAAGAGTGGGCCCAGGAATCACGTACTGACGGATGGAGCACTCATCAGGTTAAGCCGCAACTCGAACTGGCAAACAGAATCTGGGCGCACATTGGCAGAGCATCTGCTTCATCAGGTGGCTCAACACTAAGTGAGGAGAATGAATTAGGCATTAGGTTGCTTGATTTTCTGCGTGATATTCACGAGCAAAAAGAGACTCCAGAGTCTATCGACGTTGATGATTTACTGGCTCTAATTAGCCAGTACATTGATTAACGGTGAAGGTCATCACCGAGCTACGGACTATGCCAAGAAATATGAGTTTTGCAATGACCACCGAGCAGGTCAGGAACCAGACAAAGACGGTAACACGCCGCTTTGGTTGGTGGTTCTTGAAGCCCGGCGATGTAGTGCAGCCTGTGGAAAAAGCAATGGGCCTGCAAAAAGGAGAGAAGATTAAGAAGATCGGCGGCCTAGTTCGCATCGTATCAGCGCGAAAAGAGCCATTGAACTACATCGATGACACTGACTGCGCAATGGAAGGGTTTCCAGATTTCACGCCGGAAGAATTTGTGCACATGCTCTGCACTCACTACGGTTGCTCACGCGAACATCCAGTAAACAGGATTGAGTTTGAGTACCTTTAACGATTTAGCTTTGCTGCCGAGCGCAGCGAGGTCTGACAACAGCGCCGGGTTAGGCGCGGGAGTAATGAGAATGTGTGAGTGGGGTATTGAGGCATCACAGGTTAAATTGGCGAAGCCGAGACCGGATGGCAGGACGCATGCACCGGTTGACCCATGTATAGCGGACATTGTACAGGCCCTCAATGATGCAGGCTTACAGACACTGGCAAGTTGTTGTGGGCATGGAAAAGTAAATGGCAGGATCTCGTTAGAAGATGGGAGAGATTTGGTACTGATGAGTTTTGACGAGGCGCAAGCACTATCCGCTACCGACGAACGGTTATCCGACTACGACGTGAGAGAAATCATAAACACGCCTGGTTGCGATAAAACTCTGAGAGAATTCGGGCTGAACCTGTTATCTGTCAGACGGAAATATCGACTGGCTATGCGTAGCGCCTAACGTTTGAGGACAGAAGCAATGACTGACTGCTTAAAAGAGTGCATACCATACTGCACATGCAAAGAGACTGGATCACCTATGCCATGCGACAAAGCTGAATCGCCTTCTGATCCGACTTGTTCAGCGCCATGCTCTCACCATAATGCGTACCCATATTTTGGCCCTGTTCATAAGTGCCCAGATTGCGGGGCAATGCCGGTGTTGGATATTTGTAAATCTGGTAAACAATGGCGTTGAACGTTTGAATTCAGTGCGTGAGCGCAGCAGAGCGGAGCTTATCCGCTGGAATGTCTGGTTATGCCTATAGTTGAGATTGATGGTGTGACATATGTGCCAGAACCAAACGTCGAATATAGCGGCAACGCCTTGACCTTTGGTGACGCCCTTACCGAGTGCCGAAAGAATTGCAAGATGAGTCTTGATACAGCATCTGAAATTGCCGGGATTTCAAAAAGCCACCTATGGGCAATCGAGAAGGGTGAAACCGAACCTTCCCTGTGGATAGCTTCCTGCATTGCAAAAGTGTACGGGGTTGACCTGAAGTCAATAGCCGAGTTACCCAGAGTGATGGTCGATTACTGATGAATCAACAGAACGATGAAGCTAGCGGCCGTGAAGAGAATAATCCACATGAGCAAAATAATGATTTTAAAAACTGCTTTTTCTGCAACGGAAACGGAGAGGTGCTTGATGGCCCTAACGGGGTGCTCATATGCCCAGTATGCCAGGGTGAGTGCATGATTTGATAGGCATAACGATTCAGCTTTGCTGCCGAGCGGTAGCGAGGTCTGACAACAGCGCCTGGTTAGGCGCGGGAGTTTAGATGAAGATCCTAAATGATGACAAACACGCATCCATATTTGTCTTAATAATGGACAAGAGAGAGGCCAGGACGCTACTCGAAATCGCGGAGGCAGCACATAAAGCGAATAAGCGCCGTGGCTCCTTCAGGACATGGCTCAAAAATCTTGAAGAGCAGTTATGCTGCTTCTAAGCGCCTAACAGATATTCATAAGAAACAGTCGTGATAATTACTTTACAAAACTATATGGTTTTAGGGTTCGATAGAAATGGGTGATCGAAAGGCAGATTTAGCGAAAATTCACATAGGCGCTAAGGCCCTTGGTATGGATCCTAGTGATAAAAATCCTGCCTCTGAGTATCGGTCAATGCTCTGGAATGTGGCAAAAGTGCACAGCTCTGCAAAACTCGATTTTGCCGGGCGTGAGGCTGTCATCAGGCACCTGAAAAGCCGTGGTTGGGAACCAGAATCAAAAGGCAGGTCCTCACGCCAGGCCCGCCTTATTTATCGCATCTGGAACAAGCTCGCAGATGCTGAGGTGGTTCACCATCGTGACGGCCTCAAAAGCTGGATCCAAGCCAATACAAAGAGTGAGCACCCCCAGGGAACTGGGTGGCAGTTACCCGAATTCCTACCGAAGAAAGTGAGGAGCAGGGTCATTGAGCAGCTCAAGGGGTGGGCAAAGCGGGAAGGAGTGAACTGGAAGTGAAGAAAGAACTGCTTTCCAAGGGACCTGAATTGCTGGCAGATCTTGCCGATCATACGGCAGCAATTCTGCGTGAAATGACCACTCTGGATGAGCCCCTAATTACCCGCATTTCCCGAGAGTTGGTCGACCGCCAGCGTCACACCTGGGGTGGCCAGCTCATTTATTTCCCGAAAGGCGACTCTCTGGAAATTGCAGAACGCGATCTCCAGATGTACGCTGAATTCAACGGTCACAACCATGATGAGCTGGTCAGAAATTACGGGATCTCCCTCGTTCAGGTCTACAAGCGGCTACGGCTGGTCCGGGACTCTGAAATTGCCCGGATTCAGGGGGATCTGCTGGATGATGAGGCCTAAACCCGCTTTTTTAGCATTTCCAAACGCTTTTTAGATTTTCCCTTCCCGTCTCTTCCCGTTTCATCCTCTCTCTTCCCATTTATCACAGTTTTTCCTGTATATTTATCTCACTCCGTTACACATAGAAATGAGCCAATCGATTGCCTATTAAGCAAGTCGGATCAATCAAGAGATGTAAAGCCGCTATGTACAACGTTTAACATTTGCGTTAATTTGCGGTGATTAGCGTCCATTCGCGGCTAGACGATTGTGGTTAAAGAATTAATCAGCGGATTGGCGATAGCGGTGACCTTTATCGCCTTTTTCCCCTATATACACTCGATATTCATCGGGCGGACAAAACCCCATGTCTTCTCCTGGGTGATCTGGGGAAGTACCACCTTCATTGTATTTCTGGCACAGTTGGAAGATGGCGGTGGAGCAGGGGCCTGGCCCATCGGCATATCAGGACTGATCACGCTCTATATCGCCTTTCTGGCCTATCGTAAAAAATCGGATATCACAATTACCAACATGGACTGGGCCTTTTTTACCGCAGCCATGGCTTCCATACCTGTCTGGTACTTTACATCGGATCCGACCTGGGCCGTTATCCTGTTGACCAGCATCGATGTGATCGGCTTCGGGCCGACCATCAGGAAGGCCTTTGCTCGCCCTTACGATGAGGACTTGAAGTTCTTTGCCTTATTCGCATTGCGAAACCTGCTGGTCGTCATGGCGCTAGAGCGCTATACCATAGCGACTATGCTCTTTCCTGCGGTGATTGCGACTGTGTGCCTGTTGTTTATTGTATTGGTCGTCTATAGGAGACGAACCATTCAATTGGAATAGTGTTTACAGACCCTAGATCGTAATAGACCTTTCCATGTTGAAGGGTAGTGTAAAAAATTTCAGGTCAGGGTGTGCCATATCAATAGCCAACCTCTTCTGGGAAGATATCTCCTTGCATACTATTCGCAATCATCGGAAGATGACGAAGACTCCTCGGAAAACACTGCCGGTTCAAGAATAATCTCTATTGAAGTACTCTCTTGCTGTACTGAAATCCCCCTGTTCCAGCCAGTGGTATAGTCAAATTTAAAGGCGCCAACATCATAGACTCCCGGTTTTACCGTGAACTGAAATGCCCCGTTCTTGTCGGTATAGTCACGACTTTTGATGACCCCGCTATCGGCATTCACCAGCATCACTTCAACATCCGATAACGCGGTCGATTCCTCGAGTACCTGTCCTGAGAGGGTCGCGGAATTGATAGAGCTGTGCCAGCTCATGTATAGCAACAGAGTCAATATCCATCGATAATGATGCCTCGCCATCTGTTTCACTCCTGTGAAGTGTTCGATATTAGCCGCAGTTGATGTGACTGCAACAGACTGTCGCGAATGCGAATAAGGTCGCCATCAAGCGCCGGTTGACCGTGCCACCATTGGTAATCCGGTGATTGATGTCCTACGCCATAGAGGACATTATTACGATGCCGGATCAGGTTCTGTCGCAGTGCTTGTAGTGTGTTACCCTGGTCATCGATGGCAGTGGCGATCAATCTCTCTCCCTCAGTGACCTTGAGGTCGGCGATTTCCAGCTGACGGACTCCGTTGGCTAGCTGCTCGCGGACATAGCGGGGACTATGGCAGCCGGAACAGATCCAATGGCGGATTTCGGGCCTGCGCTCGTGTGCCATCGTGTCTTGATGGCTCGTGTCATGAAAATGGCAGTAGCTGCAGCCTGGTGAGCGGTAGTTACCTCGCTGCAGGGATTGTTGCCAGCCATGTTCTTCTTCCTCAAGATGGTTGATGACACCATGTTTGGATGTGGAATAGCTGTGGCTGACTGCGCCTTCATGGCAACCCTTGCAAGTTTGGTCGCTCCTTGCCTTGATGTTCGAGCCTTCATGACGATCACCATGGCAGCTGCTGCATCCGCCTTCGGGGGCTGTTGCATGAGGCCCTGACTGCCACTGCTTGATCAGCTCCGGATTCCGTTCGGTGTGACAGGCGATGCATTCACTATCGATGAACGGGCCATTATCAACCTGTGTTTCCGATAATAGGGGAGTCAGCCAAAGAGTGAGTATGAACATTATGCATACGCCGACTATTGCTCGCATGGTTTCGATGCTTTGCATCAGTTATGTGTCCTATTGAAGTCGGTGTACTCACCCTTCATCCAGAGGTCTGTCACTGTAGGATTGACGATTACGTTCTGCTCGGTTTCCGAACGACGGTGCAATGCTTGTGCCTTGGTTTCAATGCGCTCCAGAGCGGCTGCCATTTGCCGGTGACCCTTATCGACGCCTTGCGGGTTTCCATGTGCCGCCGATTTGTAAGCGCCCAGGTTGTCGAAGTACCACATCTCAAAGTAGTCACGCTCCAAGGCTGACACATTGTAGAAGGCCGATGCCTGACCTTCAAAAAATCCTATACGCTCCATACGCCAGAAGCTCCCCATCGGGTAGTCGGGACGTTCGTCGGCAGCGGGACGCAAAAGGTCACTGCTGCGTAGATCCTTGAGCACATCTTCAGCCCTGTAGAGCTTGGCCCACGCCGATTTGCGTTCCCGGTCCAACTCACTCAACCACTGCGCTGACTTTTTCGCTTCATGGCAGTCGCTGCATAGCTCGATCCACTGCTCGCGTAATAGCTGGTTCTTGGATGTGTGGGGATTGACTTCACGCAGGCCGAATTTCCACAGGGACTTATGCGCCACCTGATGCCGTCCTTCATCCATGTGGCAGTAGGCGCAGGTCGGGGCTTTGTAGTTACCTTTGACAAGCTTTTTCGACCAATCCCACTCCTTGCCTTCGGCGAGGTAGAGCTTGCCGTGGGCGGAGGCGAAGTAGCTTTCATCGTCCGGATGGGGCGGGCCGGAGTGGCAGGTGATGCAGGCCTCGGGGCGGCGCGCCTCGGCAGCGCTGAAACGGTGCCGGGTATGGCAGGAGTCGCACTTGGTGGCCACCGAGTGACACTGTATGCAGGATTGGACTTCGGCCTTCGGCTTATCGGCAAAGTGGGGCGCGTCCACAGCCCGCTCCATGGCGAGCACATGACTGGGAAAGCCATAGCGGGCCTCGTCGAGGAATTCACCATGCTGTTTATTGTGGCAATTACCGCATACGGCCGGAGTGGGCAGGCGCAGCTGCTGATGGTCGCTGCCGTGACAGTCGTTACAGTAGACTGGCTCATCGATCTGGGCATGACGACTGGTGCGCCAATCGTTGACAATGCCGGGCGTGATTCCCTCGTGACACTGGATACAGAGGGTGGCCTCGAATACTCCTTCGACCGACTCGCTCGGTTGATAGAAGTTATCCGGGTCCCAATAGCCCTGTACCCCGTCAGGCGACCAGTAGCGGGAGTAGAGACCGGATCCGTTGCCTCCCTTGCTCCAAATGACATAAGCGGCACTCACCGATAGGGTAAGTACGGCAACGACTGAGAGCGTCGCTGCTAGCGTTCGATAACCCATGATCGATGATCGCTACGGTCCATTCGCCACCAGCGCACCAGGCCGAGCCCGACCAGCAGCAGAAAGGGGAGCAGGGCCTGAAGGCGCTTCAGCAATGACGGGCCGACCACGCCATCTTTGTTGGGCTCATGGCTGATGTCTGAATCCCCGGCGTGGCGTCCCAGATAGGCGACAAGTGTTGCCCGCGCCTGCGGCTGCATGGTCTCCACCCTGCCCATAACACCGCCAAAACGATGCGCGACGTCCATCAAGGTAAACATTCTTGTTGTCACGTCATGCCACTCCGCAAGGGTATGACGGTCAGGTCCCGGCAGGTTGTGGCATTGGGTGCAGTAGCGATCGAGCAGCTCTGCGCCGGGAGAACGGGCCTCGGGCAGGCGTTCGGCGGTTAGACCGGGTGGCAGCTTATCCTTATAGGCTTCGCACAGGTCGATCTCAGCCCAGGCATGACTGGCGGCAAGCGGGATTGGCAAGAAAAGGATCAGGAGTAGGACGGCCAGCTGCCTCATGCCCGTCTCCGCAAGGTTTTGAAGCTGTTGATACTAGCCAGGATATCTTCAGCCGCTTTGCGTCCTGCCGCCATGGCCACCACCGCCAGATCGGGTCCATGTGTATTGTCTCCCCCCGCCCAGATGCTCGGGTGAGTGGTTCGGCCCCGCTCATTCGCCCGGATCCGGCCATCCGATTCAGTGGCTATCCCGAACCCGCTCAGCCAGGAGGGTGGGGCGGCCTGTTGCCCCATGGCGAGAATGATACTGTCGGCGCTAATGTGTGGTTTGCCCCGGGGGGTCTTGAAACGTACACCACGCACCGCTCCACTGCCCGTGCATTCGAGCGGAGTGTGGTCGAAACGGAATTCAACTCCCTCCTCGCGTGCCAGATGTATCTCTATGGGCGAGGCGCGCAGGCGTGCCTCCGGACCCCGATAGGCGATACTGACCTTTGCACCCAGGCGTATCGCAGAACGGGCGCAATCCATGGCGCTGTCGCCGCCGCCCAGGACCAACACATGTTTGCCGCTCATTGACGCTCTGGCGCCACGATTGGTCTCATGCAGCCAGCCGATTGCCTGTTCGACACCCGGTAGATACTGCCCGGGCAGCTCAACCGAGCGGGGTTTTTGTGCGCCGAGGCCGAGGAAGACGGCGTCATGTTTCTCCAGCAGATCCGCCAGCATCTCACCGTCGATGGATGTGTTGAGGGAGAAGCGGATACCGACCTGTTCAAGCATTGCCTGCCGGCGCTGTAATAGCCGCTTGTCCAGCTTGAACGTGGGTACGGCACTCTGCAGCAAGCCGCCGATCTTGTCCGAGCGATCGTAGACGATGACCGACACACCCGCGCGGTTGAGACGTTCCGCGCAGCTCAAACCGGCCGGACCGGCGCCGATGACGGCGGCACTGTGACCGTTGCGTCGGATCGGCCCGTGCATCCGCCAACCCGCCTCCAGCGCCCGGTTGGCGACACTTTTTTCAACCATTCCGATGTGCACGGCCCCTTCCAGATGCCTGCGGGTGCATCCACTTTCGCAGAGTCGGTGTTGCGGACAGATCGTGCCGCACACCTCCGGCAGGGGAGAGGTCGCATGGACAAGCTCTGCGGCTTGCTGCCAATCCCCCCTGGCGGTTGCCGCCAACCAGTCAGGGATGAAGTTACCCAATGGACAGGCGTTGCGACAGCCGGGGACACCGCAATCCAGGCAGCGGTCCGCCTGCAGCTGCAGTTCTTTCAGGGAGAGAGGTTGCGCTACCTCTTTCCAGTCATTCCTGCGTTCAATGGGGAGACGATAGACAATCTCCTTGCGGGGTATGGGCTGACTCGGCTGACGCTTGAGCAGATGGCTCGCATCCTGATGTAGCGCAGGGCGAAAAAGATTGCGCACGTCTTGAATCGCCAGAGCATCGGTCGGACAGGAGACGACGCAACGGGCGCACCCCATGCAGTCTTCAAGTCCGGTGATCTCGCCGCTCGTCCTGCCCTGCTTCCAGACCGGGATGCCCATGTCGCATACCTGTTCGCAGCGTCGGCAGTCGATGCATTGTCGGGTGTCCATTTTGATGGCGTAGAAACCGGCATGATTGAGTAGGCCGAATGTCGAGCCGTAGGGGCAGAGGTAACGGCAGTAGAAGCGATTGCCGGTGATTGGAATGATGAAAAACGAACCAAAATAGGTGATTCCCACCACCAGGGCGAAAAGTCCGACCAGGGTTGTGGTCCAGGTATTGGGCGGAAATTGGGTGGCGACCAATACCCCCAGGTACCAGATGAAAAAGAGCCATTTGGTATGACGCAGGCGCCACGCCCAGTCGCCTCGCAAGGTGAAGCGGCGAAAGGGAAAGCCGACGGTCTCGCGAACAGCTACGCAGGGACAGCCAAAGCCGCAGATAATTCTGCGTCCAAAAAGCAGCACCAACAGCAGCGTAAGGAAGAAGGTGATGGTGCCCGGTGTGTGCAGGGCGGGGAAGACCGGTTGATGCCAGACATAACCCACATAAGGTTCGAACACCGGCGTGAGCCATGGAATGAACCACCAAAATAGGGTAACCACAGTCACGAGGATGATCAGACGTTTGCGCGTATAGGGATTCTGTTCGGCGCGAATGCGCCAGATACCGAATGCGAGGATAATCGCATATTCGGTATAGCGATTGAGCCAGATGGGGTTCTCGAACAGATAGAGCCAGGATTCGTTAAGCCAACCCAGGAAGGCGATTGTAAAGCCCGCCATGGCGAGCGCCATGACCCAGCCACGATAGCGCCCAGGCAGAACAGACTGTTGCGTCGCCTGATTCGGTCTTGCCCGGTAGCTCAGGGGATGGGTTGCGTTCACACTGTCTCCAGGGAGAGGATGCTCATGGGATCACCAGCGCCGGTTGATGGTGTATTCACCCAGTTCACGCACAAACGGCAACATCAGCATACCCGGGAGCCTGTCCACCTGTTGCGGGTCGCGAAACTCGTTCAAGCCGATCTCCATCTCCACATGTCCTTCAGGCGGCTGGGCGACATAGGTGCCGAAAAGGCGATCCCACCAAGGCAGATTGAAGCCGAAATTGGAGTTGGCCATGGGGGCGTGGACCGAGTGATGTACCCGGTGCATGTCCGGGGTGACGACAAACAGCCGCAATACCCGGTCGATCCTCTCCGGGATCGAGATATTGCCGTGATTGAACATTGCGGTGGCATTGAGCAGAATCTCGAAAATCACCACCGCCACAAGCGGTGGACCAAGCAAAACAATGGTAGCCATCTTGATCAGCATGGAGAGAATGATCTCAACGGTATGGAAGCGTGCGCCGGTGGTGACGTCGTAGTCGAGGTCGGCATGGTGGACCCGGTGCAGGCGCCAGAGCAGGGGGACGGCGTGAACCATGACGTGCTGCAGGTAGATGACGAAATCCATCGCCACCACGGCGATGATGACCGAGAGCGGAAAAGAGATCGCAACGTAGTTGAGCAGCCCCCAGCCCTGCTCCTGGGCGAGGAGCGCCACGCCCACCGCGGCTGCCGGAAAGAGCAGGCGCAGAATCACTGTATTGAGCGCGACGAGACCGAGATTGTTGATCCAGCGCGCTCCCTTGGAAACAGTGAGCTGACGGCGCGGCGAGTGGATCTCCCACAGAGCGATAATCGCAAACACGCCGAAAAAGAAAATCAGACGGATCGGGAGTTCGTTGCCGAGTACCCACTCATTCCAATTCATGATCAGCTATCCTCCAATGCCTTTTCTGCTATAATTTTTTATATTTCTATAATTCAATAGATCTCTTGAATAATTGAAGTCCATTGGAGCCAATATGTCAAGTACGCACTTCAAGCACGATCTGTTCAACGAATTCTCCCGGGTCGCAAAGGCGATGAGCAACGGTTACCGGCTGGAGCTGCTGGAGTTTCTGGCTCAGGGCGAACGCAGCGTGGACGCCCTGGCCCAGGTATCGGGGTTGACAGTGGCCAACACTTCGCAGCACCTGCAGCAACTGCGCCAGGCAGGCTTGGTGACTAACCGCAAGGAAGGGCACAAGGTTTTCTACCGATTGAGTGGCATGGATGTCTCATCCCTGCTCGCATCGCTGCGAGAAGTGGCGGAACGTCGATTGGCCGAGGTGGACCGCCTTGTGGATGACTATCTCAAGGTCAAGGATAGCCTGGAACCCATACCCGCCAGCGAACTGCTCGAGCGTGTAAAGCAAGGCTTGGTGACTGTGTTGGATGTGCGCCCCCGGGAGGAATACGAATCGGGGCACCTGCCCGACGCCATAAACATACCGCTGAATGAACTGGAATCGCATCTCGATAAACTGGATCCAGAACGTGAGGTCGTGGCCTACTGCCGGGGTCCGCATTGCGTGCTTGCCTTCGATGCCGTGGCCAAACTGAGACAGAAGGGTTTGACCGCACACCGTTTGGCGGGTGGGCTGCCGGAGTGGATGCTGGAGGGATTGCCTGTGGAAAAGTGAATGAAGGCCGGTATTTATCTACAGGGTAAACATCTTGCCGGATTCCGGGTTCCCGTTTTGATAACTTTCCAAGCAACTACAGCCTTGATTGCAGACCCGCTTTTCAATTGGAACGTCAAAACCGCCTTCTTTCATGGCAAGCGTTAGTGCGCCGAATGCCATGCTGAAATAGTCTATCTGATCTCTTTCTGTTTGCAGTCTTGGATCGTCAAGCACTACCCTGTTCAAATATCCGAATATTGGTAATTTTCCCGCACAGTGACGAAAGACAACCATATGATCAAAGCTTCCGTATGAAAAATTGTCTTCCAAGTCATTGGCTGAGACAAACCATTTTCTTTCATGGTGTGTGTTCGTATCCCATGTCATGGGGTTGCTTTTTGTAATCCAAACTTTTCCCGTAAAGGTATTCTTTATCATTTCGATATCAAGCTGCAAAAGCACGGGGCCATGGTCATGCACGCTATTGGCTTGTTTATGTATATCTACAGAATCGGTAAATATGTCATTTCGGACACTATAGTTGCCGCCGCTATGGTCGGGTTTCGGTGAAATTTTATTCGAGCTGAGTTTTTCAAGGGTTTCGCGTGACATCAAACATCTGTTTCTCAGAAAAAGGGATGAGTTTACAACACTGTTTGCATGTAGTATCGAAGAAACGCCTTTGTCCTTGAGAATCTCACAGATCCTTTTAGGTAGAATTTCCATTGCAACATTCCAGTCCAATATATTGAGTTGTATCGTATTGGTAGACGATAGTTCCTGAAAAAGAAATCCGAATTCGCATCTTAATAGACAGTCGTCTTGTAGACACTATCGAATAGCGCTCAGTATCATAGCCCGTCGCTATCCGACATAGATAGACCCGCATCACAAGTTCACGACCACTGCTCAGGGCCTGTTTGCGCTCATCCAATCGTTAAGCCAGAGTGATCCTCAAACCATCGGAATCTCACGTATGGACATGATCTGGTATATGTGGCTATACCCGTTTATTGGCGGTACTTTCGCTTTCAGTGCCCTGATAATGTCGGGGAAGGTATTAACTCTATGGCTACTCAAATAGACTTCAAAACTTGCTATATAGTTAGCTTTGATAAATGTATCCATCAACGAGGAGATCCCTATGAACCATGTACTGGTGGTACATGAATATGGCGGAAGCGAGGTGCTGCAATGGCAAGGGGCGCCACTGGCCGATCTTGCACCCGGTGAAGTACGCATCCGTCAAAATGCCGTCGGGCTAAACTTCATCGATGTCTATCATCGCACGGGTCTCTATCCCACCGGAGACCTGCCATTCACCCCCGGCCTCGAGGCGGCGGGTAGCGTGGAGTCGGTGGGAGAGGGGGTCAAGGAGTTTTCGCCGGGTGATCGGGTAGCCTATGCGGGCGGTCCCTTGGGTGCCTATGCGGAATATCGAAATTTTCCCGCAGAGCGGTTGATCAAGCTGCCCGATGGTATCAGCGAAAGGCAGGCCGCGGCTGTGATGCTCAAGGGTATGACGGCTGAATATCTGATCCGCCGAACCTACCCGGTGCAGGCGGGAGAGACCATACTCATCCATGCGGCTGCGGGAGGCGTGGGGCAACTGCTTTGCCAATGGGCGGTGGCGATCGGTGCTGAAGTCATCGCAACCGTCGGCAGTGAGAAGAAAGCGGAAGTGGTGCGTAATCTTGGTTGCCACCACATCATCAACTACCGCAACGAGGATATCGCGGATCGGGTCCGGGAAATAACCGGTGGCGCCGGTGTGCCGGTGGTCTACGACTCGGTGGGAAAGGATACCTTTCAGGCATCCCTCTCTGCGCTTGCGCCCCTCGGTACCCTGGTCTCATTCGGTCAGTCATCCGGTAAAGTGCCTCCCTTCGATATCACCCAACTGAGCATCAAGGGTTCCCTCTACCTGACACGTCCCACACTCTTCGACTACACCAGAAGCAGGGAGCAGCTGTTGCAGAGTTCAGGCGCGCTGTTCGATGTGATTCTGGGGGGAGAGATCAAGCTGGAGATTGCCCAGGAGTATCCCCTCAGGGAGGCGGCGAGGGCTCACCAGGCTCTCGAGTCACGTATGACCAGGGGCAGCACGCTGCTTCTGCCCGAATGAGCGCTGTGACGACGATTCATGATCCCTGTAGGGGTTGTTGTCGGATATGTCTCACTCTGGTGGAGGTTGGGGCTTGACCTCGGGTGAGAACTGGTTCAGCGTTACCACTCTTTCCACTACGAGCAAGGCGATGTCCGACAAACTGTCAACTCACAAGCAGGCCCGCCAGGAGGCTGACAAGTCACAGGTTGCCGTTGAGCGCTTCTGCGACGGCTGTAACTGCTCCCAGGCGGTATTGACCTCGTTTGCCGAGCGTTACGCCCTTGATGAGGGGCTGGCGATGCGAATCGCATCAGGTCTCGGTGGCGGAGTCGGCCGCATGGGGGATGTTTGTGGTACCCTCACCGGCGCGGCGCTGGTGCTGGGTCTGGAGCTGGGGCCCAGGACACGGGAGGAGCCTGACGCCAAGGAAGCGACCTATGTGGCGACCCGACAGCTTCAGGAAAGCTTCATCGAACGCCACGGCAGCAGCCGGTGCAAGGAGCTGCTGGAGAAGGATCTGAGTATCGCAGAGGAGTATCAGCAGGCGAAAGCGCTGGATCTGTTTAAGACCCGCTGTCCCGATTATGTAGAGACGGTAGTGACACTGCTTGACGATTTGCTCAACGAAAAGAAGACCAATATGAAACAGAAAATCCTAACCATGCTCGAACTGCAGGATGCCATGAACCGCAAGGTGAACAGCGACTGGCTGGATGCAGGTTATCCCTGGTACCGGGCGATCTGGACCGAATGTGCCGAAATGCTCGACCACTATGGCTGGAAGTGGTGGAAGCATCAGAAGCCCGACATGCAACAGGTCCACCTGGAGATCGTTGACATCTGGCACTTTGCCCTGAGTGATCTGATCCTGCATAACACCACCCTCGAGGAGGCCGCGGAACTGGCCATGAAGGGGCTGGGCGAACCCTCTGAGGCGGTCGATTTCAGGACTTCGATCGAACAGCTGGCCATGGCCAGCATCCAGACCCAATCCGCTGACATCAGCCATTTCGCGGCTGTTATGCGGGCGGCAGAACTGGGCTTCGATGAGCTATTCAAGACCTATGTAGGCAAGAACGTACTCAATTTTTTTCGGCAGGATCACGGCTACAAGGAGGGTAGCTATATCAAGATGTGGAACGGACGCGAAGACAACGAACACCTGGCGGAGATTCTGGGCAGGCTCGATGCAAATAGTGCGGATTTCAGCGATGAGGTCTATCGCCAGTTGGAGCTCGCCTACCCGGCCGAGTGACCGTTAGCCTTCTCTGAGATCAGTATTTCGACAGGCCCTGCAGCGTTTGATGCTGTCCCTCGGTAAGCAAGCTGTCGATATTGTCGCACGCCTCCACACACAGTATGAATATGCGGGCTGCTACAGAACAGGAGGTGATAAAAAAAGGCTGTATTGCTACAGCCTAGGGGGGGTTGCAATGGACAAGCCGTAGAATCAAAACAGATGATAGCGTGTGTTCTCCGTCATCAAGCTGTATTTCAACATACGCAGGTCCAACTCAGGTATCTGGACAGGATTTCCGTTTCTCTCCGATGAGCATGTCCAAGCTTCGACTGTTTCAAGCAGTACATCGAGCACTGTAGCGACATCTTTACAGCTCAGGTTTTTATCCTGCATGATTTTGAAAAGATCTTGGTTGGTTGTGTTCATTCTGATACCACGCCCTGGTTAGCTGAATACTAAAAGTCAGTGATAACCACATCGTTAATGTTCTTGGCTTGAATATCTTCCAGGCTCGGCAAGAGATCATAGGCGACAATATTCTGGCCTGAAAAGCTTTTGTGGCGTTTTATTCTCTCCAGCCATTGACTGAGGTTGTTGCGCTGACTGATCAGTGACTGTTCCCCGCTTACGCACAACAGATGCACATACGCGGTCCAATGAACGTCGGCATAGCTATAATCGCCAACGATAAATTCCTTGTTGGCAAGCTGTGAATCAAGTGCATTCAGTGGTGAAACAAGGGCTTGGCGTGCCGTTTCAATGACATCAGCGTCTGCTTGAATTGGTTTTTCATTCATGGCTTTCAACACCTTTTCATCCATGATGGCATTTACATGAGGGGCGACATTGCTGCGCGCTATATCGATCCAATAGTTCTGTTTTTTTACTGACTTTGCTGGTATGACCCTTAACCCTGTCATACCATTGTTTGATATTGGGTCGGTCGGATATTAAATCCTGATGGTCGGCTAATACGCAGAGATGGACTGCTGCTGTCCAGTGAATGTCAGCAAAAGAGTAGTCACCGATAATAAATCGTCGATGATCCGAGAGTACGGTATCGAGGGTATCCATCGCCTCACCGATTATCGCTTTGGCGCTTTGCACATCATTTTCATTCGCTGATACGGTGTGGTGGTGTAATAAAGGCAGCTCGAAACAGCATGTCCATGGCCAATATTGAATTCAGCATGAATGTGGTGTTATGGGAAAAATGGCTTATCAATACACAGACTTCAGATGCTCATAGCACCGAACGCTACGAACAATCCATTCATGAGTGGCAGGAGTCTACTGCTCCAATGGGATTGCCATTATCAATGCTTACCGTACCTTGTCTCCCGCTTCAGGAGGTATGGCAGGCACAAGTCTGGCGTGCCCTCAGGAATAAACTCAACGGTGTTTGGCAACCCCGCAACACTCACACAATTCAAAGGCGCAAAATTCAGTTTCGGTGCAACTTTCTACATGCCAGAAGTTGATCTGACCCATGACGGTAGTGTTACCGGTACTGCATTCAGCGAAAATTCAGGTACAGACGCGTTTGCCGTACCCATTACGGCAATCACCCAGGACCTTCGAGGATTGGGTATTCCCGCAACGCTGGGTTTGGGTTTGACTGCAGTATCCGGAATCGGTGCAGAATTCAGGGGCAATCCGGGGAGCCTGGGTGCGGGAGCGGAATTTATCATTCTTGGTGTCAATACCGGGCTTGGCTACGAGGTCACTGATCGCATTTCACTCGGGTTCGCTGTAACAATCAGTTTCGCTGAACTTGATCTTGGGCTTTCATCAACCTCCGCCGCCACTCATGATATTGGATTGAGAGGTACGTTTGGAGCCACATACGATACCGGTACGACGATGTACGGAGCCTACTATCAGACAGAGCTTAAGCATACCTTCGACAACCAGGTACAAACCGGCGCCAACAGTTATGCAAGCCCGGATATTGAGCAACCCTCGAATATAGGATTCGGCATCGCGAACAACAGTCTCATGAATGGAAATCTTTTGCTGGCATTGGATGTCATCCACAAATTCTGGGATGACGCAAAATTCTGGCAGGATATTTACGATGATCAAACAGTTGTCTCCCTGGGCGCACAATTAACCCGGGGAAGCTGGAAATATCGAATCGGTTACGGTTATGGCGACGATCCCACTGATACCGGTACGACCGGACCTATAGGGGGTATTTCACAAGTTTTTAGCAATGTCGGCCCAATTCCTCTGAATCAACAGGTAACCCAGTATATCCAGGCCACACAGGCGGAAGTGATCTATAAGCATAGACTCACCTTGGGATTCGGCTATAAGGGTTTTTTAGCGCCGCCTATCGATCAGGACGCGCATGTCGGCTGGCAGTTCAAAGAGGATCGTGATTACGGTACGGGCAGTCTTTCTGGCGGTGGTCACACCAATGCGGAAACCTACTCATGGCATACAGGTTTTGCATTGACCTGGAATTTCTAATTGCATGCATTGATGCCTCAGCAACCGGCATGACTAGCCGCTCGATTCCTGCGAGGTTATCCCTGGCGCATACCGATGCTATGAGTCTCTGCGAAATTGCGGCTGTACGCATTGAAGACGATACTCTATATCCAAGCTTTTTCTGCTGTTCTCTCAATGAGGCCAGACGCTGTCTATAATCGTGCAAAGACAGCGGTTCTGGCGTTGACCAATATGGTTTGTTACTTGCATCTATTGTCAGTAAAATAATTAATCTGTTCACTTTATCCCGTAACAAGTTACTCGGAGAGTTAATCGTCTCAGTGTTGAGATGCTAGGCTAGTGCAGTCGTAGCGTTCAAAATACTTCATTTACAGATCGCCCGTATGGGATGTGGCAAGGCCCCGTAAGGCCTTACCTGGAAAGCTTATGCGTGAGCCGCAAAAGGATGTTCGCTACTCTCTTTGTCTAGTACCACCTCTGCTGCGGTTGGTTTACCAGCAATGGCACGTTTGATCGATTGTTTTGTTGCTTCATAGTTGTAGTCTTGAATCTTGGCGTTATCACTGGCCTCCCAGTGGATGAATACACCAACACAGATGAAGAGATTTTCTGCTTCATCAGCAGGAATGGTACCGTCTTCAACACAATCGGCAACCGCCATGGCTACACCGCGCTGAGCAGGACCAAACATCTGAACTGCCTGGGTAGCGCCCTTAATCGTTACTTTGTTGAACATCAAGGTATTCGGTTTACACGCCAGGTTTGGAGCAACCACTGCCAATAATGATGTAAACCCATCTTTATTGTTTACCAGGCCGTTGCAGAAGGCAATCTCAGCCGCAGAGCCGCGCGGACCAATGATCAGATCAATGTGAGCAACTTCATTTCCATCACCTACCAGCGATTCACCTACCAGGGTATTATTAATTATTGCCATTTAAGATCTCCTACGAGTTATTGGCTAGTTGTCAAATACGGTCCATCGGCTATGGTTGGCCAGATGTGCCGTGGGCTATCCCAGGTTTCCCAGG
The DNA here is from genome assembly GCA_040791665.1 of Candidatus Thiodiazotropha sp. GTDB lineage: Bacteria > Pseudomonadota > Gammaproteobacteria > Chromatiales > Chromatiaceae > Thiodiazotropha. The sequence continues at coordinate 124,550 of JBFNNX010000009.1, read as the reverse complement.
TCGAAAGTTCCGTCTGTAGTTGCAAACGGTTTTAAATAAGGCGAGCGACAAACAAAATCGCCGTCGCATGCCGTAATCATTGCAACTCCCATGCCTGTTTTAATAACCTCTGGTATCCATGATTTTCCATGGCAAATATAGTCGCTATCTGCACCTGAAACGTGTCACCATGTCACATGCATTAAACGAACTCATGACAATCTTTGGCATACAATATGCGATTAACGCATAGTCATGTGGCGTATTCTCAGCAGAAAACACTTGCTACTACTCATATAAAATATGATGCTGTCAGTGGACAGGATAATTAATCGTGAGTAGATATACGATGTGTACTCTACTCAGCAGTCAAAAAAAACCAATATGGGGGGGAAGAGAAACCCTATCCAAATGAAAGTGTAGGGTGCAAATATCTAATACAGTTCAGATGTCACATGTCATGATTTACTATCATTGATGAAACTAATGGCATTTGAAGCAAGCTTACGATTTGTGCATAGTCTCAACTTGATTCATACCATCCTTACGTAACATTTCTTTAATACCACGAACCGCCTGGCGAATACGATGCTCATTTTCAATCAGGCCAAATCGCACATGATCATTTCCAAATTCTCCGAAACCAATGCCAGGTGAAACAGCTACCTTGGCATCACGGATCAATTTTTTGGCGAACTCCAGTGAACCCATGTTTCGATAAGCTTCAGGAATTCTTGCCCATACGAACATGGTTGCTTTGGGTCGTTCAATCGGCCAACCTGCATCAGTAAGACCATCACACAGTACATCACGGCGTCGCTGATACATGTCACGAATATCGTTGACACATTTTTGAGGCCCATCCAGCGCAGTAATAGCAGCAATTTGGATTGGTGTAAACATGCCATAGTCGAGGTAAGATTTCATACGAGCAAGAGCACTTACCAATATCTGGTTACCACACATAAATCCCACACGCCAGCCTGGCATGTTGTAGCTCTTAGACAAAGAAAAGAATTCAACAGCAATCTCATCAGCACCTGGTACCTGCAAGATCGATGGTACCTTGTGACCATCGAAGACGATATCAGCATAGGCCAGATCATGAACCACCCAGATGTTGTGATCTCGGGCAGTGGCGATTATCTCCTCAAAAAACGTTAAATCAACACACTGCGCAGTCGGGTTCGACGGAAAGCTCAATACCAGCATTTTCGGACGGGGCCAGGACTGATGGATAGCACTCTGCAAGGCGGAAAAAAAACCCTCTTCGCTCTGCATCGGGACATGACGCACATCGGCACCAGCGATGATGAAACCGTACGGGTGAATAGGGTACGAAGGATTTGGTACTAATACTGAATCACCAGGACCGACACAGGCCAATGCCAAGTGTGACAAGCCCTCTTTCGATCCGATGGTAACGATAGCCTGGGTTTCAGGGTCCAAACTTACTGTATAGCGTCGCTTATACCAGTCACAGATTGCTCTGCGCAGTCTCGGAATGCCGTTAGACATTGAGTAGCGATGCGTATCATCACGTTGTGCTGCCTCTGTCAACTTGTCCACAATATGTTGAGGGGTTGGCTGGTCGGGGTTACCCATACCGAAATCAATTATATCTTCACCCCGAGCGCGCGCTGCCGCCTTCAATTCGTTAACAATACTGAAAACGTATGGTGGTAAACGTTTAATACGGTTAAAATCATTCATTTCAGGTGTCGGCATAACGGAATCTCAAAGTAGCAATTGAATCTTGGTTAAGAAGTGTTGTTAATCGTGTCTCTCTTGAAAGTCATCAAAATGAAATAGGTGCTGCCTTCAGGGAGATATATAAACAATGTTTCATCACTTTTCTAAAATCTAAAATGGGTTAGATGGAGGAAATCGTGTATTCACACAACACCTTGTCAGTTACATCATGATTCTATTTCAGAGTTTTCAAATTATCAAAAACGGTAAAATTCGTTACGTAACACTCTATCGAGAGTGTGACCTATGTGTATCCATGATAGCTTGTGTAATACCTATAATTAAAAATAAACATTGGTGTTGTATTGATGAGGGGATCTTGTCAATTGACGATATATATAAAGAAATCGTTAATTGGGTGGAAGCAAAATATGTAACCAACTCTAGGGTCTGTTAACACTAATCCAATCGGCCCTGCGGGGACTATTTTTTCGCCCAGCAAGGCAGAATGAGCGAGGTGTAGTTACGCTACATGAGCGAATGATAACGCCGCTGGGCGGAAAAATAGCCCCAGCCCTTCGGGTTGCGTTGGAAAAAGCGCCACTCGGCGTTGTTCGTCGTTCATTTGGCATCACCAAACCTCTCTCCTCACGCCTTGATTGGCGCTTTTTCAGGTACAACAGGGCCAATTGGATTAGTGTTAACAGGCCCTAGGTAATCTGTAAACAATCAATATTGTACACTTATATCCATTCATGATTTACTTGCATCAAACTACAAGTATTCATTAATGATTATTTTTTAAAACCATGTTTCTCACTCCAACATTAGCGGTAGTTGTCCTGATAGTCGGAATACTGATTGGGGGTGTGGGAATTGGTGGTGTTTTACTCGTTCCATCACTTAAATACCTCGGTGGATTTGAACTGCATGATGTAATTCCAGCTTGTATGTTGAGTTTTATGGTTACTGGGGTGGTAGGTACAATTATTTTCTCACAGCATGGAACAATCAATTGGAATTTGGCGTTAAATGTCTGCATAGGTGCTTTACCAGGCGCTTATATTGGAGCTTATCTTTTACCTATATTTTCTGCACAGTTAATTGAGGTCAGTATTGCTTTGCTGATTATCTACAGCGGCATAGACGCGTTATTAATAAAAGGATCCGTAATCGAGCCACAACAGAATGATGCAGGTAATGCATTGTATTTTCATGGATTTATCGCCGCCATTGGTTCTTCATTAACAGGAACCGGTGGGCCGCTATTGTTAATGCCTATTTTAATATGGCACGGTGTACCCGTCCTTACTGCAATAGGTTTATCACAAGTCATTCAGATTCCTATATCATTGATGGCGACTGTAGGTAACTATATTCATGGACATATTAATTTCCAGTTAAGCTTAACACTTGCCTTATGTCTTGGAATCGGTGCAATAACAGGTGCTTGGGCGATTCATTTATTACCAGTCACCAAACTAAAAAAATATATAGCATTGCTCTTGATTCTAGTTGGTATACTGTTGCTGAATAGGATTATAAAGGTAACTTAGTCTCTAGATTAAAGCTCATATTCAGCTGTAGATTGTTGACTTATCTGTACGGTCAAGAAATACCTATCAAAAACAACCGCCTTAAGATTGCTCCAAATGGCGGTTAGTATTTGTGATGGGGTGGATGAAAATGTGAAACCAGCAGCATTTCGACTATACAAAGAATCATAAAAAAATAAGTGAACGCTACTTGCGTTTGCTAACCTTTTTCTTTCTTGATTTTGACCTGGATATCGCTGGAGAATCGGGTAACTTTAGAATTCGCTGTGCATTTTTATATAACACGTAATCAATAACGTCATCTTTGAAACCAAGCTGTTGGTAGTCTTCTATTGATTGTCCCATTGCTCTGAAAGGATATGAGCTACCAAATAATAGCTGTTCCTTCATGAAGCCGTTTGCGGCTTCGACGTAAAGACTACCTCCCGGACAAAAAATATACATATCAGCAGATATACAGATATTCTCATATCGAAATGCGGCTCCTATGATTTCATTCACATAAGGATAAAATCCATGATAGCAAATGATTGATAGATTCGGGAACTCACTTGCAATCTTAAATATTGATTCTGGATTTGTCATTTCGAGGCTGGGAGATGTAGGTCCAGACATGATGGAGACAGGTACATTCAACTGATCGCAAGTATCGTAGATCGGATACAATCTACGATCATCTGCCCGCATGGGTTCACTACCATAACCAGGCTCTAGATTAATCCCTTTCATTCCAAGCTTGTTAACTGCGCGATCAACTTCAATAGTCGCAGCTTTAATGCCTACTCTGAGTGGGTCCACTGATCCAAGACCAACAAGCTCCTTGTGCCCGAAGGTTAGTTTATAAATTTCATCATTTGAGTGCTGGATGCCTGGGGTATCCCGGCCTATGACTACAGATTCAGTAATGCCGTTTTCACGGATCTCCTCGATGAATCCTGTAACGCTGTTTGAACGAATAAAGTGCTCATCATCTTTTGAGCCAACTTTTCGATTCAGCCATTTAACGACTTCATAATCGTTTGTACCTGGTGTAGCCCCATAAAAATCGTGCAGGAATGAGGGCCTGCTACGCATATCAATTACTCTAGTTCTCATAATGCTAAAACTCCTCGATTTAGGTTGTTTGGTCTGAAATATTCTATCCGCAGTAGCAAATGGTGTTTATTACTGATAATTGAAGTGTTTTTAAAAACGCAACATCACGGATGGATCAGCTCGCAACAATCTTTGAAACACCGACAATTGCCTGTTTCAGTAGTGCCAAAGCTCCGTACTCAATCATACTTCGATATTAGATAGCAGAGACATATCGGTTAAGTCGATATCATGTTTCTCCTGTGCCAAGTAAACCTGCACTAATGAACAGGATGATACTTACAAACATAAATGTATAAGCTGCTGTGTTAAGCCATTTGATGCTGTTTTCGGATATCACACCTCGAGATCGGCACCATGTAGCAAGTACAGATACAACGCCGCCTATGACGGCAAGACCAATAACCGTAGTGCGACTTAGCAACAAATCACTCATGTCAATTAGATTCATTCAAACAGACAATTTAGCCATCATTTAGATTAGGACGCACGTTTTGAGTAGGCATCCAGGAAATCCGCTGCTGCTTTACTCCCGCCTGAAAACGATTTCATTGCTTCATCATGTAGAATTTTCATAACTTCAATTTTTATCTCATTAGCTCGTGCGTTATTTGCAAGGTCACCGATTGTACGTGGTCTTGGAATGTCTACATCAATAACCGCGCGTGTACTAGTAGGAAGATTTCTCATGATAAGCAGGCGGTCGGCAAGAAAAATAGCTTCATCAATATCGGTCGTAATGAAGAAGTTTGTATCTCTAGTTTCTTCATAGAGTCCTGCGTAATACTCCCACATCAACTCCTTTGACATGCAATCCAAGCCACGAAACGGTTCATCCAAAATCATTATTTCAGGCTTATTGATCATTGCTCGTGCCAGCTCTGCACGTCGCTGCATACCCCCGGAAAGTTGTGTAGGGTATTTATCACGGAACGCTGTCAAGCCTACCTTATCGAGTAGATGATTTGCTGCATCAATAGCTTCAGTCGTATTCTCACCGCGTGTCTTTGGTCCATACATGATGTTTTCAAATGTTGTCATCCACGGAAACAAAGCGGATTCTTGAAACAGAACCAAACGATCCTTACCTGGACCAGACAATTCTTTCTTATTCATCATTATTGTGCCGGTGGTTGGACTTTCAAAGCCTGCTATCATTTGTATTAATGTGCTTTTCCCACATCCTGACGGACCTATCATCACTGTCAGTTTGTTCTTTTCAATAGTAAACGAGCAATCTTTAACAACAGTTTTTGCATATGGTCCGGTACCATATATCTTGCTGATCTTGCTTGCTACGATTTCACTGCCATTAGTTAATGTATTTGAGTTAGTCATAGGAATACTTTCAAGTTGAGTGTATGTCACGATTCATACCCTTACCGTGTTTTCAGCCAGGGAGTAAAATAAGTACCAATTTTTCGTAAGGCTTCACTGCTGATATATCCAGCAATACCAATACTCAACATTCCAACAACAATTTGTTCGTATGATCCGCCTACATAGGAATTCCATATAAAAAAGCCAAGTCCTCCACCTGCGCCACCGGATCCGCCACCACCAGAAATCATTTCGGCAGCGACCACAACTTCCCAGGTTATTCCCATGCCAACTGCCGATCCAACAACAATTGAGGGCAGTGTTGCAGGTAATACAATGCGACGAAAAATATCCCATTGCGAGGCACCCATTGATTGCGCAGCTTGAAAATAGCGGGTATCAATAGATTTTGCTCCACCCAGTACATTAATTACAATCGTATAAAAAGCACCGAGAAAAGTAACAAATGCAATTGACATTTCCTGTGATGGCCAGAATATGATGGATGCAGGGACCCAGGCCAAGGGTGGAATCGGGCGTAGCACTTCAAATGATGGGAAAGCGATACCATTAAATGTTTTATTTACCGCCATCAACAAACCAAAGGGAATACCTATTAACATTGCTGCAAAAAAACCAATCAGAACACGATATGTGCTGAGATACCAACTGGACCAATAGCTTATGTCACCAAGCAAGCCACCCCAGGCTGTAAATACTGCACTTGGGGCTGGAACAAGACCCACCCATGGCAGAGCAAAACCGAGTAACTCCTTTGAACGTGCACCAAATTCCCAAAGCAATACAAATGAGATAATCGCTATTGTGGCGCGCAGGGTGGCACGAGAGTTCAGTTTCTTCTTTAAATCATTCAGGGTCATTTCTGCTATCCCTCCTTCTCACCAGCTTCGAATGACTTCATAGCCTCTTCAGTGACAAGGGCTTTTGTTTCAGCCATTATTTCGTGGAAGCGTGGACTCGTGAGTACGCTGTAATCGCGTGGATGCGGGATGTCTACCTCGACAATCTTCTTTGGCTTGCAAGGTCTAGATGTCATAATGATTAATCGATGACCTAGGAATATCGCCTCTTCCAAGTCATGTGTAATAAAAAAAACAGTTACTTTGTTCTTATAATATATTTCCAACAAAGCCTCATGCATAACCGACTTGGTAAGGGAGTCTAGTGCACGGTAAGGCTCATCAAATAAAAGTATCTTCGGATCGTTCATCAAGGCTCTAACGATCTCTACTCGGCGACGCAGGCCAGATGATATCTCGCCAGGATAACTATGTTCAGAACCACTAAGTCCCGCATCTGCCATCATGCTGTATGCTTTGTCGTAGATTTCTTTCTTGCTCGTTTCTCCCTGCATCAATGGCCCAAATGCAACATTGTCCAAATTAGTTTTCCAAGGAAATAGCGCCCCGTTCTGAAAAACAACAACGCGGTCCGCACCTGGATCTGCCTTGGGCTTATCAGGACCACATAAAAGTTCGTTATCAAGATAAATACTGCCAGAAGTTATACTGTGGAACCCTGCAATAGCATTCAAAAGAGTGGTCTTTCCGCAACCTGAAGGACCAACTATCATGCATATCTCACCGGCGGGAACATTCAGGCTGCAATGATCGACAGCAACAACCGCTGCTCCTTCAGGGTCATAAACTTTAACAACATCTTCAATCCGGATAGCACCATGCAATACTTCTTTATCGAGTGACTCTTTTTTATTCATAATTGCACTCATTTTAGGTTTCTCCTAAAGCAAGTTCACGGACTCGCCATTGCATCATATAGTCTCCAAGCATACGCACCATGGTACTGGTGATATAACCAACTACACCCAGAGTAAACATGCCAATAACAATGGTCGGGTAACGAACCATTGTGTACGAAGTATTGATAACATACCCAAGGCCAAACTGACCTGATACCATCTCCCCAGCCACAAGAGAGAACCATGCAACACCAATTGATATCTGCAAGCCGGTAAATATGTAAGGCATGGCGCCAGGTACAATCACTTCTCTAAATGTTTGCCACTGGTTTGCACCTAAGCAGTAGGCCGCTCTGGTATAGGATTCGTCAATCGAATGCACACCGAGCATTGTGTTCAAAGTGGTGGCAAAAAATGAAGCTAGAAACGTCAGAAAAACAACCGGCGTCTCAGATCCACTGAAAATAATAATTGCCAACGGTACCCAGGCAAGAATAGGTATAGGACGGAAAATCTCAAAGAGTGGAAAGATATATTCACGAAATTTTTTGGACCAGCCTAAAAACAATCCGAGCGGAACTCCCAACACTGTAGCCAGAAGAAATGCATACCCAATTCGCCTAAGACTGATTCCAATATGCTTATAATATTCAGGGGTGTAGATGGATAATCCGTATTCGGGATTTTCACTGAGAAATTCAGTTACCACTTCGGTTAAACCCGGCATATCTTCAAAACGAGGCAATTTAAAGACTTCTACAGCGAAATACCAGAATCCTAAAACAAGGATAAATCCAGTTACCATCAGATATGGCCTTGGACTCTTCAGCCATGTCGATAGACGAAAAAGTGTTAAACTCCAGGTAGTCGTTTCAGATGGCTGCAACTCTGTGGCAGTGATGACTTGTTTGAAACTATGTACACGAGAAGCCGTTCTTTCAGGAACTGTAAACTCCCTGTTTATCATGGTCGCAAAGCGGGTCATGACAATATCACCAACATCTGGATTATTATCGAACAGCTCAATCAGGGCCTTACCATTTATTCGAAGAAGTTCTGTCGCCTCCTGACAAACGGCCTTGGCTAAACGGGTATTCTGTTCGTCCAGCACAGCAGCCCATCCGAAAACACTGCCGCTGTGAAGACTTTTCACGTGCTCGTTCGCGCCGGATTTCTCACCGAGTGTATGTAATACGCTGCCGGTAGAGACTATATATATATCATCTGCGGCATCTCCGATGTTATATAGTAAATCTCCGCGATTGTACGACTGCAATCTTGAAATATCAGTAATAGCAGAAAAGATATCATCCGATACCATGCGGAAGGGCATCGAACTTTTCAATAAAGCTGCAATTTTATCCATCATTATTTCCTGACAAGTCAATGTTAAGGCATTTAAGTGAATGGTGTCTCAACATCCTCAAGTATGTTTCTCGTTATTGATGTGATTTTAGTCACTCAAGAGCCAAGACACACTCAATATGAGACAACATATCAATCGTGATTATGCACAGCTTATCTGTAGCTATGAGAAACAGCATGATACGAACTATTCTGGTTACGCCATCCATGGCTATATAACATGCTGCGAACCCTGTGATATTCAGTAATATATCGTTTAGATATTTTCCCGCTCGTTGTATAGAAAAGAATTCACAGAGTTCATCATTAGTATATGAGGTACTGAATTACTAATGTTTAAATGGAACACCTTTATATGCTGAAGCCGGTAGGGACTTAACTTCACCGACTGGAGCAGTTATTCCACGTTCTTTCAGTATAGCTTCAGTAAATTCTGGCATCACTGCCTCTGGCCGCAGTGTGTCGACATTTATACTCTTGATGGTATGAAGGAACTTGGTGGCTTTTTCTATCAAAAGCTGTGCTTTTGGTGTGATTCCGTAAGCGAGCTCAACTCTGACAGGTGCGCCACCTTGTGCAGCTGAATAGCTTTCATATAGTGATGACCATAATACTCTATCTTGGAAACCTGTAGTTTGAGACGCAGCCATTTTAACTATGGCATCAGCATTATCCGGATTTGCCATAAATAATTGTGCATCAAGCTCGGCATTCAGCCATGCCATGACAACGTCAGGACGCTGTTTGATCAAATCACCACGCATTGCGATAAATCCGCCATCATTTTCATCGATTGATGCTCCTGATGCGATACGTTTTGCAAGGCCCTCTGCTACTAGACGCGATGCAGTAGGCTCCCAAATAGCTGCTGCATCAAGCTTACCCGCACGAAACCCACTCGTAATGACTTCGATGTTTTGATTAAGGTAACTTGCAGGCTTTACACCCTCTTTCTCAAATACAGCAAGTGCGAATCGATCTGTACATGCACCTTTCGGTACTGCAACTTGTTTACCATCCAGCCACTTGATCGCTTCTTTTGCACTAGAAAAGTCTGGTGCATCGACTTTGGCTAAAAAGATATTACATTGGTCACTGCCCAAACCTGCAGTCGCTACTATACGAATATCTGCAACCTTCTGTTTCGTTGTAGAAACAATGGCAGGCATGTCACCCATATAGCCAATGTGCTGTTTGCCGGCCAACATTGCGTTGACAATCACAGAGCCTTGCAATCCAATAGAAAATTCGACTGTAGATCCTTTTGGCAGGTACTTTTCATAAAGCTGTTTATCACGCATGATCACACCTGACCATGCTTCTGTATAGTAGGGCTGATAACCCACTACCAAATTGATTGGCTCTCCAACCTTGCCAAAATCAAGTGTGCCAGCGGATACCGATCCAGACATAAAAATCAGCGTTAATATGAATGTGTTAACTACAATAAACACTCGATGTTTTAAAAGATTAATCATGGTCGTTTCCTCTTGTTAGAATACTTATTTAATTGTATCAATTACCTTACTTCTCACCTGACGAAGTCAAATGCTTGGTGATCAATGTTGAAAGTTGGCGCATTACGATTAAGCCAGAGTCCGGATCTGCCTCAAGGACTTCTAAAACTTCTTTACCGTTGAGCCGTAATACTGCTGATTTTTCCTTGCAAACTGCTTTAGCAATTCGCAGAGGTTGATTTTCTAGTAGTGCTGCCCAGCCAAATACCTCTCCTTTGCGTAGAATGAAACCGGCTGCGCTAGTTCGATCATCTCGGCCAATTTGGAATTCGATACGACCTGAATCAAGAATGTAGATATCATCCGCAGGATCGCCTATCTCGTAGAGTACACTACCATGGTCATACTCTTCGTAACGTGTGAGGTGCTCCAGCTTAGCCTGTGTACTACTCGAAATATCTGTAAACAGTTGTGCCTGTCTTAGTGTGCTGGCCTGACGAACGAATATTTCACTGTCCTCAATCTTAACTAGATAGTTTTCGAGAGGAGAATCGGCGATGCCAACAGGTTTTCCCGTAGTGATATCCCATTGCCATAAATGTTTGCGGCAAGTAAGTATGGCACCATCGTAAAAGCCTTCGCTCAGACAAGTCCCTTGATGAGGGCAAATGTTACTATACGCGTAATGGCACTCACCGTAATTTGCCACTAAAATCTTTGACCCATCCTCGGCATCGAATGTTCTCATTCCATTGATGGGTATTTCGTCCAAATTACATATGCGCATATATTTTTTCATTACAACATCTCTAACTGAATTTATCGTAGCGAATATTGTCGGTTGTTACTCTCGCACGTAGTAACATACCAATAGATCCATTCACCACAGGTGGAGGACCAGCCAGGTAGGCCCGGATATTTTGATAGTGGCCCTCCATATGGCGACCTGCCACCTCGTGGACATATCCCCTGTCAAATATCAGTTGTTTAAAGTCAGACTGCATGGTCGATGATGCATCATCTTCAGATAGGGCAATAATTATTTTCAGCTTGTCGCCGCTTTCGGCACGAATAGCAGCAAGCTCACGAAGAAAAAATGTGTCTTTCATTGTACGCACACCGAAAAATACATATCCTTTGTATTGCGTAAAATAACCATCCTGCAGAGCCCTTGACAGAATCGACATTATCCCGGCAATGCCGCTGCCACCAGCTATACACAGGATATCTTTAGCCAAACTCGAATAAAATGTTGCACTTCCTAAAGGGCCATAAAGTTCGACTTCAACACCCTCGCAATCATTATTGAACAACCATTCAGACAAGGCTCCTCCTGGCTTCTTTTTAACAACAAATTCAAGGGTATTGGTATGGCGTTTATAATTCACCATTGACCACCCACGAAAACCTTCAATTTCTGGAAATTGAACTAACATAAACTGGCCGGCATCAAAATCTATCGATTTGTCAAGTTCAATCCGTAGAAATATAACATCAGGTGTTAGTAGCTTTGCAGTGTGAACACGGCCCTGTAAATCGGTAGGTACACAGGCACCGGCTTCCATTGTTTGCACGAAACTCTCAACTTCAACAACGATATCAGTTTCTGCTGCACACTGGCACATTAAAAACTCGCCCTTTTGGGGTTTTAAATACTTATGTCCTGGTGCCTCTGGCCATTGATCGTTTATCTCACCAGATATCAACCTGGCTTTACAAGTCCCACAAGTTCCACTGCCACATTCATAAGGAAGGGCGACGCCACTACTCAGACCAAGGTTGAGTATCTTATCAACACTAGTACCTTCAAAATGATATGCACGGTTCCTGGCGTTGACCTGGATCTTAACGATTTTATCTGTCATAGTGATTATTCATATTGTTGTGAAGGTTATAGACGATATCGAATACTCTTCAACTGAATGTTATGACCAAGATTGCATATGTAATGAAGACTCTGCATTTTCGCAATGTATTATGAAGTTAATCGGCATTAAAGAAATCCACTTCATCTTCTTCTTCAGACTCCTCATCATCTTCATAAACAAGAGCCTTTTCGATGTATACATATATGTCACCATTTTCAAGTTTGATGTCATAAAGCAGCAAATCCTTTTCAGCCATTCCGGCTATCTCACCCGTCTTCATATCCCATTGCCAAAGGTGCTTTGAGCAGGTCAGTAATCCATCAAACAGCATTCCTGACTCACAAAGCGGTTCATCCATGTGTGGACATCTCGGAGGGAATGCACGGAATCCATCACCATAGTTGGCGATCATAATATCAATACCGTCAATTTCAAATTTCTCAAGAGAATTATCAGGAATATCGGTAACCGCGCAAATCATTTTCCAACTCATTGTGTATCACCTAATTGCATTGCGAGTGCAAACACTTTCCTAGTATTTGCCATTTCTCATTTAAAGAATGATATAAGTCAGAAGACCGGTAATAATGATGCATCAGAAAACCCAGTGCGTGCCTTTATCAAGGCGTCGTGTGTATATCCGCGACACACGCTCAGTAAACTTTACCGTATCACCGTCAATCTTTAATTTGTCATAATATTTACCGATCAGATAGAGGCGGTTTTCCCCGGAATAAAGCGCAGCGTTGAGTCCGTCAAATAATTCAAGTGTTATCATAAATGAGGTAACCGCTTCCGCAGACTTACCGTCATCGCTTATATCCACCGAATAGATAGTAGCGTGACGTCGCATTGGTGAATTATCGGAGTTGTGTTTTGGCAAAAGATCAAAATAGGGTTTCAACTCTTTATGGCTAAGGATAAGATATGTTAGATCCCTACGGATTTCATGACTGTAGGTAACCACTGAGTACTTGAAATCCTCACTACATTGATCAATCCAATCATTCCAATTTTGCTCATCAAGATTTAGGATGGATTTATAAATCTCTTCTCTAACCACTTCTTTATTTTGCTGAACGGTAGCATTCACTGGAAATCTCCTATACAGAGTAATGTAGAAATATCGCTGCAACGACAAACAAATACTAATCGATTAGTCTATAATTCGGATTGGCTGGCTTGAGCATTAAAAAGTTTTAATTCATCAGCCAGCCAATCCAAAGGCATGTTTAGCTATCACGCAGTCTTGCCGGGAAATACAGACAAGCCCTTGGCCGGTGGCATTTCCGGTCCAACGACCTTACCTTGCTTGTATTTCTGCATGGGATCACTTGGAAGACGGTCCATCCACTTGCCCCAAACATCATAAAAATGCCGCATACCAACCTCATCGTGTACGTAGAGACCTTCATGACGACCATGTAAAATGCGGCGAGTTTCTGATTTAGGCATCATGGTTACGCCCTGGCCGGCGATACCGACAAGATCTTCATGGAGATTGCGACCCATTGGACCCCATATTGTGTTGTGATGGTGAATACGCTGCGCACGATCCTCAGCTGAATCGCTTTTTAATCCAAAACCTCGGAACTCAATCATTACTTGGTTGGCACTTAGAGGTGTCATCAGATCAAACCGAACAACAGAGCCGCGAAGGTTGATGTTAATACCAGGAAACAAATCGACCATGTACCAGTTGTCAGGTGGAAGATGTGGAAATGTCAGTTTACCGCGGTCTTCAGCAACCTCATATTCTTCATAGTTTACAGTGAAGGTGCCTACATTAACGTGGCCGTTGTCGAATGCAGAGCATTTACGCTTGAAGTAACCGTCATCAAAGCCGGTGATCCGGTTATGATAGTGCATATAGTCGTGGTAAAACTCACTATTCGTGTCATGCCACAATTTGTAGTTACAGTCGATAATCGCCCTATGGTAATGGATGATTTCAAGCGGTTCTTCATCGAGAGAGTCTTTTACACAGTCCATTGCACCAGCGGTCCAACTTTCCACATTGAACGGTGTCTGATCATCAAGGCAGACCCAGACGAAACCACCGTATTTGACTTCGCAACGTAATGCCCGCAGTCCCTGACTCGATTTATCTAGACGATCCTGATAGCCTTCTTTCTCACGTGGAATGTCGACGCAATTACCTTTCATGTCAAATTGCCAGGCATGAAACATACAGGTCATATGCTTTGGATTACCTGATGCCTGGGCCGGAGCGAAACTGCCAGCGGGACGACGTTCAATCGCCATGCCGCGATGCGGGCAGACATTCAGAAAGGCACGAATTTTTTTGTCCGGGCCGCGAACGATGATAATCGGTTCGCGAGCTAGGATCGCAGTGCGAAAATCATAGGGTTCGGGAAGCTCGGACTCATGACATAATGGGATCCACGCTTTTTTCCAGATTTTCTCAAGTTCTTCTTCAAAAATATCTTCATCAGAATAAATGCGGCTATCGACCCACTCCCCAAGCTCTAACTTGGGGGCCGCATTCCACTGCTTATTATTTCTGGCCGGCATATTATTAACTCCTATACTCATCATCGGTGTAAAAAAATCGCCAATTTCTAAAGCCCAACGTAATTGCTTAGGCGACATATGGCTTATAAATAAACGACAATTTGAAAGTAGAACGAATATTCGTTCGTGTCAAATATTTTTTAAAATTTAGCGTATAATTAAGTTATTACATGACCAATCAACAGGAGGCGTTTTGTTTTGTAAAATAGAAGTAGGTGAACAATATTTTATTGGGAGGCGAGACGATAGCTCTAGACAAAGAGCAGAAAACCCTTGTAAATATGGTGCTAAGGTATTTAATGGTATTCCCTAGATAAACTGGTACACAATCATGTTTCTGGGAAAGACTAATATTGAATCGGGCAAATTTTCCAGGGCAGCCCAGATAGTCGTTAGTGAATTAAGGAGCAATATTTAATGCCATCCCTAAAGAAAAAAGAGTCCCAAAATGAGACAATAGATTGCAGGATTCTCTCTGCAGCTTTAGATCTATTCGTCGAAAACAGCTACCACAACGTCACCGTACATGATATTCAAAAACGAGCTGATGTTAGTATCGGTGCGATTTACCACCATTTTGGTAGTAAAGAAGGCATAGCTAAAGCGCTTTTCAATCAAATCATCAATGAAGTAGATGATTTGATTGATGATATTACTGAATCAATAGACTCGCCATTAAAACAGTGCGAAGAAATCATCAGACAGCTTTTTGAACATACAGAGACAAATCCAAATATCATTGCTTTTGTATTTCATGCAAAACACTCCGAGTTCTTGCCCGGTGAACCACTGATGTGCAACGCCTCCCCATTCTTGAAAATGCGTGAAATCATCAGGAATGGAATCGAATGCGGCGATTTTTTAGAAACAGACCGTTGGGCTGCGTCATCGTGCATTTATGGCGGTGCAATCAGAATGATGCAGCTCAGATTGGACGGAATAATCGAGAAGCCAATTACAGAATACACTGATATTATTATTAACGCGGCCTGGAAAGGATTAAAAGCGGAACCAAGACTTAAACTAGTCAAAAACACAAATACAAAAAATAAAAAACAAACAATGAAAATATGTGATTAGCTGAAATGATCCAATAGAGCCAATCGATACTAACTTATTAGTCTATGGGCTCCCATTTCTCCTACTCATGAATTTATGATATGTAATTCCAGCTATCTAAGGTTTGTATCATCTAAGTGAACAAGCATACCAAGCAGTTTTGCCAACTGCTCTGTGGGACCTTTTTTAGCTATGAGTAAACTAAAGTACTGACTTTGCAACGAATGGTCTACTAGGTAGCAGTCAAACAACTTTCCAAACATGTTTAGATCAGATGGGTTTACACCTTGACTTGGGTCTTCTGTTGGACTATATCCTATCCTTATCCAGAACGAATATTCGTTCTAGCATAAATACGGGTATCCATTATTTAAAATAGTCAGCAATTCCTGCCAAAGGTACAGCAATGAATAGTGACGACACGAACAGGGAACACTACGGATTGGTGAAGGAAGCTGTCCGTGATCCCAGAGCCGTCGAGAGTGTGGTTACTGAACAGATTATCCGCTCCTGGGAGCGTTGTCTCAATGATCATATTCTGGATCCGGAGCATCAACCGGAAACAATTGTTGTTGATAATGCAGACTTGAAGGAGCGGCAGGAAAAATACAGTAACCTTTCAGCGATCGCGTTTTCAGAAATGACCAACCTGTATCAGCAGGTTGCCGGTTCAGGTCACTCAATCCTACTGACAGACAGTGAAGGGGTGGTTGTCAACTACGTGAGCGATCCGATGCTCACAAACATCGCCGGCAAAACAGGGTTACAGCTGGGTGCTGTTTGGGCCGAGCAGATACAAGGCACTAATGGCATGGGGACGTGCCTGATTGAAAAGCGACCGCTGATTATTCACCAGAATGAGCACTTTTTTTCAAAAAATACACATCTGACCTGCTCTGCAGCGCCTATTCTGGATCCAACAGGTGAACTGCTCGCGGTGCTGGATGCCTCTAGTCATTCACATCAGGCTCAGCAACATACCATGGTGCTAGTCAATATGTCGGCCCAGCTGATCGAAAACCGCCTCTTCCTATGCCGTATGCGTGATAACTATATTCTCCGTTTCCATAGCCGTCCCGAGTTCATTAGCACCCTCGGCGAGGGAGTACTGGCATTCGATGGTGAGGGGTGTATAAAGGCGGCAAATCGTAGTGCTTTGTTTCAACTTGACATAGCCAAAATAAAGAGTTTGCTTGGTCAGCGGATCGAAACGCTGTTTGACATCCACATGAGCAATGCCCTACGCAATGCCCATAATATGGCGACTGTCCCTACTGCACTGCGGGATAAAACACATGAACGCCGATTCTATGCCAGTTTTCAGCCCCCCAGCTCCGACAGACGTCGGTTGAATGGCCGAACAAAAAGATTTACTACGTCAACCTCAGATAACGAGGTAAAACCGGTATTGGGTGGCTTGGAGTTCGGCGACACCCGCATGCGTCGAAATATTGAACGTGCCAAGAAACTACTTGAGCGGGATATTCCCTTTATCGTACTTGGTGAGACGGGGACTGGAAAGGATGTATTTGCCAAGGCCGTACACAAGTCCAGCCGTCGGGCAGATAAGCCGCTTATTGCAGTCAATTGCGCCTCATTACCTGAATCACTGATTGAGAGTGAACTCTTCGGATACCGCCCTGGAGCATTCACAGGGGCAACAAAGGAGGGGTATCGTGGCAAGATTGTGCAGGCAAACGGTGGCACTCTGTTTCTTGATGAAATCGGTGATATGCCTCTCCACCTTCAGGCACGCCTATTGAGAGTTCTGGAGGAGCGGGAGGTTATTCCGCTTGGTGGCGAGGTCCCAGTAAAGGTGGACATTCGCCTGATTAGCGCGACCCATAAGGATCTCCAGTTGCTTGTCGACGAAGGCCGTTTCCGGCTAGACCTCTATTATCGACTCAACGGTATTAGTCTGAAGATGCCCCCGTTGAGAGAACGCGAAGACCGAGACGCCCTGATTCAATGTCTTTTAGAGCAGGAGACAGGTCAACGAGAACGTGTCGTAATAGAGAAAGAAGCGCTGCAAGCGCTTCACAATTATTATTGGCCAGGTAATATTCGTCAGTTGCGCAATATTCTTCGTACCATGATTGGTCTGTGCGACAATGCAAGAATTCAATTAGACGATCTGCCGGATGAGATTGTCAATATCCCGCATGGTGGAGAATCTAGACAACGATTACGCCCAATCAATTCATTGGATATTGCTGCGCGTGACGCTATTCTGCGGGAACTGAAAGCTGCCCATTGGAACATCACAAAGGTTGCGTCAAAATTGCATGTCAGCCGCAACACCATTTACCGAAAAATGAAACATTTTGATATCCGTCCACCACGATGATATTGTTTTCCATGCAGTAATCAGAGCAGGCAAATTTGCCTAAGATTGGCGGTAAAAGTAAATCATGGTGCACTGGTGGATCTTTATCAATAAGTCACTAAGTTGTTAGTATCACCCAAGCCGTTACTATTTCAACGCAGCGCACTCACCGGGGCATGTGATCACGTAGTTACTCGCGATTTCTGTTACTGAATCATTGCCGATCAAGCTAGGGCCAATTGGATTAGTGTTAACAGACCCTTGGAGGAGTATGGATTTGTTACTCCGAACGGTCGTGAGTAGTCCTAGTTTGAATAGTGGTTGTGGTAAACGCTCTTGTTACAACTTCAATACTAAAACAGAAGCTCCAACTATTAGTTCATCCATATGGTGACACATTGATTATTTGTCCTGATATTCAACGACTGCGCCTTATCATCGAGGGTATCTACGGTCTGCCGGCTATTACGGAAGAGACAGTACGCGAGGTGCTCGGCGGCTTGACCGACTGTCTTGCGATGACTCCAATTGCTGATACTCTGGTCTTTTCACCCGATTCGGTCAGTAAGCTGCATCACGGTATGGGTGGTTTTCAAGCCTGGGCTGAATCGGGTTGCTCTTTCTATTCTTGGCGAGATAGACGTCTTTTTACTCTCGATATCTATACTTGCAAGGAGATCGATGTCAACGATTGCATAGCCTTGATACACGATCTCTTACGAATAGAGCGACTCTCATGGCGAGAGGTCTGATTGTTGGCCCGACAAAAGCTTAAACAAGGGCCGGAATTACCATAACTTTACCTGATTATCACAATGCTCAGCCACCGACCATAATGGTTGGATTTTGGATTGACATCGACTGTAACCAGCTTATCCTGTCCATCACCTACACCCTCGACTCCAAGAGTCCAGGCATAAACGAAATCTTCCTGCCCGACAATCTTAGCCATGTAGGGCGACTGGCAGGTTTCGTCAGCCACGGCAGTGCTTGATAGTGAAGTCAATGTGGTAGCAGTCGCGAGAAATATCGCCGAAGAGACCTTGCCGGCCTGTTTCAAGGTTGCAGAACCCATGTTATGTGCCTCCGAATAAAAATATAGTGAACCAGGTGGTTTGTCAGGCCATAGCAGCATGGGTGCCGGAAAACATAACCGGAAACAGGATTGCATTGTCGGCTTTTTTATTGAGTTGACCAAAAGTCTTGTAGGCCAGGCTTGCCTTGCGCAACGTGGCACCTTGCTCAAGAACAAAGTCTTCCAGCTCAAAGCGATCAAAATCACCATGTTGTGCTGCGGTATAATATGGATTCTCACACATGATAGTAACCTCTGATTGCCCAAGCCCAATTCAAGGAGTGGCAATCAGGACAGTACGTCTTAAAAACGATTCGTTAAGCAATTGACGTAAATAATAAATACTGCCGGTAAATATTTTAAGTCGTAGTAATACGTATGGACATCCACTGATTTTTTCCAGCTGATCCAGGCTCTCTTTAGCGGCATGGTTGATTGGCCATATGATTGCAGGCAATGTTATTAACCCTGTAATCTCTGGAGCTGACTGCTAATGGTCGTTATAGCGGGCATCTCGAATGCGTTGGCTGGTTTACACAACCTACTTGTTGGTATTATGCCGCTTAGTTGTACGATGTTATCCATGCTGCAGGCAGGCACACTGCGGCTGAAAGTAAACTATTTGGTCGCCGGGTTAATAGCTTCATGAAAAATACCGACTACATTTTTCTTGCCGTATTCATTTGGCTCGCACTGCCCTATGCACAGGTGGAAGCCGAAGAGGTGAAGATTGCCGTAGCGTCCAACTTTATCGCTGCAAACCGCGAGATTGCTCCATTGTTTGAAAAGGCCACCGGCCACACCACCCGAATCAGCCATGGCTCTACCGGTAAGCTCTATTCACAGATTGCGCATGGCGCCCCTTTCGAAATCTTCCTTGCGGCCGACGGCCAGCACCCGATCAAGGCAGAGGCCGAGGGGTTGGCGGTACCCGCAACCCGTTTTGTTTATGCCAGAGGCAAACTGGTGTTGTGGAGCTTGAAGCCGGGTTTGTTCACTGATGGTGAGCACTATCTTAAAAATGGCTCTTTTGATCATCTCTCACTGGCTAACCCCAAGATCGCTCCCTACGGCCTGGCGGCGGAACAGGTCATGCGGCGTTTGGGAGTGCTGGAAACGCTCACGCCCAAATTTGTGATGGGAGAATCGATAGCCCAGGCCTTCCAGTTCACCGCTACCGGCAACGCGGAGCTGGGTTTTGTCGCCTTGGCCCAGATCAAGGATTGGGAGGGTGAAGAGGGTACACTGTGGCAGATCCCGATTGACTATCATACCCCCATTGACCAGGTGGCGGTGCTGTTGAAAAGGGGTGAAGACAATCCGGCGGCCATTGCTTACCTCGAGTTCCTTAAGGGCGATGTGGCGCGGGAAGTGATCGAGCGCTATGGCTATGGGGTCAAGTGAAAGGGCAGGGCGATCTCCTGATACAAAAACCAAGGTAGGATGGGGCCTATCCCGCCAAAAACAGCGTATTATCGACGCATCCAAGTAATTTCGGCTTTACGTTAACTGACATTCAAAGCCAAAACCAACTACGGAGCTGACCATGGCATTCGACTGGCAACCCGTCTGGCTGACCATCAAACTGGCCAGCACCACAACCCTGGTGCTGCTCATCGTCGGTACCCCGATTGCCTGGTGGCTGGCGCGCACCCATGCCTGGTACAAGCAGGCCCTTTCGGCGGTGGTCGCACTGCCGCTGGTGTTGCCGCCCACCGTGCTCGGATTCTACCTGCTGATCATGCTCGCCCCCGACGGGCCTGTAGGACGCCTGACGGAGACCCTTGGTATCGGTAGCCTGGCCTTTACCTTCGAGGGGCTTGTCTTTGCCTCGGTGCTCTATTCGCTGCCCTTCGTGGTACAGCCGCTGCAGAACGCATTCGAGGCCCTTGGGCCGCGTCCGGCAGAGGTGGCCGCCACCCTGCGCGCTTCCCCATGGGACCGTTTTGCCACCGTGGTGATACCGCTGGCGCGATCCGGCTTTCTTACTGCCGCGGTCCTCTCTTTTGCCCATACGGTGGGCGAGTTTGGCGTGGTACTGATGATTGGCGGGAGCATCCCCGGCGAGACCAGGGTGTTGTCGGTGGCGATCTACGAACAGGTTGAGACCCTGGAGTATGGCCAGGCCCACCTGCTGGCTGCCGGTATGCTCGCCTTCTCGTTCCTTGTGCTGATGACCCTCTACCTGGTCAATGGACGTATTACCCGGAGTCATCAACCGTGAGTGGTATCGAGGTCAATCTGAAGCACCGTTTGGGTGACTTCGACCTGGAGGTGGATTTCACCGCGCCGGCACAGGGTGTCACAGCCCTGTTCGGCCCTTCGGGATCGGGCAAAACCAGTGTGTTGCGTGCCGTCGCCGGTCTCGAGCGCACAACCCAGGGAGTGGTGCGGGTCAATGGTGAGACATGGCAGGATGAGAGCCGGTTTCTGCCGGTCCATCGGCGTCCCATCGGCTATGTATTCCAGGAGGCGAGTCTCTTTCCGCATCTATCGGTGCGTGAGAATCTGCAGTATGGCATGCGCCGGGTGTCTGAAGCACAGCGGCAGATACCCTTTCACGATGTGGTGGAACTGTTCGGGATATCAGCCCTTTTGCCGCGGTCTACAGCCCGGCTCTCCGGCGGTGAACGCCAGCGGGTCGCCATCGCCCGCGCCCTGCTCACCAGCCCGCGATTGTTGCTGATGGACGAGCCGCTCTCCGCCCTCGATCATGCGGCCAAACAGACCATCCTGCCCTATCTGGAGCGGTTGCACGACGAGTTCGCCATCCCCTCCCTGTATGTCTCCCACGACCCCAATGAGGTGGCCAGACTCGCTGACCATATGGTGGTGCTGGATGGAGGGCGAGTCACCGCACAGGGCGAGGCCGCACCACTGCTGACCCGGCTTGATATGCCCCTGTCCGGTTACGATGACGCCTCCGCGCTGCTGGTGGGCAACGTTACTTCCCACGACCACAGCTATCATCTGACCTGGATAACTTTGCAGGGCAACAGGATCGCCGTACCCCGGGAGGATCTGCCGGTGGGCCGTCATGCCAGGGTACAGATCCAGGCCAGGGATGTCAGCCTGTCACTCCGAGCCCATACCGATACCAGTATCCTCAACATCCTGCCGGTGCGGGTCATCGACACCCGCGACATCAGCCCCACCCAGGTGCTGGTGCGCTTGGAACTGGAGGATGGCCAGACCCTGCTGTCACGTATCACCCGCCGCTCCGCCATGGGCATGGGGATTCGTGAGGGGATGCAGCTCTACGCGCAGGTCAAGAGTGTGGCATTGCTGACCTGAGATGGTTTTGAAAAAATGAACAAGGAATATCGGATGAATGGGTGTTGATCGAATCACACGAGGCCTATGGGTTGGGGGGTGTCATGAAACTATATCTCGTACAGCACGGTGAGGCATGCAATAAAGAGGTCGATCCCGATCGACCCCTGACCGACCAGGGCAGGGAGGATGTTGATCGGCTCGCCACTTTTCTTAAGCAGGCCGGCATTCGCCCAGACAGGGTGATCCACAGTGGAAAACTGCGCGCTATGCAAACAGCTGAGCGTTTGACCGATGCGATTGCGCCGGGATTAACGCTGGAAGCAAATGGCGGCATTAACCCAAATGACGATCCCAAGGCGTTTGATTTGCATAAGGAAGGCGGAGGTAAAGAGATAATGGCTGTCGGTCATCTGCCATTCATGGCGAAGTTGGTTTCGCATTTGCTTCTCGGGGATAGAGACAAGCCGATCATAGCCTACAAGCCAGGCAGCGTCGTCTGCTTGGAACGCGTGGATAATGTGAGTTGGCGGGTCAATTGGATGATAAGACCGGAGCTGCTTGGGTAAACCGGCGGGTTACTTGAGCCGCGACACGAGCTCAACGCGCCGGTTCAGTCTGCGTCCGTCCGTACCCGTGTTGGTGGCGACAGGGGAGAGGGGGCCGACACCATCTGCCTGCAACCGGTTCGCGGCCGCCGGCAGCTTGGCGATGATCGCCTTGACAACGGCATCCGCGCGCGCCCTCGATAACGTGAGGTTGCTTGTAAACTTGCCCTGGTCGTCCGTATGGCCAACCACATAGAAATAGCGTTGCGGATTCTCCTGCAGATAGCTCACGATTGTCGCGAGTGTCGCTGCGGAATCCGGGCGGATATTCGCGCTGCCGGTATCGAAACGAATACCATAGATTGCGACACGTCCTTCGCTTGCCATCTTGTTGCGCATCGCATCGAGATTCAGAGACACCGTGCCCTGTTCCATCGCCGCGGATTCAATCTGTTCAATCGCATAACCACCGCTGCGGCTCGTAAAGACGGCAATCAACACATCGGTCTGGTCGATCGTCTTGCGTGCGACAAGGTATTCCTGTGCCTGGGTTGAAATCTGTGCGACAGTGCCGACCCCGGTCTTACCGCCCTTGCCGGCGTAAGGACGTTTGAGCATGCCGTTCTTGCCGGCGGTATTCAGGTCGCGCACTTTCAACTCACCCTGGCGGGTATCTTCGATCAGGGTAAGGACCTTGAATCCCGCTGCCTTGAATTCATTCTCGAAACTCTTGATCACCTCGTAATTGCTTTTTTCATCCGGCTTCTTATACAGGCGACTGTGGATCCGGCCGTCAACGGTCGCCGGTTTGGCATCTGCCGCGGCGGAAGGCAGGTAATGGTACTTTACGAAGTCGGCTTTGTATTCGCCGATCGGGGTACTCCCGGAAAACGGCGAGACAAGGTCGGCTGCCGATAGCGGAGTGGTAAGTGCGAACAATACTGAGACAATAACAAATATCATTTTCATCGTTGTTCATCCTTAACTGTTTCGCCTTTACATGCCATCACCCGTGTCACGTAGTCGGGTATGGTCTCCGCAAGTTTTCCGCAGGCTTGGGCTTTTTTGCCCGATCTGATGGGCTCGTTTACACATTCGCAGATAGTGTATTTCCGTTCGCCAGCACTTGAACCTGCACTACTATCTTCTTCACCGCTATTGGAACAGCCAAAGAGCAACAATATAGGGATAAAGAAAACAAGCGTTTTTTCATAGTTGGTACTCGTCATCGTAAGTTTCCATGGGGAGCGGCTTGCCATGCGGTGTTCGGCCTCAGGTGTCGTGTATCGCAGATCAAGTAAAGGATAGCACTGATCTGTGTGTAGTAAGCAACGCGAAATATATTGAAAACGATAATCATTCGTATTATTATTGCCCCGGCTAATGAGCATAGCTGCTTCACGATGGTATGAGAAAGGGATGAAACTGCGTACATCCTTAGGCTTCATAAGACACCTCGAGCATCGCTAGGCAAACAGTCATCTTTTTAAAGATTAAGCCGATCGGCCCGCCAGCGGACGCCAGCCAGCCTTAACTTACACTCTGCGTGGGATATTGAGTTATGGAAAAAACAAGACTGACTAGGTTCGGTGCAGAGAGAGTGCCGGCAGGGATCTCCTTTGTTGAACGGAAACGGGTTTTTGATCAACTGTTCCGGGTGGTTGGCACCCAGAATAGGGTTACCCAACCTGTGAGGTGTCACCGCAATACCTTTTTGCCTGATAGTGAAAGATCGTTACCAAAGAGGATGGTCCAGGCTGGATTGCTGTCCGGAGTGCTGTTTGGTTTTTCGGGGGTGGCCGCCGTACAGGCCGAAGAGGGTGTCTTCGGTAACTTCAGGCTAGGCGTTATCCATGCCGAGGAGGAAACCGGCAATGAGACGGATGGTTCAGCCATTGGCGGTAAACTCGGCTATATCAGTCCGACCTGGAAGGGATTGAGCACCGGCGCAACCTTCTATACCACCGGGGAGCTGTTCGATGATGAGAACGGCGATTTTTTCTCCTCGGAAAACGCCAGCTACGCCATTCTGGGCGAGGTTTACATCCAGGCAGAGTACAGCAACACCGCGCTGCGTGTCGGTCGCTTCGAGCTGGATACACCCCACGCCGATACCGATGATATTCGCATGGTACCGAATACCTTTCAGGGGCTGTTACTGAGCAATAACGATATTGCCGGTACCACACTCTATCTGACCCATCTCGATAAATGGGCCGGTGTCGATGCCGATATTCCGGAAAGATTCCGGGAGTTGAACGGCGACGACGGCCTGACTGCGATCGGTGCTGTGTTCGAGGGTATCGAACAACTGACGCTGCAGGGCTGGTACTACCAGGGTAGCAATTTTGCCGAACTGTTCTACCTGGAAGGCATGTATGAGACCGATGCCTTCAGTATCGGTCTGCAGATCAGCTCCCAATCGGATGATACCGGCGGTGAGTCAGGGCCTGACGGTGATGTCTGGGGCATCACCGGCAGCTATACTCTTGCGGATTTCACAATCACCGCCGCGTACAACGATGTATCGGGTAGGGTGACCAATGGTTTCGGTGGCGGTCCCTATTTTACATCGGCAGACGACCATACCATTGACGGTGTCGAGGACCAGGAGGCAAAGGCATTCGGTATCGAGTATGCGGGTGTCGAGGTACTGGCAGTGGGCGTGCTACATGTGGATTTCGATCAGGGAGCAAACGAAACCGACTACTACGCGGTATACGATTTGAATGATCATCTGGGTCTGGAACTGATCTACACTGACATGCACGAGGATGGTGATTTCGTCAGGCTGATGGCCACCTACGGCTTCTGAATTCACCCCGCCGCCTATCCTGTTCAAGGCATGATTGGCGGATGGGGCTGGCCGTGGACATGCGCTTCAGATGGCGGCAGGGGTTTGCCTTCAATCACCGCCGTGACCGCAGTCAGAGGGTCCTGTTCGCTGGTGACAATGACTTCGACACCCGCACTCCTCATGCGTCGGACAAATCCCTCTCCGCTGCCGCCGGTTATCAGATAGTCCATCTTGAAGATTGGATGGTCATCCCCCCTGAACTCATGCATCGACATCTGTTTCGGCAGATTGAGGCGGGCCAGTTCATGGGCCTGGCCTGTTTCCGGGTCCTGTTCATAGATCAGGAATCGCCTTGTCTTGCCGGCGTGTTGAGTGATGGTGCGGAAATTTTGACTGGTTACTGCAATTTTCATATGTCAATCAACATACTGCCTGTTCGATCTGCCTGGCATTGAAAATGATCAATCGTCGGTTTCTGGGATTGATATTTGGATAGCACTTTGGATGGGCTAAGATAAGCACACCACTCATTGATTTGAAAAGTATATGTTGGTCATTCAAAAACGCCTGCCATGGCTGTTACTGGCGGTAAGCGCACTTATCCTGGAGGCTGCGGCGCTCTATTTTCAATATGGCTTGGATCTCGATCCCTGTGTCCTCTGCATCTATCAACGGGCTGCGGTGATGGGGATCTTCGTCTCGGCGCTTATCGGTATGAGTGCCCCGACTTCGTCGATCGCCAGATGGATCGGCTATATCGGCTGGGGTGTGGCGGCCGGCTGGTGTCTCTATCTGGCACTGGAACTGTCCGGGTTGCAACTGGGTATTGTTCAACCTTCGCTGAGCTGTGATGTCAATGCCAAGTTCCCGGCTTGGTTCAAGCTGGATCGATGGCTGCCAGCGGTGTTTCAGCCGACAGGTTTCTGTGGCGATATTCAATGGCAGTTTCTCGGTTTGAGCATGCCGCTATGGATGGTTGTTATCATGGTGCTGCAATTGATTGTCTTGGGGGGGGTGGTGTTGATTGAATTGCGAGCCATACTGAACAGATAAACTAACGGTGTTGTCGGGCATAAGCTGATATTGTGTAACAGAGGATGTGCATCTGTTCGCTGCCCATTTACATAATATATTGCATCGAAAGACTATTTATGAGTTATTTCAATTCATCCATTGCTTGAACCTGTCGTTTGTTATCTTGCCTATACTTGAAATAGACAGACCGTCATAGGGGGTTGAATCTCAAAGTGGGTGGTTTCTATGAGCGATAAACCGGTCACTATCTATTTCGGTGAGACCCTGGGCCGTTACGGTTTTGGTGATGGGCATCCCTTTGGGCCCGACCGTATTCAGGCCTTCTGGAAAGAGACACTCAAGCAGGGATTAGACAAACAGGTATCTATCGCTACGCCACAACTGTGCAGTGAGCAGGTGTTACTCTCATTCCATACCCAGGCCTATATCAATCGGGTCAAGATCCAGTCGGAGAGCGGCCACGGCTACCTCGATGCCGGTGACACCCCTGCCTTTGAAGGCGTGTACGAGGCCGCCTGTACCGTGGTTGGGTCCGTATTGGATGGTATGCAAGCCATCCTTTCCGGTAGACACCCAAAGGTGTTTGTTCCCATCGCAGGCCTGCACCACGCCCGGCGGGATTCGGCAGCCGGTTTTTGTGTCTTTAACGATGCCGGGGTGTTGATTGAAAACCTGAGGCTCAACCATGGCATTCGTCGTATCGCCTATATCGATATCGATGCCCATCATGGCGATGGCGTGTTTTACGCCTTCGAATCAGACCCCGATTTGATCTTTGCCGATATCCATGAAGATGGCCACTATCTCTATCCAGGCACTGGGGCGGTGGAAGAGACCGGCAAGGGAGAAGCCAAAGGTAAAAAGCTGAACGTCCCCTTACCGCCGTTGGCCAAAGACGCCCATTTTCATCGTGTCTGGCCGTCGGTTGAAGCGTTTATTCGACAGGGAAACCCGGAACTGATCATACTTCAGGCGGGCGCCGACAGCATCCAGGGTGATCCGATCACGCATATGGAGTTTACTCCTGCCGCGCATGAATATGCCGCGGGCCGTCTGAGTAAACTTGCCGATGAATACTGTAACGGTCGTATGATTGCACTGGGAGGAGGGGGGTACAACCGTTCCAATCTGGCATTGGGGTGGAATGGTGTTGTAAAGGCAATGTTGACATGAATCCGACAATGAATCCCATATGGATACGGGATCTGTGGGCGAGTGGAGTGTGGATGGTTGCTGAGCCTTATACGTTTTGTATAACAAGATTATCTTAAATCTGTCTTTTGTTAAAAGGTAATAATCGATTGGTTATACCCAGGGCAGCCAACTGAAATCACCCTTGCTGAGATATAATTACACAACCTACAAACAACAAGCTAAACTAGACACACGACCAATAAAGATAATAGCTTCGTTAAATACCATTAAGTCACGTGGTTTTTTTGCGGGTCAGCATAATCAATTACTAATAATAAGCCTTGTAGGCTTTTTAGGCACGTTGTTGATGCCTGTATTTAATAAAAACTTAAGCATTAGGGCTTTTCTCGGAGGCTACAAGATGGAGACCACAGCATATACAGGCAGTACCCGGTGGCACGAACTCGTTGTCAATAAAATAAAATTTACCGAACCTTTCGAGTGGTTGGCGAAAGGTTGGAGGGATATGATTGATGTGGCACGATACAGTCTTACCTATGGTGCCGTTATTGTACTGATCAGCGGTCTGCTCACATTTGTGCTGTTTTCAACAGACAGCATGTTTCTGTTGCCATTTCTCGTTGCCGGTTTTTTTCTGGTTGCTCCATTCCTGGGTATCGGTCTATATCAGATGAGTGCCCACCTGGAAAAAGGGGAGCCACTTAAAACCTGTAACGCACTGGAGGCGTGGAAAAGCAATCATACCCAGATCAGCATGATCACTGCGGGTTTTTTCATCATGATGCAGCTATGGATAGCCTTGAACTATGTTCTTTTTTCCCTGCTCTATGAGGGTCTTTCGCCGCCGCTGGATAATTTCTTCAGTAATGTTTTTCTTTCCGAAAAAGGAAGAAACTTTACCATAGCAAGCATTATGGTCGGTTTTTTCTTTGCCTGGTGGGCCTATATGATCAGCGTAATAACGGTGCCTATACTTATCGACCGCAAGATTGACGGATTCACCGCGATTCGCCTCAGTGTCAAATCCGTTCTGCAAAACATGCCTGCCATGATGCTCTGGGCATTTATGATTGTAGTGATTATAGGATTGGGGCTGATGACCTACTTCGTGGGATTGCTTATTGCATTACCCTTGGTCGGACATGCAAGCTGGCATGCCTATCGTTCTTTGGTGCCATCGGATTAGTGTGGGTCTAAAAGCGATCAGTAAATGCAGGTGGTCTCAGATCAAGCGTCCGCTTACCTGTGACGACACCAAGCATCAGCAGCAGAGTGATGTGCGACAGGAATGTGAATAGCCCGATCACAACTGTTGCCAGGCCTGCAAGCAAAATCACGCCCAGCGTCAACTGAAATTCAGATGCCCGCTCGATGGTTTGATCTGTGCATCGTCTATTTGCGTACCACCACTGTGGGGTAGGGCAAACGCTCAAGTATTTGCTTGATGGTGGGTCCCTGCAGCAATGGACTCTGTTCGCTGATCATCAATAAGTTGCATGCGGATCTCTTCAGTTGATTGACCAGGGCTGCAGGCTCCAGGTCATTGATATACACAACGTTGATGTGTTGATGTGGATCTTGTTGCAACAGGTAACTCTGCAGGGCTGCTTTCTGGGGTGTCTCTTCATCCGGAGTGAGAAACAGGGTTAATGCAATATCGGGACTCTTCCCAAGCTCGGTGATCGTTTCCAGCAGCTTTTGACTGGCCATGCCGGCATCGAGTATGGCCCCAACCCTGAGGGGCTTGGATACTGAAAAAGTCTGTCGCGGCTGGGTGGAAAGGCGGCGTGAAGTGAGGGCGCCCTGGTTGCCCATCAACAGCATCTCGGAGTCTGTTGCCAGCTGTTGCAGATCGCTATCGTACTCACCACGCCAGACCCGAAAGCTCCAGTTCAATCCGGCACGTCTGGCTGATTCCTCCAGGTCTTCGCGGGCATGTTTCGCAATCGCCCGCCATTCCTGGATCAGCCTGGCGGGGTCGAGGCGCGCCTCATTCCGGCTGTCTATCCGCAGTTCGCGCAGAAAGGGAAGGCCGGTGATCCGGAACAGCGCATCATCTTCAACGAATACCCCTTCCAGCTCTGCCTGCAGCAAGGAGGCGATGGTTGTACCGAGCGACAGCAACTCCCTACTCTGGGGTTTATCGAGCAACACAACGGTGATGCGGCGACGGGCAGGGGGGTTCATTGATCTTCTCCGGTTACCATGACGGCCATTTCATCCGTTGATTGCATGTGTTCCGAGAAGCGGATCAGACTCGCCTCCACGCGACCGTTGACGCTGTCCTCGGGAAACTCGCCATTTTCGTCCCGCGTGCCGGCGGGGATGCCGGTCAGCAACGCAATGCCCTGGTCGATGTTCTCGATGGGATAGACGGCGAACTCGTCCGCTTTCACCGCCTGCACCACGTCCTCGCGCAGTATCAGGTGTTTGACGTTGGCAGAGGGGATCAACACCCCCTGGTGACCACTCAAACCCCGCGTCCGGCAGATGTCGAAGAAACCCTCGATCTTTTCATTGACCCCGCCAATGGCCTGAACCTCTCCCATTTGGTTGACAGACCCGGTGACGGCAAACTGCTGTTTTATGGGAAGGCCTGAGAGTGCCGAGAGCAGGGCGTAGAGTTCGGCGGACGAGGCGCTGTCGCCCTCGACCCCGCCGTAGGACTGCTCGAAGACCAGGCTGGCGGAGAGTGACAGCGGGTAATCCGGCACATAGCGTCCGGCGATGAATCCGGAAAGGATATAGACGCCCTTGGAGTGGATCGGACCGCCCAGTTCCACTTCCCGCTCGATGTCCACGACCTGGCCTTTGCCGAGTCGGGCGCGGGCGGTGATGCGGTTGGGGTGGCCGAAGCGCTGATCACCGAGCAGCATCACAGAGAGACCGTTGATCTGGCCCACGACTTCACCGTCGGTGGCGATCATCAAGGTGCCTCGGACAACCTCATCCTGCAGTCGCCGCTGTACCCTGTCTGCGCGGTGGATCTGGGCCTCGATGGCTTGTTGCACATCGTCCCTGGAGATCAGTTTATGCCCTTGTTCGCCGGCCCAGAAGTCGGCCTGCTGGATCAGGTCGGTGAGGGAGCGCATGTGGCTGCTGAGGCGTTCGTTGTCGTCTGCCAGCCGCATGCTGTGGTCGATCACCCGCGCCACCGCGTACCTGTCCAACGGGCGCAGTTTGTGCTGTCGTGCGAGGGTGGCGACCAGTTGCCCATAATGGTGCTCGTTGTGACTGTCGCGCACCAGGTCATCGTCGAAATCCACCGCGACCTTGAACAGCTCGTCGAACTCCGGATCGAGGGCCTGCAGCAGATAATAGATATGCCGTTCCCCGAGCAGCACAACCTTGACTTGCAGTGGAATCGGTTCGGGTTCGAGGGATTGGGTACTGATCAGGCTGGTGACCTGGGCCAGGGATTCAATACGTATTTCACCCGATTGCAAAACCCGTTTCAGGGTCTCCCAGGCAAAGGGTTGGAACAGCAGCTTGAGCGCGTCGAGAATCAGATAACCGCCATTGGCCTGATGCAGGGCTCCTGGCCTGATCATGGTGAAATCGGTCTCCAGCGCACCCAGGTGAGCGCGATGTTCGATGCGGCCCACCAGATTGTTGTAGCCTGGCAGATCTTCATAGACGATCGGTGCGCCGCCATTGGCCTCGTGGGCCAACAGTAGGTTGACCCGGTAGCGGTAGTGCCAGGGCGGCCCTTCCTCCTGTTGGCTCAAGGGGAGGCCGAACAGCGTGGGTTTGCGTTCATCATGGGGGAGAAACTGCTGATAGTTATTGATCACGTCATCCTCTACCCGGTCCAGATAGGCGATGACTGCCTCGATATCCCGGTATTTTTCCCGCACTGCATCGATCAGGTGGTGTACCGCCGATGCGGTCATTTCCCTGTTCAGTTTGCTGATCTCCTCCCGTGCCTCTTTCTGCCACTGGGGGATGGCGTGCAGGGTTCTACGCAGATCCTCCTGTAGCGCTTTGACATCCTTTTCGATGGCCTCCTGTTCCTTCTCCGGGAGTTTATGGAACTGTTCCGGACCGAGGATCTTGTCATTCTGTTTTGGCCCCAGGGTAAAGCCTGTCGGGGTGTTGATCAGGGCGATATGCTTCTCCTCCGCCTTTTTCTGCATCGCCGCCATGGCATTTTCCTGGCGCTCTTCGAGTCGGTCTTCCTTGGCCTGTCTGCGGGTATGGTATTCATCGCTTTCGAATACCAGGGGGATCGCCTCCTGCAGGTCGATGACAAGCTGCTCCATCTCTTCCTTGAACATCACCCCTTGACCGGCAGGCAGGGCGACGGCATGAGGTTTGCGGGCATCACTGAAATTGTTGACATAACACCAATCGGACGGGATAGGACGTTCCGCTGCCAGGACCTTGAGAAATTTCCTGACCATGGCGGATTTACCCGCCCCGGCAGGACCCAGTGCATAGAGGTTGTAGCCCTTATGTTCGACCCCGAGGCCGAAATGGAGTGATTTGGTGGCCCGTTCCTGGCCGATAAAGCCCTCCAGATCCTCCAGTTCATCGGTGGTGTCGAAGTTGAACTGATCCGGGTCGCAATGACGGCACAGGGCTTCGGGGGTCAGTGCGCGTGTGGTCATGACAAGACTCCTTGTGGCACACAATCATCTTTGGCGTGAACGAAACGGTTTACAACCAGTCTGGAAATACAGTCCCTATAAAAATTGTAGACCCATGCTGAGGTGGCAACATGACCTGGCGCAGTTTAACCTTACCGGTCACATTGACATTGATAGGGAGGTTGATCGCCGGCCACGAGCTACAATTAAGATAGAACAATAAGAAAAAGAGCACATTCACGCCATCTCACCGGGAGGTCGCCATAATGTCTCAAAATACAACCTACACATCAGTCAAGAGAAGGGACAGACTACTCAAGGAGCGAAGTATTGATGCCTACCGAAGTGAACGTAAACTACCAGACCCCACGCTATGCCAGATATGTGGTGCGGTGTTTACAGGTGGACGTTGGCAGTGGTGTGAGGCTCTCCCCATAGAGGCCAAAGAGACCCGCTGCCCTGCCTGCCAGCGCATCCACGACAGGGTGCCAGCCGGATATCTAACCCTCAGCGGCACCTTTTTCAATGAGCACAGAAAGGAGATCATGCGGCTGATTCACAATCATGTTGAAAGACAGCGGACCCGCCATCCACTGCAGCGCATCATCGATACACATATGAAGGAATCCGGTGATATGGAGATCTCATTCACGGAGTTTCATCTTCCGAAAGGGGTTGGCGAGGCGCTTAAGAATGCTTACCAGGGAGAACTCCAGATTCACTTTCCGGAGGCATCCGGGCAGGTGCGGGCCAGTTGGTCGCGCTGAGGTGCAGCGAGACGAACGGGTTATTTGGTAAACAGGAACGTTCTGTGCAGGGCCAAGGGTTGCATTGATGTCAGATCAGCTCCAGATGATAAGCGATATCGAGCGGGAAGTTGCCTACACAAGGCATATGATTGGTCGTTCCGCATTCAGTGGGCCGGTCATGCAAGCGATTCGTGAAGTGCCCAGAGAGGCCTTCGTGCCGGCAGCAGAACGCCGTTTTGCCTATGACAATGGCCCTCTGCCGATCGGTTGCGGACAGACCATCTCTCAGCCCTATATTGTTGCCTTGATGACCGATCTGCTGGAGGTCGGTGGGGACGCGGTGGTTCTGGAGGTGGGTACAGGTTCAGGTTATCAGGCCGCCGTGCTCTCCAGAGTGGTTAAGCAGGTCTACAGTGTCGAGGTTATCGAAACACTGTCGTTGCAGGCTACGGAAACATTGCAAAAATTGGGTTACGAAAATGTCTCCTGTCGCCACGCAGACGGTTATCACGGATGGCCTGAGCATGCGCCCTACGACGGCATCCTTGTCACCGCTGCCGCAGTGGATGTGCCGGCACCGCTCGTTGATCAGTTAAAACCGGGTGCCCGTCTGGTGATTCCCGTGGGACAACCCTACGGCTATCAGGAGCTCATTGTGGTGGAGAAGAGTCAGACAGGGGGGGTCAGTGAAAAGACGATCCTGGGTGTGGCCTTCGTGCCACTGACCCGCAGCAACAACCGTTTTTCACAGTACCCGGAATGAATCAGGCAAATCCTACATCCTGATTGACCGGAAACGATGGCAACCATGACGCGACAGGGGTGAAGCAAATGCCACCCGACCCTTTTCAATCAGACGTCTCCCGTTATATCTGGAATAGCAAATATCGCTATTGTGATGATGAAGGGCCTGTTGACGAAACCCTGGATGATACCTGGCATCGCGTGGCGAGAGGGATTGCCGGTATCGAACCGCAACGGCAATCCGATTGGACCAACCGGTTTTTGAATATCCTGAGAGGTTTTCGCTTTCTGCCTGGTGGGCGCATCCTGGCGGGTACAGGTGTGCCCTACGATGT
This sequence comes from Candidatus Thiodiazotropha sp., assembly GCA_040791665.1. Taxonomy (GTDB): domain Bacteria; phylum Pseudomonadota; class Gammaproteobacteria; order Chromatiales; family Chromatiaceae; genus Thiodiazotropha. Next base: position 90,278 of record JBFNNX010000009.1, on the reverse strand, counting down.
CACACTGTTTAACTGTTTTGTAATGGGGCGTATCGAAGATTCCCTTGAGGCAATCTTCGATGCCCTCAAGGAAGGGGCATTGACCATGCAGCAGGGTGGCGGGGTCGGCTATGACTTTTCGACCCTTCGCCCACAGGGGTTCCCTGCGCGGCGTGTCGGCAGCATTGCCTCCGGACCTGTGTCGTTCATGCGTATATGGGATGCCACGTGTGATACCCTGATATCGACCGGAGCACGGCGTGGCGCCATGATGGCGAGCCTGCGTTGCGATCATCCCGATATTGAGCGCTTTATCGATGCCAAGCGGCATCCCGGCGAACTGCGCCATTTTAATTTATCTGTGCAGGTCAACGACGATTATATGCAGGCAGTCGAGCGGGATGATGCATGGCCTCTTGTGTTTCCAGTCAGGGCATTGCAGGGCAATGATCAATGCAGTGATGATGTCGTACAGCGCGTTTGGTCCGATCGTCACCAAACCGAGCCCTGTCGGATATTGCGTCGTGTTCGTGCGCGTGATTTGTGGGAGAGGATCATGCGTGCTACCTATGAGTACGCCGAGCCCGGTGTGCTGTTCATCGACCCCATCAATCGAATGAACAACCTAGCCTACCGCGAACGGATCAGTACGACCAACCCTTGCGGGGAGGTTCCCCTGCCGACATATGGCGCCTGTAATCTGGGTTCGCTGAATCTGACGACTTTCGTCAAGCAACCTTTCACTCAAAGGGCACAACTGGATCTCCACTCATTGGATGAGACCACTACGGATGCCGTTCGGTTTCTGGACAATGTGGTCGACCTGTCGCAGTTTCCTCTAGAGGCGCAACGACAGCAGGCACAGGGTACAAGACGGATTGGTCTGGGTATGACCGGATTGGCGGATACCTTGATGATGCTGGGCTTAAACTATGGGCATGAGGAGGCCAGACATCAGGCCGCGAAGGTTATGGCCCAAATCTGCCATACGGCTTACCGGGCTTCTATCGAGTTGGCGAAAGAGAAGGGTGCGTTTCCCTATTTTAATCAGGCTGACTATCTGCGCAGTCCGTTTATCCGTGCCCTACCTGATGAGATACAACAGGGTATAGAGAAGCATGGTATTCGTAACAGTCATCTGACTGCTGTCGCGCCCACCGGTACGATCAGTCTGCTTGCAAATACGATCAGCAGTGGCCTGGAGCCGGTATTCGACTTCTATTACCGGCGAAAGATTCTGCAGCCGGATGGAAAGTATCAGACATATACATTAACCGATTATGCCTGGCGGCTATGGCAAACAGTATGTTCCGGTAAACCACGGCCGGATTATTTCGTCGATTGCAACGCCTTGAAGCCCGACGATCACTTGCTGATGCAGGCGGTACTACAGCCCTATGTGGATAATGCGATCTCAAAGACCATCAACGTGCCTGCCGATTATCCCTTTGAACAGTTCAAGTCACTCTACAAACGGGCCTATGCGCTGGGCCTGAAAGGATGTACGACTTTTCGGCCCAACCCGGTGACCGGGGAAATCCTCTCGGTCGAACCTGATATCAATCATCATTGCTGTACTATCGAGCGGGAAGTCGGCTAGATACCTTACGCTTTGTGACTCCCGTCGGTCTGTAAGGTTGTCTTATCACAACCAGTAGTACACTTGTGAGAGGATAAAAACAGAGGCAACGCTATATCCCAAACAGTTGTATTTGCCTGTTACCATTGTGCTTTTCAAGCTTGGCCGAGTACATGGACTTATCGGCGCGGGCGAGCAGTGTTGCAAGTGTATCGTCAGCTTGAAGCAGAACGATTCCGTGTGAGACGCTGATGTCACCGAGTTCTGTCGTTAATCGTGACATCATTGCCTCGGCTTGCTGCTTATCCGTGTTCGGCAGGGCCAAGGCAAATTCATCGCCTCCCCAACGCGCCACCATATCGGCATCACGAGAAATTCTGATTAGCTGTCCGGAGACTTTTATCAATACTTTATCTCCGGCCATATGGCCCAATTTGTCGTTGATTTTTTTAAAGTCATCAAGATCGAAAAACACAATACTTAACGGATGCTCCTCGCGTCTTGCCAGGGCAATCAGGTGGGCAACTATCGCTTCCCAATGGCGGCGGTTTGCCAATCCCGTCAGTGCATCATAGTTGGCCAGTTTAAGTATCTTGGTGACCAGGTTGTTTACAACCAGTCCAATTGTCAGTGTACCGCCAAACGTGGTAATTACGAATACATCCCAGTAGGGTACTTGACGTAGGAAGAGTACCCAGGCGGTCAATCCGAACACGACAATCAAATTCGTTAAATAGTAAGCAGGGCGATAAAAGTGGAAGGTGAAAACGAAAGAAATGGGGTAAATAAAGCCCGTTAAATAGACCATGTCAGTTGGTAGTATCCATTGCAATGCAAGTAGCAATGCATAACTCACCGGGGATTGCAGCATTGAAAACCACAATGCCAGGCCGGATGAGATAAACAGATTTATTGCAGGTATTATGAATGCATAACTGACAAACAGATAGACCATCCATTTAAGTTCGAACCAAGGCACCAGCAACATGGAAGTTGCACCGATCACGCCGATACCAAGAAGAAATAGAGTGCCGAGTTCGTTATACTCGATGCGAGTGTTTTCTAGGTCTGTCTGGAATCCCTTCTTCAATAGACTTCGACAAATGTCGTTTAACATCACCTGATCCACTTGCGTCTTATTCGAAGAATTACATGAGAATATCTAATCTGGATTATTATACTTAATATCATCAACAAATATCTTGTTTTTCATAAAAATAAGGAATGGCCTTCTCAAGATGATTTAATTATGCGTTATGGATTGGAATGCGCTTATGTATTTCACTAGGGGTTTGGAAACATATCAATCAGTCTTACGATGTAGGCATGTGAGATGAATGAAGACGCATAATCTCATTCTTTTCTCAGCAACAGCATAAGAGTCATCTCTTCCCCGCCTTTGCATCTTACTGGTAACCAGCTTTCCAGTTGTCTCTTCAGAAACAACAATTCAATTACATCAAACTGATTACATAGATTGTGTTGGTCTCACTAACATATTGAAATAATAGTAAAAACACGAATGGCATAAGTGTTGCAGATTTCACATCGCATATCTGGTTTGTTGATTCGGAGGCACACGATAATGACCGAGACTTTTTATGATGTGATGCGGCGGCAGGGGATTACGCGCCGTAGCTTCCTGAAATTCTGCAGTCTGACGGCCTCTGCGCTCGGGCTTGGACCCGCGGTGGTGCCGCGTATTGCAGAGGCGATGGAGACCAAGCCCCGCATCCCCGTGCTCTGGCTGCACGGTCTGGAGTGCACCTGCTGTTCCGAGTCGTTTATCCGCTCGGCGCATCCGCTGGCGAAAGATGTAGTGCTGTCCATGATCTCACTTGATTACGACGATACCATCATGGCTGCTGCCGGCCATGAAGCGGAAGCAATTGTCGAAGAGACCATTGAAAAGTATGACGGTAACTTCATCCTTGCGGTGGAGGGCAACCCGCCACTGGACGAGGATGGCATGTACTGCATCATCGGTGGCAAGCCATTCGTCGAGCAGTTGAAGATGACCGCTGAACACTGCAAGGCGATCATCTCCTGGGGTTCCTGTGCATCATGGGGCTGTGTTCAGGCCGCACGACCCAATCCGACCCGCGCCACTCCGGTGCATAAGGTGCCGGGTCTGGCCAACAAGCCGATCATAAAGGTTCCCGGCTGCCCACCCATCGCAGAGGTCATGACGGCCGTGGTGACCTATATCCTGACCTTCGAAAAATTCCCCGAGTTGGATCGTCAGGGCAGACCCAAGATGTTCTACAGCCAGCGCATTCACGACAAATGCTATCGTCGTCCCCATTTCGATGCAGGTCAGTTTGTCGAAGCCTGGGATGACGACTCCGCAAGGAAGGGTTACTGCCTCTATAAAATGGGCTGTAAAGGACCGACCACTTATAACGCTTGCTCAACCGTGCGTTGGAACGGTGGGCTCTCTTTTCCGATTCAGGCGGGTCATGGCTGTATCGGTTGTTCTGAGGACGGTTTCTGGGACAAGGGGAGCTTCTATCAACATGTAACCGATACTCATCAGTTCGGGGTTGAAGCCAATGCCGATAAGGTCGGCCTGGCAGCCGCCGGGATCGTCGGTGCCACGGCCGCAGCCCATGCAGCCGTCACCGCGATCAAGAATGCGCAGAAGAAAGGAGACCAGGATCAATGAGTACCAAGACCACCCCCAACGGTTATACCCTGGACGACTCCGGTCAGCGCGTCGTCGTCGATCCGGTGACCCGCATTGAGGGCCATATGCGCTGTGAGGTGAACCTGGATGAGGAGAATGTTATCCGCAATGCGGTCTCCACCGGCACCATGTGGCGCGGGCTTGAGGTGATTCTCAAAGGACGTGACCCCAGGGATGCCTGGGCCTTTACCCAGCGTATCTGTGGCGTTTGTACCGGCACCCATGCATTGACATCCGTACGTGCGGTCGAGGATGCGCTAAAAATCGAGATTCCGGAGAATGCCAACTCGATTCGCAATATCATGCAGTTGACGCTGCAGGCCCACGATCATCTGGTCCACTTTTATCATCTGCATGCGTTGGATTGGGTCAATCCGGTGAATGCCCTCAAGGCGAATCCCAAGGCGACTTCGGAGCTGCAGCAGAAGGTTTCGCCAAAGCATGCCAAATCTTCCCCCGGTTATTTCCGCGATATTCAGAACCGCCTGAAAAAATTCGTAGAGAGCGGCCAGCTTGGGCCCTTCAAAAACGGCTACTGGACCAATCCGGCCTATCTGTTGCCGCCGGAGGCGGATCTGATGGCTGTGACCCACTATCTGGAGGCCCTCGACTTCCAGAAAGAGATCATGAAGATCCGCACCATCCTGGGCGGCAAGGATCCCCATCCCAACTGGCTGGTGGGGGGCGTGCCCTGTCCCATCAATGTAGATGGTGTCGGTTCTGTGGGTGCGCTCAATATGGTGTCGTTGAATCAGATATCGTCGATCATCGACAGCACCCGGGAGTTCGTGAAGAACGTCTACATTCCCGACATTCTGGCGGTGGGGCAGTTCTACAAGGAGTGGCTCTATGGCGGTGGCCTCTCCGGCACCAGCGTATTGGCCTACGGCGATGTACCCGACCGGGCCAATGACTACTCCCCGGACAACCTGCTGATGCCCAGCGGCGCCATTGTCAACGGTAATCTGAAAGAGGTGCATGAGGTCGACCTGCGCAATCCGGAGGAGATCCAGGAGTTCGTTCCACACTCCTGGTACAACTATCCCGACGGTGTCAAAGGCTTGCATCCCTGGGATGGTGTCACAGAAGACAACTTCCAGCTTGGTCCCGATACCAAGGGCACCAAGACCAACATCGAGCAGATTGACGAGAATGCCAAGTATTCATGGATCAAGGCACCGCGTTGGCGTGGCCGCGCCATGGAGGTGGGACCGTTGGCCCGCTACGTGGTGGGTTACGCCAAGGGTCATGAGGAGATCACCGAGCAGATCAATTTCGTACTCAAAACCCTCGATGTGCCGGTTACGGCGCTCTTCTCCACCCTGGGCCGCACCGCGGCACGCGCCCTGGAAGCGGACTGGGCTGGCGACAAGATGCGTTACTTCATGGATAAGTTGATAGCCAACATCAAGGCGGGCGACTCGAGTACCGCCAACGTGGACAACTGGGATCCCGCCACCTGGCCCAAGGAGGCCAAGGGGGTGGGTATAAGCGAAGCACCGCGTGGCGCGCTGGGTCACTGGATACGCATCAAGGATACCCGCATCGACAACTACCAGTGCGTGGTTCCCACCACCTGGAACGGATCGCCTCGCGACAGCGAAGGCAATATCGGTGCCTTCGAGGCCTCCCTGATGAATACCAAGGTGGCGAGAGCGGAGGAGCCGGTGGAGATCCTGCGCACCCTGCACAGTTTCGACCCCTGCCTTGCCTGTTCCACCCATGTGATGAGTGAAGAGGGAAGGGAGTTGGCGAAGGTGAAGGTGCGGTAACAGTTTGAGTTGTGAGTTTTTAGTTTTGGGTTGATTGGATGTGTGTGGTTCGCATCAAGCGTGGGATCTCCTTGCATTCCGGCTCCCTTCCAGGGTGCTGGAATAGGGAGACAGCCAACAGTGAATACACGCATGCCGATGGCTCATTTATACGTTTGCTGAGGATATGAAATGAATAAGATTGTAGTTGGATTAGTCAGTGCAACCATTCTGACAATAAGCGGCCCGCTGTCGGCCCATGTGGGTGAGTATGAGCCGATGGGTTTTCTGCCCGATTTAACCCACCTGCTTGTGGACCATGGCTACCTGTTGGCTTTATTGGGCGCGGTCGCGGGTGGTCTGTTCCTGAAACGCTTAACCCGTAGTTGAGCCATCGCCACTCCGTCCCCGATTGACGTTCAGGAGTTACGCTTATGCAGACAACCATCACACGCACCGCTGTTTATGTCTATGAAGCCCCTGTCAGGCTATGGCACTGGGTCAATGCATTGGCAATCACGATCCTTGCAATAACGGGTTATTTCATCGCCAATCCTCTGCCCACCATGCCCGGAGAGGCGAGCGATCACTTCCTCATGGGCTACATGCGTTTTGTACATTTCGCCGCAGCCTATATATTCACCGTGGGATTTATCGGCCGGATCTACTGGGCATTTGTCGGCAATGAACACGCAAAGGAGTTGTTTCGACTGCCGTTCTACAGCCTCTCATTCTGGCAAGAGCTGATACACGAGGTACGCTGGTATGCCTTCATGGAGAAGGAGCCGAAGAAATACGAGGGCCACAATCCATTGGCCCATCTCACTATGGTCGCCATCATTACCGTGGGCGGTATCGCCATGGTACTGACCGGGTTCTCCCTCTACGCGGAGCAAACCGGGCTGGGTAGCTGGCAGGATCAGCTGTTCGGTTGGTTGATCCCCTTGGTGGGTCAGAGCCAGGATGTGCGTCTGTGGCACCACTGGGGTATGTGGATCATCGTCAGCTTTGTCATCATTCATGTCTATGTGGCGATCCGGGAGGATATCGTCTCGCGTCAGAGTCTGATCAGTACCATGGTCAGCGGTTGGCGTATGTTCAAGGATGACAGGCCCTGATTCGGTAACTCATGCCCTCTGGCGTCACCAGGGAAGGTTTTATACGCCAATTTTTAGTAAGCGCGGATTTTCCGCGCTTTTTTTCATGAGTCGCAGGCTATAACGAGTGAATTGTGATTGAATAAACAAAAACCTTGAGAGGATGCCATGCCTGAAAGCTTTCCCGCCTACCTGATCTCGAAAACCGACAATGGTCAAATCACTGAACTAAAAGATATTACACTCGATGAGTTGATGGATGGTGATGTCACAGTGAAGGTGGAGTATTCGACCCTTAATTACAAAGATGGTCTTGCCTTGACCGGCAGCGCGCCGGTTGTGAGGCGTTTTCCCCTGGTTCCCGGTATCGATTTTGCCGGTAGTGTCGTCAGTTCAGAACATCCGGGATTCAAGCAGGGCGACCAGGTTGTGTTGAACGGCTTCGGCGTGGGGGAGGTTCATTCGGGCGGTTATGCCGGCATGGCGCGGGTAATAGGCGATTGGCTGGTTGCGTTGCCGGACGGATTTACGCCGCGGCAGGCGATGGCTGTGGGTACAGCGGGTTATACCGCCATGTTGTGTGTATTGGCACTGGAGCAGCATGGATTGACCCCGGACAGCGGGGATGTATTGGTAACCGGTGCGGCCGGTGGGGTTGGCAGTGTGGCGGTCTCGCTCCTTTCTCGGCTGGGCTATCATGTGACTGGATCGAGCGGAAGAGCCTCGCAAAGGGACTACCTGATCGGATTGGGCGCTCAGGAGGTTATCGATCGCGGTGAATTCAGCGGCAAGGTCAAACCCCTTGCCAAGGAGCGCTGGGCCGCGGCAATCGATGTGGCCGGTGGCAATACCCTGGCAAATGTTCTGAGCCAGATCAATTATGGCGGCGCCGTTGCTGCCTGTGGATTGGCGGAATCGATGGATCTTCCCACTTCGGTAGCACCTTTCATTCTACGCGGCGTGACACTGTGTGGCATCGACTCGGTGATGGCATCCATTGAAAAACGCCGGCTGGCTTGGAGCAGGTTGGCGAGGGATCTGGATCTTGCTCAGTTGGAGGCGATGACCGTGGAGATTCCCTTCAGCGATTTACCGGCTAAGGCAGAAGAGATACTGGCGGGGAATGTGCGTGGCCGCACCGTAGTAAAGATACCGGACTGAATTACTGATCATGCCGACATGGATTTTTATGTCGTTCTGAGCGGGGGAGAGTTTCCATGAAGAAAAAAGATAAGAAGCTGAAGAAAAAACTTAAGCAGGGCAAGGGAAAATTGAAACTTGCTGATATTGTATCGGATGATTCTGCAATTCAGACGTTAACGCAAAAGATTCAGAGGCTCAAAGCTGAACTCAAAGAGCGTGATCAGGTTATTGGCCGTTTGCAAAAACGTTTGAAAAAGGCAGGGAACAAAAGCGGGAAAAGCGGCAAAAAAGAGAAGAAACCGAAAGCAAGGGGTGGCGCCGCCAAAGTATTGCGAGCCCAACAGTCGACTCGAATCGGGGTCATGCAAAAAGAGGCATGGAAGCAACACGGTTTTCTGCGTAACAGGTACGAGTACTATTTAGAGAGCGGTCGAGACAAGGAGACGGCAAGAACATTGGCAGACCAGGATCTGAGAGACACTTTTGGCGACGAAGCGGGTTATACCAAGCTGGAGCTGGAGGATATTTTATCCTGATCGTGATTGGACAGTCACATACGAAGCCTCAAATTGGGTTGCTTTGGAAGCGGGTAGATCATCCAATCCGTTCGATCTTCCCTAAACTTGAACCAATCTGCGGCAACAATCGAGCCGCCCTTGAGACGAACTGTGTTGCGCGAGCCGGCGGGTGCTATCTTTCTGTCGGGCCCGCGAAAGTCATCCTGAAATGTGTCCAATTGGCCGAATATCAGATTCAGGCCGGAAGCATCGACAAAAACACGGATGCCTGTCGAGTAGCGTTTACTGGATATCGACCCGCCCACCGTGCGATAGATGACCAGATGCATGTCCTGATCGGGGCGCAGGCGTTTCAGCGACAGTAAAACTTCTTTAGCCAGGCGCTCAGCATTCAGTTCGCTCATCAGATAAATGGTTGCATTTTCGGTTTCTGAGTTGATCTGGATAGAGGCAAACAGTTTTGCCAGTGATAGCTGATCCACCCCGTGTACCGGGTGTGTGTTGCGGGCCCTGTTTTCAGCAGCAACCGAATAGATTTCCGTCAGACTGGAACTGAAAAAAAGAGCGGCTTCTAGTTGTCCAAAAAGTACAAGTGCAAAGCTTGCTATAAAGATCTTTAATCCTGACATACTGCGTTTGAACATGTGCCTCACCCTTGTATTTCGATTAATGATAAAGAAAAGGCCGGGATTAGTCACCCGGCCTGTCAATTCCCATCAACTCAGAGGAAAGTTATTATTTTAATACGAGCAAAGAGAACAATCAGAAGAATAGGATCGCTCCCACATTCAGGGCATTTGTATCGTCAGAGCCGACTGAAGTTTCACTCTCCATATCGGAATACTCCGCCATCAATGTTAGTGCCGGTGTCAGATTGTGGTAGACACCCAATGTGATCCGGGTATTCTCAACCTCAGTGATTTTTTCCTGCTCGCTTTCGCTCCAATTTAGACCGAGTTTGGTGTTGCCGATCTTATAGGTGCCCTGCAGATAGTAGCCATTGGTTTCTTCTGCATCGCCTGTTGCGGCATCGAAACCGGGTAGCACCAGGCCGCCGAGGGCCAGGGTGGACATGCCTTCGCCATCATAGACATAAGCTGCGATTCCCAGATCACCGAAGCCAAGTTTGCCGAACAGATCCCAGCCTCTCATTGTACTCTCAGAGCCACCTGCCAGATCGACATCCTGTGTAATGAATGTTGCGGAGACTAAGCCGTTGATGTCGCCATCCCATTTATAGCTGGCTTTGCCGTGTATGCCGGGTGAATCTTGTCCCTGCGAGGTGCTTCCGTTTGCATTACCGTTCATAGGATTGAAGATACCGATGGTGGCAGAGAATCCACCCATCGAAGGTGTCGTCCAGTTGATTTGTGCCAGTCGGTCGACATAGACATAGCCGTAGCCGAGACCGCCCAGTGTGGTATGTCCGGGATTGTCGGCAGTGAAGGTCGGACCGCTGCCGACAAGGCTGATATCATTCAGAATGGCATCCAATCCGAACAGTCCGAAGTTACGTCCCATGAGCACGGTACCCATACCGTCATTGCCAAATGTCAGATAGACCTGACGGGCATCGACCGTGGAAAAAGCCAATGCATCACTCGAACCGCCGCCTTGAGATGCTATACCATAGTAGACATTGACATGAGCGGCCAGGTCATAACCGTTTTGGTTTGTTGTGGCGCTGAAATTAAGTGAGGCGGGTAGCAGACCATTTGATACAGAGTGCGCGTCGTCATCCGTTGAGCCGCAAGCGAGACCGGCCAGGGTCGTACCTCCCGAATTGAGATCGCCGGTGTCGCACGATGTCACTGTATAAAAGGCGTTGATATTGCCTCCCAGTCCTAATGTCCAGTCACCGGCCTGCCAATTGACTGCCTGGGCAGTGCCAGCGCTGACCAGACAAGCTCCTCCTAGCATTGCCAATACGAGTTTGGATTTGTTCATATCGAGTTGGGCTCCTCTCTTTGTTTAATTTGACGGCCAGCGAAGGCCGCAACTGTCGTTACGACAAGAATCGTTAATTGTTTCAAAGTAATTACAAAGCTTTTTGCTTTGGCAAATTTGCAATCACTATGCCACTATGATTATTGATAGGAATAACAGTAGGATAGGAGGAGTGTCAGGCGAGGAGCCAAAATTTTTAGGTGACGCACTGTCCCTCTTTTAAGACATAAATCCAGCATCAGCTGTGCTAATGTGGCACAGCTGAATGAACTGTGTTGGGTTGTTGTAGACCGCAATCTGACTGAATTGTTGCAATTTACTTTGATCTTGACGTTCCCAACAGGATGTTCTCCTGATGTAGCGGATCCCTATCACCAGAATGTTGAATTGTAGAAAACCGGTTGTCACATTATAGGTATTCTGTGAGGCCGCTTTGCCAAATCGCTTCTTCAGAGTAGAAATATATTTTTCAAGGTATGGGAAGTTATTTTCGTTTCCATCTGTCGAAACAATAGTCTCCCTTGCCATATGATGTTGAATCGGGATTCGTCATATGCAGATAACAGAAATGTTGGGTATTGGATTGGTCACAAGCAATCGAAAACATACTGCATATAGTCTATTGCTATTTTGGTAAATCGATATATATTGCTAGTAGTTTGTCTGTCCACTCCAGTCTGTTATTCTCTTTACGAACTGCGCATTTGTTGACTTGATTTGAATGTGCATCCCGCTAACGGTTATCTGAAATGAGGCACATGATTAGGATCATAACTTTTTTACTTTTCCTCATTGCTTGCTTCCCTGTAGCGGCTGTCGAGCAGTTGCGGGTAGGTGTGCTTCAGTTCGGCACAGTGAATTGGGAAATGGATGTAATAATCCGTCATCAACTCGACAATAAAAATGGCTTTGCAATCAAAATCGTCCCATTGAGTTCCAAGAATGCAAACAGCGTTGCGCTGCAGGGAGGTGCGGTCGATGCAATTGTCAGCGATTGGATATGGGTAAACAGACAAAGAGCGGCCGGAAAGGACTACACCTTTTTTCCATACTCACTCACTGTCGGGGGTTTATATGTTCGTCCCGATACCGGCATTCAAACGCTCGCGGATTTACAGGGTCGAAAAATGGGTATTGCCGGTGGCCCTGTCGATAAAAGCTGGTTGTTGCTGCAAGCCTACGGCCGTAAGCGAGGATTGGATATTTCCACTTCTGTCGAGCCCGCTTTTGCTGCGCCACCACTACTTAATCAACTGATGCTCAAGGGTGATCTGTCTGCGGTATTGAATTTCTGGCATTACGGCGCGCGTCTTGAGGCGGCAGGCATGTTGCCGCTGCTCGATGTCAGATCGATGCTTGATGGCTTGGGTATCAGGGACCCCGTTCCTATGCTGGGTTGGGTATTCTCTTCCCAATGGGCAGAGAAACATCTGCATTTGATTGAGGGGCTGCTGAATGCCTCATATGCCGCGAAACGGATACTGGGTGAAAGCGATGAGGAGTGGCAGATCATCGCACCACTGACCAAGGCAAAGGATGCAACCACACTCAACAATTTGAAAGATGGTTACAGAAAAGGGATACCCTATGGATTGAAGAGAAATGGAATGAAGGTTGCATCCCGGGTATTCGACATGTTGGCCAAGGAAGGGGGCAGAAAACTGGTTGGTGAGGCCATGCAGATACAGGACGGAACCTTCTGGCAGGTCTTTGACAGCGAGGAGTTGATCAAAAACAATGTTGCAAGGCAGTAACTGGGGAAGGTGGCTTTTTCTCTCTGCTTTTCTTCTTGTCTGGCAGGTCGCTGCGCTACTGCTTGAGAGCGATCAGCTACCAGGTCCATGGGAGGTGATACAGTCACTTTGGTATCACCTGACCGAAGGTGATCTGCTGCTGAGTATCATTGTCACACTGCGACGCGTTGTACTGGCTTTTACGCTGGCCATGTTGGTTGGAATCGTCGTGGGATTTCTCATGGGGCGTTTTCCCTTGATCGATACGATTTTGGATGGTGTATTGATCATGGGTTTAAACATACCGGCACTGGTTGTTATCATCCTTTGCTATGTCTGGTTCGGGCTGGTCGAAGCAGCGGCAGTGGCTGCGGTGGCAATCAATAAAATGCCTCTGGTGGCGGTGACCGTACGCGAAGGCGTGCGGGCGATCGATTATCAACTTCTTCAGGTTGGCGAGGTGTTTAGGGTGCCTCTTCTGCGATCGCTGTTTCATATCTACATGCCGCAACTCTATCCCTACCTTATGACGGCCGCTCGATCCGGCCTTTCGTTGATCTGGAAGATCGTACTGGTGGTCGAGCTGCTGGGTCGCAGTGACGGTGTTGGTTTTCAGCTGAGTACATTTTTTCAGTTTTTCGACATTACCAGTATCCTTGCGTATACACTGGCGTTCGTCTTGGTGATCTACAGTATCGAGTCGCTGCTGATGCGTCCATTGGAGAACTATTTAACTCGGTGGCGGTCGTGAACGGTTGCCGAGTGAAGATCAATCACAAATCTTTTGCGGAGATGTCGGTGATCAAGAATCTCGAGTTCGAGATTGTAACCGACGCCTTTATCAGCCTGGTGGGTCCTTCAGGCGCCGGAAAGAGCACCCTGTTGAATATACTCAGCGGTCTGGATAGTAACTTTGATGGCAGTCTGGAGTGGGTGGATGGTGGTCCGGGGTGTGTCAGCTACGTTTTCCAGGATCCCCGCTTGATGCCATGGCTGACGGTAAGGGAAAACATCGAACTGGTGATGAACGACGCCAAAAAAGATGGTGCGTGGGTAGACCACCTGTTGCACAGGGTAGAGCTCTACGCTAGGGCGGATGCATTTCCAGGGCAACTCTCAGGTGGCATGCAAAGGCGCGTGGCACTTGCAAGAGCGATGGCCATAAAGCCGGATATATTGCTGTTGGACGAACCCTTCTCGTCGCTGGACGCACCCACCGCGGCGTCACTGCGCGAGATGGTGCTTGATCTCTGGCGGGATCACTCGAGCGCAGTGATACTCGTGACCCACAATCTCAATGAGGCATTGGAACTGGCTGACCGAATACTGTTTCTATCAAAAGGGCCAGCCAGCATTATCCATCGGGAAGAGTTGCAACCGTCACGTATCGATCCCGCCGTTGAACGCGACTCGGATAATCTGGCAAAAGCCCTGCTGAAACGTCAGCCAGGGATCCTGTCCGGTGTTGCTGTAGAACAGATCAATAAGAACTGACCGCAAATTTACGCCAATCACTGCAAATTAACGCAATTCTCACTTGATGATTGATGTGGCTTGCTATGCGATCAATCGGTAGTGCCGGACCATCATTTCATTGGCGTCAATTCACGGTAATTGACGCATATAGCAACCTGCTTGTTTATCCTTTGTATTTGCCTCGTCCATACCCGCTAACATGGAGCGGGCAGAGAGGGTTGATGCAGTGCTGACATTCTTACTGCTGTACGAATGTCAGACTGAAGCCAAGACCGGTTGGAGCGGAGTTAACCGGCCTAAGTGCTGTCTTGTTTAATGTTATGCTTTTGTATCTTGCGGTAGAGAGTGTTTCTACTCATATCAAGGGCTTCGGCAGTGCGTGTTATATTCCAATTATAGGTTTTCAGTGCATTCAAGATAACCATGTGCTCGGCAGACCTGAGGGGATTATCGGAGGATGCCTCAACAGGAGACAGATCTTCGCTTTTCGTCGTGGATGTGTTTGTCTCAGGCGAATAGTTATGGGCATGGTTTTGGCTGCATCCAACCAGGGTTGGCAGATTGATATGGGAAACATCGATGACATCCCCGTCACACAAGGCGACAGCGGTTCGTATAACATTACGCAGTTGACGCAGATTGCCAGGCCAGGGGTATTTCAAGAGATGCGAAATGGCTTCCGGTGTAATTTGCAGCTTTTTCCCGGTGTCGTTTTCCGCTTCGAGGACCTTGAAAATGATATTGCGCAGATCCTGGCGTTCTCTGAGAGGCGGTAAGTAGAGAGTAATGCCATTGAGCCGATAATAGAGGTCTTCGCGAAAAGCGCCCTCGTTGATCAGCTGAATAAGATCGTGATGAGTCGCAGCCACGATATTGAGATCAACCTTGATGAGTTGTTCCGCGCCAAGAGGGACCACTTCTTCCGTTTCGAGCACCCGTAGCAGTCTGGATTGCATGTTGAGCGGCATATCGCCGATTTCATCCAGGAAAAGGGTTCCACCGCTTGACTCTATCAGCTTTCCGCGGCGACCTTCCTTCCGCGCGCCGGTAAAGGCGCCATGCTTGTAACCGAACAGTTCGCTTTCGATGAGCGATTCCGGGATCGAGGCGCAGTTTAAGGCAACGAAGGGTTTATCCTTGCGTTTGCTTGCCTTATGCATTGCTTGAGAGAAGAGGTCCTTTCCGGTACCGGTCTCTCCCTGCAATAGAATCGGGATGCGCTTGTCAACCACCCGTAGTGCGCGTTTGGCTGCTTCAAGCATCTGCGGGTCTTCACCGGCAAGCTTGTTCAGGTTACAGAGTTCACCGCGACACTCGTCCGGGCTCTGGGCGGCGGGCTTGATCGTAAGACCGCGTAGCGGTGCAGGCTCCTTGTATTTGTAGATAAAGCCGAAAAAGCGTGCACCGCTCTCCTGATGACGGAAAGGTAGCACAGTACCCTCATTGGACTTCGAGGCGAATAGCAGACTGTCGAGATCGTTACCCACAAGTTCGGAGAGGCTCTTGCCGACCAGCATGCTTCGGTCTTGAATACCCAACAGCTGTAGAGCAACAATGTTGGCGGCAAGGATACGGTTGTCCTCGCTAAGGGCCAGCATCGCTTCATTGGGCAGTGCAACACATTCGACACGACTGTGGAAACGCAGTACCCGCTGGTTACGGAATTCGCGGAGAAAATAACGACCCTCAATCAACCGTGCATAACTGACTACCAAAGCGCGCGTGTGAATCTGAGAGGCACGAGAGTCTTCAGTACCGCAACAAGAGGCGTCCAGTACGGTGAGAAGATTGCCGTGAGGATCGAGTATCGGTGAAGCCGAGCATGAGAGATCGATATTCTGTCTAAGAAAATGTTCATCCCTATGCACAGTGACAGGCCGCATTTCCGATATACAAGTACCTATTCCATTTGTGCCGACATGTTCTTCCCCCCAATCGGCACCCTGCCACAGTCCTGCCTTTTTGAACTCGTTGGTCAGGTTGTCCTCGACTTGATGGTGGAGTATGAGACCCTTGTTATCGGTTAAGATGACCGCATAGCCGCTACCGGATAGGGCCGATGCCAGGTTGGCCAGTTCCGGTTCCGACAATCTGATGAAGGCATCGAAACGTGATCTGAGTTCATGCAGGGATTGTGGTTCGAGAACGTTAGGACTGCGTGGCTTGAACGGGTCCAGGTGATCGTCACTCAGGCAGCGTTGCCAGGATCTGACTATCTCACGCTCAATGCCTAGAAACTCAACTCCATCATTCAATGCAGCCACAGAAGAGATTCGCTCGGCATGTTGCCGAAACTTCTGATTATGGGTCATTGCCACTCCATCCGGTCAAAGTTGCAGTCAGTCTGCTTTAATTATTATTTACAACAACAAACTGTAGACTCTATTCAACCATTTTTATATGCAAACTGTTCAGAATCGATACAGTCGACTGTTCAAAAATGGGCTGGGCTGTCAGGCCGATTTTTACCGTTCTCGAAAGCCGTAAGTGCGATTTACAAATAATAAGATTGACTTACAGGTTAAATCTCGCAGCTTGTCGCATTGAGGAAATACCCCGGTTTTCAAGTAGATAATGTTTATCTACATTTTCGACTACTGCATGCGGGCTGCGATATGACCGCCTGTGAGTCCAAGCCATATGAGTCCATTCAGGTACTGAAAAGCTGTAACGTCATAGCTGTCAGCCAATAACGATTTCTAAATAACATCAATTTCTGTACCAACATGATGGCGCGTTTTTTGCGAGCACTTGAATCGAATATGCATTTCTCGATCGAGACGCTGCATAAGGTACAGAATGAGCCCCGGTTTGTGCGAACAAAGCGAATGATTCTGGCTTCTTCACGCAAGTTCGACTGGGTGATCGGATGCGGGGAGTTCTTCAATATCTGAACATTTCAGATACAACCGGTATGTTCGGAAGCGAGGCTTCATGCCCGATTTGGTAGAGGCCCGGAGTAGTTGTAAAACATTCAGGGAGTAGAGAGAGACTATGCAGCATGTGATTATCGGTGCAGGTCCGGCAGGTGTGGTTGCAGCCGAATCAATCAGAAAATTCGATAAATCCAGTACTGTCACATTAGTCAGTAATGAATCTGAAAGGCCCTATTCACGTCTTGCGATACCAAGATTCCTGCAAGGAAAAATCGCTGAAAAGGATACCTACCTCAGATGCGGACAGGACTATTTTGCCTCCCAGTCCATCGATGTACGCGGGGGATGCGTTGTCAAGGTGGATAGCCAAACCAATGCGGTGAATCTGGCGGATGGTGCACGTTTGGAATATGACCGACTATTGATTGCCACCGGCTGCCGGCCGGAAAAACCTCCTATTCCCGGCCGAGAGCTTCCTGGCGTCGTGAACTGTTGGACCCTCGAGGATGCAAGAAAGATTGTTTGTAATTTAGGCATAAACAGTCGGTTGATTGTGGTTGGCGGGGGGTTCATCGGTTTCGTTATTATCGATGCGCTTGCTCGTACCGGTGCACACATTGATCTGATTGAGAAGGGAAATCGAATTCTCCCTCATTTAATGAATGATGAATCAAGTCGTTTAATTGAGTCATGGTGTGATAAGAAAGGCATCGAGGTAAAAACCTGTGCTGACATCAAAGCTATCGAACGAAAAAGAGTAACCAGTGGTAACCCGGGATCGGATTCGCATCTCAGTGTGTTGTTAGATAGTGGTGATTCGCTAAAGGCAGACATGGTGATTTTCACGACAGGTACAAAAATCAATACAACATTTCTCGAGGGATCGGAGATTGCATTTGATCATGGTGTGTTAGTGGATGAACGCCTCAACACTAACATGCCGAATGTTTTTGCTGCAGGCGATGTCTGTCAGGGTCTTGGTTTTTCCACAGGCGGGCGAAGAGTTCAAGCTGTACAACTTACCGCCAGCGAACATGGTCGCATAGCAGCTGCAAATATGTGTGGACTAAAAGCCAAATATTCGGGAAGCATCACCATGAATGTGCTAGATACACTGGGGTTGGTATCCAGTTCCTTTGGTGCCTGGAAGGGTGTCGAGGGGGGAGAGAGTGTCACCAATTCCACATCCGGCAACTACACATATCTCAACCTCCAGTTTAATGAGGATAAACTTGTCGGTGGATCTTGTATCGGCAATGCCGAATTCCTGCAGCAATTACCCAGGTTGATTCATTCGCATACTCCGCTCAAAGAATGGAAAAGACGGCTCATGGATGACCCGTGCCGGCTCGGCGAGGCATATCATGCGCTTTCTCAAGGCAATATCAGTAACAACTAGGCGCCTAATCTATTCTTAAATATCGCTCACCGAATACAACAAATGTGTTGAGTCTTGAACCACTGTCTCAAAACATGACAACTCAGGGTGGGTAATCAAAATCGATGATTATTTCTTTTGTCTACCGAAGTATCTTTAGTTTTATTAATAAAAATAAGTGTTTATCAATAACCAAATGCTAAATGCAATGTTTGGCCTGGTTCTTGCTGAAAACGTGTAACGAGGAATGGGATGTATCCAACTAACTGTTACGGGAACAGAACAATCCATTGAACTTGGAGGAGAAGAAATGATGATTTCCCTGCATCGAAGAAGGGTTTTGCTTAAAGCGGTTGCGATAACCGGCATCAGTGCCGCAGTTACATTTTCCGGTAAGGCCAATGCACGCACAACACAGGCTGAAATAGACGGTGATGCAGCCAGTACACAAGATGTTCTGAGCTGGGGTATGGGCCAACAAGGCCAGCGTTACAGCCCGCTTAAGAAAATCAATACAGGCAATGTTAAGAAACTGGTACCCGCATGGAGTTTCTCATTCGGTGGAGAGAAGCAGCGCGGACAGGAGGCGCAACCGGTTGTCAAGGATGGAAAGATGTTTGTCACGGCTTCGTATTCCCGTCTTTATGCAATCGACACAAAGTCAGGTCAGGAGCTGTGGCAATACGATCATCGCTTGCCCGATGGCATCCTGCCCTGTTGCGACGTGGTCAACCGAGGTGCCGCGCTGTATGACGATCTGGTGATTTTCGGAACCTTGGATGCGCGGATTATCGCTCTCCACCAAGATACCGGAAAGGTCGTCTGGCGTGCGAAGATCGATGATTATAAGGCGGGCTACTCTTTCACGGCAGCGCCTCTGATTGTCAAGGACATGGTTATCACAGGTGTCTCTGGAGGTGAATTTGGTGTTATAGGACGTGTAGAGGCACGTGACGCAAAGACCGGTAAACTGCGTTGGATCCGTCCGTCGGTCGAAGGTCATATGGGGCATATCTGGAAAGGTGACAAGAAGATGGAGAACGGTGTCACCGGTAAGACCAATGCCAGTTGGCCCGGCGATATGTGGAAAACCGGTGGCGCAGCAACCTGGCAGGGCGGTACCTATGATCATGAAACCGATTTGATCTTTTACGGTACGGGTAATCCCGCACCGTGGAATGCGCATCTGAGGCCTGGCGACAATCTCTATTCGACATCGACCCTGGCTATCGATCCCGATACCGGGAAGATCGCATGGCACTATCAATACACGCCCAATGACGGTTGGGATTATGATGGTGTCAACGAGCTCGTTTCGTTCAATAGTGGCAATGAGAAGTTGGCAGGTCATGCTGATAGGAACGGCTTTTTCTATGTCCTGGATCGTACCAACGGCAAATTGAAAAACGCTTTTCCTTTTGTAAACAGGATCGATTGGGCGAAAGGGGTTGATCTGAAGACAGGCCGTCCACTCGAAACCGGTGTACGTCCCGGTGATCCTACCAAGAGCAAAGACGGTAAAAAGGGTGATGTTGTGTTTGTCGCACCTTCATTTCTGGGTGCGAAAAACTGGATGCCAATGGCTTACAGTCCCGATACCGAACTCTTTTATGTACCGGCCAATGAGTGGGGCATGGATCTCTGGAATGAACCCATTACCTACAAAAAGGGTGCGGCCTACCTGGGTGCCGGATTTACCATCAAGCCCCTCAATGATGACTACATCGGTGCATTGCGTGCGGTCAATCCAAAGACTGGAAATATCGTATGGGAATACAAAAACAACGCACCTTTGTGGGGTGGTGTGATGACGACAGCCGGAGGATTGGTATTTACCGGCACGCCGGAAGGTTACCTGAAGGCGTTCGATGCCAAAACCGGAGATGAGTTGTGGAATTTTCAGACCGGTTCCGGCGTGGTCGGTTGTCCGGTTACCTGGGAGCAGGATGGTGAGCAATACATCGCTGTACCCTCCGGCTGGGGTGGCGCAGTCCCACTGTGGGGCGGCGATGTGGCCAAGAAGGTCAAATACCTGAACCAGGGTGGATCCCTCTGGGTCTTCAAGTTGTCTGATGTCTGATTAGCGGGGTGGAAGGATCGGATATTGAGTTTGATATCCGATCCTGATCTGCACTCAGCAGTTCTGACCAACCAACTTACAATCCGACACTGACAGATAAACAGCGAAAGAGAGATCTGCTGGATGGTTATCGGGCATGACGATCATCCTTCGGTTTCCTGTTTGATTACCTGGAGTATCTCCACATGCATATCTCAACATCATTTAAAGTCGGACTCGGTCTAGTATTATCGGCTATTATTACGGGTAAGGCTTTAGCGCACGGCGATGTGGCGCCTCAGGCCGTTGATACCAAACACCTGCCTCAATTGGGTCAGGATTGGCTCGAGGTTAATCCATACAGAGACAATGCGGATGCCGTGCAGACTGGGGCTTCCGCCTACAATCAAAACTGCGCGCGATGTCATGGCCTGGGTGCCGTCTCCGGCGGCATCGCCCCTGATCTGCGTTTGCTGCCACCCGAAGATGAGGGTGATGAGTGGTTTATGTATCGTGCCCGCAACGGTGCCGTACGTAACGGAATTACCTACATGCCGAAGTTTGAGGGCATCCTTTCACAGGAGGCGCTCTGGTCGATCAGGGCCTGGTTGGTGACCCTGCCTGTTGAAGAGTAGTCATCGAAACATAACAGTGAGAGAGTGATATGTATAGGATCAAAGACATTTTAATCTTTGCGGCTGCAATTGCCTCTCTTATGCTGGCGAGTCCGGCAATGGCCGAGGATGAACCCACTGCACTGGATCGCATTAGAGAGCGTGGCGTTCTGGAGGTTGCGGTATACAACGACTTCCCGCCTTTTTCCTATCGTGACGAACGGGGCAGAATTGTGGGAATAGATACGGACATCGCCCATGCACTTGCCAAATCATTGGGTGTGGCGGCGGCAATCAGGGCGGTGGGTGCCGACGAATCGATGGAAGACGACCTGCGTAACAACGTTTGGAAGGGGCATTACCTGGGCGGAGGCGTAGCCGATGTCATGCTGCATGTTCCTTATGATGCCGCGTTTGCCGAAGAGAATGATCGTGTCATCTTCGTTGCGCCCTACTACCGGGAGCAGGTCGTGGTGGCGATTGAGAAAGGAGTCGGGGCCAATCTCGATCCATTGGACTATTTCAGTCGCGAAAAGGTGGGCGTTGAGTTGGATACCCTGACAGATTTCTATCTCCTGTCAGCCTACAACGGCAAAATCCGCAATCAGGTCGTCCACTTTTCGAATATCGGTAAAGCGGTTGCCGCCCTGAAAAACGGTGAGGTTGCGGGTGTTGCCGGTCCACGCAGTGAGATCGAGTTCGCACTGGGGGATCAGGCGGACAATTATGCTGTGGGGCCGATACGGATGCCTGGGTTGAGTACTTCCGGATGGGACCTGGGTGCTGCGGTGAAACAGGGTAACGGTGCCTTGGCTGAAGCAGTGGAACAGGCAATGTCCCAGCTACGCCAGAGTAGTTCATTAAGTAAGATATTTACGCAGTATCGCTCCACCTATCAATTACCAAGCCGAACCAGGCTGGTAAGGGTTGAATCTGATGGGCGCATCAGTCAGCGCGATTAACAGACGGGGTTGGCGCAGCTGGTTCGTTATCATTCTACTGTCTGGGATCGCAGAAGTAGGGGCGGTGGAAGCTGTCGATGAGCGCTATCGCATACGTGCTGAAAATCAGCAGCAGGAATTGATATCGCTTGGAACGTTAATACTGCAGGATAGCGCACATGATCATGGCTATCGCATCGAATGGGATGAGGCGCAGTTTGAAAATCACTTCCTCTCCATGCGTCCTTTCAAATGTCTCCCGCATCCCGTCCAGTTAATCTGCCATCTGCCTTATCCCTATGAAATCAAGCGCAAGATAGGCAATGAAGATCTGACCGACCTGGAATATGACATGTTGTTTCTGCATAAGACCCCCCAGGAATACGGCATCAATGCCTGGAACGGTCTCTACTTTAAATTTCAGCGCGACCGGAATGGATTCGTTGGGGAATTGAGAGAGACCGATTTGAATGTGCTCCAGGCTCCCCCGGAAGAGGGTGATCTCCGTCCCATCGATCCGGATGCGTTATACGAACCGTCCGATAAGCATTGGTTGCGTCGCATTATTATCGAACCGGTCGGATCCTAAAGGAGCCATAGTGTGAAGTCGATCGACCAACGGTTGTTTCTTTCCTGCATCTTCCTGTGCTGCCTTGTAAATCCAAGCTACGCGCAACAGGGCCAAACCGACCCATTGAACTCGCCGATGTGGGAGGATATGCACCGATCCCTGTTGGGCGGCACCTCGGTGGTGTTTGATGACAGGGTTCAGGTATTGGCACCCGTCGATGCGGAAGATTCGATGAATGTACCGGTCTTGGTGGACGCATCGGCACTGGGTGAGGTCTCGAAGATCGTGGTGTTCGCGGAACTCAATCCCATCCATAAAGTGCTTGAATTGGAACCGCTGCATGCCAAGCCCATTATCGGCTTTCGCATCAAGGTGCAGCAGGCCACGCCGGTCCGGGCAGCGGCACTTGCCGGTGACGGTCGATGGCATGTTGGTGGACGGATTGTCGATGCGGCTGGCGGTGGTTGCACCCTGCCCAGTATCGGCAGTGAAAACAGTGATTGGGCCAGCCGCATGGGAGAGGTTGCCGGCAGACTCTGGTCAAATCAAGATTCCACCCGCCTGCGAATGCGCGTCATGCATCCCATGGACACCGGGTTGGTGCCGGGTATACCGGCATTCTACATCGACCATCTGGAATTTCACGATGCAAATGGGGAGATACTCTCCCGTCTCTTCCTGCATGAACCGGTCTCTGAAAATCCCGTTCTTACGCTCGATCTGCCGAGGCGTGATTCCGTAACCGTAGTGGGTACGGATAATAACGGTAATCCAGTCAAAGCGAGGTTTTTGACTGGCATGAATGAGGCGGAAAAATAGTGTCGCCGCTCCGTATTGCGATAATCCTATACTGCTTGTGTTTCCTCACTCCGGCATGGGGAGCAAAGGAATATGGCTTGAAACCAATTGAGATTGCACCCGGTACCTATGTGCTGTTGGGTAAGAACGAACATTTCAATTTCAGCAACGGGGGCAATATCGTCAATATCGGTTTTATCGTAACGGACGACGGTGTGGTCGTCATCGATAGCGGGCCCTCCCGGTTCTATGGCGAACAGTTGCGCGCAGCCATTGGCAGGCTTACCGATCGACCGATACTGAAGCTCTTCAATACCCACCTGCACCCCGATCATATCCTCGGTAATCAGGCCTTCGAGGATATCCCTATCGCTGCGCTGCCGGGTACGATCGAAGGTATTCGCGAACAGGGTGAACTCTTCAATGACAGTATGTACCGTCTGGCGGGCGCCTGGATGGCCGGTACCCGGGTCGTGGTACCGAACGAAACCGTTAAACCGGGTATTGTAGAAATCGGAGGCCGCCGTCTTGAATTGATCGAGGTTGATGGCCACTCCCACGCCGACCTGGTGGTTCTCGATCAGACGACTGGGGTGTTGTTTGCGGCGGATGTTGTTTTCCATGGACGTACACCCACCACGCCCCATGCCGATGTAGGAGATTGGTTGCAGGCGCTTGATACGATTGCCGAACTCGATTTCAAGCTACTGGTACCCGGGCACGGGCGTGTGGTCACGGATAGCGGGGCAATCGCTCAGACGCGAAATTACCTGCAGTGGTTGACAACCCGTCTGAACAAGGCTGCGGAACAGGGGATGAGCATGGCCGAGGTACTGCAACCTGACGCACCCCCCTCGATCGAGGAACTGGCTGTCTTTCTCGAGGAGTATCAACGCTCGGTCGTCCATCTGTTTCCGGAGATTGAGGCGAAGGTGCTGGACCGGGGCAGGGTGGTGCAAGAGTGACCCGGCATGAGAATGCGCACCTTTGCCGAGACAATCCTATGCGCCATTCTTTCGCTACAGCCTACCGTCACGCTTGCGGCCGATAGTCCGCTCTTCTCACCGGAGGGTTACCGCATTGCCCGTTATCGCGCACCACTGCCCGAGATGCCGCCTGCCGGAAAACGCCTGGATACCGGGTTGCTTGTCGAACTGATGCGCGAGCAGAATCCGTTGTTATTGGATGTCCAGGCAGTCACCCTGCGTCCGGAGACGGAGGAGTTCGGTATCGCCTGGCTGCCGAGCAGGCAGAGATGGCATATACCGGGAAGCACCTGGCTGCCGAATGTGGGATATGGTCATCTCGATTCACGCATGCATGCCTATCTGAAAGCCTATCTTGAACGCCTCACACTGGGTGACAGGGATAGGCCGCTGGTCTTCTACTGTGTGGTCGATTGCTGGATGTCCTGGAACGCCGTCAAGCGGGCAGATGCCCTGGGCTATCGCAATCTCTATTGGTATCCGGAAGGCAGTGACGGATGGCATGAGGCGGGATTGGAACTCGTCCCCGGCGTTCCTGCCCCTTTCAAATTGAGTGAAAAATGACGGGTATTTCCGATCATGAACTGCCGCACTGTTAGGGCCTGTTAACTCTCATCCGATTGGCGATTTTTCAGGCACAGCCCGTAGGTCTTATTGCCACTATCTCGCTCACCGAGTTCGGCATCATGCCATGCCACATACAGTCGATCAGTTCGTCGTACAGATTGGGCAGGGGTTCATCAAGCACGCCGTCCAGACGCAGATGGATCAAGCGGATGGCGCCGCCGAAGATGTTGGAGGCGACGACCCAAGGGTCGCCTTCCCGGATCTCACCCGACTCTATCCCCTTCTGCACGATATTACGCATCGTCTTGAAGGGGGTGGAGCTGCAGATCGGGGGCTCGTCCGGTAGAAACTCGTGGTGTTTGGCGTGCAGTACATAGGAGACGATATTGCGCTTTGTTTCGGTGTATTCAAAGAGCAGGTAGATGATGCGGTTGCAGCTCTCCCGAAAACTCAGATCCTCGGCGATGACATCCTCCACCAACTCCTCCATCTCCCTGATCAGATGGTAGAAGAGCGCCTTGGCGACACCCTCTTTGCCGCCGAAATGGTTGTAGATGGAGCCGATGCTGACGTTGGCCTGTTTCTGGATGTCGTGTATCGAGACGTTGTGAAAGCCGCGTTCGACAAAGAGGTCGAGGGCCGTACTCAGGATGCGGCAGTCCACAGGGGCGTTGGCCGGGGTGATTTTTTTCAGATGCGGCATGCGGGTTCCTATAGGTTTATTTTGTCGGCAATTATAACCAGCATAGTAAAAAATTTGACAAGAATGAATATTCATTCTATTTTTCATTTTAGCCGCGTACCTCACTGACTGCTGTACCGCAGCGGGACCAGAGAGCGTGAAGACGGTTTTCATGCCGAAGGATCATCGGCAAACAAGCGTAACGAGTAGTATATCCGGACTGTGCAGAGCAGCGCGCAGGTCAAGATAGGCCAACTGCAGGAGGAGGGCTGAGGTAACGCACGATAGCAGTAAAAAATTAATACCAACGGAGGTTGAAATCATGAGGCTATTCAAGAAAAAGCCCGCCAAATCACTTGCCTTGGTGTCCGCCTTGGCTCTCGGTACCACCCTATTCGGTGCAACCCTGCCGCTGCAGGCCGATGAGACCTGCCAGTCTCCCTACATGGCCAAGATTGTCGGCCAGGAGGATTTCGTCTATGTCTGGACCCTCGGTATCGAGGGATTGGGCGACGGTCAGGACAAGCTGGTTACCATTGACGTCAATCCCAAGTCATCCAGCTACGGCAAGGTGGTCCACAGCCTGTCTGTAGGCGGACGCAACGAGGCGCATCACTCCGGCTTCACCGATGACCGGCACTATCTCTGGGCTGGCGGTCTCGACACCAACAAACTCTTCATCTTCGACGTCCACAGCGATCCGGCCAAGCCCAAGCTGCACAAGGTCGTTACCGATTTTGTGGAGAAGAGCGGCGGTGTGGTCGGTCCCCATACCACCTATGCCCTGCCGGGACGTATCATGATCACCGGTCTCTCCAACAATAAAGACCACGGTGGCCGCACCGCCCTGGTTGAGTACACCAACGAGGGTGAGTATGTGGCAACCCACTGGATGCCCACGGATCAGAACCTGCGCGGCGCGGAGAAAACCGGCAAGTATGCCGACGGTTATAATTACGACGTGCGCGTATTGCCTCGTCGCAACATCATGCTCACCTCCTCGTTCACAGGCTGGTCCAACTACATGATGGACTTCGGCAAGATGCTGCAGGACAAGGAGGCCATGAAGCGTTTCGGTAACACCGTGGTGCTGTGGGACCTGCACAGCAAGAAGCCGAAAAAAGTCTTCGACGTACCCGGTGCGCCGCTGGAGATCCGTTGTGCCTGGCAACCGAATCACAATTGGTGCATCACCTCTACGGCTCTCACCTCCAAGCTGCATCTGATCTATGAGGATGAGAATGGCGAGTGGCAGGCCAAGGCCGTGGCCGATATCGGCGATCCTTCCAAGGTGCCGTTGCCGGTGGATATCTCCATCAGTTCCGACGATAGCCGGCTCTGGGTCAACACCTTCATGGACGGCAAGACCCGGCTCTTCGACATGACCGATCCACACAATCCCAAGCAGGTCTACGAGAAGAAGATCGGCCGCCAGGTCAATATGGCCTCCTCCAGCTGGGACAGTACCCGTATCTATTACACCTCTTCGCTGCTGGCCAACTGGGATAAGAAGGGCGAGGACAACGAGCAGTTCTTCAAGGCCTATGTGTGGGACGGCAAAAAGCTCAATGAGCAGTTCGCCATCGATTTCAAGGAGGCGAAGCTGGGCCGCGCCCACCAGATGCGTTTCGGTGCCTACTCCCTCTACGGGGCGGTCAGGCCTGAGGATAAGGAGGTCTCTGTCGCCAGTCTGGAACCCATCAGCAAGTGATAAAGGCAATTCCGGCTGTCTAACTGGCATCCGGAGGGAGGCAACCCTGACGGACAGTCGCCCGCCGGGGTTGCCGATGTCTGGGAGAAGCTATGCAAAAAATGCTTTTACGTTCTCTTTGGCTTGCCGCCATCCTGGTATCGACGGCTTCAGCCGGTTCTGACAGCGGGTTATCCGATTCCGCGCCGGGCTATGGCGAACTGGGTTACGCGCTGCCGGAGATCGGCAGTTATTCACTGCCACCTCTGGGTGAGGCGGCGAATGGCATGGTGCTCAATAGCCACGGTAAGCAAAGGAGTCTCTACGATCTCTATAATGACCGCTATGTCCTGTTGGCGTTTATGTACAGTACTTGCAGCGACGTCAACGGATGCCCGCTCTCTTCCCATGTCTTCTATAAAATAAAGTCGGCAATGAAAAGGGATGCGGTGTTGGCCGACCGGTTGAAGCTGATCAGTCTGAGTTTCGATCCCGAAGTCGACACGCCGGCGGTGATGAAACTCTATGGCAATAATTTTCGCTACGCAGGCAGTACCGGGGAGTGGCAGTTCATCACAACCGCCTCCCATCGGGAGCTGCAACCCATACTGCAATCCTACAATCAGGTGATTCAACGGGAGGTCGACAGCAACGGAAAGGCCAGCGTGGGCTACAGCCATGTGCTGAGGGTCTTCCTCATCGATCCGCAAAAGAGTATACGCAATATCTACAGTGTCGATTTTCTCCATCACGATCTGATCATCAACGATGTAAAGACTCTGCTGCAGCAGGAAGGGAATCAAGGTCGGATGCTCAAGACTGCCGTCACTATCCCCGGGCCTTCAAAACTCTCGAAACCGGGGGATGACAAGCAGGGTTACGAGCAGCAGAGCTATGTCACCCGATCTCTCGACCTGGAGTTGAGAAAGGGTCAGGCGGCAGACCTGATATCGTTTATCGAGAAGCCCCCCCTCGGGTTGCCACCGGTGCCGGTGCCAGAAGATAATCCCATCAGCCGGGAAAAGATCGAACTCGGCAGAAAGCTCTTTTATGACCGCAGGCTATCGCTCAACGACACTTTCTCTTGCGCCATGTGTCATGTTCCGGAGCAGGGATTCACCAGCAACGAGCTGGCCATGGCGGTCGGTATAGAGGGGCGTAGCGTGAGGCGCAACTCACCCACCATCTACAACTCGGCCTATGCGGCCCTGCTGTTTCACGACGGGCGCGAGCAGACTCTGGAACAACAGGTCTGGGGTCCGTTGCTGGCCAGGAACGAGATGGCCAACCCCTCGGTCGGCTATGTGCTGCAGAAGATCCGCGGGATCGATGACTACGACGGCAGCTTCGAGGCCGCTTTCGATGGTAGAGGTGTGAGTATGGAGACTGTCGGTATGGCCATCGCCAGTTATGAACGCACCCTCGTCTCTGGCGGCTCACCTTTCGATCGCTGGTATTACGGCGGCGATAAACGCATGCTCTCTTCGTCGGCACAACGGGGTTTTGATCTCTTTGTCGGCAAGGGGGGGTGCGTGGCCTGCCACCACATAGGCGACAAGCATGCACTCTTTAGCGACGATGAATTGCACAACACCGGCATAGGCTACCGGGAATCGATGGGTATACTGTCGGAGACGCAGCCGGTAATGGTGGCGCCCGGAGTGACCCTGCAGGTCGATCGCTCGGTCATCGAACAGGTGGGTGAACCGGCCCCCACCGACGTGGGTCTCTATGAAGTGACGCAAAATCCCAACGACCGCTGGAAGTATAAGACACCCAGCCTGCGCAACGTGGCGCTCACGGCACCATACATGCACAACGGTTCCCTCAGTACCCTCCGCGAGGTCGTTGAATTTTACGACATGGGAGGAGTTGTGAACGAGCTGCTCGATCCCCTGATCAGACCGTTGGGATTGAGTGACAAGGAGAAGAAGGATTTGGTCGCCTTCATGCAATCCCTCACCGGCGGCAATGTGGACACCCTGGTGGCCGATGCCTTTGCCGCGCCAGTGGGGGACGTGGGCAAGGGTGATCCCAGTTGGGTGCACGGTTCCGAGGTAGAGGTGCGCTGAATGGTGGCTGTAGCTAAACGCCTATTGCTTCTGATGATATTCAGCGCCCTCTCGGTCGCGCTGACCTGGGCCGACACCGAGGAGCTGGGGGGTGAATTCAGCCTCACCGATCATAACAACAATCCATTTGAACTTCGTCAACTCCAAGGCAAGCTGGTGTTGCTCTCTTTCGGCTACACCTATTGCCCCGATATCTGCCCCACCGAGCTTGCGAATCTGGCTGCGGTGCTCAATGAGCTGGATGACCAGGCAGGTCGCGTGCAGGGGCTGTTTGTCTCCCTCGATCCAGGACGGGACACGCCTGAAGTGCTGTATGACTATGTCCGCTATTTCAATGAACGGCTGGTCGGATTGACCGGCAGCGAGGCCGATGTGGCGAAAGTGGCCCGGCAATATCGTGTCAATTACCAACGCCACGAAAGAGAGGATGGCGGCTATAGCATCGACCATTCGGCCAATCTCTACCTGATTGACGGCAAGGGAAAGCTCACTGCGGTGGTGCCGTATGGTATGCCGCCAAAGCATATTCTCGATCTGGTGCGAGGATTAATGGCTGAGGATGGCAGAGACGAATTCCCAGGCCATGAAAACAATGGGTGAAATGTTTGACAGAAATGAACATTCATTCTATTCTTTCTCTTGGTTCGACCAAATAGGTTGGCCGGTCGATGACTGTGGGCAAGCTGTACAGGTTACGAGTCCTTTCGGCTTCCTCGGGCACAGTCTGACCGGCTTAACCTGGTCGTTCCTGTTTTTTGCATTATCCATGTCGATTTCGTGGACTTCATCGGCCGATCAGGGACTGCTTCCCGAAGTCAGACCGCTCCCTGCGCCTTCCTTCAACCTGCAGGATCTGGAAGGGGGCAATCACCTGCTTGGGGATTACAGGGGCAGGGTTGCGATAGTCAATTTCTGGGCCAGTTGGTGTGTGCCCTGCCGTCGTGAACTGCCGTCGATGAACCGGGCCTGGAGAGAATTGCAGCCTAAAGGCATAGCTATGCTGGCAATAAATCTGGGAGATGATGCAGAGGCTATCAGGGATTTCCTGATTGATTTCCCGATCGATTTTCCAGTACTGCTGGATCATCGGGGACGGACCAGTCAACGCTGGCAGGTTAGGGGATTGCCAACCACCTTCGTGCTGAATCGCAGAGGTGAAATTATCCGCCGGGTAGTCGGTGAGAGAGAGTGGGACGATGAAATACTGCTGTATGAGTTGCAGGCCCTGCAGTTGGATTAGTGTTAACAGGCCCTGGTTCAATTTGATCAAACTAATGGTGCAAATGATGATAGACAAGTCGGTACAAACAAGAGGGTGGAGAGGATTACTGTTGGGTCTGCTAATGTTCAGCATGGGCTCAGCCAATGCAGCGGATACGATCAACGACGCGGCGGCACTGAACGGCGTGAAGGAGACCCGCAGTGTTTTTCTCATCGACTTCACCAATCCTCGCAAGACCGCATTCTATCTCGACATCATCCGCGGCACCCACGCAGGTCTGGTGAACCAGGGCGTAAAACCCAACATGGTACTGGTCTTCATCGGTGAAACAGTGCGCTATCTCTCAACCGAACCTGACGACGTCCTGGCCATGGAGTATACCAAGGAGCTTGATTCCATTGCGGCCACCGCCAAGGCCCTGAAGGCAGAAGGGGTGCGCATGGAGGTCTGTGCCATCGCCAACCGTGTATTCAAGGTGGACAACGCAACGATTCTGCCGGAAATGGAGGTGGTGGGGGATGGTTTCATCTCGCTCATCGGCTGGCAGACGCAGGGGCACAAGCTGGTACCCATCTTTTAGCTTTAATGCCGGAGGTGATGACGGCAAATGCTGCAATCACAATTTTACAGCAACCCTGATTCAGCGCTGCCGGGATTTCAGTTCATAGACCACCTTGCCACCGGCAAACACATCGTTTGCCAGGGGCTCTTCCCGTAACAACTTCACCAGGCCTACACCGGGGGCGTACCATTCGGTTGTGTTGATCAATATCTCCTCGTAACCGCTGCGGGCATCCGCGTAAAGGGTGAGATTTGCCTCGCCTTCGACCCGGATACAGCTGTCGAAACGACCGGCAGGCACAATCACGGTTTCATCCTCGGCCACGATCTGGAAGGACATCTTGAGATTCATCCCACGGGTCAGGCGCTCTTCATAGGGATAGATGCGACGCAGTACGAATGGGTATGTGGGATTGCTCCATTGAGTGCCATTCCGGAGCGGGTATTTGAGTACCCAGTGGGGCGAGTTATCGACAGTGGGTTTGCTCTCGATCAGGGTACGCTTCGCGTTTCGATAGATACCGCCGCTGTTCTCGGCGATATAGTAGCGTGTGCCGTCGCTGGTTATGCGTACTGCATGGGCTAGACCGTTAATCGACACTTGTTCTCCCATCCGGATAGAAAAACCGGAATGTTGGATTGTATCTCCGACGCTGGTGGTGACGAGATAGTCCCATTGCAATCCCTCCCGCAATGGAAAATAGCTTGCACTGTCCATCGAATCGTTCGAGCAGGATTGAAGTATCAGGGCTAACAGGCCGAGGAGTGTGATGCTTCTCATTTTTCAGGTAGCGCCGGATCGGGAAGGGAGTAGATCTCAATCTTCTCCCGCCGTTCACCCATACGTGTGAAGTCGAGTGGTTGTCCCGGTTTCCTGGTGACGGCGGCTCTTCTGCCAAGCTGTATAATGCCGTTGCGCATATTGCGTAGCGCCTCTTCCAGGTCGGTGTGAAGTTCCTTGCTGTATTCCAGCCTGTATGCGCGCGGATCATCCGCCGGCTCACCACTGCTCAGGTCGGTGGCCCAAATGGTGATGGTTCCGGGTGATCCTGTCGTCTTATCGGGCTCATCCACCACCGATGCGTGCAGCAGAAACCGTTCAGGTACCTCAATCATCGCAGGCCAGCCCTGCACTGAATGCCATCCCTGATAAGTGATGAAGTAGAGTGCCGTTGTTACTACAACCATAAATAGTCTGATCAGGGTGGGGAAACTGCTTGCTATCAGTGCCGCGGCCACCAACGCCGCCAAAACAACGTAAGCAAACAGTAACAGTAGTACCGATTCACTCATATCTTACCTACCTGGACAATTGACTTTTCAAGGGTGTTGATGTTACTGACCTGGCCGTCTGTGCCGATGGTGAAGCGTATTGCTGTCTTCTCTTCGCCAACCCGTTCAAGTATGAGGGTTGCATAGTGCAGCACTTTCAATGCGGGATTGACTTCTGCAAGATAGACGGTTACCGGAACAGGCTGCAGTGATTTGCTGTTGTAGTAGTGAATGTTGATTACGTACTCTCCAGGTGGCCGGCCGCGTATACTCACTATCTCTTGGTTGAGGGGATTTAATACCGTTTTTCCGTCAATCACTAACGTATCATTGGCCATACCACGGTCGTCTCTATCCAGATGCATAAGACTTGCCTGTGGATTCTTGAACCAGACCAGGTCGCCGTTTGGCCCCTCAACCCAGGTGTCGATATCATCGGGACTGTTATCGGTCCAGGTTACCGAGATCAGGAAGTCGGCCTTGGGATTGATGGTGCCGGACTTTGCCGGCGGATTTAAAAACATCAGGGCGACAAGAAAAAGAAAGGTGAATGCAAGCAGCGCGTTGAACAGCAAGTCGGTGAAAGGATCCGCATCGAACTGGCGGCTGTTGCGAAACATCGCCACTGAATCAACACTCCCTGTACGCCAATTCGAGTAAGCGGGTTTCGCTGAACTCTACCGCCTCTGCCACCAGGCGATCGGCGGCACGATCCAGCATCAGGTACTGCATCCCGAGCAACATGCTGCAGCTGAGTCCCATCAGGGTGGTGTTCAGAGCCACCCCCATGCCGGTTGTCATCCGTTGCAGAAGACCCTGTATGTCCGATAAGTCAAATGATTCCAGTTCAGCTACCGGGGCCAGCATCATTACAAACCCGATCACAGTGCCGAGCAGACCAAGTTTCACGAGTAGTCCGCAGATGAACCAGCCCACCTCGTGCTGACCTCTCATTCGCTCTGCCATCACCTGTGCCAGCAGGTTGGTATCCCGGTTTGGTTGATGTGTTTGGAACGAACCGCGCATTGCCGCTATTCCGGTAATAAACTGACCGGAGAGGGAGTCTTTTACAGGTAGCTGGTTTTCGATCCACCAACGATTGCTACCCGGGCCGGGCGGATTCGCAGTTGTGAACTGAATGATTGTGTCAAGTGCACTCTGTTCATGCGACAAAAACAGTGTTCTTACGGCGCAATGACAAGTGGCCAGTACAAAGAGCAAAAGGATGACAAGTGTGATATGGCTGGGATCGGACAGCAAAGCGGATTGCAGCAGGCACTGATCCCAAGACAGCCAACCGATGAACGACAATATCCCGAATAACAGTAGCCATTGTAAAAATAGGGCATAAGGTGTGTTGTCGTGTCGCACTTCATGGCACTCGCTGTTGATTGGAATCCTGTTTCTTGTTGTATAGATGAAAAGCATGCTCCGTGCCATTTTCCCCGACAACGCGCATGTCACTGGCATTCAATGGTTATTTCAGCAGGGATGATGGAGGTGTTCATATATTGAGCATTGTCGGCACTTTTTGAACAGTCCTGGTTGCTACACTCGGAGGTGGAGAGGTGTTGTCGATGTTGGACGTTCAGCCGATGCCTTGTATGACGATAGCCAGAGGGGAAAGGCACAGATGTTGCAATTACTTCACTCATTCAAATACGATAAATTTCGGCGTCATACCAACCAGGGGAGATTCGAACAATGGCTAGGTTGAAGTTCTCTTTAACCACTCTATTCGCGGCAGTAGTGTTTTTTCTGGTTTCCCCGGCGCATGCAGAGGATCAGCAAATGTTGGCCCTGGCCAATGCTTCCGGTTGCTTTATCTGCCATAAGATAGCGCCCGAATCCAACAACGGTGATCTGCCGCTCGCCCCCAGTTATCAGAAGATTGCGTTACGTTACAGGGATGACAAGGAAGCATTCAGCCGTTTGCTGGATCGTGTGTTACATGGCACGGTCTATCAGGATCAGGTATGGGAAGGTAAGATCGGGATGCGGTTCATGCCGCCGAATGTAAATGTCACGCGGGAAGATGCATCCTCGCTTGTCCACTGGATACTGAAACTGGATATCAATCCGGAAGTGGCGGAGAGGCTTATGCATCACGACAGAATGCTCACACTCTCCACCGTGAGCGGCTGTACGATCTGTCATCGAATAGATCCGGTCAAAGAGTTGCGTGTTATTCCTCTCGCTCCATCATTTAGAGAGGTGGCTGCCCACTATCAAGATCGACCAGGCAGTAAGGACAGATTGCTGGAGTCAGTATTGCAGGGCACCCAGGGGAATCAAAAGGTATGGCAAAACGTCAACATGCAATACATGCCACCGAATGTCGCCTTGAAACAGGAAGATGGTGTCAGGCTGGTGGATTGGATACTCTCTCTTGATATCAAGGGGGTGCCGAGACACATGGAGCCGCCTGCGGGTATGCGTTCGTCAAGCCAGTAATAATAATTGGGCATGTCAGCATTAATCCCATTTCAGTTGGATACACCTTAACTGCTGATTGAGCGATAGTGGTTCCATGTGTGTACAGTTTTCACGCGTTTCTGTTCAGAAACTGCACATCTAAGGCGGTGTTGCTCTGTTGATTTCTATGGAAATGGCCATATCGACAGATATATGTATCGGTTTTTTTAGCATTTATAGGTAATTCATTGTAGAAATTACGGTTGGATGTCCCGGATGTTTTGTTGGTATGTATCTTGATAGTCGATGATTGTTGTCTCTGGTGATATTCAGGGCGACACTTCCATAAACCTGAAAAACAGATAGGAGTGAGAACCACGATGCATAAATGGTCAAAACCGATGTATCAAAACATGCGATTTGGTTTTGAAATCAATCTGTATGTGAAAGTACGATAACTTCGGTCTTGCGTAGAAGATGGGGCGGGAGAGCATTGCTCTCCCGCCTTTTTACTTTGTGCTCGATCCCGGATCGAAATTCAAGAACGCTGAAATTAAGAATACGTTTAATGATTCCAGATTGATATCCCGGATTGCAACAAGCGACTCTCTTGTCGTGTGACCCTTTCGTTCGAATTTTCAGTAGACCCCTTGTGTATTGAGAAAGGCGCCGAGGTCTTTATCACTTTTGAATATGTGGATAAGCACCCAATCGGATGAGACATCATAATCAGAGCAAAAGGTCGGGCTTTTTCCTCCCGTGACACCCGCAACTAAATTATTAAGATGCTGCAATAATACATGGTGCTCGTGTAGATGCTGTTCGTACCCTGGATAGTTATGTTTTTTCATCAACTCATCTTCAGTGGAGAAGTGAGTACGCGTGTGTTCATACAACTCAACCAGCAGTTTTTGCAGTATCTCTTTGTCGGCACACTCTTCCACTGCCGTGTGAAGGTTGTTAACGACTTCAAGCATTTCTTGATGTTGGTCGTCTATTATCCTGACGTTGACACTGAATTCTTCGCTCCACGTAACGATCGGCATATTATTCTCTCTATTGCATAATTTATGATGCGGGGGCCTGTTAGCCTATGCTCCCTCCGCAATCTGAGTCAAAGGCAGCTACAACCCAATCGAATTATGGGACATTCCGATAGAAATCACCTGACTTTGCCGTGAAATTCTTCAATTGTCCGGGGTTATCGATCTTATGCTGTCAAACTTTATACATCGATCGGGTCTGTGTGATGTGTAAAGCTGCTTTCCTATCGAGGGGCGGATTGGCAGATAGCCCTCTTTTAATTATGTAAATATATACCACCTCTGGTACGTTGCCTCCAGAGACTGGATAGTTATATTTCAAAAATCATCTAAACTGATAAGCAAATATCCATTATTGTTGGCAATATTACCTCAGCACCCGGTAAAAACTCAACGAAAACAATAGGTAATCCATGCGGATGTGTTTGGCGCGCGGTTTGCAGATAGTGAATTCACTGATTCCTGTTGGAGCCTGAAATGTCAAATCTGCCCAATGTGCTGATCCTCGGTATCGGAAACCTGCTCTGGGCCGATGAGGGTTTCGGGGTTCGTGCATTGGAATCACTTCAGCGTCAGTACCGATTTCCCGACAATGTTCGTCTCCTGGATGGAGGTACCCAAGGCATTTACCTGGTTCAACACATCCGCGAGGCGGAGATACTGGTGGTTTTCGATGCGGTGGACTACGGTCTGCCTGGCGGCAGCCTCAAACGGGTGGAGGACGGTGAAGTACCCAAATTTATGGGCGCCAAAAAGGTCAGCCTGCATCAAACCGGGTTTCAAGAGGTGCTCGCCATGGCGGAGATGCTGGGCGATTACCCCCGACATCTTCTGCTTGTGGGCGTACAGCCTGTCGAGCTGGAAGACTACGGTGGCAGTTTGCGGGAGCCTGTACGGGCTCAGATAGAAGTGGCGATCGCAATGGTTCTGGACTATCTGCAGGGATTTGGCGTTGAGGCCCTACGCCGTGAATCGCCATTATCACCGGACACAGGATTACAAGGTGCGATTTCCGATATGCGGCGCTATGAGAACGAGCGGCCCTCGGCACGGCATGCCTGCCGGATCGGTGATGCAAGGGTTCTGGCATCACCGCAATTTGATCTGGCCTATCGTCCGGTTTCCCTTGAGCGGGATGCCATTCGTGTGGATGTGGATGCGCATCTCGATAAATACCGTAACAAGGGTGATCTGTGATGTGTACCGGTATACCGATGCGGGTCATCTCCATACTTCCGGGTTATGCCAAATGTGAAGGGATGGGTGAGACTGGGATTGGTCATCTGCTTGGTGATCTGGTGAATCGTGAACCGCTACGGCCGGAACATCATTCGGCTGGATTAATCGCAGGAGAGATCTATGTCATTATCACTGATCAGTGACCTCATCGAGCAAAAAGGTATTGCCACGGTCAATGAGCATTCCCTTGAGGATTATGTTCGCGCGCATAAACAGTGTCTGCTCTTCTTCACAGAAAACCCGGCACAGTTTCCCGAAAGCAATGATGTGGCAGTGGTGCTGCCATTGCTGATGGAGGCGTTCGGTGACCGCTTTCAGGTGGCCATAGTCGAGCGTGACAGCGAGCATCAGTTGCATGCGCGCTTTCCATTCGATAACTGGCCTGCATTGGTAATGCTGCGTGATGGCGTTTATGTCGGATCGATCTCCCGGATGCAGGATTGGGATGTCTACCTCACTGAGATCGAACGTCTCCTGAATACCCAACCCTCCACCACGCCGGGTTTCAGGATTCCTGTCGTAAGTGCTACTGGGCACTGCCATTAAACGGAGTGACACCCCCTATGAATGAAATCGACATACCCATAAGTGTCTCCGGTCCGGGTTCGCAGCCAGCGGAAGAGGATGGGGCGTCACTCGACATCCTGCAACTCCCCGATGAAATGTCTACCTTCACCATGCCGGAGGTTCCGCAACCGGATCAGGTGCAGAGTCTCGACAGCGGCATGTCGGCATTAACCAAACTGGATCAGGTATTGCAACATCAGGCAGGAGTGAGGGATATCAAACCCGAGATTGTCGATATCACGCACCTGGACAGGGAGAACCGCAGCCTGGTCGACCAGGTTCTCGGTGAGGGTGAAGTGAGCATGGTTTACCGGAATGCTGATACAAGCGCCAGAATACAGGAATCGGTCATGGCGGGTATCTGGCGCATCAGGTATTTCAATCAACAGGAAGAAACGACCGCAGACACGATCGAGGTGGCACAGGTGCCCAGGTTGTGTCGACGCCACGTCTTCAGTCAGGCGGCGCATCGCGTCGCTAGCGAACTCAAGTCGATACCCGAGGGAGTATTGAATGCGCCTCCACTGTTGGTGGAGATCAACGACAAAGTCGCTGAGTATCGGCCCGGTAGGGAGAGTCATGTCATCAATCTCACCTTGTTACCACAGACAGAACAGGATCTGGCATTCCTGATTGAGCGCTTGGGCGAGGGGCCGCTTACCATACTCTCTCGAGGTTATGGCAACTGCCGCATCACCAGCACTGCAGTGCAAAACGTCTGGTGGGTGCAATATTTCAACTCTCAGGATAAAAACATTCTCAACACATTGGAGATCGGTGCTGTTCCGGCAGTCGCCGCAGCCGCCAACGAGGACATTCAGGAGAGTGCCCGGCGTTTGAGTGAGATCATGGAGGCCTACCGGTGAGCGAAGCTTTCTTTGCTGGCTCCTATGGCGGCAATGACCACAAGCTCCATGATGACAGCCGGTTGGAGTGCAGGATCTGTTGGTATATCTACGACCCCGCCGAGGGCGACGAGTATTGGCAAATACCACCCGGGACACCCTTCTCTCAGTTACCGCGCCACTGGAGCTGTCCAAATTGTGACGGCAACAAAAGTGACTTCATGGTGGTGAGGGAAGCATTGTGATTTGTCCCGAATATCTTATTCAGGGCCTGGAGAGTCAGTTTCGGCAGATTCAACAGAAACGAATGCATGGACTGCCGTTGCTCAATCCCGCCCTGTCTGTGGAGGCAGTGGGATTTTGTGAATGGAACGGTTTCTGTCTGGGTGTCTTGATCACACCTTGGTTCATGAACCTGATGTTGTTGCCGCCGGAAGGGGATAGCTGGAAAGCGATGAAGGTTGGCGATAAACAGCTCTACCAAATGCCATCAGGTCCCTACGAGTTCATTCTTTGCGAAGAGGAGGAGATCGGCCGTTACCAGATGTGTTCACTCTTTTCGCCAGTACTCGAGTTTGCAGACCACGCCACGGCAGTGGCCACGGCTGAGTCGGTAATGGATGCCCTCATGCGTGCGGAGCATCGCGATACAGTCTCGACACGTGAAAGCGAAATCGAGCGAAGCTGGAAGGGAGATCCTGATGAGCAAGCGGTTGATGTGGAGGCTGGTTCAGAGGAGGACAGGCCTACGACGAACCTGCGCCTGCAACAGCCGCTGAGTCGTCGCGATCTGCTGCGCGGAAGGCTGAAACAGAACCCGGATGTGGATTCGTGAACGTCGAGGGTGAAATTCAAATTGTGCTTTATCGCCGACAGGAGCGAATAGAGAAGGTAGCCATACGCTCGAGCCGTCCATTGCAGTTAACCCGTTTGTTCGAAGGTAAATCGGTTAAGGAGCTGCTCAGTATGCTGCCCATGCTCTACAGCGTCTGCGCCACCGCCCAGGCATCTGCCGCGGCACAGGCATGCCGTCAGGCGATGGGTATACACGGGAATCCCCGGGTCGAATTGGCCGAGGGGATGCTTGTCGCTGTGGAGACCGCCCGTGAGCATCTGTGGCGTATCCTCATTGACTGGTCCAAATTTGCCGATGTAACGGTCGACCGTTCCTTGGTCGCATCACTCTCGAATCTACTGCCGATGGCTAAGCATGCGTGCTTCAATGACAACGACCTGTTCACCCTGTATCCACGCCTGGTGATGGACCAAGAAAAATTCTCCGCCGTTATTGAACTGATAACGAAAACTGCTGCCGATTCGGTTTTTGAGCAAGCGCCTGCCGACTGGTATGCATGCTCCACTATCGAGGATTTCGATGATTGGCTCGAACAGACAACGACAGCCACGTCGAAACTGTTGCGGCGGATAAGGGACGAGCAATCGGCACAACTGGCGGATGCTGGCTCCTATCCACTACCCGCTATCGATCCACTGGCGATATGCCGGCGTCTTGCCGAGGAAGACGCCGATCAGTTTATCGCTGCGCCCGAGTGGAATGGCGCAGTCTTCGAGACCACGCCAATGACCAGAATGGCCTCTCATCCACTTTTGCGACAGCTTACGAAATTGTATGGATTTGGCCTGTTGACGCGCCTGGTAGCCAGGTTAATGGAGTTGGCCTCCATACCGGCAAAGCTGAACGGGCAGCTTCAGGCGTTGATTGAAGATTGCGTTGAAAGCAGTGCCCTAAAGCCTGGATTGGGAGTGGATCAGGGCATGGGACAGGTGGAGGCGGCGCGCGGGCGGTTGATACACCGTGCCGTACTGGATAAGGGGGTAGTTGCCGGTTACCAGATAGTGGCGCCCACGGAGTGGAATTTTCATCCGCGAGGGGTTGTCGCCAGAGGCCTGCTGACTCTCCCTGCGAGGGAGATCGATGCATTGAAACGGCATGCCGACCTCTTCATCAACGCAGTCGATCCCTGTGTTGGTTATCGACTTGAGATCGTCTGATGCATGAGATGTCCCTGTGTGAGGGCGTACTGAATGTGCTGGAGGAGCAAGCCGTGACGCAAGGATACAGTGTGGTCAAGCGGGTCTGGTTGGAGATCGGTGCATTATCGGGTGTGGAGCCCGAGGCGATGCGTTTCAGTTTCGACGCTGTAATGAAAGGGACTCTCGCCGACAGTGCACAGCTGGAGATTATCCATCTGCCTGGTGAGGCCTGGTGTATGCAGTGCAGTAAGCCAGTCCAGGTGGCGGCCCGCTATGAGTCCTGTCCCGAGTGCGGCAGTTATCAGTTGCAGGTGACCGGCGGTGACGAGATGCGGATCAAGGAGCTGGAAGTCGAGTAACTCAAAACTTGAAATTCGAGGTGTTTGTTATGTGTACGGTATGCGGTTGTGGTGAAGGTGAGATACAGGTCGAAGGTCAGGATCATCAACACGATCATGATCACCACCACCATCATCATGACGAGAATGGAAGGCAGGGGCATACCCATGACTATGGTCAGGGACCGGCCCATGCCCATGCGCCGGGACTCTCTCAGTCGAGAATGGTGCAGATCGAGCAGGATATACTCAGTAAGAACAATCAGTATGCCGCTGCCAACCGGAACTACTTTCAGCAGCACGGCATATTGAGTCTCAATCTGGTCTCAAGTCCGGGATCGGGCAAGACGACCCTATTGGCCCGTACCATCGGCGATCTGCAGGCGGAGTACGCCATCAGTGTCATCGAGGGTGATCAACAGACGGCCAATGATGCGGAGCGGATACGCGCTACCGGGGCGAAGGCAATACAGATCAATACCGGTAAAGGGTGCCACCTGGATGGTCACATGGTAGGCCATGCCCTGGAGACGCTGAAACCGGATCGTGGGAGCCTGCTGTTTATCGAGAACGTGGGTAACCTGGTCTGTCCGGCCGCTTTCGATCTGGGTGAGGCGCACAAGGTGGCGATTCTCTCCGTGACCGAGGGTGAGGACAAGCCGATCAAATATCCCGACATGTTTCATGCCGCCGATCTGATGTTGTTGAACAAGATCGATCTGCTGCCCTATCTCGATTTCGACGTGCAGCGCTGTATCGAGTATGCCAAACGCATCAACCCCAAGATTAAGGTATTGCAGTTATCCGCCACCACCGGCGAGGGGATGCAGAACTGGTATCAGTGGATTGCCGCCAGTCGGCAGATGGCGCAGGTCGGGAATCCGGCGGTGCCGGCTTAGATGAATAGCCGCAAATAGGTGCGAATCACCGTTAATGAACGCGAATACTATCTGGGTGTCGTCGAGACGCAGTAACATCGTAATGACAGTAAATAGGATCAAGAATTAGCGAAAATTTGCGGTGATTCGCGTTCATTTGCGGCAGGATGCAGGATAAAAAATATCCATTACGCTTTATTTGCAATGACAAAATGACTGAGGAGTGACCGAACATGTGCTTGGCTATACCCGCAAAAGTGGTCGCCATCGACGAGTTGGGCGAGAACGCCACCGTGCTGTTGGGTGAGGTGAAAAAAGAGGTCTCTCTGGCGCTGGTCGAAGATGTCTCAGTGGATGACTTTGTACTGATCCATGTGGGTTATGCACTCAACAAGGTGAGCGAAGAGGAGGCCGAGAAGACCCTCCGGCTATTTGCTCAAGCGGGAGTGACGCCATGAAATATGTTGACGAATTCCGCCAGCAAAAACTGGCCAGGCAGCTAGCCGATGCGATACGCCACGAAGCGGACAGGGGTCGCGAATATCATCTGATGGAGTTTTGCGGCGGCCATACCCATGCCATTTTTCGTTATGGTGTGCAGGATCTGATGCCCGACAATGTGAGGTTTGTCCATGGTCCGGGATGTCCGGTCTGTGTGTTGCCGATCGGTCGTATCGATGAGGCCATCCATCTGGTGGAGGCCCATGATGTGATTCTCTGTACCTATGGCGATCTGCTGCGGGTTCCGGCCAGTGGGCGTAAGAGCCTGATCCGGGTCAAGGCGGCGGGGGGTGATGTGCGCATGGTCTATTCCACCCAGGACGCACTTAGAATCGCCCGTGAGAATCCGGACCGGGAGGTGGTCTTCTTCGCCATCGGCTTCGAGACGACCACGCCTCCCAGCGCGGTGGCGCTGCGTCAGGCAAAGGCGGAGGGTCTGGGCAACTTCAGCCTGTTCTGCAATCATGTACTGACACCCGCAGCCATCCAGAATATCCTCGAATCCCCCGAAGTGCGGGAGTTGGGATCGGTCTCCATCCACGGCTTCTTCGGGCCCTCCCATGTCAGCTCCATCATCGGCAGCCGACCCTACGAGTATTTCGCCCAGGAGTTCCAGCGGCCGGTGGTGATCGCCGGCTTCGAACCGCTGGATGTCATGCAGTCGGCCCTGATGCTGATCCGCCAGCTTAACGAAGGACGTTACGTGGTGGAGAACGAATACACAAGAGTGGTCAGTCGCGAGGGCAACTGCAAGGCCCAACAACTGGTGGCGGAGACATTCGAGCTGCGCAGAAGCTTCGAGTGGCGGGGATTGGGTCAGGTGCCCTACAGCGCCCTGAAGATCAAACAGGACTATGCCTCGCTCGATGCTGAGCGGCGCTTCTCCATACCCGTCTCCCAGGCCAAGGATGTCAAGGGTTGTGAATGTCCGGCGATCCTGCGCGGTGCCAAGCGTCCCACCGACTGCAAACTGTTCGGTACGGTCTGTACCCCGGACAACCCCATGGGTTCCTGCATGGTCTCCTCCGAGGGTGCCTGCGCCGCCTATTGGAGTTACGGCCGATTCCGTCAATCCAATAAGAAGAGCGCATGATGTTGATGACGCCAATATGCGTTATCAGTCCGCGAATGAACGCAAATAAACGCAAATGTTTAATGAACGATGTAGGGTGCGGCTTGCCGCACCGCCCAGGGTTTCTGGTTCCCACGCAAAAGCATGGGAACCAGAAAAATCAATGTTGAACCATATGGGTACTCAATAGGGATTTTTTGGAATGAGATCGCCAATGAACCGTAACGAACACAAATATCTCACCAATGAATTTGCGTTTATTAGCGTCTATTTGCGGACTGCACTTATACCGACTTACTACGGAGTGGAACGATGAATGCTGTGGTAAAACGCTTTCCCCTTCGCCTCGACACGCGCGGTGCCAGGATCGATATGACTCATGGCAGCGGCGGTCGGGCCATGGCGCAGCTGATCGAAGAGCTGTTTCTCAAACACTTCGATAACGAGCTGCTGAGGCAAGGCAACGACCAGGCAGCCTTCGATGTCTCTGCAGGACGCATGGTCATGAGCGTGGATG
Source organism: Candidatus Thiodiazotropha sp. (assembly GCA_040791665.1). GTDB lineage: Bacteria > Pseudomonadota > Gammaproteobacteria > Chromatiales > Chromatiaceae > Thiodiazotropha. The sequence continues at coordinate 46,670 of JBFNNX010000009.1, read as the reverse complement.
GCCATGTCATCTCACCGCTCTTTTTCCCCGGTGGCGATATCGGTTCATTGGCGGTACACGGTACGCTGAATGATGTTGCCATGTCCGGTGCGCGGCCGCTCTATCTGTCGGCAGGCTTTATCCTGGAAGAGGGTTTTCCCCTGGCCGACCTGGATCGGATCGTCGCCAGTATGGGAAGCGCTGCCGGCGAGGCTGGCGTGCCGGTGGTCACCGGCGATACCAAGGTGGTGGAAAAGGGCAAGGGTGACGGCGTCTTTATCACCACCACCGGCATCGGCGTGGTACCGGAGGGTATCAACATATCGGGAGATCGCGCCCAACCCGGCGACAAGATCATCGTCAGCGGCAGCATCGGTGATCATGGGGTGGCGATCATGTCGAGCCGTGAGAATCTGGAGTTCGAGACTACGATCGAATCCGACTCGGCAGCACTCCACGGATTGGTACAAAAAATGGTAGAGACTGTCCCGGATATCCACTGCCTGCGGGATCCGACCCGCGGCGGTCTCGCCACCACGCTCAACGAATTGGCCATGCAGTCTGCGGTCGGCATGCATCTGGTGGAAGCGGAGATACCCATGAAAGCGGCGGTTACTTCCGCCTGCGAATTGCTGGGGCTCGATCCCCTCTATGTGGCCAATGAAGGCAAACTGATCTGTATCTGTTCAGCCGAGGATGCTGACCGGTTGTTGCCGGTCATGCAGGAGGATCCCCTGGGGCGTGACAGCCGGATCATCGGTGAGGTGGTTGAGGATGAACACCACTTTGTCCAGATGGAGACGACGTTCGGCGGCAGCCGGGTGGTCGATTGGCTCTCCGGCGAGCAGTTGCCGAGGATCTGTTAAGACCGATAAATGTTGAATGGTTAAGGGTAAGAAAGTCCGCTAATGAACGCAAATAAACGCAAATGTTTAATGCACGATGTAGGGTGCGGCTTGCCGCACCGATCGGGATTTCACGTTCCCACGCTCCTGCGTGGGAATGTATATCTAAGCAGAGCATTAGAACAATGCATGGGTTCTCACGCATGAGCATGGAAACCAGGAATATCAATATAGAACCAGATGGGTACTCAGTAGGTGTTTTGGGAATGAGACCGCCAATGAACCTAATCAAACACAAATATATCATCAATGAATTTGCGTTTATTAGCGTTCATTTGCGGACTAATAAAAGAAATTACAAGCAGCACTATCTATCAATTACGTTGCGGCAATGAATAGTCGGATATAACCATGCGCATCCTGTTTCTCACCCACGCCTTCAACAGCCTCAGTCAACGGCTCCACGTGGAGTTGCGGGCCATGGGGCATGAGGTGTCGGTTGAGTTCGACATTAACGATGCCGTAGCGTACGAGGCGGTCGATCTCCATCGGCCCGATCTGATCATTGCGCCCTTTCTGAAGCGGGCGATACCCGAAGCGATATGGCGCAATCATGTCTGTTTTGTAGTCCATCCCGGCATCCAGGGCGACCGGGGACCCTCGTCCCTCGACTGGGCAATCCTCAAGGATGAGCGACGTTGGGGAGTCACGGTACTCCAGGCCAACGGCGAAATGGATGCCGGCGATATCTGGGCCAGTGTCGAGTTCGAGATGCGTGAGGCGGCAAAAGGGAGTCTCTACCGCAATGAGGTAACTGAGGCGGCCGTGGAGGCTGTCGTTTCGGCAGTGCAGCGTTTCCAGTCAGGCAACTATCAACCCCGACCCCAGAAGCAGGTCGACACGGCACAGCGGGGGGGATGGCAACCCCTGCTCAAGCAGGCGGACAGGGCCATCGACTGGCAACGTGACACTACCGCTGAGGTGTTACGCAAGATACGCAGTGGCGATGGAATGCCAGGAGTCTTGGACGATCTCTATAAGCGGCAGTTTTATCTCTACGATGCCTGGCCGGAGACGGTCCTGAAGGGTAAACCCGGCGAACCGGTCGCCCGCTGCGGAGCGGCAATCTGCCGCGCCACGGTTGATGGTGCAGTCTGGATCGGGCATCTGCGGGAGAGAGAGGGTGAGCACCCCTTTAAACTACCCGCCACCCGTCTGTTGAAAGAGGAAGTCGCTGGCCTGCGGGAGATTGAGGTCGATGCGGAGTCCGCTTACCGGGAGATCTGCTATGAAGAGGCTGAGGGTGTGGGACTGCTACATTTTCCCTTCTATAACGGTGCCATGGGTACCGCCCAATGCGAAGCGCTTTTGTCGGCCTTCCGTGATGCGAAGCGCCGGGATACAAGGGCGATTCTATTGATGGGTGGACCGGATTACTGGTCCAACGGCATGCACCTTAATCTGATCGAGGCGGCCGCCAGTGCGGCTGACGAGTCGTGGCGGAATATCAATGCCATCGACGATCTTGCCCGTGAAATCATACAAACCGAGAGCCATCTTACGGTAGCCGCGTTGCAGGGTAACGCTGGGGCCGGCGGTGTGTTTCTAGCCAGGGCCGCCGATGAAGTATGGGCTCGGCGTGGGGTGGTGCTCAATCCTCATTATAAGGATATGGGCAATCTCTTCGGCTCAGAGTATTGGACCTATCTTTTACCCCGCTATACGGGTGATAAGAATGCGGCACACATAGTCGAGAGTCGCTTGCCCATGGGAGTCGATGAAGCAAAGGCGTTAAACCTGATCGACAAGGTAATCGATGAACCGGGTGCAGGTTTCGTTTCATCTGTGCGCCAACTGGCAACCGGCATGATTCGCACTCCGGCATTTACCGAACGTCTACATTATAAGAATGCGCGAAGGCAGGCCGATGAAGCGATTAAGCCACTGACCCGCTATCGTGAGGAGGAACTGGAACAGATGAAACGAAACTTTTACGGATTCGATCCGAGTTATCACGTGGCTCGCTATAACTTTGTCTATAAAGTGCCGAAGTCACGTACTCCCTTGACCCTCGCCCACCATCGTTGGGCCAAGGCGGTCAGGAGGGTGTCATGAGCACGCTGCCCACAGTTCTGATCGTGGATGACGAGGTGCGCAGCCTGGAGACGCTGCAACGCATTCTGGAAGACGAGTTTGATGTGAAGACGGCGGAGAATATCACTGAGGCGAGAAAGATCCTCGAAACCGACTGGGTGCAGATCATTCTTTGCGACCAGCGGATGCCGGAGATCACCGGTGTGGAGTTTCTCAAACAGGTGCGGGAGCAGTGGCCCGAGGTGATTCGGATGATCATCTCAGGTTATACCGACTCCGAAGATATCATCAGTGCTGTCAACGAAGCAGGCATCTACCAGTTCGTTACCAAACCCTGGCATCCTGACAGTCTGATCCTGTTGTTGAAGAATGCGGCCCAACTCTTCGAACTGCAGCGAAAGAATGAAATCCTCTCGGTTGAATTGAAGATGTCGCCAAGCCGCCTGCAGTCCGCCATGGACCAGAAACGCAAGCGTTTGCGGGACGATTACCGTTGTGACGATCAGATCGTGCGCAGCCCCGAGAGCGGTATGAATCATGTGTGTGAAAAGATCCGCAGGGTCTCGCCATATGATGTCTCGGTACTGCTCACCGGTGAATCGGGAACCGGCAAGGAGCTGGCGGCAAGGGCGTTGCACTACAACAGTCAACGCTGGGATCAGCCTTTTGTTGTGGAGAACTGTGGGGCGCTTCCCGATGAGTTATTGGAAAGCGAACTCTTCGGCTATAAGAAGGGTGCCTTCACAGGTGCAGTGGAGGACCGTGCGGGAATCTTCGAACGGGCCAACGGCGGTACGGTGTTCCTCGATGAGATCGGCGAGGTCTCGCCGGCCTTTCAGGTAAAACTGTTGCGGGTCTTGCAGGAGGGTGAGATACGTCCCTTGGGCAGCAGCCAGACACGGCAGGTGGATATTCGCATTATTGCCGCCACCAACCGGGATCTGGAACAGGAGGTGCGTGAGGGGCGTTTTCGCGAGGATCTCTATTACCGACTTGCCACCGTCACCATACATCTGCCCGCACTGCGTGAGCGCAGGATGGACATCCCGTTGATCGCCCAGTCCATCCTGGAGGTCTCGATGAGGCAGTTGGGTAAGCATGTAAAGGGATTCACAGAAGAGGCCTTGGCCTGTATGCAGGCCTACCATTGGCCAGGCAATGTCCGTGAGTTGCAGAACGAAATCCGGCATATGCTGGTTATGAGCGATAGCGAACTGCTGAGTGCGGACATGCTCTCGCCTCGGGTGCTGCAGGCGGCGCCGGAAGAGGACGAAGCCGACTTGAAAGTTATGAACGGACTGGATGGCACACTTAAGGAACGGGTCGAATCGCTGGAGGCGCGCATCCTCAAGGAGTGCCTTATCCGCAATCGTTGGAACAAGAGCCAGGCCGCGAAAGAGCTGGGCTTGTCCCGGGTCGGACTGCGCAGCAAACTGGAACGTTACGGGCTTGAAAAAATCGAGCAGTTGCACGAGAGCCAGGACGTCGTAGGTAGTTGAATGCGTTTATTCAGTCCGCAAATGAACGCTAATAAACGCAAATGTTTAGATGATATGTCGATTCTTCAGCTTCCCACGCTCCCGTTGGGTAATGCGAATTTCAGCGAAACAACAGAACAAACTGTGGTTTCCCGCGGAGGAACGCAGGAGCCGGATAAATACAGCATAAAACCATTAGCGTCCATTAGCGTTCATTTGCGGACTCACTATACAGGGAGTAGTCATGGTTGAAACCAAAACACGCCTCAAAAACAGCCTGATAGATAAGGTCGCCATGGATGAATCGTTGCAGTTGAATGAGACAACCGAGAGTGCATGGATCGATGTTATCCAGAAGATGGATAAGGTTTATGCCGATCTGGTTCACTACCAGGTGGAGTTGGAACAGAAGAATGCCGAATTGGAAGAGGCGCAGCAGTTCATTCGAAGCGTACTCGAATCGATGAGGGAGGTATTGATTGTCTGCGATACCGGCGGCCGGATTTTACAAGTGAATCAGGCGCTGGAAGACCTTACCGGGCGGCTGGAGAGGGAACTGTTGAATTGTCCGTTCAATGAACTGTTCGGCCTAGAGTCGCAGCCTATGGTTGAACAGTTTTCGGAAAAACTGGGCAATGATGACGTTGTCGATTGCGAGGTCAATCTGCTTACCCAGGGAGGTGGGTTCATGCCGTTGGCGATGAACTGCTCCTCCCGTTACGACATCAAGGGAAAACTCTTGGGTATGGTGCTGATCGGCCGGCCGGTAGGTGATCTACGTCGTGCCTATGAGGCTCTGAACAAGGCTCATATCGATCTGAAACAGACCCAGGAACACCTGGTGCACTCCGAGAAGATGGCCTCTCTTGGCCGCTTGGTGGCCGGGGTTGCACACGAGCTGAATAACCCCATCAGTGTGGTCTTCGGCAATATGCATGCCCTGAAGCGTTATGGCGAACGTATCAACAACTACATAGCGGACGTAAGTGAACATCTCGATCCTGGTCTGCATGAGGAGCTGAGAGAGAAATATCGTATAGACAAGATCGAATCCGATATGGGGCCGTTGATCGCAGGGACCATGGAGGGTGCCGAGCGCATCAGTAATATCGTGCTCGATCTGCGTCGCTACTCAGGTATACAGAAAGAACAACCGGAACCCTTCGAGCTTAGGCAGGTTGTGTTGACAGCAACCGAGTGGGTAATCAAGGCCTCAAGAGAGAAACCGGAGGTGCGCTATGAACTGCCTGACAGCTGTGTGATCAGGGGGCGCCAGGGCCAAGTGCATCAGATCCTGATCAATCTGATTCAGAATGCCATCGATGTAATGGAAGGTCAGACAAAAAAGTTGATCACCATAAGCTGCGATAGAGACGACAAGGACGTCCGGATTGGAATTCATGACAGCGGACCGGGTATCGGCGAGGGTGACATAAATAAACTCTTCGATCCCTTCTACACCACCAAGGAGGTGGGGAAGGGGACAGGTTTGGGACTCTATATCAGTTACGGCCTGGCCCGGGACATGGGGGGTGACCTGTCGGCTGAAAACAGTGCCGATGGTGGCGCCAGGTTCACCCTGACCCTTCCGTTGAGGGTGGAAGCCGATGGTTGATGAAGATCGGCAATCCCTGAATCTGTTATGGCTGCAATCGGGCGGCTGCGGCGGTTGTACGCTCTCTCTGCTCTGTGCGGAGGGGCCCGACCTGTTCACCAGCTTGGAGAGCGCCGGTATTCATATCCTCTGGCATCCCTCCATCAGTGAGGCATCGGGATCTGAGTTCATCGAGCTGTTGGAAAGTATCATCCATGGTGATCAACGTCTCGATCTGCTCTGTCTCGAAGGCTCTGTGGTTTGCGGACCCAACGGTAGTGGCAGATTTCACCGTCTTGCCGGTACCGGAGAGCCGATGATGAAGTGGCTGGAGCGGCTTGCCGCTGTGGCCGGTCATGTCATTGCAGTGGGAAGCTGTGCCGCCTACGGCGGTATCACAGCCGCTGGTGGCAATCCCAGTGAATCCTGCGGGCTGCAATATGACGAAACGATCAACGGCGGGCTTCTGGGCAAGGACTTTTCGGCAAAGTACGGCCTGCCGGTGATCAATATCGCCGGTTGCCCTGTTCATCCCAACTGGGTGACCGAGACTTTTCTGCAGATCGCCTCCGGTGAACTACAGCGGGAACACCTCGACGAATGGGGTAGACCACGCAATTACGCCGACCATCTGGTCCATCATGGCTGTCCCCGAAACGAGTTTTACGAGTACAAGGCGAGTGCGGAAAAGCCGTCCGACCTGGGATGCATGATGGAACACATGGGTTGCCTTGGCACCCAGGCCCATGCCGATTGCAATACCCGGCTCTGGAACGGGGAAGGCTCCTGCCTGCGTGGCGGCTACGCCTGCATCAACTGCACCGCGCCTGGCTTCGAGGAACCGGGTCACCCCTTTACCGAGACGCCGAAGATTGCCGGAATCCCTGTGGGTCTGCCCACCGATATGCCCAAGGCCTGGTTCGTGGCGCTGGCATCCCTGGCCAAGGCGGCGACACCCACACGCCTGAAAGAGAATGCCGTGGCGGATCATATCCGGGTACCGCCCCGGCGGCGACCGGGTGGCAAGTCGTGAGCCGTCGTATCGTAGGGCCGTTCAACCGGGTTGAGGGCGATCTGGAAGTCGAGCTGGAGATTGAACAGGACAGGGTGAGATCGGCCCAGGTCTCATCATCTCTGTTTCGCGGTTTTGAGCAGATGCTCCAGGGCAAGGAGCCGGGGGATGCCTTGGTCTATACGCCGAGGATCTGCGGTATCTGCTCCGTCTCCCAATCGATTGCGGCGGCCCAGGCGCTGGCCGCTCTGCAGGGGGTGAAACCACCGCCGAACGGTGAGCTGGCCGTCAACCTGATCCTGGCCAATGAGAACGTGGCCGATCATCTGACCCATTTCTACCTCTTCTTCATGCCCGATTTCGCCCGCGAGACCTATCGTGACGAGCCCTGGTATGCCATGATCGAGTCGCGTTTCAGGGCGCAGAGCGGCACTGCCGCAAGGGAGATGCTACCGGCCCGGGCGCAGTTCATGCACCTGATGGGATTGATGGCGGGTAAGTGGCCGCACAGCCTGGCCATACAACCGGGAGGTACCACCAGGGCCATCGAGATGCAGGAGCGGGCACGGCTGCAGGCGATCCTTTTTGGCTTTCGACGCTTTCTCGAAACCACGCTCTATGGCGACACCCTGGAGAATATCGCAGGTCTCAATTCCATCGCCGCGCTCGAGGCGTGGATCGATGCCCGTGCTCCCGAAAGCAGTGATTTCAGACGTTTTCTCGAAGTGTCTATGGCTCTCGACCTCCATCTTCTGGGTCGTGGTAATGACCGCTTTATGAGCTATGGCGTCTACCGGCGGCAGGGGGAGCCCGCATTCAGTCAAGGTCTCTGGGATGAGACAGAATTAACCTTGGATAGTGCGCTCATCACCGAAGATGTCAGTCACAGCTGGATGGTGCACCAGAAGAGCCCAAGACACCCTTTCGACGGCATAACCCTGTCCGATGCGGATGTGGCACAGGCCTACAGCTGGTGCAAGGCGCCAAGACTGGATGGTCGGGTGGTCGAGGTTGGTGCCCTGGCGCGACAGCAGGTGGACGGGCATTCCCTGGTCAGAGAGTTGGTGGCAGAGAACGGCGGAAATGTACGCAACCGGGTCATCGCGCGTCTGCTGGAGATTGCCAGGGTGGTGATGCTTATGGAAACCTGGGTCAGAGAAATCAAACCGGGCGAGGCGTTCTGTAATCACAAAATCAGTCCACAGGAGGCCCAGGGATTCGGCCTGGTAGAGGCGGCCCGTGGCAGTCTGGGGCATTGGATCAAGATTAGAAACGGCCGCATCCTCAACTACCAGATCATCGCCCCCACGACCTGGAACTTCTCACCCCGTGACAATCAGGGCCAGCCAGGCGCCCTGGAACTCGCACTGGTGAACGCACCACTCAGACCGGGGGAGAAGGAGCCGGTATCGGTGCAGCATATCGTCAGGTCATTCGATCCCTGTATGGTCTGTACGGTGCACTAATTAAGGAAAATCGTAACCCTTCTCCTTCCACCACTCGACCATCTTGTCATTGACGGCACTCCAGTCCACCCGGTCGGTGGGGCTGTCGGTGCGTCCCATCTCGATAGCAGTCTTATCCAAAAACTTCACGTACTCCTGTTTCAGCGTTTCGGGTGCATGGGTGAAATGTTGAACCTCGCTCATGTTGCTTCTCCGATTGATATGATACTTAATTAATCGAATTAAGCGTTGTAGTTGTGTTGAGTTTTGATTTATCGACCAGGCACTCTTCTGAATCAACATAGAAATCATAAGGTATTGCACTGCTCCATTGCATACATTGGTATATTTTTTTATCTATTTACGCTTTAGGTATTTGCCGTTCACACCATTGATCATTCAGAAGCCGCCGAGTGGCTGCTGAAAGGGATTGTCTTTGTAGATTGCTGATACAATCCAAACCTGGCAGTTACACAAGACAATCCATGATGAAGAGTAGATATTCGATGCAATACCAATATGAACTGATCGAGTCTGACCCGGTCTATCGGGGATTTCTCAAAGTTAACCGCTATCGTTTGCAGCACGATCTCTATCTGGGGGGAAAGAGTGAAACCCTGATACGTGAACGGCTCGAACATCTGCGTGCGGTCTCGGTGCTGCTCTATGATCCGAACCTGGATCAGGTGGTGCTCGTTGAACAGTTCAGAATCGGCGCGATGGGTAGAGAGAGCGTGCCCTGGGTCCTGGAAACGGTGGGAGGCTTTATCCCGGAAGGTGAGAGCGATGAGTCGGTGGCCAGGCGAGAAGCGCTGGAGGAGGCCAATTGCGATATCGGCCGTATCGAGCATATCTGTGAATTCATGGTCAGCCCGGGCATATCCGTGGATCGCATTTCACTCTATTGCGGTGAAGTCGACGCAACCAACGCGGAGGGTGTGCATGGTCTCGACCATGAGGGGGAGGATATCCGCGTGGTGGTTATGGATACCGAAGAGGCTATTGCCGAACTCTATGCCGGACGTGCCAATTCGACCAGTATTATCATTGCCCTGCAATGGCTGGCACTCAACCGGGGGAGGATTGGGAAGAAGTGGTCAACTTAGCCTGCAGGCAGGCACAATCCGAAGGGCTGGGTCTGTTTTTGCACCCACCGGCGTTATCATTCGCTCATGTAGCTGGCCTACACCACGCTCATTTTGCCTTGCTGGGCACAAAAACAGACCCAGCAGGGCGCACCCCAAGGGTACTTCCTTCGGGGCGTATTGGATTAGTGTTAACAGGCCCTAGAATTGAAAATAGATAAATACCTGGGGCGTAAGCGGCGGGAATATTATCAGCATAAAGATGAAGTAGCTATAGATTAACGCCTGCACCAGCCAGTGGGTGCGCAACACATAAAGCATATCACCGGAACGTTCGATAACCAGTTCCAAAATCACAATTGGCAGTGCGAAAAAGCACAGCATTCCAAGTGAATAGAGAGAAAAATCGGTCATGGAAAAGCTGTGGAACAGTTGAGCGAACATGGATACCGCCTGGGTCAGATTTTCAGCGCGGAACAGCAGCCATGTAATGCATACCAAGTGGAAGAATATGATTGCACCGATAACCCTGCCAACAAGGCCTGGAATTAGAATTTTTTTGGTCATGCCTTCCAATGCGTGATAAACAACCAAAATGAAGCCGTGCGCTAGCCCCCACACAGCGAAAGTCCAGTTGGCCCCATGCCACAAGCCCCCCAGAAACATTGTCAATACAAGATTTCTGAATGTGTTGAAGACACCATGACGATTGCCACCCAAGGTTATATAGAGATAGTCTCTTAACCAGGAGGATAGGGTGATATGCCAACGTCGCCAGAATTCGCTTGGCGTCCTGGAGAAATAGGGCATGCGGAAGTTCCACGATAGATTGATTCCCAGCCATTTCGCTATACCTTGGGCAATAGATGAATAGCCGGAGAAATCGCCATAGATCTGGAATGCGAATGCATATACGCCAATCAGGATTTCTGATCCATTCAAATCGCTGACCGGTGTGGCGAAAACCTGGTTGACAATCGGGGCCATATTGTCGGCGATCACAACTTTTTTGAACATGCCGATCAGTATGTGATAAAGACCTTCGGAAAAATTCCCTTTTGTAAATTTTCGAGGGTTTACTATTTGCGGTAACAGATCTTTGGAACGCTCGATGGGGCCGGCAACCAATTGGGGAAAGAACGATACGTAAACCGAGAAATCCAGCAAATTTTTCGTGGGTTTGGTTTTACCCCGATAGACATCGATGGTGTAGGCCAACGTCTGAAACGTATAGAACGATATACCGACAGGAAGAATGATGTTCAGAGTCGGCATGGAAACTTGAAATCCCAATGACTCGAGCAATACAGCGAATTCCTTTGAAAAGAATCCGAAGTATTTAAAGAAACCCAACAATCCCAGATTGCTGCATAGCGAGAGTAGAAGCCAGCGTTGTCTTTTGGATTGTATCGTTTCCTGTTCCAGTTTCTGCGCAACAATAAAATCAACGATTGTTGAGAAGGCGATCAGGCTAAGAAATCGCCAATCCCAGTAACCGTAAAATACATAACTGGCAACGAGTAATAGAAAGTTCTGTCCGCGATGTCCGAGACGCCAATAGATTAATATGACGGTAGCGAAAAAAGCCCAAAAAATATAACTATTGAATAACATGCATTGGAGCCTTATTAATCACTGCCGCGAAGTTGAACGTAGTTTAGCGAAATCAACAGCTAGTTTATGTGTCAACAAGGTACTGCCTTTATTATTTAAATGCATTTCATCGAGAAATAGATTATCTGTAATGAAGTCCGGATTTCGATAATCAAGCAAGGTGATGTCCTTGTGCTTGACAATATCGAGCAATCCCGGGTCCAGCTGATAGGAGTTATCACGGACTGGCATGGCCATCAATACAATATGTTTATTGTAGGATTCAATCTTTTCGATGACCTGGCCCAGTTCGTTATAAGTCTTGTCGGGTTCACTGCTTGAGTTATCCGTATTTCGCAATCTTCGGTTGATGTCCTGAGTGGCGGTCATGTAGTGAGGGATCAGGATGCCTAACGCTTTATTACGAAAGGCTTCGCGATGGGTAAACAGACGGAATGTCGAGGCGGTTAGAAACTCTCCGATTTCAGCGCTGCCCATTGTCGCTTGTTCGGTAAAATGCATCAAATCGCTGTAGGAGCAGAAAAACCCACCAAGCTGAGTGGGTAGCAATCGTGATTGATCCGCAAGCTGGTTCCAGGCAAACCCAATAAACACTGTATTCGGCTTGTTCCTGAGCTCATAGATACGATTGCGCAGAATGCAGGACCAGGACCAAATTGTCGTCGCATCCGGAACGATCTTCTCAACGGTAGAATAGGCAAGATCCTGGGCTTCCAGACCTGATTTTAAGAGAGGGGCGTCAATTCCATTATTGGTCAAGGAGTTTCCAAGAATGAGCAAGCCGGGCTTGTTGGTTTGATCAAATCTTTCTGAGAGTTCAGGTATCTCTATGACATGAGAAATATTACCGGACAGGGAACCCTCAACTGAACGCAACAGGACTTCGGCAGTAAAAAGCAGTACTGCAAGAGTTATGAGGACCTTTGCTACAGTCGGTAGATTTTTCATTATTATACCAATGCAAGCGTTATGAGAGTGCAAGTCCTTGTAAAATGGTGGTAAGCAGCATTAAAAAGTATCATGCCACAATATTCATTTCGGGCAAATTTTCTTGGGATCCTTTGATTAATTCACAGTCTCCCTAGATCGTTCCGGGTTTGATCGGAATTCTGATTGCAGTCTGTATTCTAACCTGTTGCGGTACCGTATTGTGTTAAAAATTACCGTGGTCTATCACATTGTCACACCCGCAGCGAAGCTTTTTAGTGGGGTTTCCCGAAGCTGTTGAAACATCATATAACAAAGTATTGAGATTTCTATCCTTAAAGATAGAGTCTGGCAAGTTCACGGTCCGGTACGCCGAACTCCCAGGCCTCATCGAAAATCGTTAGCATTCTATTGACCCTATGGCGGTCGTTGTAGCAAGCGGTGCCAAGCGGATTTTCGGCCTGTTTTCTATGCAGGTAGCCCAGTTCATCGATCAGCATGAAATTTTCTGCATGCTCCATATGCTCTTCACCGGGTATACGAATTTCGATGGTAGTGGATAGACGCTGTGCCAGTTCCACCAGCCGATGGCCCTGTTGCACTACCAGGGTATTGTCTTGCAATAAGATGCGGATGCGGCTGAAACGGGAGCGCATCGCCAGCTGTTTGGTGGCGTCGATGAAGGGAGAGGTATCGAAGATCTGTGGATCGAGTGTCTGGCTGAAGATTGCGAGGTAGCGTTTTGCCTGCCTCACCATGCTCGTGGCATGTATTTGGTGATCTTCGACGGTATGCAGGTGATAGAGTTCAGCGGTCTTGCCAAGCTGAGCCAGAAAAAGTTCCTCAGCCAAGTCCCTGTTGAGAGAGAGGGCCATCTTCTGGTGTTCGATTCCGGCTTCCATGAATGGCTTGCCGCTGGCGGTGAAACCCGCATTGGCATAGAAAGTTACCGCGCTGGTTTGGGCGTGTAGGAAGAGGGTCTGTAAACCGATTGAGTCAGCATGTTGAATCAAGCTTAACAGCAGCGCCGTACCAATACCCTGATTGCGCCACTCGGGGATTACGGCCATGCGCCCTATCTGTCCGTTACCCAGCAAGCGAGCGGTTGCGATGGGTTGTTGCTCGTGGTCCAGTGCGAGCAGGTGATAGGCCATGAGGTTATCATCATCCCACTCCATGGCGAGAGGGACGCCTTGTTCCACAACGAAGACAGGCTCTCTGACCTGACGCAGCGACTCCCGTTCTTCCGGCCATTTCGCCTTTCTGATCGTGTAGTCACTCTGAGTCATCGGTAAATTTTAGGTGTCCGTCGTTATAGAGCCGGCACAACAATGAGAGGTAGACCGGTTGTTCGAGCCACTCTTGCAGATAGCCGAAATGGAGCAGCCGATAGTGCGTAAGAACCGGCAGGAAATCACCGGAGTCACTGGGTAGCGTATAGTGTTGTCCGTTCACGTACAAGGTGTCATAACCGTCATGGTCATTGCGGCTGAAAGCCATGCGGGCATAAGGGTGACGATAGATAACGGCCTGTTCCCTAAAACGGTTGTGAAACTCGTTTTCAGTCAGCTGTTCTGTACGTGGGTAGATCTGCAAATGTTCCTTTGTTTCGGTCACGAAACGGCCGAACCAACGATCATTGTCCTGCCCGGACCGCAGGCACTCTTCAAGCAGTGTCTTGAATCCATGCAACGATGAGGGGAGTATCTCTCCCGGTGCGGACTGCGGTTTCAGGGAGGGATCCCGGTAGCGATACCGAGGCATGCGATTTTCAAGTGCAGCTTCGAACCAGGCGCTCGCCATCTCATGCAGCGTGGGTGCGCGAAAGCCGACCGAGCAGGTCATGCACTCGCCTTCGGCAATGCCCCAATGGGCAATGTTGGGGGGGAGATAGAGCATGTCTCCCGGCTCGAGCAACCACTCCTGTTGTGCTTCGAACTCAGGAAGGATACGCAGGTCGAGGCCGGGTATGAACTCCTCCTCTGATACGGGGCGTGAATGGATTTTCCAGCGGCGCCTGCCTTTGGCCTGGTAGAGGAATACATCGTAGTCATCGATGTGGGGTCCGACAGAGCCCTGGTCAACGGCGTAGCTCACCATAACGTCGTCGAGCCGCCAGTCCGGAATAAAACGAAAATAGTCCAGCAGCTTTGCAATCTCGGGCAGGTGCTTATCTACATCCTGTACAAGAAGTGTCCAGTGGCTCTCAGGCAGATCGGTGAAGTCCTTCTCGTCAAAAGGCCCATAGCGAGCCTCCCAGGGTGTGGCGCCATGCTTTTCAAGCACCAGGCGCGATTCGATCGTTTCATCACAGGCCATACCGGCCAGTTCATCCGCTTCGAGGCCACATTGAAATGCGGCTAGCGGATTGCGAAAAAGCAGGGGTTTCCGTTGCCAGTAGTCGGTGAGAAACTTTTCCGTATTCAAGCCATTGGGAAAGTGCAGGTTTTGCATCGAATCACGCTCTGTCCACTCAATACACTATTTTAAGGCTTATTTTATGCCGCAAATGGACGCAAATCACCGCTAATTATTGCAAACGTCTTGATGATCAAAGTCATTACTAAATAATAGGGATCATAAACAATCCGGATATGTGAAACTTTCCTGGCCAAATCATAATATGTAGAGTCATTGCCTAGTCTATCTATTTAATGTGCAATCTAGGGCCTGTTAACACTAATCCAACCCGAAGGGCTGGGGCTATTTTTCCGCCCAGCGGTGTTAGCATTCGCTCATGCTGCCTTGCTGGACAAAAAAATAGTCCCAGCAGGGCCGATTGGATTAGTGTTAACAGGCTCTAAGAACTTAAGTATTTGCAAACATTCGCGGTGATTTGCGTTCATTTGCGGCTGATCGATATTCATTATCCAAATGAAGCGCCCACCGGAGATTTAGATCTCTACGGTTTGCTCCCTGGCGTTTCCTATGTAGTTCATCGGAGTCATGCGTTTCAGCGACTCCTTAGCATGATCGGGAATATCCAGTTGTTCGACAAAGGCCAGCAACTGTTCGGGTGTGATACGTTGGCCGCGTGTCAGCTCTTTCAGCTTTTCATAGGGTTTTTCGATGCCGTAACGCCGCATAACCGTCTGAATCGGTTCCGCAAGCACTTCCCAGTTTTGTTCAAGGTCGTCCAGCATGATCTGGCCATCGGCTTCGAGTTTGTCCAGGCCGCGTTGTATCGACTGCAGGGCTATGCTGGTGTGAGCCAGGCCGACCCCGAGATTGCGCAACACAGTGGAGTCTGTCAGGTCCCGTTGCCAGCGGGAGAGCGGAAGCTTGGCGGCAAGGTGATCGAAGATGGCGTTCGCGATGCCCAGGTTGCCTTCTCCATTCTCAAAATCGATCGGATTGACCTTGTGTGGCATCGTGGATGAGCCAACCTCGCCCGCGACTGTCTTCTGTTTGAAATAACCCAGTGAGATATAACTCCAGGTATCACGGCAGAAATCGATTAAAATAGTGTTCATGCGCCCAATGGCATCGAAAAGTTCAGCGATGTAATCATGGGGTTCGATCTGGATCGTGTATGGATTCCAGCCGATACCAAGACTCTCGACGAACTGTCTGGCAAAACGCTGCCAGTCGACTTCGGGGTATGCAGCGAGATGGGCGTTATAGTTACCGACTGCACCGTTGATCTTTCCCAGCAACTGGATTGAAGCGATCTGCTCGCGTTGACGACGTAGCCGATAGACCACATTCGCCAGTTCCTTTCCCATGGTGGTTGGGGAAGCAGGCTGTCCATGGGTGCGGCTGAGCATGGGTTGATCGGCCAGTCGGTGGGCCAGTTGCCTGATGCTGCTGATCAATTCGTCGATCTGCGGCAACAGTACCTGACCGCGTCCTTCGCGCAGCATCAGCGCGTGTGACAGGTTATTGATATCCTCCGAGGTGCAGGCAAAGTGGAAGAATTCGCTGATGCCTTCCAGTTCTTCGTTACCGGCAATCTTCTCCTTGAGGAAATACTCCACCGCCTTGACGTCATGGTTGGTGGTGCGTTCGATGTTCTTCACCCTTCTGGCATCCTCTTCACTGAAGTTATCTACGATGGCATCGAGGATATTGACGGCATGCTCGCTGAGAGTGGGGACCTCCAAAATGTCATTATGCGTCGCAAGAGCCTGCAGCCAACGCACTTCTACCAAAACTCGGTGACGGATCAAACCGAATTCACTGAAAATGGGTCGCAGGTCGGCACTTTTGCTGCCGTATCGGCCGTCGATGGGTGATACAGCTGTAAGCGAGGAGAGTTCCATTGAGTCAGTCCACCAGGTTGCTGAAAAAAGCGTGGATTATACCCGATAGCGGGCGGCAGTTGCACAGAAAACAGCCTCCGCCGCACATAACCGGCTACAGGCCGGGGGTATGACAAAGGCCGGCGCTTTGCGGATAGTGCGGGGTCAACCGGAGGTTTATGTCAACATGTCCTGGTTTGATGTTTAGTCCTCACGAGTCATTTTTCTCAGGACATAAGGCAGAATGCCCCCGTGCTTGAAATAGTCGACCTCGTTTGGCGTGTCGATGCGTACCTTTACGGAGAACTGCCGCTCGTTGCCATTGTCGGATCTGGCTGTTATCTGGATTTCATGGCCGGTCTGCTCTCCCGGATCGGGGATCTCGAAGCTCTCCTCGCCGTTAAGTCCAAGGGATTCTGCGCTATCCCCGGGGAGAAACTGCAGCGGTAGTATTCCCATGCAGACCAGGTTGGTACGGTGGATACGTTCATAGCTCTCTGCGATAACTGCACGCACCCCTTGAAGCGAAGGCCCTTTTGCAGCCCAGTCTCGGGAGGATCCGGAACCATACTCCTTTCCTGCAATGACGATCACCGCTACCGACTCCTCGCGATAGCGCATGGCGGCGTCGTAGATGCTCATCTCGTCACCGGAGGGGATGTGGCGGGTCACACCACCCTCGGAGCCCGGGAACAGCTTGTTGCGTAACCGGATATTGGCGAAGGTACCGCGCATCATGACTTCGTGGTTGCCTCGACGGGAACCATAGGAGTTGAACTCTTCCGGTTTGACGCCCTTTTCAGTCAAATAGATTCCTGCCGGGCTGTCGGCCTTGATCGCACCTGCCGGAGAGATATGGTCCGTGGTGACAGAGTCGCCCAGCCAGGCAAGGCAACGTGCGCCAGTGATATCCTCGACCGGCTTGATCACCAGGTTCATGTCCTCGAAATAGGGCGGATGGCGGATATAGGTGGATTCCTCATCCCAGTCGAAACTGTCACCCGTCGGTGCTTCAAGTGCTTGCCAACGTTCGTCGCCATCGAACAGTGTCGAGTAACTGCAGTAGAAGGCCTCGCGGGTCAGGTTGGCGGCTATGCAATCGGCAATTTCCTTACTTGATGGCCAGATATCCTTTAGGAATACAGGTTTGCCATCGCTGCTGGTGCCCACGGGTTCGTTATAGAGGTCTATATTCATGGTGCCGGCAATCGCATAGGCAACCACCAGCGGCGGCGAGGCCAGGTAGTTCATGCGTACCTCTGCATGTACACGACCTTCAAAGTTCCGGTTGCCGGATAACACCGATGCCACCGTCAGATCGCCATCACTGATCGCCTTGGAAACCTCAGGAGGCAGTGGGCCCGAGTTTCCGATACAGGTGGTACATCCATAGCCGACCAGATCAAAACCCAGACTTTCCAGAGGCTTGTCCAGTCCGGCCTGTTCAAGATACTGCATCACTACCCGCGAGCCGGGGCCGAGTGAGGTTTTGACCCAGGGTTTGACTGTGAGGCCTTGTGCAATTGCCTTTTGCGCCAGTAGTCCGGCGCCGATCATGACCGCGGGATTGGAGGTATTGGTACAGGAAGTGATCGCGGCGATCACCACGGCGCCATCGCCAATATCTGCAGAGGCGCCATGGATATTGGTGGAGATCGATTGATTTTCACCGCCGTTGTAGATTTTAACAGCCTCGACGAACTCCGCTTTGGCGTTTTTCAGTGAGATTCGGTCCTGGGGGCGTTTTGGGCCTGCAAGGCTGGGTTCGATCTCTGAAAGATTGATCTCCAGCATCTCGCTGTAATCCGCCTCAGGTGTGTCTGCTGTGTGGAATATCCCCTGTGCCTTGGCATAGGCTTCGACCAAGTCGATCTGGTCGTCGCTGCGGTTGGTCAATCGCAGATAGTCGAGGGTCTCCTGGTCGATGGGGAAGAGGCCACAGGTGGCGCCGTACTCCGGTCCCATGTTGGCGATGGTCGCCCGATCACCCATCGGCATAGAAGCGATCGCAGGCCCATAGAACTCCACAAACTTACCCACCACGCCATGTTCACGCAGTCGTTCCACGATGGTCAAAACAAGATCAGTTGCCAGGCAACCCTCGGGTAGCGATCCGGTCAGTTTGACCCCGACCACCTTTGGAACGAGCATCGAAATCGGTTGGCCCAGCATTGAGGCTTCGGCCTCGATACCCCCGACGCCCCAACCCAACACCCCGATACCGTTTACCATAGTCGTGTGGGAGTCGGTACCGACCAGGGTATCGGGAAAGGCCTGGAGTACGCCATTTCTCTCTTCGGCAAAGATGACCCTGGCGAGATACTCGACATTCACCTGATGCACGATGCCGGTATCCGGTGGGACCACCTTGAGGCTGGAGAAGGCCCCTTGGCCCCATTTCAGGAACTGGTAACGCTCCTTGTTGCGTTGAAACTCCATTTTAGCGTTGAGCTCAAATGCATTGGCGTCGCCGAAGTGATCGACCTGAACAGAATGATCAATGACCAGCTCAGCTGTCTGCAAGGGATTGATCTGAGAGGCATCGCCGCCTAGTTTCACCATTGCATCACGCATGGCTGCCAGGTCGACCACGGCAGGTACCCCGGTGAAGTCCTGCATGAGTACGCGAGCCGGGCGGTACTGAATCTCCTTGTTTGGCTCTGCCTGAGGATCCCAATTGGCGACGGCCTCGATATCGTCGGCCGTGACTGTTAACCCATCCTCATGCCTGAGCAGGTTTTCCAGCAGAATTCGAATCGAAAAGGGTAGCCGATTCGTGTTCTTCAAACTATCCAGACGGAATATCCGATAGCTCTTACCGTTAACCGAAAGTTCACTTTCCGCACTAAAGCTGCTACTCATCAGGCTCTCCTACGGTATGATAATCAATTGATTACTGATTGTTTTTCATGTTATCCATAACTTCAGTCCCTTTCTCTTTCGTGGCGTCAACCACCTCGCCTGTCTTGGTCTTTGCGGCATCATAAACCTCAGCGCTCTTATCGCCAACTGCTGAAACGATCTCTTTTGTCTCCTCTTTTACCGCGCTACCCACTTCGCTCGCCGTCTCTTTTGTGCTTTCGTAAACCTTTTTGCTGGTATCGACAACCGCATCGGCAGCATCGCTTCCCATCTGTTTTGCACCCTCGTAGGCTTCCTTGCTTTTATCGGCAATGGTGTTGGCGGCATTACTGCTGACCTCTTTGGTCTTTTCCCATGTCTCTTTACCGGCTGTAGCGACCTTGTCTGTGATGCTGGTTGATGTGCTTTTCATCTCCTGGGATGTAGTGGCGTTTTCCGGGTCACCGGATTGGCTGCAGGCTGCCAGGGTGAACAGACCGCTAAAGACAATTACAAGTTTGGTATTGCTCATATTCGTATCCTCTCAATGTGTAATTTTTTATCTATTCCACTGCGGGTATTGCCGCGTTACTCTTTATACATTGAAATACGGTCTGTTATCTGTCGCTTGGTGCGATGAATTCACCTTTTTTCACATTAGATTCATGGCGGAAAATAGCCCCGGCAGAGCCGAATGGATTAGTGTTAACAGGCCCTAAAAGTCTTTATGGAGATCATCCAGGAGCTGTTTACACGCTTTAGTGTAACGGCTGCGTACAAACAGCAGTTGCCTCCTTTTGCCGCCGGTCTGCCGCCACAGAGTGGCCGCTCTGATACCTGACAGCAGCAGGGCACGGATTTTATTTACATTGTCGCTGTTCTGCAGATAAACAGGTTCACCGCTTACCATGATTCTGGGTGAGAGCTGGCTGACATTATCGGCATAGATCTCCGCCAACGCGCCGAGAATATTGCTGTGCGTGGCGGGAAAGTGGGCCAGTCTTTGGGCGATAGTTGAGATACCGTTCTTTATCCGTTCCAGACGGTCCAGATGGCGACTGAGTTTTCGTTCCAGTTGTACCAGACCGAGCAGATAGCGTGTCAGTTCGTCGTCACGTGCCTCTTCACCACTCAATTGCCGGTAGGTCAGCCGAAGGCCGGGTGCGATCCCTTCCAGGCCACCATACACATCCACCACGCTCTCGGCATCGATCTGAAACAGACTATGGATGTTTGCCGCAATACTGTCTGCATCGACCAATCCGCGATGCGCAACCTGTTGCACCAGACTGGCTGCCTGATATATGCCCGATAGGGCGATTGCGCGATCACTGTCTCTATATTGCATCTCTTTTCACACTGCGGTAATTGTATTGCCGAACCTTGTTCATTGTTTCGCTATCGCCTCGGCATCTTCAATGATACCCCCGCCAAGACATCTATTTTTTTGATAGAACACAATGGACTGTCCTGGTGTTGCCGCACGTTGGGGTGAGTCGAATGCCACCTGATAGCGTTGATCGCCTCTAGCAACGATACGACAGGACTGAAGAGGCTGACGGTGACGAATCCTTGCCAGACAGCGCAAGGGATCGGGGGGTGAATCACCGGCCACCCAGTGCATCTGGTTGGCGGTCAGCTCATGACACATCAACATAGGGTGATCGTGACCCTGTACTGCAGTCAGGACATTTCGACGAAGATCCTTTGCCGCCACGAACCAGGGTGCCTCGATTGAGTCGCGTCGGCCGCCTATGCCCAATCCCTGCCTTTGACCGAGGGTGTAGTAGATCAAACCGTGGTGCCGACCAAGTACATTGCCTTGGGCATCCTCGATATCGCCTGGCTGAGCCGGGAGGAAGCGCTGCAGAAAGTCTCGGAATTTACGCTCCCCGATAAAGCAGATACCGGTACTGTCCTTCTTCTTGTGGTTTGGAAATCCCGCATCTTGTGCAATCTCCCTTACCTGATGTTTACTCAGCTGTGCCAAGGGAAACAGGCTGTGGCTCAAGGCTCTCTGTCCGAGCATATAGAGAAAATAGGTTTGATCCTTATCCTCATCCCTGGCTCTGTGTAGACGATAGCCCTCGTCATCCTTCTCCACGCCGGCATAGTGCCCGGTTGCGATTATCGATGCCTGTAACTGATCGATTGTATGGTCGAGAAAGGCCTTGAACTTGATTTCACGGTTGCACAGCACATCGGGATTGGGCGTTCGGCCTGCGCCATACTCTTCAAGGAAATAGGCAAATACACGGTCCCAGTACTCGGTAGAAAAGTTGACCGTATGCAGCGGAATCTTTAAACATTCGGCAACCGCTTGGGCATCTGCCAGATCCTCTGCCGCGGAACAGTAATCTGCACTGTCATCCTCCTCCCAGTTCTTCATGAACAAGCCTTCGACCTGGTAGCCTTGTTGTTGCAACAGCAAGGCTGCGACGGATGAGTCCACGCCACCCGACAGACCGACGATGACTCTGCCTTTATCTGCCATGATGGAGCCTTCTTCTACCTTGAGCCGGTTGTTTGCAGGCATCATCAACGACAACCCATTCACCCGGCCGGATGTCCTTTAGACGCCAGCGGTCCACGGCTATACGGATCAAACGCAGTGTGGGGTAGCCGACGGCTGCAGTCATACGGCGAATTTGACGGTTACGTCCCTCGCGGAGTTGAATTTCGAGCCAGGACGTGGGGATTGACGCCCGATAGCGAATGGGCGGAGTTCGCGGCCAAAGGGTCGGTTCATCGATATGCCTGATTTTTGCCGGCAGTGTCAGTCCGTCCTTTAGTTGAACGCCCTGTTGAAGCCGTACGATGGCGTCAGTATCCGGTATACCCTCAACCTGGACCCAGTATCGCTTCCAACGCTTGCGTCTGGGATCGGTGAGACGGTGCTGCAGTTTACCGTCATCGGTGAGCAGCAGCAGGCCTTCACTGTCCCGGTCGAGTCGTCCGGCGGCATAGACCCCTTTCTTGGTGATGTAGTCGGCAAGGGTCTCGCGCCCATCGGCATCGGAAAATTGTGTGAGAACACCATAAGGTTTGTTGAAAAGAATCAGCATTCAAGGGTGACCGCGTTAGATCCCATTTCGCCCGCATAAAAAGCGCTATGATAGTATCCTGGCGGTGAAACTGGAACCTGCCGATATCCGCTGTATCGAAATAGGGCGGTGATTTCGTCTCCACCCCGCAATAGATATTACTGCGCATCCTGGGAAGCGACCTGTAACCGTTAACGGGAAATCGCTGCATTCGTCCGTATCAAGGTGGTGTTAATCGAGGCGATATATATGATGAACAAGAGTATCGGGTCTACTCTCCCTTGATGGCCGCCTCGTAGAGGCACCGGTGTGGTAGAAATAGAAAAGCCGGATCGGGATCACCGAACCGGCTTTTGCGTTTCCTGATTCAGAGACCAGCTTTATTCGCTTGCCGCAACCCGTTGGATATTGGTTGCATGAAGTCCTTTAGGTCCTTGACTGATCTCAAATTGGACCTTTTGACCCTCCTTCAGGGTTTTGTATCCATCCATCTCAATGGATGAAAAATGGACGAAAACGTCCTGGTCTCCATCTTCCGGGGTTACAAAACCGTAGCCCTTGGCGTTGTTAAACCACTTTACGACTCCAGTCGCCATAGCTATTACTCCTCACTATCGATGACCCGGGAGGGTGGAGTGGTAGTAGCGGGATGGTTGAGATACGTAGATCTGGAGGATTGGAGAGATTAAAACCGATTAGGAAGATCAGTTCTGTACGGGTTGTTCAGGTATCTCCGCGCAATGCCTCACTTATCCATTCACTCAACGGTTACCGCTACCTTTTATTCTGCAGAGAGGCTCGAAACTGCTCTGTCCACCTGCCCAAGTACCAGCCATTAAAAAAAAACAGTGGGCGTCAACATAACAGCCCGAATTCTAGTGTTCCTGTTCCTTCTAAAATGGGAACCATTATCAACACTGTAGGAGGAAGTATAGTGCTCTCTCGTCGTCGGTCAACAAATATGTAAATTTTCACAAACTTTCTAGGTTTGTATTGGTAATTACCCTAACAATGGGTGTCTATCAATACGAAGAATCCCTAGTCAGCGTATACCCATTACGAGATAGTTCGGGACTTGGAGCCAAATAGGAAAGTGGAAGCGTTTATTGATTGGAGTAGCATCTGGAAGCGATTTGGTATTCGAAACAGGTCGTCGATTTAGGTAAAATGGAAGCTTGTAATCTGCTTACACCAACCTTCTGAGTTAAACAAATATCCCGAATATAATTCCGCTTTTCAGGCCGTCTTGGCCTGCTAGAATCAGCCATTATGAGTAATCGAGAACAAACATCACACGAAGACGGTCTAGCATTACAGGAGGCAGTCCCAAAACTCAAAAAACCTCCTTTATATAAGGTTATTATTTTGAATGATGACTATACACCGATGGAGTTCGTGGTTTTGGTTTTGGAAACCTTTTTCAAAATGGATAGGGAGAAGGCGACCCGAGTGATGCTTCATGTTCATACACGCGGTGCAGGCGTGTGTGGTGTGTTTACCAAAGACGTGGCTGAGACAAAGGTGTCACAAGTCAATGATTACTCTCGCAGCAACCAGCACCCGCTGATGTGCACCATGGAGGAGACATAAGCGGCGCTATTTGGAGTTTCTGAGATGTTGAATAAAGAGTTGGAATTTACCCTCAATCAAGCATTCAAGAATGCCAAAGAAAGACATCATGAATTCATGACGGTGGACCATCTATTGCTTGCCTTGTTGGACAATCCCACTGCGGTTGCGGTACTGCGTGCCTGCGGGGCGGATATCGAGAGCATGCGAAAGAATATCAGCAGTTTTGTCGAAGAGACGACGCCGCTGATTCCGGATGGTGATGACAGGGAGATTCAACCCACTCTAGGGTTTCAGCGAGTGTTGCAAAGAGCTGTTTTTCATGTCCAATCCTCGGGTAAAAATGAGGTCACCGGCGCCAATGTGCTGGTAGCGATATTCAATGAACAGGACTCACAGGCGGTCTTTTTTCTGAATGAGCAAAATGTAAGTCGACTGGATGTTGTTAACTATATATCTCATGGCATCTCCAAGGTTGATGGCACAAATCATGATGAGGCGCCAGCCGAGCTATCCAGTGAATCCAAGGGGGATGGTCAGTCTAGTCCGTTGGAGAGCTATGCCACGAATCTCAACCAACTGGCGGAACTGGGCAAGATCGATCCCCTGATCGGTCGTATGCAAGAGGTAGAACGCACCATTCAGATTCTCTGCCGACGGCGCAAGAACAACCCGCTACTGGTGGGAGAGGCAGGTGTCGGCAAAACCGCCATTGCTGAAGGATTGGCCAAGAAAATCGTCGACAAGGAAGTGCCTGACGTACTTGCCAATGCCACCATCTACGCCCTTGATCTTGGAACGCTGGTTGCCGGCACAAAATACCGCGGCGACTTCGAGAAACGCCTGAAGGCGGTTCTTGCCGAGCTGAAGCGGGAAAAGGATGTGGTGTTGTTTATCGACGAGATACATACCATCATCGGAGCAGGGGCAGCATCCGGTGGGGTTATGGATGCCTCGAACCTGATCAAGCCTGTGCTCGCCTCCGGGGAGCTGCGCTGCATCGGTTCCACTACCTACCAGGAATTCAGGGGGATCTTTGAAAAAGACCGCGCCCTGGCACGGCGTTTCCAGAAGATCGATGTGGAAGAGCCTACCGTGGCGGAGACGGTGGAGATCCTGAAAGGTCTGAAATCCCGATTCGAGGATCATCACCATATCGAGTATACACAGGATGCCTTGAACAGCGCCGCGGAACTCTCTGACAAATACATCAACGACCGCCATCTGCCGGATAAGGCCATCGATGTCATCGATGAGGCTGGTGCGAATGTACAGCTGCAACCTGTAGAGCAGCGTAAAAAGGTCATCGATGTGGATGAGGTTGAGGCCATTGTGGCGAAGATTGCACGGATTCCGCCGAAGAAGGTCTCCACATCCGATACAGAAGCCCTGCGCAACCTTACTCGTGACCTGAAGCTGGTCGTGTTTGGTCAGGATCCGGCCATCGAAGCCCTGACGGCAGCCATTCGCATGAATCGTTCCGGACTGGTCAATGAAGGCAAGCCGGTCGGCTCCTTTCTCTTCACCGGTCCCACCGGCGTAGGCAAGACAGAGATCAGTCGTCAGCTGGCGAGGATCTTGTGCATGGAGCTGATCCGTTTCGATATGTCTGAGTATATGGAACGCCACACAGTATCCAGACTGATCGGGGCACCGCCAGGATATGTCGGTTTTGATCAGGGGGGACTGTTGACAGAGGAGATCGCCAAGCACCCTCATTGTGTATTGTTACTCGATGAGATCGAGAAGGCACACCCGGATGTCTTCAATTTGCTGCTGCAGGTGATGGATCACGGCACCCTTACCGACAACAACGGCCGTAAGGCGGACTTCCGCAATGTTGTGATCATCATGACCACCAATGCCGGCGCCCAGGAGATGAGTCGTTCATCGATCGGTTTCACCAAGCAGGACCATAGCAGCGACGGTATGGAAGTGATCAAGAAAATGTTCACTCCCGAGTTCAGAAACCGTCTCGATGCGATCATCCAGTTCGCTGGGCTCTCTCCGGAGCATATCGCTAAGGTGGTTGATAAATTCATTTTCGAATTGGAAGGACAACTGCAGGAGAAGCATGTCAGCCTGGTGGTCGAACCGGAAGCCAGGGTGTGGCTGGCGGAACATGGCTATGATCCGAAAATGGGCGCTCGTCCGATGGCGAGATTGATTCAGGATGAGATCAAGAAACCCCTGGCTGAGGAGCTGCTGTTTGGTATGCTGACCGGTGGAGGGGTGGTTAAGGTTGATGTCGCGGATGACAGGCTGCAGTTTGATATTGTCGGGGAGCAGGTGCCCGATCCCACCTTGGACGATAACTGATCGTAATCAACGGGCACGATAGGTGATACGCCCTTTGCTCAGGTCGTAAGGGGTCAACTGTACGGTGACCTTGTCTCCTGTGAGTATGCGGATGTAGTGCTTGCGCATTTTGCCTGAGATATGGGCTGTCACCACATGACCGTTCTCCAGCTCCACGCGGAACATGGTGTTCGGCAACGTCTCGATTACAGTGCCTTCCATCTCAATAAAGTCTTCTTTCGCCATACTATTGCTCAACTATTTTAAAAAACCGGGCGGATTATAGCACAGCGCCCGTCATGGAAATCCGCCATTATCAGTATATTTCCGCATATAGCAAGTAGTTCTGTTGCTCTACGTTGGTGCGGGGTGATCGATATCTCTGTTCAGATCTTGTGTTGAGCTGGCATCGGCATATCGCACAATAAGGGATTACTGCGCAAGCTCTCCCCGGTATAGTCACGTCTGTTCATGTGTGTCTACTAAATATTTACTGAAAACATAAGGTTAAACAGGCTCCGTTAGGGATTCGCGATGGTCATAAAGCATTTGTCCTATAAAAAAAGATTTGCACACGCATCAACAGATCCTGATCGGAGATGAATTCTTTCCCGGCTGAGTAATCAAAGTCGTAAGAGGTCTGAGGCAATTCTCAGGGTCATTCTATGAACAGAATGATTTCAGCACCCCAGGAGATAGACAACATGAAGCGCAATGGTAACTGCAATCGACGTGAACTACTGCTGGACACGGTTTCACTTGCCACGCTATCGCTCCTGCCTGGCGCCTCTATCGCCGCTGCATTAATACCGACGCCCAATCAGACCGCGGGGCCGTTCTACCCCACCCGTATGCCGTTGGACAGTGATAACAATCTGGTCGATGTGGAGGGCAGGAGCAGTCCCGCCAGGGGGCAAGTCACACACATTTTCGGCCGTCTGCTTGACCTCAGCGGTCGGCCGATAACAACTGCCCAAGTCGAGATTTGGCAGTGTGATGCTTATGGGTATTACCACCATGTACGTGATCGGGGAGGGCTCGCTGATCCTGATTTTCAGGGATTCGGCCGAACCGTCGTTGACGCCGACGGCGGCTATCGTTTTCGTACCATCCGTCCCGTCTCCTATCCGGGGAGGACGCCGCATATCCATTTTCGTGTGATCGGCGACGGTATAGAGGGCTTCACCACGCAGATGTACGTGGCGGGTGAACCGGGAAACGAGAGTGATTTCATTCTCAACAGTGTGCGGGATCCACAAGCGCGCGCCTCGATCATCGTACCGCTCGATCCGGCGTCGGAAATAGAGTCGGGAGCATTGGCCGGCCGCTTTGATATCGTGTTAGGGCTTCATCCCTCCATGTAGCATGATAAGCAGTGTTTTTGGTACAGATTTTTTTAGCCGCAAATGAACGCGAATCATTGCAAATATGCGCAAATTGGAAATCATGACTCATTGGATATCAATATCTATACTGTCTCGAATCTTTGCAGAAACAATGGTGATTATCTGCTGTGAAATTCTCACCTGATTAACTACTTCAATATGGGATGCATCATTTTCTCAAATCTTGGGTTTGGTGCGTTGTATGATGGTTCTGAAGGGGATATGTTCGGGTAGCGTGCCGTACATATAACTATGGTTATGGGCTAATCGGCTGAGGACAAATGACTCTGCGATGGTTGCATTCGAAAACTGAATCAGCGTAGCAGCCTGCCAGAGCAGCGCCATGCTTTCGACAAGTCGGCGCAGTGCGTATTCATTCTGGCTTTTTATCAACAGCTGTTGTTTGAATTCACCCAGTGCTTCGTCATAGAGATCAAGATGATTTTTCGCTTTCTCGAGTTCGATAAGAAAAATATCGAGTGTATTCGGGTTCTTCTCCAAGGCGCGGACGACATCCAGACATTGGATATTTCCCGAACCCTCCCATATGGCATTAATGGGTGACTCCCTATAGAGACGAGCGAGAACATTGTCTTCCACTACGGCCACACCGCCTACCGATTCCATGGCTTCATAGGTGTGCTGAGCAGCACGTTTGCATATCCAATACTTGCCGATTGCAGTCCCGATGCGAAACAGCAGGCGTTCATCATCACTATCTTTGTCCAGCGCGTGGGCCAGCCGCATGCCGATGGCCAGTGCGGCCTCCGCTTCAATTGCCAGATCGGCCAGGACGTTTTGCATCAGGGGGTGGTCGTGGAGATTTCGTCCAAAGGCCGTGCGTGCACCAGTGTGATGCAGCGCTTGCGCGGCCGCTTGCCCCATTATCGCCGATGATCCGATCATGCAATCGAAGCGCGTCATGGCGACCATTTCCAGAATGGTCCTGACACCCTGGCCCTCCTCACCGATCATCCAGGCAAAGGCGCCGCCATACTCAACTTCCGCCGATGCGTTCGATACATTACCCATCTTGTTTTTTAAACGTTGAACATGGATGGCGTTTTTAGTGCCGTCCGGGCGCCAGCGTGGCAGCAGAAAACAGGTGAGACCGCTATCCGTATTGGCGAGCGTGAGAAAGGCATCGGACATGGGTGCGGAGCAGAACCACTTGTGGCCCACAAGTTCATAGCTTTCTCCCGGACCGGGAGTGTCAAGAGGATAGGCCCTGGTGGTATTGGCGCGGACATCCGAACCTCCCTGTTTTTCATAATAGGGTAGATTTCTCGGATCATAGAGAGCTGTTGTGATCTTTGGTATCCACGCTTGTGCGATATCGGGTTGATGCCTGATGGCGGGTATGGAGGAGAAGGTCATGGTCAGGGGGCATCCGCTGCCCGGGTCCGCTTGCGTGTGCAGATATTCGATCCCGGCCCTGACCACATGCGCCCCGGTTTTATGCACAACCCATGGCAGGTTATGGTGTCCCGCGTTGATCGCCGC
Organism: Candidatus Thiodiazotropha sp.; assembly: GCA_040791665.1. Classification (GTDB taxonomy): domain Bacteria; phylum Pseudomonadota; class Gammaproteobacteria; order Chromatiales; family Chromatiaceae; genus Thiodiazotropha. The sequence goes on along the minus strand of JBFNNX010000009.1, from coordinate 17,716 downwards.
AGCCATCAAGCGGTGATAAGCCGGATGGTATTTTATAACATCGATCCGATGACCGAAGCGATCATGGCTTTGAAACTCGGGCTTGTAGGCATTTGCCTCGAACCCCGCCTCTTGCAGTTCGTTTCCCACAAGTTGGCCGTACTCAAGTAATCTGTCCTCTCCCCATTCACCGCCAAATGATCTTATATAGTGCTGCAGAACAGAGTCTGATTTGTAAGCGTTATAGTTTTCAAGGGGGAGCGGCTGATTGAATACCTCATGTGTATCGAATAGCTCTATATGTCGTTGCATGACGTGATCCTCGCTTGCTTGGACAGCACTCTCGGCTATCGCTCCGTGATAGTTACGACAACGTGTTGGATGAGAGGTTTATCTGGTGAGAATGGCCGGTTACTCAGCCAGTGGATCTTCTCCCTGACGCCAATCGGCCAGGTATTTTTCACATAGATGGAAATCCTCGCCTTTGTGTTCGGTAAGTGTGACGTAAATATGATGCAGAGGAATATTAAGGGTCTCACTAATCGCTTCCATAAAGCCTAATGCAAGACTCCTGCGTTGCTCCATGCTACGTCCGCTTCTGATGTCGGCATTGATCACGGCAACACCTTTCTCCGGCTCAGTTACGCGCCCGATTGAGAGATTGTAGGTGCCGAATTCGCGGATCGAAACCGCTATGTGATCGATGCCGGTATCCATGACCTCGGCAAAAAGCGCACGTGCCTTTGAGGCGATTGTTTGTTTCTCGATGTCTGTAATCGTTTTATTGATTTCAAATTGTAAATGCGGCATTAATCCTCCTCATCTCAGTAGTCTTATCGGTTCGGGTGAATATTTGAATATAGGAAGAGAGTGGGAGAGTGGCAATGGGGGAACCAGTTCCAGGGCCTGGCAGGGTTGGATGTGGCAACTCGCCCTGCTTCTTAAGGGGTTATTGCAAATGCCGCAAGATAAGGCCCATGTCGTGACATGTTGGAGAGAAACAATTAAATCTGCGTTTATTCGCGGCTTGCTTTTACTGCACCCCCCATAAGGAGAAGGGGGGTAAATAGCTTACAGGTTCCTGATTTTTTCCAACTGCATACGCAGGGTTTCAAGTGCGCCTTTGGCCTCCGCCATTTTTTCGCGCTCCTTCTCTACGACGGTTTGCGGCGCTTTATTGACAAAGTTGGAATTAGCCAGTTTCTTTTCGATGCGGTCCACATCGGTTTGCAGTCGCCCGGTCTCCTTTTCCAAACGCTTGATCTCAGCTTCCTTGTCGATCAAGCCCGCAAGCGGAATCAATACCTTCATCTCACCCACCAAGGCAGTGGCCGATTCAGGTCCTTGCTCGTCATCAGACAGTACTTCGATTGATTCGGTTTTGGCGAGGAAGTCGAGAAAATGGCGATGTAGCTCTGCAAGGGCTCTGTCGTGGTCACTGGCATTGGCCAGCAGTACCGGTACCGGTTTTCCCGGCGAGATGTTCTGCTCACCCTTGATCTTTCGAATGCCGAGGATGAACTGCATCACCCAGGCCATTTCATTTTCCGCTTCTTCATCAATCAGGGATTTTCGTTGTGTAGGGAAGGGCTGTTGCATGATAGTGGCACCCTCCTGTTTCCCGTCGATGACACCGGCGATAGGGGCAACACGCTGCCAGATCTCTTCCGTGATGAACGGCATGATCGGATGGGTCAGGCGCAACAGATTCTCCAGCACTCTGACCAGGGTGCGCCGGGTGCCGCGCTTCGCCGCGGAGGATGCATCGTCATCGTTGAGTACCGGTTTGCTCAGCTCTAGGTACCAGTCGCAATACTCGTTCCAGGTGAACTCGTAAATTGCCTGGGCGGCATGATCGAAACGGTAACCCTCAATGGCTTCGGTAACTGTCTGCTTGGTCTTTTGCAGGCGCGACATGATCCAGCGGTCGGCGACCGATCGTTCCAGTTTGGCGGACGGCTCGGAGTGACCGGTTGTTACCCCCTGCACACCGCAGTCCTGCCCCTCCACATTCATCATGACATAGCGGCTGGCGTTCCACAGTTTGTTGCAGAAGTTGCGGTAACCCTCGATGCGTCCCAGGTCGAACTTGATATCGCGACCTGTGGCGGCCAGAGCGGCAAAGGTAAAGCGCAGGGCATCTGTGCCGAAGCTGGGTATGCCGTCTGGAAACTCCTTGCGGGTCTGCTTTTCAATCTTTTTGGCTAGTTGTGGCTGCATCATGCCGCTGGTGCGCTTCTCCACCAGCTTTTCCAGTTCGATGCCGTCGATAAGGTCGATGGGATCGAGTACATTGCCTTTGGATTTTGACATCTTGTCCCCGTGACCGTCACGGATCAGGCCATGGATATAGACCTCATGGAAGGGAACATCTCCCATGAATTTGATGCCCATCATGATCATGCGCGCGACCCAGAAGAAAATGATGTCAAAGGCCGTGACCAGGACGCTGGTGGGGTAGAAGTCTTTGAGACGATCGGTCTGTTGCGGCCAGCCCAACGTGGAGAAGGGCCAGAGTGCGGAGCTGAACCAGGTGTCTAGGACGTCCTCGTCCTGTTGTAGGGGATAGTCGCCATCAAGATTGTGACGAGCGCGGACCTCCGCCTCAGAACGACCGACGTAAACATTGCCCTGATCGTCATACCAGGCTGGAATGCGATGCCCCCACCAGATCTGGCGGCTGATACACCAGTCCTGGATGTTGCGCATCCATTCATAATAGGTGTTTTTCCAGTTATCGGGGACGAAACGGATCTTGCCGCTCTCCACCGCTTCGATGGCGGGTTTTGCCAGGGGGGCGATCTTGACGTACCACTGATCCGTCAAAAAGGGTTCGATGACCGCCCCGGAGCGGTCTCCTCTGGGCACCATCAGTTTGTGATCATCGATCTTCTCCAGTAACCCCTGTTCCTCAAGATCGGCAACGATTTGCTTACGCGCATCATAGCGATCCATGCCGATATATTCTTCCGGGATCAGGCTGCCTTCAGTCTCGCCATTTTCGCGTATCGAGGCATCCACGGTGAAGATATTGATCAGACCGCCGTGGATCTGTTCACTGATGGTGATCTCATCCCGGTGGCGCTGCCAGACCGCGTAGTCATTGAAGTCGTGGGCGGGGGTGATTTTGACGCAGCCCGTACCGAACTCCGGATCCACATGTTCTTCGTCGGCGATGATTGGGATGCGGCGTCCGGTAAGGGGCAGTTCCAGCAGTTCGCCGATCAGATGCTTGTAGCGTGTGTCGCTGGGATTTACCGCCACAGCACAGTCGCCAAGCATAGTCTCAGGACGCGTGGTGGCCACGATCAGGTGACCCTGGCCGTTGGTTAGGGGATAGCGCATATGCCACATATGGCCATATTCTTCCTCTGACAGGACCTCCAGATCTGAGACAGCGGTGTGTAATTTGGGGTCCCAGTTGACCAGACGTTTCCCGCGATAGATCAGGCCCTCCTCATAGAGTCGGATGAAGACCTCCTTGACCGCATCGGAGAGTCCCTCATCCATGGTGAAGCGTTCGTGTTGCCAGTCCAGTGATGAACCGAGTCTGCGCAGTTGGCGGGATATATTGCCGCCTGACTCACCTTTCCACTTCCAGATCCGTTCGATGAATTGTTCCCTTCCCAGGTCGTGACGCTTTTTGTTCTCCGCCTCGAGCTGGCGTTCAACCACCATCTGAGTAGCGATTCCGGCATGGTCGGAGCCTGCCTGCCACAGGGTTTTGTCGCCCTTCATGCGGTGGTAGCGGATCAGCGTATCCATGATTGTGTTGTTGAAACCATGCCCCATGTGCAGGCTGCCAGTGACATTGGGTGGTGGAATCATGATGCAGTAGCTGTCACTGCCAGTCTGGCCTGGTACGAAGTAGCCGCGCTCTTCCCAGGTCTGGTACCAGCGTTGCTCTATGGCGTGGGGGTCGTAGGTTTTTTCCATGGATCTCGTTAATGGTTCGGCAACAAAAAGGGAGTATTATACTAACCCTAACCCTGACAAAGCCACATTCATCGAGCCGCTGGGCGCTTAGACATAAGCCGCACCGTGTGGTGTGAGCAGGCTGTTGCAAGCGGCGATGCCGTGGATGAGCTCCAAAGGCTCGCCCACAGGGGCGGGTAGCAGTGGATTCGGTTCTTCATGTCGATGCTTGACAGGGTAAGGATTGGTAACCTGCTCGGCACAAAAATTGTGCGGTTATCTTTCACCTAGACATAAGTAGCAGACAGGATAGTCGGTATTTTGGTATGAACAGGTACTGGCCAGTTCAGATTATAAATAGAGGGTACAAGAGAAAATGAGTCAAAAACGGCACGTCTATGCATTTCACGAGGGAGATGGCAAGAACAAGAAACTGTTGGGAGGCAAAGGGGCAAATCTCTGTGAAATGACCCAGTTCGGATTGAATGTTCCACCGGGATTCGTGATCAGTACTGAGGCGTGTCTCGATTACCTGGCCAATGAATCCAAGATCCTACCTGATAATCTGATGAAAAATGTGCGTACCCACATGGAGCAGGTGGAAGCGGCCACAGGCAAGGGATTCGGAGATACGGGGAATCCCCTGTTGGTTTCCGTGCGTTCCGGCTCGGCGATGTCGATGCCCGGCATGATGGACACTATCCTCAATCTGGGTCTCAACAGCAATACCCTTCAGGGCGTGATCGAACAGACAGGTGATCAACGTTTCGGTTACGATGCCTATCGCCGTTTCATCCAGCTATTCGGCAAGGTTGCGTTGGGTGTGCCGGATGAGGCCTTTGACGAGGAATTCGAGGCGGTCAAGCAGAATGCCCATGTCACCGAGGATGTCGGGCTCTCCGCGGACGATCTGCAGGAGATCTGTGATCGTTTTCTCAAGGTCTTCGAGAAGCATACCGGCCGGCCGTTTCCGGAAGATCCCTATGATCAGTTGGAGATCGCCATCAAGGCGGTATTCGGCTCCTGGATGGGCAAGCGCGCCGTCGACTACCGTCGTCAATTCAACATCACCCCGGATATGGCCAATGGCACCGCAGTGAACGTCTGTACCATGGTGTTTGGCAATCGGGGTAACGACTCCGCCACCGGAGTCGCTTTCACCCGTAATCCGGGAACAGGTGAGAACAAGCTGTTTGGCGAGTATCTGGTGAATGCCCAGGGGGAGGATGTGGTAGCCGGTATCCGCACACCCAAACCGATCGCCCGCCTGATGGAAGAGATGCCGGAAATGGCGGAGCAGCTCGAGGAGTTGCGTCAGAAGCTGGAGAATCACTATAAAGAGGTGCAGGATTTCGAGTTCACCATCGAGCGCGGCACCCTCTATTGCCTGCAGACGCGAAACGGCAAGATGAACGCCACGGCCATGGTGCGTACCTCTGTGGAGATGGTGGAGGAGGGCCTGATCAGCAAGGAGCAGGCACTGTTGCGTATCGATCCCACCTATCTTGAACAGATGCTCTATCCCAGATTGAACAATGAAAACAAAGCCGAACCTGTCGCACAGGGCCTGCCTGCATCGCCTGGTGCTGCCAGCGGATTGGCGGTATTCGATGCCGACCGGGCGGAGCTGATGGGGAAAGAGCAGGGGCAGAAGGTGATTCTGTTGCGGGAAGAGACCAAGCCGGAGGACATACATGGTTTTTTCGCCTCGGAAGGGATACTGACCAGTCGTGGCGGTAAGACCTCCCATGCCGCAGTAGTGGCGCGAGGGATGGGTAAGCCCTGTGTGGCCGGGGCTGAGGGCATCAGTGTCGATGTTCAGCGCCGGGAGGCTGTCGCCAGAGGCACCGTGATCCGCGAGGGCGACATGATCACCATCGATGGCAGCAGCGGTAATGTCTTTCTGGGACAGATTCCGATGGTGGAGCCCGATTTCACCGAAGAGCTGAACAGACTGCTGAGGTGGGCCGATGAAGCCGCCTATCTGCGTGTCATGGCGAACGCAGATACCGCCACTGACGCCACCCGGGCACTCAAATATGGCGCCATGGGGATCGGGCTGTGCCGTACGGAACGGATGTTCAATGCAGTCGACCGTCTGCCGGTGGTGATAGAGATGATCGTGGCCGAAACCCCCGCTCAGCGCCAGGCCGCACTGGATAAACTGCTGCCGATGCAGCGCGGTGACTTCAAGGAGATCCTAGAGGTGATGTCACCCAAGCCGGTGACCATTCGACTCCTCGATCCCCCCATTCATGAGTTTTTACCCACTGAGCAGCAGCTGTTGAGCGATCTCGACGAATTGCATCATCTGCGTAATTCGGTACGTGGCATGAATGTACTCGCCGGCAGTATGATGTTGCTGCAAGACCCTGAACTCGCCAGGCAGGAGGCCGATTCGCTGCGCCACATGGTGGATGAAAGTCTGGTGGAACAGGCAATCGAGAAGAAGGAGACAATGTTGCGCAAGGTGCGGACTCTGACTGAGACCAACCCCATGCTGGGGCATCGTGGTGTGCGTCTCGGCATCACATTCCCGGAGATTTACAGCATGCAGATCCGCGCTATCCTGGAAGCGGCTGCGGAATGCGCCGCCAAAGACCTTGAAGTCCATCCTCAGATGATGGTGCCGCAAGTCTGTACCGCCGAGGAGTTGAAGCGGGTCAAGGCCATGGTGGATGAGATTCGTGCCGATGTTGAGGAGAAATCCGGGCACAAGATCAACTTCCGTTTCGGTACTATGATTGAAGTGGTGCGGGCCTGCATGCGGGCCGATTCACTGGTGGAGGAGGCGGAATTCTTCTCCTTCGGCACCAATGATCTGACACAGGCAACCTTCTCTTTCTCCCGTGAGGATGCGGAGAACAAGTTCCTACCGATGTACAATCAGAATGACATTCTCAAGGACAATCCTTTCGAAGTGCTGGATGAGAAGGGTGTCGGCAAGCTCATGCAGCTGGCTGTGGACTGGGGGCGCCAGAAAAACCGGAAATTGAGCGTCGGCATCTGTGGTGAACATGGCGGTCATCCCAGCTCGATCGCATTCTGCCATCGTGCCGGGCTCAATTATGTCTCCTGCTCGGCACCCAGAGTTCCTGTCGCCAGATTGGCCGCAGCCCATGCCAGCCTGAATCAACAGTAGTTTATCCTTGTGGGGGCCGGAATGTTCTCCGGCCCGTATCATCAAGATATCGGCCAAACAGTCGACATAATCCTATGGAAGCGATAGAAGTACTGGAGTGTACTCAGTGAGTCTCTGCGCCAGCCCAATCGCGGTTCAGATGTTAGTCACTGTAAGCCTTCCTGATTAATTCCAGTTATTCACTACTCTTCCCAGGGACCTGCTATCAGGCCCTAAATCCCTGGATCTACCGGGATGCGGTGGCTTTCGAACGGATTGAGCTCAGCCACTCTAAAGCCAACTGCTGGAATTCGGGTGTATTGGTGACGGGTTATTTGCGTTTTAATGAACATAGACATCGATCGATTCCGGCCTTTCTGATCTCTGCGATACTCTGGCTGGGTGTAGCGATTGCCTTCGCGGAAAGCATCGACCTGACGGATGAGGTCGTCACCTGGGCAAAACAGAATTTTGGTGATCAGGCGGGGGATCGAGTCGCATCCTGGCGCCGATTGATGCTGGAGAGCACGCATATCGATGAAATCGAGAAGTTGCAGCGTGTCAACGACTTCTTTAATCAAATCCCCTACCAATCCGATGCCGATCTGTGGGGCAAGGAAGATTATTGGGCGACGCCATTGGAACTGTTGGTGCGAAAGGGGGGCGACTGTGAGGACTACTCCATTGCCAAGTATTTCACCTTGAAGGAGATGGGTGTCGCGGAAGAGAAGTTGCGCATTATGTATGTCAAGTCGGTCAAGTTGAATCAATCCCACATGGTGCTGACCTACTATCCTGAACCCTCCTCGATACCCAAGGTGTTGGATAATCTCAATCCTCAGTTGCTGTCAGCTAGCAACCGCCTCGATCTCACGCCGGTATATAGTTTCAATGCCGACGGATTATGGCTGGCGAAGAGCCTGGGCAGGGGAAAGAAGGTTGGTTCTTCAACCCGGCTTAGCCTGTGGCAGGAGCTAAAACAAAGAATGCAGCAGGAGGCGAAGCGTTGATAGGAAAAAACGCAACATACACGGCTGATTACAAATTTATGGTTCCAATAGACCATCGATGCTGTCATCATCGATGGGTATAGGGTGAAAAGATCATGACGTTGTCGCGACAATTGATAATTTTGATCACTGTATTGCTGGTACTGGTCTTCGTCGGTACCTTCTACATCAGTGTGCAAAACACACGTGCCTATCTTGAATCACAATTGGAGTCCCACGCACAGGACACGGCAACATCTCTGGGTTTGTCGATTTCAAAGCATATGGCGGAAAAGGATCTTGCCACGGTCACATCCATGACCGATGCAATCTTCGATCGGGGATACTACCGTCTTGTTGTAGTACAGGATATGCAAGGGGCGCCACTGGTTGAACGCAAACTAGCAGTCACACTCGAGGGTGTGCCTGCGTGGTTTATTGAACAATTTCCTCTCAGCACGCCGACAGGTGAGGCAATCGTAATGTCGGGTTGGGTACAGGCCGGAAAAGTGGTCGTGCAGAGTCATCCCGGTTTTGCCCATCGACAATTGTGGCAGAATAGTGTCGAAATTTTCAGGTGGTTTCTGGTCAGCGCATTGGTGGTCCTGTTTTTGGGTTTACTCTCGTTACAATTGGTGCTCAAGCCTTTGAGGCAGGTGGAGCAACAGGCGGATGCCATCGTCAATCGGGAATTTCCAATCATTGAGAAGCTACCCAGGACCTTAGACCTACGCCGTATCGTTCTGGCAATGAATCGGATGTCCACGAAGGTCAAGGGGATGATCGAAAGGCTGGAGAGATTGACTGAAGGCCTACACCGCCAGGCATCCCGCAATCCGGTTACCAACCTCACTAATAAGCGTTTTTTCAACAATACCATCAAAAATCTTCTGGCATCGCCAGAGGAGTGCTCCAGTGGTTTACTGGCGCTGATAGAACTCAAAAATCTCAAGGAAATAAATGAGAATCACGGTTATCAGGCCGGCGATGAACTGCTGAAGCAGACCGCTGAGGCGTTACGGTCGGTAAGCCAATCGCTAAGCAAAAGTTATCTGGCACACTTGAGTGGCGGTAATTTTGCGCTGTTTGTCGAAGACATGGACGTGGTCGAGGCTGCCAAACTGGGCCAGGCCCTGTCTAGCGCGCTGTCCGGGCTTGCCGATACCAGCCATGCGCTCAGCCAGGATGTGGGGCATATCGGATTGGCCGCTTTCAATGGCTCTCAGAATCTTTCGGAATTGTTCTCGCAAGCGGATATGTCACTCCGTACCGCTCAAAGCGAAGGCCCAAATTCATGGCATCTCTACATGCCCGGTGAATTGGATAATTCCAGTGTCAAGGGGGCGACCGATTGGCATACGACGATAAAGAGCGCATTGGCATCCGACAAATTTATCCTGCAATTCCAACCGGTGTTTGCCTGTCGGGATAATACGATCCTTCACCATGAGGTCTATGTGCGAATCAAGGAGGAGAATGAGCGGGGTGAAGCTCAACTTTTGTCCGCAGGCCTGTTTATTCCCCATGCAGATAGACTCGGTTTGACGCCTGAGATCGACAAGATGGTGATCGTAAAAATTCTTGAACGTTTGCGGAAAGAGATTGACGGCAATACCCATTATGCCATTAATATCTCTCCCATATGTTTGAAAAACAATGCATTTTTTGCCTGGCTTGAACGGCAGCTGGAAGATAATTCGGAGATTTCACAGCGATTGATCTTTGAGATGCCGGAATATGGCGCAGTTGCGCAGCTGGATGATGTCAGCCGGTTTATTCAATTGATCAAACGCTATGGAGCGGCCTACTCCCTTGACCATTTTGGCCGTAGCCATAGTGCTTTTGGCTATTTAAAGACAATAAAAGTTGATTTTCTGAAGATCGATGGCAGTTATCTCAGGGAACTCCAGTCAAGTGCCGAGAACCAGTTTTTCATTGAGGCATTGGTCTATATTGCGCACGGATTGGAGATAAAAGTGGTTGGAGAGAACGTGGAGGCGGAACAGACTTGGGAAATTCTGCAACGACTCAATCTAGTGGGTGGGCAGGGCTATTTTTTAGGTAAGCCGGTGTAGTCGTTGATACACGTTTTTACTCTCTCTGTTCTGCAACACCAAGAAACTTAAAGAATTTACCTCATGTGACGCTAAGGAATTAAAGGAGTTCGTCGTCGTCGACGAGGAGTGGATCTCCGGGTTGGAATACTGAGCGAATCTGATTTCGCATTAAGATTTTTTGCTGAGCTGCATTAGGTAGATCGGTGAACATAATCAGGTTTTTCTGGATAAGTAGTTCAATCAGATCCTCGACGATGCGGATCATCCCTGCATCCGTCTCTGAGAGTAACTTTTTCGAAAGTGTGGTGGAACTGTTGTTGAAGATAAACCCGATAACCTCATCATCTGTGGCATTCACCACCTCATCGGCACCAGGCGAAGGGGTGTCCGAGAGATTGATGATATTGCCATTATTGTCACGTTTCGCATACAACATAGAGATTCCTCGACAAGTAATTCTTTAAATCCTGGCAGTCATCTATTGCAAAGCAAGTATCACTATACAATCCATGTCAGATATTAAAGCACAACAACAGCAACAGGATGTGACGGAGGAGTGGGAACATCCCACGGACGGATCCGCATTTGATGATCCGCTACTGGATTGTCTGGTTTTTCTAACCCGTTATTATGGGCGTGTTCACTCACATGACGCTTTGCGTGCCGGATTGCCGCTGGAGAATCATCGGCTGACACCTGAACTTTTCCTGCGTGCGGCTGAACGTGCTCAACTCAGTGCAAGGATTGTTCGGCGTTCCATACAAAAAATCAATTCCCTGGTGCTCCCCGCCGTATTGTTGCTCAAGAACAGGCAGAGTTGTGTCTTGATGGGGCGTAGTGCAGATGGTAATCAGTTGACCATTATGCAACCTGAAAGTGGGGAGGGTACACATCAGATAGCCATCGATGACCTTGAGCAACAGTACTCGGGATATGCAATCTTTATCCGCTTGGAGCATCGCTTTGATGACCGGACTCCCGAGGTTTTGAGACAAAACACCCGCCATTGGTTTTGGGGAACACTGATAAAATCATGGCGAATCTACAGAGACGTGCTTGTCTCGTCACTACTTATCAATTTGTTCGCCTTGGCAAGTCCCCTATTTATCATGAACGTCTATGACCGAGTGGTGCCGAATAATGCAATTGAGACTCTATGGGTGTTGGCGATTGGTATCTTTATAGTCTATTCCTTTGATGTAATTATGCGGAGTCTCCGTGGATACTTTATTGACGTTGCCGGGAAAAAGTCGGATATTTTGCTTTCTTCCATGCTGTTCGAACGTGTTCTCGGTATTAAAATGGCGGCACGTCCACCTTCTGTTGGTGCATTCGCCAATAATCTGCGTGAGTTTGAAAGTATCCGGGATTTCATTACGTCGGCTACTGTTGTGACCCTGGTCGATCTGCCCTTTGTTTTATTGTTTATCCTGGTTATTTGGTTTATTGGCGGGCCATTGGTATATGTGCCTGTAGTCTGTATTCCAATCGTGATTCTCTATGGGATACTGATCCAGTCTCCACTCAGGCGATCGGTTGAAGCCACGTATCGTGCATCGGCGCAAAAGGGAGCGACATTGATCGAATCCTTGACCGCAGTCGAAACCATTAAGCATCTTGGTGCCGAGAGTGAAGTGCAGCGAAAGTGGGAACAGCTGACTGGTCACATCGCACAGTGGGGGGTTCGTTCACGTTTGCTGTCTGCTTCGGTTTCCAATGTGGCAACTTTCTTTCAACAGATGTCACAGGTGGGAATAGTGGTCCTTGGGGTCTATCTGATTGCTGAAGGAGAGCTCAGTATGGGGGCCTTGATAGCCGGAGTGATTTTGGTGGGACGAGCCTTGGCTCCAATGGCGCAGGTGGCTAATCTTGCTGTGCGTTACTACCAGGCGAAGACCGCGCTCGGAAGTCTCAACAGTGTGATGGAACTGCCTGTTGAACGACCGGAAGGGAAATCATTTCTCAGCCGTGAGCAATTCCACGGTGATATTGAACTGGATGATGTCACATTCACCTATCCTGGTGAGGAAAAGACGACATTGAGAAATGTCTCCATGTCGATTTCGTCCGGTGAGAAGGTCGCCATTATCGGTAAGGTGGGTTCCGGGAAGACCACAATCGAAAAGCTTATGCAGGGGCTTTACGATCCTGATTCCGGCGCAGTGCGTATTGATGGGGCTGATCTAAGACAGGTAGATCCTGCAGATCTCCGGCGCAGTATCGGTTACGTGCCTCAGGACATCATGCTCTTTTATGGCAGTGTCAGGGACAATATTGTTCTAGGGGCGCCCTACGCGGATGACAACGATATTCTACAAGTGGCACAAATTGCCGGTGTGATGGATTTTGTCAATCAGCACCCACATGGTTTTGATATGCAAGTGGGAGAGCGGGGCGAACACCTTTCAGGAGGACAGCGTCAGGCCATAGCCATAGCACGAGCTCTTTTGCTCGATCCTCCTGTACTGATGTTGGATGAGCCCAGCAATTCGATGGATAACAGCACCGAGGCGATTCTGAAACGTCAACTTTCTAAATATGCAGAGGATAAGACCTTGATTCTGGTAACCCATCGTTCATCATTGCTCGAACTGGTGGATCGACTGATCGTTATCGATGGGGGCAGGGTGATTGCCGATGGCCCTAAAGAGCAAGTGCTTGAGGCCTTGAAACAGAGCCGGGGTGGCAATTCCGCCAAGCCGGCAGAGGTATCTAAATGAATGGCGTAAGTTCAGATGCCGAGACACTTGAATTGAATGATGGACACTGAGTCTCAAACAATAGAAGTCGAAAGACAGGCAGATCCTTTGTCGTTCAGGTCTGAAAAACCAGATAATGGTGACAAAGATTTCATGGATGATAAGACTGCCGCACTGCTGGTGCAGACCCCTCGGGGTGGGCGGACTATTCTCTGGGTGGTGTTTTTGATAGTCATTTTGGCCATCGTTTGGGCCAGTTGGGCCGAGTTGGACGAGGTGACAAGAGGAGTTGGCAAGGTAATACCCTCCAGTCAGATACAGGTTATTCAGAATCTAGAGGGGGGAATACTTTCTGCATTATACGTACAGGATGGAGATACTGTTGAGCAGGGGCAGGTCCTGCTACAGATAGATGACACACGATTCTCCTCTTCCTTGAGGGAAACACAGTTACAGTTCTGGGCGCTGAAAGCCAAAGCTGCCAGGCTACAGGCGGAGACCGACAATAAGGCATTCGAGGCGCCGCCGGATATGGCTGAAAAGTATCCAACTTTGGTAGATCAGGAGCAGGGCCTGTTCAATTCACGGCAGAAAGAGCTGCAGACCAACCGTTCAATTCTGTCCAAGCAGGTTGAACAGATTAACCAGGAGATAAGGGGGCTTGAGGTAAAAAGGGTAAGATTGAAACGGAATCTGTCATTAGTAACCAGAGAGTTGGACTTGTCAAAACCGCTCCTGGAAGCAGGTGCCATTTCTGAAGTTGAAATCCTGCGGCTTGAAAGGGAGGTCAGCGAACTGGAAGGAGAACTAGAGACAACTAAATTGACTATCCCTCGTATGAAATCCCGCCTCGAAGAGGCAGAACAGAAGGTCTCTGAGATTTTAATTCGTTTCAAAAATGAGGCGCATGCTGAACTGAATGATGTACTTGCGGAACTCTCTAAGCTTAAGGAGACCAGCATAGCGCTGGAAGATCGGGTAACCCGAACAGCGGTTCGATCACCTGTGAAGGGTACGGTCAAACAGGTCATGATCAACACCCTGGGTGGTGTCATACAGCCTGGTATGGAATTGATGGAAATTGTGCCATTGGACGATTCCTTGCTCGTTGAGGCGAAGGTCGGCCCAAAAGACATCGCATTCTTACATCCAGGCCAGGAAGCGATTGTAAAATTGACGGCCTATGACTTTGCCATCTACGGAGCGCTTACCGGTAAAGTTGAGCATATCAGTGCCGATACTATCAAGGAGGAGCACGAACAGGAGAGTTTTTATCTTGTACGGGTAAGAACCGATAAAACAGACCTGGGTACCCAGGAGAAGGCATTGCCGATCATCCCCGGAATGCAGGCAGAGGTCGATATTCTTACTGGGAAAAAGAGTGTTCTCGAATATCTTTTCAAACCATTATTGCGCGCGAAAGGCAGGGCACTGAGAGAGCGATAATGTGATGCAATTATCGATCAATCCTAATACTGACGAAATTTCAGGTATTGGTTCAGATGGGAATGAAAATCGCAATGCTGATGTGAGCAACGATTTACAACAAAAGGTCATTCCCATCACCAATAAGATCCTGCTTTGCAGCTCGGATGAAAGTATTGCGAAACGCTGGCATGAATCACTGTGTGAGGTGGGAGAATTGACGGCCGTATCATCCCGCGAAATGCTGATCAGTAACCTGAAAACTTATCAGACCGATGTAGTACTCGTTGATCTGGAACTGTTCAACAAGGACTACCGGGAAATTCCACAGTCGCTCTGCCAGCGATTTACAGATGTCTCCTTTATTATTCTCTCAGCTATACCAAATGATGAGGAAGGGCTCTACCTGATCTCACATGGTGTCAAAGGGTACTGCAATCGCTATATCTCCAAGGCGCTTCTGGTCAAGGCTGTTGAGTTGGTGCGGATGGGGGAAGTATGGGTGGGACGAAGCCTGTTGTTCAAACTGATGAGCAGGTTAAGCTCGGTGAGTCCGCCCAAGGGCGAAGATCAGGCAAGGGAATCGGATATAGAATCAACACTGTCAAAGCTAACTGATCGTGAGCGTGAGATAGCGCAACTTGTAGGTTCCGGAGATAGTAACAAGGTGATTGCCAAAAAACTCGACATCACTGAAAGAACTGTCAAAGCCCATCTCAGCTCTATTTTTAGGAAAACATCGACTAAAGATCGCCTCCAGCTTGGCCTGTTGATCAACAGCTGATCACGGTTTCCATAAATCTCAAAAAATATTCAATTAATTCAAAAAGATACATATTGTACCAAAGTACAATAGGCGAGCTGATGTTTTTTGACGAAAATTATCCCTGATAGGGTGACCAGGTGTATCTGCCTGATCCTCATAGCAAACTAAATTGATCTGAATCGTAGAGGCAAAGATGGCTACTCAAGCAACCCAAACATCCGGACAGGTCATTGGTTTCGTTCGCCAGGTTATTGGTGAAGTGAAAGCAACCGGCAGTGATGGCGTTACCAGGATTCTCCAGGTTGGTGACCTTGTCTTTGCCGATGAGCAGATTGTGACGGGCGAACTTGGAAGTATCGAGATTGTTTTCAATGACGGGGGCAATCTGACATTGGGACGTAATTCGCAGGGCCTGCTTGATGCCGATGTCTACGAAACTGTCACTCCAGAGGATGGGTCAGAATATGCTGCATCAATCGATGCTATTCAACAGGCAATCCTGTTGGGCGAAGACCCGACAGCCATACAGGAAGCACCGGCCGCAGGCCCAGGTGAGTCGCCAGCAGGCAACGAAGGAACAAGCTTCGTCACTGTGGAACGGACAAGTGCTCAAACAACACCTGAGAGTGGATTTGAAACTGAAGGTCTTACTATCAGTTTTGCCCAATCCGATGAATCATCGTCTGTGATAAACCTTCTGCCCACCATTGATCTGGACGGGGACGATAATTCTCAAGTAGGTGACGGTTATCTCAGTAAATTTACGGAAAATGGTGGTGCACTACCCATTGCAGATACGGATATCCAGGTATCAAATCCAGATGGCACAATACTGGAAAGCGCAAGAATCGTCTTGACCAATGCTCAAGCTGGCGATCAGCTGGATGTTTCAGCAATTACAGGCTTGAATGTTGAGCTGGACACCAGCGTGCCTGGTGTTATCACGGTATTGCTGAGTGGCACTGCTACACCGCAAGTTTACGCTCAGGCGATACGTGATATTGGGTTTATCAATACGACAGAAAACCCTGATGAAACGCCCCGAATTATTGAGGTCACAGTCAATGATGGTGAGTTCGACAGTAATACAGCCATTACAACTATCACGGTTCAAGCAGTCAACGATCCACCGGTAGTTGATCTGGATAATAATGACTCTACTGACAATGGTTATGACTATCTGACAACCTTTACCGAAGGTGACGCTGCAATCTCTATCGCCGATACTGATGCATCAGTATCGGATGTCGATAGTGAGATGTTACAGAGTGCAACGGTAGTTCTGACTAATCCGCAATCTGGCGATATTTTGTCTTATGGCGATATGCCGGCAGGCCTGTCTGCGGTACTTAACGGCAGCACCATCACAATAACGGGTGAAGGTTCCTTAGCTGATTACCAGAGTGCCATTCATGCCATTACTTTTGAAAATACGAGTGAAAACCCATCTTCCGAGACTCGTGTCATACAAGTAACAGTTAATGATGGTGAACTCGATAGCGAGATTGCTACGGCCCGAATTGAAGTTGTTGGTGTCAATGATGTTGCTGAATTGGATTTGGATGGCGATGACAGTAGCGCATCAGGTAGCGGTTATGAAACAACTTTTATAGAAGATGGATCGGCAGTATCGATTGTAGATGAAGATGTCATCATTACAGATGTCGATGATGAAAATATTGAGAGTGCAACTGTAGTATTAACAAACCATCAAACATTCGATCATTTGATAGTACGCGGCCTTCCGCTTGGAATCACGGCGACTGTTGATGAAACTTCAGTAACATTAACTGGCTCAGCAAGTCTGGCAGATTACGAGCAAGCCCTACAAGCAATCCATTTTGTCAATACCAGTGACTACCCGCAAACTGTCGATCGTATAGTTAACATAACACTGAACGATGGTGACGGTAACAGTCAAACTGCAGTGTCCATTATTCATGTTATTCCGGTCAATGATCCTCCTGAAGCTGATAATGACATGGTTGTCACTCAGGAGAGTACTCCGGTTAATATCTTTGTACTTGGAAACGATTCGGATCCTGAGGGTGATAACCTTTTAGTCACTAGCAACACATCTCCATCCAATGGTACGTTGATTACCAATTCGAATGGATCATATCAGTACACACCTAATGCCGGATTTACTGGCACAGACTCCTTTACTTATACTGTCAGTGATGGGAATGGAGGGTTCGATACTGCTACTGTAATGATCACAGTGGCAGATATTAATACTGGACCGAATGCCATTAGTGATAACGCCAGTACAAGTGAGAATACTCCGATCACAATTGATGTACTCACAAATGATTCAGATCCTGAAGGAGATGTGCTGAGCATCACCTCGGTCACCCAAGGGACTAACGGATCAGTCACTATTGATCCGGTTACCGGTAATCCTGTTTATACTCCAGCCCCGGCTTTTACTGGAACCGATACTTTTTCCTACACAATTACAGATGGCAATGGTGGTACGGATACCGCGACGGTGACTGTGACTGTAGGTGGTGTAAACGATGCGCCTGTTGCAATCGACGACGCCGTGGGGACTAACGAGGATACCCCGATCACCGTTGACGTACTGCCGAATGACAGTGACCCGGATGGTGATACTCTGACGGTCACTGCCGTGACTCAGGGCACCAATGGTAGTGTCACCATCGATCCGGTGAGTGGCAATCCGGTCTATACGCCGAATGCGGACTTCAACGGTACGGATACCTTTACCTACACCATCGATGATGGCAACGGCGGAACTGATA
>JBFNNX010000008.1:0-1124 GCA_040791665.1 Candidatus Thiodiazotropha sp. | reverse complement strand
AGGCCTGCAGCATCGGCTCGTACAGCAATCATATTCCCGATGTCTTTCAGCATTTTTGGGAGATTAACAGCCTCCGGTTCCAGTTCCACCCGGCCTGCCTCGATCTTTGAGAGGTCGAGCACATCGTTGATCATAGCCAGTAAGTGTTCACCACTGCGGTTGATGATGCCGGTCTTCTCCAGTTGGGATGCAGTGGCTGCGGGGTCGTTTCCCATGAGCTGGGAGAAGCCGAGGATGGCGTTGAGCGGGGTGCGCAGTTCGTGGCTAATGTTGGCCAGGAAAACAGATTTGGCCTGATTGGCTGTGTCGGCGGCCTCCTTAGCATCTGTGAGCGCCTTGTTCGCGAGACGTAAACGCTTTTCGCTCTCCATCAGCTGCTCCTCACTCCGAGCCAAAGCCAGCTTCTGCCGCCGGATGAGGTGGTTCCAGAGCAGCACGGCCGCCAGAACGAGCAGGAATCCAGCTATGATTCTCCACAGTAACGCGTAGTCGAAACCGTGCTCGAATCGGACAGTGAACCATCTGTCGGCGATCCTCTTGCGCTCCTCTTGCGTAATCGATCCGATAACCTTGTCGAGGATGGCGGCCAGCAGCGGTTCGCCGTTGGTCACCACCGTGCGCACCTGCTTCGTGCCAGGGAGCACGCCACCCAGCTTGACGTTGGTCAGATGCTGCTTTTGGATGGCGTAGCCGATAGTCGATTGACTGGCGGCAAAGACGTCGAGCTCGCCCGAAGAGAGCTTGCGTATCCCCTCGTCCACATCACCCACCAGCACCAGTTCGGCCTCCGGGTAGAGGCTCGCGACCGTGCCCTGGGCCGGGTACTCGGCCACCGCACCGATACGCAGCCCGGCAAGGGTCTCGTGCTCGGAGATGAAGGGGCGGCTGGTGTGCACAGCCATAACAGGCTGGACGGTCAGGTAGGGTATCGTGGAAATACCGGGATCATCCATCTCCCCTCGAGGTGCCCATGAGGAGACGATTGCGCACTCGCCGGCAGAGAGCTTAGAGAGAGACTCCTCAAAAGTCTTCGTCGGCACCAACTTAAAGGAGAGCCCCATCCGGCCGGAAAAGAGGGCCATGTAGTCGGCAACCATCCCCTCGTACTCTCCCTTCGCGTTGAT
>JBFNNX010000007.1:2020-2829 GCA_040791665.1 Candidatus Thiodiazotropha sp. | reverse complement strand
GTTCTTATGAGCGGTCACAACATGTTTTCATTGAGAAGTAAGAAAATTATCTTTAAATTACCCTCCAAATCCCCCTCTTATATGCATTTCTTAATCTGGAGCTCTGACAGGTTATTTCTTGCGAGGGAATTATTCATTTTACACTTCATGTCGAGCAGTTTCTTGCTACATATAATATAGGGACAAAAATCATTTCTAGTTCATGTTTGGAAGAAAATTATTGTAACTGCCAAGTTAAAAGGTAGTGCAGTTTTACGTTAAAATAGATATATATATTTTTACTGACATATATAGTTTTGTATTTTTAATATAATTATATTTTGGTTTTTGATTGTTACAGAATGTAAAAATTAAATTCTTCATAGTTGTCTGACACTAACTTCTTTAGTTTCTTTGTGTATTGTGAAGGGATAGGGGGGCAAGTGGGGCTGGGAGAACTGGGAAGAGTATCTTTATCTCTCTGAAACAGATGTGTTATTAAATGCAAACTTTTATTTTCATGGTGTGTAATAATATTATTTATTGCATATGATGTTCACTATACCTTTTTGGAACTATTTTCTAACTGAAATCGGTGGATATTTTAGATATTCTTTCAGGTACTGGATGTCATTGATTTTTTTTAATTATTATTTGGTTCCATGCAATTTCATGTCGGGCATTGTAGAAGGATGTTTGAAGATTCTATCAGGGTGTTTTGTTTTTGTTAAATTCTATCCATATGAACGTTCGACAGTAAAGACTCATCTATTCTAAGTTTCTTCATAATTGCTTTAATTATACATCCCATATCCTGAAATGGTATTTAG
>JBFNNX010000007.1:0-2010 GCA_040791665.1 Candidatus Thiodiazotropha sp. | reverse complement strand
GCTTTAAAGCTTTGTGGGAGATCCAGCTATTCATTTAGAAATTATAACCTACATTTTTTAACTTACCCCACCCACTGCTGAGTGTAATGAACCCTTCAGTGGTCGATAAAGAGTTGTGTTGGGTTTAAATTTAAACCATTACAAATGGAAACTGCTCAATTAAATTGTTAAGTTGACTTGATATTTTCGTATCTGTTACAGGCCGTATGGAGATACCTAGTGTTCCTGACTTCTACAAGCCTCTTTCTCTAAGACTATGTAAAATACTGGACAACATTGGAGCCTCACAAGATATTAGAAAGCTTTATATGGAAGGTTCAATTACACATGAAATTATGCTATCTTGGATGAATAAAACAAGCCTATACGTATTTGGAAGTAAAGCCGACGGAACTACAACACTTGGCCTTAAATCTGATACTGATTTCCTACGCTGTAATGAACTAACTGAAATAGTACAGCAATTTGATCGACAGGACAGGCGGCTAATAGTTAGAGATGGAAACACCAAGCCAGGATATTGTAAGCTTCAGGTGGTTGAATCACGTACTCCTATCACTTGGTCACGCGCTTTCGAACAATTACCAGATGGTTGTCAGTTTGACCGTAATAATAGACTTTTTCAAATATCCCCTGAAAAGGTTTTTCTTAGTAGAAGGCGCATGTTTACAGCTCATGGACCTGCAACTACTCGGCATTCAGCAAGTTCTTATACCCCTGACGGAGACTTTGTAGGGGCATACAGGTGTCGATCGTGGCCAAACGTTGCCTCAGAATGGCTAGATAGGGAAAGAAAATATGGCTGGCCTTCTCAAGATTTAATAGAGAAAATGAAGGATTTAGGTTTCTTCGTGGTTAAGGTAGGGCATCCGCATAGTTGTGAAAGAGAGCTTGAATGGAGGGTATCACTCTCTCTTCAAGAAAGATTGCTAATGTTCAACCTAAACCCTACTCAGTTTAAATGTTACATCTTACTCAAGATGGTCAAGAAAGATTATATCAATAAGAAGTTAGGAGTGGAAGCTATCACCAGTTATCATTGTAAAACATGTTTGTTCTATATGATAGAAAATACACCGGGTGACTTGTGGCAGCCTAGAAACATACTGGCGTGTCTGCAAGGTTGTTTGAAATGCATTTGCAGATGGGTTAACCTTAGTAATTGTCCTAACCATTTCATTCCGAAAGAAAACATGTTTGAGGGGCGAATGGACAATGGGTTGAGAATTAAACTGGAAAACATTTGTAATGTTTTATTGGCATCAGATTGTGGCTTTTTGTTAGACATTCAGTGTGACGATTTATCTAAACGGATGGAAATCAGTGTTTTTCATGTGAAAGCTTTACTAGATTCTGGTAGTCTGGCAGTATGGAGAATTTTATATTATGTTCAGCTAAGTGGGTTAGGACCGGGGTTGTCGACAAAGATGCGCCCTACTGTCGGAAATAGCACCACCACAGAGGCTATCGGAAAGATTTTCAGCCATATATATGATTTATCACATGCTATTCCAGTCACAGAACATACAAATGATCAAATAAGAATTGCTGCTTGTATTGGCTTACCATATCTAGAAATATTCCTAATTTCAATAATAATAGCTAATAAGTTTGAACTGGGCGAAGCAGAAACTGTTGTGAACTTACTTCTGAGTTTCAAGTGGCAAGAACTTAGAAATAGATCAGACAGTTTCACTGCCAGTCTGAAACAGGCCACCTTCCTGTATATGGTAGGACAATATAAAACATGCCAGGAAGTACTTTTACCTCCAGTTAGCAATAGGTCGTCACTGCAAATATCACATTGTAGCTGTGGTGACATGGCGGATATTATTTCATCAGATGTATTCAGACCAGAGTTAAAAGACATATCTTTTGACGAATTCAGAACAAGCCACTATGCCCCTTGTATCACATTCAGTCCTTTTGAGAAAAAGCTAATTCCAACTGCGTTAGCGTACGAGATGTTAAGATCACTGTATGTGACAAGTCAATCAGGGATTGGTTTTG
>JBFNNX010000006.1:0-4405 GCA_040791665.1 Candidatus Thiodiazotropha sp. | reverse complement strand
GGACCCGAATGTCGACCTCCACCATGCCAAAGAGCCTTCCATTTAGCACGCCTTCTAGGACGGTATTTTCTGTAATCTTGCCCTTATGTTCTCGAAAGAAACCTGGGCGTCTAGCATCAATAAAGTTGTAGATTTGGGGGTGCTGACGACAGTATTTGTGAAACTCGCATTCCCACATTTCCACTACATGATGATCTCGCTTCAAATATGCCGTCGTCTCTTGGGTTTTCTGGTATTTTTGCACTCTGTTTGCTAGCCATGTCTTGTCCCTGATCCCTCTGGTGAGGTCACATACATGACCATGCCAGAAACACCCATGGAACTGGAAGATGGTGCCTTTGTCTTCGGGGTTGGTGGCCGGCACGAACCCATCCACGGGGTATTTGCCGATTGTGACTTCTCGTCCGCTGTTCAGTCTGTGTTGAATGGCTATCTCTTGATTATGCGCCAGCCAATCCATCCAGTAATAAGCTGACATGTATTTGTCTCGAAGTTCTGGTAGGAAGTCGTTGCCAGCTAGACGGCGCACGAACGGTCCCACGGGCATAGGCTGATCAATGGCATTGAGATATAAGGCATTGGCGTCAAACCCGAGGATCGATCTGCACGGCTTCTTACCTCGGATCAGTGTTTGACCAACGCAGTGATGTCGAGTAAAAATTATGCTCGGTCCCCCCACGATGTTGCGTTTGACAGTCTGATATAGGTCCTTGTTGCCCTCGTCGAAAAGGGCAAAGTTGGCATTCTGGTCCCTGGCCGTCTTGAACAGGAGCTGTCTGGCGATGCCGGGTACGGAGATGGCTGTCTTGAATACATCAATGCCTTTTTGGAAATAAAAATGCAGGAACTTTTCTATAGCCTCCACGAATGGCCTCACATCAAGATTGTTGTACCAGACGAGGAAGTCCCGAAAGGTTTGCATCTGACGATCGCGCCATACTCTCTGACAATACGCGTACTCTTCCTCCGAAATGTTGCTGCCCTTCAAATGGCTGTAGAAGGCCCCGTGTGCAGGGAGAGATGTGGCCTTCAGTTTACCGATGTCATCGAACCATTCGTAGGGAAAGAAACCCTTTTGTTCCGTCACGTGGTACGCCTTGAGGAAGCAGGCATAAGATGAGCCAGGGGCCAGAAACTGGGACATGTCGAGAAACTTTAAGGTCTTCATAGCGATACAGGTATAAGCATTGTTTTTCTTTACTACGAAGGTTCCAGAGTCCTCGTGCAGGTTCAGGTACTTGGCTATGCAGCGTTTAATTAGGTTTAGGTCGTACTTGGCGGAATTAAACCCGACCACCGGTACCTGAGACATATAGGTTTCCATTTCGCCGTAGATTTTCACGAGGGGATGAGACTTCTTTTTGGACCCTTCTCGGTCCCCGTCATCCAGTTCATCTTCGCTACTGTCAACCAGGTTAATTTCTTCAAACCTCTCTTGATCTATGTCCTCTTTCTTGATCGTTTCATTGATGGCTTCTAAAACCCATCCCCATTTCTCTTCGGCGAGTTCGTTGACACAGGTGGCGATGTCAGTTATGCAGGTCACCATACTCTGGACAAGCTGATCTTGATCAGCCTCCACAATACACATTGGCTCACTGTGTCCCTCCACATTACTACACACTGACACGCTGACGGGGACGTGTCTGTGGGTCCACTGCAACATATCCGTTGGCTGATCTTGTACCTTTTGCAAGAGGGCCTCGAAATCATAACAAATGTACCAAGGAAATGTGCGGTCTTCTTCGGACACGTGAATGTCATACTGGTCCAACTGATCGAAAATGCTCTCCCTGGCACGATGGAAACCGCCCGGATACACGAACTTCGTCTTGTTCGTGCAGCTCTTCTGGTGACGATGAAGGTCCCCAGCCAGCTTGAAATGGCGCTCACAGGTCTGACATTGGTATTTATGCGCATACACGGCGAAATCCCGAATGAAAGACAAGTGATTCTCATACAAATTGACGTACATGGTGGTCTGGTGTTGTCCTCTAGACTTGTAGACCGACCATGCGAACCCGTCTTCCGTCAAGTTGTATACTTCCAGGTTCACCTGGAAGCGGGTTTCAAACTCAGGAAACTCTTGGATACTCAAACCCTCGAAGTCTTCTAGAGGCTCTTCCGACCACTCGCGGTACAGTCGCTTGGCTGGACCTTCTATACATCTGATCTCGTGACCACGGTGGAGGGCAAGACAACGAAAGGCGCAAAGATTATCCTTGTAGGGCTTCCCGTTTTGTTGATTTTTCACCAAGGGATAGAGACTGTCCTTCTTCATAAGGTAGTCAGGCAGCTGTCCTTGTCCCAGAGGGTAAAAGGTTGAAGTCACCAGAAAACGAACGTTGGTCACTAACACCGGTACCCACTTGGTGTCGGGACGTTGTCTCAACAGTTCCGTGAGAAGATCTTTGGTCTCCAGCTGTAGACGGAAACGCCGGAGGTCATCCCTTCTCGAGATGTAGAGAGGCCTTTCAAACACCCCATTGTTAGTATAGGGCACGAAGTACCTGTAGCGCCCTGACTCTCTATTACGGAGGATGACACCGAAAACCAAGTTGAGGCGAAAAGCTCTCTGCTGTTGTCGGTAGATATATTCAGCATATCCCATGAGTTGGTTCATGCTCACATTGTTGGTCACTGGAAAGTTGTACACGGACTGCAGAGGGGCATGGCGATGATTCTCCAAAATGAGAGGAGCGTTGGCTTCATACACGTGACGTAAAGCATCATCTCCGTCCCAAGGCGCTGCATCATCTCGTCCCCAAGGTCGTGGTTGTAGGGCTCCGCCATGTTGGTTGAAGTGCTCTCGGTTTTGGTGCAGATACAACTCATGACGATTGTCAAACACCCCCGTGCAGCTCCGGCATCTGAACTGGTAAGGAGGAGCATGGGTTCTGGGTGAATTCGTGATAAATGCTCGTTTTATATGTTTGTTAGACTTTTGGTGAACCTGGACGTTAACTTTGGATTGAGTCACTTTTTCGTGGAACTTATAATGTCGACGGAGGCCGTGCGCCGTTGAGCAACGTTTTCCGCACTGGCAACAAACGTGGTCTGCCAGAGCATTGCAGTTGTTTTTATTTTGACAATTTTTTTCGTGTCTGACCATATTACTGCGATACCCGAAGACCTTCTGGCATTTGGAACATGAGTAAGTCCTTTTTTCGTGTTTGGCCCTGACATGCACCATCAAATGCTTCTTCTCGGCAAATGATTTGTGACAAACACTACATCGATAGTCACCTGAAATGTCCTGAAAGACAAAATAACTTCGAGTCACTAATGAAGACCACTGTTGTCTTTTTTTTTTCTTTTTAACATTATAATAATCTAATGATCTAATAACTTTTTGTCAAGTTTATAAACCATTGCTGATATAAAATGCAAATAGCCACGGCAGTGGAAATATTTGCAGATGATCAAACTTAGTAACAAAATATAAGGCATGTCTTAGTATGTATTATGAAGCATCCTGAGTATAAAGGCAAACATTGATTAAACAAGAAGTGACCGCGGAAATCGCGAACTTAAATACACCGTGAAAATTTGTACAATTACAGTATATATGGTCCTCATAGTTTAAAGTAGAATTAGTTTAATTTTGTAGCTTCTATCTATAGGGTCACGAAAGCTTTAAGCATTCAATTCAAGTGGCATAAGAGTGCGGCTGATAAATGAAAACCTTTTTTAAAAAAATGTTTTATTTACTTACAAGTACTGTTCCGTTAAGGAAATCGAGATCTCTGTGTAAGCTCTCATGTAACTTTATACTTTCCTCGTCACCAATAAAGACTCCGCACCATTTGCAAGGTCTACCCATCTGAAATGTTAATATAGATGCTTTGTGAGGCATACAGTCAGATTGACAGACAGATAGACAGACAGACAGACAAACATTATTTATCGTACAGAAAGACAGAGTAGCACAAAGAACTATTGTTAGGAATACATACATACATACATACATACATACATACATACATACATACATACATACATCGGACAGATAAACATATACATTGTTCATGATAGAAACAGACTGAAAGATAAACGGATAAGTTATTTAGACAGGCAGACATACAGACAGACATATACGTTGTTTATGAGCAAGATAGACGAAGCAAATACATTTTATATAGACAGACAGACAGACAGATAGATAGGCAGATACAACCTTAAGACAGACAAATAAACAGATACATTGTTGTTTCTGATACAGACAGACGGATCTATAGCGACACTGTATTTAAATAGGGGCAGTCATACAGTTAAAACGTTTGACACAGTAGATATTAAATTTATTTCCCTTTGACAAGGAAAGACCGAAAAACGCTGTAGTGTCTCGGTTGAGCAGCTACTGAATAAATACTTTCAAATACAATCAAAATATCGTATTTCTCGG
>JBFNNX010000005.1:0-1776 GCA_040791665.1 Candidatus Thiodiazotropha sp. | reverse complement strand
CTAAAATCGGACCCCTACCGGCGGGTTTCTGTTTTGGAAGAAGCTCTTTCGGCGGATATCAACAGGGAATCCGGCGACAACCGCTTTATTCCCTACATCCAACTTCATGAATTCGAGACGTTGATACTTGCGGACCCGAAACAACTGGATTGGGAATATCTTGAACACGACCAACCGATTCAAAACCTCATCGATATGGTCGAAAAAGAAGGCGGGAACCCCGAACTGATCGATGATGGAGAACATACGGCTCCGTCAAAACGCATTATTGCGGAGATTTCAGAATACGCCGGGAATAAGACGATATCCGGGCCACTGGTTGCCGGAAAAATCGGGATGACAGCCCTATGCAAGCGCTGTCAACATTTCGCGAAATGGATTGACGGACTTGTAAAGCTCGGCAATTCGCAATCAAAATAATAGAGGTTCTGTCATGGCCAAAATTAGAGACGTTGTCAAATTAAAATCCGGCTACGCCAATTTCGTTGAGCTAAAAAGCGCCTTTGAGGCGGCCCAGGAAAACGCCGACCGCATGGCCATGTACCGCCCGACCAAGGCCCACCGCATGGCGTTTGAACGCATTTGCCGGGGGCTCTATCAGCCCAATGACAAGAAGTTCTATTTGCTCAGCGGCTCCTATGGAACAGGTAAGTCGCACCTGTGCCTGATGACGGCCAATGTGCTGAGCCGGTCCAGCGGGGATCCGGAAATTGCCGGGTTTCACGAGAACTACGCCAGGCTCGATCCGGAAAAAGCCAAGCTGCTAAAAAACATCCGCAAAGACGGTCAGTACATGGTGGCGATCTGCGACTACCACTCGGGGCGTCACTTCGAGGATGTGGTCATGAAAGCGGTTTTCGACGCCTGCAAGGCCAAGGGGCTGGATGTCGGCGTGGAAACGGAGTTCGACGAGGCGGAACGTCGGCTGGCCGAGTGGGAAAAAAAGAGGGACAAGGGCGGTATACGCAATTTCTACGTGGACTTCGGCAAAGCACTCGAAGCGGTGGTTCCCGGACTCACTGTTGATCAGCTTCGCGCCGGGCTCAAGAACTACGATTCGGACGTGCTGGACAAATTCCGCACCGCATTTAAGGAAATGATGGGCGGCGTTGAGTTTCAGGCTCAGTCCGGCAATCTGATTCCCATACTTCGGAAACTGGTGAAGAGCCAGGCTTTCAAAGAGCGGTTCAAGGGGCTGGCCATATTCTTTGATGAATTTGGATTTACCCTGGAAAAAGCAGGATACTCAAAAGACATCCTGCAGG
This sequence comes from Candidatus Thiodiazotropha sp., assembly GCA_040791665.1. Classification (GTDB taxonomy): domain Bacteria; phylum Pseudomonadota; class Gammaproteobacteria; order Chromatiales; family Chromatiaceae; genus Thiodiazotropha. The sequence goes on along the minus strand of JBFNNX010000005.1, from coordinate 511 downwards.
GGTTCATGGAGACCATCTGCAAGAATGAACCCAACGTTCTGTTCGTCGGATGCATTCACAAAGATTTCAAATCTTACGCCGACCGGTTCAGCAAAGACGACGCGGCTGTTATGAGCGCTCGCATCACCCAGGTGGACCTGCTCAACGAAGGCATTGAGGAAATCATCGGGGCCATCGTCGAAACCGAAAAGAATAGCGTTGCCTGGAAGGAAGAGATTGCCCCCAAGATGGGCATCTTCGATCAACTGGTGCCGCCGTGCAAGTCCCTCGATCTGTTTCCGTGGATTGACGATGTGAACCGCATTCGTGAGCGTGTGCTGGAAGACATCTACGGCGTGCACCCCATGGCCCTGTCCTGTCTGTTGAACCTTTCCTCTGAAATCGGTTCGGATGCGCGCAGCACCTTTACCTTTTTCTCCGGTGATGTGGGCGGCGAAAAAGGGTCCTACGCCGACTTTATCGAAAATGCCGACATGACGGTTTCCGGCGGAAAACTGAACCTGTACACGGT
>JBFNNX010000004.1:0-2661 GCA_040791665.1 Candidatus Thiodiazotropha sp. | reverse complement strand
CTCGTAAAGACCACTCTTTTTAATACTTCCCTGCCCGTAGTGCAGCAGTATTGTGCCGCCGAGTCTATGGGCCTGTTCCGTTAAAGCCGCCTCGGCATTGCGCCCGAAAACAATGTGTGTTGGGCAGCAATATTGAAAATCCAGCATAATGTAACTCCTTGATATACATAATGCCTTGTAATGGGCACAAAGGGCAAGTCTTATATGGGCGTCTCTAAAAAATCCACGGAGGAATTTTTTAGATGTCCCCAGAAAAAGTGCAGAGCCCAAAAATCCACTTTCCATAAATTGCAATAGCGTATATTATTGACCTATGGAATATCGAACACTGGGAAAAACCGATATAAAGGTTAGTAAAATATGTCTCGGCAGCATGACATGGGGCTACCAGAACACGGAAAAGGAAGCCCATGAACAGCTGGACTATGCCATAGATCAGGGTATCAACTTCATTGATACAGCCGAAATATATGCCGTTCCACCAAGTAAGGAAACCTATGGTTTAACGGAAAAATACATAGGCACTTATCTGAAGCGACACCCCGAAAAGAGAAAAAATCTTGTCATCGCGACAAAAATAGCCGGACCGGGGGTGGATTACATACGGAACGGCAATGGATTTTCCCCGCCTTCAGGCATAGAGGAAGCCGTTAACGGAAGCCTGAAACGTCTCCAAATCAATTATATCGATCTCTATCAGCTTCACTGGACCCAACGCATGACTCCCCGTTTCGGCACCATGGATTATCATCATAACTGGTTCAGCCAGGAGGACAAACTAGCTGAAACCCTGGGAACTCTGGGAAAACTGAAAGCCAGGGGACTTATCCGGGAAGTGGGTTTATCCAACGAGCATTCCTGGGGTGTCATGCACTGCCTTCGCCTGCATGAACGCGACTCCCAGATACCGCGGGTTCAATCGGTTCAGAATGTCTATAATCTTGTCAGCCGACTGGCCGATATGGATCTGACTGAGGTACTTGTCCGCGACAAAGTGAGCCTTTTGCCCTATTCTCCTCTGGCCGGAGGACTGCTCAGCGGTAAGTATCAGGACAACAAACGGCCCACAGGTGCCCGATTCAGCACATGGGGGCAGGAACGAATGACCCGCTACATCAACAGCCATACCGACAACGCCATAAACGATTATGTCGCACTCGCAAGGAGTCATAATATAAGTCCCGCTCAGATGGCGTTAGCTTTTGTAAACAACAGAGTGTTCGTCGCCAGCAATATTATAGGTGCGACTAGCATGGAACAACTGAAGGAATGCATTGCTTCGGAAGACATAATCTTAAACCAGGAAATACTGCAGAAGATTGAGACTATTCATACGAAGAATCCCAACCCTTCGGTGTAATACCTCCCGGCGAAAGTTTCGCTCCCAGTTGTGATTATTTTGGGCGTTACCCCGCCTAACGGCGGGGTCGGGCTTTGCGGGGTTTCATCCACAACCAAGCCTGTCGACTTGGTTGTGGACGCCTCCGGCGCCCCTCCAATCCCTAACGCGCTGGCGCACAGTGAATTCAGGCTATCCAGGGAAAACATTCGCATTATGGAAGGTACCTGGCAAGCGACCGAAAACAGGGCTGCATATTGTTTCGGCTACTGCCAGATGACATCCACAAAGCAACGAATACCTCTGTTTCCAGGTGAAATAATTAGTCGGGAGTCATCCACCACGAGGCTATCCTGATTGTGTTGAAGTTTTAAGGGATGCAATTTTCGGATTTTTGTCTGCCAAGCGTTCTATAAACCCTTTGTCTTCTTTAATTTGCTTGTAATAAATGGTTGATTTGTAGACATCCTTTTTGTAGACATTCTTATTAAGCATATCTTCGTTGTTAGGTGCTGCAACAAGCACTTTCAGCAATGTATGTTCATAGTTCTCGGCAGTCAAATAATAAAGGTCTTTCGTCTCATCCCAATCTTCGCTATACCAGATAATGGGATAGGGAGCGCCATGTCCAATGCCTTTAAACTTCTTAAAGCCTACAACCTTCAGTTCTCCCAAAATTTTCCTGGACGCTTGAATCATCTCTTCATTCGCATTGAAAAAACCGGATTCAATTTTGGAGATAACATATACGAGCTCCACTGAAAGAACAATGACGGTTGGCAGGGCGCATCCTGTCAGTCTGAAACCGGCATCCATGTGAGGTCCAACGTAGTCTGTATAAGAATTCCTCATTTCCATTGAAGCGGAGTCAAAGTGAATATTCCTGGCTTTGGGGGTATCACTTTTGGGAATGTTGTCAATGGATTTTTCAGAAAAAACCTCCAATATCCATGCCGTCATTTTAACATCAGGATGCATTCCGTGTTTCTTGGAAATTGTGCCCTTAAACTCTGTACTGGCTGCAAGCAATGTTTGGAGCAATTTGGGTAGTATCGCCGCATCGGCAATCTCCCACTTTAGGATAACTTCGTCGCCCCGCAGCTTCCACAAATTGCCATCGAGTTTTCGGCTTTCATTTGCAAAGTACTTGTAAAATCCAGAGAGAATCTTGATCCATGCCAGGCTTGCGATGGCATTTTTAGTCCGCGTAAAATTGACAAGATCGAAGGAGACGAACAGATGAAAACTGGATAATGTCTCATTATCTTGATCCGGAGGATATCCCTTTTTCACTTCTCCTTTTTGATATTCTATTTGAGAAA
>JBFNNX010000003.1:0-47833 GCA_040791665.1 Candidatus Thiodiazotropha sp. | reverse complement strand
GAATCTCCGCTAATAGACGCAAACATTAGTGATCGCAATGAAACTATTTGCGTGCATTCGCGGTGACTGGCGTCCATTTGCGGCCCTATCTTCTAGCGGCAATAGGAACAGCTAATCATCCCACGATCCGAGATCGTGGCGCGAGAAGGAACCAGACTGAGGGCAGACCAGGGGTGTTATACAAGAAAACCGTGGTTTGTCCCTCTTTATTTCCCGGATGGGAAAGTGTGTGGGTTTCAGGCTTGGGTTTTCTTTTGGAAGAAAAGTCGCGCCTGACCTATGGCCACACCGAGGATGGTGGCGATACTCAAAGCCGTGGCAGCAAAGATGAATACTGCTGATGCCATGATCAAGATGGGTGCTACATTCATGATGATCTCCAACTAGCAATCTGAAATTGAAAACAGCTACAATCTCAAGGTGAATATTAGCATCTTATGGAATAATTGAAAACCGTATTAGTAATTAATTTTTAATTGATCAAGATCAATACAAGCCTGCCTTAATTCTCTTGACTTGATGAATGTCGCAGAATCGATGTTGACCTGTATGAATACTGGACGAGATACTCCGAGCTGCTCGGAAAGTAGGTCCGTTTGGCACTGTAGTCCCGCTTTTGGCTCCGTTTGATCTATTTAACCTATTAGCCTCGTTGTAGCGGTTGTGCACTTGACGCGCGAGGAAATAATAATGTGGAACAAGGCAATCCGATCGCCAGTCTGGATTTTCGTTTTTCTTTTAACCCTCTGTTTTTTTACTCCCGTTCAGAGTGCCGAGGGTAAACTGACCATTTTGGGGGAAACGCCTCCCCCGGGTTTCGACCCGGTTTCGGGGAAGCGCATCATCCACAACGAACGCTGCCTGAAGTGCCATGGCGACGCACATGAGAAGACCGATACCCGGGAAGACGGCACCGTCGTCGATATCTACGCGGACCCGGAAAAGATCGAGGATAGCGTGCACGGTGAACAGGCCTGCACCAACTGCCACGCCACCATCGAGCGGGTGCCGCATCGCGAGTCACCGGAGGTGGTTGTCGGCTGTGTGGAGTGCCACAGGGAGACCTGGAACAAGCACCGGAGCGATCCAGAGGATAAGTACGAACGCCTCGGCGTAGTGATAGAAACCATCGACGCCTTCTACGACTCGGTACATGCCCTCCCCAACAAGCACGACCAGTCCGAGACCAACGCCACCTGCTACGACTGCCACGATGCCCATAACATCGGCACGCTGGGCAGCCACCAACGCGCCGAGCACCGCCTGAAGAACCCGGAGGTGTGTGGCGAGTGTCACAAAAAGGAACTCAATGACTATCGAGAATCCGACCACGGCAAGGCGGTGCTGGAAGAGGGCAACAGCGAATCGGCCGTCTGCTCGGACTGCCACACGACCCATGACATCGGTTCACCCGAGACCGATCAGGCCAAGCTGGCAATCACCAAGAATTGCGGTGATTGCCACAAGGATGCGCAGCGTACCTACTTCGACTCCTATCACGGCCAGGTACATCGACTCGGATATACCAATACCGCCAAGTGTCACGACTGTCACGGCAACCACAAGATCAAGGGCGAAGATGATCCGACATCGGAAATCCACGCCAACAATCGTCTGGAAAACTGCAGGGTCTGCCACGAAGATGCCAATGAGAACTTTCTGACCTTCTGGCCGCACGGTGATGCGGACGACAGAGAGAGATATCCGGGTCTGTGGTTCTTCAAGATCTTCATGCAGACACTGATCTTCTCGGTCATGGCCTTCTTCTGGGTCCACGTAGTACTGTGGCTCTACCGCGAGGTGATGGACCGTATCCAGGGCAAGGGTTTCATCGAGGACCTGGATAACCCCGACGTGGTCTACTTCCGTCGGTTCCCGACGGTTTGGCTCTGGATCCACGCACTGTTCGCCATCTCCACCATGACCCTGATTCTGACCGGTACCACCTTGCTGTTTTCGCATACCGGCTGGGCCAAGGCTGTGGTGGTGTTCCTCGGCGGAACGGAGATGGAGGGCATTATCCACCGTACCGCGGCCGTAATCTGGCTGAGTATTTTCCTGGCCCATCTGACCATAGCCATCAGCAATATCTGGAGCAGACGCGATAGCTTCAAGTGGTTTGGCAGCACCTCTATGTTGCCCAACTGGAAGGATTGGGATGATCTAAAAGGCATGTTCAAGTGGTTCATCGGCCGAGGTCCTCGTCCCGAGTTCACACACTGGACCTATTGGCAGAAGTTCGACTACTGGGCACCCTTCTGGGGTGCAGCGATAATCGGATCATCCGGTATCATGCTGTTCGCGCCGGAGACGACCGCCATCATCCTACCGGGCTGGATGTTCAATATCGCCACCTTGGTACATGCGGAAGAGGCTCTGCTGGCGGCCATCTTCCTCAATTCCGTACACTTCTTTAACGTGCACTTCAGGCCCGAGCGATTCCCGATGAGCACGACCATCTTCACCGGTAAGATCCCCATCGAGGAGTTCAAGCACGACCACCGTCTCGAATACGAGCGGATGCTTGAGAGCGGTGAACTGGACAGGCATCTGGTCAGACGTCCTTCACGCCGTTCAGATCTGGCGGCCTCATTCATCACCACTGTGCTGATCATGACCGGTTTGGCTCTGCTGACCCTGGTGCTGATCGGCCTGATGACCAAGCCAAGCTGATGGGGGCGGATAACATGTTGAGAAACGATACGATGAGCAAGAAAGTTCGCAATCTACTCCTGGCTTTACTGGTGTTGCTTCCGACGATTGCCCTGTCGGGGCCGTCGGGCCAGGCGCTGGCCTTCACCTGCGCCGGTTGCCATGGTACCGATGGATCCAGTGTCGGCCCCTCCAGTCCCTCCATCGCAGCGATGGATCCGGATGTTTTCATCGATGCCATGCAGGCCTACAAGCTTGACCAGCGCAATTCCACCATCATGAACCGGATCGCCAAGGGCTACAGCGACGAGCAGATCAAGGCCATGGCCTGGTTCTTCGCCAAGCAGGAACTGCGTCTTTACACCCAGAAGACCGATCAGCAACTGGTTAGTCTCGGCGAAAAGCTGCACACCAGCCATTGCGAGAAATGCCATGAAGAGGGTGGTCGTCCGGGCGACTCCGGTACCCTTGCAGGCCAGTGGATACCCTATCTCGATTACAGCATGCAGGATTTCATCGACGGCAGGCGTCCCTACCCGAGAAAGATGAAACGCAAGGTGGATGCCGCCATCAAGGAGCAGGGCGATCAGGCCATGCCCGCACTGATCCACTACTACGGCAGTCAGCACTGATCGCGGAGAAGGAAAATAATCATGAATAAAGTCAATCGCAGAGATTTCATCCGCATGGGTGGCGGCCTGACCCTGGCGGGCAGCTCGCTTCTGTTTCCGACCCTTTCACTGGCCGCCAATCCCAGGGTGGTGGTAGTGGGTGGTGGTGTAGGGGGCTGCACAGCCGCCAAATACTTGCGCAAGCTGAATCCAAACCTGAAGGTCACCCTGATCGAGGCAAAAAAACAGTACACATCCTGTTTCATGAGCAACGAGGTACTGAGCGGCGACCGCACCCTGGAATCGATCACATTCGATTACGAAGGCCTCAAACGGTATGGCGTGGAGGTCGTTATCGACAGGGTCACGGCCATCGAACCGACAAAAAAGCAGGTCGCCACCGTCGACAGCGGCACATTCGAATATGATGCCTGCGTGGTCTCCCCCGGTGTGGATTTCAAGTGGGACGCCATCGAGGGCTACGATGCAGCGGTCTCCGAGACCATTCCCCACGCCTGGTATGCCGGTCCTCAGACACTCACTCTGAGGCGGCAGATCGAGTCTATGCCGGAAGGGGGGAGAGTGATCATCGTTGCGCCGCCGAACCCCTACAAGTGCCCGCCCGGACCCTATGAGCGGGCCGCGCAGATAGCGATGTACTGCAAGCACCATAAACCGAGGGCGAAGATTCTCATCCTCGATCCCAAAGACGCCTTCTCCAAGCAGGGGCTGTTCAGGCAGGGCTGGTCGAAACTCTATGGCTTCGGCACGGATAACGCCATGATCGAATGGGTCGGCGCAGCGGGCGGCGGTACAGTGGAGGAGCTCGATCCCTCCACCCGCACCCTGCAGGCTGAGGTCGAGGAGTTCACCGCCGACGTAATCAACATCATCCCGCCCCAGAAGGCGGGCAAGGTGGCCTTTGCTTCAGACCTGGTGGATGGCGACTGGTGCCCGGTCAACAAGCGGACCTTCGAATCGACACGTCACCCCGATGTCTACGTGCTGGGCGACGCATCGAGTGCCGCCAAAATGCCGAAATCGGCCTATGCCGCCAACTCCCAGGCCAAGGTCGCTGCCGCCGCCATCGTGACCAAGTTCAATGGCGCGGATCCCGGCGATCCGACCTTCGTCAACACCTGCTACAGCATTCTCGGCGAGGAGCACGGCATATCGGTGGCCGCGGTCTACACCTTGGACGAAGCGAGCAACACCATTCTGCCCATCAAAGGGTCGGGCGGTCTTTCACCCATGGACGCTTCGGCCGAGCAACGGAAGCGAGAGGTCAGTTACGCTCACAGCTGGTTCAAGAACGTCATCAACGACATGATGGAGTAGGCTACAACATCCAGCCGCATCCTTTCATTACTACAACATATTCATCCTTGAGAAGCCTTCTATGGCTGCCTCAAGAATAAGAGAAAGCGCCTTAAAAACAGCAGGAATGCCCAATGGTATAGGCAGACACTTTCAATAAATATACTCTCGCATTAGCGGCAGCATGCTTTGTATATGCACTGGAAAAGCTAGCTCCAATGCCTACTATGGCTGGTCACTGGCTACTAGTACTTGTACTGGTTGTGCTTCTCTTGTCTGCAATTTTTGGTGTTGCAGTATTTTCCGCAGCAACGGCTGCACAACACGCAGACGCTGCAAGGAAAGACAGAATCGAAAAACATATTTCATGGATGGGGTTTTCTCATGCGGTTTTTCTTTGTGTTGGCCTAATTGTACTCGGAGGTATGCTTTATGATCGGGTTCTGTTGGCACCACCGAACGAGGCGCGACAAAACTGTTGTTGTGAGTCCGCCAAATGCGAGGCGTTTTATAGCCAATAAGACGGTGCAAGGGGCTGATGGATGACAACGTTAGCGCTATTGGTAAATCAATGCTGAAACCAGAATTTAAAACTAGATTAAACAATGGTACAGAAGTAATAGTACGGACAATAGATGCATGTGATAAAGAATGCATTTCTAACGAATTTGATCAATTATCGAACCATTCCAGATACTTGCGTTTTTGTGCGCCCATAAATAAATTATCTGATACTCAATTAACCTACTTGGCGGATGTTGATAATAAAAACCATGTATTAATTGCCATAACCAAAACAGTTGAGGGTGTTGAGTCAGGACTCGGATTAGGTAGATATATTAAATTACTCCCCGATAAGGAAATCGCAGAGTTTGCAATAACGGTAGCTGATAGATATCAAAACCAAGGTGTAGGTTCTTTGTTATTGAAATTGCTCATTCAACATGCGAAAAATAATGATATCACGATATTGCGAGGCTACGTTATTGAGTCTAATAAGCCAATGCAAAGGTTGTTGAAAAAGAACAAATTCAAACATACTGGAATTGAGGATGGTTTACCTAGATATGAGCTTGCTGTTTAAGTGTGTGAAAGTATGTCGCACTAGCATGGAATCAGATTAGATATGGTATCTCATAAATGTTTATGTGTTATTAAGCATGCTTAATCTATACATCAAGTCACGAACTATCGTTTGCTGGGGAACGTCGTTTCACTACGCGCCCTTCAGGTAGGTCAGATGTTGAAAAGGAGCCAACAGTAGAAATGAGAGGGATCGATATGGGAGTATTCGGCGCGTTTAGGCGCCAGCAGAAACCGACAAAAAAATGCAGCCGATGTGGTTTGCGTTTCACAGTAAACAAAGAAGAGTGTCCACACTGCAGTGGTTTATCAGACAGTGAAGTTAGGAATCTGAAGCGGCGTTTTACGCTAGAGCAATTGGCTAACAGCCGCCTTGGTACAAAAATGCTCTTAGCTGCCATAGTGTTACTGCCATTTCTCATCTTAATAACGTTAATCTGAAAGCTGGAGCCCATGAATAATGGGCATGTGTCTTCTGTGGTGAATCAGTCGTCTCGGATTGGTAAGTTGAGTATCAACCGTATTATACCGATATTTTATGCGACTCTTGTGCTGTGAATTTTCACAATGCCGCCCGGGCAACATAAGGATTTACGCACATCGATGAATCATTATGGCCGAGGAGGAAGATTCATCGGTTTTGGTAGCGGCAGATTTACATATAGCGATTCCAGCGATGTGGCACCGGATGGGCCGGTAAAATTCAAGCCATATTTTTGGCGGAGGAAATAAGTGTACATATTTTGACAAGAAATTGGACCATTTCCGAGGGCGTAGTAAAAGCCGAGGATTTTCCAAAGTCCCATTGGCTAGCACTGAATCAGATTGATTAAACTAAGGCTGTTTTTGCATCAATTATTGCTGATTCGCGTCTATTTGCGGCCTTTCTTTTCATGATCTCTCTATTGCAACGTCGTAAGTCGAGCGATGAGATCCGGAAAGAGATAGACAAGCACGATCATAGCGGGAATGACGTAGAAATAGATACGCATGCTGTTGCGCAGCAGCCGGTTGGCGTCTTTGAGTTCCATAAAGTGATCGACGATCATGCGACCTTTGTAGGCTACGGTGAGGGTGATCACCAGGATCAAGAGCAAACCCTGATCGGGTGATTCGGCAATGGCGGCGCTGAGCAGGGTCAAACCCATCAAAACCAGCCAAATGAAATCAACGGATTTAATGTCGAACACCTGTCGTCTCCTATCAACGCAACACATACAGCAACGGGAATATGACGATCCACGCCAGATCGATCATATGCCAGTAGACGGCAACCGCTTCCAGACCGCTGTGGTTTTGCTGGGTTATACCGCCCATCCTGATTCCCATAATAGCCCATAAAATGGCACCGCTGCCCCAGCCGACATGCAGCAGATGGTTGAAAGTGGTGTAGTAGTAGACGGTAAAGAAGATATCCGTGTCGGTAGCCAGTCCTCGATCGCTGTTCCACTGATACTCATAGAATTTGATGATCAGGTAGAGCATACCCATTGCCACCGCCGACCAAAGCCAGCGTTGACACTGGTCAATCCGGCCGATCCTGATCGATTTAATCGCTTTAATGACGAAATAGCTGCTGGAGAGCAGGACCAGGGTATTCAACACACCGGCGGTGGTATTCAGACGCAGTGGCCCGTCGGCAAAAAACTCCGGGTTATGCACCTTGGCGATGAAATAGACAATGAACATCAACGCGAACTCGGTCATTTCCGAGAGAATCCCGACCCAGATGGCCATGTTGCCAGGTACATGGTTTTTGGTGGGTAGTACTGCCTGTATTGGTGTGGCTACGGAATTAGGCATCTAATGATTAAGGTCGGAGACGGAATGCACGCAGGCCTATCGATGTTGGGAAATGCCATTGTCTGTACACCTGTGTATAGTGCTTTGACCAGGATCAAATGACCGAGTCTGCGCTGCCGGTAAATCCATCTATTCTGCAGGGTATTCAGCTTGATATTCATCAAGGTGAAGAATAGGCCCTGTTTTAGCATTGGGTTTGTGATTTTTCCTATAGGAGCAGTAAGCCCCGTGCAGGTCGAGGCAACGATTGAATCCAACCGCTTCCCCCCGGGAGATTTGGCGATATGGGTCTTCATTTTGGCGGAGTTGGCTGCGTTTGCCGCCTTTTTCGGTGCCTACGCCTTTACCCGCATGAAAAATGTGGAACTTTTTAACCACTATCAGAGTACCCTGGACAGCGATGCGGCACTGATCAACACATTTGCCTTGATCACGAGCAGCTATTTCGTCGTCAGGGCGGTAGCCTCCATTCGTGAAGATGACAGTCGCGGATGTGTGCGTTGGTTAATGGCGGCCTTGACCATGGGTGCACTCTTCCTGGTTGTGAAAGGGCATGAGTATGTCCATCACATTGAAGCGGGCATTCGACTGAGTACAAACACATTCTATATGTTCTATCTGTCGCTGACCTTTTTTCATTTCATGCATGTCATCATGGGCATGGTGATTCTCGCGGCAGTGGCCGTCAAAGCCAGCAAGGGTGGCTACAACGACAGGGAACATACAGGGGTTGAAACAGGTGCATCCTATTGGCATATGGTCGACCTGGTCTGGCTGATACTGTTTCCCCTGGTCTATATCATGAGATGATCGACAATGACTGGACGAACAACTTTTGGCATCCGCGCCTGTACCTGGGTCTGGCTGATCATGATGGGTTTGACGCTGACAACCTATCTGATCGGTCAATTTAGCCTGGGTGGCCTGGGTGTTTCGCTGACTGTTTTGGCTTTTGCCCTGATAAAAGGGCAGATGGTGGGTGACTACTTTATGGGATTGAAACGGATCCGGGGTTTCTGGCGCTGGCCGGTCAGCCTCTGGCTGTTTCTTCCCGGTGGTTTGATCGGTGTCGCCTTTACCCTTGTCGGATGAGGAGATACCGATGGAAAAACCTGTAATCGTATCCACCCGAGAGAACGACGAATCGCTTCCCTTCTATAAGCCCCAGGCACGGGAAATCGAACTCTTCGAATATGGCTACAAACATCAGCTGCCCTTGCTGATCAAGGGCCCGACCGGATGTGGGAAAACCCGCTTTATCAACTATATGGCTGCCAAACTCAACAGGCCTGTCTACACGGTTGCCTGTCATGATGACCTGAGCGCCGCCGACCTGGTGGGGCGGCATCTGATCGGTGAAGGCGGCACCTATTGGTCGGACGGTCCGCTGACCCGTGCAGTAAGGGAGGGTGCCATCTGCTATCTGGATGAGGTGGTCGAGGCGAGAAAGGATACCACCGTCGTACTCCATCCCCTCACCGATGACAGGCGAATTCTACCCCTCGAGCGGACCGGAGAGATTCTCAAGGCACCTCCGGAGTTCATGTTGGTTGTGTCATACAATCCCGGCTATCAAAATCTTCTGAAGGGTATGAAACCGAGCACCAGGCAGCGCTTCGTCGCGCTTCGATTCGAGTTTCCCGCCCCCGAGCTGGAGCATGAGATTCTGATTGGAGAGACCGGCATAGATGGCGATATGGCCCGTCAACTGGTGCGTCTGGCCAATGCCATGCGAGCGCTCAAGGATCACGACCTGGAGGAGGCGGCCTCCACCAGGCTACTGGTCTATGCGGCAACCTTGATACTGGGCGGATATGAACCGGTGGAGGCCTGCCGTTCGGCCCTGGTCGAACCGCTCACAGACGATATGGAAACAGCGGCTGCCTTGATGGAGGTCGTCTATGCCACAATCGGGCAGTGACAGTTTCCCTCAGGGAGATCCGCCGGGTACGGGCATGGCTGTCACTGCGGAGTCTCTCTATTTGGCGAATCTTCTGCTGATACCCGGTATCGCGTTTGCCATTCTGGCGCTAATTCATTTCAAACAGGGCAAGTCCTCACCGCCGCTCGCGCGATCCCATCTTGAACAGACCTTCACGGCCTCTCTTTGGGCAGGCGTGCTGCTGGTGATTGTCAATCTCATTATTCTTTTGCTTGGAGGTTATGACGGTGCCTACACCTGGATGGTGGCCATCATCTACTTCACGGTGTGCCACTCCACCCTGATTCTCATCGGTATGCTGGGTCTCGCCAAGGCGATGGCGGGCAAATGCTATCGCTACCCGCTTATCGGCAGGGTACTGCCTGAGGCGTGCCGGAGTATGTCGTAGTGGTTGTCAACCCGATCGTGACAACCGGAGGTTAGGCGATGGAAGAGAAAATCGGCGAACTCTGGCACCGACTGATCACCCGCCTGGCGCAGGATCGCTATCCCGAGCAAGCGGTGCATCTGACCGACTTAAACCATACCCTGGGTATTCTGTTTCGCGCCTTCGGCGGTGATGGCGGACTGCGGGTCGAAGCCGCCGGCGCAACTGAACACAATGCCAGGCGTGGCGTGCTGCAGCGAATAGCCGGCAGTGCGACCAAGATAGAACTGGCCTGGCGCGACCAACATGCATTGCGTTTGCCCGAACTCATCGATCTCTTTCCCCAGCGATCATTGAACCGAGATCTCTATTTCTGGCTGGCGGCGCTGGCCGCTTGCGATCAGGGTGAAAGGCAACCCTGGTTAGTGAAGAACCAGCAATTGACCAAGCTTGCTCTGCAGAGATATCCGGGCATGTTGGTGCGATATCGACGATTGCAGGAGGCACACCTTATACAACGACCCGATCCGGAAACCCTGCAAGAGGATGAGGCGGAGCAGGAGCGTGCCATCAGGCGCGCACTTATCGATCCAGGCGCTGTAGCACAATTACCCACGGCCAGTCACGCCCCCTGGCCGGTACCGCTTTGGCTGCACCCGTCACCGCCCGGGCTGGCCCAGGTCAGTGATACGCGTGACCAGGAGAATGAAGCCACGGGTGACTCGAAGGCAATGAACGATGGGCGCAGTCGTCGCGGAGAGCGCACGGAGATGGACGATGCTGACAGGGGATTGATCACTATCCGTATGGAGAACATATTGAGCTGGGGAGAGTTCGCCAAGGTCGACCGGGGGGCCGAGGAGAATGATGATCTGGACCAGGCGATGGAGGCGGCGGAACAGATGGAGCAGTTCAGCGTGACCCGTGACGGCAAGTCGGTGGCATCAAAACTGAAGTTCGATCTCGACCTGCCATCCGAGGCATGTGACGATGAGATCGTGCAGGAAGGCATGTTGTTGCCGGAATGGGACTGGAAACGCCAGGTTATGCAGGAGGCCCATTGTCGTATCATGACCCTAGAGACGGGTGATGCCCCGGCTATGGAACTACCCGCACACCTGAAAAAGACTGCCAAACAGTTACGCGCCCAGTTTCAACAATTGATGCCCGCACGCATTTGGCGGCATGGTCAGGCGGATGGCAGTGAAGTCGACCTGGAGGCCTACTTGCGTTTTTCCGCAGAGAGGAAGAGCGGTCATCGCGCTACTGCGGACAATCTCTATCGGGATCTGCGAACAGGCGCCAGAGATCTGAGTTGCCTGCTTTTGGCCGATCTTTCGCTCTCAACCGACAGCTGGATAGATAACCATCATCGAGTGATCGATGTGATTCGGGACAGTCTCTATCTGTTTGCCGAATCGCTATCGGCAACAGGCGACAGGTTTGGATTATATGGATTTTCATCGAGAAAACGCGATCCCGTGCGTGTCCATCAAATCAAAGCCTTTGAAGAATCCTACTCGGCAAAATCCCGCGGAAGAATTCATGCAATCAAACCCGGGTACTACACCCGTATGGGTGCGGCAATCCGTTATGCGCACCGATTGCTTAACCGGCAGCCTGCACAACGGCGGTTGCTACTTCTGCTAAGCGATGGAAAACCCAACGACCTGGATAAGTATGAAGGGCGATATGGTGTGGAAGACACCCGACAGGCCGTCAGAGAAGCGCGCAGTTCGGGTATACAACCCTTTTGCGTCACCATCGATGAGAAGGGTAACGACTATCTGCCCTATCTCTTCGGCAGCGGCGGTTATGTGGTGATTCACAAGCCACAGGAGTTGCCCCGCAAGCTGCCTTTGCTCTACGCCCGCCTGACACGAGAGTGATGCGTTCCGGTCACAACCGGAGTATATAGGTTGCTCATCGTCATAATTCTGTTGCACGAGCTGCTCGCGGTGCGAGGAGAAAGGTCAGGCGTTTTTAAATGAACATCGTACAATGCAGAGTGGCGCCTATTCAGCAGTAACCTTTGGGATTGGGGCAATTTTTCCGTCCGGCGGAACCTGCCGGAGTAGTGTTAACAGGCCCTAATATTCTTATTTTTAGTATTGATGAATGTCAAGGAGGGTGGCTGTTACACGCAGAGAATAGGGACGGTAGCGAGGTAACAGCACTATGAAAACGATCAACGACTCGATGACACAGGATCACCGTCGCTGTGATGAACTCTTCGTAGAGATGGAACAGGCCATTATGCAACACAAGTGGCCGGAGGCGGATCGTCTCTGTCAGGAGTTTATCGCTTCAATGGAGCACCATTTCAAAATAGAAGAGGAACTGCTATTTCCCGCACTCTTAAAAGCAACCACTCAGGCAAATGGCCCCGTCAACGTAATGTTGATGGAACATGAACAAATGCGACATCTGATGTCGCAGCTGGTGTCATCGCTGGACAATATGACCAGATCACTCTCTGCCGGCTATGTAGATACGTTACTCGTCACGATGCAGCAGCATAATATGAAAGAGGAGAGTATTCTCTACCCGATGGCAGACAACACGGTTCCAGGCGTCAGCGATGTAATTACAAAGGCGTATTCGGAGTCCGCCTAGTGGAGTTGCGGCTTGACGTACGGGAGTTGGAGCCGCCTGTTCCGCTTGAGCGCATACTGGAAGCCCTGGAGGAGCTGTCATCGGATGACTGGCTTAGGGTACGACACAGCCGCGAACCCTATCCACTCTACAGTCTTCTGCGCGATATGGATTTCGCCTGGAGTACCAAGTGGCGGAATAGCGAATGCATTATCCTGATCTGGCATGCGGGGAGTCCGCCACCCGATGACAGTGGAACGGGGTTGTGAAAACCACCGGGCTCTCTCTCGATCAGGCCCCACCGATTATCATTCCTTTCACGTTCTTTCTGACGGCTTCACTGTTCACCGTCATTGTGGGATTAGTCTTGATAATAGATGCAGAGGCGGTCTTCCTGTCCCGATGGAGTCCACTGGCATTAGGCATAACCCATTTAATGACAGTTGGTTTTCTCGCTCAGGTGATGACGGGCGCCATGATCCAACTGTTACCCGTGTTGGCCGGTTCCCCAATACCGGCAGTCACCACAGTAAGCAGAATTATCCATCTGTCGCTTTTCGCCGGCGCCCTGATGATGGGGCTGGGTTTTATGCGGTCCCATCAATCTATTCTCGTGACAGGCGCCGGTCTCGCGTTATTCGCTTTTACCCTGTTTCTACTCGCCATGGCAGTTTCCCTGATTACATCCAACAGTCGGCATGACAATGCAATCCCAATCGGCCTCGGTTGGGTGGCGATCATTCCAACGGTGACCATCGGCATCTACATGGTCATGGGATTATCCGGTATGTTGACGATTACCGATATGCCTAAGCTCACCGCCGTTCATCTCTCATGGGGGCTTTTAGGATGGGTCGGTATCGTATTATTTACGACTATTTTCCAAATAATACCGATCTTCTATGTGACCAAAGAGACACAGACCTATCTCAGGGACATCTCTTTCATTTTCGTTTTCGTGCTGCTGGCGCTGTTTACCTGGTCGCAATATATCGACGATGAACTGCTTGCATTTAGCCTGCCGATGATCGTTGTGCTGTTTCTCATGTTGAGTCTTGCGCTGTTTCAAATGATATGGAAACGCAGGCGGAAGATAGTCGATATGACATTGGTTTTTCTCTGGACAGGGCTCATCTGTTTGGGCCTTGCGGCTATTGTCTGGATGTTTGCTGACAATGAACTATTGGTCGGAGTGTTACTGCTTGGCGGTGTCTGCATAACCATCCCGATCGGGATCATCTACAAAGTCATCCCGTTTCTGTGCTGGTTTCACCTGCAGAGCTTATTAGTGAAGCAGGGGAATCTGTCGTCCAGGCTGCCATCGATGAAACACTATATCGATGACGAGGACGCAAAACGCCACTATCTGTTGCATCTGGCGGCGATCTCTCTGATGGCCGCCGCTACCCTGATACCGGCAACGCTGGCGAGACCTTCGGGTATTGCCTTAAGCCTCGCCTCACTCTATTTTTTAAAGAACCTGCTGTTCGCGTTGTTGAGATTCAGCAAACAACAACGGGCACTCTTGGACAGGTGATGATATGTCGCTCGCGAAGCAACCGGATGGTGGAATGTACTCTCGACTGTTGATGATCATCGCACTCTTTCCCGTCCTGGTATATGGCCAGGATCGGAAGCCATTGACGAAGGGCGATTGCTTGCACCCGGAGCCCTACCGTGATTATCGTCATTGTGATTTCAATGGCAGGAACCTCTCCAATGTCAATCTTGAAGGCAGTCTTTTGAGCGGCGTCAATTTGCAGAATGCCAAGATGCCGGATTGTAACCTGGAGGGTGCGACGCTTAGCGATGCCGATCTCAAATGGGCTATGCTATCCGGCTGCAGGGCATCCTCCGCTGATTTCACCAACGCCGACCTGTTTCATACCAATCTGGACGACAGCAGAATCGACAACGCCAATTTCACCATGGCCTATCTGTTCGGCGCCAGTCTGAACGGCGTAACAGCCGACAGGGCCGATTTTTCTCATGCAAACCTCAAGGATATATCCATGGAGGAGAGCCGGCTGACAAACTGCAATTTTGATCAGGCGTTCATGATGCGGGCTGTGCTGATCGAAAGCGACGTGAGCGGTTCAAGCTTTCGCCAAGTGGTCTTGACAGGGGCCGCTTTGGAGCATGCGGACTTCACCCGAGCCGATCTTACAGGCGCTCTGCTGAACGGCACAACATTGACAGAGACCCGCTTCCGCGGAGCCAGACTTACGGGAGCCCGTTTCGTCAATGCACGCATGTCGTCGCCGGATTTCACCGATGTCATCGATCCGCCCAAGGATCTTGTCAGCGAGTGAGTATGTCCAAAATTGGCTGTCTGCGACAGACAGCGGGCATGGCTTGATCTTCATCAATCTGCGACAGTTCCATATAGGCTTTAATGGTCACCGATTAGCAATAATCCGGAAGATGCCAGGCTATAGCTGACAATCTGTTTTTACCAGGCTATGATCCATCACTATTCATCCATATAGATAGGGTTAGGAAAATTGCCTAATTATATGTTATTTATATTAAAAAAATTCTCTTTTATGTTTGCTGCAAGCCTTGTCCTGATGACTGTTCGACCGACAGAGGCGTTTGCGGAGAACAGCGAGCAGCTTGCGGCCATCACGGCGCTCGGTTCACTCAATGGCATTGCGCTACACTGTAAAGCCCTGAGTGAAACACAACGAATCAAGCGGGCATTGGTGGCGACACTGCCGAAGCGGCGCCAGCTGGGTGAGCTGTTCGATTACGAAACCAATCGATCATTCATGGCATTTATCGAGAAAAATGGCGCCTGTCCCACATCTCATTCATTGGAACAACAGGTCGATGAGGCCCTCGAAAGGTTGAAATCACTCTACCCCGTAAAATGAGCAGTCATCAATCAAGGCTATCGTTTGTTCTCACTCTCCTGGTGCTTGGGCTGTTCATTACCCCTGCATCCCAGGGTGCAGATTCCCTGCGTGTCATAGCCAGCATAAAACCGATTCACTCGATCATCGCCGGACTGATGGAGGACGTGAAGGCACCCGAACTGCTGATCGACGATCAGGTCCCATATACCTATATTCCCACCGGGGACCAGCAGGCGTCGATGCGTAGTGCGGACATACTCTTCTGGGTAGGCGCCGAACTTGAGCCGCGGCTCGCGGAGATTATCGAAGCCTTGCCCCCACAGGTGAAAGTGATCGAACTGCTATCACATCAGGGTATGAAGATACTTCCCGCGAGGTCGGATCCTGATCGGCGCGATCCCTTTTTCTGGCTGGATAATCGGAACCTGCTCATCATCATCGACGACATTGCCCGTCTTCTACAGGATGTCGATCCTCTGCGCACCCATCTCTATGAGCGAAACAGACGCAATATTCTTTCACGTCTATCGCGGATAGACAGAGAGTATGAATACGGCTATCGCGGCATGAAGGCCGGTTTAGGCATTCAATACTTCGATACACTGCAATATTTCGAGCAGGCATATGCATTAACGATCATCGACCATGTGGCCAGTATGCCGGATAAAGAGATCGATGCAGCCGCGCTGCTCAAGGTTCGGAAAAAAATAGTCGACGGCGAAGTGACTTGCCTGTTGTCGGAAAGCGGCTTCCCGGCGATGCATAGCGAACTCTTGACCATTAAGAGCAGTGTCAATCATGGAGAACTGAACAGTCTGGGGTTCGGTATGCAGGCGGGGCCCAGTCTCTACTTCGAGATCATGGAGCGCAATACCAATGTGATCAAACGCTGTCTGAATGCCGATATGCCGAGCGCCGCAACTGCTACAGTATCGGCCATGCCGGAGCACGCCGTATCGATTGAGGGTATCGGCAGTGGTCAATATCTCCTGACGGATCATATGGGAAAGCTGGTCACGAAGGAGAGCATGAAGGGAAAATACCAGATAGTCTATTTCGGCTATACTTTCTGCCCCGACATCTGTCCCACCTCACTGCAGATTCTGTTCCAGGCACTGGATCTTCTCGGCGAGAGGTCGGAGCTGTTTCAGCCCTATTTCATTACTATCGACCCGGAGCGGGATACCATCGCAGTGATGAGGAACTATGTGCAGTATTACGATGAGCGCCTGATCGGAGTCACAGGTTCCGGCGAAATGATTGAAAGGGTGGCCAGTCAGTTCAAGGCAAGATACGAAAAGGTCGTGGAGGAGGAGACAACTGATCCGTCGATCTATCTGATGGACCACACGGCCAGCCTCTATATCCTCGATCCGGAGGGACGATTTCTCACGAAATTTGCGCATGGAATATCGCCACAAGACCTTGCACAGCAGCTTCAACTGCTGCTGCCTTGAGTCCCCGTATGCCAAGAGAGAGGAGATGACCGAAAATCCCCTGAAATCAATGCAATTGATCTGACTGTTATCTTTGTTTTTTCATCAGGCTACCTACAATTTGGTAGTTCATTGCCACCTAATTTAGTTTTTTTACTTCCCAATTATGGTATTTGACCTACATCAATGTGTCATATGACGCACTTTTGCGACCATGCCCGAATGATGCCGCTTGGTATCTTGCATCTCTTCCAACCATGGGGACGGGAAATAATGAACAAGAGCTTGAAAAGCATATCTGCACTGGTAATGGGTTTGGGGATCGGTATGGGCGCCGCTTCCAATGCCTCAGCCCAGTCATCCTTAGAAGAGGTCATGAAGGAGCGTGGCCTGACGCAAAAGGACCTCTTGGCAGCCGCTAAAACCTATACGCCGACCGGTGGGCGGGATGAGTATCTAGCCTTCAGTTCGGGGGGGCAGAGCGGCCAAGTGATCGTATACGGCGTGCCATCGATGAGGATCCTGAAATACATTGCCGTGTTTACCCCGGAGCCTTGGCAAGGATATGGCTTCGATGATGAATCCAAGGCCGTATTGGCGCAGGGCAGAATCAACGGCAAAGATATCACCTATGGCGATACCCATCATCCGGCATTCTCTGAAACCGAGGGTGAATACAACGGCCGCTATCTGTTCATCAACGATAAGGCCAACCCGCGCATGGCGGTCATCGATCTGCATGACTTCGAGACCAAACAGATTGTCGTCAATCCTTTCATGAAATCGGAGCATGGCGGCGCCTTCGTCACGCCTAACACCGAATATGTCATGGAAGCGTCGCAGTATGCAGCGCCTTTCAGCGATGATTTCGTACCGCTCGAAGAGTTCAACGAGAAGTACCGTGGTGCGGTAACCTACTGGAAGTTCGATGACAAGATTGGTCGTCTCGATCCCGAAAAGTCATTCACCTTCGAACTGCCACCTTACAGCCAGGACCTCTCCGACGCCGGTAAAGGGCCTTCCATGGGTTGGGGTTTCACCAACTCCTTCTGCTCCGAGCGTTATGTGGGCGGTATCGAACGCGGACGTCCTCCTTTCGAAGCCGGCTGTTCTCAGAAAGATACCGACTTCCTGCACGTCACCAACTGGAAAAAGGCCGCTGAGCTGGTTGCCGCCGGCAAGGTCAAGAAGTCCAAGGGCGCCTACATGATTCCCATGGAGCAGGCGGTCAAAGAGGGCCTGCTCTATCTGATCCCCGAGCCCAAGAGCCCGCATGGTGTTGACGTGAGCCCGGACGGTACTCACATCATCGTCTCCGGCAAGCTGGACAGCCACGCCTGGGTCTACAGTTGGGACAAGATCCAAAAAGCCATCAAGAACAAGAAGTTCGAAGGCAAAGACCCCTATGGCATCCCGATCATCGCCATGAAGGATGCACTGCATACTCAGGTGCAGGTGGGTCTGGGTCCGTTGCATACGCAGTATGACGCCAAGAAGTGCGTGGTCTACACCTCCATCTACGTCGACTCCATGGTCACCAAATGGGACTACTGTGAAGGCAAGGTGCTGGATCAACTGCATATCCACTACAACATCGGCCATCTGGTAGCGATGGAGGGCGACTCCGTTTCACCTGACGGTAAATATCTGATCTCCCTGAACAAGCTGGCCATCGACCGCTTCAATCCTGTCGGTCCGCTGCATCCGCAGAACCATCAACTGATCGATATCAGCGGCGACAAGATGCAGCTGCTCTACGACATGCCGCTGCCTCTGGGCGAACCCCATTACGTAGTGGCGATCAAGGCTGACAAACTGAAACCCGCAGTACGTTACAAATCCGGTTGGGACAGTCGCTCAGACAAGAAGTCGCCCTATAAGACACGCGCCGGACGCGAGAAGGTCGTAAAGGACGAGAACGGTGTCGTACATGTCTATGGGACGGTTATCCGTTCACATATCACGCCTGAAATCATTGAGGTGGAAGAGGGTGACACTGTCTCTATCCATCTGACCAATCTGGAGCGTGCGGAAGACGAGACTCACGGTTTCGCGCTCTACAACGAGAACGTGAATCTCTCCATCGAACCGGGCAAGACCGTTTCGGCCACCTTTAAAGCCGACAAAGCAGGTGTATTTCCCTACTACTGCACCGAGTTCTGCTCGGCGCTCCATCTGGAGATGCAGGGTTATCTGCTGGTCAAGCCGAAAGGATATGTGGCCAAGGCAACTCAGATCGTAGAGGGTACGAAGTACACCGAGGCTGACTACAAGAAACAGGTCAAGACCAATCTGGACACCCAAGCGGTTATCGACTCTGTGGTCGGCTTCATTACCAGCCACAACTACAAGGACTTCCCGGAAGTTGTAGCACTGGTGGAAGATGCCACCGATCAACTCGGTTTCGCGGAAGAGGCGAAGAAGAAGTCCGAGTCGTTCGCGGCCAAGGGTGATTTTCAGAACGCCACTCTATGGGCGGGCCAGTGGTGGCAGTATCAGGTCAAGACAGCTGATCTGGGACTGCGCGCCAAGACCTTCCTCGAGGAGCATGGCGCTAAGAAAGTCAAGTAATCGTTGAACCTTTGACTGGTGGAAGAAAGGGGCCGTTTGGCCCCTTTCTACGTTAAGTGGAAAATTCACATAAAACTTCAGAGGTTTTTCGGCATCAGAGTTAACATAGCTCAAATCATCCGGCTGTATATTGAAATAGAGTTATATCATCGGTACAAAATTACTGCCCTATTTTGCTAGAGGATTTCGATATGATGAAAAGTGTTAAAATTGCATTGTCAACCGCTGCACTGTTGCTTGCTAGCGGGATTACCGCTCAGGCACAGGCTGCTGACGGCGCTGAACTATACATGACCAAGACCTGCTGGTCCTGCCATGGCAAAGACGCCAAAACCCCGATCATGCCTATCTATCCGAAACTGGCCGGACAGAACGCCGACTATGCCTTCAATCAGATGAAAGACATCAAATCCGGCGTACGCAGCAATGGCCAGGCTGCTGCCATGAAGGGTGTCATGGGGCTTGTGTCAGAAGAGGAGATGCGTGCGATCGCCGATTGGTTGAGCACTCTTTAAGCCTGCATGACGAATCCGTGCATAGTCACCATATAGAGATAGCGAAACAGGACAGTTGATGTATATCAAAGTGCTCTAATATAGCCTGTGACACACTGCAGCATCTCTTTCGTGGGGCCTGATGGGCTTCTCATGAGAACCTGAATTTAGAGCACCTGAAACGGTGGCAAATCCGAACTATCCCCAATGACAGATCATGGGGCTGGAGAATCGAATGATGAAAGTAAAATCGATGTTGAAAACCCTCACCGCCGCGTTGAGCGGAATCGTATGCGGCAGTTCACTGGCAGGATGGAACGAGGCCGGTGGCGAGAAGGATGAAGCGATGTTGCTGACCCCTGATCGTGAACGCGGTATTGCGGTTTATGAAGTCTGCTCAGCCTGTCATCTTTTGGAAGGCTGGGGTCTTGATGACGGCACCTTCCCTCAATTGGCGGGACAGCATCGTAACGTACTGATCAAGCAGTTGGCCGATATCCGCGCCCAGAATCGTGATAACCCGACCATGTATCCCTTCGCACTTGATGATCAGATCATGGCCGCATCCGGATATCACGAGGGCGAAATCAAACCGGCCCAACTCGTTGCGGATGTGACCGCCTATATCGCCAAACTGCCGATGAACCCGGAAAACGGCAAAGGTCCCTGGAACAAGCTGTTTCCGGAATTCGAGCAAGGCAAGAAGCTTTATGATGACAACTGCGTACAGTGCCATGGCGAGATTGGTGAAGGGGATGACGAAAAGTTCTACCCCAAGATCCACGGTCAGCACTACGCCTATATGCTGCGGCAGTTCGAGTGGATTCGTGACGGCAAGCGCCGCAATGCGAACCCCGATATGGTGGAGCAGATCAAAAACTTTTCCGACAAGGATATGCAGATGGTCATCAACTACGTATCCAGGTTGCCGGTACCCAAGGAGATGCTTGCACCCTCCAAGGACTGGCAGAATCCGGATTACGATTGATCCATCATTACAGATTTGATCTGCTGGGCCGGCAATCCGTCATCGAGATGAGTGTCTGGCTCAGCAGATCTTGTCTGAGCCGGGTTTAGGCTAGGCTGAGGCGAGAAAGCCCAATTAAGATCGTTCAAACACCTGTTGTCCATTGAACTTCAACCCCCAGCTCTATCCTGAAAGATCACTATCTCAATCATTCCAACCTTTGGAACTGAATCGCCTTCAAGAGATACGCTATGCAGTCTAAGCAAACCCTTCAAGTTGCAGTACTCACCCTGATCGGATTGGGGCTGCTTGCTGTCATTTTCTATACGCCCATCTGGTGGGTGTCGTTGACGGCACCCAATTACCCCGAGGAGTCATTCCCGGACGGTGTGCGCATCCATTTCCACATGAACGGTGTTTTCAATGGGTGCGAGAAACAGGAAAAGGCAGAGATTGTCGAAGACGAGGCGCTGGACTGTGTTCATGAGATGGATACCATCAACCACTACGTGGGTATGTATCCCATTGCGGCCGGCGGTCCGGTAGAGCGGGGATTCGGTCAGTTTCTGATGGCATTCCTCGGCGTCATGCTGGTCGGCTTTATCTTTACCGGGCCGAAGCAGCGCATGATCGTGTTGACAGTCGGCTTTACGGGTATTGCCGCCTGGATGGCAATGACGATCTATGGCGAGGGTGGTTTCAATCTACAGAACAAAGGCTACGTCACCGCTCTGGTGACATCGATGGATCAGGAGGCCTCCGGTGAAACCAGTGAACCTGAAATCGTTATTGGTGGGGTTACCGGCGTTCTGAAGGACTCACTGGAAGCATCCGGTGTCGAAGTCATCCTTCCTTCAGAGGTAGAAGCCGCGAGGAAGGCTGGTACACATTCGGCCGGTGCGGAAAAAGCTCACCTGATTGAGCAGCTCAAGCTGACGTACGATATCGATCAGGTAAAATCAGATAGCATGTCTCCATGGGACGGCAGCTCATTTCAGGTGATGACGTGGCACTATGCCAAGAGCCTGGGACGCTACTTCAATAATCCGCAAGAGATCGTACCCATGGTGAAGAACCTGGAACTAGCAATTCATGTGGTCTTTGTCGGTATTCTGGGCGCAATGGCCCTGGTGGTTTTCGGTTCCCGTAAGAACGGGGGCATTCTCTACTGGCTGTTGATACTGGTACCCATCGCCCTTCCTGTCTTCTTTGTCATCGACTACTCCGCATGGTTATGGTGGTACGGACATACCCTGAACGACATGGGCGCCTTTTCCGTCAAACCCTTCATGCCAACGGTCTTCGGCGACGGTAAAGTGGCACAGTTCACGACCCACTCCTATCCCTATATCGGGTTTGGTTTGATGCTACTCACATCGTTGATTTTGGCTGTTGCCGCACTGCTTAGATTCAAACAACTGAAACAGTAAATTTTGAATGTTGAATTATGAATGTTGAATTGTTGTGTTCACTGCGTTCACATCTTCTTAATAGGTTGTGTGCACACGTATACTCATCAATTCAAAATTCAAAATTCATAAATTCTATTTTTATTGTGTTGTTGCTTTCACCGCAGTGTTTTCAGGCATTCGCGGAATCGCCAGACTATCCATCCTTTCAGACACTGGTCGATCAGACGGAGGCCGGCGGCACGCTCGTTCCATCACCCGGGACCTATGCCGGACCGGTCACGATCAGCGAGCCAATCACAATAGACGGGCAGGGGAAAGTCACTATCGATGCGGGGGGTAAGGGATCGGTTATCGTCCTGGAAACCGATGGCGCCACCCTGAAGAATCTTCATTTGACCAACTCCGGTGAATCTCACAACACCATCGATTCCGGGGTGCAGGTGCGTGGCGATTTCAATGTCATCAAAGATAATGTGATCGATAACACACTTTTCGGTATCGACCTGCAACAGTCGAAAAACAATATCGTTCGCGGCAATCGCATCTCCTCAAAGCCTTTGGAACTCGGTGTGCGAGGGGATGCCATTCGACTCTGGTACAGCTTCGACAACAAGGTTACGGACAACGTCATCCGAAATTCGAGGGATACGGTTGTTTGGTACTCCCGGGATAACCTGATCGCACGCAACGACGCGCGTGGCGGTCGTTACTCTCTCCACTTTATGTATTCCCAGTACAACGAGGTTGCCGACAACCATTATGAAGACAATTCTGTCGGCATATTCGTCATGTACAGTGACGGCGTGCATTTGAAAAACAACTACATCGCCCATGCCACCGGCGCCACCGGGATGGGTATAGGTTTCAAGGAGACCTCCGATGTTGTGGTTACCGGCAACCAGGTACTCTATTGCGCCACAGGTCTCTATCTCGATGTCTCGCCATTTCAACCGGACTCCATCAACCGTATTGAAAACAACTTGATTGCCTACAGCGGCATCGGAGTGCTGTTTCTCAATGATTGGACAGGCAATCATCTGATTGGCAATAGTTTCAAAGGCAATATCACTCAAGTGGCGGTGTCTGGCGGCGGCAAGACGGCCAACCGTAATTTGTGGCAGGCTAACTACTGGGATGACTACGAGGGTTTCGATATCGACCGCGATCAGGTGGGTGACAAACCTTATGAGCTGTTCAGCTATGCCGACAGGATATGGATGGATGTACCCTCGGCGCGTTTTTTCAAGGGGTCACCAGTGCTCGAAGTGATGGATTTTCTGGAACGCCTCGCGCCCTTCACACAGCCCAATATGCTGGTACGGGACAAGCAGCCCCGGATGAGCACGGCAGCTGCCAAGCTGACAACGGAGTCGTTCATTCCCGGTTTGGCGGGTGATGCTGATACGACTGAGAAATCTGAATCACCGTCGGAACAGACTGAGCATGCCTTCGACGCCTATAAGGCGTTGCGTGAGTCACTTGGACGTTGAGAGGTCATCTTTGAGATGAGTGACAAAAAAACGGAGAAAAAGAGAAATAAACGGCCATTGACGCCCAAGCGCCGGGAACAGAGTCGTCGTGAGTTTTTGCGCGCCACTGTCTTGACTGCCGGCGTGGTCGGTATCTCTCTATTGGGATTCGTGCCGGTCATGCAGGGAAAGGCGATGCGCCTGCGCCCACCAGGGGCGCTGAAGACCCCGCATGACGAGCAGGAGTTTTTTGCCTCCTGTATCAAGTGCGGCCAGTGCGTTCAGGTCTGCCCGGTGGAGGCGATCGAACTGGCTGACCTGCCTGACGGTTTCGGTATCGGACTACCCTATATCGACGCCAGGGCACAGGCCTGCGACTTCTCCTGCGACGGCCTGCAGTGCGTCTTGGCCTGCCCCACGGGCGCCTTGACCCACGATTTGGACTATCCGGCCGATACCCGCATGGGATTCGCAAGGCTGGCCCGTCCCAAGGCCTGCCTTGCCATGCAGGGAAAAGGTTTTCAAGGGCAGGCGAGGGGGCCTGACTACAAAGGGCTGCTGCGTTATGAGGAGGTTGACCGTTGGAATCCGATACTCGTGGCGGATCACCCCTACGATCTGGAGATCTGTGATCTCTGTGTGCGCCAGTGTCCCATCGAGATCCGTATTACCCAGTGCGAAAAAAACGCATCGGACAGCGATCAACAGCAGCTCGCCCGGGTGGCGCAGCAGGTGGGGAATGAATGTCCCCCTAAACACGCCATCACACTTGAGCCCGTCGACTTGGAGGATGGCGTCAAAAGAATGAGGCCGGTGGTTCAGGAAGGCTGCGTGGGTTGTGGTGTTTGCGAGATGATCTGCCCGGTCGAGAGCGCCGCCATCGTCATAGATCTGGATAAAAACGCCGATACGGTGACAGAGGGCTGAGATGCGTTATATCAAAGACTCTCTGGTACAGGTTTTCGGCTACAAGATCCCCAGGCCCAGCAAGGACCAGCAGAGCCCCGAGGTCAGGGCGATCTATGAAGGGAAGATGGGCAAACTCTCCAAAGCGGACCTGGAAGCGCTTCACATCGAGCACAAAGGCAGCACCTTCCTCAAAAAGTGGCAGAAACGCCGTTGGGCGACCCTGATTATCGTGAACCTGCTTTTTGTGGCCTCATTCTATTTCGACGTTCAACTGGTGGAGGGTTCGCTCACCGGTGCACGTGTTGTCGGCTTTCATTTCGCCGATCTCAATGCGGCCCTGCAGGTCGCACTGGCCTACAAGCATATTGTGCTCAATCTGGTGATCGGCATGGTGACGGTCTTTATCATGTGGATGCTGCTGGGAGGACGGACCTTCTGCTCCTGGGTCTGCCCCTACCATCTGTTGTCGGAATGGGCTGAGTATCTGCATCTCTGGCTGGCCAAAAAGAAGATCATCAAGAACCGTACCTTCAGCCGCAAGGTGCGCAGTGTCTTCTATGTCATTTTCGCACTGTTGGCGCTGGTCACCGGCTATACCGTTTTCGAAACCATCTCGCCCACCGGCATACTCAGCCGGGCGCTGATCTACGGACCGGGTATCGCGCTGGTCTGGGTCGGATTTCTGCTATTGTTCGAGGTTTTCTACTCACGACGGGCCTGGTGCCGATATGTCTGTCCTATCGGTGTGACCTATGGCATGGTAGGCGTGTTCTCTCCGGTGCGGGTCAAGTACAATGCCGAAGCCTGTCACCACGAAGGTGATTGTCGAAAGGTCTGTCTGGTACCGCACGTGTTGGACCTGACCATCCGTAACGGCGCGGCGGAAGTGAACCAGGATGTGACATCCGATTGCACCCGCTGCGGCATGTGCGTCGATATCTGTCCTACCAATTCATTGACCTTCGAGGTCAAAGGACTGAGTAAGGCGCTCAAATAGTGCTGACAGGAATCGGATAAAAGCTATGATCAAATTCGAAAACATCATCAAGCGATTCCGCCGGCATCGGGTACTCAAGGGCATCGATCTCACCATCGAGCGGGGCCACCGTGTGGCCTTGGTCGGTTCCAACGGGGCGGGGAAAACGACCCTGATCCGCTGCCTGTTAGGCGAATATATCTGCGAGGGCAGAGTATTGGTGGACGGTAAGGATCCACGCCATAACCGTCGTGAGGTATTGTCAAAGGTGGGTTTCGTGCCCCAACTGCCACCACCCCTGCACATGCCGGTGGGGCAACTGATCCGTTTCTCCGCTACCCTTTGCGACAGCGACCCGGCACGCATGATCGACGTGGCGGAACAACTCGGCTTCGACGCCGGGCGTTTTCACAATCACGCCTTCGTTAAGCTCTCCGGCGGTCAGAAACAGAAGCTGTTGATCGCCATCGCCCTGGGCAGAGAAAGCGAACTGCTGGTGATGGATGAGCCTGCCGCCAATCTGGACCCGGAAGCAAGGCATATTTTCTTCAAGCTCCTGGCTGAGAAGAAGGAGCGGGCGGCTATGCTGATATCGAGCCACAGGCTGGATGAAGTGGCGACCCTGGTGAATCGGGTCATCGAGATGGATCAGGGAGAGATCGTCCTGGATGACCGGGTGGCCGATCTTGTAGAGCTCTCATCGCAACTCAACTGCACAATCCGGCTGTTGCAACCCGAGGCGGCCTTCGCCAAGGCCATCGCCGAGTGGGGTTTCAGAGACGTGGAAGCGGGACTGGCATGGCAAGGCACCATCGCCGGACCGGATCGTCTGCGTTTTCTCAGTCTGCTCTCCCGCTATGCCGCACTGCTCTCCAACATAGAGATTTCCGAGGCCGAGGGGCAGGCGACCCTGCTGAACCAGGGGAGCAGTATCAATGTGGTTTAGGTCTCTGCAGCTCGCGGCGATACTGGCAGGCGTGATCCCGCTGATCGGCTGCTCGGGCGACAGCGGCAGCGGTCCCCTGGAGGTGAAATGGGACAGGGATGCCTGCGAACGCTGTCGCATGGTATTGGGCGATCGCTTCCACTCGGCACAGATCCGCTACTTTCCACCTGACAAGCAACGATCTGCAGTGGCCCGTTTCGATGATATCGGCTGCGCCATCCTGTGGTTATCGGAAAAACCTTGGCAACAGGATCCCACGACTGAAATTTGGGTCACCGACCATCGAACCGGAGAGTGGATCGACGCCACCCGGGCGATCTATGTAACGGGCAATCACACACCCATGGAGTATGGATTGGGCGCACAACTGGAGGCGGCATCCGGTGGGCTCAACTTTACCCAGGCGAAGGAGCATATCCGGCGAGTGGAGCAGCAGCATCATATACACACGGCCCATCTGCTGGAACGCCTCAAGGAACAGGGCGAACGAAGAACGCGTGACAAGGCAAAGGATACCGACAGCGCCGGGAAGTGAATGATGGCGATAATAACTTTCTCTCATCGAACGGGAGTCGAAAATCCATGAAATATCTCTGGCTCGCGGCCTACACCGATATCATCGAGTCCCTGCGTGCACGCTGGTTCATGGTCTACGCCATGGTATTCGGCGGATTGGTGGTGATCCTGTTCGCTTTCGGTCTGGCCGAGTCGCGCATCATGGGTTTTACCGGTCTTTCACGGCTGTTGATTACCTACATCCAACTCTCCATGGCGATGCTGCCCATCTTTGTCCTGATCACCACCGTGCGGTCGGTGGCCGGTGACCGGGAGGCGGGTGTCTTCGAGTACCTGCTCTCACTGCCGATCACACTTGGCGCCTGGTTCTGGGGACGCGTCTTCGGCCGTTTCTTCGTCGTATTTCTGCCGGTCTTTCTCGCCATGCTCGGCGCCACAGCTTGGGGGACGGTCAAAGGGGTTGAGGTGCCCTGGCATCTACTGCTCTATTACAGCGGTCTGCTGATGGCCCTGGCTTGGTGCTTTCTCGGGATAGGTATGCTGATCTCCACCCTGACACGCAGTACGGATGTGGCTCAGGGCGCCGCCTTTGTGGTCTGGCTGACCCTGCTGTTGTTCCTCGACCTGATCCTGTTGGGGATTTTGATTCAGGAACATCTGCCGCCGGAGACGGCGGTGGCGATCGCACTCACCAATCCTATGCAGGTATTCCGCACCGCCACCATGATGCTGTTCGATCCCCAGCTGGTGCTGTTGGGACCCACCGCCTATGTGATACTGGATAACTTCGGTCAGAGTGGCTACATCACCTACGCGATGCTCTATCCCATCGCATTGGGTACGGTTTGTGCCGGTCTGGGGTTTGCCATGTTCAAACGAAGCGATTTGCCCTAACTCCAAATCATACGGTCTGCGGATAAATCCAGCAGAACATTTCAAGTTGCGGGTCAGGGTTCAGGGTGTGTCGCTACTGGGTGCAGGCTCTTAAGCGAAAACACCATCCACTCAGTCGTCGAGGATGGAGAGATAGGCGAATATATCGGTCAGTTCGCCATCACTGAAATCCGACAACAGCTCTTCGTCCGGCGCATCCTCGTCGTGAATCCGGATCTTCTTGCGGTACTTTTTGACCTGTCGCCAAAGATAGTTTGTATACTGGCCGGCGAGCATTGGCACCGCCTTTTCCTTGTCTCCCATCCCATCACGGCCATGACAGGAAGCACACTCCTTCCGGTAGATCTTCCGGCCCTTTTCCACATCACCGGGGGCGCGCGGAATCTGCATCAAGCGTTTGGATGCCAATAGACGCTCATAGGCATTGAAGTCGGGTGCGGTTTCATCCGCCGGCGGCAGTTTGGTCTTCAATTTGATCTGCTCGAGAAATTTCGATATGTCCTCAATATCCTGATCGGGCATCTGTCGGTCATCCACATACTCCACCATCGCCAGATTGGGACGAATGCGGTCGCGAAAGAGGTGCAGCTGCTTTGCCAGGAAGGCACTCGGCATACCCGCCAGCCGAGGATATTCCCCCTCCTTGCCGCCCTGACCGAATTCGCCATGGCAGCCGGCGCATACCTCGTTGATCTCTTCACCGTTTTCGAAATCGAAAGCGGGACTCAGCGTTGGCAGAAGGGATAGGCAGATTAAGATGAGAGGCCTTGGCATCGGATTGGAATCAGGTCGTCATACAGGTGTTTGCTGAAATCTATGTCTAATCACGGCGATTTGACCACAGTTAAAAATGATCCGTTTGACGTTAATCAAAATAGTTGATTCAGTAAATGCACTAAAAATAGGGATATTAAAGGGAAGGGATGATGTATGGAATGATCGCTTATCTTGTTCGTACTAATCTTGGTCATCACGGGGGGGTGAAGGGTAATTAGTGGCATCGGTTTCACCGATCGACGCGCTGTGACAAACACAACCCTCGTCATGCGCAGCGGCGACCAGCTCCTGCAATATGCCGCACTCACCGGCCGTTTTCTGATCATGGCATTGATCACGCAGTACCAATAACTGACTCTCCAGGGTGCGCAGGCTTGCGATACGTGTCTGTACCTGCATGAGTTGGCCGTCTATAAGCCGGTCAATGGCATCGCATTTCACATCGGGGCGGGTGACGAATTCCAACAGATGGGAAATATCCGCGAGTGACATGTCCAAGGCCCTGCAATGGCGGATGAAAGCGAGGCGCTCGAGATGGAGTGTGCTGTAATCTCTGTATCCGTTATGACGCCGCGGCGGTGGCGGTAACAAGCCGGCCTTTTCGTAGTAACGCACCGTATCGGTCTTCATTTCGGCACGTTTCGCCAGTTCACCAATACGCATAGTCGATCTCCATGGTTCGCAATTTCTGGATATTTCCGACAGATTACACTATTGACCTTGGAGTGGCTCCAGGGTTTCAAATAGTCCTATAGAAACAGTCAGAGGGAAATACCATGCCTGCGTGCTGTTCTTCAGATCACTGCTCATCCGCCCACGCGGCGGTCGATCCTCGATTCCGCAAGGCGTTGTGGGTGGCCCTGATCGTCAACTCGATCATGTTCGCCGTGGAGATCGCGGGCGGTCTGCATGCCGGGTCGGTGTCTCTGCTGGCGGATGCGGTCGACTTCGCCGGTGATGCCGCGAACTACGCCTTGTCATTGACCGTGCTGTCATTGGGACTGATGTGGCGGGCACGGGCTGCTCTGGTCAAAGGTTTGACGATGGGTGGATACGGCCTGCTCGTACTGGGTAAGAGTACCTGGGCAGGCCTGTACGGTGTCGCACCTGAACCCTATACTATGGGTATCATCGGTGTGATTGCGCTGACTGCCAACCTGAGTGTGGCGTTGATGCTGTATACCTTCCGCGATGGCGATGCGAATATGCGTTCGGTGTGGCTGTGCAGCCGGAATGACGCGATCGTCAATTTGACCATCGTCGTTGCTGCCTTGGGGGTCTTGGGCTCGGGGACACGCTGGCCGGACCTGATTGTCGCTGTAATGATTTCCGGTCTTGCATTGACCTCCGCGGTTACAGTGGTTAGCCAGGCACGCAAGGAGATCGCCATGGCGATGACTCTTCCAGTCGCCATGAGTATGCCGGAGCGCATCGAAAACAACGAAGCCGAAGATTCGCGGGCCTAGACGAATATGATGCTCGAGTTATAGATCATCCCAGCCTGTCACTTGCCTCACTGTCAGCGCGTTCCTATAATTCACGGATACTGGTTATTTTCGGATTCGCATGTTGCGTAGACTCATCATTCTCTGGCTGATCCTGTCCATTCACGGCTATGGAATGGCTGTTGCCGCCGATGCGCATCATGAGATTCTGGCAGAATCCGGCATGCACAATCACGCATTATCCGATTTGGCGGGACATCCGGACAATTCCGATCATCCTGTCGACAGCGATCACTGCTGCCACGGCATCATCCATATACTCGGCCTCATTGAATCGATTACCGTTCCGCATCTGGAGCTGGCTGCCTTACCTGCACTCTTACATTCGGATGAGGTGGTATCCCTCACATTAACGCCCCGGTTACGCCCACCCATAAGCCACTGATCTCCCTCATCGCTGCGTGCTGCCATATCGGCGACACGTATTGAATAAATCGATTGATGGATTTCAGATCATGCCGTATTCCATAAGACGTACTGGCCTTTGGGTCAGTGCGGTACTGATTCTTACTCGGATGTCATGCATGGCCATGGCTCAAGCCGAAACCGTGCCCGAAGTTGACCGCTTGGCCAATCTCGTCGAGCAATCGCTGGAGAGCCAACCTGAGGTTCTGGCGGCACAAGCAGCCGTTGAATCCGCCAGGGCGCAACTCTCAGGCAGTGCGCTTCCGCTCAACAATCCGGAACTGGAGCTGGAGGCTGAACGCACCGACATCAACACCTACAGCATCGGTTTCAGTCAAACCCTGGACTGGCACGATAAGCAGGATGTCTTACGGCAGGTTGTTCAGGCAAGGGTCGATGTGGCGGAACAACAGCTGCAAGCCCTGAAGCTGACCAAGTCAGCTGAGCTGTTGCAGGCTGTTGGCGACACGCTGACTCGGCGCCAGGTCCGGCTTCTGGCAAGTGAACGTGCCGGCATGCTTGGACGTTTCGAACGGCTTGCGGAAAAGCGTCACGCAGTCGGCGACATCCCGCTTGCCGAGTTAGAGCTGGCTCGCCTTTCCCTGGCGGAAGCGCGTATGGAGCAGGCCAGCAAAACTGCGATGCTTGTGGCGGCAGATTCGGATTTTTACAGTTTGAGCGGTATCCGGCTGCCCGACGATATGCGGTTACCGGAACGACTCTCCGTTTCGGCACTGTCCGATGACGGCGCAATGGCCATCGCCCGCCAACACCCCGCCGTAAGCACCGCCCGGGGCAATGCCAGGATCGCCCGTAGTCGGATCCTCGCCGCGGAGACGGAACGTAAACCGGATCCGACCTTGGGTCTGAGCGCCGGTCGCGAGGATCGTGAGAATCTGCTTGGTCTTTCACTCACCATCCCATTGCTTCTGCGCAACGACTTCAGCAGCGAAGTCAAGGCAGCAGAGGCAGATTCTCTGCAGACAGAACACGAGGCACAACAAATCTTTCGCGACATCGTTGCCGGGCTACACGCCTCTCATCAGCGCTTCCGTCTGTTCGATGATGCCTGGCAGGCCTGGGCTTCCCTGGGACGTATCAGTCTGCAACAGCGGCTGAAACTGCTGGAGCGGCAATGGCAGGCCGGTGAGCTCAGCAGCACGGACTATCTGTTACAGATTGAGCAGTCGCTGGAAACACAAATAACGGCAGCCGAATTGAAGGGTGACCGCTGGAACGCCTGGGTCGAATGGCTCGGTGCGTCTGCCCGGCTGGACGACTGGCTAAGCCAAGCCCCGAAGGAGCAATGAAAGAATGAATAAGGCCTATCACACTGTAGTACTGAGCCTCTGTCTTGTTCTGACCGGGCCGCTGCCCGCCGCGGACGATCACGGGCATGAACACGAACATGAGGCTTCAACGCCAGTACATAATGACGAACCGGCGCGCCCAGGGATGCATCGGGATGAACATGAACACGAGCGTGAGATGGAGGGTGGTCTGCAACTGTCGGCGCAACAGCGCCGGCAGGCCGGCATCCAAATTGAAACACTCCTGCCGCAACCGATCGAAAACGAGATCGAGGCCCCAGGTGAGATCCGCTTGAACCACTACGCCACACGCCAGGTCACGCCACGGATCGATGCACAGATCATCGAGCGCCATGCCCGTCTGGGAGACAGCGTGACCGTGGGTCAGCCATTGGTCAGCCTTTCCAGCGTCGCCATGTCTGAGGCACAGGCTACATTGCTTTCAGCACAATTCGAATGGCAACGGGTTCGGAAGCTGGGGCGAAAGGTTGTCTCCGAGCGCCGCTATCAGGAGGCCCGTATCGCTGCGCAACAGGCCCGGTCCAGACTCCTGGCCTACGGCATGACTGCGGATCAGATCGACAGACTTGCCAAGGGCAACCAAGCCGATCAGACCAGCGGTCGTTTCGACCTGCTCGCAGCTATCGACGGCACGGTGGTTCATGACGATTTCGTGGTCGGCCAGATGGTGGCGCCCGGGGACCGGCTGTTCGAGATCAGCGACGAATCCCGACTATGGGTCGAAGCCCGCCTGGACCCGGCCTCCACCTATCGGATCAAAGAGGGTAGTCCGGCGCGCATCCTGGTGAATGACCATTGGTTGAAGGGGAAGGTGAGCCAGGTACACCATGCGTTGGATGAAACCACCCGCACGTTATCCGTACGTCTGACGATTCCCAATCCGGAGGATCGATTGCATTCCGGCCAGTTCGTAACCGTGCGAATCGCATCCGGTAAGAGTGGCGAGACGGGGCTGCTGTTGCCGACCGACGCCGTGCTGCACAGCCCCGACGGTGACTGGCAGGTCTTCGTCGAGCAAGAGCCTGGCACCTTTGAGCCTATGGAGGTGAAGATTATCCGCCAACTGGGTGATCGCGTGGTTATCGAGGGCATTGCACCGGGAACCCGCGTGGTGACCGAAGGCGCCTTTTTCGTCCAGTCCGAGCTGGCCAAATCCGGCTTTGATGTGCACAACCACTAGGAGTCGACCATGCTTAACCGTCTGATTGACTGGTCGGTGGGTAACCGGCTGCTGGTGGTGCTGGGACTCCTGGCTGTGCTCGGCGCTGCCGCTGCGCTGATCCCCAGGCTCAACCTAGATGCCTTTCCCGACGTGACCAATATCCAGGTACAGATCAATACCGAGGCGCGGGGATTGGCCGCGGAAGAGGTGGAACAGCTCATCACCTATCCCATCGAGGCGGTCATGTATGCACTGCCCGACGTGGAGGAGGTGCGCTCCATCTCGAAAACCGGCCTGTCGGTAATTACCGTGGTGTTCAAAGAGGGCACCGACATCTATTTCGCCCGCCAACTGGTGTTCGAGCGGCTGCAGGATGCCCGTGAACAGATTCCGCCAGGTGTCGGCTCCCCGGAGATGGGGCCGAACACCTCCGGTCTTGGCCAGGTCTTCCAGTACATACTCCGGGCGGACGATCCGCAACGGTTCGACGCCATCGCCTTGCGCAGCCTCAACGACTGGGTGGTCAAGCTGCTTTTGCTGCCGGTGGACGGGATCACCGATGTACTCTCCTTCGGTGGCGAAGTGCGCCAATACCAGGTGCAGGTCGACCCGTGGAAGCTGCTTTCCTACGGCATCGGGCTAGATGAGATACGCCAGGCCATCGAGGCCAACAACCACAATGCGGGAGGTTGGTATCTGGAGCGGGGCGCCGAACAGGTAGTGATACGGGGAGTGGGCTGGTTGCGCGCGGGCAGAGAAGGATTGCGGGACATCGCCAATATCCCATTGATGGAGAGCGATGGCACGGTGGTGCGCGTAGGCGATATCGCGGAGGTGAGCTTCGGTGGCGAGATCCGCCAGGGTGCGGTAACCATGACTCGCCGCAAGGCGGATGGCGAGTCGGAGCCGCTCGGCGAGGTGGTAGCCGGGATCGTACTCAAACGCCTGGGCGCCAACACCAAATCCACCATCGACCAGGTCAAGGATCGTCTGCCGGCGATTCAGCAGGCCCTGCCCGACGGCGTCACTATCGAACCCTTTTATGACCAGGGCGAGTTGGTGGCACAAGCGGTGGATACGGTTGCCCGGGCCCTGATCGAGGCCTTCGTGCTGATCGTGGCAGTGCTGCTGCTGTTCCTGCTGAATATCCGTGCCACCCTGCTGGTGTTGATCTCGGTGCCGCTGTCGGTAGGACTGGCGCTGACTGCCATGAGTTATTGGGGACTTTCGGCCAACCTGATGTCTCTCGGCGGACTGGCCATCGCCATCGGCATGATGGTGGACGGCTCGGTAGTGATGATGGAGAACATCTTCAAGCACCTCTCCCATCCCGGTTCCGGCCACGAGTCAGAGGCACACGAGGCCCTGGCTCCCGGAGAAAATGATCCCTACGATACCGGCGAGGATAGCCATGGTATCGGCCTGCGCATACAGGAGGCGGCACGCGAAGTGGGCCGGCCGGTTTTTTTCGCGGTACTCATCATCGTCGTGGTTTTCGCACCGTTATTCACCCTGGAAGGGGTGGAAGGCAAGCTTTTCCAGCCCATGGCGGTCTCCATCGTATTGGCCATGCTGACTTCGTTGGTGGTGGCGCTGGTGGTAATGCCGGCACTGGCCAGCTATGCATTCCGCCGTGGCCTGAAACATCGTGAGAGTCCGGTCCTCAAGCCCCTCGAGTGGATCTATCGCAGGTCATTGAATATGGCTCTGAAGGCAAGCTGGCTGGTAGTGACCATCGCGCTGCTACTCTTCACCGCTGCCATCGTGCTGCTGCCGCGTCTGGGTACCGAGTTCGTACCGGAACTGGAGGAGGGCACCCTCAACATCCGAACTACCCTGGCGCCATCCACAAGCCTGGAAACAGCACTGAGTGTCTCCCATAAACTGGAGGCGATCCTTATGCGCTTTCCCGAGGTGACCTACGCCTCCAGCCGGGTAGGGCGTGCGGAACTGGGCGGTGACCCGGAGCCGGTCTCGAATATCGAAATCTACGTGGGATTGAAACCCATCGGTGAATGGAGCAGCGCCAGCGACCGCTTCACACTGCAGGAACGATTCGAGGAGGCGATGGCGGTTCACCCCGGGCTGCTCTTCACCTTCTCCCAGCCTATCGCCACCCGGGTGGACGAACTGCTCTCCGGAGTGAAGGCTCAGTTGGCTATCAAGCTGTTCGGCCCCGATCTCAAGGTGTTGGCGGAGAAGGGCAAGGCCATCGAAGCCCTGGCGCGCCAGGTCAAAGGTACCCGTGGTGTGGAGATGGAGCAGATTGCCGGCGAGGCCCAGCTTACCGTGCGACCACGCCGTGAGATGCTGGCTCGTTACGGCATCTCCGTGGCCCAGGTCATGGATCTGGTCGCCAATGGCGTCGGCGGCAGCGAGGCGGGACAGGTGATTCAGGGCAATGAGCGTTACGATATCTACCTGCGTCTGGCCAAGCCCTACCGTCGCGATGTCCCCGCATTGAAGCAGTTGATCCTGCAGGCGCCAGGCGGTGCCTGGATCCGCTTGGGTGACGTGGCCGATGTGGCCATCGAGTCGGGACCGCCCCAGATTCGCAGGGACGATGTACAACGCCGGGTGGTCATCCAGGCCAACGTGGCGGATCGCGACATGGGGGGGCTGGTAGCCGAACTGCGCCAGCGTATCGGCGAGGAGATCGATCTGCCCACCGGTTATTCTGTCGTGTTCGGCGGCCAGTTCGAGAACCAGCAACGGGCACAGCAACGCCTGATGATCGCGGTGCCCCTCTCGTTGGGCCTGATCTTCATTTTACTCTACTTCGCCTTCCATTCGGTTGGACAAGCCCTGCTGATAATGCTCAACGTACCGCTGGCATTGATTGGCGGAATCGTCGCACTCTTCATGAGCGGACAGTATCTGTCGGTGCCCGGTTCCATCGGCTTCATCGCGCTGTTCGGCGTGGCGGTCCTCAACGGCGTGGTAATGGTCAATGCCATCAACCAGAATCTGGCCGGCGGCATGGCGATGCACGATGCCATTAACATAGGTGCGCTGTCGCGTCTGCGTCCTGTATTGATGACAGCCTTCATCGCGGCATTGGGATTGATACCTATGCTGCTATCCGGTGGCGTCGGCTCGGAGGTGCAGCGGCCGTTGGCCACTGTCGTGGTCGGCGGCTTGGCATCGAGCACACTGCTGACTCTGTTCGTACTGCCCGCCCTCTACGGAGTGTTCTCGCGCGGCATTCAATCGACCGCCCCTCACTGACGAAAGGGAAAGAGGTAGCAATGATGAAGACAACAGTTACATTGAAACGAGGATGTCTTGTGATAGTGGCACTTGCCACCCTTATTTCAGGATGTGCCAGCATACAGGAACAACCGGTAACAAGCGGAAATCTGAAACTGGAGCGTGTGGATTCCAGATATGCGCGCATAGGCGATGTATCTGTATATACATATAATCAAGAGTTGACCGTCAGAGGCTACATCCGCACATCTTTCAAAGGACGGAGACACGTACCTGGCCATCTCCATATAAAGGTCTTCAATAATAGCGGGGAGTTGTTGAGGGAGACAACTAGTGGCTATCATAGGCGAAACAGACATTCACGGAAATTGTATTTTTACAAATCGCTGCCATCAGCCCGGCCGGAGAAGGTGACAACAGTACGTATTACTCATCATTTGCATTCCAAGATAAAGTGCTGAAGTATCGCGTGGGTTACGAAGCTCTCCATAAGACAGGCCTTGACCGCTATCATTATTTTACACCTTTGAATCTGTTGTGACGCAATTTGTGCCTGTCGTGCAACCAAACGGGTTGAACGCAGGCACAGATGGGATTTGCAATCTACCTGCCTGTGGTATGAAACCTGTTGCCTATGCCTGCTATTTCACAAAATAGTGGGGTGATAAGACGGCTACAGATTGTCGATTATTAAGAGTGATTGATTCCAAATTTGAGTATGTCTTTGCTTATTTGGTAGACACCACTCTCGATTTCAAATAAGCCAAGTAATGTGTGAAACAAGTTATCTTGAGATAGAGGCTGATTAATTATGTGCCGTAAAGCTTCTATGTCGATGTCCCTGTTTTCTTCCGGACTCCAGATAATCATCGGAACATGAGTCTGTTCTATTGGTGCGAATGAAAACGGTAATCCATGCAGATAGATGCCTGACTCACCCAACGACTCGCCATGATCGCTGATATACAGCATGGATGTTTCATATTTTGGCGATTTATGTTTTAACCAGTGTATGACTCGGCTGAGAAAATGATCAGTATAAAGGAGTGTATTGTCATAAGTATTAATGACTTCCTGCCTGGTGCAGCTGCTGAGTAGATTTGACCTGCAGGTAGGTTTGAATCGTTCAAAGGTCTGTGGATACCGCTTGAAATAAGCTGGACCATGGCTGCCTATTTGATGCAGGACAATCAATATATCACTATTTTTATTCTGATCCACCCAGTCGTCCAGATATACAAGCATCCCTTCATCCCTACATTCCAGGTCGCATATGGGATTAATACCTGAATGCCTGAAGCTCTCATACTCAATTCGATTGGCCACTCCCTTTGATCCGGAATTATTGTCCCGCCACAGAACTCTTACGCCTGCTTTTTGTAGGATATCAAGAACATTCTCGGTAGACTTTGCCTGATCTTCGTCATATTCATCCCTCTCCAAGAAAGAAAACATACACGGCACAGAGACTGCTGTAGAGGTTCCGCAAGAGTGGATATTTCTAAAGCTTACTACATGTTCTTGAGATAGAAGAGGGTTTGTTTCTCGTTTATATCCATTGAGGGAAAAATGATCTGAACGAGCTGTTTCGCCAACCACGAGCACAACCAATTCGTATTCCGTATCAGTTGACGGTACTTTTGCATCGTTCCCTAGTTGAATGAGGGTCTTGAGGCCGTGCTCTCTGAGTTTGCTATCTGCATATTTGAACAGGGAATAGATAGGAGTTGTAGGGTTTGCATAGTATCGAATGAGTTTATTAGCTCTGAAAAATGAAGTATAGAAATCGCTGGACAAATAAATCAGACCAAACAATACAGATATACAGCATACAATCATGCCAAAACGCTTTAACAGGGAGTGTCGAAATGCACCCGAGCTAAGAGGAATTTTATAGACCAGGAATGCTGGTGCCAAACCTATTGTGAATATATAAAAAGACAAACGGAGATTTAAAATATCGGAAACTTCTGTACTATCGGTTTCAAAAATGTTGGCGATCATTCCTGTATCGATAACAACGTGATAGGTGTCAATGAAATAGCTTGTCATTGACGATAGCAAAAGCATTACGATGATCGATGGTTTTAGTGAACGGGAAAAACCTGCAAACGATAAAACAACCGCCACAATACTGCCATGTAGAAGGATTAACGAAATCAAATGTAGCCAAAACAAATCGGTTCCTGAGTATGCATCGGTGAATTTTTGTATGAATGTGGCATTATGAAATAGGGTTATAAATAGCGTGACAGACAAAATAAGCTTTGTCTGGCTGATTTTTGTTGGAATCAATTGCATGAGGCAGCAGCGATATAAATATTATTGTTTCAAGTTAAAATACAAGATTCATCATGATTAACATGACCGCTAAAAACAGCAGGGTCATAATGCCGCCAGCCCTCAAGAAATCAGTTACCCGATATCCTGCAGGCCCCATAATCAAAGCATTGACTTGGTGTGTGGGAATCAAGAAAGAGTTTGATGTGGCGATGGCTACCGTGAGTGCGAATACAGCCGGATCTGCACCTGCGCCGATGGCGATATTGATGGCCAACGGCACTAACAATACCGTTGCACCCACATTGGACATGACGAGGGTAAAGAAAGTCGCAAGCAAGGCGATAGCGGCTTGAATCACCCAGATCGGCATATGTCCCACCACCGTAAGCACCTGCTCGGAGATCCACTTTGCGGTCCCGGATGTCTCTACCGCCAATCCCAATGGAATCAGCGCAGCCAGGAGAAACACCGTTTTCCAGCTGACGGCCTCGTAAGCCTCTTCGATGTTCAATACGCCGGACAACACCATCCCCATCGCGCCTGTGAGCAGGGCAACAGAGAGCCGAATGTCCGTAAACAGCACCAGACTTACGGCAATAGTGAAGAAGATCGCTGCTGGGTAGATCTTGTGGGGTCGTAACTCCTCTTCGTGAGGATACTCTGTTGTGACAACGACAAAATCGCGATCCTTCTCGATTCGCTCCAAGGCATGCCAAGGGGTGTGCACGACCAGGGTATCCCCTGGATGGAAGGGCATGTTGCGGATATCTTCACCCTCACGCATGGTGGTACCGTCACGATGCAATCCGATCATGGCCAGACCATATGTCTTGCGCATCCAGACATCACGAGCGCTTTTACCGATCAGATTGGATCCAGGCGGGATCACGACCTCCGCGATACCGGACTTGGCGGCGGAGAGCGATTCGGGAAAGGTTCGTAGCTGCCGGCGTTTTTTCAGTCCATACTTTTCGACAAAACTGTCAAGGTCAACAGGATTTGCCACAACACCCAGCACCATGCCGGCAAGAAACTCGGTATCCCGCGCTATAGTACCCGGTCCGATCCGCACCTCCTCACCGGGGCGTTTCGTTGCGATAACCCGTATCCGATAGGCGGTCTCCACATCATCCAGTTGTCTACCGATTAAATCGCTACCGTCGGTGACCACGACTTCATTGATGGCGTAATCAATACCGTAGATTTCGTGAAAGTAAGTCATGGAAGCGGCACCTATGGTGCTGCTTTCACTTTTTGTTTTTGGCAGTACAAAGCGACCGGCAATGACGAAATAGGTAATCCCGGCGGCAATTAGTGCCATACCGATCGGAGTGACGGAGAACAGTCCCCAGGTCTCCATCTGCTGGCTGGCGGGTAGTGCCTTATTGGAGGTTAGGATCAGGTCGTTCAGCAGAATAAGGGGGCTTGAACCCACCATGGTCATCGTCCCCCCCAGAATGGCCGTGAATCCCATCGGCATCAGCAGGCGGGACATTGGCAGTCCCGAGCGGGCAGAGATGCGCGATACCACAGGCAGGAAGAGCGCTGCTGCCCCCACGTTCTGCATGAAAGATGAGATAAATCCCACCGTGGCGGAGATGATGGGGATGATACGTGTCTCGGTGGTACCACCGATCCTGAGTATCAGCGCGGCAAACTTGTTCATGATCCCGGTCTTGTCCAGACCGGCGCCGATAATCATGACTGCGATGATGGAGATCACCGCATTGGATGAGAACCCATCGAAGAGGTGCTTATTGTCCACCAATCCCTGCTCCAGACCCATCAGGGGAGCCAATAGCGAGGTAAGCCCAAGCAGCACCATAACCGTAGCGGCGGCTACGTCTACCCCAACCACTTCAAATGCGAATAGATAGACGGTCAATAGGAGGATGGCAGTCACCCAGGCAATCTGAGTCGTGGGGACAAAGCTTGCAAGGAATAGTGCCAACAGCGTAAACAGTACGGCTGCGATCAGCTGTTTTTTATTGACAATTCCGGGATTGGGGATGGTCTGTTCTTCATCGGCCAGTTTATTCATGACTTGTCTCGGGCGGGGTTATTCTTTTTGTCTGGTGCGGATCAGGTGGATTCTCCGCACTCTTTAAAGATGCGTCTGTCACAGGTGGAACAGATGGACTTGTTCAGTTTCTGATAGATGCCGTGAATGGCGGCAGTTTTTGACTGAAACACATTGCGTCCGCCCGTTGCATCCAACCAGCCGCCACGGTCCAGCGAATTCCAAAGACCCGCCTTAACATTGATCAGATAGAGATCGCCGCCATGGGCTCTTCTCCGTGCGGTCTCATCCACCAACGCCTGGCTGCCCTGCAGATCAACAAAGTTGATGCCTTGGGCGACAATGGCCAGGTGCTTCTG
Source organism: Candidatus Thiodiazotropha sp. (assembly GCA_040791665.1). GTDB lineage: Bacteria > Pseudomonadota > Gammaproteobacteria > Chromatiales > Chromatiaceae > Thiodiazotropha. The sequence goes on along the minus strand of JBFNNX010000003.1, from coordinate 6,963 downwards.
CTGCGGATTGCCGTTACGGATACCATCTAGCGCCTCCTGTACATGATTGACAGAACCGAAGAAGAGCGAGCCGTCAATGCGCAGCAATTTCAGTTGAGGGCATTCGGGCAGGGAGGCGTCACTGGCGAATGCCCGGTTATGCAGCCGCGGGTCCGGTGCGCGTGTGGTGATGAGCGGCTTGGACACCCTTTCGAGGTAGAGCACCAGGGACAACAACACACCCGAAAAAATCGCAAACTCCAATTCGAGAAACAGCGAACTGAAGAAGGTGATGAGCAATACACTGCTTTCTCGTTTGGATGATTGAAGAATGTGTCTGATTTCAGCGAAATCGATCAGGTTCCACGCGACCAGAAATAGAATGCCTGCCATGGCGGCCTTTGGGAGATAGATAGCCAGCGGTGCAACAAGCACGACGATAATGATCAGAAAAATACCGGCGAACATTGCCGCGAACGGAGTTTTAGCGCCGGCCTCATAGTTGAGGCCGCTACGATTGAATGAGCCGGTGGCGACGTAACCGGAGAAAAAGGCACCAACGATATTCGACAGGCCCTGGCCGATAAACTCCTGATTCCCATTGATCCGGTAACCACCCCGGGCGGCCAGTGAACGACCGATAGAGACCGCCTCTGTCAAAGCAAACAGCGTGATCGCCAGGGCGGAAGGGGCAAGGTTCCTGATATTCTCCAGCGACAGATCGGGCGCGGATAGGGGAGGCAAACTGCTGGGGAGCGCACCAACGGTGACAATACCTGTCTTAGCCGCACCGAAAATCAGATTGAGTCCGTAGGCGAGCAGGCTGCCGGCGATCATCGCCACAATCATGTTGGGTGCCTTGGGAAAATGTCGTTTCACGAGAATGCCCGTGAACAAGGTAAAGAGCGCAATACCCGTCACATAGAGATTGATGTGCCCAAGCTGACCGACAAATTGGATCAGGATGTCGTGCAGATGACCGCCCCGGGATATTTCGACACCGAAAAACGTGTTCAGCTGTTTTGCAGCGATGAGGATTGCCGCGCCGGCCGTAAATCCGACGATGACCGAATGAGAGATGAAATTGACCAGGACGCCCATTCGGACAAGACCCAGCACGATCTCGAAAATGCCGACCAGAAAGGTCAGGGTCAGTGCCAGAGAGATGTAGTCGGCGGTTCCCGGTTCGGCATAAACCGACAAGGCAGAGAAGAGCACAATCGACGCAGCCGTGGTGGGCCCCGATACCAGATGCCTGGATGAGCCGAAGAGGGCGGCAATAATGGCGGGTACCATGCTGGCGTAGAGGCCATATTCGGGTGGCATCCCGGCAATGGCGGCAAAGGCCACACCTTGAGGCAGTACGATAATGGCGCCGCTGATCCCGGCGGTCAGATCCGTGCGAAGATCCTGCTTGGAGGTGGAGGGCAACCAGCTGAGAAAGGGCAGCAGCCAGTGCCACCATAGGGTACGGGTGATCTGCTGCATAGGGGTCAACGGCTGACAGCGGATAATTTGTGAACGCAGCTCTTCCGCTTGGCATCGATGAGAACCAGTGGTATCGGTATCCGGCTTGTGCGGTTGGGAATGACTCTCTCTATCAGGACTTGTATCGTGCTGTCATCCGCTATGCCCACGAGGAAGAGCAGGGAGTTCTGATTCTGGATGTAATCCAAAACCCCCTCAATGATATTGGTCTCGAGCAAGATTCGTCGATATTCGATACCTGCGGATTCAATAGCCGCTTCCAGTATACGGACGTCATTCATCGCAACCTCGCCATGGATCAGCAGGTCGATCTTTGCGTCCAGGCGGAGGCTGGTATCGATAACGTAGTCAAGCGGGGCATCGTTCTCCCTGCCGTCGCTGAGAAGGGCAATCCGGTGGGCGGGCCGATTTTTATCTCTGATCCTGACGGGTGAGGAGGAGGGGGGCGATCCGGCTGGTGTGCCAAATCCCAGCACGCTCATCTTGTCGTGGATGGGCAGATAGTCCCCGACATCCTGGTGGGTCAGGCCGGACAAGACCCGCTTCAGGTCGTCTTTTAGCTTTGTCATTTTTTAAGATTCCGTATGTGTGTTTCTGTCGTTATCGCAATCCTCGTGCCAAACCGCATGACTCTAAGTTATTGATTATTATTGATTAAATGAACAGAGCAATAGACTAGGTGTTGCATATTGCAACGGTAGTAGTGGCGAATGGCAGCTGTATGCATTGGAAGGGCGTGCGCCACCAAAGTCTGCTAGTATTGTTGCAATATGAAACATACTGTTGCGATATGTTATGGCTACAATTATTGATTTCAGCAGCCTGCGGGGGAAAATCACCACCGCCTATCTAGCATTGGCGGTTGGCACACTAGTGCTCGGTATCATCGCCTTTTCCGATCTGATGTTTCTTGAGCGCCAGGTGTCGAAGGGCGAAGCGGTTGCCGATTTTAAGGATGCGGTACTTGAGATGCGGCGCGAAGAGAAGAATCTGTTTCTCTATGCGGATGAGATGGCCCTGGCCAGGGTGGATGAATATGCCAGGTCTTCTCAAGGGATTGCACAGAGATACCGGAGCTTACTGACTGAGCTCATGAAGGATTCTGAAATATCCATCATGACCGGCAACCTGGTTGCTTACCGCCATAAACTTGAATCATGGAAACGCATACCTGCCGATGCGCGCCCACGGCTTGAAAACGAGATCAGGGAAATCGGACACAGAATCTATCTTACCGCCGAATCCCTGGCCAGTCGGGAGCGGAGAATGCTCGAAACATCGGTGCAGGAGTCTCAGTGGTTCCTGTTGGTATCCCTTATTCTGGTCGGCCTGGCGATCTACATGGTTGGGCGGCAGCTGAAGCAGGTCGTGCTCAGCCCCCTTAAACAGCTGGAGTCCCGACTGCAGTCAATCGGAGATGGGCGGCTCAATCACCTGCAGCCTCCGTCGAGTGATCGTGAGTTCATAACGTTTACAGATGTATTCAACCGAATGTTAAAAGAGCTCGAGATCCGGCAAAAGCGCATGCTGCAATCCGAAAAACTGGCATCACTGGGTATTCTGGCGTCCGGCGTCGCCCATGAATTGAATAATCCGCTCTCCAATATCTCTACTTCCTGTCAGCTTGTAATGGAAGAACTCAACGATGCGGATCCCGATCAGCTTCAGACCTGGTTGAAGCAGATCGATCACGAGACGGCGCGCGGCCGGAACATCGTTCGGACCCTGCTCGACTTCGGTAGTAAACGTGCCTTTCAAAAAACCACCATTAAACTGTTGGATGTCGTTGATGAAACCAAAACCATCATCGAAAAAACAGTCAGGCAGTATTCGGCGAGGCTGTCGGTCAATATTCCAAACGACCTGATACTTGAAATAGATAAGCAGCGCATTCAACAACTCTTCATTAATCTTATTCAAAATGCCCTACATGCGGCAGGAGAGGAGGTCCATATCAGTATCAGTGCCATGATGCGCGAGAAAGGCCCATCTCTATTGCCCGAAGATGCCGAAATGGCGGGTAATCTTAAGTGCGCCACTGACCACGGCGGCAGGTTCGTGGAGATTTTGGTGACCGATGATGGCCCGGGTATATCAACGGAGAATCTGGCAAAAGTGTTCGACCCGTTTTTTACCACCAGTGAGCCGGGGCAGGGTGTTGGGCTGGGACTGTTTATCGTGCAGGAAATTGCACGGGAACACGATGGCTGTCTGGCCATTGCCTCGAAGCCGGGCGAAGGTACACAGGTGATTGTGTTGCTGCCGTTGGAGGATGCCGATCATGGTTGAAACCACTTCAGGAAAGCGTCGGATACTGATTGTCGATGATGAAGCCACGGCCGTAGAGAATCTTGCCCATGTCTGCCGTAAGGAAGGTTACGAGGTCACCACGAGGCTTTCCGGCATGGGCGCTGTTGAAGCCCTGGATAAAATGCGTTTCGATCTGGTACTGACCGATCTGAAAATGGAGAGAGTCGACGGGATGGCCGTGCTTCAGCGGGCCAAGGAGTTGGATCCGGACTGCGCAGTGGTTCTGATCACCGGATACGCAACATTGGAATCAGCTGTGGACGCGATGAAAGCGGGCGCATTTCACTATATCGCCAAACCGTTTCGTCTGGATGAAGTCCGGGAAGTTGTACGCAATGCGCTGGAATTTGTCCGTCTCAAGCGAGAAAATCAGGCGCTGAAGGCGCAGCTGATCACAAACCAGAAAGGTTCATCGATCGTGACTCAAGACCCCATTATGCAGCGATTGCTGGAGATGACACGGCAAATCGCCTCCACCGATACCAATGTATTGATAACCGGAGAGAGCGGCACGGGCAAGGAGCTGCTGGCCCGCTATGTCCATGCACATAGCGAGCGAAGAGCAAAAACCTTTCAGGCGGTCAATTGCGGGGCGCTGCAGGAAGACCTGCTGGCCAATGAGCTCTTCGGCCACGAAAAGGGAGCTTTTACCGGTGCGAATGAATCCCGGGCCGGCCTGATCGAGGCCGCCAGTGGCGGCACGCTGTTTCTCGACGAGATTGGGGAAATGTCTCTCGGTATGCAGGTCAAGTTATTGCGGGTGATTCAGGAGCGAGAGGTACAACGCCTAGGTTCAACACGGGCGGTACCCGTGGACATCCGCCTGATCACCGCAACACACCGCGATCTTCTCGGCGAGATTGCCGCCGGTAGGTTTCGACAGGATCTATACTACCGGCTCGATGTAGTTTCCCTGCATCTACCGCCGCTTGCGGAGCGGAGAGACGATATCCCCTTATTGGCACATCACTTTTTACGCAAACATGCTTCACGCATGGGACGCGTAGTAGAAGACATTGAGCCCACAGCTATGGCAGCATTGCTCGATTACGGCTATCCAGGAAATATCCGTGAGCTGGAAAACATCATCGAGCGAGCCGTCACCCTGGGCCGGGTAGCACAAGTAACGCGTGCAGATCTACCGCCCGCACTGCAAGATCATGCGATACACGTAGTGCGTGAGAAGAGGGGGCAGCTACCTACCTTGATCGAACGAGAGGCTGACTATATTCGTTATGTGCTGGAGCACTGTGGTCAGAATCGAACGTATACCGCAAAGATCCTTGGAATCGATCGCGTCTCATTGTGGCGGAAACTGAAGAAATATAATTTAGTGGAGAGTGACGAGGCAAAGATTTGAGTGGATTAGCCAACAATATATGATTCATATCTATGCACCCGGTGATGGTGTTTACTGTGCATATGACACGAACAAAGCAAGAAGCTCATTTTTTACTGACCATGTTCGTTGTGGTTATCTACTTTTCCTGTTTTTATATGTTTTGTCAGAGAGCCTAGTAAATCATAAAGAAAGCCGATATATCTTTTGTCATCATCTCCATCAAAGACTACGGTACTTAATTGTTTTACTTTTTCCCTGTCTACAACCGGGTAACCAGAGCAAATCTCATCGATCAATCTTTCTGCCTTCGTGAGTACTTGCCTGTGTCCTTTTTGATGTTCAGTGAATTCAGGGTAATAATGCCGCGACATGTAATCCTCTTCAAATGAAAAATGCATCTCAATATCAGTTAGAATAGCTCCTAATCTCTCTTTGAGATTATTAATATCTCTTTGATTTTTCATTTTGGCGACATTCAATATCTGTGTGCCGAGCTGAATATGTTGGCGGTTGATCTCTTTAATGTGGGCATCCAGTCGCTTACTGATGCAGTTAAAGATCTCTTGAATAAAGCGACGAGGATCATAGGGTTTCAAAATGGCGGCACAGACATTTTTTTTCTTTGTTTGGTGGAATATGCCGGAGCTACTATCAGAGGTTAGTAACAGCTTGGGTGTTTTACGCCAGTCTGGCCGACTCGACATAAGCTCCATTAACTGACTTGCACCGATTCGAACACTTCCCGTCGGCGGTAGATCCGTGTCGACAATGACCAAATCGGGAGGATCGCTCTCAAGGATCAGATTCCAGGCACCGGGACCGCATTCCGCCATTTTTACGTGAAATTTTTCCGGTGCAAGTATGAGGTTGATCAGTTGGGAGTCAATGCCGGGCGGCTCAATGAGAAGTGTCGTGAAATGCATAGCCTAGCAAACTGAATATTTTAATAATAATTATATTTTTTTACCAATCCAAATATACCATTTACAACTTTATTTACAAAGATACTTGGACGTCCAAATCCATTTTGATGGGATTTTCATTGATATCTAATATTTAACATAATATACATTATGCATCTTATTTGTATTGACTATAGTAGTCAGGCCATAAATTGGAAGTTAATAGATATTAATTAACATTAAGTTAATTTACTATTTATCTGTTATATATAGATATTTAGTTAATATTCTGAGCTTGGCAGTTATGCGCTCTTAAGATCTTTCTGGGTTTATTCTATAAGGTCTCTCAGCATATTCAGCACGACGACGTTCCCTATAATCCTCAGCGTGTCATCTCCAATCGCATTGGCGAATGACGGATCGATAGTCTTTATGCCTTCTCACCGACTGGTACGCAACTATGGACTTTCGACACAGCTGCCAGTATCCATTCATCCCCTGCTGTAGGCAGCGATGGTCCCATTTCATGCCTAACTAATTAAATCGAGATGTTTGATCGAATAGCTAGCGGATTGAATTGGCTAACAGTGCGCACAACATCATAGCTAAGCTCACGGAACGTGAATCTGTCTGTATTGGTCAAACTCTTTTGGTCACATTACCCGAATGAGTGTCCACTGAATTGAAGGGCAAGTCCAAGTCTTAATTCAATATGCCTGTAAAATCAGGATCTGACCCACGGTCATTATTTGAAACTAAGTAACTTTAGAGTCATTCTTAAAATCAATCTAAATAATTTTAGTGAGATAAAGTTAGTTATGTAGCCATGCTTGATATCAGTATGATGATTGGGGTTTTACCCCGATTCCACGGACGGTTGAGTTAAGAGTGATTTCTTTTGTTTAAACCCATCAAGTTTTCTCCTGCGCCTTGTGTTGTGGA
>JBFNNX010000002.1:0-3215 GCA_040791665.1 Candidatus Thiodiazotropha sp. | reverse complement strand
CTCAACCACCATCATGCAGGCTGTTAGAAGTACCACGTAAAGTGTGCGTCTTTCTCCGCGAGACGAATCAATATGAAAATCGTGGGTGTGTCGCCACTGATCGAGAGTGTCAATGTGCATATCAGCTACCTATGCTTTTTCATCCTTAGTGTCTTGATGCGACAATAGATCATGATGGATTATGCGCACAGTGACTCCTTTCTTTAGTTCAAAGGGAATTAAATGATAAAATTTTGAGTATCGTGATTTACGGGATATTCGTTTGTAATCTAGCTTTGCCTGTTTCAGCAATTTCATTTCAGCGGATAATATCTCGACATGCAAATGCCCTGGGATACGGCCTTGTTTCAAGAAGCGTCTAGATAGTTTACCGCGTAAAATCCAACCCCCATCGGACTTCTGAATATATGTGTGTCCGATCTCGGCGCTTTTGGAATTTACACGTTCTATTGTAATCGAGTCGTTCAAAGCGTTGTCGGTAAGAGAAGCGCAGCCAGAAAGCCAGAGAAAAAGGCTTATGCCGATTATCGAATAAGATACTTTCGATATATTAAATATGTGTTTCATTGCTTATCACTCCGATTAATTGATGCTGCGAAAATAGATTCTATGTTCACGCCCCGCGTGATTGTGAATGTGGGCAATTAACATGACAGCGTAATGTGATAAACCGGAGTCTGTTCTACTAGTTTATACGCAATAATCGATTTACAGTAGAAAACAAAGATCGGTTTATTTATATCCATACCAGACACTAATATTGACTGGTATGGATCTGTGTCGTTAATTCTAAACACCAGCTACTTTCCAGTGTAATTAGCCGCCAAATATTTACCCTCAAGCGACAGGAAAATATAAAGTTTTTGCTTGGCTGCATCAGTCACTTTGTCATTCTTGAAAATCACCACCCATTCCTTTTTTCCGCTAAACTCTTTTTGCTCAGCCTTCGTGGCTCTTACTGATTTCCAGCTTTCTTCGATTATGCCTTTGTTAGCAATATTAGAGACAACATTTGTAGCAATTTTTATAGCTCGATCCTCTGTTGCTGGTCCATCAGAATGAGCATGTCCATGATCATGCCCTTCACCAGCAAAAACAGCGATTGGAAGAAAAGTTAATACAAGGCAAAGAAATAACGATTTAATGCGCATTTTATATAACTCCTATATTTAAAAATGAGTCGTAGGTGGTTTTTTTAGGGGCTATTGCAGGTTCAGACATAGGTACTCCAGTGTTACCGAAATACATGGTTTAAAATGTATTTTTTAACCTGTCGCAGGCACGGGGTGGTTTTCGATAGTTCGTCGTGCAACAGAACCAAAACGTAAGTAGAGAGCAGGTACAACAATCATGTTGAGCACAGTTGAGCTCAGTAGCCCCCAGAGAATAACCACTGCCATCGGCGATTGAATTTCACTACCTGGTTGTCCCGCGCTAAGGGCCAATGGCACTAACGCGAGGCCTGCCGCCAGTGCGGTCATCAGTATTGGGATCAATCGCTCAAGGGCCGCACGGTGCACAGCATCGAAGGCACTACGAACGTGCTCGCGTTCCACTAAGTTGTGAATATGAGCTATCAGCATGACTCCATTGCGGATTGCGATTCCGAACAAAGTAATAAAACCAACCAGAGTGGCAACAGAGAGAATGCCATCAGATAAATACATGCCAACAACACCTCCCATCAGTGCTAAAGGTAGATTTAACATGACTAGAAACGCGTCCCTTGCCGAATGAAATGCGACATATAGGAACAAAAACATGATCGCAATAACAACACCCCCGAGAATTGACAGGGTGCGGACAGCGCTTTCAGCGCTCTCGAATTGCCCTCCGTATTCGATGTAATAACCACTGGGCAGGTTCATGCCTGATTTTATAGCGTTACGAATGTCATTAACCACACTACCCAGATCACGTTCGGCCACGTTTACCATTACGACAATTTTCCGCTGTACATTTTCTCGGCTGATGGCGTTTGGGCCGCGATCTTTGCGTACCTCGGCTAGGGCGTGCAAGGGTAACTGAGCTCCCAAGGGCGTAGTGATCAGAGTGCTGCGCACTGATTCAAATTCATCGAGTGTGCCTTTGTTGTAACGTACTATCAGATCAAAACTAGCTTCGCCTTCTAGAACACGGGATACACTCTGGCCATAGAAAGCAGTCTCGATGGCTTCGGCTATTTCACCCACAGTCAGGCCATATCGGGCAATCATGTCACGCTTGAACTTTACGGTAAGAAATGGGATGTCGGCCTGCTGCTCGGCAGCAACATCAACAGCACCAGGCACACCTTCCGCAATTTCCTTGACTTGCTCAGCGATACGACGCAGCTCATAGAGATCGTGGCCAAAAATTTTTATTGCGATGTTGGCGCGTGTACCAGAGAGCATATGGTCGATACGATGTGAGATTGGCTGCCCAACGACAATATTCATACCAGGCAGCGTAGCGAAGTCATTGCGCAGTGCAGCTAAGAGCTCCTCTTTACTGCGTGGTTTCATCTTCAGGCTCACCTCGATCTCAGAGGCGTGGATAGCTTGTGCGTGGGGATCCAGTTCGGCACGTCCTGTACGACGCGCCGTAGCAACGACCTCAGGGTGTGAAAGTAGAATTTCCTCCACACGCTGTCCGAGCTGATTTGACTGTTCTAGCGAAGTGCCGGGAAGCGTTACGGCGCTCACGGTCAAACTGCCTTCATTGAAGTTGGGCAAGAATGAGCGCCCTGCGAGACCCAAGGCCACCCCCGTGGCAATCAGTCCACTCAATGAAAATAAGGCAACAGTTCGCCAGCGGCGAATAGTGGCATCCAATACAACTGCGTAGCCGTTTTTCAGCCAAGTTACGAGTTTCGTCTCGTGGCCGGCAATGACAACATGAGAACGCTCTAAAAACAGGCTGCCAAGCACGGGAGTGATAGTGATCGCCACCAAAAGCGAGGCCGCAAGGGCAACGATATACGCCAATCCCAATGGCTGCATCAGTCGACTTTCGACGCCACTGAGAAAGAACAGCGGTAGAAACACCAGCATAATAATGAGAGTGGCAAAGACGATGGAAGCTTGAATTTCACGGGTTGCCTCCAACACTACCTGCAGCGTTGAGGCCTGTTCCTCCTCAGCGAGTTGACGGTTTATACGTAGGCGGCGGACGATATTTTCCACGACAATAATGGCGTCATCCACCATCGCACTAGGTGCGCTGGTGGATGACGC
>JBFNNX010000001.1:0-175222 GCA_040791665.1 Candidatus Thiodiazotropha sp. | reverse complement strand
CCTCTGAGTATTTTCTGCGTTTCTGCATGACACACCTCCACGGCCATTATCGGCCTTTTTTGATGTGTCCGTAAATTCTGGGTAAAACCCGTAATCATATAGTAATCTTAAGGGTGAATATAGATAGTCATACTATCAGCAGAGGTTCCAGCGCCACCTGCAGCGAATTCTGGTTTCGGGTTGCAGTTGGTTTCAGCAGAGGGTGCAATTCGGTCTGGAATACGCATCGTGGTGGTCAACAGCAGCACCCTGGTCAGCCTTTTCCGGTTTAGGTGGTCAGTTGTTGCCAGCTGGGTGGTCAATTCGGTGCAGCGCATGCACTTTTTTGGCGTAATAAAAAATCCCAATCGTTTCAAGTACCGGATTTCCCTGATAGGAGGCTAGGAGGCTACCCGTTTTTCGTCGGTAGATCGTTCAGGCGTACGTCGTCGAGTGGTTATTAACTGCTCGACTGAGTGTTGAATGTGCAATAGCTGACACTCATGATGGGTAATATTCACTATTTTGCACTGTTTGCGATTGAGATAATAGCCTCGGGATAACAACAAGCGTCAGGAGAAGGAAATGATTATTTATCGAAACCCCTCTAACGCTAAGATCAAAGAGCTGATTACCTTATCGAGCGAGGGTGCTGCCAGGTGGATTGAAGAGAAAGAGACCGGTGATGTGTTCTACTGGCCATCGGATACGGCATACCACAAGCAGATAGCCGAGGTCCTGCATATCGAAGAGTATGAAAAAGGCATAGCCATTGAAGATAGATACGAATCCTGATTGTTCGATCTTTCACCTGTGATCTAATTGATGAGGCTACGCCAACAGTTACCGTGGCGCCTAACGTCAAAAAGACGAGAAAAGGGAGATTGACGTCTCCCTGGTCTCGATTGGAATGGATTAGCTGTTACGGTTTGCGTCGACCCAAGCGGGTTATCCCGATACCCACCAGACCCGCACCCAGCAGAAGGAAGGTAGAGGGTTCCGGAACATTTGGTGTCGGTGTCGGTGTGGGTGAGGGAGCCGGAGAGGGGGGATCCACAAGGTCACCTACAAAACTGTAGGCAAAAGACTCAATCGCTTCATTGACATAAAAGGCGGTACCGGTTAGTTCCGAAATATTGTTATCGGTGAAAGTGAACTGCAGCAGGTTGTCCGAATCGGCATCAATGATTGAAAAATAGTCCGAATAATTAATGCCGTAATCATTGCCGACGGCTGTACCGATAATGTTATCCACATTGAGGCCTGCCAGACCGGTCGGTTCGTTGCTGCCGTCGACGCTTATTGTGTAGAGCCCCAGGCCATCTGTAGTGTGACTGAAGATAGGTAACGCGTCAGCAGCGCTGATAAATCCTGTCAATCCTAAGAAAAACAAACACTTAATCTTATCCATGATCCTGCTCCCTTTGATTGATATTCTTCGTGGGAGATTTTAAATCGTAACGTATTGGTTTACAAGAAAGCAGTGGTCCTTCCCCATGAGCCTAAAGGATAAAGCAATCGCGCCGCATATTCGCATAATGACTCGGCCGGCCACACGGGCGGAATCTTATTTACATATTCGATATTTATAGTATCAACCTGATCGAATCTATGCTAAAAATACCATGATAATTCCTGATTTTTTATTGAGATAGATACATTGTTTAAGATTATCTCTCAGCAAAGCCGGTGAAAAAGAAGAAGCTCAAGAAAAAAGAACTCGCGGTCAGAATAAAGAGATTGGTTGACCAATTCTCCGATCTGAACAGCCGGCTCAATCGAGTGTCCCACGACAAGCTCAATCAAGGTTTGAAACTTGATAAGTTGAGTGAGGCCAATGCGGACCTGCAACTGCGTCTGCAGGAGATGCAGAGTCAGATTGGGCAATTGATCTCTCAAGAGGAAGAGCTGAGTAGTCTGCTGGAGACACTGCAGCTGCAAGCCGCTGACGTGAGTTCCACCGAGGAATCGGGCCGGGAGCAACAAGAGACTCAACGAAACATCGACTCTCTGAACGAACAGCTGGCATCACTGCATGAACAGCACCAGGCGTTCAAGCAGGTATTGGAGCGTGACAGTGAGTCGGCTGATATCGTTGCCAATAATACGGATGATATTCGACGCGATATCGTCGATTTGCTGTCCCACATCAGACGCCTTGAAGAGAGCGGCAGTGAGCTCCTGATCAGCGACTCGAAACATGAGTCGCAAATCCAGAGCCTGCAGAACGATATCGCCGAACTCAGCCATAAACTGGAACAGAATCAGAATCAGAGTCTGCAGGAAAAACCGCAGCAGGAGGAGGTCTCCTGCTTGTTGCAGGAGAGCGCGCAACCCCTGCGTCATGAGATAGAGCATCTGAGACATCAGCTTACCGAAAAGGGTGGTCAGCAGAAGGAGTTGGAACGTCGTCTGCTGGAGCTTGCCAATCGTATTGGTGAAACCGGGGCCAGGCTGGAGAGTCAACAGCAGGACAAGACGCGTAAGAACGAGGTATTGGAGCAACGTCTGTCAAAGGTGGAGAAGCTGGTCAAGGATCTTGAACCGGTTTCCAATGCCGATGCATCCCAACTGGCGGAGTTGGAGCAGAAACTCGATCGGGTCGAACGGGATACGGCATCCCTATTGGACGAAAAGAATCGCGAGTTGGCAACGCGCCTCGATTCCATCGACGGGACGTTGAACGGCCAAGTGGCCAAGAGTGAATCTCTCCATGAGCTGGTCAATCATCTTAACAGTGATTTGGCGGGCAGCAGTCGCAGTTTGCGAGAGCAGCTTGCGTCCACCGATCTCCGACTATCAAATTATATCGACCAGCAAGCGGATCTGTCGGATCCATTGGCCTCAATCTCGACGGTTATAGAGCAACAGAGAGAAGGTTTTGAGGAGACGGTCAACCAATTGAAACTGGAGATAAGCGGTCTGCATTCGAAATTGCAGATGCTCGATTCGGATGAGCATGAGGCCGCGGAGAGATTGGACTCACTTGCCACCGACCTCGACCAGCAAGCCGGGAATCGCGAGCAGCTGCAAGAAGTGCTTGCCAGCGCAAAGGGGGAAATCAACCGGAGAGTGGATGAAGTCGAGGCGCGATTGGTCAATACAGAGCGCCTGTTCAAGGAACAAGAAGAGGCAGCGCAGGATCAGTTGCGAAAGTTGAACAATGTTGCCGAAGAGATGAGCGAGCAGAGTAGGCATGGCGTCGATCTCAAGCTGGCCACCGCGGCTTTGCAAGAGGATGCCAGCGGCCTGAAAGAGAATGCCGGCAAACTCAACGAGCGCCTCGATACGTTGGAACGGACACTGCAACAGGGAGAGCAGAAGCAGACACAGATTTCACAACTATTATCTGTTGTTGAGCAGGATCAAAAGGAACTCCGTGAATTTAGCGACTTAGGGATAGATTCCCTGCAGGAGCGTGTGAAATCTGCATTGGCACAACTGGCCGAACAATCCGGACTGAATCAAGGGCTGTCGCAACGCCTGGATGATCTTGAATCATCCCTGCAAGCGCAGTTTAAAGACATAGACTCCAGGCATCATCAGTTGCTGGAAACAGAGTCCGAGACCCGGGAGCGGTTGTTACTCCAAGAACAAAACAATCACACGCTCTCCGACGTTGTCACGGAAATTAAAACAGATCATCATCTACTGTTGGAGCAGACTGACAAACAGAAAACCTTTCTCGAGGCGATGACCTCCGAATATGGCAAACGCCAGGAGGAATCGGAGCAGATGGTTGAACGACTGGGCCTGCTCGGCGCACAGGTGGAGTCGGCCAGATCGAGCGGGACATATCACAGCATCGCGATCGCAGGGCTTTTTGCATTGTTCCTGCTCTCCATTTTGTTTGGTTACCAATATTTTTCAAACAAGTTCGGCAGTTTCGAGCGCAATATCTCCCTGGAACTGATGAATGCCAGTGAAAACTACCTGACCCGTGACGAAATTGAAAAGCTGATGAGCGGTGGTGTTGCTCAGAGGGACAGCGCCTATGATTCACTGGCTGTCGAAGAGCTAATAAAACAACAGCAGAGCTTCGAGCGGCGATTGGATGAATTTGAACAGCAAATCGCCGCATCCATAGGAACGGTGGCCGGACAGGCTACAGGTATGGATCAAGATCGGATCGCGCAGGCAGAAGCCTTAGAGCCAACGGGTGGAGACATGAGGACGGAACAACGGCTGCAGCGAATGGAAATGATGCTGGATAGTCTGAAAAAAGAGTTCGCCCCCCGTATTGAGCAGCTTGATGCGCAGAACCGTGTCCACCTCAGCAGCCAGGATGAGATGACCGCGACAATCAACCGGATGGCTACCACCCTGCAGGGGCTTAAAGGCGAGTACCGACAGATGGAACAACAGCCGGCGTCCCAAGATGCCTGGCAGGCATTAAGAAGCCGTGGCGGCTATACCGTTCAGTTGATCGGTGTTTCCAACAAAGAGTCGATTGCAGCTTTTGCCAGCAAGCACGGCTTGCAGGGAGAATTGGCCTATATCAGTACTGAGCGAGAAGGAAAGGCATGGTACATCCTGCTGCGTGGTATGTACGACAGCTACGCAGAAGCTGCAAACGCATTGGAGACCTTTCCTGACTCTTTGAAATCCCAACAACCGTGGATAAGAAAAATGCCGAACAAAGGAACGATCAACAGGCTTTGAGGTTAGGAGCCCCATAATCTACTCCACTGCTTTTTCACCAAACAAGGGAAAACCGCTCTTTTTTATCCGCTCTTTGGCCGACCGGCTCAGGATCATTGCAGGTACCTCCAAATCTATCTGTTTACAGTGTCTGGAAAACACCTTCATAGCCTCCTGTTGGGTATAACGGGGACGCGTATAGAAACTGCCCGTCTGATCTGTCAAGAACCACTTGTCCCAATGCCGGGCAATTTGTAGACGTGGTTCTTTGGTGGTTATCCTGGTATTGCCGATTGTCAGATCCAAGTCTTCGCAGAGCCGCCCCAAGATTCTTGGTATTTCTTTGTCATACAGTCGTTTGACGGTTGACAGTTTTTTGAAATAGTGAGACTCCTGGACTTCCCCTCGTGTCCAAGCGATGGCGTCGAAGTCATGGTCAGCCGCGTGCATGAGGAGAAGTTTCATGGCTAAACTCAGCCACTCTCTGCGGAAAGGCGCGGGTGTTATCCTGCCGGGCCAGCGGTTTTTATATCCGTACATTGCGCCGCTCTGGTGCCAATCACTCTGTATCTCCTCAATAAACAGCAAGCGCCTGCCCTGGCCGTCAATACGCTGTTTGGTGCGGAAGTGCACAAGCAGGTTGCGGGCATAGTAGTGGCTCGTGAAATGTGAAAGCGGATAGTCGGGCAAGGTCAGCAACCACTCACGGTAGTCGCTTCCACCGTACAGACTTTTATGTTCATAGCGGCCGTATTGTGAGTAGGCGACAGGTATGCCCAGATGTTGCAGAGCATGTCGGCTGGCTGTAATGAAGGCCTGCTCCTTGGTTGCAAAGTGATGCTGATCGGTCTTTTCATCACCAATTGGATTACCCACTGAATCGAGTGCAAACCACTGTTGTGATGCGGCGAGATTGTTCAAACCTTTCTGCTTTTTCAGGTAACCTACCTTGTAGTAGTGGACAGGATCCACGTAGCGAAGGACGCAACAGTCGCTGGGTTCGGCGATGGCTCTGGGTATAATTGAAAGGTTGATCGATTTTGAGGTGGGAATTTCCGTGAACTCAAGCTGACAGGCTTGATCTCTAACGATCTCGTTGGTCAGACTCAGCCGGATAATCGAGAAATCAATATGCGATAAGAGTTGATCCCGAGTGACGGCCGAGCTGCCTTCTTCTTCCATTTTTTCCAGAAAAGGTATCAGGCCGGACCAGGTCATCTCTTCCTCACGGATACCGGAACGGCTCAGATTCAACAATGTTCGCCGCCATTGTCCAGGCGAAGCACGATGCATCGATATCTGTTCTAGCTTTTTCTGCAGATTGCTGCGGAGTTGTTTAGGATAGTTATGCTCCTTTTCCGTCAATAATAATTCGTCGCCGATCATGCGTTTTCTAACTTGATCGATCTCCCTGATCTGCTGTTCCTGTTGTATCCAGTCGTCGAAGGCCTTGCGGTCTGACGATGACCAGGGGAGTCGTGGCAGATCTGTAAGCGTATAGCCGGAGAAGACAAAAGGGGGATGATAGGGCGGGTTTTTCAAGCGATCCGGTTTGACGACAATATCGACAAAACCATACAAGTCACGATGAGATGTGTCTGGACCTACCGCGCGGTTGAGTCGCAATGCATGATAACGCGCGCGGATATTACTTATTCCTGCCATCTGTCCACTGGGTAACGGGATCATCTTGCTAACACCCTGCTGTTGTCTGCACCTTTTGTCGTATCTGCCAGTTTTATAGCAGGCCACCGCTTCGGTTTTAACAGAGTGGATGTGGGGAAATGGGGGCTATGCCTTATATCTCATACTGCAAACCCGTAGCAGAAACCAGCACGAGGCTCCATTCAGAGCTTGATCTCTATGGAAAACCAAGGCTGTGAAAGGATGTGATCACCGGTTCCTTTTAATCAGCGTACTTGTTGTGGGTTTTCCTCCTTCTGGCAGTACTGAGTGTGGACAGTCCCTAGAACCGATTCTGCATTGCGGGACTCACCACGAAGACCGTCGGAACATCGCTCACAATCTCTCTCTTTCCTGTAGAAATATCAGTAGCCACTTATGGATATGTCGTTTCCCGTTGACTCGAAAAAGCGACATTACATCCTCTATGAATTGTGCTTGATATTGAATGGCTTTCTCAACTTCGGCCCATTATGGTTGCCACCCGGGGCAGTGTTCTGGTTCACTGCGCTATTGGCATTGCCGGGAATGGTGAGTCACGTTGTGTATTTGGCTGATTCCCGTATCGGACCATGGCTATTTGTCCGGCACTATCATGGGTGATGTTCAATTTGGGGTTTTATTATTACGACATACTTGTTTGCCGAGTTAACAAAATCCGTTTAGGTCAAGCCGGAGATCGATATGGCTGAAAACTACCAAGGCAGTTGTCATTGCGGTGCTGTTCGTTTCTCCTTCGAGGGCGACATCATTGATAAGGGGCTGCGTTGCAACTGTTCAATTTGTACCCGCAAGGGTGCGATGATGACCTCTCAGGCAGTTCCTCTGGAGCAATTCAAGATCCACGCGGAAGAGGGTGCGCTGGGCCTCTATCAGTTTGGCGCCAAGACTGCAAAGCACTATTTTTGTAACCGCTGCGGCATCTACACGTTTCATGAAACCGCCAGGTTCCCGGGTCACTTCCGTGCCAATCTGGGCTGTATTCAGGGGCTCGATCCATTGTCGATGGAGTATGAACTGTTTGATGGCAAACATCTGCTTTAGACTATCTGCATTCAACATCAGTAAAGTGCGATATGGTCCGTAAAAGCGGGAAAAGAGGACAACTTCAGCGGTTTTACAAGGGGTTGCTGCGATGGGTCTTTCTGCTCTTCTTGGCATCCTTGATGTTGCTTTTCGGATTGATAGTGATGTTCCGTTTCGTCGACCCGCCAACATGGTCATGGAAGCTTCAGCGGGAACTTGATCCACCACTCAATCAGTCAATAGTATCGCGACATGAGTGGTGGGACCTGCAGCGAATACCAACCGCCATGCAACTGGCGGTAGTGGCTGCGGAAGATCAGAATTTTCCCCATCACAGGGGCATAGATTTCAACGCGGTCCAACAGGTCCTAAGAGATGCGGAAAGGGGAAGGGGGTTACGTGGCGCAAGTACCCTGACTCAACAGACGGTGAAAAATCTTTTTCTATGGCAACGCAGAGACTGGAGCCGTAAACTGCTGGAAGGTGGTCTCGCGCTGCTGCTTGAATTGCTCTGGGATAAGCGCAGGATTCTCGAAGTCTACCTGAATATTGTTGAATTTGGGCCGGGCATCTATGGTGTTGCCGCCGCCAGCGAGTATTGGTATCAGCTCCCGTTGGATCGGTTAACGGCTAATCAAATGGCCAGATTGGCTGCGCTTCTTCCCAATCCCTGGCGCTACCGTGCTGAACCGCCAACACCTTATATCAATGAACGGGCTGTGTGGATAGAACAACAGATGGAGCAACTGGGTTATGTCTGGTTGATGCCTGTTACTGGGGGTTGAGCAGGCAATGATGTCGCTGCACGTGGGATATGCTATTGGATGAGTGTTAACAGGCCCTAGCTTGAAGGCTGATACACAAACTCTACCGGCATACCCTCCAGACGCTGCTCGAAATGATCAAGCAGCTTGCGGGATGTCAGGACGATAATGAAGGTGGTTTCCTTGGTATCGCGATTTTTCAGATCCTTGGCCAATGCTTCCGTGGCGGAAAGATCCATATAGGAAACCACGCTCAAGTCAAGAAGTACACTGTCGTATCGATGGCGCTTGAGCAGACTGCTCAATTGATCGATTGAGGCGTAAAACAGATGGCCTTCGACCCTGATCTGAACCGATTTATCGTCATTTTTAATGCTGATATCAAGTTTTGATGCGGATAGAACAAACAGAATCAGTGACAGTATAAACGCAATGATCAAGCCGGTTTGCAGACCGAGGAAGACTATTCCGAATAATGTTGTCACAAACACCAACAGCTCACCGGTCCAGGAAAACAGGCGGGCGATCTCTCTGGATTTGATCATACCTATACCCACCAACATCAGTGTGCCGGCGATTACCGGCATCGGCATATAGCTGAGCAGGGCGCCAAAGATATCGATCAGGACGAAAACCACAAATGCAGAGAGTATTCCGGCCAGGGGCGTTGCCGCTCCCAATGACAGATTCAAGGCTGTTCGGTTAAAACTGCCGGAACCGGCAAAGCTCGAAAAGAAGGCTGCAAGTGTGTTGGCGATACCCTGAGCAAACACCTCCTTGTTCAGGTTGATAGGCTGGTCGGTATCGCAGCGCAGGTGTTTGACGATCACCATGGACTGAGCAAGTCCAATAAGCGCTATGGTTATGGCATTGGGTAACATGGCTAATCCCACCAGCAGATATTCGAGATCCAACTTCGGACTTGAGAGGGGCAGGGCCTGAAAGGGTATATGTCCAAGCAATTCTATTTCCGTATCGACCTGAGTGAATATGCCCATCACAAGCAGACCTGTGGCATAGCCGACAGCCATGGCGATCAGGATTGCATACCGGGGAAACCTGATTTTTGCGATGATTCCTGCAATCACGGTTGTGATACCGATGGCAAAGCTATAGGGGTTGATCAATGTCTGCCAATCATCGACCATGACAAAGAGCTTCTCGAAGAAGAACAGGGTCCCCGACGGGGTAAGGCCCAGCATCCCGTCGAGTGACGAAAGGATGAGAATGATGCCCACGCCGACAGTGATACCGGTTATGGCCGCCGGACTGAGATATTGAAAATATTTGCCGCCCCTGAGTAACCAGACAAATAGTTGCATCAGTCCAACCATCAGGCTGAGCAGTATCACATAGTCGATATAGAGCGGGCTGCCCCGGCCTGCGAAAGGCGCTACCGTTATACCGATCAATACGGCAACCGCTGTGTTCGGTCCACCCAGCATCGAACTGGTGCCGAAGAGACTGGCGAAGAGGGTTACGAAAATCGATGTATAGATACCATATTCAGGCGGTAGTCCGGCCAAGTAGGCGAAGGTGATGCCCTGAGGTATAACCAATATGGCTGCGACAACAGCGGCAAATGCCTCTGTCGTTAGTTTCAGCTCTCCTGCTTGGGATGGTCTCCATGGAATTAGCTCCGACAACAGTCGTAGATATCTCATATCACTATCATTGGAGCCGATCTACCCTGGGTCCATTGTCTGACCTCTTGTCTGTTCAGGCCGCGCAATCTACTCCACCAGCCCGGAGATGGATTCGAAGAGTTTCAACATTTTACTTCGCCGGGGATCTCCCGGCCGGATCTGCATATTGATATAGGCCGATACATCCAGGGCATCCTGATGGGTCAGGGAACGCTCCTGTCCGAGGGGCATGTTCGCCCAAATAAAGCCGGCCGCCTTTTTGGTGTTGGCCATGCCGGCACCTTTATTGTATGAATCCATCCCCCACAGCGGCGGAATGCCGGGTATGCCATGGCCGTCGCCGCCATGGCACTGGGCGCACTTGCCGTCATAGATAGCCTTGCCATTGGCTGGATTCGGATCGTAGCCGGTATCGGGCAGGGTAGGTACACCGCGGCCGGGAGGAGCCTCGCCAATCACTTCGCCATGAGAGATGTAGGAGATGTAGGCCGCCACCGCCAGGATCTCCGGCGAGTCCTCCGGCGGCATGATGCCGTCCAGACTATAGACGAAACACTCCCGTATACGCAGACCAATGCCATTTCGGCGTCCGTTTTTACTGCGCCATTTCGGATACATACCGGCAACATTGAGGGGAATGGCATCGGGTTTTCGTCCGGCGTTGAGGTGGCAGTTGCTGCAACGTAATTGATTGCCGGTATAGCGGGCGCCGAAGCGCTCGGTTTCTGTGACGATGCGATAGCCGAAAACAACATTGCTGTGGTAATCGTCCAGGTAATTCCGCTTGAGGAGCTCTTCGATAGGGATGGGTGTGCCAGCGGCAAGAGGCTCGATAGAGAGCAGCCCTAACATAAGCATGAAAGGGTGCAGAAGTTGGCCGGATCCAAATACCTGGTGAATCAGTCTGGGTAAAATATAGTATTTGCTATTCAATGTGTTATAAACATTCTAAATAACAGATGCATGGTATGTTAAAACCTGTGTCCAAGTGACCTGCAGCTTGGCAGCCGGCAGGTGAGTGGGAGGAATTTACCATAATTAATGTGGTTTTTTTAGATATATGCTTCAGAGTCTGGCGCGGTTCACCCTTCTGGCTCTAATCGCAGGGTCCTAAGCGCTTTCCAACGGTCTTCGAGCGCATTTGCATCCCGCCCATAGCTAAGTTGATGACACCTTCGGCGGTATCACCGTAGTAGGTGATGCTTCCATGGCTTCTGGTTATGCCCGCCGCCTGGCTGCAGCTTACATTCCACGATACCTTATCCCCCTCCGTGGTGAGATCGATGTTTTCACAGGCCTGTCCCAATTGACTCTCCTTCGGCACAAAGTCAGCCCTGGTGATGCATGTTGTATAGGAGGTGGGTAGCAGTTGCATTAGCAAGCTGTGCGTATCCGGAACTGCGGTCCACCGCCACTTTCCCGGATTCATATTGATCTCAGATGCGTCGCTGACATTGAAGAGAAGCAGGAACAGTGGCAGCGAGATGGCGAGTGTTCTGTTTTTCATCGGTTATCTATAGAAGCTAGAAGCTATAGCCAGTAAACACTAATCCAGTAGACCCGGCACTATGGGTTGAGACTAAGCAGACAATCTATCGCGTTTTGAGTGCCGAAGACGCGATCTGACTCACAAGGTGACAAAGCTCGGAGGTGAAACTTGGCCTGCAATTTGCTGCTGGACTGGGTAAGGGCATATTAGACAGGAGAACAGCATTGGTTATTCAGCTTTGGATTGGGTTGCTATCACTCTCCGTACTGGGTTCAGTGAGTATACAGCTGTTAGCCCCGGGTTCCGGACTGATAGCGATTATTTCGGGTCTTTTCCTGGTTGTTGGCGGAACGCTGCTGACAGCCATCATGAGTCATTCACTGAATTCCGTATTGACTCTTTGGCAACTGATTGCCGATTTTCGTCGTCCCCCGGTCAATATGGAAGACGAGGAGGAGGGCTTTAGACGCTTTTTGCAGGCGGCAAATTACTTCCGCCGCGGCGAAATCCGGCCGGCTGAAGCGGTCACTCAACAGATTTCAGAACCGCTGCTGCGCAGGGGGACACAATTGGTATTGGACGGTTTTCCACGCGACCAGGTAACGCTTACACTGCAGCGCCAGATTGCAGAGGACCGGGATCACTTGCGCCGTCCAGCCGAGATGTTGCGAGCCATGAGTGGCTATGCCCCCGCATTTGGAATGCTTGGGACCTTGCTCGGTTTAGTGCAGATGTTATTCGGCTTGGGATCCGGAAACCTGGCCTCTATCGGTGCCGCCATGGGTTTCGCCATGTTGACCACGGTGTATGGTCTGGTACTGGCCAACCTTGTGTTCAAGCCCTTAGCAAGCAAGCTGGAGCAACGTGGCAGGCAGTTGATTTCACGTCGCATCGCGCATCTACAGGCCGTCATGATGCTATGCGACAGGCAACATGCTGAACTGATCAGGGAGATGATGGAAGAGGTAAATGCCAGGCAGGACATGCGGCAGGCAGCCCAAGAGCTGCAGTTGATTGCCAGTCCCGATCAACGTGCTGCCTGAAGGTGTGACTGACGATGACAAGCACCAGTGGAAAGAATCACATGCGCGAAAAAGCAGCCAAGGAGGAGGTATTGGACGGCACTACCTGGTATGCCTGGGAGATTGAAGAGAATGATGGCGGATGGTTGCTGACTTATGTGGATGTGCTGAGCGTCATCCTGGCCATGTTGGTGGTGTTATTGGGACAGATGGCCGTACAGCATCTACAGACAACCGATGAAGATAGCAGAATGGCGGCGAGCTATGAGGCTGTTCCCAGTGACGAGCCGACTGTTGAAGTACAACAACCGCAACCGTCGATTCAAGCGGATGAGAAACCCGCGCAGACCATCGATGCCGAAACCCGCCTGGTTGCGGCGATAGAGGACCGTTTTCAGGACGAGGTTAAGGTAGTGCAAAGGGACAAGGGGATCTCCCTGGAGATTGCCGATGTCATTCTTTTCGATTCAGGCAAGGCGGAACTGCTTACCGAGGCACTACCGGTATTGAAACGGCTCGCGGTGACACTGCAGGAGATTGGCGAGGCGGATATAGCAGTGGAAGGGCATACCGATGACAGGCCGATTCTGGGCGGCAGATTCCAGTCGAATTGGGAACTGGCTGCAGCGCGTGCCAATGCGGTTACCCGTTTTCTGTTGGACCAGGGGTTTGCGCCAAAATATCTTCGCTCGGTGAGTTACGCGGATGCTCATCCTGTTGCTGATAATTCAAATCCCAATGGACGCGCTGAAAACCGCCGAGTCAATCTGCGAGTGGAGTTTTTGAAATAGTTCATGTGGCGCGCAAGCTGTTTGCGTTTTCAAGTTAGATGAATTACGAGTCTCAAAACAAGCATATGTGGGAATGGAACCGCAATCCTTAAATTCCTATATCGATAGATTGATGTGACGCACTACCCATTCCAATCAGCTGCTCACCCCTAGTTCCCCAATTCTTGATCGATATCATGTTTCATCATCCTATGTCTGTTCGATTCTTTACCAGGCTATATGGTAATTGTGTGATCATTGGAGTAGAAGAGCCATGGGATTTTATAGAGCTGGTGTTGCTGTATTGATAGGGTGCTTGACCGTTTCATGTGGTGGAGGTGGCGGTGGTGGCGATGACAGTGGCAATTCGAACACATCGAATGTATCCATTGCTGCATTGGGAAAGAAACTGTTTTTCGATACCAATCTCTCCAGTGGCAGTAACCAGTCATGTGGCACTTGTCACGATCCCGACAACGGCTTTGCCGATCCTCGTGTCAGCGTTACAGCCCCGGTTTCGGAGGGATCCGTAGGCGGTGAATTTGGTGATCGCAATGCACCCACTGCGGCCTACGCCTCTTTCGCGCCATCATTTGGAGAGGTTGCTGATCAGGATCAGACGCCGGAGACAAATTCCAATTACCAGGGTGGGCAGTTTCTCGATGGACGTGCCGTTGATCTTATTGAACAGGCCAAGGGTCCCTTCCTCAATCCGGTCGAAATGAATATCACGTCCGAGGCCGAGGTTGTCGCAAAGGTGCAAAACTCTGACTACTCTTCGGATTTCATTGCTGTATTCGGTGCAGATGCATTCGATGATACAACGATGGCCTATCACAATATCGCAACCGCAATTGCAGCATTTGAAGCATCTTCAGAGGTCAACAGTTTTAGTTCGAAGTTTGATGCATATCTGATGGGCAACTACACCATGACTGCATCGGAACAGCGTGGTTTTGATCTGTTCATGGATGCCGAGGTGACTAAATGCGCAAACTGCCACACAGTCGGCGATACACCTGAAGCATCCCTGTTTACAAACTTTCGCTACTACAATATCGGAACACCGAAAAATCTGAATAACCCCGCCTATCTGGCGGACAACTCTTTTGTCGATATGGGCCTGGGGGGCAGCAGTGCGATTGCAGAGTCAGATAGGGCAAATGAGCAGGGTAAATTTAAGGTGCCTACACTGCGTAATGTGGAGTTGACGGCACCCTATATGCACA
Source organism: Candidatus Thiodiazotropha sp. (assembly GCA_040791665.1). GTDB lineage: Bacteria > Pseudomonadota > Gammaproteobacteria > Chromatiales > Chromatiaceae > Thiodiazotropha. The sequence goes on along the minus strand of JBFNNX010000001.1, from coordinate 160,973 downwards.
ATGGCGTTTATGCCACGCTGGAAGAGACGGTGCTGCATTATGATATTCAGGTTGCGAACCAGTTTATCACACCGGAAGTGAATGACGACAATATCGCCGCTGAATTGAATGCAGGCACATTTGTCGGCTTGGGATTGTCCGATCAGGATAGAGCCGATCTGGTCAATTTCATGAAGACCTTGACCGACGGTTATTTTTAGGATCTGTTGACACAGCTATCCCGGCAATCACATGGGAGGCAAATAAAGCACTGACTCGCATGCCGATGGGCTCAGCGGCGTTTTCTGTTCTTTCCTTTCTTAGGTCTGTCCGGGCCTACGCGAATTGTACTGCCGCCAAGATCGCTGCCATCGAGTGCAGCGATTGCGGCGCGGGCTTCGTGACCCTCCATATCGATAGTGGCGAACCCCCTACAGTCGCCGCTAAAGAGATCCTTAGCTATTTTAAGAGAACGCACTACGCCATATTCTGTAAAGAGCGCAGTCAAGCTCTCTTCTGTGGTCGATCTTGGAAGACCGCGAACCGATAGGGTAATCATTGATCTGTTCCTGAGTAAGAGTAATGAATGATCGATCCGTGCATCCCTGTACGGATATTGCCCGTTGGTTCGCGAATATGACAGGATGCCAAGGTGAGTGGCAACGGGGAGAGCAAAGAGTGTTACAGGGGAACTACGTTATCAGCCTGCGGACCCTTCTTACCCTCGACCTCGGTAAACTCCACTTTTTGACCATCCTCCAGAGAACGGTGTCCTTCACCGGCAATAGCGCGAAAATGGACGAAAAGATCCTTGCCGTTTTCACGTTCGATAAAACCATAACCCTTTCCGCTGTCGAACCATTTAACGGTTCCGATCTGTCTTTCTGACATCAGTAAATTACCTCAATGAATTGCAAATTTGCCCGTCTCAATGAACGGACCATCCCCACGAATCTTGGCAGGCACTATGTTGCTCGATTCGGTTGTATCTGTAGTCAGACAGCGAATTTGAGGCGTTATAGGCAGGTCAAAGATCATGCAGACCTACCACGATACTTATCCCGGTAATGAAATGCAAACAACAAAATTCATTCGCCGAGTAGCTGCCGCGGAAAAAAAAGTACATGTATGCGGTTGTGGGGAGTGGGTATTGATAATACTTAACATGTTGTAATCACAGATAATTTTAAAAGATAACCGCTCCTGACCTAGGAGGCCGCGAGATATGAAAGTCTATGATCGGGCCAACAAGGGAACGATATGAATAGTTAATTGAAAATAGATGTGGGAAAATTGATTCGTTAAATCGATAATTTTGCGGACCGTGCAAGAATCTGTGTGTTTTCTATATATATCAATAAGTTAAGGATTATAGTATTTATTGTTGCGGCACTGTTGATGACTGCATCACAGGCTCCTGCCTCAGATGCCGTGAGAGTGCTGATTGTACACGCCTACAGCCAAGAATATCCCTGGACCAAGGGGCAACATGAAGGTTTTGTCGAAAGCCTGAAACAGGGATTAACCCTGCAACCCACGATAAAAGCCGAATATCTGGACACTAAACGCCTTCACTACGATGCGGATTATGCAGATCGATTTGCCGACTATCTGAAGCGGAAATATCGAAATTTCAATCCGGTTGCACTGTATGTGACGGATGACAACGGTTTGAGTTTTGGTATTGAAAAGCTCTCCGTACTGTTTCCTGACACACCGTTATTCTTCTCCGGAGTCAACGACTATTCGATCCAATCAAAGCTGGACAGAAGCAAAGTCACCGGCGTTTTTGAAAAAAAAGAGATTGGACCCAATCTGGATTTACTGCATGCTCTATTTGGCGATGTAGGCCATATCGTGGCGCTTGGCGACGGGTCAAATACCTACCAGGCCATCGAGCGTGAAATTCGTCAGGAGATGGCGACGCGACCGTTGATGAAGATTACCTATCTTGCGGATAACCGACTGGACATCATTTTGAGTCGCTTGGCTCAGATAGAGAGACCGGTAGTCCTGCTCACCACTTTAGGTGCGTTACAAAACAGTCAAGGCGAGATACTCAATCTCCATCAGACAATTTCACAGATAACTTTATCCAGTGCGAATGTCGTTGTTAGCATGGAAGATGCTTATCTCTTAGATGGTGTACTGGGTGGCTATGTCACCAGCGGCCATGCACAAGGGTCGACAGCCGCCGCGCTGCTGCTCGCTTATCTTGACGGCCAACAAATCAGTTCTATATTGCCCGTTACGGATAGTCCCAATGAATATGTAATTGATAACAGGGTTCTGGAATCCTTAAAGCTGGATTTGCCGGACAGTATTCGCAGCAAGGCCAAGATCCTCAACCCCAGCATCAGCTTTTATCAGGATAATCGCAATGCAATATTGTCGGTTCTTGTCTTTCTTGCAATCGCATTAGTTGCAACGTTGGTATTTTATAGCCTGATAACCTCGCGTAAGAATCGAAAGCTGCGATTACAGTCTACCCAGCTTCTTCATCAGGGACGAATGCTTCGGGAAAGTGAAGAGAAGTATCGTTTATTGTTTGAGCTTTCGGAAGACCCAATGCTGGTGATTCAAAGCGACAAATTCGTTCTGGCCAATGATGCGGCAGTTCGGACGTTGGGATATGGCAGTGCAAATGAATTACAACAGATGCATCCATCCGGGTTGTCCCCTGAAAAGCAGCCAGACGGGCGGCTGTCCGTAAGCAAAGCCAACGATATGATGGAGCAGGCCTATATGAATGGGTATCATCGATTCGAATGGCAGCATCTAAAAAAAGACGGTAATCCGCTCCTCATTGAGGTCTCATTGACACGAATACCTTACGAAGGCAAAAGCGCACTGTTTTGTGTATGGCATGATATAACCGAGTGGCGACGTGCTGAACGGGGGTTGCGTGAAAAAACCACCTATCTCAACAGTATATTAAGTGCCTCGATCAAGATTGGCTTTATAGCGACTGACAATGACCTGAATATTACCTATTTCAACCAAACTGCCGCTCAGATATTCGGTCTGAAACCTGAGGAGCTGGAAGGTAAAGATATTCACTTCTTTCACGGTGGGGTGGGTAGCGTAGCTGATGAACGGATGTTCAAAGCGTTGCAGTCAGCCAGGGAGGAGGGTGAGTTTCGTTTCTCTTTGCAGCGTAGAATCGATGATGGTAAACAATATATCGATGCCAGAATCTCGCCTATCTGGGATGAATCTAAGGTTTTGAATGGCTACATACTGATGGCCGAGGACGTAACCAAACAGCACGCTGATGAGGAGTTGATCAAGTTTCAGGCCACCAATGATATTCTCACAAGTCTGCCCAATCGACGAACACTCGTGGATCGCTTATCTCAAACTGTTTCACGCTGTTTGCGTCATAATAAACAGGGAATTGTGATATTTATCGATCTGGACCACTTCAAGCACATTAATGATACGCTCGGACATACGGTCGGCGATAACTTACTGCAGCAGCTGGCTGTTCGTATGCAGGAATCGGTAAGAAGCGAAGATACCGTGGCACGCTTAGGGGGTGACGAATTTGTTGTCCTGCTATCCGAAACCAGTGAGGATATCGAGTCTGCCATCAACAACGCACAGATTATCGCCGGTAAACTGCTGCAGGCTATCGCCATCCCCTATGATATTGAAAAGTACGAAATTAGAACCAGTGCCAGTATAGGCATCACGATTTTTCCAACAGACAATGAGTCGGCTGACGACGTACTGAGAAAAGCGGATACTGCGATGTACCAGGCAAAAGAGGCCGGTCGCAATACGATCAAGTTTTTCTCACCTGAAATGCAACAGAAAGTCGAAGCGCGACTAAGGTTGTTGGAACAGCTGCATCAGGCAGTCAATAAGAGGGAATTTACGGTCTATTTCCAACCGCAGATTGACCGGGACGGACAAATGGTCGGCGCTGAAAGTCTGGTGCGTTGGTGTATGCCTGACCATACTTTAGTGTTACCGGATAAATTCATTCCATTAGCCGAAGAGAGTGGCCTGATAGAACCGATCAGTGAATTTGTACTGCGTGAATCGCTTTCGGCCCAGTTGAAATGGATGCGGCGGTACCCTGAGCGCGGGACGCCACGTATATCGATTAATGTCAGCGCTATGCAGTTTCGAAAAAAGAATTTTGTCGATACGATCAGATCAGCCGTGAAAGAGACGGGCAATAACCCGGAAAATCTGACACTTGAACTGACGGAAAGCATGCTTATCGGCAACATCGATGAGACTGTAGAGAAAATGAAGCAACTAAAGGATTTCGGTGTAAGATTCTCCATTGACGATTTCGGAACCGGTTATTCATCATTAGCATATTTAAAAAGCCTGCCGATCAGCGAGATTAAGATTGACCGCTCCTTCGTTCAGGATATACTCACCGATCCGAATGATGCCGCGCTGGTGGAAACCATTCTCAATCTGGCCAAACAGTTACATCTTGAGGTTGTAGCTGAAGGTGTTGAAACACACGAGATATGCAACAAGCTTTTAGAGTATGGGTGTACTGTTTTTCAGGGCTACTATTTCAGTAGACCCATATCCCTGGAGCAATTTGAAAAAAACTATCTAGTCGACCTGACCAGCGGTCTTAAGATTGTTTAGTGAATTGCTTCTCTCTTCCGGCAATATTTCAACCACCCAGTAGTGCGGCAACTTCTTTGCCTCGGGTTGTCCGTGAATGTCGGTGTGTCGATGATTTGCCTTCATTCTGTTTACTACGCTTGTGTTTGTGCGATGCTTTTGCGTGGGACTGCTTCGCTTCGGTATTCCGGGCGTTAGATTGCCGGGTTTTGTTGGCTGATCGCTTCTTGGTTGCATTTACACCATTTTTATTGTTGTTCGGATTCTTGTTTTGTGTCCGATCATGACCTTTTCCTCGCTTCTGAATGGGTTCAGCTTTGACATTGGGATCCGGTTCGTAGCCAGCAAGAACTATTTCGGGGATCTTTCTCTTCAATAGACGCTCAATATCCTTTAACAGCTTGTGTTCATCCACACAGACGAGAGATACGGCTTCCCCATCATTTCCAGCCCTCCCGGTACGTCCGATACGGTGGACGTAGTCCTCAGGGACATTGGGTAATTCGTAATTCACAACATGGGGCAGCTGGTCGATATCCAAGCCACGTGCGGCAATATCGGTGGCAACAAGCACGCGTATCTCACCGTTTTTGAATCCGGCCAATGCTCGGGTGCGTGCGCCCTGACTTTTGTTACCGTGAATTGCCGATGCGCTCAGACCGTCCCGTTCCAATTGTTGAGCCAGACGATTAGCGCCGTGTTTGGTGCGTGTGAATACCAGCACTTGTCGCCAGTTTTGTGATCCGATCATATGGCTCAACATCTCTCGCTTACGCCGTTTGTCCACCGGATGGACCACCTGTTTGATCCTTTCGGCGGTGGTATTTCTGCGTGCGACCTCTATCAGTTCGGGATGATCAAGCAAGCGGTCAGCCAGTTTTTTGATATCACTGGAAAATGTGGCGGAGAAGAGGAGATTCTGGCGTTTATTGTTGTCGGGCAGCAATGCCAATACTTTGCGGATGTCATGGATGAAGCCCATGTCCAACATGCGATCGGCTTCATCCAGCACCAATATTTCAATTTGGGAAAGATCCACTGTCCGCTGACCGGCATGGTCCAATAGCCTGCCCGGCGTGGCGATCAGGATATCAACGCCTCTGCGCAGTTTTTCGATCTGAGGGTTGATCTTGACGCCGCCGAAGATAACCGCAGAGCGCAAAGACGTGTGGCGGCCATAGGTCTCAACGCTGTCGCCAACCTGGGCCGCAAGTTCCCGGGTTGGAGTCAATACCAGTGCCCGAACAGGTCGTTGACCGTGATGCGATGACTTTTTTGCAAGCCGCTGCAACAGGGGTAGTGTGAAGCCGGCAGTCTTGCCTGTGCCGGTCTGGGCGCCGGCCATGACATCCCTGCCTGTCAGTATGACGGGAATTGCCTTGCGCTGAATCGGCGTGGGATCAGTGTAACCCTGATCGTGGATGGCGCTCAGAAGATCGGCCGACAGGCCGAGATTTTCAAATGACATGGGATAGTTACTCCGTAACCTGCCATTGCTTCATTTCAACATGGAGCATGAAGCGGTTACTTGATTAATTTGTTGGGTTTCCAAAAGGGGAGTTACTTGCTCAATCCTTTTATCCCGCACCGGAAGTCCTGTGTCGGGTTTTGAATCTGAATCTATTCGTTACTCCAGTCTTGCCCTCCCTGCGGCAGCAATGCTGGCGGGAGCCGGTCCGGGCTGGAAAATAAAGCTGTCAATAAGCGGGAAGCACTGTCCCTGATGCGGGAGAGGCGAACGGCTCAAGGTATTTCGACGAGCGGATAATCGTAACGGGCGCTAACCGGTCAAACGCCCCGAATCCGCCCAATATACCAGAAAATTCGTCATCGATCAGATCTGTTTCGTTTTTTAGACTTGCCTGGGCCTTTTTTTACCGTTTTCGGCTCTTCCAATCTGTTGATGTTCAAGCGTTGGCCGCATACCCAGGCCCGTTTCAGATCCTGAAAAATATCATTCGGCATACCAACCGGCAGATCGACAAGGCTGAAATCAGCATGGATATCGATATGCCCAATATATTGTGCATCAAGTCCCGCTTCGTTTGCGATAGCGCCGACGATATTGCTGGGTTTGACCTGGTGTTGATGTCCCACTTCGATACGAAATCGCTCCATACCTTTCATGGGGCGGGTCTGCGGTTTGCGCTGATGTTTGTCACTTTTTCCCCGCTGTGACTTCGACTCTTTGTCACGTCGGGCCGGCCTCTCCTTTTCCGGTTTCAGCAACAAAGGGTGATCGCCCATCGATAGCTTGGCCAGAGCGGCGGCGATCTCCAGTGCAGGCACATCGTGCTCCTGCTGAAACTGCTCCAGCAGACTTTGCATAAATTCCAACTCTCCAGCCGCAATGGTATCGGTGATACGCTGTTTGAAATTGGCGATACGTTTGTTGTTCACCATCTCATTGGTCGGTAGCTCCAGGGATGCAATTTTTTGTCTGGTTGCCTTCTCGATGGTTTTGAGCATGCGACGCTCGCGGGGGGCGACAAAAAGAATGGCGTCACCGACACGTCCGGCGCGGCCGGTCCGGCCGATACGATGAATATAGGCCTCGGTGTCATAAGGGATATCGTAATTGATGACATGGCTGATCCGCTCTACATCGAGACCGCGCGCGGCCACATCGGTAGCCACCAGGATATCGAGAGAACCGCGCTTCAGGCGCTCGACCATCTGTTCCCGCTGTTTTTGCACCATATCCCCATTCAAGGCGGCAGCTGCATACCCTCTGGCCTCCAGGCGCTCCGCCAATTCACTGGTGGCGGTCTTGGTGCGGACAAATATGATAATGGCGTCGAACGTCTCCACTTCCAGAATACGGGTTAGGGCATCCAGCTTGTGCAATCCGCTGACCAGCCAGTAGCGTTGGCGAATGGTATCTGCTGTAGCGGTGCGTGTCTTGATTGCTATCTCACGGGGATTGTTGAGGTGATGTCGGGCAATATGCTGGATCTCCTTAGGCATGGTCGCGGAGAACAAGGCTGTCTGATGCTCTTCAGGGAGCTGCTGCAGAATCCACTCCACGTCATCGATAAAGCCCATGCGCAACATCTCATCCGCTTCATCCAGCACCAGAGCCTGCAGCGAATCCAGTTTGAGCGTTCGCCTGCGCATGTGATCCATAACCCGTCCCGGGGTGCCGACAACCACATGCACCCCTCTTTTCAACTGCCTGATTTGACCTGAATAGTCCTGGCCGCCGTACACCGGCAGTACATGAAAGCCCCTTATGTGGGCCGCATAGCGTTGAAAGGCCTCGGCTACCTGAATCGCCAACTCCCGGGTGGGTGTAAGAACCAATACCTGGACATGGTGTTGTTTGGTGTCGAGTCTGGATAGCAGGGGCAGGGCGAAAGCAGCTGTCTTGCCGGTTCCTGTTGGTGCGTGCCCCAACAGATCCCGGCCTTCCAGCATATAGGGGATGGTCTGGGCCTGAATTGGCGAGGGGGTTTCGTAGCCGACCTCGTCAAGTGCCTTCAATAAGGGCTTTGGCAGATTTAAATCTAGGAAGCTGGAGTGGAGGGCGTTGGTATCGGACATTGGGGGGGTTCCTGGTGGGGGGGAAGAGAGTTAGCCATAGGCAAGGCCGGGCGGAGCAGTATAATGTTTCGCCTAGTGATTACAATAGCTTATTTAAGTTTGCCGGGTTAAATAGCGTAATAGATGAAGATTGAACAGATTTGGGTCGATGCCGATGCCTGTCCGAAGGTGATCAAGGAGATTCTTTACCGTGCCGCTGAACGGGTCAGGGTAGCGCTGGTGCTGGTTGCCAATCAGCCATTGCAGGTGCCGGGTTCCCGCTATATCCGCACGGTCCAGGTGGGAGCCGGTTTCGATATCGCCGATAACTACATTGTACAACGGGTGCAACCGGGCCACCTGGTGATAACCGCGGATATCCCCTTGGCGGCCGAAGTGATACCGAAAGGGTGTCTGGCGTTAAGCCCACGTGGGGATCTCTATACCGAGGAGAATATCCGCCAGCGCCTGAATATGCGCGACTTCATGGATACATTGCGTGGCAGCGGCATTCAAACCGGGGGTCCGGCAGCCCTCAGCCAGGCCGACAGGCAGGCATTCGCCAATCAGCTTGACCGCTTGCTGGCCTGTTGAGCAGGCAGTCGACTGGCCTACAAGACTACTTCAAGCCTACCTTTTCGCCGGTGGAACGTGTATCCAGGCTGAGTGCCGAGTAGAGTGGGCAGGTGGCGAATAGACCGGTCAGCAGCAGTATAAGCCCTATCCAGCCGACCGGACTTTGCAATCCGTAGAAGATATTCCCGATCAGCAATATACCAATAACGATGCGGATGACACGGTCGATTTTACCGACATTCTTTTTCAGTAAATCCATATGTCTTGTTCCCGGTAATAACTGTTAAGGGAAGCCTACCATAGACTTTATGTGGATTGATTGTACTCGATAGCTGATTAACAATTGTTTTCATTAAATCAGCTTACGCTCATGGATGATGCGGTTGATCTGTTTCTTACAATGCCGCTGATTGCCAATGAATCAATGCATGGGTGAGCAATGAACGCCAAACACTTGCGCGAATCGTTACGCAGCTCAGCGGATCCTGTAATAGCGGAACACTCTCAACGCTTCTTCAAAACCGGTAAGGGTGAATATGGTGAGGGGGATCGCTTTCTAGGTATCCGAGTACCCGTTCTCCGGCAACATGCCCGACAACACCGCAATATGCCCTTCAAGCAGCTACTTCAAATATTGCGGTCCGACTATCATGAAGAACGTCTCTGTGCGCTGTTGATTATGGGATTGAAATATCAAAGCGGTACTGATGAAGAGAGGGAAACGATCTTTCAACACTACTTGAACAATACGCGATATATCAATAATTGGGATCTGGTAGACAGCAGTGCCTACCATATCGTTGGTGTACACCTCGAAAATAGAGACAGGCGCATATTGCACGACTTGGCAAGGTCAGAAAGCCTTTGGGAGCGTCGTATCGCCATTATCTCAACCCTGCATTTCATTAAAAAACAGCAATATGAGGATACCTTAAGGATTTCGCTTCAATTGTTGGATGACACTCATGACTTGATACACAAGGCGGTTGGCTGGATGTTGCGGGAGGTGGGGAATCGAGATCTCTCCGTAGAGCAGTCATTTCTTCGCGAGCACTACCAGCGTATGCCCCGTACCATGCTTCGCTACGCGATCGAGAAGTTTCCGCAAAAGCAACGCAAAGCCTATCTGAATGGCCAGGTTTGATTGTATGCCGCATAAACTGCAATAAATGAGTCAATATGCCATAATGTGTATGAAATTTTCTAAATTCTTCATACGATGGCTGTCACGACTCTATTTCGCACTTTCTTGCTGCTTGTCCTGCTGGGTTACGCGCCCTCGTGCTTATCCCATGGAGTGGGGTTGAAAATAGAGCGGCGGGAGGCGGGTGTCATCTGGCTTCATCATACCGACGACACCCCCCTGGCCGATGCTCAATACGAACTCACTGCAGCCGGTGGGAACGCACCCCATCAATCAGGAAAGAGCGATGCGTTGGGTAGAGTTGTGTTCATTCCCGGTGATGTTCGGGAGTGGCGGTTAAGGGTCTTCAGCGAGGAGGGGCACGGTATCGATACCGTCTTCGAATTGGCTCCAGATGCGGTATCACACTCCCATGGTGATCACGCCTATTCCGACTTCACTAAGCTGATTTTGGGTATTGGTATCCTGCTTAGCGGATTTGGTGTGATGATGTTGTTTACAAAGCGTAAGAGACGGTGATGCATGCAACGCGTTGCATCGGCTGAATATGCATATTCCCGACGGTTTCATTGCACCTCAGTTTTATCTGCCGGCCTATGTGGTGACAGCTGGAGCCTGGTTGTGGGCGACACGGGGCCTTAAACAGAGGCTCAATGAAGAGACGATACCCCGTTTGGCGGTGATCACCGCATTGGCCTATGTCATTGGAATGGTCATGTTGCCTCTGCCGGGGGGTAGTACGGGACATCTGGTGGGAATCGCCATGCTGGCGATGCTGTTTGGTGTAAGGCTGGCCTTTTTGGCATATAGCCTGGTGCTGCTGCTGCAGGCGCTGCTGTTCGGCGCGGGGGGAATTACAGCCCTGCCGGTGAATGCGCTCGCGGTGGGGCTCGTCGGCGCTGCAGTGATGACCCTATGCATGGGTTTGCAAGGAGAGCGAAATCCGCTGCCATTCCTAGCCGCAGGGACATTTCTGGCGGTGGTGATACCCGCTTTGCTGATAGCGTTGGTATTGGGGATTCAGCCGGCCATCGCCCATCGCGATGACGGTACACCTCTGTTTTTTCCATTCGGCCCCGAGGTGGCGGTGCCCGCGATCCTTCTGCCTCATCTGATTATTGGCGGGGTGGAGGCGCTGCTTACTCTGGCCGTATGGCGATATGCCAGAACAAGGGGGTGGTTGGCATGAGGGATTTATGCTGGATAGTGCTCTATCTGCTTACCGTGGTTGGGGTGACGCTGATACATCAGCCGTTGTATCTATTGATCGGCCTGACTGCGGTGATTCTGTTTTCGGGCTCGCTACGTTGGCGTCTGCTACGTAAGGCGCTCATCTCCATGTTGCTGTTCAACACAGCTGTCTCCCTTGGCTATCTGGTAATCGCCCTGCTGCGGGATGAGTTCCGCGTCGAGTACCTGATATTGATCAATGCTCGTGTGTTGTTGCTGGTGATGCTGGGATTCTGGCTGAGCGCCAGGATTAATTTTGCCAATGCCTTGAGGTTTTCACCAACCCTCACTTTTTTAACCACCTTGGCCGCAGGCCAGATTCGTCTGATGAGCCGTATCATCAACGATTATCGCGCGGCCTTCGAGAGCCGCTGCCTGAAAAGGCCGAACTGGCGCGAACGCACCCGGCTCGCAGTGGTGCAGACGGAAGCGGTGGTGGAGCAATCCCATCATGCCGCAACCGAGATAAGTCAGGCGATGCGCTCCAGAGGCGTGTTCAATGATTGAGCTGAATCGTATCGGTTTTAATTGGCCGGAGGGACCCGCCGTATTCGAGGGGCTAACCCTGCGAGTGGAGCCTGGAGAGAAATTGGTGGTGCTGGGCGCCAACGGATGTGGCAAGACAACCCTGCTGAAGCTGTTGAACGGTCTTCTGTTTGCGACTTCAGGAGACTATCGCTACAGGGGTGATGTGGTAACCAGGCAGCTTGTACGCAGTGGTCCGTGGGCGAATCGATTCCGCCGCGAAATGGTACTGCTGTTTCAATATCCGGAGGCGATGTTGTTCAATCCTACGGTTGCCGATGAAATAGGCTATGGCCCGCGTCAATTGGGTATTCCCGACAGTGACAAGCTGATTCATGAATGGGCCGGTCGTTTGGGTCTTCAGCAGTTACTTGAGAAAGCCCCCTACAGTTTGTCCGGCGGTGAGAAAAAGAAGGTGGCATTGGCTGCACTGCTGGCCCTTGACCCGGAGTGCCTGCTGCTTGATGAACCCATTGCCAATCTCGATCCCCGCAGCAGTGGCTGGGTGGTCGATTATCTGCTCACGACGGAGGCGACGGTGATTGTCACGACCCATAATTTAAGCATGGCCGCTGAATTGGGAGAACGTTGTCTTATCATGGATGAGCAGGGCGGGTTATGTTTTGACGGCCCGGTCATACAGGCCTTGGCGGATATGGAGCTGTTGCAGCGGGCCAACCTGGTGCATCGGCATCAACATCGGCACGGCGCAATCAGCCATTCCCACCCGCATGTACACGATTGGGAGTAGATGAAGCCATGACAGATTCCAACGATCTTGCCCGTGTCACCGTATCCCTGCCAGAAGGTTTGCTGAACGAACTGGATAAACGTTTTATCGATCAGGGCTATGCTTCCCGTTCTGAACTGGTACGGGACATGATAAGGGAAAAACTGGTGGAGGAGCGTTGGGCCGACGAACATGAAGAGGTGTTCGGTGTTTTGACCATCAGCTACGACCATCATCAACGGGGTTTGACCGAGAAGATCAACCATATCCAGCACCACAGCTATATCAATGTTCTCTGCACAACCCATGTGCATCTTGATCACTATCACTGTCTGGAGACGATTATTGTGCGGGGAAAACCCGATGAAATAGAACAGCTGGTCACCAAGATAGGTGGTATGCGGGGAGTCAGATTCTCCAAGTTAACCCGGGCCTCGATACCCGCAATGTAAATCGATCCGGGTTGCCGCGGCCATCGTCTTAAGTGCGTCAAGAACGGCTTGATTGACTGTCGATCGATCCCTGGAGCGACACCTTACCCACTCCGGTTATTTCTTCTATTGTATTTATCAGTATGTTGAAAACTTGTTCGACAGGGGGGCGGGTGAACAGGGAACTGGAAGAGCGTGTTCAAGCAATTGGGCACCGGTTGTGGGCTGAGATGCAGTCGAGATCCGAGGTCCACCCTCGAGGATGGATCGATCGATTGCTGGCGCAGCTGTTGGCTGACGATCACCTTCGCCTGCAGGGTTTGCGCTTCGTTGACACTGTGCCTGTGCTAACTGACGACGCGCAACTGGTGAACCATTTTACGGAGTATTTCTCCGCAATCGATGACCGTCGTTTGCCTCCGCTGCTGGCCTGGGGGATCAGGCGTAGCGCGACGCAGGCTCTACCGACGCTGATGGCGCCGGTGATCCGTACAGCCGTACGGCGGATCGCGCACCGCTTCATCGCCGCGGAAGACGCTGGCGGCATACTGGGTTGCGTGGCGAAGCTGCACGGGAGAGGGATTCGCGCAAGCCTGGATATGCTGGGTGAGGCGACAGTGAGTGAGGCGGAGGCCAAGGGCTATCAGCAGGCCTATCTCGACCTGATTGCCAGGGCATCCGAGGATAGCAAATCCTCGAATTTGGAGGCTGACTTGAATCTCTCGGTAAAAGTCTCCTCTCTCTATTCACAGATCTCGGCGGTCGACAGCGAGGGCACTATTCTTCAATTGACCGAGCGCTTGAGACCGATCTGCCATGCCGCCATGGCAGCTGGACTCACGCTCACCCTCGATATGGAGCAGTACGACTATAAGGCGATCGTCCTGCAACTGTTCAAACGTTTGGCCATGGAGGAGTCGTTGCGTCAATGGAGTGGTTTAGGGATAGCGATTCAGGCCTATCTACGTGAAGCGGATAACGATCTGGATGAACTTTTGTCATGGGTCGAAGTGCGGGGCACGCCCATCATGGTGCGTTTGGTGCGCGGCGCCTACTGGGATACGGAAACCGTGGTTGCAAGACAGCAGGGGTGGGCGGTGCCGGTCTGGACCAGCAAAGCCGATACTGACGCCTGCTATGAACGCTGCCTGGCCCGGCTTTTCGAATCATCACTGATTAGGCCGGCTGTGGCTACCCATAACCTGCGAAGTATCGCCTGTGCCATAGCCCTGGCAGACCGGACGGGAAGGAGTAGGGACGAGTACGAGTTTCAAATGCTGCATGGAATGTCTGACGCATTGGAGCCTCTGATAACCGATAGAGGCCTGACGATGCGTCTCTATCTGCCTTTTGGTGAGTTGCTGCAGGGTATTGCCTATCTGGTAAGACGCCTACTGGAGAACTCTTCGGATCAATCGATTCTGCCCCTGATGCCGAAACTCGACATCACTCAGATGCTAGAGCCTCCCCGGACAAGCGCTGCGGAAGAGTCGCTGACAGTGACAGGATTTACAAATCAGCCGCTGCATCGATTCACCCATTATGCAGAGCGCGAGGAGTTTGCCTCTGCACTTGATGCGGTGGAGAGAGAGCTGGGTAAAACCTACCCACTGATGTTATCGGGACATATTGCTTTAGAGGAGCATGTCATCGACTCCACCAATCCCGCCGATACGACACAGCTGATCGGCAGGGTTGTCAGCGCTGGTGCTGATGATGCTGAAATGGCGATCAGGCAGGCCCAATCAGCCTGTAGCGACTGGCGGGCAAGGCGTTTCAGCGAGCGGGCAGACTACCTGGATCGTATTGCCGCCGCATTGACCGATCGGCGTGACTGGTTTGCTGCATGGGAGGTGAAAGAAGCGGGTAAGGTGTGGACTGAGGCGGATGCTGATGTGGCGGAGGCAGTCGACTTTCTCCACTACTATGCGGAACGCGCTCGAGTCCTGGACAGGGGACTGAATTCATCCCAGCCAGGGGAGGAGAATCGACTGGCTTACCATCCCGTGGGTATAGGTGTGGTGCTTCCACCTTGGAATTTTCCATTGGCCATCCCTGTGGGCATGGTGTCGGCCGCCATGGTCTGTGGTAATTGTGTAATCCTCAAACCCGCGTCTCAGACGCCAGTGGTTGCCTGGCACTTTTGTCGGTTGCTGCAAGAAATAGGACTCCCCGAAGGTGTGGTGACCTGTCTCCCGGGTAGCGGGGCCGAAATCGGTGAAGCACTGGTTCGCGATCCACGCACCCATTTTGTCGCTTTCACCGGCTCCAAGGAGGTAGGTCTGCATCTCCACAATCTGATATCACAATCCGTAGATGGACAGCGTCACGTCAAGCGACTGATTGCCGAGATGGGAGGCAAGAATGCGATCATTATCGATGCGGATGCGGATCTCGATGATGCGGTTGCCGGAGTCATCGATTCCGCCTTTGGTTATCAGGGACAGAAATGCAGTGCCTGTTCCAGGGTAATATGCGTGGATACCATCCATGACAGATTTGTATCACGTCTGACAGAGGCGACTCGAAGCCTCTCTGTTGGCGATCCAGTGGAGCCCGGTAACAGGGTCGGTCCGGTGATCAGTACCGAGGCAAAGCAGCGCATACTGCAATGTATCGAGGAGGCCAGGCTCACGGCGCGATCACACTACATGGGGGCATGGGAATCGAATCATGCCCACTACATTGCACCGGTCATCTTCACCGATGTGGAAGAGGAGTCACCGTTGGCGCAAGAGGAGATTTTCGGGCCGGTGTTGGCGGTGATGCGCGCGAGAGATTTCCAGGACGCCTTGCGTATTGCAAACAGTACCGCCTATGCCCTGACCGGCGGGGTCTATTCCCGCCTGCCATCCCACTTGGTACAGGCAAAACGGGAGTTTGCCGTGGGAAATCTCTATATCAATCGCAAAATCACCCGTGCTATGGTTCACCGACAACCCTTCGGTGGTTTCAAGTTGAGTGGCATGGGTTTCAAGGCGGGTGGTCCCGACTATCTGCTGCAATTTCTGCAGGCCAGAAATGTAACCGAGAACACATTGCGGAGAGGTTTTGCTCCCGCCAATATTACGATTGGAGATTGATCCCTGTTTTGTAACCTCTTATAGACTAATATTTTCAGGATTAAACGACATCCCGTGTATATAATTACGGGTGAAATCATAACAACGTATAATCAGGTGATTTCTAAATCCCAGTTGCCAGGCCAAGTGTCATATCATGTGAAATAAAACCTACTTAAATAAGGGTATTGCCGTAGCGGAATTTTCTAAAGATTTTAAAAAAAAGATAAATATTTGAAGTAGATATGGAACAAACGACAGATACGAAAGTAATGGGGTCATACCCAAAAAATCCAGAAAAGGCCGGTGAGATCTTTCGCCTGACAGTCGCCTTTCTGGCAAAACACGAACTAATAATCAATCCAGTCACTTTCAGCATTGCATACCATTATGTTCTCGGTGAGGACCCCGCCCTAAACGCGCGGTTGGACGAATTGCTGAAGAGCGACGGGGATTGGCGGGAAGAGGCTGTTGGGAAACTGTTCAGACACTATGTCTGCAATTGTGATGAAGCGGTGCTGAGGGATCTGAGAGAGGAACTGATGGATATCGTCGCGCATACCTTGGGCACTATGATCGATTTGACCGGTAAGACCTCGGTGGCCAATGAAAAGATTAAAACGCATATCGACACCTTGGCGGAAAGTAACAGGATTGAAAGCGTCATGCAGGCGGTTTCTTCGATTATCTCTGAGACCCGCTCATTGATTACCGAGACGAATCAGTTTGAGACACAACTGCTCAACTCCACTGACGAGGTTGAGAAACTCAAGGAGGAGTTGAGTTATGCCAGGCAGGAAGCGATGTTGGATCCGCTCACGGGAGTGATGAATCGACGTGGATTCGATCAGACACTGGCGTCGATGATCAGCGAGGTCGACCAGCAACATGCTGCCAATTTTTGTCTGGTGCTCATAGACATTGACAAATTCAAGGAGGTCAATGATAACCATGGTCATCTTCTGGGAGATAAGGTGCTGCGCGCAGTGGCGGAATTGTTAAAGCGTCATACCAAAGGAAAAGATGCCTGCGCACGATTCGGCGGTGATGAGTTTGCCATCCTGCTGCCGGATATAGGCTCCAGCAATGCACGCAACTTGGCTGAACACTTCCGTACCATTATTGAGAAGATCGTACTCAAACGACCGAATACCGGGAGTGTTGTCGGCGGCATTTCGGCATCGATCGGTGTGGCCGCATTCCGCATGGGTGAAACCGGTGAAGATTTTCTCAACCGCTGTGATCAGGCACTCTACCGCTCTAAATCATTAGGCAGAAACCGGGTGACGTTGGCGAATTGATTGGAACCCCATACATAATATCTCCACCAACCGGAAAGGTCAGGTTTGAGATATCTGCTCAAAGACCTTTTCCATCTCTCTGCGCATCGTGCTGTCTGGTATTTTTCCAAAACCTGCACTCATATTGTCAAGCACATGGTGTATCTTCGAGGTTGCGGGTATGGCACAGGTGATGGCAGGATGGGAGACGATATATTTAAGGAAGAACTGCCCCCAGCTGTTGCAGTCGAATTCATCCACCCATTCCGGTAGCGGCTTCTCTTTGACCAGTCTGAACAGGTTACCCCGGGCAAAGGGACGATTTGCGATCACAGCGATACCCCTGTCCCTCGCCAAGGGTAATAGCTTCTTTTCCACTGCCCGGTCTCTGATATTGTAACTCAGCTGAACGAAGTCGAAAGGGTTGTTTGAGAGAGCCCGATACAATTCGTCATGATCACGACCATGCGATGTCGTTATACCCACGTAGCGGATCTTGCCCTCCGCTTTCATCCTCTTCAGTGTCTCAAGGTGTACTCGCCAATCTCTTAGATTATGAATTTGCATGAGATCGAAACGTTCGATCCCCCACAACTTCCTCGAGAGTTCCATCTGAGTAACGCCGTTTTCCTTGCCGTCGGTCCAGACCTTGGTGGCAGCAAACAGTGATCCTGGTTGGGTATGCTTTAATAAGGTACCTAGTACATGTTCAGCGGAGCCGTACATGGGAGATGAATCGATCAGTGATCCTCCCATTTTAAAAAACTGCTCCAATACCTTACCAAGGTTGGCTATCTTTTCATGATTTCCGGCAGAATCGAAGGTGCGAGAGGTGCCCATTCCAATCACGGGCAATGTCTCATTACTGGCCGGTATCGTTTTTCTGATTGCTGTTCGTTCGGCGGCCTGACTCAAGCTCGGAGTGAGCCAACAGCTGCCGGCCAAAGCAGCAATCATTTTGAGCAGTGCCCTGCGTCCGATCGGTCTATCTGATCTGTTCATAGCGTCCTCCTGCAGAATTAGTGGGCAGTCCATTCGCCATGATAGTTTGCCGTCGGCCCAGTCTGTATGCAATCCATGCCCAAAACAGGGAGATCGGTACTGCGATCCAGGCGATGCCGGAGAGAGCGAAGCCGACCGCTTTAAGGCCTGCATAGATCCAGGAGCTGACTGCATCCCCGCCGCGATAGACTACGGTATCAATAAAATTCTTTGCCTTATATTTCTCTTCCCGGCTAAGGACTACATATAGCATCTCACGCGCCGGCCGCATAATGGCGTAATTTCCAGCGCGTCTCATTATTTGAACAGCGATCAAAACCGGTAGTAGAGGGTAGAATCCCAACAATAAAAAGCCGAACGCAAGCAGTAGAGGGATTAAAGCCAATGTAAGGCCCAGACCGACTCCCTTCACCAGACGTGATGTCACAAAGGTCTGTAACAACAGAGTAAGCAGATTCACACTGAGATCGATAGCTGCAAAAACAGAGGTACGCGTTTCCGAGTCGGAAAAGGCATCTTTGACGATCTGTGCCTGTTGAAAATAGAGGAAAGTTGAGAGCAGGGTAAACAGTAGCATCAACAGGCAGATTCCTAACAAATAGGGGGAGGAGAGGGCAAGGCGTATTCCATCCAGTATTGCTCCTCCCAAAGGCTTGTCATCGAGTCTATGAGTATCATCGATCCTATGCTGAGTCCGTTGCCAGGCGATCAGCTGATAAATGCTGATGACAGATAGACCAAGTAGTCCAGCCGATATCAACAGCATAGAGGCGGTGCCGATGGATTGAACCAGCAGTGTCGTCATGAGTGGTCCGATAATCGCGCCGATGGTTCCTCCCGCGGCGATTATGGCGAACAGCCGTCTTGCCTGTTCATCTTTGAACAGATCGGTCATGAAGCTCCAGAAGACCGAGACGACAAACAGATTAAAGACGCTCAACCAGACGAAAAAGATCCGGGCGGTAAGAATGCGTGAAAATCCGGATTCGAAAAGAAGATAGAAGAGCAGAATATTGCCGATAAAGAAATAGTAGATGTAAGGTAGAAATAATTTGCGCTGCAGACGTGATGTCACATAACCAAACAGCGGCACTGCTAGCAGCATGACGATAAATGTGGCTGTGAACAGCCATTGCAATTTATCTACTCCTGCGATAACCCCCATCTCGTCCCGGATCGGGCGCATTATGTAGTAACTGCTGAGCAATGAGAAAAAATAGACAAAGGACCAGATCACGGCACGATGTTCGCTCGGCTTGATATTGACCATTTTTTTTATATGGTTATGAATGGCGGAATGTCTAATCATTGTGGTTGCAGCCGTCAATCCGCTGATGGTCCGGCAGATAACCGCTGGATTGCGGTTATGCCGCGTTTAAGAACAGTGCACTACCTGAACAATGGGCAATTTAGCAGAGAGTTTACTCCATAGGCATCCTTCAGTGTGGCGACGACCCGTCCTGTCTAGTTATTGACTCGTCAACCATAATGATTGCCGGGTTAATATTGTCCGGGAGCTGACAGGCTGGATGCGCCTGACCGAGTCAATAGCTCTTACTGATTCTTGAGACTACGAAAACGGTCTAACAGGGAGTGAGCCTGATCGATGAATTCCGTTATCAGTTCAGGGTCTACACGCCGCTCTTTCTGGTAAAAGATCACTCGGTCTCCCCGGCTCTCAACCACCCATCCGGGATTGTCGGCGAAATGGGTCAGTAGTTCATTATTGAATAACGATCTCACTTTTGCCTCTTCACGGGCCGCAAGACGGTAGTTTTGAGTAAAGTTCGAGGCCTCATCAAAGGCCACTGTTCTGAAGTCGCTATTCAGCGTCCGTTTTGACTTGTCGTTCGGACTTAGGTCGAAGTGTGGCAGGGGGGTGATCTCATGGAAGGCAACCACTGTTTGCATATGTGTCAGGATTACTCCTTCGTCGGTCAAACTGGGGATTTCACGTCTGCCTTCAAACCCCTGTGTGGCTTCGAAAGTGTAGTTGAATACCAATATACGGTCTCCAATACGTCCGCCCCGCATCATGTTCTGAATGAGGGGCTGTCCCTGGTTGAACAGATAGAAATCCGCGTCATCCAGGAACTGGGGTAGTCGCTGTTGGCCAGGATCAAGCGTAAGGCCGATGCGCTGGGCCGCTTTCGCGAGGGCGTCACGGCGATGATTCTCGAAATACCAAGCGGCAATGAGAATCGCGGCGACAATCAGCAGAAAAATCGTGATTTTCAATCTCCTTTCCCCCTCTGCTCCATCTGCGACTCCAGAATTAGATGGATCGGCTTACTTTCTCACTGCATAACAGTGATAATCCCGTTTTAATCTTGCGGTCAATTATTTGTAATATATTTCAACTCGAACCTGAGATTCTATCAGAATTGATATTCCGGTTGCCGGTGCAGTGGGTAAACTTTTATTAATAAAATCGAATAATGGCAGGTATAAACAAACCAGTGAGCGATGAACAGATTGGCAAGCAATTCGAAGGTGATCTCGATCTTCAAAAGGCCCAAGATATCAGGTTACCTAAGACCCTGTTTGTTAATGGTAATCTGAGACTTTCAGGTAGCCATAATATTCGCTTGCCCAGGCGCCTGCATGTAACAGGAAATCTCGATATGTCGGATACGATGATCGAGGAGTTGCCACCCAGGCTTCGTGTCGACGGTGATCTCTGTCTGTTCAGCACAAGGATTCGCAACCTGCCGAAAGGTATCAGACTCGGCGCCGGACTCGATCTGCGGGCAAGCAGAATCATGAAGCTGCCCAATGGCCTGGTTGTGCCGGGAGATCTGGAACTCTCCGGCACACTGATCGAAAACTTGCCTAAAAACCTCTCCGTGGGTGGCGATCTCTATCTGGGCAATTCTGAGCTGGTCAAACTTCCCGCGCACCTCAAAGTGGGTGGGGGATTGGATCTGTCCGCGACACCCGTCAAGGAACTGCCAAATGGCTTGAAGATCGGCGGCTGGTTGAATTTGGTCGGTACTTCGATAAAGCGCCTTCCCAAAGGGCTTAGCGTGGGCGAATGGCTTGATCTTCGGGCCGTCGATATCAAAAAACTGCCGAAGGATCTTCAGGTGGGTGGCGATCTCTACCTGGCGGGTACGCGAATCAAGCGGTTGCCTGGCACTATCAGGGTGGGAGGGGATATCGAGTTCTGAAACTGGCTATCCTGCCTATTTGCACAAGCCATGCTTTTCGATTAAGACCTGCTGTAAAAACGGCTGTGCAAAGGCTTGCAAGTCCTGGTAAGCCGGTTTAGTGATGTGCGATAGATCTTCCGTGTAGTAGCCTTCCTTACGGTTTCCCTCTGAATTAGTCATCAACCTTTCAACTTCCAACACACTGACTCCATGCTCATTCGCATAGTTTCTGATCCATTCGTTGACCGCTAAAACATTCGAGCTGATGTAATCCTGAAAACTACGTTTTCCCAATATTTTTCCAATAAACTGCATGACGGATGTCTTTATGTCCGAAGGCATGCCGAAAGTTATCTCAGTTGCGATTATCGGTATGATTCCCTCTTCTTTCGTGCGGTCTATCATGTATTTCAGGTTGTCAATTGCTGTCTGGCGTGTCTGCTGTTCCTGTTCCATCGGTGCATTCGAGAAATCATTGATATGGCCCCAGATAATGACCGCTATAGGATTATTGGAGATGGCATCGGCTTCAAAACGCTCGCGAACCTGGGTGGAGGTCTCGCCGGATACACCTTTATTGACAACCGGGAGACATGCTACTTCATTTAATGGCCAGCCTTGCAAATAGGATGCGCCTATCATGACGATCTGCTGTGAACCGGATTGATCGAGTGCTTTATCCGACAAAACCGGACCTGCGTACGTTGCGATTGAAAACAGAAAAAGCGCCAAATACAAAGGAATGGGATGTTTCATGGGATGGACAAACTTACCTTAATATCGAAATTAACAATATGCAGGGTGCAGTATGCGACTGACCTTGAATACAGAGCAGGTTATGAGTTTTTCATCTTTCGATCATATCATCAAGAGATTATGATTATTGTATTTGAACATCCTTACTCTGCCTCTACTTCCGACAAACATTTATAGTGAATAATGTGCTGTACGCAATCTTTCAGTATACGATTTGAATTGGTGGGCCTTTCTGCACGCCGGTCAGGTATCGATGGCGGTTCTACTATTCTGTTAATATGCCGAATGACTCTATCTCAGCCCTGCTCATAAGGTAGATTCTGTCGGCAGGAGCGGCATAAATCGTGAAAAAGTAAAAATCCTTTCCAATCGGTTCGCTCAGCATTTCATTGAAATAGGTGATCTGGGCATTGTGCAATGGGCTGTCAGCCGGGAGATCCACCGCTTCGATACCGTTTTCAGAGTCAGACCAGGAATGTACGCCGAACGTTGCGCCTTCTTCCATGGTGCGTTGATTGCCTGAGCAAAACAGATCGACAGCACCTGAGGCGATATCGCTGGTACTTTCCAGGTGGGTGGACAACCCCGACTTTCTGATGAGCCTGCCTGTCTGCATGTTGATGTCGTCGTGAATCGAACCTGAGATTGTCCCTTCTACGATTGTCGTTACCTCCGGGTGGTCAGATACCAGATCGAAAATCTGATTGTAGGCCCGGGTACCCAATCCCCCTGAGAGGCGTAGATTTTCTCCGAGTTGGAACTCCGTATCGAGATAGGCCCTCTCCCCATCGATCTCAACACGGCTGGTTCCTCCAGAAATCATGGATTGGGTGAGTTTCATGTGGATGTCCTTTAGTAGTCCTGTGTTTTCTCCTGTACCGACACAGTTCCGCCCGATGGCGGAGAAGACCACGGCATCCTCAATGACTGTCGAAGCTGTCTTCACGCTGCTGATTTGATCACAGTAGTAGCCATTTTCGGCATCCGGCAGGTTCACAAGAACCCACTCAAAATCAGGTAGAAAACCGTCTTCCGTCGACATGGTAAGGATAGGTAACTGGTTATCTTCGCCAAAGGCTGCCAGTCCCAAGGCCTGGTACTCCTGCTGTGGTTCAAGTTGAATCAACAACAGGCCGCTATAGGCTAGTGTCGTGCTTGCCCCATCGACAGTCACGCTGCCATATTCATAATTAGCTGGTTGATCCAGTGACACGAATTCCGCAACCCTGCTCCCATTCGAGTCGCCATTACAGCCGGTCAGCAGCGGCAATGCGGTAAAACATGCCAACATAACTGCTTTATTCGTAAACATGTTTATCTCCACTCACAATTACAATCTAACCGACCACCCGGTGGCCGCGCTGCTTCATGCATTCGATAACGATCAACTTGCGCTCCTCCCGGGTTTCCCATGCCCGTTCGCCGGCACCCAGCATGCCACCGACTATCGCACCGCCAACCGCACCTTCCGAACCCTCATCAATGGCGCCAACCAGGGCGCCCATTGCTGCACCCAGTAAGGCTTCCGATTTAACGTCATCGTTGGTGAATCTCCTCTCCTGGGAGAGGTTGCTGCAGGCAATCAGATCGACTTCATAATTAGTATTCTTGTCACCATCCACGATTGGGCGGTATTGACTACTGGTCGTTCCGCATCCACTCAACATGAGCACTATTGAAGCCGCAACTATTATTTTGGGATTGAATAGCATGGCAATCTCCTCTGTTATTGTGTTAATCGTTGCTGGCAGTATCCATCACCTGTATATATATGTCTGTCACAAGAGGGTCTGCTTATGTAAGGTTTTGTAGAGACTGTGTATCTTTGGTGAAGCGAGTTGGGCACTGCCTATAAATCGGGAATATATAAAAGTATGGGTTATCGGACTTTCCCGGAGATACCAGGCCAGCGCAATTCAACGCATAAACCACCTGACTCGATGTTCCTGGCAACCGCCACGCCATTGTGCTGCCGCATTATCAGCTGTACGAATGCGAGCCCCAATCCTATACCGCCGGTCTCACGGCTCCGACTCTTATCGATGCGGGAAAAAACCAGGAAGATATCTTCCAGCTTTTCAGCCGGAATGCCTGACCCGTCATCCTCAACCTGGATCACGATATCATTCTGCTTCACCAAGACACGAACTGCGATTCCGGTCTCAGTAAAATGCACAGCATTCCGCATCAGGTTATGCAGGGCTCGTCTTATCAAGCCTTCATTTCCATAACCCTGTGTCCCCCTCTGACAAGTAACGTCGATTTTGATAACCATGTCCTGATAGCACTCGGCGACGGAATTTGCCAGCGCACACAGATCAATCGCTTCATCGATCGATGCCTTGTTGCTTTGCAGGCGGGTATACTCCAGCACATCCTCAACGGCGCAATCCAGCTCGTCCACATAGGCATCGATCTGCTCGATTTGTTGCTGCAGGGCTTCAATCGTGTACTTATTGCGTGACAGATCAAGGGCAAAACGGATACGGCTCAGAGGTGTGCGCAATTCATGCGGAATAGCACCGATCATGAGCTGCTGTTCATGGATCTTGCCTTCCAGCTGGTCGGCCATGCTATTAAAACTTTTCGCCAGTAGCTCAACCGGTGGGCGGGGTTTGTCTATTCTGGCGCCTAATTCTCCCTTCCCGAACAAGCCCGCTGCTTCAGATAGTTCTTTGACAGGCTTCGATACTGAACGAATAATCAGAATTGTACCGAATGCCTGAGACAATGATATGAGTAAGATCGGTAGGACCAACCATATGGCCTCATCCGTGTTGATATCGCTGAATGGTGGTGTGTCTGTCTCGGAGATCTTCAATACACTGTCGTTGTTGGGCAGGGCAAATAGACTGTACCAGATATCTGTCGAGATATCGCAAAGGTATTGTCTTGGGCCTTCACCTAAGAGCGCCTTTTGCTCAGCGCTATTAAGCGATTCACGGCCGACCAACTCCATTACTAAGTCGAACACGGGCTGATAGTCGGAAACTGCCTGTTGCCATTGACCTTGCGGTGTCTGATCCAACTTGAGCATAATCAGTTGGTGGTCCACAATCACTTCCTCCTTGAAGTCGATCCAGTTGCTTTTCAGTAAAACCGGCCTGAATATCACAAATATCATGACAAAAAACATCACTATGGAGAAAAGAATGACCGCAAGATAGGTTTTGAGAAAAAACAAGCGCATTGGCGTTCAGCTATCCTGAGTCAAACTGCCCATACAAGTATGAACAGCACATGTAAAATATGATAGTCATGTTGTTTATCGCTTTTGTATGAAACCGTAAGCATCGAGGAATTAAAACTGCCTGTTACATAGAGACACCGAACAGAGTTTATTTTCTTGACATCAGGTATCCCTTACCGCGTATCGTCTTGATGTAGCGATAGGGCGGACTTTCGTCTTTCAGCTTCCTGCGCAGGGTTGAGATGCGTAAATCGATGGAACGATCCAGACCATCGTATTCGATACCCCTGGTCAGCTTGAATAGCTTGTCCCGACTGACAGGCGTGCCGACATTTTCCATGAGCACCATCAGTAGTTCGAACTCACCAGTGGTCAGATCCAACTGTTCCTCACCATGTATCACTCGAAGAGAATCACGGTCCACTCTGATATCCTGTACAACCAGGCTGGATGGATCCATATGCACCGGTGAAGCAGAGCTTCGACGTAATGCTGCCTGGACATGCGCCAACAATACATGGGGCCTGATTGGTTTTTTTAAATAGTTATCGACACCCTGTTGGAGGGATGCCACCTCGACCATATCATCATCTTTTGCCGTCAGCATGATAACGGGATTAAAGAACTCTTTGCGGATACGCCTGCAGATTTCAATGCCATCAATACCAGGCAACATGAGGTCGAGGATTACCAGGTCCGGGATTTCGGTGGTGATGGCGTTGACCGCCTCATCGCCATTAAATACCGATTTGACCAGATAGCCTTCGTCGCGCAGGAATTCGGACATCATCCGGTTGAGTTCCATATCGTCTTCAATCAAAACAATTGAGTGATTACTGGTCATGGTTACTTACTTTTCGGTTGTTAGATATCAAACTTAACATCTATCTGTGTGAGCCGCAGCTTAGGCTGCCGTCGATTCTGTCTCTATGCCATCATACAGAGAGAGTAACTTCTGAGTGGGTAGATTTGAGGAGGCTGTCAGTTGCTTTGATGTTTCGTAAATATTTTATACGAATCGGGGCCTAAATATTACCAGTTAAGCATATACGGACATACTGAAATCGCCAGGGGAAAAGAGTGAAATGGGTGAAAAATATTTATGCAGTTCGTAACGCAGATTCAAGGACCTGTGAAAATCCCGGACCGCAGGTATAAATTTCGGTCTGCTCATGGCATAGGTTTATATATATAAGCGATTGGCATTATTCACCAGGCGATCAAGCCGGGAGTACAGATCAGTTCCATCTCGGGTGGTACCGATATCATCTCCTGTCCCGCTTTGGGAAATCCCATGCTGCCGGTATATCGCGGTCAGCTGCAGTGTCGAGGTCTGGGGATGCCGGTCGGCTTTTGGAATGACAGTGATGGGCGCCGTTATCGCGCCGCCTATTTCGAGCGTTTTCCAGGCGTTTGGACCCATGGAGATTGGACACGATTAACCGGGCAGGGCGGGTTGATCATCGAGGGACGATCCGATACGGTGCTCAATCCGGGCGGTGTACGTATCGGCATTGCCGAGATCTACCGTCAAGTGGAACGGCTGCCACAGGTGAAAGAGTGTGTCTGTGTTGGACAACAATGGGATGATGACATACGCGTGGTGCTGTTCGTGGTCTTGCACAAGGAACTGCTTTTGAATGATGCGCTACGCCAACAGATAAAAGACACGCTACGGATAAACGCCAGTCCACGACATGTGCCCTCAAAGGTGATCCAGGTGAACGATATTCCGAGAACGCGCAACGGAAAAATTTCTGAAATCGCCGTTCGGGATACCATCGAGGGAAGAGCCGTTGCCAATACGGAGTCGCTGATTGATCCTGATGTCTTACTAGAATATCGTAACCTGCCTGAGTTGGCTGTTTCATAAAAGTAAAGATCGGTGACAGGACAGGCCGCCGACGCGGCCGATATCGTATACCAGACTCTGTAATCGGATTATCTGTATTGATACGCCTATAGAGACTTCAGATATCCGACCAGGTCGGATTTGGCATCGCTACTGAGGGATAGCCCAAAGTGGCCATCATAGTGATCGACAACATCCATCAGAGTGGCGAATCGGCCATCATGATAGTAGCCACCCTTGCTATGAGTCCACAATCCCTTGAGGGGTGCCGTTCGGTAACCGTCCTCGGGGCCACGCCGGGCCTGAAAATCATCAATACCAATTTCAT
The DNA here is from genome assembly GCA_040791665.1 of Candidatus Thiodiazotropha sp. Taxonomy (GTDB): domain Bacteria; phylum Pseudomonadota; class Gammaproteobacteria; order Chromatiales; family Chromatiaceae; genus Thiodiazotropha. Next base: position 133,615 of record JBFNNX010000001.1, on the reverse strand, counting down.
CCGGGGTGTGAAGATTCCAGCCTGGCTCACTGAATAGCGGAGGTACATGGCAGCGTGCACAGTCGGCCTGAATTTCGAATACCAACTTTCCCCGCTTGGCCGCCTCGCTATCATAACTCCGGCGGGGTGGCTTGGGCGCTTTGAGAGCAAGTTGATACTGTTGCAGGACAGCCAGTTTCGGTGTTACCCGATCAACTTCAGCTCTGGTGTTGCCAAATCCATTGGCCGCGGCTACCGGGAATTTATCGAAGTCATCGAGACGCGGATCATAGAGCGTACCTTGACCGCCCATCTCCAGAGTCGCGACAAATGCATTCCAGTGAGTGACCGACCCCCAGCCGGTCCAGGTATGCAGATTGATGCCGGCCAAGCCGAATGCAGGAGGAATCAAAACTGCCCCTGACCTGCCGTCCGGTTGAAAAGCCTTGCCATCGAGCAGCAGGGAAGCATCGAATTTTCCCGGTCCCCAACTCATGAGTACGCTTCTGATCGTTTGTTCATCGACATTCAACAGTTCAGTGAATGGCGAGAGGTCCGGTGCAAGGGCGATAATCAATCCTGGGTCGAGGTCACGGTTGGCCCAGCCGTCCAATCGACGGCCGATACCGCTGGCGAAAGAATCGTCTACCGTACTGTGGCAAAGCGCACAGGTGATACCCACTGATTCCAGCCTGCCCGTTTCATCTACTTTCCCCTTTACACCCACCACTGCATCGAGTTGGAGCAAAGCGAGTGTTGTTGCGGGATCGGTCAGATCCACCTTGCCCCGTTTCAATGCGCGTTGCAGTTTTTTAGGAAGGGCTTTGACGTCGACTTTCAAACCCACTGCCAGGGCAGTTGTCGGGTCGACACCGGGACCTACCCCTCCCAATGACTCGCCGGCAATGGCTTCATGCAACCTTAACCGCTCTGTCCAAAACGATTCATCACCGAATGTATCGTGCCTGAATGCCTGCCTTCCTTTCGATACCGAGGTAAAAACATCGAACAGTAGACCCGTATCATGGAAGTGTCGGTTTGAATTCTGCGCATAGGTAGGTAATGCAAACGTTAATGTCAGAACGAGCAGTTGTATACCAACCGGTAGATATCGACGATTCATGATTTGTTCTCCCATCACGGCAGGTTGATGGATTGTTTCAGAAGCAGGAACACCCGATAGACGATCGCATCGCAACGGGTGCCTGCAAACGGATAGGCAAGAGCACTGGTCTCTTCCATGCGATACTTATATCTGCTGCGCAGAATCAATTTAGCCCTGTGCAGTCTTGTTTTCACGGTCGCCGGATTTAAGTCCAACGCCTTGGCGGTCTCGTCGGTGCTCAAGCCCTCAAACTCACGCAGCATCAGCACCAGGCGAAAATCCCGGGGCAGGCTGTCCACCGCTTTTTCCAGCATCCGTACCATTTCACCATTCATTGCAGTCACTTCAGGCTCGATGGTTTCATCGGCGGTCAAACTGACAGTGTCGATCGGTAGAGAGACGGCATGCAGTCCCGACTCTTTACGGGCGATACGAAACGCAATACGGGATACGATACGCATCAGCCACGTAGCGAAACCATCGGGGCCGCGAAACTGATGCAGATGCTGAAATGCGCTGACATACGCTTCCTGGAGCGCATCTTGCGCCAGGGAATCGTCCGTCAGAATGCCATATGCCAAGCGAAACAGTCTGCGGTTGTAGCGCCTCATGATCAACTCATACAACGGATGATCGCCATCGAGAATCCGGGCTATAATCTCACTCTCGCTGAGTGCCTCAAACAGCCGAAGATCTTCCCTCTTTTTTGGTTTATCGTATTTCATAACCTTAAAGAGGCGTCAGACTATAGTTAGGTTCCCACTATATTTCATATGATCTGGCCAAAGCGTATGCGGCGGCAGCCTGACTCACTTTCAGGCCGGGATAGAGGTGGGTTCATGATCGATTGATAGGCACATACCGCCATACGAGGGGAGAATATCCACTATTGAGAGGATGGCCTTGATGGAGTGAAGTTATTGATTAATCCATCATTCCCGGCGCGGCGAAGCGCAGACCGTGAATCCTGTGTCAGCTACTTCGCCGTGTAGCTGAATTTCTGACCACCGATGCTTGCTTCATACATCAGACCGCCCTTGGCGACGGTAAAGGTAGCCATGCCTTTGTGATATTTACCTGAGGTGATGGCGTCGTGTTGACCACCGCTCGCGCCGACAGAGCTTCCGGTCGTCGTCGCAGCGGCAGAGGCTCCCGCTGTTATCGCAACTGCGGTAGCCTGAGCGCCGAATTCGAAGTTGCCGCTCGTAAACTCATCCAGTGCCCGCTTGTCCTGGAAAAAGATAATCATACTGTAGGCCTGCCCGCCGAGTTGCAGGCCGATTGTCACCTGCGTGACCTTGGTATCGCCAATATGGGCCCCATTCTCGTAAACGCGGCCTTTACCGAAGGCACCGCCAATCCCTATCCCGGCTTTTCCGACAGTTGGAAAAAGAGCGTAACCTTGATTGTTGTCGAAAAACCACCCACTTTCACTGGCTGCTTTAAAGACGTCCAACGTTTCCTGATATTCATCGGCCCAGGCGTTTCCCATGGAGAGAAGAAACCAGATGGAAATCGAATAAACGGATATATCTCTCATCTTCATTGATGATTCTCCCTCAGTGATCGGTTTAACTCTCTATATCGATATGCGGACTGTCCAACCTCAAAAATTATAGACAGCATAACAATGAATATTTCCCGCGTATTTCCGTCAACAGGCTGATCATGCACATGGCAGGTCAATGATTTGGATTTCAAATCAATCACTTAACCAATATGTTATATTTTGTAATCTTTCAGTTTCTAAAGGTATAGTGCAACTTGGCAGTTGGCACGCCGGCTTTGCATGACCATACTCCTCACTAAACTGAATCCTGCGTTGGCTGTTGCAGAGAATCATGGCCCGATGATCGATGAATGCGATAGCCAAAAACAGTACCGATGACAATTTCGCGTGACGCACAAGGATGGTCTAGGTTACTCAACGGAGACATTCATAGGACGAGGATGGTTCAATGAACCAGTCAAATACTCATGTTTTGCAGATCAAAGGCTCGGAAGTAGCCTATTCAAGGGTGGGAAAAGGTCCATCTTTAATATTTGCACACTGTTCAAGTGCCAGTCATAAGGAGTGGCTTTTCGCTGCCCGTAAGCTTTCGAAAAGTCATGATTGTTGGCTGCCGGACCTGATGGGTTACGGTCAGACATCCAACCAATTTGATGATTTCGGGGAACTTGTTCCCTGTCGGGATATCGACATTATCGAGGCGATCGTCAATCGGGCAGAATCACCCGTGGATTTGATCGCCCACTCTTTCGGTGCTTCTGTTTGCCTGGAGTATGCTCTGCTGAGGCCTGAAGCGGTCCGTAGCCTGTTCCTGGTTGAGCCTGTCTCGTTTCAACTGCTCAATGATGGAGAGCATCAACAGGAATGGCGGCTGATGCGCAGTATAGCCGAGAAGGTCATTCGCATGGATGAGACGGGTTATCCAAAGCGAGCCGCGGATCATTATATGCGATTCTGGATAGGCTGGTTCCAGTGGGCATTTGCTCCGAAAAAATTCAAATCGAACGTTATCAAGTCGATATCGAAGGTAGCATACGAATTTTCACTGATATATGAGTTTCCAGATGAAAATCGACGGTTGAACGCCCTGGATATCCCGATAACCCTGGTATCCGGTGGGCGTTCTCCCAAACCGGCGCATGCGGTGGTTGAAATTCTCGCAAGTAGATTGCCAAAAAACCAGCATCTGATTATCGAGAGAGCGGGTCACATGTCTCCCTTTACTCATACTGATAAAGTGATGCAACTCATCAACGGTCATTTCAGCAACACTCTCGGCAACGTCTGAATGAAGCGAAATTCACTCATACTTGATCAGTGTGGAAGCGGAGTGATTGCATGTGGGTTGAGTTGGCGAATCCCCATGAATGGGCCTCACCAACCCAATCCACCCTACAGTGTCGTCTCTGTTATTTCATCCTCAGTGTTGGATAAGCTTCGGTATAAACCAGATCCTTTTCCCGTGCAGGCAGATGACAACTCAGGCAATCGCTCCGATAGTCTTTTGCGATGTTGACGGTCGGTTGGTCTGTTTTAAACAGTGCCCAACCCCAGCCGTCACCCCAAAGGGGATTTTTGGCGAAGCGGCCTTTGGCATCCTTGACCATTACAAACCACTGTTTGATCGAAGTGGGGTAGCTGACGCCTTTACCCGTCGTATAGTCACCCTTGTCCGCGGCTCGCAGTTCTTTTATCAGGATAGCGCCATCGGGAAATTCACCGGTTCGACGATAGGCGTCAACCGTTGCAGGTTCAGTATAGATATCGTGGAAACCGCTGGCTCCGCCTTCAGGTACAAACCAGGAGCCCAGATGTACCAGCTCTTTACGAAAATCACTGGGCAGCGAGATATCGCCTTGCGAATCGACCGCTGAGGAGAAGGGCTCCTCAGCTGACGATGGCAGGCTAATTGCGAGCGCCAGGCCAAGTAGTCCACTGCGAAAAGTGTGTCTGTATGTATTGTGCATTTTTGTCATCTCCATAGTTAACCGGTCTGTAACTGGGACTTGTTGCTATCACTCGGCAGGGTAGGCATCCCAAGAGCATGCTCCGGTCGGGTCCGGGTTTTCGTGTCGGAACCCATATCAAGGAACCGATGGAGACCAATGTTAGACAGGCAGAGCAGGAAGAACTATGCTTAAATATCCATATTAATAAACTAATCATCCAAATCATTCGATGGATAGTCAAATTACTGAGGATGCGCTGACCAGGCTTCTGGAGTGCATCCATATCGATGCAAAGCTATACAAACACCGCGACTATTGCGGCCATTGGGCCATTGATACGTCTGGCAGCGGGCTGATTCCCTTTCATCTCATCGACAAGGGTACCGGCTGGCTGCATGTAAGAGAGCATCCACCGCAACTGCTACAACCTGGGGATTTCGTGCTGTTTCCTCGAGATATTCCACATCAGATATCCAGTGACTCCACAGCACCGGATCCGACGCAGGTCAATCGGGAACCAATTGAAGAGAAGAGGGATTCCTTCACCAGTATTCTCTGTGGATTTTATGCATTTCACTCAAATGCCGTACAACCCCTGCTGGATGATCTGCCAGCTATCGTGCTGATCACCGATGCCAGGCGTAACCCAGCAACAGCGGGTATAGGCAGTGTTATCGATGCGGCACTCATAGAGCTGCAAAACGATCTGCCTGGGCGCAGCACTGCCCTGCGTGAGTTGGCACGGCTGCTGTTTCTACATGTGCTGAGGGATCGGATCGCAAATGGTCAATCCGAGCATTTCCTGGCGGCATTGGGCGACAAACAGATCGGTCGGGCACTGAATCTGATACATGCAGAGTTCTCTCGGGAGTTGAATCTGGACCTGATGGCGCGTGAAAGCGGTATGAGTCGTTCCGCTTTTTGCAGCAAGTTTACCGCCCTCATCGGTACCAGCCCATCGAGATACCTGACCCGGTGGCGTATGCAGGAGGCCGTAACCTTGCTGGAACGGTCGGACTTGAGCGTCGAACAGATAGCGGAACGTTGCGGCTATGGCTCTCATATCGCTTTCAGGAGGACCTTCAAGGCTACGCAAGGGGTAACGCCGAAACAGGTGCGTAGAGGAGGGCTTGCCCCGATAAATCGTGCCGATTAGTCGATATTCTCTATTTTTGCAAGTTGAGACACGATAACTAATATTTGCTTACATCAAAAAGGGTGCCTTGATCACGGGAATCACAGGTTGTCAGATATAAGGCGGATGGCAAGAAACGCCAGTACCATTGACCGGCAATAGTTGATGAAGTGAATGAGGGGGGTTGGAATAACTCTGACTTGGCTCAGAAAAGATGGGCCCAACTCAGTTCCAGTTCCCACTGCTCCATTTCCACCGAGCCTGTCTGACCGGGTGTAAAAACGGGATTGCTTCCCTCGATCTTTTCATTCAGTGCGCGTGTCAAAGACAGATTGATTCGATTTGTTTTGTCATAGGAATAAGTGGTGCCGAAGCTCAGGTGGTCACGGATCGTTGCCGGCGCAAGTACATTGAACAGCGCCTGTCCGCCTTCGAACAGTTCATCGGCATGGCTATATCCCGCGCGAAAAATCCACTGAGGATCGTATTTCCACTGTACCCCGAATTTCCAGATTCCCATGTCGTCCCAACCAAACCCCAACCCCTGTTCCGAACCAAGGCGTTGACTGGGATCAGCAAAGAAGTTGACATCATTGCCGTTTGCGAGAGATCTCACTTCACCGTAATTGATGTGTTGATAGTCGAGCGCCAATGTAACCGTCGGGCTGGCGATGTAGGAGAGTCCCACTACCCAGGTGGAAGGTGTATCGAAATCCCCCTGTTCCGCAAACAGTCCCTTGTAGTCGTCAAATTCGGACATATGGAGGCGGCTTTGGTATGAGGCGCCCAGTGAAAGACTCTCATTGACCTTGCCTAACCAGCCTATCCGTACACCATAGCCCCATGACAGGTCATAACCGTTATTGGTAACCTTGCCCGTTGCGGTTGTCGCCATGGGATTGTCGAAGGGTTCCAGTCCTTCCGCCTTGAACCGCTGCACAGCGGCTATGGGCATGATGCCCAGCCAGTGGCCATCACTGATCTTGCGGGCATAGGTGACGCCGAGAAACAGTTGGGCAAAATCCACGCCTGTCGGTGAACTGGTGGGTATGCCGAAGGCTGCGCCGAAATTACCGAAAACCGCGCTATCGTATTCGGTATTCATGCCGCCGTTGCCACCGATGGAAATACCGATACTGCTATATTCGTCCAGAGGCTTGTTCCATCCGACATGAGGTACAAGAAATATGTCGTTTTCACTGGTGTATTCACCGGCTGGAATCTGCATCGGCGAGAGGGCGTCGTTATTGGCGGTAAAGCCACGCTCAGAGGGTGAGAAAAGGGCGACTCCCAGGTCCGTTCGATGACCGAGCAGACCCATGCCGGCAGGATTGGTTGCGGCAGCGATGGTATCCTGGGGTAACGCCACACCGGCACCTGCCATGCCCTTGTTGGTGGTGCCAAAGCCGGTGGGGGAATAACCATTGGTTGCATTGGCTGTGTGGCTGTGGCTCGCAGACATGACAAAAACAAGCCATAGGAGGATGGGCATCGGGTAATCTGTTGTTAACCGCCTACCTGATATGAAACTGGCTGCCATAATAAAACTCCCCAATACATACGAATAGTGACTAGGTGCCTTAGCTTTTTTATGATCCAAACCAATCACAATCAACATGATCCTGATACTTCAATGGATCGATTCAGGCTGCAAACTTGAGCTTATCAAGTTCTATAAAATCACAAACCAGTGGGAATTAAGAATATTGGAAAATCAACTTGTAACAATTGTTTTACATCAACAAGCAGAGCGGTTTGACTAATAAAGAAATCCGGTGTTGTATTTAGTGATTGTGATTTTTCGTTATATTCTTTCCTGATCCCTCAACACTTTTACCTGGAACAACGCATTCCTTTCCTCTTCCTCCAATGCATTTTCGATGAAACGAATCGTGTTGCGATACTGGGGTATGATATTATAGCGCAATGCATTCACCCGTTTCTGCGCCTTGCGCTGTTCGGCAATCAAGCGGTTCAGGCTCATCGAGACTTCGCCCATCTTCGCCAGCTGAAGCGAGGCTTCGGCAAAGTGCAGGCGGGTTTCATCGAAGCTGGGATCGGTGCCGAGCAGACCGACCGGGTTGAGGGGAAGTAGTTCACCGCTGACAGACGGGTACTCCACACCGAGGTTTCGCCGCGGCAGGATTTTCAAATCGAGCACGGGCTCTACCCCGAGGGCCGCCTGATTGACGGCGCGACTGCCCATGCGCAGCTGCAGCATACTGAGCCAGTGATAGGCGAGTTTGGTCGCTTCATGTGCCTGATCTCTGATCTTGCGGTATTCGCCGATGCGCTGATAGACCAGTCGCGTCAACAGCTCCCGCTTACGTTCCAGCAGGCTGTGTCCCTCCTCGAGAAAATTGAGCTGCCGTTTCAGATTCAGCAGGGTATTTTTGGTCGGGGCCGCTTTGATACGTTTGCCGGTCATGTGCTCTGCCGATGGTACTTGGCGATCTCGGTTTCGTTGACCCGGGTCAGCGCCTGTGGCGGGAAGGTGGAAAGCAGGTCCCACGCCAGGTTGAGGGTCTCCTCTATACTGCGGTCTTCATCCTCTCCTTGTTGCACGAAACGCTGCTCGAAGGCATCGGCGAACTCCAGGTAGCGGCGGTCACGGGCGGAGAGCTCATCGGCGCCGATGATGGAGGCCAGATTGCGCGTCTCCAGGGCACGGGCGTATAGGGCGTAGAGCTGGTTGGAGACGTGGGGGTGGTCCTCACGGGTGAAGTCCTTGCCGATACCGTCCTTCATCAGACGCGACAGTGACGGGGATATGTGCACCGGGGGATAGATGCCCTGGTTGTGCAGTTCTCGGCTGAGGACGATCTGCCCTTCGGTGATATACCCGGTCAGATCCGGTATCGGATGGGTGATGTCGTCACTGGGCATGCTCAGCACTGGCACCAGTGTGATGGAACCATGGCGATCCTTGATGCGGCCGGAGCGTTCGTAGATCTCCGCCAGATCGGAGTAGAGGTAGCCGGGATAACCTTTTCGCGCCGGCACATCGCCTTTGGCGGTGGCGACCTCTCGCAGCGCTTCGGCGTAGTGAGTCATATCGGTCATTACTACCAGTACGTGGCGATCGAGATCGAAAGCGAGATACTCCGCCGCGGTCAACGCCATGCGGGGCAGGGTGAGACGCTCCACCGGCGGGTCGTCGGCCATGTTGACGAACATCACCACATTGCCAAGCACGCCGGAGGAGGCGAACTCCTCCTGGAAGAAACGGGCATCCGCATAGGAGACGCCCATGGCGGCGAAAACCACAGAGAAGCGGCTGTCATCGTCGGGGAGTTTCGCCTGGCGCACGATCTGTGCCGCGAGCCGGTTGTGGGGCAGGCCGGAGGCGGAGAAGATCGGCAGCTTCTGGCCCCTAACCAGGGAGTTGAGACCATCGATGGTGGAGATGCCGGTCTGGATGAACTCCCTCGGGTAGGTGCGGGCCGCCGGGTTGAAGGCGGCGGCACTGATACTGCGGCGCAGGTTGGAGACGATGGGGGGACGAAAGTCGCGCGGTTCTCCCAAGCCGCTGAAGACACGACCGAGGATCTCCGGGGAGAGGGCAATCTCCACCGGCTCATCGAGGAAGCGCACCCAGGTGCTCTCCAGGTCGAGTTCGGCGGTGCCTTCGAAGACCTGGATCAACACCTCTTCGTTGGAGCTGCGGATCACCTGACCGTTGCGTGTGTTACCCTGCTGGTCGCGGATATTGACCCGGTCGCCAAAGGCGATATTGGGTACATTGGCGACGGTCAACAGCCCGCCCCGGGCGGAGGAAGCGGTACGATACTCCTTGGCACTCATGCTGTCTGTTCCCCCCGTTGCGCATATTCGGAATGGATAGCCTTGAAGTCACTCAATGCCTCGTCCCGAAAGGTCTTGAGTTGATCGATCTGGGATGAGTCGTAAAGCTCTTTGCAGCGGCGCAGACGGGCCAGTATTGGCATCTCGGCGAGCTCCTGTACCGGCACGCCGAGTTCGATCAGTGCAGCCCCTTCGTCATAGACCGTGAGAATCAGATCGAGCAGCATAAACTGTTTCTGCGGCGAGGAGAAGGTATCCACCGGATCGAGGGCGCTCTGCTGCAGTACGCCCTCCTTGATCAATGCGGCACCCTCCAATACCCATCGTTGAGCGGATGAGAGGGCTTCGGGTCCGACCAGGTTGACGATACGTGACAACTCCGCATCCCTTGCCAGCATCGCCAGCGCCTGGGCGCGGCGTTTCTCCCAACCACGGTCGATGTTTTCGTGCCACCATTCTGCGGCCGTGCCGACGTCGGCCGAGAAGCTGTCGACCCAATCGATGGCCGGGTAGTGGCGGGCGTCCGCCAGCTCTTTGGAAAGGGCCCAGAAAGTCTGGATAATCTCCTTGGTGTGGCTGGTGACCGGCTCGGAGAAATCGCCACCTGGAGGTGAGACGGCGCCGATCAGGGTAACAGAACCTTTGCCGCAATCCATGGTTTCGACCCGCCCCGCACGCTCATAAAAGGCGGCCAGGCGAGAGGCGAGGTAGGCGGGGTATCCCTCTTCCACAGGCATTTGACCAAGGCGCCCGGAGACCTCGCGAAGGGCCTCGGCCCAGCGGCTGGTCGAGTCGGCCAGCATGACCACGTCGTATCCCTGATCCCGATAGTACTCGGCAATGGTGATGCCGACATAGATCGATGCCTCGCGGGCCACCACCGGCATGTTGGAGGTGTTTGCGATGAGCAGGGTGCGATCCATCAGGGGTCTGCCACTGTAAGGGTCTTTCAATTTGGGAAAGCTGTCGAGCACATCCACCAACTCGTTTCCGCGTTCACCGCAACCGACATAGATGACGATATCGGCATTGGCCCAACGGGCGACCTGATGCTGCACGACAGTCTTGCCCGCGCCGAAGGGACCGGGTACGGCACATTTGCTTCCTTTGAGCAGGGGGAAGAAGGTATCGAGAATACGTTGCCCGGTGATCAATGGCTCGACCCCGTTATCCCGGCCCTGATATGGGCGGGGCTTGCGTACCGGCCACCTATGGTAGAGCTTGAGATGATGCACCTGTCCCTGAGGGTTACGTACCTGGGCGATGGTCTCTTCCAGGTTGTAGTCACCCTCGGGGGCAAGTTCGATCAATTCACCTTCGATATTCGGCGGTACGACGATGCGGTGTTCGACGGTCTCTGTCTCCTGCACCACCCCGAGACGGGCACCGCCGATAATCGGCATATTGGGTTCAAGATTTTCGCTCGGTACGAAGTGCCATAGTTTCTCGCGATCGAGGGGTAGCGGGCTGAGACCGCGTGGGATCTGGTCACCCGCCTTGAGAAACATCTCCTCCAGCGGACGCTGCACACCGTCGAAAATACCGCCGATGAGTCCTGGACCAAGTTCCACCGAGAGGGGATGGCCCAGACCCTCTACCGGTTCACCGGGCCGTACCATTTCGGTGGATTCGTAGATCTGGGCGAGGGCCTCTTCACCCTCAAGGGAGATAACCTCACCATACAGACCGAGGCTGCCGATACGTACCTGCTCGCCGTTTTGCACACCTGGAAGCCTGATGGTGACGATGGGGCCGTTGATGTCTTGTATGGTGCCTTTCCTTTTTTCTTGATTCATTGTCAAAGTGCCTGTCCATCACCGATAGGGGGTAACAGCCTTTCGACCAGCGCCTGGTGCACCTTGCGCTCCAGGCGGGTGAGTCGGCCCTCGAAGGTGTGATCGATCTGTATGCGTTTGTCAGCTGTGGCAATCAGGCAACCACCTGTGGTTTCGATACTCTCTTCGGTCAGATCGAATATCTTGCCTGCTGCCAGGTTGGAGGTCAGGGTATCCCATTGGGGTTTCAGACGTCGCAGATCTTCAGCATTGACCGAGACCAGCAGTCGTTGTTCCTCAATCTGTTTCGCGGCCTGCTGCAGAAAGTCCTTCAACAGCTCGAGATATTTTGTCTCGTCCTTGGTCAATGCCTGCATACGCTGTCGCAGACGGTCGACCACCACCTGTACCAGGTTCCAACGCATATGGTCCATCTTGCTGTGTAGCTTCAGTTCATCCGCTTGAACCTTGCGCAAATAGGCCCTGTCCGCCAGTGATTTGGCCAGTAGTGTCTCCTTCTCCTCGCGTAGATGAAGACGCTCGCTGGCTTCACGCAGGATATTCTTGCGTCCCGCTTCGGCCCGGCTTTGACACTCGTTGGCCATCAGCTCGGCCCTTTCAAGGATCGCTTTTTCAAGCGCTTCAACCTGATTCAATGTCGTTCTCCTCTATTAACCACCGGTCAGTTTTTTCAGTTGGCTGTCCAGGTCGGAATGGAATTCATCGGGATCCTGCAACGACGGGACCTCGGACAGAATGACGTGTCCGCCCTCATTGCGGATCTGATCCAGCAGCTTGGAACCGACATGATTGACAGATTGCTCGATGATCAGCAACGCCCGCTGTCGTTCCTGAAGTAGTCGGTTCAGCAATTCGTCCAGTCTGTCGCTGTCAGGTTCCGTGAGGGTTTCAAATCCGATCAGGCGGAAGCCGTCCGTCAGGGCATGACTGCCGACAAAGATCTTTCTGACGCTGCGAGTTGCTTTATCCGGCACTTTCAGATCTTATCCAGCAACAGGATACTCATTACCAGGCCGTAGATGGCGATACCTTCCGCCAGGCCGAGGTAGATCAGTGTGCGTCCGAAGATCTCCGGTTTCTCCGCCAGCACGGCAAGCGATGCGGCGCCGATGGGTCCCACCGCAATACCCGCGCCGATGGTGCTGAGGGCAGTGGGTATGCCGACGCCGATAATCCCAAGACCGAGTCCTATCGATATCTCTCCACTTGTTTCGACAGCCTCAGTGGCCGCCATGACCTCGTTGGCCCCCATAAAGATCAGTGCCGCCTGGGCAGCAACAAAGACCACCAGATTGATACCGATCGTCGGTTTGAACCATGGCCTGCTGACCTTGGCCGGCTGCATCTCCATGATAACGCCGGTGATGATGATGCCGGCGATACCCAGGGTCATTACTGCAATAAGCCAGTACATAATGTGCTCCTCTTTATTAGTTGAATTTTGAATTGTGAATTTCGGTGCTCGCAACGCGAGCTGGTTGTTTAATCATGCGTACGCGTAGCGCACACACCCAATTCAAAATTCACAATTCAAAATTACAAAGTCAACGGCTTAAACGCCTTCCCATCCCCCGAATAGAAGCGGGAGAAACCTTCATAGAATTCGAGACGCAATACCTGGATGGCAACGATCAGCCCCTCCAGGACCAGGATAAAGATATTTCCCAGGACTACAGTGATCCAATGGCCTGTGTCACCCATCATGTTGGCCAGGGTGAAGACCGCGATTGCCAAAGCCACATGGTTCAGACTGAAGGCGGCGACACGCAGAAAAGAGAGGGTGTTGGATGCATAACCGGTAATCGTCTCGAAGGTCTCGATAAAGGCGACCAGGATACGCTCGCCAATCGCGGCTTCCTGCTCGACCAGTTTATGTGCAAAGATGCCGATCAGGGTAAGGATGGCAAGGGTGCCCCAAAAGGGAGAGACGCTGCCATTGTTGTAAAAGCTGTAGCCCGTTCCCAACAGGCCGGTATAGAGCAGCAGCGAGAGCAGACCGTTATCACCGAAAAGGGCTCCGATACGGTCACCGACAATCATATGGTTGAAGATATTGATCAGGGTTACCAGGACAATGAAACCGACGCCCCAGAGCAGTGCCACGCTGAGCATATAGAGAGGATCGGTGAGAGGCGCGATCCAGATCGCATGCAGGACATGTTCGTAGCCAAAGATACTGCCGTAGAGAAAACCGAACAGGGTCGACGAGAGACCGGCGGCGATGCCAAAGGGAGTGAAGCTTCCAAGTTTACGCCGCAGCAGCAGAGTGACTGCGATGATGACAGCGCCATGTCCTACGTCGCCGAACATCATGCCGAACATCAGGATATAAGTGAGGGCGAAGAGTTGGGTTGGATTGACCTCGCCATAGCGGGGCACACCGTATTGCATAACCAGTGAGGAGAAGGGTCTGAGCAGCCGGTTGTGCCGCATCACCGAAGGTACCAGACTACGCTCCTCCGGCTTCGGATCACGGGTCTCCAGCACAAAGGTATTGGGAAGCTTCTCCCGTAGAGCGCTTTCCACTTGGCTGATATCCTCGGCGGGAACCCACCCCTGCAACCGGGAAAGGTTGCCGCGATGGCGTGCGGCCTCACCCAGGGCTACATAGGGTGCTGCCAGATGGAGCACCCGCGCCGCCTTCTGCAGCTCCCGGTCGGAGGATTCGCTCCAGGCCGCGATCGTCTGGTCAAGCGATTCTGCTGCCTCTTCCACCGATGCCCTGCGTTGCATGAGACGGGTTTTGGCGGTTTCAGGCTGAGCGTGCAGCTCCGGTGGAATATCGAGTGGTCTGAAACCGGCGGTATCGAGCACTGATTTCAGTTTAGAGCCTTCACGGCCACCTGTACCGACGATGATGACATGACTCTCGTTTTCACTTTCATGGAAAGGAAAGAGTAGATAGTTATCGAGTCCAAGCGCATCTTTCAGTTGATTCACCTGAGTGCGATGGACCATGCCGATGGTGGTCTTGAGAAACTGCTTGTCGCCCTGAAGCTGGCCCAGATCGATGTGCAGATTACGGAAGTTGGCCAGAGTGGTTTCCAGTTGATCGATACTGCGTCGCTCCTCCAACTGGCGACGCCGGGTCTCTTCAAAATCGGAACAGCTCTCCCATGCCTTCCCCAGCCAATGGTTGATCTCTTCGAGCTCCTGTTCGGAGATTGGGGTGGCCTCACCGGAGAGTGTCTCGGGTGAGAATCCGACTTGGGAGGCGATCTTATCCATTCGCGCCTTGGCTTGCGCATAAAACTCACGAAAGCGTTGACCGGGAACGTCGGGCAGTGCCTGCTCGGCATAGGGGCGATTGTCCGGACTGAAACTGTTGAGAGCGGCCAGGATCATCGAAGCATTTGGCAGATCCTCAGTGAGCACTTGCAGACTGATGTGTTTCATCGGCAGCGGGCTAAACATGGCCGCCCTCCGTTGCTTCCTTCTGCAAGGGGTTACCGGGTACCGCCTCGTTCAGGATAGCCCCATCCATCTGCATCAGCTTGCTCTGAATAATGGCGTAGAGTTTCATCAGGTCCATGTCGCGAATGATCAAGTAGCTGAGTGCGGAGACCACTGCGTCGGGGCTGTGGTGCATCAATTTATGTAATTCGTCAGAGACGATGTGATCGAGTCGCTGGCGTACCTGGGTGATGTTCGCCGAATTCGAAAGGATTGCCTTAAAAGGGGCGGGAAGGTGTTCTATGATGGTTTCCAGTCCTTCCAGATTGGCCAGTTCCATCAGCTTTTCACGCTGGAGTCTCCCGCCGTAGGGAATCAACAGGTAGTAGGCCTCGCTGGGGGCGAAACGATAGACCAGCCGGTAACGCAGCAGCCACAGGATATTTTGCCGATCGACCATGATACCGATCACCTTCTTCAGGCCGCGCTTATCGATGCTGTCCGTGATATTGGCGTGGCGCAGCATGCCAGTGTAGTAGAGTCGATCGATGGCGGCGTCAAGGGAAAAGTTTTCGTGTTGTTCCTCAAATACGTTACGCGCCTGTCTGGCAATCAGGGCGTAGGGTCCCTGGTCGAGCTGGCGTAACATCTCAAGCACATTTTCCGCTTGCAGCAGAGACTCGTGAGGTAGGCGGATGTTCTCCGGCATCTCAAACAGATTGTCCCGAATCTCCTCCATCCCGAGGCTGTTCAATTTACCCCGGATCAGGGTTTTCAGGTTATAGAGTTCGAACTTTCTCGGCCAATAGAGCATCAACCCGCGGGAACGGCCGCTGAGAGGGCGCAGGAGCACAGACAGCTCGTTCATCAGTCGCTGCAGCAGGGCTTGTTCGACCAAACGAATCCTTTGCCGCTTGTCTATGGATTCCTCAAAAATGGGCTGCAGATCGAAGGCATCGCCAAGTTGCCTGAGAGACATCTGCTTCAGGCGTTCGATCTCGTCGGCGTCGAGCAGACGCGCCGAGAGTACGCCGACACGGGTTTTTAGATAGGCCTGATCCCTATTCGAACTCATCAGATCGGTTCAATCTTCATCTGCCGTGGGATCGATCAGTACGGTGAAGGCTGCTTCCAATGCGTCATCCTCCCGAGCTTCGGCATATTCGCGCAGTTGGGCATGGCGTTCATTGAAACGCTTTTTTAATTCCGCGATGGTCTGTTCAGCGCGGCTTTCCGCCTTCTCCATGAAACTATGGTGCAGTTCGGGAATACGCGCCTCGAAATGTTCCTCTTTTGTCTTTGCCTCTTGCAAAGCCTCCTGGATCATGCGTTCTCGCATCTCCTCGGCTTTGTTATGAATATGTTGCGCTTTGGTTTCAGCATCGAGCAAGCGCTGCAGTGACTCTTCCATTTATACAAATCCCCCCAGTATTATGTTGGGCCGTTTGTTGTATCTGAGGATCAACGGCAGGGCATCGATCTGCGACCCTGCAGTACATGAATAGTGTAGCTAATTTAGCTATGGCGTGTACGACTTCATTTTGATTGTCGATTGAGCCAGATCATTAATCAAACATCTAATCCGAAGCGAATTGGAATTGCAGTCTGTTTTCACCTTTAGCCAGCAGGGAATTGCATCCTGCAAAGGTCCTCGCTAAATCAGGGTACGGCGCGGCAAGCCCAGCCCTAGGGTAATATGAGGTGCAGTGTGCCGCTTGCCGCACCGGCTGACTCAGGCATCGACATCCGGAGGCGCCAGCTCAGGGTCCTTGCGCCGATAGCCAACAGCCTTGAGCTTGTCCAGATAGGCCTGCCAAAGTTCATCGTGGTGTTTACCCAGATTATAGAGATAGCGCCAATCGTAGAGTCCTGAGTTGTGGCCGTCATCAAAATGGATCTTGATTGCATACTGACCGACAGGTTCCACCCGGGTTATGCTTACCATCTCTTTGCCACGTTCCAGTTTTGCCGTGGCCGGACTGTGGCCCCGCGTCTCGGCGGAGGGTGAATAGACCCGCAGGTATTCACACGGAAGTGAGAAATGGCTGCCATCGTCAAATGCGATATCCAGGAAACGGCTCTTCTGGTGCACCTTGATATCAACCGGATGTGGGTGTTTCGCCATCAGCGTTTATCCTCCGGAATCGATTCTGCTTCAGGCCATCCCGAGGCATGTTTACATATCAGGTCAGCAAGCATATTCATATGCTCCGGTGCATCATTCAGAGCCGGTATGTAGGCATATTTTTTACCTCCGGCCTGGAGGAAAGCCTCCCGGTTCTCTTCGGCGATCTCCTCAAGCGTCTCCAGACAATCGGCGGAGAAGGCAGGACAGACCACCTGGACACTCTCTACACCTTCCGCACCCCACTGCTTCAAGGTCTCCATGGTATAGGGTTTGACCCATTCCTGGGCGCCGAAGCGCGACTGAAAGGCCAGATACCATTGATCCTTGTCGAGTTCCAGGTGCTCCACAACCCGCTTTGCCGTGGCATGGCACTCGTCCGGGTAGGGGTCACCGGCCTGGTAATAGTCCTTGGGGATGCCGTGAAAAGAGAACAACAGCTTTTTTGCCTCACCTGCCTGTTGACGATAATTGCGAATGCTCTCACTCAATACCCGGATATAGTCGGGATGGTCGTGGTAACGCTGTATGAAGCGCAGTTCAGGTATCCGGCGCCAACGCTGCAGTTCACCTGTCACGGCATCGAAGATGGAAGCGGTAGTGGTTGCTGAATACTGCGGATAGAGGGGAAACACCAGCAGGCGCTGCACATTCTTCTGACGCAATTCCTGCAAAACGCTGGTGATGGAAGGATTTCCGTAGCGCATCGCCAATGATACGTGGATTGTCCCCTGCAGGCGTGACGACAATATTTTGGTCAATGCAGCCTGTTGCCTATTAGAAATGGCCAGCAGCGGAGAACCATCCTCCGTCCAGATGCGCTTGTAATCCTCGGCCTTTCTTTTCGGCCTGACCCGCAATACGACGCCGTGGAGTATTATTTGCCAGATCAGTTTCGGGATCGCCACCACGCGTGGATCGCTCAGGAATTCCGCCAGATATCGGCGCACCGCCACAGGTGTCGGGGCATCAGGCGTACCGAGGTTGATCAGTAGAATCCCGAGACCACCGTCCGGTTGATTTAACTGATTTGACTGATTGATGTACTTCATAGACTCATTTCCGGTTTGAAGAGCGGATTTTTGCTTCCACCCGCGCACTATTCAACAGGTCTTTATTGTGTATTTCCGGATAGAGTCGCCACAGGCGCTCGATAACTTCAGCCTGCAATACGGCAATACGCTCGAGGCGTTCACGGGTCTTAGGGCTGAGCCCCCGCAACTGCAACAGTTGTGGCGCCCTCCAGGCGACATAGTCGGCTACCAAAAGACGATCCTCATCATTCTCCCAAACCTCCGTGATGGGTAGCTCCGGAAAAGTCCTTGGAATCAACACGGGAGCGTTCTCGTTACAAGGACTGTATGTACCGTCCGGGTTGTGTTTGAACCAGGCTCGTCTGTGGTGCTGCCCAGCACGGTGCCGGACCAATGCCTCCAGGATCGATGCATGCACCCGGGGATTATAGCCATCGTCGTTAGGTTGGTCTTTTTCCAATAATCGCGCAGAGATGAAAGAGAAATCACCCCGTTCGGCGGCGATCCACTTGGCGCTATCCAATTGTCTCATCTCATCCGCTTTGCGACAGGAGGCCAAAAGTGCAACAGGTGCGAGACTCTGATCGTCCAGTAGCCACTGCTCATAGATATCTGCCGCGGGAAAGGGGAGATCGTCGATGATAGGAGACAGGGCAGTGATCAGTTGTTCCGCAGAAGCGATCATGTCACGGACATTAAATAGCGGATTAACAGGAACTTGCTGCAGACCCGATCCGGGTGTCCAGCGTCCGAAGGTGTAGAACTCCCTGCCGCTGAATGGCATATTGGCCCAAAGGCCCTGGGGTGTGTCGCTCAGAACCTGGATCTCCCAGAGAACACCGTTGCTGCTCAATGCACGGGCATTTTCAGTGCTGAATACCTGCAACACGCCATTGAACGGATTGAGTCGACGTATACTGAATGCGCTGCTTTTCTGTTTCACCATGAGGGGAGACTACATCAGGAGGCTGGAACAAGCGAGTTCAGGCTTGCTATAGTCGGTAACACTAATAAGACGCGAAAGGGGAGTTGAGGATAATGCGTGAATCAGCAGGAGTGAACCATAGTTCACACGGTCTTGATAACCATGGCCTTTACAACCTGAATGACATCTACTGGAACTTGCCGACCCCGAGTCTGATGGAACAGGCGATCTTTCGTCACGAAGGTCAGTTGTCACATCTCGGTCCCCTGGTAGTCAGGACAGGGCACCACACCGGGCGGTCGGCGAATGACAAATTCATTGTTGACGAACCGTCAGTCAGCAAGGATATCTGGTGGGGCGATATCAATAAGCCCATTTCGGAAGAGGCCTTTGACAATCTGCACAGACGCCTGGCGTCCTATCTGCAAAACAAGGACGTATATGTGCAGGACTGCTATGCAGGGGCCGATCCCGATTATCGCTTGCCGGTTAGGATTATCACAGAGAATGCATGGCATAATATCTTTGCCAGAAACGTCTTCATTCAGGCAGAGCGTGAAGAATTCGCGAATCACGTACCGGGCTTTACTGTGATTGACGTACCCCGTTTTCATGCCATACCTGAAGTGGACGGCACCGTTAGCGAGACATTCATCATCGTTAATTTCTCCAAGAAACTGGTGTTGATCGGCGGTACCAGCTATGCCGGAGAGATTAAAAAATCGATATTCAGCGTGATGAACTACCTGATGCCGCAACGGGACGTGCTACCGATGCACTGTTCGGCCAATATCGGTCCCAATGGCAAGACCGCACTCTTTTTCGGTCTTAGCGGAACCGGCAAAACCACCCTCTCTGCTGATGCCAGCCGTACCCTGATCGGTGATGATGAACATGGCTGGAGCGCTAATGGTATATTCAACTTCGAGGGTGGCTGTTACGCAAAGTTGATCAATCTGTCGGCGGAGAATGAGCCTGAGATCTTCTCAACGACCATGCGCTTCGGCACGATACTGGAAAACGTCACCATGATGGCCGATTCCCGCCGCCTCGACCTGGATGACGGCACCTTGACGGAAAACACCCGGGGCGCCTATCACATCAGTGCGATTCCGAACGCCACCCTGGACGGTTTGGGCGGCCATCCGGATAAGGTGATTATGCTCACGGCGGACGCTTTTGGCGTATTGCCGCCCGTCTCCAGGCTCAACTCCGCTCAGGCAATGTACCATTTTATATCAGGCTATACGGCCAGGGTAGCCGGAACGGAGAAAGGGGTCACCGAACCATCACCTGTCTTCAGTGCCTGCTACGGGGCGCCCTTCATGCCACTCCACCCCCAGCGATATGCGGAACTTCTCGGCAAACGGATTGACGAGCATAAGTCGAATGTCTGGTTGATCAATACCGGCTGGACAGGTGGGCCCTATGGCGTAGGCAGTCGCATGCAGATTCCTCATACCCGTGCCATGGTAAATGCAGTGCTGGATGGAAAACTCGACGACGTACCCATGCGCAAGGACCCGATTTTCAGGGTCGAAATACCAACTCAGGTACCGGATGTTCCCGTTGATGTACTGTTTCCGAGAGATACATGGAAAGATCAAGCGGCTTACGATGCCCAGGCGATGAAGCTTGCAGGTATGTTCAGAGAAAACTTCAAGAAGTTTTCCGATCAAGTGAGTCAGGATATAAAGGATGCAGCGCCGAAGGCGGGTTAAGCCTCATGTTTAGAATAATGATATGTCGTTAACCCGACAATCCATTAAATTGCCGGGTTTATAGTTGTTGAAATCGCGGTCTATGCATGTAGCTATCCCTCGCGCCCCAAGCTTGGCATCCAATATCCGAAACAGTCAGTAACACTCGCAAGAATTTCCTATGAATAAACTGAAACGCCAGGCAATCTTTGAGCGATTGCAGACGAACAATCCCAATCCCACCACTGAACTAAACTACAAAACACCTTTCGAACTGCTTGTGGCTGTGATCTTGTCGGCACAGGCAACCGATAAGAGTGTGAATAAAGCGACGCAACGGCTGTTTCCGCTGGCAAACACACCTGAGAAGATTCTCGCACTCGGTGTGGAGGGGCTAAAGCGCTATATCAGAACCATAGGGTTGTTCAACAGTAAAGCCGGCAATATAGTACAAACATGCCGTATTCTGATCGATGAATATGGTGGCGAAGTGCCGGATACGCGTAAAGCACTGGAGGGATTGCCGGGCGTGGGTCGAAAGACAGCCAACGTTGTCTTGAATACTGCCTTTGGTCAACCCACCATGGCGGTGGATACCCATATTTTTCGGGTTGCCAATCGAACCCATCTGGCGCCGGGCAAGACGCCATTGGAAGTTGAAAAGAAGCTTTTACGTTATATACCGCAGCCATTCTTGCAAGATGCGCATCATTGGCTGATATTACATGGACGATATACTTGTATAGCACGCAAGCCTCGATGCGGGAGCTGTATCATCGAAGACCTGTGTGAATATCGAGATAAGAGTGTATAAAATCCCGCCTGAATTGTAGCTTGCTCGATACTTCAGGCTTGTTAAAGGAGATGACGATGATAAAAACGACCTTTTTATTCATGGTTTTTATGTTGTTTGTGCCTGCCTCTATGGCAGAAGCGGACACGGGACTGATAAACGTTCAAAGCCAATTCAATGTAGAAAAGACCGCTGACCGCTTTGCTGCGGCAGCAACAGAGGCTGGATTGAAGGTGTTTAACCGAATCGATCACGCTGTCGGTGCGGCAAAGGTGGGGAAGTCTTTACGCCCCACGCAATTGATAATCTTCGGCAGCCCCAAGGTCGGCACGGCATTGATGACGAGTGATCAGCGTGTCGGTATAGATCTGCCCTTGAAGGCTTTGGTCTGGCAAGACGCGGAAGGTAAGGTCTGGTTGAGCTACAACAGCCCTGATCATATTTTCAATAGATTTACCATCAACGACAGACCTAAGGTCAAGGGCAAGGTTACCGGAGCGCTGGAGAAGTTCGCAAGGCATGCCACACAGCCTTGAAACTGTTGAATATGATCAGCGGTGACAGAAATCAAT
Organism: Candidatus Thiodiazotropha sp.; assembly: GCA_040791665.1. Classification (GTDB taxonomy): domain Bacteria; phylum Pseudomonadota; class Gammaproteobacteria; order Chromatiales; family Chromatiaceae; genus Thiodiazotropha. The sequence goes on along the minus strand of JBFNNX010000001.1, from coordinate 111,795 downwards.
TGCGCCGGGTCTTTTTTGAGGCATGGCGGAAGCATCTGGCAGGCGAAGACACAGAACCGCTGGAGAAGATGGTCGTCAGCGTGATAGTTGAACATCCTGAATACCATGAAATGTTGAACGACAGTGAGAGATTTCTGTTGCAGGAATTTCACGCTGATGACGGACAAGGTAATCCGTTTCTGCACATGGCGATGCATATCAGCCTGTTGGAGCAGATCTCAACGGATCGGCCGGTAGGCATCAGCGAGTGCTATCAGCGCCTTTGTCAACGCAAGGGAGAAGCACATGAGGCGGAGCATCAGCTGATGGAGTGTCTTGGGCGGATATTATGGGAGGCGCAGTCCGCAAACAGGACGCCTGATGAACAAGCCTATCTCGACTGTATCAAGACACTGTTGAACTGATGGCATACGCGGATAACCGAAACTGCACATTATGCCGGGTCATGCGGGGTTTGGCTTTTGGTGGGATAGGTGCAGCGATTGGCGGTTATGGTGCGCTCTTTTTTGGCGCTGAGCGCAGTGATGCCATCTACTATGCGCTGTTTGGTGCGGTGGCGTTGACGGCTTTCCTACAACGCAAACGGGATAAGAAGGATGCAGAGGGCGACTAGGTGATTCGGTTTTTTAGACCGGGCGGGGCATAAAATCAGGCCTGTTGGCTGTTTTAACCCAGCGCTTCCAGGTCCCGCTGCAACTGCTCTTCATCTGCGATATTCAATTCGATCAGGCGGCGCAACAGCATGATACTCTCCATATCGATCTCTCTGCACAATACCCCTATGTGTTGGCTCTCTTCGTGGGCACAGAGCGCATGCATGGAAATTACGGCATCAACGTGGTTGAGCATCACCTCAATGACGACCTCATCCCCTGACTCACCAGGCCAGTCGGCAGGTCTCTTGAGCAGTGCGCCTTTGAGTGAGATATCTATCAGAGAAGTGGGATAGGAGTGTTGTTGCCTGATGATTGTCGCGGGTGCATCGAAGAGTATGCGATGGAAACGCCGACGCTCTTTTGGATCTGGTTCGTTCATATCGTTTCCTAATCATGAAACTGCATTTGCGTGCCGCCCACATCGATGATATCTCCATCTGCCAATAGCTGGGCCTGGTTGCCGATGGGTTTACGGTTGATGCGGGGAGGATTGGGACCTTCGAGAAAGGTAATAAAATAGCCATCCTCTCTTCTCGCGATCATTGCGCAATCGCCACCCGCATGGCCGATCCGGGTCATATTCCGCTTCAATGGAATAATCCTTCCGAAATTATCACCATTCATAATTTGCAGTACGCCTGACTTGGATTGCGACTCATCATTTTCGACCGTCTCATCCTCTTCCGGCAACTGATCGTTGGCAGGAATCGGGCCCAGATCGGCACTGAGGTCCATAACATCTTCCGCAAAAGACAATGTATGCTTCCCAACCTGTATCACATCACCATGGTTGAGGGTGGTCTCCTCAGTCTTTTCATGGTTGACCAGGACAGGAAACGCCTCCTCCTGTGCCTGGAGTAGATAGCTTTGGTCGTCATTGCGTGTGATAACCGCCTGGATAGGGGCTATGGCAAGACTATCGATCGGGATGGTGCAATCATCATTGCGCCCGATTTCGGTCTTGTCACTCTCGATGTGAAAGACATCAATAACACGACCTTTGAAGGAGAGGGTGAGTTTAGCCATGGAAAAGTCTTAGATTCAACCTGTACAAAGTAGAGTATATACCCAGATTTATTGGGAAAACCATATCATGATCACTCATCTGTCTATAGGATTTTCTCGGCAGATATAGATTAATCTGATAGCACAAGATTCGGTTAACGGGTCAACGGCACTGCTCAACCGTCACCGTGGATCGGTACATAAGAAGATAAAGTTGAAACAGTCAGCAAACCTAAGCTTAACCAGTGATTCCCTGTGGTTATATATAAAATATAAACTAACCTATAATAATTACAATATGTTAGTGAAAGTAATTAAATAAAAATATTGGATCGACGAAATTTTGACATTTTACAAGATTACTGCTTAACTTCGCTGAAATCACGTTGTATTTATGCCATGTCAAACGGATTTGATTAATGGGTCAAACGATAGCTACAGATGGTCCAGTGTTTCCAAATCTTTGCGTCTATTTAATCGATCAGAATTCTGAACGGCAGAACTATCTGAAAAATGTCATCGGTTTTGTCGAGGGCGATCTGCGAGTCGTCTCGGAACTGTCGGAAATTGAATTGCCTTCGATAGACAAGGGAGTCGCATGTATGGCGCTTTTTATCGGTATCGATCTGGAATTGGATCGGCAGTTGGAGATTGCACGGAAACTGCAGGAAAAATTTCCCGGCATGCCTGCCTTTCAGCTATACGATGAGCACAGCGGCCTACCGGAAAAACTCGAAGGCTGTGACAATGTACTCGGTAACGTCAAATTACCGAGCGTTTATGACGACCTGATGGCATTGATACACAAGGCCCAGGTCTATCAAGAGTTAAAAACGTCTGACGTACAGACCTCTCGCCCGGTTGAACTTTTCCGCAGCTTGTCAGGCAGCAGCAGGGCGACCAGGCGGGTCAATAAAATGATTGAGCAGGTCGCTGATTCAGAGGCAACGGTATTGATACTGGGTGAGTCCGGTACAGGCAAAGAGGTTGTCGCCCGCAAACTCCATTTTCACTCGGTGAGGCGTGGCAAGCCCTTTGTCCCTGTAAATTGTGGCGCGATCCCCGCTGATCTACTCGAAAGTGAGTTGTTTGGGCATGAGAAAGGGGCCTTTACCGGTGCCATCAGTGCCCGTCAAGGACGATTCGAGATGGCCGAGGGCGGTACTCTGTTCCTCGACGAAATCGGCGATATGAGTATGCCGATGCAGGTGAAGTTGCTACGGGTTTTGCAGGAGAGAACCTTTGAGCGGGTTGGCAGTAACAAAACCATGGCTTGTAATGTCCGTATCATAGCCGCCACCCATCGAAATCTCGAAGAGGCGATCAGGAGCGGGGATTTCCGCGAAGATCTGTTCTATCGATTGAATGTATTTCCAATCGAGATGCCACCGCTGCGGGACCGTGTTGAAGATATTCCCGTATTGGTGAACGATCTGATCCACCGCATAGAAAATGAGAAGCGGGGTTCGGTCAGATTGACGCCAGCGGCGATTGCAGCCCTGAGCCACTACCGCTGGCCGGGTAATGTCAGGGAACTGGCCAATCTTATTGAGCGCCTTGCAATTTTACATCCCTATGGAGTTGTCGACGTGGTCGATCTGCCGGACAAGTTTCGGCCCACCGGCGATCTACAGGAGCTGGCGCAACTCCCGCAAGTCACTCTCGAGGGTGGGGAGCCGGGGACCACCATGAATGCCCCGCGCCTGCCTAACGATGGGCTTGATCTTAAGGCGCATCTGAACTCACTGGAACAGAGCCTGATCCAGCAGGCTCTGGATGAATCGGACGGAATTGTCGCGCATGCCGCCAAGCGGTTGCACATGCGGCGTACGACACTGGTGGAAAAGTTACGTAAATATGGCCTCCAGCGCCAAACAGAGTCGCCAGGAATTTGACGCACTGTCAAATCACTCTTTATAACTATATGAAATAAAAGAAAAAGATATTTAGGCACACATATTGCATTAATGTCAGTGAGTAAGCTCAATTGACAACAGAGGCCAATATACGTGTCACCCAAGCCATCTCTTGCCGATAGACAGCACGCCCTGGAATCTGCGTTCAAGTTGTTTAATCAGCTCTCTGAAGAGCTAACCGGCTCCTACCAGCAGTTACAACAACAAGTTCTTGAATTGAACCAGGAACTTGCTGCCGCCCGCAGTGAGCGTATGGTACAGCTCGCAGAGAAGGAAAGGTTAGCGGATCGCCTCGAGAGACTGCTTGAAACCTTGCCTGCGGCAGTCATTGTGCTGGATGGTGAAGAGCGGGTCCGCGAGTTCAATCCGACTGCCCTGAAGCTGCTCGGTAGCCTAAACGAGTATGATGCGTGGCCGGAAGTCATGCGCGCCAATGTTTTGACCGGTGATATCTCAGGTAGCGAGCTAAGGCTGCGCAGCGGGCGACTGCTTACGCTCTCCTCCAGCCAGCTGGAACAGACGCCGGGACGTATCCTTGTTTTGCTCGATGTCACTGAAACCCGTCGTCTTCAAGAACGGCTGAATCGACGCGAACGGTTGACCGCGATGGGAGAGATGTCGGCTCAACTGGCACACCAGATGCGTACACCATTGAGTACCGCTCTGCTCTATGTCTCCCATCTTGCCGGTGATGATCTTGATCCTCAGAAGCGCCATCAGTTTACCGACAAACTGCGTGACAGGCTGCGGCATATGGAACGTCAAATACATGACATTCTGTTGTTCGCGCGGGGGGGAGATGCAGGTGAATCCCGTCTTTCCCTGGGCAAATTGCTGAAAACATTCTCTGCATCCGTCGAACAGGAGTTGGCCGATACCAACGTGCAGTTGTTGATTGAAGACCAGAGTCAGGAACGGGCCATTATGATCGGTCGCGCAGATGCGCTTCAGGGACTATTGAACAATCTGCTCGAAAATGCCGTTCAACAGGGTGCCAGCCAGATCCGTCTTTCATTGCGTGTCGGATCCGAAATCGAGTTGGATGTGGCCGATAACGGTCACGGTATACCGGACGATCTGCATCAACGCATTTTCGATCCGTTTTTTACAACACGCAGCGCCGGCACGGGCCTGGGATTGGCTGTAGTCCAGAATTTGGTGCTGAATCATGGCGGAGAGATATCCAGCAGGCAATCGGATAGCGGCGGCGCCCTGTTTCATCTTCGTTTCCCGCTGGCCTTGAGAAAGATCGATCTGGCTTCAGGGGTAACGGGTGAACGAAGATCTGTTTCAGAACATTATGATGTGATGAGGAGCCTGTCATGAGTTTAGCGACGGTGCTGATTGTTGAAGATGATCCCGCACTTAGGGAGGCATTGAGTGACACACTGGAACTTGCCGGTTACCCGATCTGTGTTGCCGACGAGGGCGGTGCGGCATTAAATCTACTGCAGCAGAGATCTGTCGGTATGGTAGTAAGCGATGTGCAGATGCATCCCATGGATGGGCACACTCTATTACGCAAGATCAGGGAGCGTCACACTGATTTGCCTGTGTTGCTGATGACAGCTTACGGCACCATCGAAAAAGCTGTCATGGCAATGCATGACGGCGCCGTAGATTATCTGACAAAGCCATTCGAGGCGGAAGTGCTGGTCAGTAAAGTCGCAAGCCACATCCGAACGGTTGTTGGACCTGTCATGGATGGTCCCGTTGCGGAGGATTTGCGAAGTCGCGAAGTACTCGATCTGGCGCTTCGCGTTGCCGGCAGTGATGCCACGGTGCTGCTGCATGGGGAGAGCGGTACGGGTAAAGAGGTGTTCGCCCGCTATATCCACCAGCACTCGACGCGTGCCGAGGGTCCATTTGTGGCCATCAACTGTGCCGCGATTCCGGAAAATATGCTTGAAGCAGTACTCTTCGGTTATGAGAAGGGCGCCTTTACCGGTGCCTATCAGGCAACGGCCGGAAAATTCGAACAAGCACAGGCTGGCACCCTGTTGCTCGACGAGATTTCAGAAATGAGCCTGGCACTGCAGGCAAAACTGCTGCGTGTCCTGCAGGAGAAGGAGCTTGAGCGTCTGGGTGGTCGCAAGCTGATTGAGTTGGATGTCAGAGTTCTGGCGACCACCAACCGCAAATTGCGTGAAGAGGTGTCAGCTGGCCGATTCAGGGAGGATCTTTTCTATCGATTAAATGTTTTTCCCCTGAGTCTGCCGCCATTGCGGGAACGTCAACGGGATATTCTTCCCTTGGCGCGTCATCTTCTACAGCAGAATCTCAGAGCCGGGCAGGCGTTGCCGAGCTTGAGCGATGAGGCCAAACAATCCCTGCTTGCCCACACATGGCCGGGTAATGTGCGCGAACTCGATAACCTGATGCAGCGGGCGCTCATTCTCGATAGCGATGGTGTGATAGATACCGATGAACTCTGTTTCGAGAGCGAAGGTGCGGAATCTAAGACTGTACAGGTATCACAGCGTTCGAATCCGGGTCGCCTGCCTGAGGATCTTCGCTCTGTGGAGGAACAGATGATTCTGGATGCATTGGAAGAGGGACGTGGCAGCCGCAAGGCGGTCGCCAGCCGCCTTGGCATCAGTGAACGTACATTGCGCTACAAGATCGCGCGTATGCGTGATGCCGGTGTCACCATACCGGGTTGACATGGTATGAAAACTGCGTGGAAAAGGCGAGTAGCTGATTTAATGGGAAGGGTACGATGAGTAACAGTATGAACATTGATCAAGTCCTGGCTCAGATGCGGGTGATGGCTGCCCAGGCAACCGATAAATCATCCCGGCCATCTGAGAGCGATGGGGCGGATTTCGGTGAACTCCTGAAACAGTCCATCGACCATGTCAATTCCGCGCAAAAGGAGGCCAGTGCATTGCGCACCGCGTTTGAGAGTGGTGAGGGCGAGATGGATCTGGCCCAGGTGATGATTGCGGCCCAGAAGTCGAGTCTCTCCTTCGAGGCCATGGTGCAGGTACGCAACAAACTCGTCGAAGCGTACAAAGACGTAATGAATATGCCGATCTAAGTTTCTAATAAAGAAGGCAAAAAATGGCAACGACAGCAACCGAGACAAATACTGAGATTCAGGTAAAGCATAGACTTCAGGATAATCCCACTTTGCGTGTGATTGCTGTGATGGTGGGATTTGCCGCAAGTGTCGCATTGGGCGTGGCAGTGGTGCTTTGGACTCAGAAACCCAGCTACAGCCCGCTGTACGGAAATCTTGCCCACAAGGACGCTGTCGAGATAGCTCAAGCGTTGCAGCAGGCCGGTATCAAATATGAGATCGATCAAAGCAACGGCATCATAATGGTTCCCTCCAGTAAACTGCAGGATGCGCGGATGAAACTTGCCGGCCAGGGATTGCCGCAATCGGGTTCCGCCGGCTTTGAATTGATGCAGGAGGATACCGGGTTTTCCACCAGTCGTCTGGTCGAATCGGCTCGCTATCAACGTGCCATAGAAGGTGAACTGGCCCGCACCATCATGACCCTGACCAGTGTCGAGAGCGCAAGGGTCCATTTAGCGAATCCGAAGCAGTCTGTATTTGTCCGCAAGCGTAAATTTCCCAGTGCATCGGTGGTGCTGAAACTCTATTCCGGACGTAGCCTTGAGAAGGGGCAGGTCGATGCCATTACTCACCTCGTCGCATCAAGCGTGCCGGAACTGGACGTCTCCAAGGTCACGGTGGTCGATCATAAAGGCCGTTTATTGAGCAGCAAGGATGACTCGCGGGAAATGGTGTTGACTACAAGCCAGTTTGAGTACACGCGGGAGCTGGAGAATCACTACAAACAGCGTATCGAGGATATCCTGGCGCCCATGGTGGGTCGAGAAAACCTGCGTGCGGAGGTCACCGCGGACGTCGATTTCACCTATGTCGAAAAAACCCAGGAGTATTTTAATCCGGATGCCACTGCGCTGCGGTCGGAACAGGTCAATGAACAGCAATCTCTATTGAATGAGGTCCAGGGTGTACCTGGCGCCTTAACCAATCAACCGCCGGCAGCCGCAACCTCGCCTCAAGTCGCAGCCGGCGGTGCTGCCGCTGATGGCGGCGGCACACCCGTCAACACCAGTAAACGGGCAACCCGAAATTATGAGTTGGACAAGACGATCAGCCATACTCGACTGCCTACCAGTCGTCTGCGTCGGCTTTCCGTAGCCGTGGTTATCAATCATCGTTACCGGACCGCGGAGGATGGAACTGTCGAAATGATAGAACGGACTGCGGAAGAGATTACCCGGATCTCCACTCTGGTGAAGGAGGCGATCGGTTACGATCTCCAGCGCGGCGATAGTGTTCAGGTTGTCGATGAAGCCTTCTATGTGCCGGCACCACCGGAACCATTACCCGAAGCTCCGATGTGGGAGGAGGCATGGTTTTGGGATACGGTGCGGCAGGTTGGTGGTGTTTTGTTGTTCTTGCTACTAGTCTTTGTAGTATTGAAACCAACCATGACCCGCCTCACCAGACAGGTCGCCATCAGCCCCATGCCTGAAGGCGTTGCTGCGGCTGCAGGTGGTGCAACCGGCAGCCTTGAAGGGGGTGCTGCAGGCGAACCTGGTGGTATGATGGGTGCTCTGACCGAGGATGATGCTTCCCTGCATCTCCCGGGACCTCGCAGTTATGAGAAGACCCTGGATGCCGCACGAAACATGATCGAGGAAGATCCGAAGCGGGTGGCGCAGGTCGTTCGGAAGTGGATTGCAGAAGATGGCAGATAATCAGGTGGCTGAGACCCAACAGGTTACAACCGAAGTAGATAGCGAAGTCGCTAGAATCGGCGGCGTCGAGCGTGCAGCCATTCTGTTACTGGCTCTCGGGGAGAAGGATGCCGCTGAACTGCTACGGCATATGGGTCCGAAAGAGGTGCAGGATGTCGGCCTGGCCATGGCGACTTTGACCGATGTCTCCACCGATCAGATGGAAGGCGTGATGCGCCACTTTGTCTCGACCCTGGAGAAGCAGACGGCACTGGGGCTTGGCTCCGACGAATATATCCGCACCATGCTGAACAGCGCGCTGGGTGAAGACAAGGCGGGGGGTGTGATAGACAGAATCCTGCTTGGACGTAATAGCAAGGGGCTTGAACAACTCAAGTGGATGGATCCCAGGGGAATCGCAGAACTTATCCGTCTCGAACATCCGCAAATCATCGCCATCGTACTCTCATTTCTGGAATCGGATCAGGCGGCCCAGGTTGTCAGCCAGTTTCCTGAGCGGGTGCGTACGGATGTAATCATGCGGATTGCAACCTTGGATGGCATTCAGCCAGCAGCACTGCAAGAACTCGATGAGATTCTTGAGAAACAGTTTTCCGGCGCTACCAATGTTAAATCATCCAGTTTAGGTGGTGTGAAAACAGCCGCAGAAATACTCAACATGCTCGATGGTGCGGTGGAAAGCAAATTGATGGAAGAGATTATCGAAGTCGATAGTGACCTGGGACAAGAGCTTCAGGACAACATGTTCGTCTTTGAGAATCTCATCGATGTGGATGATCGCGGTATCCAGAGCTTGTTGCGTGAAGTCAGTACGGAGCAGCTGCTGTTGGCACTGCGCGGTGCCGATGAAGTGTTGAAAGAGAAGATCTTCAAGAATATGTCCAAACGTGCGGCTGAAATGTTGAAGGATGATCTCGAGGCAGCCGCGCCCGCCAAGCTGAGCGATGTCGAAGCCGCCCAGAAAGAGATACTGGTGGTAGCGCGCCGTCTGGCGGATGCCGGTGAGATAATGCTCGGAGGCGGTGGTGAAGAGTTCGTCTAAAGCAGACAAGGACTCCGGCCTAGATCAGGTCATGCAGTGGCTGCCGCCGGAAATGAGTGACGGTAAAGTGGGGACGCCGCGAACCCTGCAACCACCTGGAGCGCCTCCCACGGCTGGTGAACTGGAACAGCTTCAAAAACAGGCCTATGAGGAGGGCTTCGAGAAAGGAAAACAAGAGGGCTTTGAATTCGGTCACAAGGAGGGACTGGCACAGGCCAAACGCGATATCCAACACTACACCGCTCACCTGAACAAGCTGCTTTCCCATTTCGAACAGCCACTGCGGGATCTGGATGACCAAGTCGAGAAGGAATTGTTGAGTCTGGTTATCGCAATTGTCAAGCAGCTCCTGCGACGTGAGGTGAAGAGTGACCCGAATCTGATCGTCGGTGTGGTCCGTGAAGCGCTCTCTGTTTTGCCTGTCTCTTCCAGTAATGTCCGCCTGCTGCTCCATCCGGAGGATGCAGAACTGATTCGTGAAGTCTATGCGTTGGGGGATAACGAAGTGGGTTGGAGTCTGATCGAGGACCCGGTCATCAATCGTGGCGGGTGCAAGGTCGTGACTGACACATCGCAGATCGACGGTACCCTGGAATCACGGCTTACCACGCTTATTGCCCCGTTGCTGGCGGGTGCCCGTGCAGTAGACAGTCAAAATGAGTGATCTTCAATGACAACAGATTCGATTGGACCCCAGCTTCAGGCAAACTTGGCGGAACGGCTGCGTCAGTACCAGGACCGCCTGGGGGGCGATCGCGGCTTGGTGGTAGAGGGTCGCCTGACCCGTATGGTCGGATTGACGCTGGAGGCAATCGGTTGCCGTGCCGCCATTGGCGGTCAGTGTGATGTGGTGAGCAGTAACGGAACCCATATCGAAGCGGAGGTTGTCGGATTTGGTGAGGAGAGTCTCTATCTGATGCCGACCGGTGACATCCAGGGTCTGGAGCAGGGGGCCAGAGTTATCCCGACAGGGCGGGTGTGTGAGGCGGTTGTCGGAGAACAACTTCTCGGACGCGTCATTGATGGTGCCGGCAAACCCTTGGACGGACTCGGTCCTATTCACAACGATGAGCGACGCCCGTTGACCGGTACATCATTCAATCCCCTTGCGAGAACCCCGATCCGTGAACCTCTGGATGTGGGAGTCCGCGCCATCAACGCCCTTCTCAGTGTCGGACGCGGCCAGCGTTTGGGACTGTTCGCCGGTTCCGGCGTCGGGAAGAGCGTGTTACTGGGGATGATGACACGCTACACCAATGCCGATGTCACGGTTGTGGCATTGATCGGTGAACGCGGCCGTGAAGTAAAGGAGTTCGTAGAGAATATCCTTGGCAAGGAGGGCCTGAAGCGGGCTGTGGTGGTCGCAGTGCCTGCTGACAATCCGCCCCTGCGGCGTATGCATGGTGCTATGTTGGCGACCAGCATCGCAGAGAGCTTTCGCGAGCAGGGCAAGCATGTATTGCTGCTGATGGACTCCTTGACGCGCTTTGCCCAGGCACAGCGGGAGATCGCACTCGCAATCCATGAACCACCGGCAACAAAGGGTTATCCACCCTCTGTATTTGCCAAAATGCCACAGTTGGTGGAGAGAGCCGGGAACGGGGATAAAGGTGGCGGATCGATTACCGCCTTTTACACAGTGCTCACTGAAGGTGACGATCAAAACGATCCCATTGCCGATGCAGCACGGGCGATACTCGATGGACATATCGTATTATCCCGTCGTTTGGCCGATGCCGGCCACTATCCCGCAATTGATATCGAGGCCTCAATCAGCCGCGCAATGAACGATGTTACCAGCTACAGCCATCAGGATGCCGCGCGTTCGTTTAAGCATCTATACTCTGTTTATCAGCAAAACAGAGATTTGATCAGTGTTGGCGCCTATGAAGCCGGTAGCGATGAGCAGATCGATATAGCTATATCCGCAATACCGGCTTTAAGCCAATTTCTTCGCCAGGATATGAATACCAGGGTTACGCTGGAGCAAAGCATGCTGGATCTTGAAGCCCTGTTTCCTGCTGAAGAGGTCGATGAGATCGAGGTACCTGAGGGGCTCAATCTACCTCAAACAATCGAACAATAATCGGATATTTAGAATATGTCACCATCGAAACGACTCAAACCGGTTCAGCGCTTCGCTCACTCAAAAGAGCAGAAAGCTGCACGTATGATGGGACAGGCTAAGAAGAGCCTGCAACAGGAAGAAGCAAAACTGGAACAGCTCAAGCAATACCATCAGGAGTATCTGGAACGCTTCCAGCAAATGGCAGGAGAGGGGATGAACGCGAATCAATTACAGGAGTACCGAGCTTTTCTCGTCAAGCTGGATGAAGCGATCAATCAGCAGCAAGAGGTGGTGGCAGCGAGCGTTGTCAACCATAGCAGCACAAAGAACTTCTGGAAGAAAAAGCATAGTCGCACTCAAGCTTTAAACAAAGCCGTTGACAATTTCCGCAAACAGGAACGAAAGATTGCCGACAGACTAGAACAAAAGGAGAATGACGAGCATTCCCACAGGGGAAAGTAATTTTATATAGAGGGATAAGCCCGGGCACTGACCCGTATCGTGCATGGACTCAGTCAATATATATCTATAATTTATCTCCTGTACACGTTCAGTGAAACACTGCCCCGGCGATACTTGTCATTTAGTCGGCTAAAAGATCTGTTAGAATCCTAAAGAGAGATACTCTCTGAAATCCATATTGCACTACAGTCGAATAGATGAGAGCCTGCAGGGAATCGGGATTATAATGTGAGTAACTAATGTGCGTGCGGTTTTTTTCGCACCAAACATGGCCACAGGTCCGATGAACGAAGTTAGCGGTACATCACAGCCAGTATTACCAGCAGGGATTAGCCGGGTTGGTCGTCAACCGGTTCTGGACCGACATCTAAATATCTATGGCTATGAACTGCTCTATCGTTCTGACGAGGCCTTTAGTGAGACGGGCTTTGATGGTGATCTTGCGACTGCGCGCACCGTACTGGATAGCTTCTTGGAATTTGGCTTGCATCGCCTGGTGGGTTCGCATCAGGTTTTTATCAATATGACCCGGGCCTTCTTTACCGAACTGCAACCACTACCTATTGATAAATCTCGTCTTGTTCTAGAGGTTCTCGAGGATATAGAGACTACAGCGGAAGTCGTAAACGGAGTGGGCAGACTGCATGCCGAAGGATTTACCATCGCGCTGGATGACTTTAGATTTGAGCCACGATGGGATCCTCTTTTGCCCCATTGCAGCATTATCAAGGTTGATATACTCAATCTTGATATCGATGCCTACCAGCAACGGATAAATGAACTGAAGTCGATGGGACTGACGCTGCTTGCTGAAAAGGTGGAAACACGAGAAGATTTCGATCGTGCCAAAAGACTCGGATTCGACCTTTTCCAAGGGTACTTTTTCGCCAAACCGCAAATAGTGACAACCTCGAGGTTATCCAGCAACAAGAATATCGTGTTGCAGATGATCGCGAAAATCAACGATCAAAATGCCGATCTCGATGAGATAGCAGCATTGGTGGAACTCGATGTAAACCTGAGTTTCAAGGTACTGCGCTTCATCAACTCCGCCGCGATCAGTTTTCCCAAAAAGGTCACCTCCATACATCAGGCCGTTGTCTATGTCGGTATGCACAGGTTACGTGCATGGTCGACACTTTTTATTATGGCTGGTATGGATAATTTTTCTCCGGAGCTGATAACCACCAGTCTGGTGCGGGCGGAGGTATGTAAATCACATGTTGCAGAATTGAGGTCGGGAGACCCTGAGAGTGCGTATACGGTCGGTTTGCTATCCACGCTGGACGCCATGCTTCCCCTGACTATGCAAGAACTCGTAAATGAACTTCCACTGCCTGAACAGATGATCGAGGCACTCAAGAAACGTAGCGGTCCCTACGCAACGAGTCTGCAGTGTGCAATTGACCTGGAGGAGTGTCACTGGTTGACTGAAGCGGCGCAATCCCTACCGGTTGAGCGTTTGAATACCTTGTATGTTCAGGCGTTGGAACGTGTCGAGTTGATACGCGGGGAGTTCGCCTAGCGAGTGCTGGCACCTCGCTGCTCACATACCGCTCAGAACGGCTTGTTGATAAAGTGCAAGCCTTACCCTGTCCTGTGGACCAGGGTAGACATTTCGAAAAAATCTAGGGTATGACGACACCGTGGATTGGGCCGGATGGCGTGTGGCAGACACAGTAGTCGCCAACTTTGGCTGTACGACTCATGGGACAGACACCGGAATAGATAGCGCATTTACGGCTGCGTTGATTTTTATGTGCAGGTTGGGTGCTGTATTGCTTTGTGTGTGATGTCGTTGTAGCCGACTGCTTTTGCTGTTGTGCGGTGTTATCTTCCGCATACAGATGCGGTGAGGATAGCAGAAACAGCAGAACTGATATTTGTAGTATCACACTTCTCATCTTTTGACTTCCTCTGTTTTTCGGAAACGACGGATTCCGTGTTGATTGTGATTTTCTCCTGGTTGAGTGGCCGCTGATTTGATCGGAGGCGGCTACAGCCATATTCAGTTTACATCCTATTTCGGTGCTTCTAGTCATTTTATTAATAACCGGCTGCAAATGAACGTTGATCAGAAAACATCTTCATATCCCGGAGGCAATTTACCTGAAAGCAGGTAGGCAAAGGCAATTACCTCAGCCACTGCACGGTAGAGTGATTCGGGTATCTCATCGCCCAGCGGGATTTGAGAGAGCAGAGCCGCCAACTCTGCATCCTCGTGCAGGGGAATGGCATGCTCATCCGCCAAGGCAAGAATTCTATCCGCCAACTCTCCACGTCCTTTCGCGGTCAAACGGGGTGCGTTCTCCCCATCATATTTCAAGGCGATGGCAAGATCCGGATCTTTGGCTTGATAATCAGTCATACTTTCTCGTTCAACAGCGTTTGCTCGCTGGGTAGTTCGTTTTCAATCTCGGCGACCCCTTGAAAGGCTTCCAGCTTATTGACTTCCAGACCGGTCGATTCCAGCCCGGTACGAAGCCTGTCGAGGTGTTGATTGACCAAACTTGCCGTATCCGGCTTTTCTGACCAGATAGTCGTCGATAATTTTTCACCGAAGAGTGACAACCTTACTCGCATGGGACCGAGAGACGGCAGATTCATATGTAGTGTGAGGCTCCACATGAACTCTGTTTCAGCGCCCTTCCTCACTGCATCGCGACTGATTCTGAAATGAAACAGGTCGAAATCGCTCTCTTGACGAATGGGCAGTTCAAATTGCCATACCTGCCTTGTTGTATCCTCGGTTGGCAGGGAACTGAGTTGATTCGTCTGAATTCGTGCAATTGCACCATCCAAATGTTTGAACAGATCGAGCAGTAGCTTGGTGGTTGGATTTGTTTCCTGGGCTGCCGGCGGTGGAGCGACGGGGGGTGACTGCGCCGGGTTTAATAATGGCTGTTGGAATGTCAGCGCTTGATTGATCTGGTTCGTGGGATAGCCGATCAAGGGTTTTATCAGTCCGATAAGACGCAGCAGGTTTAATTTGAGATCGTTGCCGTTTATCTGGCGGTTGATCAACTGGGCCTCTGTATGAGCTCCGCTCAGTTGCATTGCTTGCACCAACTGGTTCTTGAGGCCCGGGTCTTCAATCGTTATGACTCTGGCCAATACGCTCTGTACAGCCTGTTTGACAGCCGGTGGTAGTGGACTGGTACGGGTTGAGCCGGATGTTACCTGGGTGAGCAGCTTGAAGAGCTGAGGTAAAGGTTGTTGTCGGGGCATCACCTGTTTCAGCGCGGCTGACTTCATCTGTTCCGGACTGGGGAGAGTGAGCACCCTTAACTCAGGGAGATTCCCCGTTTTCTCTACCTGAAGGGTCAAGGCCTGGCCGGTAGGTACTTTCAGGGTGGTTTGGGCGATCAGTCGAGTGACACCGATCTGAAGCCGAAGCGTACCGTTGATATTTTCGCTGAGCGCAGTACCCCGCACTATCTGCCCAGGCTGAAGTTGCTCTAATAGGGACTTGCCGGGCTCGATCGTCGGTAGCGGCAGTACGATTTTGCTACCGGATATCTCCATATTAAAATCCATTCATAGCACAGATCTGGTGGTATCCAGGCATAAGTTGATGTTTTATGCCTTGGTGATGGGAGTTTGCAGATGATGAAGAAACGGCCGCAAATAAACGCCAATCACCGCAAGCGATCGCTAATGTTTGACTATGTGTATGGTTACAGCTCAATTCAGCTCCTGATGTAGGCAGTCTGTGTAGGAAATCAGATAATTTGTGCTCATTTGCGGTGATTAGCGCCTATTTGCGGTAAAACAGCGGCCCTTTTTTCATCGCCTGAGTCAGCATCAACAGGCCTAACCCAGCCCCTCAACGGAGATCCAATAGCTATTGACGGATCATACCTTGTTTTGGGCCGGGGCTTGCTAACATTATATGCGAGCGGACTCGATGGTGTTCATTTCTTTCCCATTTGGCCGATAGGGTAGGTGTCACATTGGCGGATAACGAAGCGATGCAAAAGCAGGACGATAAGAAACCGAAAAGTTGGTTCGTCAAGCATGATGATCTGGTCATGGGACCGTTTACCAGCGCAAGAATTCGTTACCTCTTACTTGATGGGGAACTTGAGCTGCGGGATCAGATAAGTTCCGACAAGCAATCGTGGCAGGCTATCAGTCAAATACCCAGTGTGGTTCCACTCCAACTGAGGGCGGCGGAAGGGGATAGCGAGGCTCAGGCCAAGGTCGCTGCCCGTGAAATTGCTGAGGCAAGAGATAACAAGCAGGAGAACCGTTTTCCCATACTCTCCTTGACCATCTTCCTGTCACTCATCGCTGCCGTCGTCTTCTATTCGCTAAGGTATGGAATGCCGAAGGAGATCGATGAGTCTGTGTGCGAAGCGCCGCCAGCCCCTGGTGTGAATTGGCGAAACTGTCTCATCAAAGATCTTGATGCGGGGGCAGCCAGCCTTGCAGGGGCGAATCTGAATAGTGCCGTGCTTCGACGGGCAAAGTTGAGTGCCACGGATTTGAGTGATGCCGATCTTCGTTATGCCAACCTCAGTCATGCGGATCTACGCCATGCGCAACTGCGTGGTACTGCTATGGTGGGGGTTAATCTCCGGTTTGCCGATCTAAGGGGGGCCGATTTGAGTCATGCTGACCTGCGCTTTGCCGATCTCTCCAATAGCCGGATTGATGATGCCAACCTTCAAAACGCGAGACTCGATAGCGCACTCTGGCTAGATGGCGGAAATTGCGGGGACAATTCCATCGGGAAATGCAAAAAACAGTAGTCTGCACGACTGACCCGCAGCATCCGGCAATCCATGGCTATTGCGGGCTTGGTTCAGGATGGTGCATCGCTGAACGACTCTGTCTCATAACGATAGACCTCAAGCGTATTGGACCAATAGTTGGCGGGTAGGCCGGCCTTCTGTTTGAGATGGCTGAGAAAGTTGCGGGTATCAGGAATAGATTCCCACACTGAAGGGAGAAAGGTACCCCGATGGTGTCCGTCCAGTAGGATCAGGCCGTCTACAGATGGTCTGATTTTTGATACCAGCTCTTGCTCTGACTCAAAGTTGATGGCCTCAGCGGGGGACAAAACTGAGATATGTATCTCAAGGTTTTCCCTCTCATGGGAGGATAACGGTGGGAATCTTGGATCCCGGAAGGCGGCAGCATAGGCATTCTCAGCGACATCCTCAACAATCGGCAAATGAGCTTCGAGATGCCCGATGCACCCTCTCAGATCTCCTCCCAGCAGCAGGGTAACGAAACATGCGCGAGTTTCAAGCAGTTCTGCCGGAAAGTCGATGGTTGCAACTGGCAGCGGCGAGCCCTGTTCGAGCCCATGCTCGATGGAACGTGCAGCGATCTCAAGCAAGGTTGCTCTTTCCTCTGCAGAAAATTGTGAATGCGGTGTATGGTTCATACTCTTCACTCGATATGTTCACATGCAATGATTCGGCGATTTCCCATATTCGGGGCAGCGCTGATACCGCTGCCTCCCACTCCCTTTTATTCTGTTCTTGCCTGAGTTCCGAATCGCTCCTTCATCCCTGTCGGCTTCCAGCTTGACACGCTTTTTAGGGGAGAATTGATGTTGATAACCATGTATCGAAATCGGATAAATAGCAACCTGCAACATGGCTTGTCGGCCGACAGGCTGATGGTGGGTGCAACTCTGTGGCCAAATCGCTGTTTCACTCACGAAGGTCTGGATTACTCATCTCCGGTTCGCCATAATCCGCCCCTCGTTTTACACAATGGTAATTGTAATGTGGTTCAAAAATCTTCGTATCTATCCGTTACAGCATCCCCTCAATCTCAGTCAGGAAGCGCTTACCGATAAGCTTGAGGCTAAGCGGTTCAGGGCTTGTGGCAGCCATGATCTGATCGGTATGGGATGGGATAGCCCGCTGGGCCGTCAATCGGAGGTGCTGGTACATGAGGTCGGCGGGTGCCAGATGATCTGTGCCCGTCAGGAGGACAAGCTGCTGCCTGCAGCGGTTGTCAATGAGATCGTTGAAGAGAAGATCGATCAGATTCAGCAGGAGGAGGGGCGAAAGGTAGCGCGCAGGGAACGCAGTGAACTAAAGGATGATGTCTTCCATCAACTATTGCCGAAGGCGTTCAGCCGGCATACCCGGCAATTCGCCATGATCGACAAACAGCAGGGCTGGATAGTTGTGGATGCAGCCAGCGCAAACAAAGCGGAGGCTTTGATATCCCTGTTGCGTGACACCCTGGGTAGTCTGCCGGTAAAGCCACTGGAGGTTGCAACGTCCCCATCCTATGTCATGACAGAGTGGTTGAAGCACCCCAGCCAATACGCTGACTTTACCCTTCTGGATAGCTGTGAACTGCAGGACCGTACCGATGAGGCGAGCATCCTTCGGTGCAAGGGACAGGATCTTTCTGCGGATGAGATAATGGCGCATGTCGATGCCGGTAAGGAGGTGGTTAAACTCGCTGTCGAGTGGGATGAACGCCTCTCCTGCACTATTGATGCGGATATGTCGATAAAACGACTTAAGTTTCTTGACCTTATCCAGGAGCAAGCCGCAGATTACCTGCTCGAGAGTGAGATCGATGCCTTCGATGGTCAATTCACTCTGATGAGTCTGGAGTTTCGTCGCTTTTTACCCCGCTTGTTCGAACTCTTCGGTGGGATAGCTGAGTCTCAGGCGTAGATAGAATCTGCGTACCGATTCAAGGAAATCGAGTTCTTAGTTATCGATAGGATCTTTTCATGGCGGCTGGAATCCGGGTGTGTTCAGGGTGAGCGAACAAACGGTGACAATCAGACCTGCGGCGCATACACGACGAATAACCCGGATTTAATTATGGTTTATTGATTTAAGTCAATGTTTATCAGTACAAGAGTCTTTACGCTCTCCCTACGCTCACGGTTGGTCGTTTCCGTGTTAAGCGCTAGTCTGGCGGGGACTGAGACCCATCTGCCTCCAGGGTCCTTCCCCGCCTGTTTTTTTGCCTGTTCAGTAGTCGTAGTATTCCAGAAACCACCGCGCGAAACTTGCCACGCCATCCTCAAGCCTGGTATCGGGTTTGTAGCCTGTGTCGGCAATCAGATCGGAGACATCCGCATAGGTGGCTACCACATCGCCATCCTGCAGAGGCAGCATGTTGAGCTCAGCCTTCCTGCCAAGACTCCCCTCCAGTAGCTCGATGTAGCGCATCAACTCAACAGGCTGGTTGTTGCCGATATTATAGAGTCTATAGGGCGCTGTGCTGGTTGCCGAGTCGGGATGATCGCTGTCCCAGTCAGGATTGGGCTGGGGAATGCGGTCCAGTACCCGGATGACACCTTCAACGATGTCGTCGATGTAGGTGAAGTCGCGGCGATGTTTGCCATAGTTGTAGACGTCGATGGCTTCACCACGCATGATCTTGTGAGCGAACTTGAGCATCGCCATATCGGGCCTGCTCCAGGGTCCGTAGACGGTAAAGAAGCGCAATCCGGTGGTGGGTATACGATAGAGATGGCTATAGGTATGAGCCATCAGTTCGTTGGCCTTCTTGGTGGCTGCATAGAGGCTGACTGGATGATCCACGTTGTGATGCACAGAGAAGGGCATAGAGGTATTGGCGCCATACACCGAACTGCTCGAGGCATAGACGAGGTGTTGAACGCCATGGTTTCGGCATCCCTCCAGAATGTGGCCAAATCCCACCAGGTTGGAATCGATATAGGCCAACGGATTTTCGATCGAATAGCGAACCCCGGCCTGAGCGGCGAGGTTTACCACCATCTCCGGTTTGTAGTGGGAGAAGATGTCTGCAATGCCCTCGCGATCCTCGAGTTCCAGGCGGAGATCGATGAAATGTGGATGATTTTGAGTGCGGGCAAGTCGAGCTTTTTTTAAATTGACATCGTAGTAATCATTAAGACAATCAATACTGATTACCTCATCCCCGCGATCAAGCAGGCGTATCGCTAAAGCTGAGCCAATGAAACCGGCTCCGCCGGTAATGAGTACTCGCATGGTTAACAGGCCCTAATTACTTATTCGTGATCGTTTCCAGCGGTTCAAGCAACTCGATTCTGGGATCGCATGCCAATGATCCCTGCTCCTTTTCCGAATTTGTATTCTGTCAGCCGGTCAGGTCATCGATGTACCAACTCATGGCCTCTGTCAGGCCCCGATCGATGTTGTGTGACGGCTCATAACCGAGCAAGTGTCTGGCTTTGTCAATATCGGCCAAAGAATGTCGCACATCCCCCGGTCGAAAATCCCTGTAAGTGGGTGAGATCTCTTTCAGGTACGGAAAGCTGTCCGCCAGGATATCTCTGATCTTGGTAAACAGCTGATTCAGTGTAGTACGGTCACCAACGGCAATATTGTAAACCTGATCTGCTGCATCCGGGTTGTCACTGGTCGCAGCCAGGAGATTTGCCTGTATCGCGTTGTCGATATAACAGAAGTCACGGCTGGTCTCACCATCGCCGTTGATAAAGACCTCGTCCCTGGCAATCATGGCGGCGACCCACTTCGGTATGACGGCGGCATAGGCGCCATTGGGATCCTGGCGTCTGCCGAAGATGTTGAAATATCTCAAACCGATGGTTTTGAAACCGTAGCAGCGGGCAAATACCTGGGCATAATGCTCATTGACCAATTTCGTTACCGCATAGGGTGAAAGCGGGTTACCGATTCGATCTTCGACCTTTGGCAGGCCAGGATGGTCTCCGTAGGTCGAACTCGATGCCGCATAGACGAATCGACTGACTTCCGCGTCACGGGCTGCAACCAGCATGTTCAAGTAGCCGGTAGTGTTACTTTCGTTGGTGGTGATGGGATCGGCCAGCGAGCGTGGTACCGATCCCAGCGCGGCCTGATGCAATACGTAATCGACGCCTCGGCATGCCTGACGGCATGTATCCAGACTTCTGATATCGCCTTCGATGAAATCAAACTGACCCCACTGTTCCGCTGTGACGGTGTTTCTGACCTTATCGAAATTATAGGCATGACCGGTAGCGAAGCTGTCCAGACCAATGACCTTTTGTCCAAGTGTCAACAGGGTTTCCAGGAGGTTCGAGCCGATAAAGCCGGCGACACCGGTGATGAGCCAGGTCGATTGCTCACTTTTCAAGCTGTCCCTCAGATTGTCATAGGCTGTCATAGTCTTGCGTCAACCGCGTTGCCAGGGAGTATATTCTTGACGTCGAAGAGAACCCCGTTCTCTTTGCACAGAGCGCGGATCTTTTGCGCTCCCATCTGTTGAAATTCACGATGCGCGACAGCGAGAATAACGGCATCATATTCCCCCTCCCTGAGTTCGCTGATCGGACTGAGGCCATACTCATGTTCCGCTTCCTCCCGGGAAACCCATGGATCATAGACATCCACCTGGGCGCCGTAATCCTCGAATTCGGACACGATATCCACCACGCGCGTATTTCTTAGATCGGGACAGTTTTCCTTAAAGGTCAAACCCAGCACCAGTACCTTGCTATTGTTAGAGGCGATCCCCCTTTTCATCATCATTTTTACCACACTGTGCACCACATAGGCGCCCATGCCGTCGTTGAGCCGCCGTCCGGCGAGGATGATTTCCGGCTGGTAACCGATCGATTGCGCCTTGTGGGTGAGGTAATAGGGATCGACGCCGATACAATGACCACCGACCAGTCCGGGTCTGAAGGGAAGGAAGTTCCATTTGCTGCCGGCAGCCTCCAGTACTTCCAAGGTGTCGATGCCAAGGCGGTTGAAAATCAATGCCAATTCGTTGATCAGTGCGATGTTGACATCACGTTGGGTGTTTTCGATGACTTTGGCGGCCTCCGCAATCTTGATACTGCTCGCCTTATGCGTACCGGCTGTAATGATCGAGCGATAGAGTTCATCCACGAAATCGGTAACCTCGGGTGTGGATCCTGATGTTACCTTTTTGATTGTCGGCAGCCGGTGCTGCTTATCGCCTGGGTTGATACGTTCGGGACTGTAGCCGACATAAAAATCCCGATTGAACTTCAAACCCGAATCCGCTTCCATAATCGGTACGCAAACCTCTTCTGTCGCACCTGGATAGACAGTTGACTCGAAGATCGCAATATCACCCTCTTTAAGGATCTTTCCAAGGGCATGACTGGCGCCGATCAAGGGGGATAGGTCGGGCTGTTTGTGCTCGTTGATCGGTGTGGGAACCGTGACGATATAGACATTGCAGGACTTAATGTCGTCGAGATTACTGGTATAGCTCAGGTAGGGTACCTGTTGAAGCTCTTCCGGATCGACCTCAAGAGAGCTGTCTTGTCCCGATTTGAGCTCAGCGACTCGGTCGTCATTGATATCCAGCCCGATTGTCGGATACTTTTTACCGAATTCCACTGCCAACGGCAATCCTACGTAACCAAGGCCGAGTACACCGATGTGCACTTTCCCAAGATCGAACATACTTTTTCCTTGTTAAAATGAACCTGAGTCGTCGACATCAGGCCAATGAGAATATTCTGACTAAAGATGAAGATTATCAGTAGCCTGTAACGGTGACAGATGATAACTTGGCATGTCTGCGAAATCGAGGGATTTTTAGTGGCGTAACGACTTCTGGCCGGCCATCAAACACAAGCTCTGTCATTGAAATTGAACACGCCGCCAGCAACTGTCGGATATCCCTCACGCAATCTATGAACGCCTCTCGATGCCAAACAGTCAGAATCCGGGCAAGTCTGCATGAAAGTCATGTGCCTTGAGCAACAATCGTCATTCACTGCGTCTGATCGATCAACCATGGAAATAAAGCTGAAATGATAGCCCTGGTTGCATTGCATGCCGGTTATAGCCACAGCTCCCTGGCGCTGCAATCAATTGCCGCCTACGCCAAGTCCGAGGCTTATTCCGACAGATTACGGTTGTTTGAAGTATTGGCCAACAGCAATCACCAGGCGTTGTTGGAGGCATTGGTGGAGTTGCAGCCCAGGATCGTCGGTTTCTCCACCTATCTGTGGAATATCGCTGCAGCCATTCATCTGTCAAGGCTGCTCAAACAGCTCCTGCCCGAAGTTGTCGTCGTATTTGGCGGCCCGGAGGCCGGTCCTAGGGGCAAGTCGTTGTTGGCCCAGACGCCAAGCGTCGATTTTATCATTCAGGGTGAAGGGGAGGCGGCATTCAATGATCTGGTCAAATTCATGCTTTATGGCGATGGAGAGTTACAGCGTATTTCCGGGCTGGTCTACCGGGAGCGGGGCGGATTATTCAGCAACGCCGTCGAGCTGCTCCCCGTTGACAAACTGCCAGCACCGATCGCCGAGGGTATGGTGGATACAAGCCGACCGCTTGTCTATTGGGAAACCTCCAGAGGATGCCCCTACCGATGTACCTTTTGTACCAGCGCCACAGATCGCTTGAGGCCTTTTCCCTTGGAACGGATAGAGGCCGATCTACAACAACTGGAGAGGCTTGAAAACAAGACCATCAAACTGCTTGATCGCAGTTTTCATCTCGGTCAGGAGAGAAGCTGCCAACTGTTGAAACGTTTTGCCGAGACAGGACCGGGATTACGCTTTCATCTTGAGCTGAATCCCGATCGAATATCGCCCCAGGCAATGGAGATATTCCAACAGGCCGAAGCGGGTAAATTTCAATTCGAGATCGGTTTGCAAACCCTCGACGAGGTTGTCCTGAACACGATTGAACGCCATATGGATATCGCCAGGTCGCTGGAGAATATCTGGCAGCTGGTGGAGATGCGGCGTCATCCGGTCCATCTCGATCTGATTGTAGGATTGCCGGGGGAGACGGCAGATCAGTGCGGTACATCACTTGACCGTACATTTTCCCTCTATCCGGACCACCTGCAGCTGGGTACGCTGAAACTCCTCCCCGGTACTCCGCTATGGGGTCAGGCCCAAAATCTGGGTTATCGATGGGATCCGGATCCACCCTATGAAGTGCTCTCACACCCGCAACTTTCATTCAGCGAGATTGCGCGATTCAAGCGCCATGCCGAGTTGCTCGAGCGTTTGTGGAACAGTGGTTATCTGAGATCCACATTGGCGGGGTTGGTAGATGGTTGCTTTGATGGCTCGGTGAGTAACTGTTTCGATCAACTGATGCAGGTGTGCGGAGTGGGACTGGCGCGGGACAACCTTCAGCCGGACAGGCTGTTCGAACATATTACAACATTCCTCCAACCATACCTGAAGCAATATCCGGAGTTGGAGGAGTTATTGTTATGGGACTATAGCCAATTCAGTCTGGTGACTGGAAAGACACCTGTTTGGATCACATCGCGATTAAGAGAGAGGGTGCGACTTATAATTGACGATAAACCGAGACGGCTGCCTGTCCTCACCTTGACGGAGGCGGGTGCCGAGCTAATACGACGGCATCACAGCCACACTCTAACCGCCGGGCGATATGCGATTTGGCCGAAACAGCATAAGAAAGGTAAACCGGTTGAAATTGTCGCGCTTGACGAGTGAGCAAAGCTACGGTAATCAAATGCCGCGTTATCGGGCGCCACCGTTATCGCCTGCTTGCACACGAGATACAAGTTCGAGTATCTCCTCATCCGCGTAGTGAAACACCAAATGACCAATCGCGTGACGAATATGCTGTACCGTCGCGCCGCGACCGGTCAGCTTCAATGCCGAGGCGCATACCTGCCAGGGCTGTTTTTGCAGCACGCGTTTAATCAGAAGCTTGGCGTCTGCATCGGTGACTATGCCATCGGCCAGGGCGGCAAGGGTGATCACTTCAATGGCATGCAGACTGAGATCATATCCCCGCCGAGCAAAGGCAAAGGCGACCAAGTCGAGCCAATCCCGGTACTCGAGGCTTGTAGTGGGGCGGTGTTCGATATTCTCCAATAGCGGGGCGACTAGGCTGCTGGAGAGTTGGGCCAGACTGTCACCCAACAGGGTGGGAAGCTGTCTGGCAAAGCGTTGTCTGGCTTCAGCCGCCATCTTCATGCCGCGTCCGCCGAGTGGTTGGATCAACATTACCGATTGATTGCTGCTGGCGCCTGCCCGCAGACCGATTCGGACGGCTTGCAGACCACAGCGTCGCCAGAACCCGATAAGATCAGGCGTGGCGCCGAAACTGCTTCCAAGGTAGTCGAATCCCGTTTTTTCCGCCTCTTGACGGACCGATTCCACTAGCAGTTGCCCAAGCCCCCTGTTCTGCACGGCCGGATGGACCGCAATGCGCATGATACGCATGCCTTTCAGGGTGGCCGCAGCGGGGAGTCCCAGGTGAGCGCTGAGGGATTGAGCAAGCAGATGTCCGCGGGGTCTGCGCCTGCCCGACCAGATCTGCTTTGCCATCATATCGGTGAATCCGCCTTCGGCGGCCAACAGTGCCACGGCGACAATAAGGCCTCGATGGCGTAACAGGGCGATGCGCAAGTTCGGTCCGTCCAGGAGATGTCTGAGATCCAAAGGCGTGGTTCGATAATGGGCAATGACCAACAGACCGAACAGCTGATTGAGATCGCTCCCATTTTCCAACAACTGGTGTTGAGTGGGAAACTCCACCATTACTTCCCGTGTGTTCGCATCCGCAACCTCAGCGTCTGTCGCGGGTGAGGCATCCAGGGCGAGTAGTCTGAAGATCAGCGGTTCGAGGGGATCGTCCTTTGACCAGCGTATCGGCTCGGTGAGGACGACTTCCCGCCACTGAGGTGTATGACGATCGAGGTGGCTCTTGAAGCGGATGTTGAATCCCAGGCCTGTGCCTTCATATCCGTGCACAGTCGTTGCGAAGACGATACGGGGATAGTGAACCAGCAGTTCTTCGAGGAGTTTCGTCGGGATGGCGGCCGCTTCATCCACAAGCAAGAGATCTGCGTGCTGTGGATTGGACAAGAGATGATCGGGCGCGTGGTAACGGATACACAGACCCTCGCTATCGATAGAGAATGGGGAGCTTTTGGCTTTTGGTAACGCCTTGACCGCCTGCTCGAAGAGCGAAGAGACTGCAGCCTGTCTGGGAGCTGTCACAAGGATTTTCCGGTATCCCTCCCCAATCAGTCTGGCAGCGGCGATACCCAGTGCGGAGGATTTGCCTCGTCCCCGGTCGGATGTGAGCACCAAGGGTCGTTTTCTGTGACCCTTCACTACACGCATGATGGCATTCACGGCTTCCAGCTGATCCCTGGTGCGGCAATGTTGTTGATTGAACTGGGGTATTTGAGGTGGGGAAGCTGGCGGGCCGATCGCTGGCGAGGGTGTAACTTCCGGTGTAATAACCAAAGCGTCCGGGTCGCTCCTCAGAATATTTGCGATCCTTTGTATAAACCTCCCCTTCAGATCGGTTGTGCCGTAACCGGCAACCCTTACCCGCTCGGCTTCCGGGTCTGCGTAGGTGTGCCACTCGGAGAGGGGTGGTGTAAGAAGCAACAGCAGACCGCCACCGCGCAGGGTGCCGCACAATGCACCGAAGGCATCCGGATCGAAACCGCTATGGGCGTTGTAGATGAGAAGTCCGCACTCCCGTCCCAGTTGGGCGAGCGCCTGACCATTGTTGAGGGTCGGTATCTCACCAACGTTTGCATCGCCGATCCAAATGAAATCCGTACTGTTCAGCCGGTGCAGTGCAGTCGTTGCCTGGGTCATACACCAGGCGGGATCGCCGGCGATTACCAACAGCGCTCTTTGCCGCCGCGGGCTAACCATGGTGCGGAGCTTGTCAAGCAATGTTATAAATGATGAATTAATGTTAATAATAAAAAACTTACTATATCTTTATAATGTTTTACATTATATGCATGCTTTACATTCCACCCCTTTCAAAGTAGAGAGAGGAGATAACCTTGAATGTTTAAGCGGGTTAACCATTGAATGGCCGATTAACTCATATTTGTCTTAGCTGCTACACGGTAACGGCCTGTATTGCTCCCAATAGTAACAGTGTAAAGGTGTAATTTTTATGTCTGGTGTCGTGGTGGCGGAACAGATCCGGGTCCAGGGCCTGGTGCAGGGTGTGGGCTTTCGTCCAACCGTTTGGCGCCTGGCGCGGGAGAATGGGCTGCGCGGCGCGGTATGGAATGACAGCCAGGGCGTGGAGATGCATATCTGTGGTGAAAGATCGCAGATCGATCGCTTTTGCGAGCAGCTGCTTTCGAATCCCCCACCCCTGGCGAAGATCGACTCTCTGAAGAGAGACCGCACAGATCGGTTGCCGCAACAGGATGAGTTCGTCATCACCGAGAGCCGTTCGGGAGAGATCCGAACCGGTGTCGTGCCCGACGCGGCAACCTGCGATGTCTGTCTCAAGGATATCGCCGATCGGGAAAACCGGCGTTATCGTTACCCTTTTACCAACTGTACTCACTGTGGGCCGCGCTTGACCATCGTTGAAGGCATACCCTACGACAGGATCAATACCAGCATGCGCCATTTTCCCATGTGTGATGCCTGTGAGGCGGAGTACCGAAATCCAGGGGATCGACGCTTTCATGCCCAACCCAATGCCTGTCCGGCGTGTGGACCCAGGATCTGGCTCAGCGACCCATCGGGCAGGGTAGTCACCGCAAGCGTAACAGGGGAGGATGCAATTCAGCAGGTGCAACGTCACCTTGCGGCAGGTGAAATTGTGGCGATCAAGGGAATAGGCGGCTTTCACCTTGCCTGTGACGCAACAAATGATGAAGTGGTGGTACGTCTGCGTGAGCGAAAAGGGCGCTATCACAAGCCTTTTGCCTTAATGGCTAGGGACAGCCGTATCGTCCGGAAATATTGTCATGTCAACGAAGATGAGGAGCGATTACTTGAGAGCTCAGCCGCTCCCATTGTCCTTCTTTCACGTAATTCCGCTCCGGCGCTCGCGGAGAGTGTCGCGCCCGGGCAGACCACGCTTGGATTTATGTTGCCCTATTCGCCGCTGCACCATCTGCTGCTGACTGGCTTGAAGACTCCCCTGGTGATGACAAGCGGCAATCGAATCGAGGAGCCTCAGTGTATCGACAATCGAGAGGCGGTTGAACGGCTTCAGCCCCTTGCTGATCTGTTTCTCTTGCATGACAGAGAGATCACCAACCGGGTCGACGATTCCGTGGTGCGACTGATGGATGGAAGCCAGAGAATGTTACGGCGCGCTCGAGGTTATGCCCCTCAACCCATGCGTCTACCTCAGGGTTTTGAACAGGCCCCACCGTTGCTTGCCATGGGGGGAGAGCTGAAAAATACCTTTTGTCTGACACGGGATGGTGATGCGATTCTCTCCCAGCACATAGGAGATCTGGAAAATTTGATCTCCTATCAGGACTACTTAAAGAATCTTAAGCTCTACGGGAGTCTGTTTGATCATCGACCACAGCGCTTGGTCGCCGATCTGCATCCCAACTATCGTTCCACTCAACACGCCAGGAATCTCGCTGAGGAGTTGGGATTGCCGCTAATCCTGGTACAGCATCATCATGCACACATCACCAGTGTTTTGGCAGAAAACGGCTGGCCCCTACAGGGTGGAAAGGTACTTGGAATCGCCCTGGACGGATCAGGATATGGTGATGATGGCACCGTCTGGGGCGGGGAGTTTATGATCGCCGATTATCTCGAGTATCAACGCTTGGGCAAGCTCACTCCCGTTCCGCTGCCGGGTGGCACCCAGGCTATCCTGCAGCCCTGGAGAAACACCTTCAGTCAGTTGAATCACTGTCTGGAATGGCAACAGGTCCTGGCTCGTTGGGGGGATCTGGAACCGATCGAATGGCTCAACCGTCAATCGGTGAAGGTACTCGGCAGGATGATAGAAGCTGGTGTCAATTCTCCGTTGAGCAGTTCCTGCGGGCGTCTTTTCGATGCCGTAGCGGCTCTGTTGGGTATCTGTCGCGAATCGATCAGCTACGAAGGTCAGGCAGCGATTGAGCTCGAAGCAGCGGCATCACCTTATCGCAACGACAATCCTGTACCCTATGAACTGAAGATCCATGTGGAGAACGGGAACTTCCGACTCGACAGTGCAACACTCTGGCCGAGTATGCTCGAGGATCTGCGCACCGGTCGTGACAGGGGTGAGGTCGCATGGTGTTTTCACCTGGGATTGGCACAGAGTCTGTGTCAAGCGGCAGTTGAAATGGCACATCTCCATCGGTTGGATACCGTCGCGCTCACGGGGGGCGTTTTTCAGAACAAGAGCCTGTTCGAGCTCGTCTCAAATCGACTTCGACAGGTTGGTTTCAGACTTTTGTCACAACGGCAGGTTCCCGCCAATGACGGTGGACTGGCACTCGGACAGGCAACGATTGGAGCTGCAAGAAGTCTGATATCAGACTAAATTTACTATCAGGGAAGCTCTGTTATTGCTCCCCGCCATCAGAGTATGGACACAGAAATTTCACTGTGTGGTTTTCCCTGTTTTCAATCGCTTGCAGCGATTAAAAGCGGGCTGATCCGAGTGCCGCCGTCGCTCTGAATGATCATATATAGGTGAGAGGAGCACTATTTTTTAAAGGTCGCCATGAAGACCCATTTTCCCACCAAGTATTGGCATAGTGTTGGTGATGAGCGGATTCAATGTGATCTCTGCCCACGCTATTGCCGAATCAAAGAGGGGAAGCAGGGATTTTGCTACGTCAGGGAAAACCACCGGGGTGTCGTAGTGCTGAATACCTATGGTCGTTCGAGCGGATTCTGCATCGATCCCATTGAAAAAAAGCCCCTCAATCACTTTTTACCCGGCACCCCCGTTTTTTCCTTCGGCACTGCCGGTTGCAACCTGGCCTGTAAGTTTTGTCAAAACTGGGATATCAGCAAGTCCCGGGAGATGGATACCCTGGCAGATGAGGCCTCACCCGAAGCGATCGCCCAAACGGCCCGCCGGCTGGGATGCAGGAGTGTCGCCTATACCTACAATGACCCGGTAGTCTTCCACGAATACGCCATCGATGTGGCAAAGGCCTGCGCCGAATACGATATCAAGTCGGTGGCGGTGACCGCGGGCTACGTATGCGCCGAACCGAGAGCGGAGTTCTATCGTTATATGGACGCTGCGAACGTGGATTTGAAATCTTTCAACGAGGCCTTTTACCATAAACTGACAGGCGCCCACCTGGGACCGGTTCTCGAGACCTTGAAATATCTTAAGCGCGAGACCGGTGTATGGGTTGAAATAACCACTCTATTGATACCCGGAGAGAATGATTCGGATCAGGAGTTAGACGGCCTGAGCCAATGGGTGGTGGAAAACCTGGGGCCTGACGTGCCGCTCCATTTCACGGCCTTCCATCCCGATTGGAAGATGCGAGACTATCCTCACACCCCCCATGCCACGCTCAGCAGGGCGCGTAGGATCGCTATCGATAATGGGGTGCACTATGCCTACGTGGGTAATGTTCATGACAGCCGCGAGTCGAGCACCTGGTGTCACCATTGCGGGAAACTGTTAATTCAGAGGGATTGGTATGAACTGGGGGAGTGGCATCTCGACGGTCAGGGCTGTTGTGTTCATTGCGGCAGCCGATTGGCGGGTCAGTTTGATTCGGCACCGGGTGAGTGGGGAAGTCGGCGGCAGGCAGTGAGGATGAACTATTGAGCAACAATCAACTCATGCGTCGTGCCTGCGGACCAGCTGTGAAAGAAGTGGACGATGCGGTGATGTCGATGCAAAATCGAGCTTCAAGGTGGTCGATATGAATATGGTCAGAAAACCCGCGGTATCCGATCTTTTCTATCCTGCCGATGCGGATAGTTTGCGGCAGATGGTAACAGGTTACCTCGATTCGGCAATGCAAGACGGAGAGCCGCCAAAAGCGCTGATTGCCCCTCATGCCGGTTATAGCTACTCGGGGCCGATTGCAGCCAGCGCTTATGCCGGACTGGCCGCTGTGGCGAATCGTATCAGCCGGGTGGTGCTGTTTGGCCCCTCTCACCGGGTACCATTCTACGGACTGGCAGCCAGTGAGGCAGACTATTTCCGTACTCCACTGGGTGATATTCCAATCGACCGGCAGGCGATTCACGCCTTGGAGGCGAAGCCGCAGGTGATTCGCCTCGAGGCTGCCCATACCCAGGAACATTCATTGGAAGTGCAGTTGCCTTTCCTGCAGGTTGTGTTGCATGAGTTCGACTTGGTTCCACTGGTAGTGGGCGACGCCTCGGCTGATCAGGTGGCGGAGGTGTTGGCAATGGTTTGGGGGGGAGAGGAGACGCTGATCGTGATCAGCTCCGATCTCAGCCACTATCACGACTATGTGACGGCACAACGCATGGATAAGGCGACCAGCGACGCGATCGTCGCTCTCCATCCGGAACGACTCGATTACGAGGATGCCTGTGGCCGCATACCGGTACAAGGCTTGTTGTTGGAGGCAAAACGCCTGGGCCTGCAGGGGAGACTGCTGGATTTGAGAAACTCCGGTGACACCGCTGGCAGCAAGGACAAGGTGGTGGGTTACGGCGCTTATGCCTTTACGGGATCTGAGGCTGCATGATGCGTCGGTACAGGCGAGACTCATGTCTCTCCCACATTGCTTGCTGGATAGAATCCCAAGGGCGTGGCTATCGGCAGGATAAGGGCCAGGCGGTGCGTTTTCTCGAGCGATTGGACCCCGATGCCGGGTTTTTCTCATTTCGGACATTTTCAGATACCGAATACAGCCGTTCATCCGCGCATGATCCCTTGGAAAAAGCGATCCATGGCTCCCTTGAGGCATGCTGGGATCAACTTGTATCGCTAAACCGTCAGGGGGCTGTGATCTCTGTCACCATCAATCGGACCAATGGGGTGGGTAGGGGATTAGCGGATATCCGCCAGGTCAGGGCCTTGTTTGTGGATGACGACAGGGGAGGCGATCCGGGAAGATTTCCCCTCAATCCCCACATCCAGGTAGAGACATCGCCCGGTCATCGCCATTACTACTGGCTGGTGCAGGATCTTCCATTGCGACATTTCTCTTCCTATCAGCAACGCCTGGCCAAAGAGTATCGAGGCGATACCCGTGTACAGGCCCTGAATCAGTCGATGCAACTGCCCGGATTCTGGCGCAGAAAAAGTATCACTGAACCCCGGCTGCCGGTGGTGCTGGCAGTCAGCGGGCACGACTCTTATCGATATTGTGAGCTGGGAAGTCTTATCATGACTGACTAGCCGCAAATGAACGCCAATCACCGCAAATTTAACGCCAATATCTTCAAGGTCATTTATTGCGGGCGTTAATTTGCAGCCTGTTATTCTCAGCTTGATCCTCACATTTTGAAGAGGGTCTCTTTCAAACAGGCGATCAATGCACGACTATGCCGTGCATCAATAGGGGAAGTAGTTGTCGGGTATCAGTATCGTGGCTTTCTTCTGAACCCGGTCATCCAGGTAGGGGAAGTCGATTGTGTAGTGGAGGCCCCGGCTCTCCCGGCGTGATTGAGCCGAGCGTATGATCATATCCGCGACATCGACAAGATTACGCAGTTCCAGCAGGTCTATACTGACCCGGAAATTACTGTAGTATTCGACGATCTCCCGGCGTAACAGATCGATTCGCCGGCATGCCCTCATCAAACGCTTATTGCTGCGCACGATGCCGACATAATCCCACATGAAATGGCGCAGTTCATCCCAGTTGTGCGAGACCACGACCTCTTCATCGGGCTCGGTAACCCGGCTTTCATCCCAGGGCGTCAGTTTGGGCGGCACAGGGGTCTCGGCATCCAGGGTATGGATATCCTGGGCGGCGAGGTTGGCGAAGACCAGACATTCCAGCAAGGAGTTGCTGGCCATGCGATTTGCCCCATGCAGACCGGTGTAGGCGCTTTCGCCGATAACGTAGAGCCCCGCGATGTCGGTCCGCGCCTGCTTGTCAGCCACCACCCCACCGCAGGTATAGTGGGCGGCAGGAACGACAGGTATCGGTTGCCGGGTGATATCGATGCCGAAATCGAGGCATCGCTGATAGATGGTGGGAAAGTGTTCCTGTATGAAATCGGCGGATTTATGGCTGATGTCCAGATAGAGGCAGTCAGCGCCGATCCGCTTCATCTCATGGTCGATGGCGCGCGCGACGATATCGCGGGGCGCCAACTCTTCACGCTCGTCGAAACGTTGCATGAAACGGCTGCCATCGGGGAGTTTCAACTGCCCGCCTTCACCCCTGACCGCCTCTGAAATGAGAAAGCTTTTAGCCTCCGGATGGTAGAGGCAGGTGGGGTGGAACTGGATGAACTCCATATTGGCGACCCGGCACCCGGCCCGCCAGGCCATGGCAATGCCATCACCTGTAGAGACATCCGGATTGCTTGTGTATTGATAGACTTTGCTCGCGCCACCTGTTGCCAGGACAACAAAGCGGGCCCGAAAGGTTTCGACATGGTTGTTTTTGTGGTCAAGGATGTAGGCGCCATAACAACGTTTTTGTCGCTTTACCTGACTACGCTCGCTGGTGATCAGGTCAATGGCGATATGATGCTCGAATACATCGACATTGGATTGAGCCAATACCTGAGCCTGTAGCGTGGTTTCCACCTCTTTGCCGGTGGCGTCGGCAGCATGGATGACACGACGGTGAGAGTGTCCTCCCTCCCGTGTCAGGTGATAGCCGCTGCTGGATGATGAGGTGTCATCCCGGGTGAAATTGACACCTCCCTTGAGTAGCCAGTCGATGTTCATCGGTCCATGTTCCACCACCAGCTGAACTATTTTTTCATCGCACAGTCCGACACCTGCGTTAAGGGTGTCTTTCACATGTGATGCAACACTGTCCTCCTCATCCAGCACGGCGGAGATCCCGCCCTGTGCATAATAGGTATTGGTCTCTTTAAGCTCACGCTTGGAGATTACGGCTATTTTCAGGTGCCTGTCCAGGTGCAGGGCCAAGCTCAAGCCGGCGGCACCGCTGCCGATGATGAGGACGTCGTACTGATTATCGGTTGTCATATTTGCGGGGTTGAGTCGTTACGGTGATAATGCGCATCCAGATGTAACGCATCCTAGCTTAATTTGACATTTCATTGAACTAGATCAATTCAAGTCGGGCGATTGCGAGAACTAATCAACACTTAGACTGTCAATGGGACTGTGCACAGGATGTGCCCGTCACGAGGAGGTATCGGCCCGGATGGGCGAGCGGTTAATCGATCAGGAACTCGTTGCTCGAGTTCAGCAGGGTGACAAGAAAGCATTTGATCTGTTGGTACTCAAATACCAGCAGAAGATCACCAATCTGATCTCACGCTATATCCGGGATCCGCATGAGGTGCTGGATGTGACCCAGGAGGCCTTTATCAAGGCATACAGGGCCATGCCAAAGTTCCGTGGTGATAGTGCTTTTTACACATGGCTCTACCGGATCGCCATCAACACCGCCAAAAACTATCTCGTGGCTCAGGGACGTCGCCCACCTTCGGATGATGTCGAGGCAGAAGTGGCTGAACAAATGGACGTTGGTACGCGTCTAAAGGAGACAGGAACACCGGAGAACCATGTGTTGACGGAAGAGATCAGCATGACTGTACAGAAGGCCATTGACGATCTGCCCGAGGATCTGCGTACAGCCATTGTTTTGAGAGAGCTCGAGGGTATGAGCTACGAGGAGATCGCCAACGCCATGTCCTGCCCGGTCGGGACGGTTCGTTCGCGCATATTCAGGGCCCGTGAAGCGATCGACAAAAAACTGAGACCTTTGTTAAAACCTTAATGTCAGGCATATAGAGATGACTGAGCAAGAGTTCGAAAGATTATCCGCATTGGTAGACGATGAAATTTCAGAACATGAAATTTCGGGTGAAATCAACAAGCTGAAGAATACTCAGGAGAGTCTGGATATCTGGTCACGCTACCATCTGATAGGGGATGCGATGCGTAACGAACTTGGCCAAATACATGACCCGGAGATGGCCCGCACCCTCAGCCAGCGCATTGAAAATGAGCCGGTAGTGCTGGCTCCCGCCGCTTTGAAGCGCCGATCGCCAAATAAAAAACGGGCCTTGACGGGACTGGCGGTAGCGGCCTCACTGACAGCAGTGGCAGTCGTGTTGGCCCCCCAGCTGATCAATCCGGGCAGCTCGGAAGTACCGAATCAGCTTGCGTCGAGTGATCAACTCCCAATTCACAATCAAAGACCGGGAAGTAATACCATCTATGTGGCTGAGGATGGTACCCGTTGGGAACTGCTGAAAAAACCCAAGGTCGAATCGCGTCTGAATGACTATCTGCTGAACCACCAGGACCTTTCGCCATCAAGCAATATCAAGGGTATCATGCCCTACGCCACCTTCGTTAGTTACGATGAGAACAAGCAGTAAATGGCGCCAGCAGAGACGCATACGGAATGAGTTCAGTGCCTCATATCTATAATCGCCTCAGTCAGGCCTGTATGGTCCTGTGTCTATTTCTGGTGATTTCCCAGACTGCATCCGCAGCCGATGATCCCTCGCCCAAGGATTGGCTTGAACGTATGATGCAGGCGGTACAAAAGCTGAACTATCAAGGTACCTTCGTCTATCTGCACGAAAATCAGCTCGAGACCATGAAAATAGCGCATGCGGTGCAGGGCGATCGAGTAAGAGAGAGCCTGATGTCCCTTAACGGAACTCCCCGCGAGGTGATTCGTGACGATGAGTCGGTGACCTGCGTATTGCCAGATTCGCACGAGGTTTCTATTGATAAGCGAACCCCCAGCACCAAGTTCCTCAATATTCTGCCGCAGGACCTGGACCAACTCGATAACCACTACAGTTTTCAAAATGTCGGGAAGACACGGATTGCCAATCGCCAGGCCCAGGTTGTCGTGATTGTACCGACTGATCGTCTGCGGTATGGCTACCGATTCGCACTCGATATCGAAAGCGGCCTGCCGCTGAAATCGGATCTGCTGAATGAGCATGGCGAGCTGGTAGAGCAGACGATGTTCACTGACCTGCAGATAGGCATTGCGGAAATCAGTGAACTCCACAACAGGGAGTCTCTCTTTACCTACCGGTTGAAAAGCCATCCCGATGAAACAAACAAAATACCCCTGCTGAATCCCAGCAAATGGGATTTCATTGGATTACCAAGCGGATTCAGGCTCAGTATGCAGCATCAATTGATCGACCCTCAGGGCAGTGATCCCATTGACCAGTACGTATTCAGTGACGGGTTGAGTTCACTTTCAGTCTTCGTTGAACCTGAGACCAGGGAAGAGGCATTCCGTGGAGTATCACGGCTTGGCGCCATCAACGCCTGGGGAGGCCAGGTTGAAGGTTTTCAGGTAACTGCGGTGGGAGAGGTGCCAGCTGTCACAATTCTGGGTGTCGTACAAGGTATGCAGCTCAAGCAAACTCATGATTGAGGAATCTGCAACTGTCATCAGTGCTGATGATGGATACGCGGTAGTAGAGACACAACAAAGTCCAGCCTGCGGCGCCTGTGCCAATGCCAGCGGTTGTAGCACCTCCGTACTCAGCGGTCTCTTCAAGCGACGACACAATCGGCTCAGGGTCTCCAATCCCATTGACGCCAAACCGGGCCAACAGGTAATTATCGGATTACAGGAGAACACTCTTCTGAAAGTCTCTTTGCTTGCGTATCTGTTACCACTTGTATCTATGTTTTTAGTGGCGATCCTGATGCAAGCTGTGGCAACGCACTTTATGTGGCAGCTTGGGGAACTCCCGCAAGTGGTCGGTGGTCTATTGGGCCTGATTACCGGATTTATTCTGCTTAGGCAGCTTGCCGTGCAGAAGCGGGATGAACCAGGTTATCAAGCAGTCATATTGCGTCTGTCAGGTA
Organism: Candidatus Thiodiazotropha sp.; assembly: GCA_040791665.1. Classification (GTDB taxonomy): domain Bacteria; phylum Pseudomonadota; class Gammaproteobacteria; order Chromatiales; family Chromatiaceae; genus Thiodiazotropha. The sequence goes on along the minus strand of JBFNNX010000001.1, from coordinate 75,271 downwards.
CTGTGAAAATCGATTTTTCAAAAGAGTATATCGGTTAGACGCCTACCTGCCGCTGACCGATTTTTTTCAAGACAGATTTCGGTACGCTATCTTTGAGTTTCCTCCAGGAGCTGTAACATGAGACTAATTAAAATCCCCGTACATATTTTTACAGTAGTAATGCTGGGACTCATCTCTACCGTACATCTGCAGGCCAGGGAGTTGCCGAACTTTGCGGATTTGGCAGAAGAGAACGCTCCCTCGGTGGTGAATATCAGTACTAAACAGAACACTCTGAGCCACAACCTGCAGCGTTTCAATATCCCCGAGTTGGAAGATCTTCCCGAAGGCAGTCCTCTTGGGGAACTGATGAAGAAGTTTTTTGGAAATCATGGATTCCAAATGCCTGATGAGGGGCCGGAAAAGCGCTCACTGGGCTCCGGATTCATTATTTCCGCAGATGGGTACATTCTCACCAACAACCATGTCGTCGATGAGGCGGACCAGATTCTGGTGCGCATGAATGACCGCAGAGAGTTCGTGGCCGAAGTGGTTGGTAAGGATGAGCGAAGTGATATTGCCCTGATAAAAATCGATGCCGAGGATCTTCCGGTGGTGGAAATAGGGGACTCCAAACGGCTAAGAGTGGGCGAATGGGTGTTGGCAATCGGATCGCCCTTCGGTTTCGATCATTCAGTTACCGCAGGTATCGTGAGCGCCAAGGGTCGTAATCTTCCAAGCGAAAACTATGTCCCTTTTATTCAGACCGATGTCGCTATAAACCCGGGAAATTCAGGAGGGCCGCTGTTTAATCTTGATGGCCAGGTTGTTGGCATCAATTCTCAAATCTACAGCCGTTCGGGCGGTTTTATGGGACTCTCATTCGCCATACCCATTGAAATGGCGATCGACGTTGCCGAACAATTGAAGACCCGGGGACGTGTCACCCGTGGCTGGCTTGGTGTATTGATTCAGGATGTGACCAATGATCTTGCCGACAGCTTTGGTATGAAGCATCCTCGTGGCGCACTGATCGCGCGCGTGCTACCGAACAGCCCTTCGGAAAAGGCGGGATTACAGGTAGGTGATGTCATATTGGAGTTCAACGGTACCGAGATCGCCACCTCTTCAGAGCTGCCGCCACTGGTGGGCAGCAGCAATGTGGATAAGCCGGCATTACTGAGTATTTTGCGCAACGGCAAAATCGAAGAGATCAATGTCAATATCGGAGAGCTGCCGGCGGAGGAAGAAATGGAGCTGGCCGGTAATCAGGCGCCGAAAGTCTCGGAAAACCGACTTGGTTTGATGGTTTCATCGGTCAGCACACAACTGCAAAAACAGTTGCGTTTACCCAGTCAGCGCGGTGTGGTGGTGGAATCGGTGACAGGTCAAGCCGCTCGCGAAGCCGGTATTCAACAGGGCGACATTATCATTATGATAAATCAGCAAGAGATAGAGGGAGTAGAGCATTTTAATAGGTTAGTCAAGGAGTTACCGGCAGACAAAACAGTGCCGTTACTGGTTCATCGCAACACCGGACCGATTTTTCTTGCCTTGCGTGTTCCTCAAGAGTGACCGCCCTGCATTTCTATTTCAGAGAGGGTTGCCATCTCTGCGATGACATGCTGCAGGAGCTTGAACGGCTGCAAAAGGAGTGGGGATTTGAGCTTATTGGGGTCGATATCGACAGCAATCCCGCAATCCGGGAGAAGTACCAGACTCGGATACCGCTACTGGAAGATCACCAGGGAAGGTGTCTGAGTGAGTATTTTCTCGACCAGGTGACACTTCTAAGCTATTTGCAGGGCGCTTGATTTGGTATCATTGCGGGTTTGCGGCATCAAGCAACGATTGAAACGCCCCGAGACGGGGCGTTTCTGTTTTTCGATAAGATCTTCAGGGCTCTATGGCTGATTTGCAACATATCCGTAATTTTTCAATCATCGCGCACATCGATCATGGAAAGTCGACAATTGCGGACCGATTTATCCAGAATTGTGGAGGATTGACTGATCGCGAGATGGCGGATCAGGTGTGTGACTCCATGGAGCTGGAGCGCGAGCGGGGTATCACGATCAAGGCGCAGAGCGTGACGCTCGATTATCGGGCTGTAAATGGCGAAACATATCAGCTCAACTTTATCGATACCCCCGGTCATGTGGATTTCTCCTATGAAGTATCCCGTTCCCTTTCGGCCTGTGAAGGTGCGCTGCTGGTCGTCGACGCCGCACAGGGTGTCGAAGCACAGAGTGTAGCCAACTGCTATACCGCTATCGAGCAGGGACTCGAAGTGCTGCCTGTGCTGAATAAAATTGATCTGCCGTCAGCGGACCCCGATCGGGTTATCAATGAGATCGAGGAGATCATCGGCCTGGATGCCGGGAATGCAATCAGGGTCAGTGCCAAAACAGGTCTGGGCATCGATGAGCTGCTGGAGCAGCTGGTGGCAACCATTCCTCCCCCCTCCGGGGATACAGAGGCGCCCTTGCAGGCGCTAATCATCGATTCCTGGTTTGACTCCTATGTAGGAGTGATATCACTTATTCGCGTCATGAATGGAGTAATCCGGCCAAAGGACAAGATGCGAATCATGTCCACGGGGAGGGTTTTCCAGGTGGAAAAGGTGGGTGTTTTCACCCCCAAACAACTCAACAGACAACAACTGGGAACCGGCGAGGTCGGTTTTGTCATTGCGGGAATCAAAGAGATAGATGGTGCTCCCGTGGGTGACACCATTACCCTTGAGAATCGCCAGGCGTCTGCTCCTCTGCCCGGGTTTGAGGAGATGCACCCGCGGGTCTTCTCCGGTCTCTATCCTGTCAACTCAGATGACTACGAGGCATTGCGGGATGCACTACAGAAGCTGCGTCTCAACGATGCTGCGCTGCATTATGAGCCGGAGACCTCCCAAGCCCTCGGTTTTGGTTTCCGCTGCGGTTTCCTGGGCATGTTGCATATGGAGATTGTCCAGGAACGCCTGGAGCGCGAGTACGATCTCGATCTGATTACCACCGCGCCCTCAGTGGTGTACGAGGTTTTGAAAAACAGTGGTGAACTGATCCATATCGAGAATCCTGCCGCGCTACCTGATCCCAGCAAGATTGACGAAGTCCGCGAACCTGTGATCAATGCAACCATCCTGGTCCCTCAGGACTATTTGGGTAATGTGATCACGCTTTGTATAGAAAAGCGTGGTGTACAGAAAAACATGCAGTACCTGGCAGGGCAGGTACAGTTGAGTTACGAACTGCCGATGAATGAGGTGGTGCTCGATTTCTTCGATCGGCTCAAGTCGGTAAGCCGCGGGTATGCGTCGTTTGAATATGAATTCACCCATTTTCAAGCGGCCCCGCTGGTGAAGCTGGATGTGCTGATTAATGGTGAACGGGTGGATGCCCTCTCTTTGATCGTTCACAAAGATCAGTCACAAAGCCGCGGTCGTGAACTGACAACGAAAATGAAAGAGATCATTCCGCGACAGATGTTTGAAGTTGCCATCCAAGCGGCGATCGGCAACAAAATCATCGCGCGCACGACGGTGAAGGCGTTGCGTAAGAATGTAACGGCCAAATGTTACGGGGGCGATATTACACGTAAGCGCAAACTGCTTGAGAAGCAGAAGGCGGGAAAGAAGCGTATGAAACAGGTTGGTAAGGTAGAAATCCCACAGGATGCCTTTCTTGCTGTGCTGCAAGTGGGTAAGGACAATTAGCTCTCCAGGAGAGGATACCAAAAACAATGAATTTTGATTTCCCTACATTTCTTGTCGTCGCCAGCGCCCTGACAGGCGGCATCTGGTTGTTGGACAGCATCTTCCTGGCACCGAAGCGACGTCGGTTGGCAACTGATCAAAGTGTGGATACGGATGAGATTTCTGCCGCAGGAAAAGAGCCTCTGATCGTTGAGTACTCACGTTCTTTCTTTCCCGTAATATTTGCCGTATTGATACTCCGTTCCTTTCTGGTGGAACCGTTTCGCATTCCTTCCGGGTCAATGATGCCGACGCTGCTGGTTGGGGATTTTATTCTGGTGAACAAGTTCAGCTATGGAATACGTTTGCCCGTCTTGAATAAGAAAATAATAGAATTGGGTGACCCAAAACGGGGCGATCCCGTCGTCTTTCGCTATCCAAAACAGCCCTGGGTGGATTACATCAAGCGAGTAATCGCAGTCCCGGGAGACACGGTCTATTATCGCAACAAGACCCTGTACGTCAATGGAGAGGCGATGCCGCAAACACCCGTGGGTCGCTATACAGGTATCGGCAGCGGGGTGCGTATGACCGGTGCCATTATGGCCATGGAAGATCTTGATGGGACTGAACATTCGGTTTTGATCAATCCTCTCGCACCAGATCTGCCCACCGGATGCAGGGTCCTGAGCCAGGGACCGATAACCATTCCCCAAGGACACTATTTCGTGATGGGAGATAATCGGGACAACAGTAACGACAGCCGTTGCTGGGGTTTGGTGCCCGACGAGAATCTTGTCGGTAGAGCCTTTGGCATATGGATGAATTGGGATTCCGAAATCGATTCGTTCCCACCCATAGCATGGGAACGCATCGGGAAAGGTATTGAATAGTCGTTTTAAACAAAATTTACTTGCTGAATAGTCTGTTATCGGCTATTTGTGCAGATTCGTCATGAAATATCGAGGTATCTCGAATGCAATCACTACAGAAACAAAAAGGTCTCACGTTTATCAGCTGGTTGGTGATCCTGATCGTTGCCGGTTTTCTGGTTTATGTGGGTATCAAGGTCACTCCCGTCTACATCGATCACTATGCAGTTAAAGCAACCCTCGACTCGATAAAAAACGAACCATTATCTGCTCGTAAGTCAAAAAGAGAAATTCGCGATATGATTACCAAGAGGCTATATGTAAACAATATACGCCATGTCAATCGGGATCATATCAAGATACAGCGCAGTGGCAAAACAACGACAATCAATGTCAAATATGCTGAGCGCCGACACATTGCGCATAACGTCTCTTTGATTATGGACTTTGAAGAAACCGTAGAGCTATCTGCCAATTGAAAGCTGATGTCAATAAGCTGTGCCGAGAACTCGGCTATCGCTTTACCGATCCGCAGTTGATGGAACAGGCGCTGACCCACCGCAGCGCCGGCGGAAAAAATAACGAACGCCTGGAATATCTCGGTGATGCCATTTTAGGATTCGTCATCGCTGACGAACTGTTCAACCATTTTCGAGAAGCTACCGAAGGGCAGTTGAGCCGCTTGCGTTCGAGCCTGGTCAAACGCGATACTCTGGCCGAAGTGGCCCGCGGCTTCAATCTTGGAGACTACCTCCATTTGGGACAGGGTGAGCTACGCAGTGGAGGTCAAAGCAGAGACTCAATCCTGGCTGACGGATTAGAGGCGATCTTCGCATCGATCTATCTGGATGGAGGTTACGGGTCGTGTCGTGATGTGATACAGGCCATTTTTCTGCCTAGATTGAGCAAAATGAGCCTGGAAAATCAACAGAAAGATCCTAAGACAGGGTTACAGGAGTATCTGCAGGCGAAAAGGATCGAATTGCCCAGTTATGAGATTGTGGACATCAAAGGTGATCCCCATAACCAGCTCTTTACCGTAAACTGTACCGTTATCGGTTTGGGAAGGAAGGCTACCGGAGAAGGTGCAAGTAGAAGAAAGGCTGAACAAGATGCTGCGTCGAAAATGTTGACGCTTTTAAAAGATGAGCAAATCTAATAACCATTGCGGATATGCGGCGATCGTCGGACGTCCTAATGTTGGTAAATCGACACTACTGAACCGCCTGTTGGGTTTCAGGCTGGCCATTACTTCACACAAGGCGCAAACCACGCGCCATACGATTCTCGGAATCAACACGCTCGCCAGTGGCCAGGTGATCTATGTGGATACACCGGGAATTCATCAACGCAGCGACAATGCCATGAACCGCTATCTCAACCGCACCGCAAAAACAGCGCTGGCGGATGTGGATCTGCTGATCTTCGTGGTTGAGGCGCTGAGTTGGAACAGTGAGGATGAAAAGGTCTTGACTCTGATCAAGCAAGTCGAAACGCCCACCATACTTGCAGTCAACAAGGTTGATCGAGTCAAGCAGAAAGAGAGGCTGTTGCCCTATCTCTCCGAGATCTCTTCTCGCCATCACTTCATTGAGATCGTTCCGCTATCCGCCAAAAACGGAAAGAATCTGGATACGCTTCAGGAACTGGTGCTCCGGGCATTGCCAGAGGCTGTGAATTTCTATCCTGAAGACCAATTGACCGACAGACCGGAAAAATTCTTTGCCGCCGAGATGATTCGGGAACAGATTACCAGGCGATATGCCAAGGAGTTGCCCTATGCTGTATCGGTTGAAATAGAGCGTTTTGAGGAGCTGTCAGGCCTTTATCGAATCAATGCAGTGATTTGGGTTGAGAAAGCGGGGCAGAAGGGAATACTGATCGGCAAGGACGGGCAGGCTCTCAAGGAAGTGGCCACACAGGCGAGAAAGGCCATGCAACAATTCTTCGACTGCAAGGTACACTTGGAGCTCTGGGTTAAGGTGAAAAAGAGTTGGTCCAGCGATGAGGCGGCATTGATCCGGCTGGGCTACGGTGAAACTCAGCAGGGCCGACCGGATTAGTGATAACAGGCCCTAATGAATGAATTAAGCCCGGCATTTGTAGTACACCGAAGAGACTATCGCAATACCAGCCTGCTAGTGGAGCTTTTTCTTGCCGATCACGGGAGGATGCCAGCGATAGCCCGTGGTGCGAAATCCGGTCGTTCCTCCCGTGCCCTGTTGTTGCAACCCTTTTCCCCCCTACGCGTTACTCTCAGCGGCAGAGGTGAGGTTAAAAATCTCACACAGGCGGAACCGGACGGTCGTCCCTATCGTCTAAAGCGAGAGACGATCTATTGTGGAATCTATCTGAATGAACTGTTAATGCGGTTATTGCAGCGAGGAGATCCCTATCCGTCCCTCTACGTCCATTATCAGCAAACACTTGCCCGGCTTGCCTTCGGGGAGTCCGCCAACCAATGTTTACGGGACTTCGAAGTCTCCCTGATTAGAGAGTTGGGGTATGGCTTATTGTTGGATCGAACTGCGGATACCAACGAGCCGATTGTGCAGGGGCAGACATATGACTATCACATCGAGCATGGTCCTGTTGTCGTAACTGGTAGTGTCACAGGTGGTTCTATTCATGGACAGACACTGATCAGTCTGCATCGTGGAGAGAGGCTTGATGAGCAGGGCAGGGTGGAAGCGAAGCAGCTGATGCGTCGGGTCATTGGCTATTATCTGGGCGACAAGCCCCTTAAAAGCAGGGAACTCTTTCAATCCCTAAAATAAGTAGTCAAAGGTGCTTATTTCCAATTCAGGTGAGTGATAATATGAATTTATCAGGCCGCGAAAGAACGCCAATCACGGCAGTAACCGTAGATTGTGAATCATTTTCATTGTCAATGTTAAATACGAGTGACTGTTTTACGGCCAATCTTCCTGTTTAGGGAAGATCTCCAGAATGTATGTGTCACGAGCATGCGCTACAAAAACAAACTGATTGATGTGTAAAAAGTTATCATGCTATTGGTGTTCATTTGCGGCCAGGTCGTATTTTTTATTATGATTTTTTCAAACTATGCATTTTTAAAGGCTCAACATAGATGGATGAGAAAGAGATTTTACTCGGTGTCAACATTGACCACGTAGCCACCTTGCGTCAGGCACGCGGGACCCGTTATCCGGAACCGGTCCAGGCGGCTCTGGCTGCAGAACAGGCCGGCGCAGATGCCGTCACCCTGCATTTGAGGGAGGATCGCAGACACATCCAGGATAGAGATGTTGAAATTTTGATCGACTTGCTGCAGACACGGATGAATCTTGAGATGGCGGCAACATCGGAAATGGCAGCCATCGCAAAACGCTTCAGTCCCCACGATTGCTGTTTGGTACCGGAAAAGCGTGAGGAACTGACCACCGAGGGTGGTCTGGACGTGGCAGGCAACATGGATTACATGACTGATTTCTGCGCTGAGCTTAAAGATGCCGGAATCCGTGTTTCACTCTTTATCGATGCAGATCCCAAGCAGTTAGAGGCCGCTAAGGAAACCGGCGCACCTGTGGTTGAAATACATACCGGTCACTATGCCGAAGCGTCATCAGATCGAGACAGGCATTCCGAACTCGAACGTATTATCAAAGCAGTAGAATATGGAAATAGCCTCGGATTACAGGTCAATGCGGGGCATGGACTGGATTACCACAATGTGAAAGCCATTGTCGCCATAGTGGGGATCACCGAGTTGAATATCGGACATGCCATAATTTGCCGGGCGCTTTTCTGTGGTCTTGACCAAGCAGTAAGAGAGATGAAGGGACTCTGTAGCAATATCGGATTCACCGCGATATGAGCCGAGTCGATCTAGGACAATATGACTGCTGCCCGGTTTAGTCTTCATTGGCGATAGACATATAAGGTAATTGGCGTTCATCAGCTTGCGAGCTGCGTGCGCATGACGATTGCCAGGATTACCAGCACCAGTGTGGCAATCCAAACTGCAATATAGATCCTCATTGCCCGTTTTGCCTTGGTCTTCTCGGCCCAGGTGCGGGGCTGGATGCCTTTTACCAGAAATACAAGTTTGGCCGCGAGGTTGACGCAAACGATATTTGCCGCAAGTAGTAGCGCCGCACCCATTGCCAAATCCACTCGCCAGTGGCCCAGTGTCAGGCCTACCGCCGCGGCGGGTGGCAGCAGGGCAACCGCAACCATGACACCTACCAATACGCTCGGCAGGCCGGTTGTGAGTGAGAGTGCGGCAGCCGCTCCTGAGGCGAGGGCTAGGGCTAGAGAATCCATGCCGACATCAGTCCGCGCGAGCAGTTCGGGGCTGCCTAGGCCGAAGGGCCAGAGTACTCCAATGATATAGGAGAGGCCGATAGCTATGGCGATCCCTGTAAGCAGGGATTTGAGAGAATTCTTCATCAGATGAATATCACCCAATGCCGTACCAAGACCGAAAGCGAGATTGGGGCCCAACAGGGGCGCGATAACCATTGCTCCGATGATGACCGCAACGTTGTCCTTCACCAGGCCGATTGCCGCAACGATAGTGGAAAGGATGACCAGGATGATAAAGTTGCTGTCCAGACGCGCGTTCTTATCCACCGCTGCATACATTGCTTCCCGTGTCGAACTGGCGGAATCCTCTTCCCTCTCCCGCTCGGTTCTTGCCCGCGGAAGGGTGGCGTCGACAGGAAAGACGATGATGCGGGCGGTCGATTGGGCGCCGAGTATGTTCTGCAACGCATCGAGAGCAGGTTGCACATTCTCATCGGTGACCAGCATACGCATAGGTTGCCTGCCATCTTCTCCTTCCTGCCCCAGTCTGAAATCCCTCGCCTTGTACTTCTCAGCGATAATGGAAATAGTGGGCTGGCTACTGGTATTGGCAATGACTTCTATCAGCTTCATTTCTTGTTTCCACCCATATGAAAACCAGACATATGGGGCTTTATCGGGTTGTCTGGATAGGGTTGGTGATCAGTCCGGTCAATCATAAGAGAAAAATATGATTTAACTGCAAATAATCGTAAATAACAGCATAATTTTCACCAATGTCCATAGGCCTGTTAACGCTTATCCAATCGGTCCTGCCGGGACTAGATTCTCGTCCAGCAAGGCAGCATGAGCGATGTGTAGTGACTCTACATGAGCGAATGCAAACGCCCAATTGCATGTGCACTACTTTTTTACCGGTAGCCTTATCAGTTGCTTGCAGAGAGGTGATAGATCCAGCCCTGTCGTCCGATACATTTGCGTGGCCCGCTGTATCAGGGAGTCAAGGGAGGGGGAAGGCGAAACGGTACAAAATAGTACCATGTTGTCCGTATCGGGCACATCATATATCAAGATCCAGGGGAATGCGCTACGTAGAGTGACCAGAACCTCAACGATTTCCGATTCCGATTTGGGCAGAATATTGACCGTAAACACCCCAGCCGTATTCAAAGCGTGAGCCGCATGCATGACAAAATCAGAGGAAAGCTGAGAATTGGCGGCTCCCTGTCTGGTGCATATGTCGGATATCAGAATATCAAAACAATCTTGATTTACCTCGAGATATTTTTCTGCCGGTAGCTGAAATACCGGATGGTTTGATGGTATGTGGAAATATCTTCTGCATATATCAATTATCCTTGCATCGATTTCGACTGATACCAACTCAATATCAGGAAGTTGTGACAGAACGAATCTTTCTATCGAACCGGAGCCCAGCCCCAGGTTGAGCAGATTGCCAGGTCGTGGCACAAAAAGGAGTGAGCAAAGCAGTGCCTGAATATAGGTAAGTACAGGAAGGGCTGGCTCCTGTAACAGCATGACTGATTGGATGATACCCTCATCAAACCGGATCCAGCGTAAGTCACCATTCTCCCGTATTTCCAAACCCTCGAAATCCGTCATTCGAGGATTCACATGTTCTCCGGGGAGAGTCAGAAGATGTTCCATGTTGATGCTGTATTGCTCTATCTTGAGCATGGTTTTCTTCTGTACGGATGGGTGTGTCCCTGCGCAGGCAGGGAAGGTCAATGCAATGCTGGGTGGCTAGCTGCTGATGTATCTGACCAATTGTTCGATCACAAATTGCTGTTCTTCAATGATCGCTTTTACCAGGTCGCCGATGGAGATGATGCCGACAAGCTCATTATCTTTCATCACTGGGAGATGACGGATGCGTTTTTCTGTCATGATCGCCATACACTCCTCTGTGGTCTGTTCAGGGTTGACCACCAGAACCTGGCTGCCCATTATCTCATTAACCTGGGTCTCTTTAGATGTACGTCCCTTCAGTATGATGTTGCGGGCATAATCACGCTCGGAAAAGAGCCCGACTATCTTTGTGTCCTCCATTACAACCAGAGAACCGATCTCTTTGTCGGCCATCAATTTCAAGGCTTCGAATACCGATGCGTTGGAGTCGATGGTTTCGATATCATAACCCTTGCGCTGTAAGAGTTGATTGACTGTAAGCATGCCGATGCCTCCTGTGGATTATTCTCGTTAGTGCTCGAGCATAGTGGGTGAGGTTGTCCATAAACCCCATACTGACTTGGATTTTCCATAATAATAGATCATCAATCCCCGGAAGAGGGAAATCGGTACTGCGTTCAGTGGATGAATCGGGGTAAAATTACGGCCATGAAATACAAAACCATCGAAGAATTTGTCGGTAATACACCGCTGGTCAGACTTCAGCGTCTGCCCGGAGAAGGGAGTAATACCCTGCTTGTGAAACTGGAGGGGAACAATCCCGCCGGTTCGGTAAAGGACAGGCCTGCAATCAGTATGATCAGCCATGCCGAGGGTCGTGGAGAGATCAAGCCCGGCGACACCCTGATCGAAGCGACGAGCGGAAATACAGGGATCGCGCTGGCAATGGCGGCAGCGATCAAAGGTTATCGTTTGATTTTGGTGATGCCTGAGCACATGAGCCTGGAACGACGTGCTGTGATGAAGGCATTCGGGGCTGAGCTGCTATTGACCCCTAAAGAGGGCAGTATGGAAGCCGCCATCGATAAGGCGAGAGAATTGGAGGCTTCAGGCCGGGGATTGATCCTGGATCAGTTTTCCAATCAGGATAATCCCCAAGCCCATATAGAAGGCACCGGGCCGGAGATCTGGCGGGATACCGATGGTGAGGTGACCCATTTTGTGAGCGCCATGGGCACCACGGGTACCATTATGGGTACCTCCATCTACCTCAAACAGCAGAATCCGCAGATCGAAATCGTCGGTGTTCAGCCCATGGAAGGTTCGAATATACCCGGGATTCGCCGCTGGCCGGAGGCCTATTTGCCTAAAATCTACGATGCCTCAAGGGTTGATCGTATAATCGATATCTCTCAGGCGGATGCGGAAGAGACGACACGTCAGTTGGCGGCCAAAGAGGGGATCTTCGCCGGCATCTCATCCGGTGGAGCCGTTGCCGCTGCGCTGAAACTCTCTGCGATGGTGGAGAATGCGGTTATTGTCTCCGTAATCTGTGACAGAGGTGACCGCTACCTCTCCACAGACGTCTTTCCAGCAAGCTGAAATGGGGCGCAGACGCAGACGTAAACCGCTCCCTGCAGAGCCGGTAGAAGCCGAGATAGAATCCTTAACCCAAGATGGTCAAGGCGTGGCCCATATCGACGGAAAGGCAACGTTCGTCTATGGATCTCTGCCGGGTGAGCGGGTGCGCTTTCTCTATACCGGACGTCGACGTAAATATGATGAGGGCAGGGTGGTCGAAGTCATCGAGCCTTCAGCGCAGCGAATCGAACCACGCTGCAGTCAATTCGGCATTTGCGGCGGCTGTAGCCTCCAACATCAACGGCCGGAAGCGCAGGTTGCCAGCAAGCAGCAGGCAATGCTGGATGCCTTGAAGCATATCGGTAAAGTGGTGCCTGATGAAATACTGACTCCTCTGGTGGGTGAGTCAGTATGGGGTTATCGCCGTAAGGCCCGTTTGGGTGTGCGCTATGTGCCGAAGAAAGGCGGCACCTTGGTAGGCTTTCGCGAGAGAGGTTCATCCTTTGTAGCCGATATCGACCAATGCCATATATTGCAACCCAGGATCGGTCGGCTGATACCGCAGTTATGTGCATTGATCGATCAGTTATCGATACGTGATCAAATTCCCCAGATCGAGATGGCAATGGGCGATGAGGAGTGCATTCTGATCTTTCGTATGCTTTCGCCACCTTCAGACGAAGACCTGATGAAACTTGCGATATTCGCTCCCCAGCATCGAATTGCAATTTATATTCAGGAAGGCGGACCCGAATCTGTCCGCCCATTGGATTTTGAGCCTACAACGCTTAGCTATTCACTGCCTGAGTACGATCTCCAGCTCGATTTTCTACCCAATGACTTCACCCAGGTCAATACGGATATCAATCGACAGATGGTAAAGCGGGCGATTTCGCTGCTTGAATTAAAACCCGATGACCGGGTATTAGATCTGTTTTGTGGATTGGGTAACTTTACCCTTCCATTGGCGCTTACTGCAGGACATGTCACCGGTGTTGAAGGCGATAGCGGATTGGTTGCCAGGGCCAGAGAGAATGCACTGCGCAATGCAATTGAAAATATTGAGTTCTATACTGCTAATCTCTATGAGACGCTGGAGAACGAACCCTGGCTGATGCAACACTTCAATAAGGTGTTGCTCGACCCTCCACGCAGTGGAGCTGTTGAGATACTCGAGCACTTACCCAAACTGGGTGCTGAACGCATTGTGTATGTCTCCTGCTACCCGGGAACCCTGGCGCGGGATGCCGGTATACTGGTACATGAAGAGGGTTATCGACTGATATGTGCCGGGGTCATGGATATGTTTCCGCACACTGCGCATGTGGAGTCTATTGCACTGTTCGAGAGCTGCTGATGCTGTCGCAAATTGATTTGCAGGTAACTAATATATGGCTTTAGAAATAGAGCGTAAGTATCTAGTAATTAACGATAAATGGCATGATTATGTTATCAAGGAATCGGTCATGAAACAGGGTTATCTTGCCAATGTACCCAATGCCAGTGTGCGAGTGAGGGTATCCGGTAAAGAGGCTCGATTGACCATTAAGGGGAGAAGCGAAGGCATCAGCAGAAACGAGTATGAATATTCCATTCCCCTCCGGGATGCTGAAGAGATATTGAATAACCATGTTTCGGGGATATTGATCGAAAAGATCCGTTATCAGGTCAAGTGCGGTGACCATGTCTGGGATCTTGATGTCTTTGATGGTGCGAATCGGGGCTTGATTGTGGCCGAGGTGGAACTGAGTTCAGAGGAAGAGGCTTTTCAAATGCCGGAATGGGCAGGTGAAGAGGTCTCCTCGGATAGCCGCTATTACAATGCAAGCTTGGTCACACATCCCTATTGTGACTGGTAGGGTACCGGATAGTGGGATGGCGCCGGCTTAGATTCCTGCTGTTTATCCCTCTCTTCATTCATGCCTGCGCCACATCTCACAGCGGCGATTCGATACGCATGGGCTTGGCATCGGCGCCCATGAACCTTGATCCGCGTTATGCTACCGATGCCACGTCGGAGCGGATCAACAGACTCCTCTATCAGCGCTTGGTGGCGTTCGATGAGCAGAGCATGCCGGTACCGGATATTGCTGATTGGCAGCGTTTGTCTCCACGTCACTACCGATTTCGCCTGAATTCCGAGGCAGGTCGATTTTTTCATGGACACAGGTTGGTTGCGGATGATGTCATTGCGACCTATCGATATGTCCTGGATGTGAAAAACGCATCGCCGAAACGTTCAGGACTTGCGCTGATCGAGCGCCTGGCCAAGGTGGATGAACTGACCGTCGATTTCAAACTCTTTCGCGCAGACCCCCTGTTTCCCGCCTATCTGACCCTGGAAATTCTGCCCGCGGATTTAATCGCCAAAGATCACGACTTCGCGCATCAACCGGTCGGCAGTGGTTCTTTCTCTTTCCATTCCTGGTCGGCGAGCGGAAAACTGCTGTTGGAGAGAAGAGGCGACAAGCGGATGTTCGAATTCGTGGAGGTGAAAAATCCGACGGTAAGGGTACTGAAGCTGCTCCGGGGGGAGATAGATCTGTTGCAGAATGATATCTCACCAGAGCTGATCGGATACCTGGAATCGCAATCCGCAATAGACATAGCGCAACGCCACGGCAGTAACTTCACCTATATCGGGTTCAATCTGCGCGACCCCCATACCGGGGACCCGCGGGTGCGCCGGGCAATCGCCCATGCCCTCGATCGGCAGGCAATCATCAAGCATGTCATGCATGGTGCCGCGCGTCAGGCAGAAGCGCTCTTACCCCCCGAGCATTGGGCAGGCGCACCATCTTTGATGGCATATGCGTATGATCCGGAAAAGGCTGTCATGCTATTGAGTGCTGCGGGCTATGGTACCGCTAATCCGTTGCGTCTGGTTTACAAAACCTCAAGCGATCCCTATCGGATTCGGCTTGCAACAGTGATCCAGAGTCAACTCAAAGCGGTTGGTATCGAGGTTGAACTGCGCAGCTATGACTGGGGCACATTTTTCGGTGACATCAAAGGGGGAAACTTTCAGCTATACAGCTTAAGTTGGGTCGGAATCCGCACGCCGGATATATTCAGATATGTCTTTGGCAGCGATTCTCTGCCACCCACGGGCGCCAATCGTGGACGATATGCCAGCCATACTGTCGACCGGTTGCTGCAGCAGGCTGAATCGGCTGATACCCTGGAGGACCAGGCGGATCTCTACCATCGGATACAACTGCAACTTCACAGGGATCTGCCTTATCTGCCGCTTTGGTACGAGGCGCAGGTGTCTGCCACTAATCCCAGGGTCAGCGGCTATCGGTTAATGACGGATGGCAACTATGACGGACTTGAACAGGTAAGGATCCGACAGCCCCAGGAAGCAAGCGATGTCCAGATTGCAATTGCGCATTGAACTGTCTCGACAACGCCTGATCTGCAGCGAATCTGGCCGGATTGTCAAATCCTATCCTGTCTCGACAGCGAAAAACGGTCCGGGCGAATTGTGTGGCAGCGGTTGTACGCCGCGGGGAAGACACCGGATACGCCTGAAGATCGGAGACCGTTGTGAGGAAAACACGGTCTTCGTCGCACGACGCCCGACCGGGGAGCGTTTCAGCCGGCAACTGGCTGCCTCAGAACCGGAGCGCGATTGGATCCTGACCCGAATTCTATGGCTGACCGGCCTCGAAAAGGGAAAAAACAGAGGGGGGGAAGTGGATACCCTGCGCAGATTTATCTATATCCACGGTACCCCGGAGGACCAACCGATGGAGACAGTTGCCTCCCACGGCTGTATCAGGATGCGTAACCGGGACCTGATCGATCTGTTCAACCGGGTCGAGAATGGCACTTTGGTGGAGATCGTCGAATAGTGGGCGCTTTTCTACTCTCCCGCCTATTGAGTGCGCTCGTTGTTATCGTTGGCGTTGTCTGTCTGGTCTTCATGCTCATCCATCTGGTTCCGGGGGATCCCGTGGATGTAATGCTGGGCGAGTCTGCGATACCGGCGGATCGTGAGGCGTTACGAAGCAACCTGGGACTCGATCGGCCGATAACGGTCCAGTTGACTGACTACCTTAAAAGCGTAGCAGTGTTGGATTTTGGAAGCTCTCTGCACGCCAGGCAACCCGTATCTGAGCTGCTTGCCAGCCGCATACCCGCAACCCTGGAACTTGCCTTTGCGGCGCTTATCGTCACGCTGCTGATTGCAATACCCCTGGGGATATTGGCCGCTGTGAACAGGGGAGGCATAGGTGATTGGGGCGCGATGGGTTTCTCCATGTTGGGTCTCTCGATTCCCAATTTCTGGCTTGGTCCAATGCTCATACTCTGCTTCAGTCTGTGGCTGGGTTGGACACCGGTAAGCGGCCGAGAGGGCATTGGCAGCCTGATTTTGCCCGCAGTGACGCTGGGTACGGGGTTCGCGGCCATACTGGCACGCATGGTGCGCAGTAGCCTGTTGGAGGTGCTGGGGGAGGATTTTATCCGTACCGCAAGGGCCAAGGGGTTGGATGAGAGCAGGGTCATCTGGCGTCATGCCATGAGAAACGCATGGTTGCCGGTGATTACCTTGCTTGGCTTACAACTCGGGGCCTTATTGGGTGGAGCCGTGGTCACCGAGGTGGTTTTCGACTGGCCAGGCATAGGCTCTCTGATGATCGAATCCATTCAGAAGAGGGACTACCCGGTTGTACAGGGTTGTGTTCTGTTCATCAGTCTGGCCTATGTGCTTGTCAATGTACTGACCGATATCCTGTATGGTCTGATAGATCCGCGCATACGCAGCGGAGGCGCAACTTGATTCGACGTTGGCTGCCCTATCTGCTGATCGCTCTCTGGGGTATTGCCGCACTGATCAGTCACTGGTTCAATGAACCGGCCAACCTGATCGATCTTGAAAAGATTCTCCAGCCTCCCTCCCTATCCGGTCTGCTCGGTTACGATGACCTCGGGCGGCCTGTTCTTATGCGTCTTGTGGCAGGTGCACAGACCTCGTTTATTGTGGCAGTTGGTGTGGTGGGACTCTCTGCCGTTATCGGCACTGCGATCGGACTGTTGGCAGGCTACCAGGGTGGTTGGCTCGATCTCCTGTTGGTAAGGGTGATCGATGTATTTCTTGCCTTTCCGGGCATCCTGTTGGCGATTGCCTTGGCTGGTGTGATGGGACCGGGGATAGACAACCTGATTATAGCGCTCTCAGCGGTGGGCTGGGTGGGGTATGCACGTCTCTCTCGGGGTCAGGTGTTGTCATTGAGGCATCGGGATCATGTCATGGCGGCAGTCGCTCTGGGTAGTTCCCGATGGACTATCCTGACAAGACATCTGCTTCCGCTACTGCTGGCCCCTCTGATTGTGGAAGCCACATTCGGCATGGCCGGTATGGTTATCGCGGAGGCTGGACTCTCCTTTCTGGGCTTGGGGGTTCAACCGCCCTATGCCTCTTGGGGAAGTATGATTCGCGATGGTGCCGGTTACATGTTGGTGGCGCCGCACATGGTGCTTGCGCCCGGGGTGACGATTATGTTGATTGTGTTGTCACTCAACCTACTGGGTGATCGTCTGCGAGACTATCTGGATATACGTCTTAACTAGGATCCGCTAACAAGCCCCGGGATTATCCGTTACTGAACTAAAAAAGTGGTGAAAAACAGGGCCTTCAGTTCATTCTTTCCACTCAGTTCCTGCATCAGCGTACCGATTGTCGACAGGGCCTTCTTGCGTAGTGCCTCCTTGCCGCTTGGAGACTTGATACTCTTCCCATCCTGTTCGGAGAGCAATAACAGCAAACTGTGGCGGATAGCCGGACCGTGAAGGTTTAGCTCTTCGAGAAAGAGATCATCATTTGTCATGAGCTGTACATCGCAGCGGATATACTTTCCTCCACTCGCCAGGTTGGCGACCAGGGACGGTTTGATCTGATAGTAGCTTATTACCGGTGCCGCCTCTTCTGTCTCTTTTTCATCCTCATCCTCCGCAAGCAGCGGCGGGGCGATGAACATCATCAATGCAAGGAGTATCTTGAATGAACGCATCTTTTTACCTGCACACAATAGACTGGTTTCCTCTCCACCTATGTTTGCGGCATACTGACTGAATTATTGAGTATTATGGCTCCCGATATTTAGGAGATGAGATCTACGTTATCACTTGCCGTCTCTTTGAAACGACCAGACACCTGACATGCAGATTTACCACCATTTTCATAGTAATGATTCAACTGTCGTGAATGGATTACTGCATGTCCTGCTTGCTGGAGTGCAGGAATGAGTCTGGGTCCCGTAATGCTTGACCTGGAGGGGACCTCCATCTCTTCGGATGAAAAGCGACTTCTGACTCATCCTGCGGTGGGAGGTGTGATTCTCTTTACCCGAAATTTCGACTCTATGGAGCAGTTGCAAGCACTCTGCAACCGGATCCATTCCGCAAGAAATCCTCATCTCCTCATTGCGGTGGATCACGAAGGCGGACGGGTGCAAAGATTCAGGGAGGGTTTCACCCCGCTTCCTCCGGCAGCATGGTATGGTGATCAATATCGGAAAAGTGCCGAGCAGGGGGTGGAATTGGCGCAACTCGGTGGCTGGTTGATGGCCTCCGAGCTGCGTGCCTGTGGTGTGGATTTCAGTTTCGCCCCAGTGCTCGATATTGGTCTCGGTATCAGTGAGGTAATCGGGGATCGGGCGTTTTCTTCACAACCCGCTATCGTTGCCCGTTTGGCTCAGGCATGGATGCAGGGCGCACATCAAGCGGGTATGGCGGTTGTGGGCAAGCATTTCCCCGGTCATGGTGGGGTGGAAGCCGACTCCCACCTGGCGTTGCCGGTTGATCATCGCCGCTTTGAAGATCTGGAAATGGAGGATTTACGCCCCTTTGAAACCATGATCCATGCAGGCATGGAGGCGATCATGCCTGCACATGTGGTCTACAGCCGTATCGACAAGGAATTGGCGGGTTTTTCATCATTCTGGCTAGACAAGGTGCTGCGTCAGCAATTGGGATTTCAGGGTGTGATCTTCAGTGACGATCTCAATATGGCGGCGGCCAAAGAGGCGGGCAATTATGGGGATCGGGCTAAAGCTGCACTGTCAGCCGGTTGCGATATGGTATTGGTATGCAACAATCGGCCGGCCGCTATCGAAGTGCTTGATTGTTTAAAGGATTATAATGAGCCCGCTACCCATGTACGGTTGGTGAGAATGCATGGTCGAAAACAGAAGTCCATACAGCAGCTACATCTTGATCCCCAGTGGAGGAGCGCCGTAAATCGCTTATCTGTGGCGCCGGAAGAGATAAGTCTCGATCTGCGCCTGGAATAGGTGAATAATCGAACTCCTGACAGGAGAGGCGACGGACTTAGGTAATTCTGATTAATCAGAGCTTCCTTCATAACTATTTGGAAATGAATCCACGATGACAATCACTGCACAACAGGCGGCCGAAGTATTGGCAACTGCCAATCAGATTTACACACCAGCTGAGATTGAGCAGACCCTGGATCGTTTGGCGATGGAGATAACCGGCAAGCTGTCCGGTGAGGATCCGCTGGTGCTGTGTGTGCTGAACGGAGCGCTGATACCTACGGGACATCTCTTGACGCGCCTCAATTTTCCGTTGCGACATGACTATATTCATGCCACCCGGTACAGGGGAGGTACTAGCGGTGCCTCTTTGGAGTGGATAGGCCGGCCCAGTACCTCGTTGGAAGGTGAGACGGTATTAGTGGTGGATGATATTCTGGACGAGGGCGTCACTCTCTCGGCCATTGTGGAGGCCTGCCGTAAGGCGCGGGCAAAGAGGGTGTATAGCGTTGTGTTGGTTGAAAAGTTACATGATCGCGGGGTTGGCTTCGCGGCAGATTTCATCGGAATGACTGTGGAAGACCGATATGTCTTTGGCTTTGGGATGGACTATATGGGATACCACAGAAACCTGCCCGGCATCTATGCAGTAGCCGGGAATTAGTATTTACCCTAATGCGTGACACCCTGACTCAAGGGTAATCCCGGGTGTTAATCATACTAAAAAAACTTGTAAAATTAGGTATCTATTGCCATTTTTAAATGAGCGGTACAAGCTAGAAGGGTGTGCTGAACCCGGCGAAGATCGGGAAGCGCGTATTAGTTTTTTCGGTGTCACCTGTATTCGTAAAAAGCACAGGGACTACCGGACAATGAGGAGAGTGGAAGTGACTACGATTGAAAACCTGAAGGGCAGTCATACTGATATACAGGAAATCATCAGTGATCTCAGGGCCATGATGACCAAGGAGCAGTTGAGCATACGTCCCAACGCTATGACAACGCATAGGATGATCTGTGATCTTGCCGAAAAGATGAAGGTTCATATGTCAGAGCAGGATAGAGGTGTTTACCCTGACCTGCTGACACATCATGATCCAAAGCTGAAGTCGATGGCATGGGGATTCCTGAATGGGCAAAAACCGATGAGAAAGCAGTTTGAGCAGTATCATAACCGCTGGCTGAAAAACTGCGATTTCAACTTCACTGATGAATTTATTGCCGATACTTTTGAGATCTTCGACATGATCGAAGACCGTATACAGCGCGAAGAGACGATCCTGATTCCGACATTAGAAAAGTCAGGGGTCTTTGCCCGGGCAGTATAATTCATCAGGATATTAGGAGGAGATTGTAGAGGGGGTGCTTGTCACCCCTTTTTTTTCGCCTTTCAGCCATCCGGGTGTGGCTATGATCGCTGCTTGGACCACAACCGGTTTTTTCATGGCATCATTTGCAAAGAAGCACTAAGATACCTCCCCGAATCAATCCCGATTCATATTGATTTTCAGCAACCCCGGTGGAGGTAAATAGTGGGCGTACTAGTTGGCCGTGAGGCACCAGATTTTTCCGCAGCAGCAGTGCTTGGTGACGGCACCATTATCGATGAGTATCATTTCAGACAGCGGATCAAAGATAAATATGCGGTCCTGTTCTTCTATCCGCTCGATTTTACCTTTGTCTGTCCATCCGAGTTAATCGCTTTTGACCACCGTCTCGACGAGTTCGAGAAGCGTAATGTCGAAGTCGTCGGTTGCTCCATTGACTCCCACTACACACACAATGCCTGGCGTAATACGCCGGTCAACGATGGTGGTATCGGTGCTGTGGGCTATCCGCTTGTCGCCGATCTTAATCATGCAATATGCAAGGCCTATGACGTTGAAACTCCGGATGGAAATGTAGCGTATCGCGGTTCATTTCTTATCGATAAAGAGGGAATCGTGCGCCACCAGGTAGTCAATGATCTGCCTCTTGGACGTAATATCGATGAGATGTTGCGCATGATCGATGCACTACAATTCAATGAAGCTCACGGCGAGGTTTGTCCGGCCGGTTGGAAAGAGGGTGATGCAGGCATGAAGGGAACCCCGGAAGGCGTTGCGGACTATCTGGCAGGGCATGCGAAAGGCTTGTAATCAATAAAAGTGCAAAGGCCGGCGCTATAGCGCCGGCCTGAGCTCTGCAGGGTACGGTTTTTTTTACCTTCTCACTCGATGTACAATGCTGCATCTGTCAAGCAGCAAAACAACACCTGATAATGACAAAATTAGCCATCATCGGCGGAACCGGGTTGGATGAGATTCCGGACCTCGAGATTACTCATCGTGAAGTCTGTCATACTCCATTCGGTGAACCATCCGCAGCATTGACGCATGGCAGCATTTCCGGACACGAGGTTGTGTTTCTGCCTCGGCACGGAGCCTCCCACATGATTCCCCCACATCTCGTCAACTACCGGGCGAACCTGTGGGCACTAAGACATGTCGGCATTCAGACGATTCTCGGCGTTGCAGCCGTAGGTGGGATTGGTTCCGAGATGGCCCCTGGGCGCATCGTTATACCTGATCAGATCATCGACTATACATTTGGCCGTGAACACACAATTTTTGACAACGATCTGAGCCATGTGACCCATATTGACTTTACCAAGCCATACTGTGAGGAGTTGCGTCAGGACCTGATTGAGGCGGGCCGACTCACTGGAGTGGACCCCGTAACAAGCGGGACCTATGGCGCGACTCAGGGACCGAGGCTTGAGACTGCCGCCGAAATCATCCGTATGGAAAGGGACGGATGTGATTTGGTAGGCATGACCGGCATGCCGGAAGCGGCATTGGCGAGAGAATTCAATCTCTGTTATGCATCGTGTGCCGTCATCTCCAACTGGGCGGCCGGAAAAACGGAACAGTCGATCAGTATGAGCGATATTGAAAGGAATCTGATTCAGGGTATGGATTTTGTTAAATCCCTGCTTGTGGAGCTGCTTAGCTTACGTGCCAAGTGATCGCTCGAGAATGGCGTTACTCAAATAGAATTGCGTCAGGTAAAAAATCATTAAAAACAATAAGTAATCTGTTATTTATACTACTGATTCTAGTATATGTCCGACAGCTTCGCGGGGATCCTTTCGAACTGGGCATGGAATCATTGAAGGCCGGCGACTATGCCGAGGCATTCTGCCTTTGGCGTCCGTTGGCAATGCAGGGAGATAGCGAGGCGGCATACTATTTAGGGTGGTTGTATGCCAACGGTAATGGACTGCGCGTTGACATCAGCAAGGCTGTCTACTGGTGGAAACAATCCGCTGCCAGCGGTCACCGTGATGCCATGTTCGCTTTGGCACTGGCCTTTACCGATGGCGAGGGAAATGGCAAGGATAAGGAGAAAGCGATCGACTGGTACCTGAGATCCGCAGTTAGGGGGCATGAAGATGCGCGTGAAATCGTCAAGGCGAAACTGCGCAATGGTGAGCGGGTGATTCTCAATCGACTCAATGGGTTGTTGACGGAACCCTGGCTTGGGGATCGCGTCGCAGTTGCCAGAGAGAGGGTTAATTTACGTTCGGGTCCCTCAGTCGACAGGGCTGTTGTCAAGCAGGTTTACATGGGACAATCGCTGATTGCGATAGATCGCCGTGGCGACTGGTATTGGATCGTCGATCCTGAAGACTCGAGTCTGGGCTGGATTGCGGCTTGGTTAACGGAGCCAAATCAATAATTTACTATTTCTTTTTTGAGACACCGTCTTGGATTAGGTTACAATATCGCAGAGATAATTTTCGTGCCTGAGGGGAATTAACATGGCTGACGAGACAAGCAGTGCTGATGAGAAATCACAGAAGGATTCGGCAACGGAGACAGTGACAGTCAAAAAGAAGGTTGCCAAGAAGAAGAGTGCTAAGAAGAAAGTCGCCAAGAAAAAAGCGACGACGAAGAAAAAGACAGCAACGAAAAAGAAGCTTGCAGCCGGTAAAACGGCACCAAATGAGACTGCTTCCGGGGTGGCTGCCAGTCGTTCTAAAGCTGAACGTGAGGAGTCGCGGCCCACCACTTCGACCGCCAAAGCCGAAGCGAAATCAGCGACGCCCACAGCCGTTGCCGCAGCCAGCGCCATGGCATCCAAACCAAGTGCAACAGCTGGCAGCAAGCCGGCCCCTACAAATGTCACGATTCAAACAGAGCTGAACAAAGATACCACATCGGAGGATTCATCGATGACAACAGATTCAAAGAGTGCAAGTGGCTTTTGGTTAAAAGTCATCTTCTGGCTCGTCATCATCATACTGGGTTTTATGTATATCAGATCGTTGGCCAACAACCCGCAATCGGATACCGATACCACGGCGCAGAAGCAAGAGGCAGCTGAGACATCCACCACAGCCCGCTCGTCCGCATCTGATGAAGCTGCAGGGGAGGAGAAGAGCGCATCCATGGCTTCCTCCGCTGGAGATGGAAGCGAAGCATCACAACAGAGTGGACTTAAATCCGGCAGCAGCGTCTCCGCTTCTGGGCAGGAGACCCCAGTCGAGTCAGCTCCAGCTGAAGCAGAGCAACCGGCTGCAGCCACTGATCAAGCAACGGCAGAAGCAGCAGCTGCTCAAGAGTCCGTTGCTGACGCCGGTGAGGAAGCACCAACATCCGATCCCCAGACCACAACCTCAACATCGGACCAAGTACAGTCAATTCGCGACCTGCATGCCGAGTCTGTGAGCAAGATCCTCAAGGAGTTCGATGATCTTCGCAACGCCACCATGGCGGAGATGGAGGCGATGCGGAAACGGATCCAGGCTGAACGCGAGTTGCAGGAAGCGATGGTACCGCCACCGCGACCGGCGTGGACTGGACGAGGATATTCGCCTTATAGCGGTTATCCGCCGGCACGGCAGGGTAATTCACCCTACTATCGGCAATAATCAAAAACGGGCGCCAAGCGCCCGTTTTTTTTATATACCTGCCATCTATTGCGATACATACTTGCTCAAGCCGGCAAGCGGTGCCCTTTGATGTCAGTCACACGATGACCAACCGTGGCCATCGTGCTTGAACGCCGAAACCTACTTCCGTGCTCAGCCGGGAAGTCCGGCCACTGGACATCGGCGTCGGATTGGTACGAAATCAGTTGAGGTGAGCCAATGCCTGATCGTAGTCGGGCTCCTGCACGATTTCAGGTACCAACTGGGTGTAAAGCACCTTATTGTTCTCATCCAGGACTACCACAGCACGGGCACAGATACCGGCCAGCGGTCCATCCGTTATCAGAACGCCATAATCCTTTGCAAAATTGCGATTCCGCATCATCGACAGTGATATAACATTATCGATCCCCTCGGCACTGCAGAATCGTCCCTGAGCAAAAGGCAGGTCTGCCGAGATTACCAGTGCGACCGAATTGCCCTTATCGCCCATTGCCTGGTTGAATTTGACGGTTGATGTTGCGCAGACACCCGTATCCAGACTGGGAACGATGTTCAACAGTTTCCTCTTGCCGGCATAGTTGTCGAGAGAGACATCGGAAAGATCGGCGGCCGCCAGGGAAAAATCGGGTGCTTCAGAGCCCACCGCAGGGAGGTCGCCATTGGTATTGATCTGATTGCCTTCTAAGGTGATTGTTGCCATGTTTCTATCCTATTTTATCGGGAGGAAATTACGAATGTGGAAAAATGGAGATTGTATTGATATCAGCGGAAGGGAAAAACCCTAAATTGATAAAGTTACTTACCCAAGTTTTATACCGGGCTCATTCCCCGAATTAATCCCGTGCCGGACCCCTCAATGGGATACGATCTCTGCAAAGACTGTGGGTGAGATCTCTTCAGTGATTGAGAGGATGCTCTGTTGCAAGGGATCAGACAACTTCCTGATATCCTCTATGTTGATGATCTCTTCAAAAGATGGAATACCGGATATTTCCGTATTTTGAATGATGATGTCATCCGGCGGCAGAAGGGTTCTCAGAGGACAGGAGATGATTATCACCGGCAGCTTCCCCAGCCCATCATGATGAGAGGTGTCGAGACTGAAACGCAGACCTTGGAGTATACTCACGAGCCCCGGGCGTTTCTCCAATAGCAGGTTCAGTGTCAGGTACTGCAATAGAGCATGGGCCAGCTCGTCTTGCAACTGGTTACGATTACCCTGCAGCAGCTCAAGCAGTCTTTTCGGATCCAGATCCGGATAAGAGAGGACCCATTTCAAGGGAGAGGTCACGGTGAGTGAGGCGGATTTATTTTCCTGGGTCGCTGTATAGGGATACTCGACGGCGGTCAGTGCGGGGGTGGCCGCAAAGACATCCAGGGGTGGCGAGAGTTCGGTCTGCAAGGAAAAAGGCATTTGGCCAGCGATGCCCTGAAATCGTTTTTTCAGATCGCGAAAGGCCATCTCAGCACCCTTTACAGGCGCCTTGGAACCTCCCCGGATATATTCACCCAGGATCGGAGCAGGTGAAAAGAGCGGTCCGAGGGTGGATAAATAGCCATTCAGATCGGTTTCGATCTTTTCCGATATTGATCTTGTCAGCTTACGCAACTCAAGGATTCTTGGGATATCGAAGGTTTCGTTCATCTGCTAGCCCGCTTTTTTTATGAGTCCAATTCATTCGCCTGACGGGAATATCATCCCCGTGTTCAGGGAACGCTAATCCAAACAAGGAGTAGACGTCAATATGATTTTTTTTAATTGATCACCATTTGCTACACTCTATCAGGGAAAGCATAGACGAGACATAAGAATATGCATGCCTGGAGTGCGGCTGCTTATCCCAGACAAAGCGGTAATGAAGGAGAAGGGATTTGGACAACCAAAAGCCTATGCCTGACACGATCGGAAGATTCAACCTGATTGAGGAGATCGGTGAGGGGGCGATGTCGATTGTCTACAAGGCATTCGACCCGGAGATCAATCGTACCCTGGCAATCAAACTCCTGCGTGGGGAGGTTGCGGCAGACCCGGAATACCGTTATCGATTCCTGCAAGAGGCCAAGGCTGCCGGAAAGCTCACCCATCCCAATATCGTCACCATTTTCGATGTCGGCGAAGTCGAGCAGGGGCCCTATATCGCGATGGAGTTTCTCGAGGGCCGAACACTCGAACAGATGATGGATTCCAACACCCCGATTACCGTCAGAGAGGCGGTGGTGTATGGCATCCAATTGGCGGAGGCCCTGGATTACTCCCACAATCGCGGTATCGTACACCGGGATGTGAAGCCGGGGAATATCATCTCTCCGGACGATGGCCATACGATCCGCATTACCGATTTCGGCATCGCTCATGTGGATTCCCCCAACAAGGAGCACCGCACCAGGATGGGGGCGGTCCTGGGTACCCCGCAATACATGTCACCCGAGCAGGTCGAAGGGTTTCCTGTCGATGGGCGTTCCGACCTTTTTTCGCTCGGCGTCATTCTCTATCAGCTCATAACAGGGGAGAAACCTTTTGTCTCCGAGACCCTGACCTCCCTGCTGATGAAGATCGTGCAGGAGGAGCCTCCGCCGATCGAGAACAAGACCGGGGAGATTCCGCAAAGCCTTATAAAAATCGTCGAAAAACTGCTTAACAAGAAACCTGAACTGCGATTTCAAACGGGTAAGGAACTCGCCACGGAACTGCGCAGTGTGGTGCATGAGATCGATGAGAAGCAGCAGCACCTCAGTGAATCAAAGATCTTGCCGCTGCGAATCAAGTGGACTGCCGTTATGGCAGCCGTTGTCTCGATTGCAATGATTCTGGGATCCTACCTTGTGTATCAGAAACAGGTGGATGCGATGATCGAGCTGGCTCTCGACTCGGGGGGATCTTTGGCGGAATTCATTGCGGTGGAAAGTGCCGAGGCAGTGCTGATCCAGGATTGGGTCGCCCTGGAAACATTTGTACACGAAATCAAACAGCGACAACAGATCAGCTATCTGAGAATCATCGATCATAAGAAGATTCTGCGCGCCAGTACATCCGTGGAAGAGGTGGGCAGGAAACTTGAAGTGCCCGAAGTGCTGGAAATTTTACGCGAGGACGACGGTATCGTGATTTCCGAGAGGGAGCTGAATGACGAAATGGTATTTGATTTTCAGGCGCCACTGGTTTTTCAAAACAAGCAAATCGGCAAGATACAGCTTGGCTTGTCTCAGACACCGTTGCTGGCAGCTGCGGATCTTACGTTCTACACCATGCTGGCGCTTCTGGTGGCGGTCGTGCTGACCGTTGTCATCGTCGCCTACCTGCTGGCTACCGGTATTACCGTTCCGATTAAGGTTCTAAGGCGCGCCATCGCTCATGTGCATCATGGCAATTTGGGATATCGGATCAATAAAGAGCGAAACGATGAATTGGGATTGCTCTTTTCCGAATACAACAGAATGGCGGATACGTTGCTGAAACAGCGGGAAGAGTATCAGCAACAACAGGCCGTCCTGCAAATCATCGAAGAAGAGGATGAGACGACGAACATAGCGCATGAGCAGGTGAGAGAAGAGTCTTCTGTAGAAGAAGAGCAAGAGCTGGCCACATCAGACCAAGAATTCGATGACGCAACTCGAATCATGCCGCCAAAGCAGAAAAAGTAACGTAATTTAGGTATCTCTCTCATATCGGCTAGATATGCCAATCAGGCAGAGCGGGAAACCATAAAGTGGTCACTACAGGAGGTATCGAACTGCAAACACCGAGGTACTTTTCAATGCGAATTTCGCTGATGAGATTTACACCACTGATTATCTGTACATTGATGGTTGCCGGTTGTTCCTCTCCCATACTTCGCTCCACATCCAGCCAGATTATCGCCAAAGACAGGGATTTCATCGTACTGCATGTCGGAAATGAAGATGCGCGCAGTTTGGCAAGGCGTTATCTCGGTGATGAAAAACGCTATTGGGTGATCGAGGATGCCAATCAAGCCACTCAGATAAAGGCGGGCCGAGAAATTGTGATTCCATTGCGGACGGCGAATCCAACCGGGATTGAATATAGCGGATACCAGACTGTACCCATCCTCTGTTATCACCGTTTCGGCAAGCGCAGCGATCGAATGGAAGTGACACCGGAGCAGTTCAGGGAGCAGATGGAATATCTGAAGAACAAAGACTACCGGGTGATACCATTGAAGGATCTGCTGGGATTTCTCAAGGGTGAGCGGCAATTGCCAAAACGCGCTGTCGTTCTGACCATCGATGATGGACACCGTTCCATCTATAAAGAGGCCTTCCCGATCCTCAAGGAGTATGGTTAT
This sequence comes from Candidatus Thiodiazotropha sp., assembly GCA_040791665.1. GTDB lineage: Bacteria > Pseudomonadota > Gammaproteobacteria > Chromatiales > Chromatiaceae > Thiodiazotropha. The sequence continues at coordinate 46,727 of JBFNNX010000001.1, read as the reverse complement.
CCAGCAACCATATTCGTCTACAGCGACTACGTGAACAATGGCGGTCTGAAGACAGCGGAGATCACCGCCATGAAGAAAAGCGGGTTGATCAGTATTCAGCCCCATTCCAAGACGCATAGTAATCTGACGGTAAGACAGGTCGGAGAGAGCCGCAGCAACTATCAACGACGGGTGCGCCAAGAGATCTCTATTCCCAATGATAAATTGACCAAGTACCTGGGGGAAAGACCGCGCTTTTACGCCTACCCGTTCGGTGACAGCAACGACTTGGTGATTGAAGAACTGCAAGCGAACGGCATGCAGTTGGGATTGACCGTTCAGCGTCGATCCAACGCGGCCTTTACCTACCCCTATCTGCTTCATCGTACCATGATCTTCGGAGACAGGGATATGCAGGCCTTTAAGAAGAGCCTGGTAACCTTCAAGGTCCTTCGTCAATGATGCAATCATCAACGCTGCTATCCGGCATTTTACTCTCAATCTGCCTTTTGTTGCACGGCGGCTGTTCATCGACCCGTTCAAGCAAGGGTGCGATATCGAGTGATTACGGCAACCCCGCTACCTGGTTGAGTGCCGCTGAAGCACATGAGCGTAAAGGCGATCTGCAAAGTGCGCTGTTTGATCTCAAGGTGGCGAGAACCGTGTCGGCACAGGATGCAGAGATCAATACTGCCATTAAACGGGTTGAATCGAAGATCGCCAGCCATAGCAAAGAAAAGATGAGTCAGGGCAAGCAGGCGGTTCGTCAAGGCAAACTTAGCAAGGCACGGCGGTACTATCTCGAGGTGCTTGGTCTTGACCCGAAACACAAACGAGCGCTTGCTGCCATGCGCAAGCTCGATGAAAGGGCGTCCAAGGCATCGATGAAAAAGAAGGTTGCTGTATCAAACCGCAACTACAACAATAGAACTAAAAGATCGAAGTTCGCCAAAGGTTTTGAGGAAGAGGCATACATTTATTCACGTCAAGAGATATTACAGGCAGAAAATAAACAAGCGAACCCTGGGGAATATATCAAAGAGATCGAGACGCACTTGAATAAATTTCCCAAGGACAAAGAGGTACGTGATTTGCTCTCGAAAACCTTCTTAAAGCAGGCAGGCGCTGCATTTGAAGCGGAAAAATATCATGATGCCCTGAGCTATCTCGAACAGGCCGAGCGCGCCTTCAATGGAGACATTATTAAACTTAAGAAAATTCAACAGCAGCGCAAGGCGTATGGCAAAGCGTTATACATTAAGGGTGTTCGGAGCTCGCGCAATGAACCGGGGCAGGCGATTGAGTATTGGGAGTATGCCCTCAAGTTCGATCCGAATGACGAGAAGAGCCGCTTAAGGCTACGCAAAATTAAATCCATGTAGCGGTTACCTGCGGAATCCGAAGAAAATCAACACATGAAATGCAATTCTATTGTTCAGCCGGGTATGTCCCGGACAGACCAGCTGATTTTAAGCAGTTTCATTGCCCCGAGTGGCAGCAGAACGAGAGTAAGCAGCAGCAACAGTTCATACCAATGCAGCACGACCAGATTGGCGGATCCTGTGTAGTGGTGCCATAGATAGAAGGCGTATGCCATTAATGGTGAATAGAGGGCACCGATGGTGAAGCTGGTCATGAATAGTCTGAAGATGTGAATAATCATGTTATCGGATGAAGGAACTGGATTCCTGCGTTGCCTCTCTGAAGTTGCAGCTACTGTTTGAAGGGATCCTGCCTGTAACAATCTTGGGTTCCTCTGATTGATCCATAAACTATCAAACTCCTTAGTGGCATCGGGAATCCGTTCTTGAGCCAAAGGGCTTTAATTGAGGGCAATAGAGGAATAAGATTCATCAATTGGGAATTAGAGGAGGTATTTTAGAATGGAACAGTGGGTTCGATTTGAGTATCGGGGAACTCAAGGCTTCGGTACCTTGAGCGACAGCCGGGTAACCGCCTTTGAGGGAAACATGTACAACGGAGCAATGGCAACCGGGGAGACGCTGCCATTGGATGCAGTCAAGCTGTTGACTCCCTGTCAACCGACAACAATGATCGCTCTGTGGAACAATTTTCATTCCAGGGCGGCGAAGGAGGGTTGGTCCAGGCCTGACCATCCACTCTATTTCATGAAGGCAAGCACCTCTTTTCTTCCCACAGGAGGAACAATAAGGCGACCCGAGACATATGACGGACCGGTGGTGTACGAGGGTGAACTCGGCATTGTCATCGGCAGGCACTGCAATAATGTCAGCGAGGATGAAGCAGACGATTATGTGTTCGGCTATACATGTGTCAACGATGTAACTGCCCGTGGCCTGTTGAGGGAGGATCCATTGTTTGTCCATTGGACAAGGGCAAAGAGCTTTGACACCTTTAGTGCTGTCGGTCCGGTAATTTCAACCGGCCTGGATGCGACAAAGTTGACGGTCAGGACATTGGTTGACGGGGTTGAGCTGCAGAACTATCCGGTTTCGGATATGTTTTATCTGCCAAATCAGATTGTCAGTCGTCTGTCCCATGATATGACACTCCGTCCCGGCGATATCATCGCCTGTGGCACCTCCATTGGCGCTGGGCCAATGCAGCAGGGATGTACCGTAGAGGTGCAGATCGATGGTATCGGGACCTTGGTGAATGACTTTGGCTAGGGCCTAGTGATCTGAAGGCTACTTCAATAAGAGGGCCAATCCGCTGAAGACCAACAGCAGGCTGATGGCGCGTTGAAAGGTTTGCTGGGACATATTGGTATGGATATGGCCGCCGATAAACATCCCGATGACCATCAACGGGATAGCCACCGCCATCATCAGCATCAGGTCCAAACTGAAAAAACCCGAAAATAGATAACCCGCGATACGCCCCGCGCCATCAAGCAGGAATATGGTCGCGAAGGTTGCTCTAAACTGGGTCTTCTCAATTTTACGGAATTTCAAGTACAAGACATAAAAGGGGCCGCCGGTACCATACAGAGTGCCGATCAATCCACCCATGCTGCCTGCGGGGACCGACCATAGCGAGGAGATGAGGGTCTTGCGGGAAAAGGAAAACAGCGAATAGACCGCAAACAACAGTACAAATGTGCCCAATCCCATTTTCAATGCCTCCATGTCAACAGACTTGAAGATAAAGAGAGCGGTTAACACGCCGACAATGGCAAAGGGCAATAGGGAGACGATCTCTTTCCATTGAATGGCCTCCCGGTGTTTGAGGCCGTGGCTGGCTGAGGCGATGTAATCGAGAAAGACAATCAGTGGAACTGCCATCGTCAACGGCATTATCAAGGCAAGCAGCGGTATCGCTATGAGACCTGATCCGAATCCGGCGATACCTCGCACCAGGTAGGCCAGGCAGATGACGCCTGTCGCGAAGATAAGACTGACCAGGGAGAGAGATTCAATCACAGCAGTCACTTATTGTTATTGTTGTCGGCTCATATATATCCATGCGGTGTATGCTTCCATGATTAATTAACTATATCATTGATCGCGAGCAATATTTTCAAGCGGTTTCTTGATACTCCATCGACGATTTTCGGAGTTAATATCGATTGGCGATACAGAATGTATCAAAAGAGTTGTTTTGGCATGCTTAGCCGATAGCGGATGGATGTAAGAGGTGCCAAAGGATGATGTCCATTGCAATATTGTCTTTCCAGGCAATGCCAAAAACTCCCTATAGTTCCATTGTAACGAGCAGTATTGCTAATTTCTGTCGTAGTAGCGACAGATTGTTGTTTATCCAAGGCATGGAATAGGGTGCAGAGCGGATATTGCTATCCCCTGCGTGATTCCCCCTAATGCCGACGATGATCCATCATCTTTGTGGTATTAAACCATAATATAGTGCCATGCTATCCGTATGGCATGAATATACTTTTTTAATCGTGAACTATATTACCGTTCAAGGATAGACCAGACAACCAACACATCAAGTAGGAATTTATCCCAAAGGAGATCTACAAGAGTATTTTGCTTGGTATTGTTTTACCAGACTTGTTCCCTTCATATCATCACTTTAATAGATTAGCGGCCTGGAGCTAAAACGCCCCTTATCTTTACGGCAACATCGATTGCTTGTGTATCGTCATTCGTTGACATGGAGAATGTCGGGGCGGGCGGTTCGTTTTCCTGCTCTCTATTTCACGACCCGTTTCAACCAGATGTTGATGTAATATTCCCGGGTCCTTCAACAGTGCCCGCTCAATCATAAAAAGAGCCTCTTCATAGCATCCCCGATCCGCCAATACCTCAGCTAAGTTGTTATGGGCCGCTATATGGTCAGGTTTTGCGGTGAGTAATTTTCGATAGCTTTGCTCAGCTGCCGTCAACTCCCCTTTGGTGTGCAGTGAAGCGGCCAGCCCGAAGAGTGCTGTAGTGCTTTCCGGCCATTGGTTCAGTGCAGCCCGGTAGGCTGAAATCAGACTGTCGACAGGGACCAGGTGTTCCATGGCTGCCACGGCTTTAAGGTAAGGCAACTCTTTGGGCCTGGTGGGCATTTCCCCGGGTTCTAATAACACCATGGCCCAATGGTCACTACGTTTCCAGGTGTCGAGAAATCGATGGGCTGAGAGGATTTCCCGCCGGGTGACGCCTGAACGCAGAATTATCTCATCCGCTTTCGCCGAGTAACCGATTACCACCGCATAGTGCCAGATCGGCCATAGTTGCAGACCGAGGTTCTGTAATACCAGCACTGGACGATTTGCCTGCAACTCTCCAATCAGCGCGGTTAGGTCAGGATTGATTACATAGGGGATTCTGCCGAGGCGACGGCTGGCTGCCACCATCTCGACCTGCAGGCTGCCTTTTTTGTCAGGCAGATAGACGAGGGGGACCAGGGTTTCGGCAGTTACCGATACGCCAGAGTGGTCGAGCAGGGTGGCCAGCGCGGCTGGTCCGCACTGGTAGCGGTTTTGCGGGTGGAAGGGCGTAGCCTCAATCTCCAACCTCGAGACTGCAGTCTCAGCAGTGAGCAGGGACGGCAGAAGAGGCGGTCGGCTTGCGCAACCGGCCAACAGCAAAACCAACAATACAACATGGTAACGGCGCCATGCCATGCTAGGGCCTGATGACATAGGAAAGCGTACTATACGGAACAGCGCTGTATCGTCGGTCGGTAAACCGGTTTAGAGCCCGGTGAATACGTTAGTGACACCCAGCAGTTCCAATACAATCAAAACAACGAGTACAGCGCCAAGGACTCCGAGAACGCTGCCGCCTGCCGGCAGTTCATCCATTTGTTGATTAAGCATCACCAGCTCGGCGTCTGTGAGTGCATCCAGGCGCAGTTCCGCCTCTGCAGGATTGACGCCCATGCCCACCAGGGTGCTGCGGACATCGTCGCGGGTCATCGCCGAACGGATTCGGTCTATATTAATCGTCCTCTCATCCATTTCAATAACCGTCATGGTATTGATTGGCGATGCAAGGACGAAGGAGGGAAAACCAATGAGGGCGGTATTGAGCGCAAGTGTGATTATCAATAAACGTTTAAGCAGAGATTTGAGCACTTGGTTCCTCCTTAATCGCGGAAATTGGCGCTATAGGAGTATATAACCGTTTTGAGAGACTGAGGCAATTACAAACCCTTTACGTTAACTCTTTTTTGCGACCTGATGGGGTGATCAGTGACTCAAATAGGAATTAAAGGACTAATACTGGGCCCTAAATTTGGATCTACGCACTACCTGTCATTCACCGGGAGCGATCTTTTGCAACTGCTGTTTCATCTCTAAAGCGCGCGCCTTATAACCCGGCGCCAACGGATGGTTCGGATTCAACTGCAGGATCTTATTCCAGTATGCTATCGCTTCATCGAGTTCCTGCTTTCTGAAGAGTTGCATGGCACGCCTGTGATAGCTGTCCGCCAACTGATCGCGGACTGAGAGTTGCGACTCTTTGGCGTCAGCATTTTCCGGGTCGTAGGTCAATACCTGCGAATAGGTCTGGTAGGCCTCTTCCAGATTGCCTGCGGTCTGCTGATCCTGGGCGGATTGCATCAGTTTTTGTGCCTCGATCTTATCTTCAACCATGATCAGCTTGTTGATCGCATCATCATCTGATGAGTCGAGGATGATCAGCTTTTCCAACGTTGTTCTCGCATTGTCCAGGTCTCCCCGGTCAACGAGCAGATCGGCATGTTCGTCGTAGTAGCCGGCAAGCAGTTTCGGCAGTTCCTTTGCATTGGGATGTTGGTTTATCTCATTTTCCAACAGGTAGATCGCCGCACTTAGGTTGCCCTCCGCATGCAGGCCCCTGGCTGAGCTGAGTGCCTCTTCCACTGTCATGGCCACAGGCTGTTTTTCGACGGTTTGTTCCGGTAATGGCTGTAGGGGTTCCTCGCTTTCCAACGTTTCTTGCGCTGACTCTTCCGGCATGGAGACGGAGGGTTCCTCCATCCGATCTTCATCCTTCAAGGATTCAGGTGTATCTGTCGCTTGCTCAGCTTGTGCAGCGGAGGATGGTGCCGGCTCAGGGGGTTCCTGCACTGCAGGCGCCGGCTCTGGCTGCGGCGGTTTGGATTTAGGTTTTGCCTTAGGTGTTTCTCTCTCCGGCATGACCCCGGGTACACGGATACGCTGTCCAGGCGCAAGCTTGCTGGGATTCTCCAGCTTGTTGTACCGCGCCAGAATGACGAACTTGAGCGGATCGTTGAGAAACTTCTTGGCGATGATGGAGAGCGAGTCTCCCGGTTCCACGTCGTAAAAAAAACTCTTCATGCCGAGATAGTCGATGGGGTCGGCATCCATCTGTTCCAGCAGATTCGTGGCGATCTGCAGGGTGGGTTTTGCCTGTAGCGCCCAGGTGAGCTGCAGTCTGGCATTTTCATAGTCGCCATGCTCGAGCTGTTGCAACGCCTTTCGTACCCGTTGTGACGGGGTCAACGAGTCCGGTGGCGCTGGAATGGTCTCCACCTCTTCCTGGGGTTCCGGTTGGGCTGGTTCCGGTTGCTGCTGCGGGCCCATCGCCACACAGGCGGAGATGCTCAAGGTGAATAGGGGAATGATGAGGTGTTTGGCGAAATCTTGAATGTTCTTAACGCTATCTTTCACAAAATTATGTCTCTTAGTGTTAACAGGTTCTGGTAAACATGTTCGATTTCAGCGTACTGCTGTCCTGTGAGTGACTTTGAGCCAATATAACAGATCACCCCTCTTCAGGTGCACTGGAATGGGACGATCTGGCCTGCACCAGAACCAGGGTCACATTATCTCGTGCCCCGCGCTCCATTGCCAAGTCAATCAGTTGCTGTATCGCTTCCTGAAAAGCGTAATTTCCCAGTATTTGGGCAATCTCCGCATCGCTGACCTCTTTGTTCAGACCGTCGCTGCAGAGCAGAAACAGGTCGCCGTCACAGGGTTCGAAGATTTCCGCATCCAGTTCCAGCTCCTCACTGGCGCCCACTGCGCGGGTGATATAATTGGCGATCGGGGACTGTTCCGCCTCATCGATGGTGACAATGCCTTGTTCGATCAACTCTTCAACCTGGCTGTGGTCGCGGCTGAGCTGTTTGAGTCTTTCCCGACGATAGAGATAGATCCGGCTGTCTCCTGCCCATTGATAGATACAGTAACCCTGGTAGGTGAGCAGAGTGACCACCGTGGAGCCGATGATTTCGCCGCCGCGACGTTGAGATTCCAGCAACAATTGCCGATTGACATACTGCAGACGTTGTTCCACATCGCCGGCCAATGCTCCCAGGGAGTCGCCTGGGGTAATCGACTTGAGTTCGTTGACGATCATTTCGGAGGCGATGTCGCCCGCGGCGTGGCCGCCCATGCCGTCCGCTACCACCCAGATGCCCAGATCGGCCCGGTCGAGGCAGGCATCTTCATTGATTGAGCGCACCTTACCCTTGTCGCTCACGTGCGCAGAGACCCAGAAGAAGCTATTGAGACTCATTGCGACTGCGAGGCTTCGATATCGGTTGCGGGCCCGATGGCGTAGGTACCGGTTTCGATCTCCTCCCAGCCGTGTTGAGCCCAGGCGCCGTCGATCAGGGCACTGGCACCCTTGATCTGGGGCAGCCCCTGACACAGCAGCAGAGACGGTGAGATGCGTTCAGAACCCTGTGTCCACCAAAGGCTGTAGGCAAACAGCATTTTTTTCATTAAATGGGGCAGAAAGAGGGGATAGATGGCGCGCATGGAGGATTGTTCATCGAGATTGGCATGCCAAGCGTTGCTCAAGGCTGTAGTGGCCGCCTCAGGCTGTGTGGGGTGAATCTCCCGTTCAGCATTGGGTAGGCCCACAGCGCGAAGTTGCTGCTCGAACGACTCCATCTGGAACCCGTCCTCCAGGCAGGAGAGGGCAAGGTTCTCCATCCTCGAGAACCAGGCCTCGGACTCTTCCATGAAGAGAAACAGATTGCACCTGGGATCGAGTCTGGCAGCCATGGTGAAGGGGTAGTAGCGTCCGACACGGTCCACGCTGGGCATCAATACCCCGGCCCAGCCGTGTTCACCACAGATGCCCGGAGTGAGGGCGAAACGCCATAGGGGACTGGTGAGATAGTTATCCAGCCAGAAATCACCGAGTTGCTCACGGCTGTTGGCTATCGCCTCCTGCATCCAGGTTTCCCAAGGTGCGATGAAGCCCCTCGGCAGGCGTCGTGTGACGAAATCCCCGAGGGACGGTATCTTGCCGTAGAACCCCGGGGCGTCTTCATGCAATGAGTTGTTCAGAGTCTGTTCGGACACCGGAAATCTGCCAATTCTCTAAGCTTAAACGGATTGAGGGCCCCACTGGCACGCAACATGAAGCGAGATTTGCGCCCACCCACATCAAACTCAACTCTGATGGTTTCTGGAGAGTCGGTGGCCTCGGTTTTAGCCTGGTCGATGATTCGGAACCAGCCCCATGGTCCATCCTCGGTGAGTCCGGATGGTTTGTTGCCGGCAGGGGGCGCCAGCAGGATCTTGGTATCGCTGATACCGGAATCATCGGGCCAGGTCATGCGGTTCCAGCGGGCTGGCCCGTGGTTATACCTGACGCGCTGTTGATTGAGTAACAGGGTGATCTGAGTGATGGTGGTGTCCATGCTAAGCGGCTTGATCTCGAAATGGATCTTCGGTTCCTGAGAAGATCCGCTGAAAAAGGCGTCGCGAATCACTGCCGCCCTTTGGAACTGTCTAAGGGTTCCGGTCGGTATGCCCAGGGCCCGGTTGCCGGCGGCATTCCAGCGCCAGTTGCGGCGTGAAGTGTCGACAAAGTCCTGCAGGTAGGTATTGAAGAAATTATCCATCATCCCGCCGGGACCGAAAAAGCGCCCGAAATCGCCGATCGTCACTTCACGGCTACTGTTACGGTCAAGGGGATACCGACCTGTCAGGCTGCGTTGACAGAAGGGGAGCAACTGGGTTTTCCAGACCGAGTTCAGATGCGACCTGACACCGGAGACGGTCAGGTTCGAGCTGCCGTCGGCCACAGAGTTGAGCATCTCCGCCAGCGGACCTGGCTGACGTTTTGCTTCCAGCTTCAGTCTGCTGATGACGCTTCCACCCGCGGACGGATCTCTGGCCACGTTGAAGGCCTGGTTGGATTGATTGCCGGCGGAGGCGATTGAGCTCATATGCGCATACAGCTCGTTCAACATCTCCATAGTCCTTTCAAGGGGGGCCTGCTCTCCCTCCTGGGCATCGATCATTCTGTTCAGACTGGCGAAATGCTGATCCACCGGGGTCGTCAACAGCGAATCCTGCGGTGTCTCCTCAGATCCGTCAGGCACCACCTGCAGTATCGATGCAAGTCGGCGGGTAATACCCGAGGTGTTTCTCTCCACCAATTCGGCGGCCTTCTTGGCGCCGCCGGGAAGACGTGAGAGGGTGGTCTGTTCCTGGATCAGCTTCAGGTAGCGCCGCAGGGGCGAACTCGGGCCTGAGATGATGTTGAGGATATCGACCGCCTGCCGCATGCTGTTGAACGGCTTGACCCGGATATCGGCCAGCAGTTGGTCCCATGTGCGGATATACTCCTCGTAGTAGAGCTCTTTGACCCGCGCACTGAGCCTGACCAAGTCGGTTTTCCCGACAATCTTCTCCAGATCGGGACCGAGTATCCATTTCTCTTCCAGCAGCTTGTTGGCTATCTCAAGGTGGTCTTTGAGAAACAGTTTGTGATAACCCTCATAGGTGAACAGGGCCGGGATCTCTTTGTCCAGCGGCTCGCCGGAACGACGACTGAAAACCATTTCCGCATCAGCGCCAATTACCTGAGAGAGCCGTATAGGGGGTATGGCACCGCTTTCGGTGGTCCTTTTCATGCGGTTATAGACCCGGTCGGCCAGGGGTACCCGCAGCAGGTTGCTGCGCACGTGGGCGATCAGATCCTGATCCAACGGCAGAGTCGGCGTCATCGGCAGCATCTCCAACAGCGCATCGAGATGCCCCGTCAGGGCCTGCCGCGCCTGGGCGTTCTCGGCACCGGGGAGGGTTAACTGCCACTGCAGCAGCATCCAGGCCTTGACGGTGGCGGCATCGAAATGTTCGCTGTCATCGAACATCAGATAGACCTTGAGTGCCTCATACAGATAGTCGGGATTGTTTCCCTGTCGGTTGAGTTGATCCTCCAGGCTGAGGATGATGCGAGGCAGAAACAGATTCTTCAGGCTGGTTCGATAGGCGCTCACAGCCTCGCTGCCGAGCTTATCGCCCTGATATAGCCCTAACCCCATCATCCAGGGTATGTCGGCTTCCTGGTCCCCATAGCCACCGGGGATCTGCCGTACCGAATCGAGCGCTGGAAGCACGTTTGCGAGGGTCAGGTCGTCAGGTGCGACGGCGTTCACCTTCTCCTCCGCGGCATTCGCCTGGATCGCCACCTGATCGATATAGCTCTGGTTGCGACTGTAGCTGGTGAACCAGGCAATACCGGCCAGCACAGCCAGGGAGATGGCCCCTGCGTAGGCCATGCGCTGCAGCCAGGCACGCCGTTTTTCAACCCGGGTGTTGACGCCGGCCAGATGGGCTTCCGGAAAGATCAGGTCCTTGAATAGACGATTGATAAAATAGCTGCGTCCGGAGCCGGAGAAGGCAGGCGCTATCTGTCGGTTGAGACCGAACTCCTGGGCCATCGAGCCGAGCAGTCGATCGATGGGGGTGCCCTCCTGGGTGCCGCTGGTAAAGTAGATGCCCCGTACCATCGGGGTCTCCTGGAACCGGTTGGCATTGAAGGCCTCGTGAAGAAACCCCTCCGCCGCTTCACGCAGGGCGCTGAACTGTTGCGGAAAGGAGTAGATCAAGATTCGGCGCTTGGCGTCTCGTTCCTGTTCCAGGCGATCCAGGAGACGGACATCGATACGTTGTTCAAGTGCCCTGAACTCATCCTGGAAATGGCTGATACCACTTTCCTGATCGGCCTTGTCCGTGAGGGGGAAGGTCATGCCCCAGACCTGACTGCGCTCTTCCCGGCCCATATTTTCGAAGAATTCGTTGAATCCGGCCAGCAGATCGCATTTGGTGAACAGCACATAGATGGGGAAACGGATCCCGAAATGATCGATCAACTCCTTGACCCGCATTCGAATCGCCTTGGCATGGTTGAGGCGCTCCAGCTCCGTCAGCTGCAGTATATCCTCGACGCTGATCGCCACCAACGCACCGTTGATCGGCCGGCGTTTACGATGCTTTTTCAACAGATCGAGAAAGCCCATCCAGGCGGCCCGGTCGACTTCCTCGTAACTGTCCTGCGTGGTATAGCGGCCGGCCGTATCGAGCAATACCGCGTCATCGGTGAACCACCAGTCACAGTTGCGGGTACCGCCGATCCCCTGGACCGCATCGTTACCCAGTTTGTCCGCCAGGGGGAAGTGCAGGCCTGAATTGAGCAGGGCGGTGGTCTTGCCGCTGCCGGGGGGGCCGATAAACATATACCAGGGGAGTTGGTAGAGAAATTGGCGATTGTTCTTACCGCCGACCTTCGACTCCTTGAGTATTCTGATCGCATTGTCGAGGCGTTGGCCGAGAATCTCCACCTCCTCATCGGATTCCCGTAAAAAGCTTTGCGGCTGATCCTTCTGGCCGACCACACTCTCCAACATCTGCTGATTTTTCTTACGTGCTGTGAGGAAGCGTCGCAATTCCATGCCTACCCAGATCAGCATCACCAGGAGAATGGCGATCAGGCGCGCAATTACCGATCCCAGGGGCTCGATTCCGGCGATGGCAATCAGAGGTCCGACCAGCCAGATGATGACCGAGATTGCAATCAATCCCAGGATGGCAACGAACCAGCGATTTTTTACGATGCTTAAAATTGCGCGCATATGGGTAGCCGATGCCTATGGTTTTATCAGGGTGATCTCTACACGCCGGTTGCGTGCTCTGCCCTCGCCGGAGTCATTGGATGCAAGCGGTTCTGCCGAGCCTCTGCCGATGCTTTGGATACGGCTCGGTTCGGCGAGGTCGCTGGCCATGATCTTGGCCACCGATTCGGCACGAGCCCGGGAAAGGTGCCAATTGGAGGGGAAACGCAGACTTCGAATCGGTATATTGTCTGTATGACCCTCAACCACTATCTCGCCTTGAAGCTGATCCATCGCCGCTGCGATGCGGCTCAACAGGGGCAGAAACTGTGCCTTTACGGCGCCACTGCCGGAAGCGAACAGACCGTCACCGGCAATGCGCACACTGCCCTCGGCATAGTCCTCTTCAACATCGATGCTGCCTTGGGTGATCTCATTCGCCAGCAGGACACGCAGCGTCAGTTCAGGCTCCGGTGCCGGGGGCGGCTTGCGCTCCACCACGGTCTTTACGTTGCGAGCGATATTGTGCAGCTCGGCGTGAACCGGATCCGATTTCACATTCAGGCTGAGATTGAAGCCTGAATACATCAACAGCAGAAGTACACCGGATACAGCCAAAACGACCCAGAGCGGAACATACTGAACCAGTGCATTCTGCTTCAGATAGATACCCTGCCAATGTCCCGAGAGGTCACGTTCATACTCCTCGTGATGATTACGAATCGTGCGATAGAGATTATCGCGCAGTGTCTGCAGCTGGGCGTAACCGTCCGGTAGCGGACGATAGCGTCCCTCGAATCCGAAAGAGAGGCAGATGTACATCACTTCCAGCAATTCAATATTCTTAGCTGGATTTTGCAGCAGTTTTTGCAGTAACTGGAAAAACTTCTCACCACCCCATGCCTCGTTATGCAGGCTTACCAGCAGGCTTTGATCGCGCCATAGACTTTGATTGCCCCAGGGGGTGGAAAGCACCGTTTCATCGATGGTGGTGCACAATACATATCGTGTCCAGAAGATCGTCTCCTTGTCCACGCCAAGATCTTCCGCGCTACGTTCGAAAATCCTGAACTTTTCGATGATGCTGTTTTTTAGCGCAGCCGGATCGGGATGCGATGGCGTCTCGCGCAAACGTCCCAGCAGGGAGAGCAGTGACGTGGCGGCAACCTCGAGTTTATTCGCGCCCTGACGAGTCGGCAGTCTGGGAGCGGCGGTTGTCCGTTGCGGTGGCGGTGCGGGTGGGGCCTGGGACGATGGCGGCGGCTGTGCGGCAGGACCTTTGCCTCCAGGTCTGGGACGGATGACGGTGCGGTCACCTGTGTCGTTGGGCTTCATGCCAAATGGGTCGTCATGATCCATTGTCAACTACCTTTTATTGCCCAAAGTTCGAGTTCCAGACCGGGGAATTCACCTCCTATATGTATGGCACATCCTCCTGAGGTTTCAAGCAGATTCCAGTACTCGTTGTTCTTGTCCAGTTCAAAATAACTGAAGCCTGCATTGTACGGTATCTGTCTCGGTGCGACCGACAGGATACGAAGACCGATGCCAGGGAGTTGAAGATTCACCAGGTCACGGATTTTTTCCACCGGGCCGATCTTGGTCTGGCTGGGGAATCGGCGTTGCAGCACATCTGCCGTCAGGTTGGCATTGACTGCCAATACAAATATCGCATCGCTCAACAGTGAACGGTCGGATATGACCGCAACGCGTATGCCGTACTTGCGCTCTTCGAGGGGTATGGCCACCGCTTTTTGTTCAAGTACCATGCTCAACGATCGGCGCAGCTCTCGCATCAGCGGGGTGAATGTCTCCTGCAGCGACTGATGCTGGTAGGTGGCAAAATCGGGTGGCCGTTTGTTGCTGCTTGTAAAGGTAGCCAGTTCACCCGCCAACTGCAGGGATGTTTCGTAAAAGGCGAGGGGGTGAAGTGGGGCGGTCTCGCTGTAATGGGTGTACAGGGGCTCGAAACGGTTCACAACCTGCAACATCAGAAAGTCCGCGACCTCGGCGATACCCTTGCCGCCGTCAACGAGACGCGAGGCGATGGCATCGGCACGGTGATGCAACAAACCCTCGATCTCCTTTACATATCCGTCGAGTCGGGGGGAGACTTCGCAATCGAGGCAGGGAGGAATGAAATCCTCATCCAATACCAGCATGTCATCGGAACGGCGTTCGACGATTTTCGCCACTGCGAGATGAGCGAACTCCTCCAGTTCCGATGAACCGATCATCAGCCTCAATGTCGGTTGCGCGACTTGCAGGGTCGATGTGGCTGTGGAGCCTGCAATACCGTCTTTGGTCTCTATCTCATCGACAACATAACGTTCCAGGCCCTCTTCCTGATCGGCAAACCGGACATTCGCTGTTCCTTGGCGGGCCATGGGAAGGGCGAGATAGATAATCTCACCTTTGTGCTCGGCCGGGATATTCAGCGGCGGGGGAGGGTTGTCGTTGCCGGGTATATCGAAGGTTGTGCCATCCGGCAGCACACCACGACAGGACTCCACGGCCAGTCTGCCCAGCGCCAGTGCCTGTCTGTCGATCTTCAGATGGGTAAAGCCCCAACTGAAAGGGGTCAGATCAGCACAGCGCGCCTGAACCATATGTTCCAGGAAGCGCTCCTGTTGCTGAAAGTGGTGTGGTCTGAGGAACATCCCCTCTGACCAGACAATCCTAGACATCCAAGACATTGTGTTCGGCTCTTTATAGTAAGTTATTTACTTTTTTGAAGTGTGATGCCGCTCTTTCCAAACTCTATCACAAAGGTTGTTTCATCGTGCAGATTGATCTCTATTGACCTGCGCCAAGTGGCGTTCTCGATATCGCGGTAGGCACCTATTACGCCTACATAACGTGTATCCGGTTGCAGTTCCCGTTCCAATAGCTTCACCTCGCCAGGTTGGAAATGGAGTTCGTCCCGCATCAGCATCTCTTCCCCCAGCAGAGCGACATCCTGTTCAAACAGGTTGAAGAAATCTGCGTTGTTGAACACACTCAGCGATTTCAGTTCATAGATCCGGGCAACGATGGGTGAGGGCCGCTCGTTGATATCGGGGTTGACACTCAGATCGGCACTCATTGTCACTTTTACGCTGGAGACACTCGAACACCCCGTTACCATCGCCAAGTAGAGAAGTCCCATGATATGCAGTAGCTTTCTTATGATTGATTTCATCTGCGTGCCTTCCTGTCAGTTGGGTGAACCTGGGTCAGATCGCTTGAGTGATTCCAAGCGACGAATCTGCTCTTCATAGGCTTGGGAGAATGTGCGCCCGAAGAGTTGGTGAAAATCGTCCTCGGCTTCGTTTGCGATCTCTGAATAGAGCTCTGTGAAGAGTTCCCAGGTCTTGGCTTGTTTGTAGAGTGGTAGTTTTTCGAGTAGTGCCTGTTGACCCAGGCGCTGTTCCAGGATCTCCGGTTTGAAACGCTGCAATACGGCATGTAAGGCGGCCTGCATGCCCACCATTACTGCCAGCATATGCGCCTCGATGTCTTCATGGGCCTCTTCGAATGCCGACAGCGGGGAGAGGTAGCCGCTGCTGGGATTGGGATTGATGATATGGCGCAGCGCCTCCTCGATATTGATGGAAAACTTCAGTGGGTTGTTCTCGACCGGTTGTATCATGGTCTGGGACATGCGGAACTCACCCTTCATCTGCGCCCTGGCGCGAAGCATCGACATGGTGCCGTCGACACTGGTGCGCAGTATCTTGCCGAGGTTCTGTAACAGAGTCTCCATCGGTAGTTCGGCAAAGTGCTCTTCTGGTATCCCCATGCTTTCGGCCAAGGTTCGACGCAGGGAGGCTTCACCAGACGGTTGTGCGATAGTGGGTATCGCTCTCTCCGATGGGGGTTGTACCGGAGCGGTTGCGGCAGTGTCTGCCTGTTGACCTGGCCTCGGAATCGATTCCTTGCTGACTGCCGGAGGCGGCTCGTTCTCGTCGTTCGGTTGTATAGGCGGTATATGAGACGGCTGTAGGGGTGCTGCAGGTATTGGCTCTTGATCGAGCGGAGGCAAACCGGGGGATAGCGCCTGTGATTCATCCTTATCATCACTGCCGTTATCATCCAGATCCCAATCTTCCGGGATCGGAGTCGGTTGATTAAAGTAAGCGTTCAAATCGGAGGTATGGTCTGATTGAGAGGAGGGGTTTGAGGCCCCGCTCTCTAGGGGGGAATCGTGCAACTCCAGACTAGGCGTCTCCGGCTCATCCAGGGAGTAGTCTTCCTCGATGACCTGCTCCGCTTGCGGTGGCTCCAACGGTGTGGAAAAAGCCTCTTCCAGGTCTTGCCCCGCCTCTGCATCCACCATGCGGGCAAAGGGGTCGTCCAGGCCCTCGAAATTATTTGTCTCCAGGGTTTGACTGACAGGCTTTTCGATTGCAACACCGATTTCGTAATCACCAATGGTGATGCTGTCACCATCCTGCAGGGCAACACGGTTACTTTTCCCCAAGGGCTGTGCGGAACGGTTTATGAACACCCCATTGGAGCTGAGATCGGTGATATGAAAGGATTCATCACTGAAATCGACCTGGGCATGGCATCCCGATATAAAGCGTTCGGGATCGGGCAATACCCAATCATTCTCATCCCGGCGGCCGATGCTGCCGCCCTGCTCATCGAAGGTTACAGTCATGGGCTGTGTCGGGGGTGCCCCGGCAACCCGTTTGACCGTGAATGTAATTTTCATCGCACCGCTTTCAGAAAACATGTCAACAACTGGTTATCTCTGTCGCTTTTCTTCGGCTTCAAGAAAAGTTATAGCTGAATTCTTCATTCTCCACACCGATGTGGATTTTTCCAATCGGGCGTGCCTCCATCTTTTCAATCAGAATGTGTCTGCTGATCTCCGGCAGCAGGGTGTTGGTGAGGATGGCATCCACCATGCGGGCACCGCTCTCCACCTCTGTGCAGCGGCTGATGATCAGCTTCACGACACTATCTTCGTAGGTGAGAGGAATACCATGATTTTCTTGAATGCGGGATTCGATACGACCCAATTGCAGACGCACCACCTTGGCCAGGACCTCGTCGCTCAGAGGATAGTAGGGAATCACCACCAGCCGGCCCAGCAGGGCGGCGGGAAAGACCTTCATCAGGGGATCGTGCAGTGAGCTGGCGATGGCATCGGGCTCCGGCATCAATTCGGGATCCTTGCACAGGTTGTCGATCATCTCTGTACCGACATTGGAGGTCAGCAGGATCAAGGTGTTCTTGAAATCGATATGGCGGCCTTCGCCATCCTCCATCCAACCCTTATCGAACACCTGAAAAAAGATCTCATGAACGTCCGGATGGGCCTTCTCCACCTCATCCAGCAGGACCACGCTGTAGGGTTTGCGTCGCACCGCTTCGGTCAGTATCCCGCCTTCGCCATAACCGACGTATCCCGGAGGCGCCCCTTTCAGGGTGGAGACCGTGTGCGCCTCCTGGAACTCGCTCATGTTGATGGTGATGACATTCTGTTCACCCCCATACAGTGATTCCGCCAAAGTAAGTCCGGTCTCGGTCTTGCCCACACCGGAGGGACCGCAGAGCATGAAGACGCCGATCGGTTTGTTTGGATTGTCCAGATTGGCCCGCGAGGTCTGGATACGGCGGGAGATCATCTGCAGGGCGTGGTCTTGGCCGATGACACGTTTAGCCAGGGTGTCACTGAGGTTGAGAATGGTCTCGATCTCATTTTTCACCATCCGTCCGACCGGAATTCCAGTCCAGTCACCCACGACGGAGGCGACTGCCTGAGCATCCACGCTGGGCAGGATCAGTGGGCGTTCGCCTTGCAGTTCGCTCAATTCCGATTTGAGTTCGGTCAGACGCTGCATCATCTCTTCGGCCGATAGATCAGATGCGGAATCAGAGGCCGTATCTTCCGTTTCATCGTTAACCCCGATTTCGTTTGGCGCTTCATTATCTTCGCTGGCATTCTCTTCGGTGCCGGTATCTTCATCACCACCGTTCAATCCCTTGAGCTGGTTTTGTATCTGCAGCAGTTCTTCCACCAGCGCCTTTTCGGTCTCCCAGCGTTCTGAGAGCTGGACCAGGCGATCGCGCTCCTGCTCGAGTTTTTCCAGGGTGGCGCTTTCACGCTCCTCGGTATCCATGCCGATGGCCTTCTCCCGGCCGATGATTGCCAATTCCGTCTCAAAGGCCTCGATGCGGCGTTGACTGTCATCCACCTCTGCGGGGACAGCCGCCTGGCTGATGGCAACCCTGGCGCAGGTAGTATCCAGCAGACTGACCGACTTGTCGGGCAATTGACGGGCAGGAATATAGCGGTGAGAGAGTCTGACCGAGGCATCCAGGGCCTCATCCAGGATCTGCACCCGATGGTGTCCTTCCAGGGTCGATGCCACGCCGCGCATCATGCGGATGGCCCGTTCCTCGTCCGGTTCATCCACCTGCACCACCTGAAAACGGCGGGTGAGGGCCGGATCCTTCTCGATATATTTCTTATATTCCGCCCAGGTTGTGGCAGCCACTGTACGCAGGGTGCCGCGGGCGAGGGCGGGTTTCAGCAGGTTGGCCGCGTCCCCCGTGCCGGCACTGCCGCCGGCACCGATCAGGGTGTGCGCCTCGTCGATAAACAGGATGATCGGTTTTTCAGAGGACTGGACCTCTTCGATGACCTGCTTGAGCCGATTCTCGAACTCCCCCTTCATGCTGGCGCCGGCCTGCAACAGACCGACATCGAGTACCCGCAGCGTGACCTCTTTCAGTGAAGGCGGTACGTCGCCACGGGCGATGCGCAGGGCGAAGCCTTCCACCACGGCGGTCTTGCCGACACCGGCCTCGCCGGTGAGGATTGGATTATTCTGGCGTCTGCGCATCAGGATATCGACAATCTGGCGTATCTCCTCATCACGCCCGACAATCGGATCGATTTCACCATTTCTGGCCCGTTCGGTCAGATCCACGGAAAATTGATGCAGTGCCTGCTGCTTGCCCATCTGGGCCGGAGCGATGGCATCGCTGGCCTCACCGGGAGCGGCGCCACCACCGACTTGGAAACCGTCATTGGAACGCAGCGCCTGTTCCGGAGATCCTTCGACCACTTCGTCAAATCGGTCTGTGAGGGTATCGATGCTAAGCTTTTTGAACTGGTCGGAAATACGCATCAGGGCGTTGCGTAGACTGTTGGTTTTCAATATCCCGATGATCAGGTAACCGGTACGCACCTGGCTGTCCCCGAACATCAGAGTGCCGTAGACCCAGCCTCGTTCGGTTGCCTCTTCCACATGGGAAGAGAGGTCGGAAATCGAAGTCGAACCCCGGGGCAATGCGTCGAGGGTTTCGGTTATATCCTTCGCTAGGTGGGAGGGGTCGAGATTGAATTGCTTGATGATGCGGTGGAGATCGGAGTCTTGCAGCTGCAATATCTGATGAAACCAGTGAACAAGCTCTACATAGGGATTCCCGCGCATTTTGCAGAACACGGTCGCACTTTCGATGGCCTTGTAGCCGAGGCTGTTCAATTTTCCAAACAGTGCGGCACGATTTATCTCGCTCATGTCTGAAGCCCTCTAATTTCAAGCGGATGTAGGAACAGGTCGTCACCGTCCCGGCCAAGGGGTTCCTGAGCGAGCCATGTCGTCCAGCCGAGTCGACTTTCGCCGTCGAGGCTTAGCTGAGGCACCTCTTGCTCCTGCAGAATCAGGTTCAACTCCCAGTCCTGCTCATCCCCGATATAGTTTTTCACGATTGAGATGAGTCTTTTCAGACTCTCGCCGCCGGGTAACATGCGCTGGTAGTCGGCATATTTGACGGCACCCACCACAATGCGGAATTTCTGTTGTCCCTGCCATACCCGGTCACCCACGATGATCGTCGACCCCAGTGTACTGATATCCGTCGACACACCCAATCGACAACGGCTGTTGCCAGGCAGCTCGATCCAGGTTCCGACGAACTCATCGATATGCACCGGGAGTTGAAAGAAGTCTTGTAGGATCGCTTCCAGGCCCTCTGCATTGCGGGTCTGATCGGCGAGTCTTCCGGCATAGTGCAGTTTCGCCAGGTCCGGCATCGCATCGCGATCACGAAGGTGGGGGGATCCGATACCAAATACAGAACCGAGATAGTTGCCGAACCTGTCCTGTTCCGGGCGATCGAAACTGACGGTTGGCTGACTGTTCGCCCAGACTCGATAGAAGAGGGTCAGCAGCCGATGGTGGAAGTGATCGAGAAAAGCGACCTGGGTCGTATCATGTTCGTTGTGTACTCGATCGTGGACATATTCGGTCAGATGGAGTGGCAGAGAGCCGTTGGGGCCGAACAGGCCGAAAAAGTAGACACCCAGCCGGGGCGGTATTCCCCCTTTGCCCTGTCGGAACGAGGAAAGGGTTGATGGCTGAAACCCCATGGTCGGATCCTGACCGAGTCGGATGGCATCACGTTTGGCATGCAACGACTCGCCCAGACGGGGCTCTTTCGGATAGGCGCACTCCAGCCGTCGCATCACCTGATAGAAATCAAAGCGATAGGGCGCCTGCTGCAGCCTGTCAAACAGACCTAGAGCGTTTGTCTCAGACCCAGCCTTACCGGCCATCGCATGATTTCTCCGCGTTGCAGGGTGACAATCACCGTCTCCGTGAAGGAGTTGATTGCCGTGTATTTTCTAAAAAATTGCTCCATCATGGCACCGAATAGGAATGTGCCACTGCCTTCGAACGCCATTTCATCCAAGGTCAGGGTGACCTCCAGGCCACGACCAAATGCAATGGGGCCAGGACTGGGTAGACGCCTGTTGACCGGCTTTGAGGTGATTGAAACGACACCGTCGATCTGTTTTCTCATCGTCGGATCGCTGGTGTCGGCGTAGAGTTGTAAGAAGTCCTTTAGCGCCGCTGTACTCTGATCCCGATCCTCACCGGAGAGTGAGAGATAATTGAGCGAAAGATGATTGATCAGACGCCAACTGATACCTCCCTTGGCGGTGGATGGTTTGGGTTTCGTGGGAGAACCGATGCATCGAATATTGTTCACCGGGGTACTGCTGTCTAGGCTAAAGTTTGACTCACCATGACCCAGTGGAAGATGCATCGATAGATCGCGGTTGGTACAAAGCGTCGTTACCGAAAGCTGTCGTAGATCACTGTTAAAGGGAGCTTCGTCTCCATCCACGATAGAGACGAAAACCTCGCTGCCCACATAGCTGGAACGGGCGCCCTCGCGCTGTTGTTTGGAAGAGAGCAGTCTTGGCATTCTTTGGGTCGCGTAATAGGCTCGAGGTTGATCTGTTGAGATAAAGTCATTGCTGGCATAGAAGGGATAGAAAGTCTGGCTCTGCTCGGTATTGCTTCCGAATCCTTTGATCTCCTCGATTTCGTACACCTCATAATCCATAGGTCGAGTCCGGTCGGGCAGGATATGATATTCTGCTTGGCTGTCGGTCAAATGGATACGGTCGGTGCGTTTCGGAAAAAGGTTGATGCAGGGGGCGCAATAGAGCAGGAAATTTGATTCGTTAAGACTATCTTCAAGTTCGGGATCGCTCTCATCGAGCATGATGAAGAGATCCAGTGAATTCCCCTCACAAACGCTGATGACACGCTGCAGGTCGAGCAGTTCGATGAACATGAAACGCTCGGGAAGCGCGTAGTATTCAGCCAGGAAGCGATAACCTTGAAATGATCGGGGCCCGTATGGCAACAGGGATTCGTCTTTCTCAAACCCCATGATGCGTGCCGGTCCGGGTTCTACCGTTGTGCTGTATTTGTCCGAATCCGGATTTCGGCCTGCGATACGCAAGGTGTGGCCTGCCAGTGCCTCGAAGGCACGCATTCCGGTCTCCCCTCCGGTCAAAAACAGTGGCAGCTTGTTCAGGTCGAGCTTGTTGAATGGGATTTCACCGGTCGTATTCAGCCTGAGGCGTATGGCAGCTTTGGCATTTTCCTGCCTACCGATACCTGCCAGGTTGATTGCCGCCGGAGTGGGGAGATAGTCCACACTTTGAATTTCGATCGGCCATAAGGTGACATCTTGTGCACTGCGGTAGATGCAGGCTGTATGGCTCCCTTTGCCAAGACGGCTGCGCAGGATCGAGTGGCGGGGCAGCAGGAAGCCGTCTCCCAGAGAGGGTTCCAACATATCTGCCTGAAACTGAACCACCATCATCGACGGGGTGGGACAGAGATAGTGGGGAAAGACCCGTTCCATCAGATGCTGAGTAAAGCGTGGGAACTCCTCATCGATCTTTAGCTGGATTCTGGCAGCGAGAAAACTGAAACCCTCGAGCAGGCGCTCCACATAAGGATCGGCGCATTCGAATTCGTCGAGTGAAAGCCGGCTGGCGATCTTGGGGTAGGATTTTGCGAACTCTGCACCCATTTCACGCATGAACTGCAATTCACTGTTGTAGTATTTGAGTAATCGCGGATCCATCGGATTACTCCATACCTGAACTGAATGCATCGGACAGGGTCACACCGCCTTCCTCCAGGTCGATCTGGGTCTTGATAAGCAGATGAGAAGGTGTCGGTACCGCCCAAAGCTGACCCTCGATTTCAAACATCAATCGATTGTGACTCTCTTTGCCGCTGTCTCTGATGGAGCGTACCCTGACGGATTGCGGCATGATGCGCGGTTCGTAATCCTGAATCGCCTGACGTACCAAACGTTCCAGACGCGCCAGATCCATTCCCGTTACCAGATGCCCCGAGAGCTCCGTGAGGCCGTAGTTGAGTACTGAATGTTCCACCTCCGGGTATGGAGTAAGATCTTCTGTGGTCGAGAGATTGGTGGTATTCAGCAACCAGGCCAAATCACGCATGACCATTTGCCGCAGGCGACGCATTGAAATGATTCGCTTATCCTGCGACTCACGGGTTTTGCTCGGTTCGTCATCGGTTAGCCGGTCAAGCAGTGACGGTTGTAACTGATTTTGTTGTTTAGCGGTTTTCAAACTGAATACCTTGGTCAACCACTATCTGCTTGGAACGTTTGTTATGCATACTGATGATTGGCTTTGATTAGCCCACTTCGCTGCCCATTGATTCATTAAAATCAATCTGACGGGTGCTCAACAGGGGATACTCGTCCAGATTGGTCGTAAACATCCTTTGCCCCAGCCCGGTGTAGAGTCCTTGATATGGTTCCAGCCATTCGGTTTTCCTGGAAAGCTTCAGCATTACGTCACTTTCTTCCTCGGTTGCCGGGTAACGCGCAGGAATTAGCGCAACAGCCTGACCTTCGTTCTCAAAGGTGAGATGGGCAGGCGCCCACACCATATCTCGTAAATCCTCAGGGGGGTCGATGGTAATCTGTTTCAGACGCTGCATTGGAATCCAATAGTATCGTCCATTAATGATTGCCTCAATCATCGGTCCGATGCGATTGTCGGCATCGGCAATCCATTCAAATGGTTGCTCATCGATGCTCCCGGCGCTTCCTGGCGCCAACTCAAAGGCCTGATTGCGCAGCGTTTCTGATTGTGCGTATTCCCCAGCCCCAGCATGTTTCAGTGCTTCGATGAGAAAGGCGGTCCACTCGGGGGGATCACCGAAGATCAAAGGGGATTTGTCACCGTTGAATACTTCTTTTCGAAAAATTTCGCAATGGATAGCCTCCCGATATGTCTGCACCATCGGCAGATTCAGGGAGTCCATGTCACCTGCCACATCCAGTTGGCTCAATGCGCGTTCCCATGCACCGATTACACAGAGTAATTGAAACAGAAAGACCCGCAATTTCGCATTCGAGGGCTCTTTTCGGATTGCCTGCTGCAGTGCCTGAAGGGCCTCGTCTAATTGGCCTTGTTTTAAGAGTTCTTCTGCATCCATCATGATGACCTTATGTGCTCTCTGATCGAGGCGAGTTGCGACGACCCCAATGAAAATGAGTTACTAAAGTGAATTCAATGTGTGATCCATGGCAAGAATACCCGCGTCAATGAGATCTGCTCAATGACACCCGATATCATGGTTTTAATGCGTCCTATCCAAGCTGCGCAAAATACGATGGTATCTCTACTCCTGTGGCGTAACCCAAGGCAAACACTCCCTTGGGTCAGCGCATCCATCACTCCTCAAGGGGAGTGATGGTGTCTGTTGTGATTTATTGAACTTCGACCTTGTAGTGAGAAATTACTCCTGTTTATTGGTCTCTAGATTCCATGTTCTGTCCGTGGCCGCACCTGGTTTGCCGGTGTGATCGATAGGTGTGTATTCCCATTTGATCTTGCCATAGGCAAATTCCACCTGTTCCACGGGCTTTGTCTCGTCGCCAGCGTTGCCACCGGGCATGACCGAATTGACGATGACATCTTCCATGGTGTATTTCATAAAAGTGTGTTTGTCGCCCGAAGCCAGACATAGTTCGACTTCCACCTTAGGGATGTGTTCGCCTTTGGCGCACTTGATGTTGAGATCGGGAGTACCGTTGTCAACGGTCTTAACCGCCAGGAAAGGTGCGAAGTCGGCTCGTCCACCGGTTCGACCACCGGTACCGCTGGCGCCGGATACAGGCTGTGAAACTCCGTGACTGTAACTCAATAATTCGATCCATTTACTGTGGGCATCATCGGTACTTTCACCATCAACCCCCTCAATCTTCATAAACATATCAACTGCCATGATTAAATCCTCCAGTTAGTGGTTTCGCGGTATCAGGCTGTCTTCTCGGAAGGTAGCTTTGATACCAATCGTAGAGAAACCGTCAATCCTTCCAGCTGGTAATGCGGTCGCAGGAAAAATTTAGACGTATAGTAACCTGGGTTGCCTTCGACTTCTGAGACAACAACTTCGGCGGCTGCCAGCGGCTTGCGCGCCTTGTCTTCTTCGGATGCGGTTGCCGGATTGGGTTCAACATAATTCTGAATCCATTTGTTGAGCCATTTCTCCATGTCCTCACGCTCTTTAAAGGAGCCGATTTTGTCGCGTACGATACATTTCAGATAGTGCGCAAAACGGCAGCTGGCAAAGAGGTAAGGGAGACGCGCCGCCAGGTTGGCATTCGCGGTTGCATCCGGGTCATCATATTCAGATGGTTTTTGCAGAGACTGAGCGCCGATGAAGGCGGCAAAGTCTGAATTTTTACGATGTAGCAGCGGCATAAATCCATTTTTAGCCAGCTCCGCTTCACGTCGATCCGAGATGGCGATCTCGGTCGGACATTTCATATCCACACCGCCATCGTCGGTGGGGAAAGTGTGTGTCGGCAGACTCTCCACTGCACCACCGGACTCAACGCCCCGGATTCGTGTTGTCCATCCATACATCTTAAACGCCCGGTTGATGTTTACCGCCATCGCGAAGGCGGAGTTCGACCAGGTGTATTTGTTATGCTGTGCACCTTCCGTGTCCTCTTCGAAATCGAATTCCTCGACGGGATCCGTTTTGGCGCCGTAAGGAAGGCGTGACAGAAAACGCGGCATGGCCAGACCGACGTAACGGGAGTCCTCGGACTCTCTCAGAGAGCGCCAGGAGGCGTATTCAGGGGTTTGGAATATCTTTGTCAGGTCCCTTGGGTTGGCCAGTTCCTGCCAGGAATCCATCTGCATGACCGTGGGTGCCGCGCCTGCAATGAATGGGGCGTGGGCTGCCGCCGCAACCTTGGACATGTTTGTCAGCATCTCCACATCGGGCGGCGATTGGTCGAAATGGTAGTCGCCGACCATACAGCCATAAGGTTCGCCGCCGAACTGACCATACTCCTCCTCATAGACCTTCTTGAAGATCGGGCTCTGATCCCAGGCGGTCCCCTTGAATTTCTTCAGGGTCTTGCCAAGTTCCTGTTTGGAGATATTCATCACCCTAATCTTCAGCATCTCGTCGGTTTCGGTATTGTTCACCAGGTAGTGAAGTCCACGCCAAGTGCCTTCCAGCTTTTGGAACTCCTCGTGGTGTAGGATCAGGTTGACCTGTTCGGTTAGCTTCCTGTCGATTTCGGCAATGATGCCCTCTATGGTTTCGACGGCATCGTCGGATACGATACTGGTCTCTTTCAGTACCTGCTCAGCCAGCGTCTGTACGGCACTGGTAACCGCTTCCTTGGTTCGCTCAGTCTTGGGTTTGAACTCCTGTTGAAGCAGTGCTGAAAACTCGTCGGGAACTACACCCTGTGTCGATTCTTTGCCTTCAGCCTGTTGGGTATCTGTTTCAGCCATGCTTTACTCCTCTGCTGAGGACGAATCCTCAGATGATGCTTCGTCAGGATTGGGGGAAGAGGCGAGGGACTGCAGCAGTGTCGGGTCTTTCAAAGCCTTGGCGATCAGCTCCTCCGCTCCGGACTTGCCATCCATATAGGTCAGCAGGTTGGCCAATTGGGTGCGGGCATCGAGCAGTTGTCGCAAGGCGCCGACCTTTTTGGCTACTGCCGCAGGTGAAAAGTCATCCATGCTCTCGAAGGTGATATCCACATTGATGTTGCCTTCACCTGTCAGTGTATTCGGTACCCTGAAGGCAGTACGTGGTTTCATGGCTTTGAGACGTTCATCGAAATTATCGACATCGATCTCAAGCATCTTACGCTCGGCTACCGGTGCTAAAGCCTCTTCCGGTTTGCCTGAAAGATCCGCCATCACTCCCATGATGAAAGGTAGCTGGATCATCTTTTCAGCCCCGTATAGTTCCACGTCGTATTCAATCTGGACCCTGGGTGCCCGGTTTCGGGCTACAAACTTTTGGCTGCTCTCTTTTGCCACGATCTACCTCTCTATTATCTCTAAACCTATTCGGTATGTTGCCACTTAAAATCGATTCCGGCAGGGTGGTTCCCTGACCCTACCTGTCTTCTTCCTTCCACAGAAAATCAAATTGAGACATGCCATTCGGCGCCAAGTCCTGGACGATCTCGTAAAAGTCCATCTTCACCAGCCGCTTTGCTCGATCAAGTAGCAATGGTATAGGGCTGGAAGGTTCGTTTTTCCGGTAATATTGGTTGATTCGCTCTAAGGCGCTGATGACATCGTCACGGCTGTTGATGGCACCGGAAGATGTGTTCTGTTGTTGTGCCGATGCGCCACTCCCACCCTGGATCGTTTCCTCTTCCAACGTGTCGACACCGGCGCGAGTCGCTACCTCTTTTTCCAGCAGTTTCATATGATCCACGAGGGATTGAAGATCGGGCGCCTGATCGATGCCTACTCGCTCATTTAGTTGGCTCTCTATTGCATTAACGCACTCGATGGCACGGCGGATATGAGATAGGGTCTGTTGTGTCTGCTCCGATGGACACTCGCGGAATGCGGCATCGATCTGATCCAGCGCAATCTCCTGGTTATCCGCATCGGCGGGTTGCAGGTTGCCTGTGGCAATCTGAATATCCCGGTAACTGTATGTCCCCATGACGCTGGATGTAACCACTGGGATCTTGTTGACGGCGGCTAGGGTGTCGAAGGGGTCACATAGATTGATCAGGGTGTTGATTCTGATCGTAGGATCGTTGTTGTCATCAGGATCGAGTTGAGGATGCAGACTCTCCCAATACTGATCAATATAGCCCTTGATGAGTTCAAGACCGTCGGAGAGTCCGGCAAAGCCATCGGTGTGAATCAACGCGCGAGTGAGGTAGATGGCAGCTCGCAGATCCTTGCTTTGCTCCAATACCTGTAGTGCCTTGTTTTTCAGTTCACGCCAGTCCGGTTCTTCTGCCGGAACGATAGTGTCACCGAACTCCTGTTCTGCCTTACCCTCTGATGCCCTTTCCATCTCACTGAACAGAGGATCATATTCCAAGTCGGAACCTGCCGGGGCTTCCTCTGAGACCGCAGTGAGAAGTTTTTCAAGGTCAATGGTCGTCGTCAATCCTTCATCCCCCATAGACATAGTGCTGATCGCGCTATTAGATTCTATATTGCTTATCTGATCTGTTTCTGTCTGTCCAATGTCGAATTTGCATATCCCTTTTAACCACTAGGTTTAGCACAAAACCGTTGTAGTTGATACTATAACAAATGCCGATAAGTGGAAGTTAAATATTACCGTTTTGGTCAATTAAGTAATTATTTTACACCCTGGTTTATAGTCGCCAATGGAGATGGTGAACCTTAACATGATGGCACTTGTCTTTTGCTGTCCCTAAAAATTGCCATCAACTGCTGGAAATGCCCAGATGTTGAAACCAAGGAAGCTGAATGGTGTTCCTGTTACGGCTGCCGATAACAGGGACAAGACCAAGATCGAGTAATTGCTCGATCTGTTGCTCATTAAATAGTAGTTTGGTGCAGGGCTGGAGATGGCGCTCACCTTCCCTCTGGTAGGTATAGGCCGGCAGATCGGTCAATACCGATGCTTGGACCGTATTCCCCTCAGCCATCCACTGATTGATCAGCACAACCGCCTGGGCATATGCTGGATTGCCCCATAACAACTCATCAATCGTCCAGTTTTGATTTAACTCTTCGAATGATTGTGATTGAACCGGGTCGGTGGCGGAACCGTAGGGCAGACGGAGCAGTATCTGGGGATAGAGCAGCGTTATTCTCCTGGCTGAGGATTGCTTTCTGAAGGTGTGCCAGGCATTGAAGGAATCCCCGGATTTGACCTGATCGTCGAGGAAACTTGAAGCGGATCCCGCCAGCAGGGTGCCGTCAAAACGATCCACCAGTAATCCCAACCAATCCAGCATCGTTCTACTTTCCTGATCGGGGCCATAGTTATGGTCATCTATAAGTATAAAACTGGATTCTAATAAATCTTGTCGTTCAAGCGTCTCCCTGATTACTCGATAGAGGGAGGAGGTTGTTGGCTCCGTATGACTCGACCGTTCCAGTTCCAACTCGGAGCGCCCGATATCCAAGAGATAGCATTTTATCGAGGGATCGGGCTCAATACTGTGCAACAGCCAATCCACGGAACGCCAGACCGCTTCCAGTTCTTGGAAACCTTCATTGTGCAGCACACTTCTCAACAAAATGGTTATGGCTGTCTCATTAGGCGTATAGGTTGACGGTTCATCGGATGCCTCAGGCCGATCCGTACCGGAAGCGTTTTCGGCAAGCCTACGAACCACATCCGTAATCATCGATTGTTTGGCATTATTTAAAGATGAACCTGATTCCTGTTGCTGTTCCGCAGACAGGGGGCGTTGCCCAAGCAACCGTGACAGTGTCTCCTGTTGTGATTCATTTTCATCAGATCCCTCATCAACGCCTGATACTTCCTCGGTGCGCTCATCTGAGGGGGTTTGGACCTGTTGATCACTCATTATCGGTTGATAATCAGCCAGTTGATCGAATAGTCTATCGGGATGAAAATCATCAAGGGATTTAAATCGGAGAGTGATTTGTTGGCTCGATCCACCCACCAGCGTAAGCGAAGGCTGTAATTTTGCAATCTGCTTGTCGATTGTATCGATTTCGATGCTGTGCAACGAAGGGCCACTTTCGGTGATTGGATTACCGGTGCCGGTGCCTCCGCCAAAGGCTCCGAGCATGACAATTGAAAAGCCTTTGGCAGAATCCCCTGTGTGATGCCGATCCGCCTTTCTGCCAAGATTGACCGAGAAGTGCATTCGCTCCGACATATTATTATCTCATCCTTATTGTGTGTAGCGGTCAACGGAACTATGCCACTCAACAAACCCCAAGCGTAGCAGGTCATAGCCACTGTTCAATGTCCACAAAGGTCCATCTGTTGAGTATATGGGGTATAAATCACACTGTGTGGATATTCAATTGCGTCTCGCGTGAGTATCTTTGTCGTAGCCGCCAGGATGAATAATCAGGCAATCGGGTATTCAGCATAGTGATGGGTGGATTGGTTATTGTGCAGTGCATTGTAAAAAGGGACACATAGTCAGTGTGCAAAACTACCTATACGACAGCATTGACCGAAGCTATTCTGAATCACATACTCTAAATACTAAACATGCTTTCGTATAATCTCTCCATCTCGAGAGCGTATAGGCATGAGACGAACAATTACAATGCTTAATTAGATGCGCAGGAGTCTTGGATGGCTTTCACACAGAGTAATCGGCAGCTACAGATCAAAACCCCGTTGGGCCCGGACGAGCTCTTGATCCTCAAGATGGAAGCGCGTGAGGAGCTGGGTCGGTTGTATGAATTCACGGTGGATCTGCTGAGTGACAACGAGTCGGTGGCCCATGACGACCTGTTGGGTAAGAAGATGACGGTCGAGATGGACATGGTGAACACCAGCAAGCGCTATTTCGACGGTTATGTGAGTCGTTTCACGCAGGTTGGACACATGGCCTATTTTGCCCACTACCGGGTCACGCTGCGGCCCTGGTTTTGGCTGCTGACGCAGACCTCGGACTGTCGTATCTTTCAGAACAAGACCGTGCCTGACATCATCAAGGAGGTGTTTCAGGACAATGGTTTCAGTGATTTTGAGGATCGGCTGAGCGGCAGCTATCGGGAGTGGGAGTATTGCGTTCAGTATCGCGAGACCGACTTCAATTTTATCAGCCGGCTGATGGAGCAGGAGGGCATCTACTACTATTTCAAGCACGAGGCGGGCAAGCACACGTTGATATTGTGTGATGACTACAGCTCCCACAGTGTGCTGGAGGCCTATTCGGAGATACCCTATTTACCGCCGACGGAGACCGGGTCGAGCCGCTGGCGTGATTACATTCACAGCTGGAAGTTCAGCAAGTCGGTGCGGCCGGGGAAGTATGCGCATACCGATTACGATTTCAAGAAGCCGAAATCGGATCTTTCCTCGAATGCCTTGATGCCGAGGAGCCATCCCTATGCGGACTACGAGATTTACGATTATCCGGGTGAGTACGAGGTACCGCCGGACGGAGAGAGTTATGCCAGGCACCGGATCCAGGAGTTGCAGGCGGGACATGAGGTACTGGAGGGTAAGGGGAACGCGCGCGGGATAACGACGGGCGGTCTGTTTGTCATGACCGAGCATCCGCGGGGGGATCAGAATCGGGAGTATCTGGTCACTGGGGCGTATTACATGCTGCACTCGGATGCGTTCGAGTCGGTGCCTGAGATAGTGGAGGGTCCGTTATACGGGTGTGAATTCAGCTGTATGGACACCCGGGAAGGTTATCGGTCGGCGCGGATCACGCCGAAGCCGATGGTGCAGGGGCCGCAGACGGCGGTGGTGGTGGGTCCGTCGGGCGAGGAGATCTACACGGACGAGTATGGTCGGGTGAAGCTGCAGTTTCATTGGGACCGGTATGGGCAGCGTGATGAGAACAGTTCCTGCTGGGTGCGGGTGGCGCAGGTGTGGGCGGGGAAGAACTGGGGAGCGATGCACATCCCGCGTATTGGTCAGGAGGTGATTGTGGATTTTCTGGAGGGCGATCCCGACCGGCCGATCATCACGGGCCGGGTCTACAATGCGGATCAGATGCCGCCCTATGATCTGCCCGCCAACATGACCCAGAGCGGCATCAAGAGCCGCAGTACCAAGGGGGGTAATCCCAACACCTTCAACGAGATCCGGTTTGAAGACAAAAAGGGCAGTGAGCAGCTCTATATCCATGCCGAGAAAAACCACAAGAATATCACCGAGAACAGCCGTACCGAACAAGTTGGCAACAACCGCTCGCTTAGCGTCGGTCACGACAAGACAGAGACTGTCAATAACGACAAGACCATAACTATCGTGAAAAATCATACCGAAACCATCGGTTTGAATATGTCCCACTCGGTAGGCGTCAACCTGACTGAAACGGTTGGTTCGAATAAATCGGAAACCGTCGGCATCAACAGTGCGGAAACCGTGGGTGCCGCAAAGGAGCTCACAATCGGTGGTCTATATCAGGTCTCTGTCGGTGGGGCGATGAATGAGACTGTGGCGGGTGCGAAGGCAGAAGAGGTTGGCGGCGTTAAGTTGGAGACAGTGGGTGGTGACAGGAAGACCAGCGTAGGCGGCGACTGTGGAGTATCGGTTGGTGGTGATCTGTCAGAAGAAGTGGATGGCGAAAAGAAATCCGCGATTAAAGGGAAATACAGCATCGACACCCAGGATGAATATAAATTGGAGGCCGCCAGTAAGATTAACTTAAAAACAGGTGCTGCAGCTATCAGTATGGATCCAAGCGGGAAGATCGAGGTTTCAGGGACCGATGTCACCTTCAAAACCGCCGCAGGCAAGGTGCATATCGATGCTGGCGGTATCATTACGATCAAAGGCACGATGGTAAAAATCAATACCTGATTCAGTAAAAGATAGAAAACAGATGAATGGATATCGGTAACAGATTGATGAGGGGGAGGAGTTATGAGTGGTAAACCCGCCGCACGTGTTGGCGATACGATCGTTTGCAGTTTGCCGCAGGCACTTCCCGCTACGCCGCCGCCACCCCACGCGCCACCGCCGGGGCTTCCTATCATACCGCCGGGTGCGGTTACGGTATTGATCGGCGGTAAACCGGCAGCGCGAATGGGCGATGCCAGTGTCTGTGTAGCTCCCGTGCCCACACCCAATCCCATTATGCGCGGCGCCTTTCCCGTACCTATCATGAATATGCCGGCCGCAAGGATGAGCGACTCAGGCACGCACCCCGGATCGGTAATCATGCCTCCTTGCTGTCCAACGGTACTGATCGGTCTATCCGGCGTCACCGGCAATCCCAGGTTGGGTAATCAGGCCTGCCAAAATATGGCGGCGGGAAGAAATCCTCCGGCCGGTTCGACCACTGCAAGTGGAAATCCCATTGCTTCCAATACGCCGGGCCAGAGCTACAACAATTGCGGCATTGAATCTTCACGACAGATCGTACAGCATGCCACCGGGGCGAATCCTGGTCAGGAAGCCATGATGAATACGGCCATTGCCAATAGCAATGCATCCCAACCCGCCATCGGTAGTGCCGGAAGCGGCGGTCCGGTGACGGCGGCAAATCAGGCCTGGTACAGCGGTGGCACAACTTCGGGACAGCAGGCTTCAATCCTTACCAATAACGGTGTACCGTCAAGCAGAGTGGCGCCCACTTCAACAGGGCTCCAGCTCAGCCAACTGGAAACCGCGCTTTCCCAGGGAAGGGGGGTCATTGCCAATGGCGATGTTTCAGGTCTACCGGGGTGGGGGACGCAGACAGGTGCTCACGCCGTAACGGTTACCGGTTACGAATACGATGACGATGGGAATATCACCCATGTCATCTACAACGATACCGGTATCGGTGCCTGCAATCAGCGGGCGACGGCTGCCCAGTTTCAAAATTTTCTGACGACAGGTGCGAATAACTCAATCGCAAATGGTTTTGCACCTTCGGGTGCGGCAGTTACCAATAACCCGATTTGGTAACCAGGGTCATGGACAAGAGGGGATTCTTGTATGCCAAGCTATTTTTGTTGTTCTTATGTATTGACACGACAGGTGTATCCGCCATGTCCATGAAACAAGCGGTCCAGCAGATCGGACAGCACGCGAACATGATGCCGGTAGAGCGCGGTATCACCTTGCCAATGGTGAAGCTAGAGAACAACAGAGTCATTGTGCGAAGGCTTATCTATTTTACCCGTACCACTCCGGAGTATGGGACTGCTATCACAGAGCCTCAGTACGTTGCTGTTTATGATCTTACCGGTGCAGCGTTCATTACCTTGAAGCGATTCGAAATGGATGTGCCAAACTTAAGGCCGCCTCCATGGATTCACAACAGACCGGCATTTGAAAAGCCCGAGGATATCATTCCGGAGTTTGAACGCATATGGACGCTCTATGACATGCTGATCCCTGCATTTATAAAAGGAGATGCGGGGATCAATGCCGAAATCAAACAGGCGGCCAAACAGTATGTTCACTACTTCGACCGGCATGCGGAAAAGCCTCTGTTGCCCTTCTACGATCTCTTTGGCGGGGATTTTTTGCGCTGGGTTGGACGTGTCGCCAATTCCTAGAGGCTGATTCTATAGGTATCCATTCAATGTCTGATCAACAATCCACATCGGTCATCACCGCATCGGCAAGAAACCTCATCAGCCCATCACTTCAGTTTGCCAACTATATGAGTCTGCCCATCCCGGTAGTCGGCAATAATAGACTGCTTATTGCATTTTTAGTGGGGAGGGGTGAGGCGGTCAATCCGGAACTCGGATACCAGATATGGCCTCCCGGTCTTTTGGCCCTGTTCGATACCGGTAATGGTCAGTTTCACGAATTGAGAACAGTTACTCCCGGCTATTTCTCTGTCGATCAGCCTGCGGATCGGCCGATGGGTAAAGGCGTATCGCCTCCGGAAAAAACCAGTGTGGAATATCTAAAGAACGAACTCAATCTGTTCCAGTGTTGCGACAATGTGATCACCGCGATTCACGCAAAGCAACCCCATCAAAGTGATCTCAAGCGGTTTGACGAATTTTTCAGAAACCTTACCGAAGAGGCCCTGTTACCCTACTATCAGCGATTGTGCATGGCGAAAGTAGCGTGACTGGGCAAGAGCTACGAGGCGATCATGTGTGAAAATCCATCACCTGCCCGAAATAACCGACCCGTTCCACCTGGTCCGTCCCCGGATATCGCTCATGCCGGTTTCGGGTCGCCACAACCGCAGGGTGCGGCAGCAACGGCCGGACAGTCGGGTCCCACACTGACCGGTTGGCCGAGACAGTTGACTTGGAGCGATTTCAGAGACATCCAAAGTCGTCCCAGAGGCGAATCCGAGGACGCACGAATCTCCATGGGATTTCGGCCTGGCAGGGTGAGGGTCGTGGAAGAGGAATCACAACACAGGCTGGGTGAGATGGAGTTCGAGATGGTTTTGAATGCCGCCGGGTCATGGGCCGTCGTCTCCGCGAAAACAGCAGAACTCCTTGCCCACGAACAGGGTCACTTCGATATAGTCGGCCTCTGCTACCGGGATCTTGCGGCGGAAGCGCGGACCCTGCGTGGAAGTTCAAGAAACAGACTGCTCCTGGCAATGCGCCGTGTCATGCGTGAACATGATCAACGCGCGGAGAGCTTAACCAGGGAGTACGAAACCCAGACTGAACATGGACGCAATCAAGCGAATCAGCAAGCGTGGCAACGCCAAATAGCCGCATGTCGTCAAAGCGGCGACCCCTTGACGGCACCACCTGAATTGGCGGAGTCTCCATAGATCTTTCTACTGGTTAAGCCATTTTTTTTCGCTATGATTAGTTGATCTGGCAGGAGAAATGGATGGCTTTCACACAGAGTAATCGGCAGCTACAGATCAAAACCCCGTTGGGCCCGGACGAGCTCTTGATCCTCAAGATGGAAGCGCGTGAGGAGCTGGGTCGGTTGTATGAATTCACGGTGGATCTGCTGAGTGACAACGAGTCGGTGGCCCATGACGACCTGTTGGGTAAGAAGATGACGGTCGAGATGGACATGGTGAACACCAGCAAGCGCTATTTCGACGGTTATGTGAGTCGTTTCACGCAGGTTGGACACATGGCCTATTTTGCCCACTACCGGGTCACGCTGCGGCCCTGGTTTTGGCTGCTGACGCAGACCTCGGACTGTCGTATCTTTCAGAACAAGACCGTGCCTGACATCATCAAGGAGGTGTTTCAGGACAATGGTTTCAGTGATTTTGAGGATCGGCTGAGCGGCAGCTATCGGGAGTGGGAGTATTGCGTTCAGTATCGCGAGACCGACTTCAATTTTATCAGCCGGCTGATGGAGCAGGAGGGCATCTACTACTATTTCAAGCACGAGGCGGGCAAGCACACGTTGATATTGTGTGATGACTACAGCTCCCACAGTGTGCTGGAGGCCTATTCGGAGATACCCTATTTACCGCCGACGGAGACCGGGTCGAGCCGCTGGCGTGATTACATTCACAGCTGGAAGTTCAGCAAGTCGGTGCGGCCGGGGAAGTATGCGCATACCGATTACGATTTCAAGAAGCCGAAATCGGATCTTTCCTCGAATGCCTTGATGCCGAGGAGCCATCCCTATGCGGACTACGAGATTTACGATTATCCGGGTGAGTACGAGGTACCGCCGGACGGAGAGAGTTATGCCAGGCACCGGATCCAGGAGTTGCAGGCGGGACATGAGGTACTGGAGGGTAAGGGGAACGCGCGCGGGATAACGACGGGCGGTCTGTTTGTCATGACCGAGCATCCGCGGGGGGATCAGAATCGGGAGTATCTGGTCACTGGGGCGTATTACATGCTGCACTCGGATGCGTTCGAGTCGGTGCCTGAGATAGTGGAGGGTCCGTTATACGGGTGTGAATTCAGCTGTATGGACACCCGGGAAGGTTATCGGTCGGCGCGGATCACGCCGAAGCCGATGGTGCAGGGGCCGCAGACGGCGGTGGTGGTGGGTCCGTCGGGCGAGGAGATCTACACGGACGAGTATGGTCGGGTGAAGCTGCAGTTTCATTGGGACCGGTATGGGCAGCGTGATGAGAACAGTTCCTGCTGGGTGCGGGTGGCGCAGGTGTGGGCGGGGAAGAACTGGGGAGCGATGCACATCCCGCGTATTGGTCAGGAGGTGATTGTGGATTTTCTGGAGGGCGATCCCGACCGGCCGATCATCACGGGCCGGGTCTACAATGCGGATCAGATGCCGCCCTATGATCTGCCCGCCAACATGACCCAGAGCGGCATCAAGAGCCGCAGTACCAAGGGGGGTAATCCCAACACCTTCAACGAGATCCGGTTTGAAGACAAAAAGGGCAGTGAGCAGCTCTATATCCATGCCGAGAAGAACCAGGATAATGTCGTCGAAAATAACGAGACAACCAGTGTCGGGAACGATAGAACCGAAAATGTCGGGCATGATGAATCCATTACTATCGGCAATGACCGTACGGAGTCGGTTGGCAACAATGAAACGATCACCATAGGTGTGGATCGCACCGAAACGGTAGGCAGCAACGAGAGTGTCTCCATCGGCAGTAACCGATCCGTGAACATCGGCAGTAATAAATCGGAGACTGTCGGGGTGAATAAAACCGAGACGATAGGTGCGGCCAAGGCGTTAAGTATCGGGGCCGGTTATCAAGTGAGCGTAGGCGCCGGCATGAATGAAACGGTGGGTGCGTCCAAGGCGATGCAGGTCGCATCCAGTTTGAGTGAGACGGTTGGATCTGACCGTGCTGTCAGCGTAGGGAAGAATCAGGCAACCACCATCGGAGACAGCGATACCCTCACCGTGGGCAAGAATCTGGTTATCGAGGCAGGGGACTCGGTGACGATAAAGACAGGCAAGGCCTCGATTACGATGAAAAAAGACGGAACAGTCTCAATCCAGGGTAAGGATATTACCGTGAAGGGCTCCGGTGGCGTGAATATGAAAGCGAGTAAAAATGTAGTGATAAAAGGCAAGAAGGTCCTGCAGAACTGAAATGTAATATCGTTTCCAGTGATTATAAAGTACTTTGCT
The DNA here is from genome assembly GCA_040791665.1 of Candidatus Thiodiazotropha sp. Classification (GTDB taxonomy): domain Bacteria; phylum Pseudomonadota; class Gammaproteobacteria; order Chromatiales; family Chromatiaceae; genus Thiodiazotropha. The sequence goes on along the minus strand of JBFNNX010000001.1, from coordinate 9,258 downwards.
GAAAAAATGCCGCCGAGAACAAAGATAGTCATTTTAATAATATTGAAATGGAGGATGCTGACGTGACTGAGTTGATTGAAGAGAATCAAACTGAGCTGTTGTCTGATCAGTCAAGACCCCGGTTGGATGGCGTGGTTATCGGTGTGCTCGTCGGGTTGAATGAACAGCGTCAGCCGTTGGTGGCCTTTCCGGGTAATCCAAGGGTTGATAACACAACCGCAAAATCGACCATTCAATTCAGTGAACAGGAGATTGGTTATGAAGTGGCGCTCCTGTTCGAAAACGGAGATCCACTTTTACCCATGGTCATCGGTCGTATTCAGAATCCCCATAGCACTGTAACAGATTCGCCCCGCGTGTTGGCGGATGTGGATGGTGAACGTCTGACACTTTCGGCCAAGCGTGAAATCGTACTGAAATGCGGAAAGGCAAGTATTACACTGACTCGTTCCGGTAAGGTTATTCTGAGAGGCAATTATCTGTTGAGCCGCTCTTCCGGAGTGAATCGCATCAAGGGCGGTTCAGTGCAGATTAACTGAGATGGAACTACTCAACGCAACCCCAATGCAGGCCGGATATACCATGGGTATGCAGCCCGATGGTCGTGAGTTGTTGGTGATCGTTGCAAAAGGTACTTTCAATATACCGCAACGTGGCAGACAACCCGCTTTTACAGAACAACAAAAGCAGTTGGTGGAAGCCGATATCTTCACAGGTGAACCGGGTTTCTCCGCACCGCTTTACGAGGTCGATTACGCCCCTATCAAACGTTACTGCGATGTGTTGTTAAACGGCAGCGCATACGCACCCGGCGGAAAACCGACATCCCGGATTGAAGTCACATTGCGGTTGGGCCCTATCCTGAAATCCTTCGCCGTCACCGGCGACCGCTTTTGGGAATCGGGAAAAATCGCCATACGTCCAGGTTACGCCAGACTCTTCGATAGATTGCCGATCGGTTATGACGTGGCATTCGGCGGCATCGATGATTTTCATGAAAATAAAAACAAGCACAGTGCATACATGACCAACCCGGTAGGCAAGGGTTACCATCTGCAGTTGAGCCAGGCCTTTGTGAATGGCTCGCCTATGCCGAACACGGAGGAGCTGAAACGGCCTGTAACCATGCCCAATGGAAACTACTCCCCGATGGCATTCGGCCCGTTGGGAAGAGGGTGGGATCCGCGCCGCCAACTCGCCGGCACCTACGACCAGAACTGGATAGACAATACCTTCCCCTTCCTGCCGCCGGACTTCAACGAGGCCTATTATCAAGCCGCGCCAGTCGATCAGCAGATGCCATACCCACAAGGGGGAGAACGGGTATTTCTGGATAACCTCACTCCCGATGGTCAATCAAGTTTTACCCTGCCGGAGATTGATCTGCCGGTTGTCTTCTTTTACAGAAAAGGGGAGAGCGTGAAACAGAAAGCGGTGATCGATACCATCGTACTGGAACCGGATCAGGGCCTGTTCACCATGAGCTGGCGTGCCACCATTCCGCTCAGAAAGAATATATTCGAGATCTCCCAGGTATTGATCGGCAGAAAATCAAAAGGCTGGTGGCGTGCTCGGGAGTTGGGGAAAACCTACTACCCGTCGCTTGCCCATATGATTAGGGACAAACTGGCACAGTCAGCCGAGGAGGATTGATGGGGTTGCCCCTGGCGATAACAGCTACCGGCTTGGTAACAGGTGTCGGGCTGAATGCCCCCGCCACCTGCGCAGCCATCCGTTGTGCGATCGACAATTTTCAGGAGACCCGCTTCATGGATAGTGGCGGGGAGTGGATCCTCGGTTGCGAAGTGCCGATGGAAAAACCCTGGCGGGGGAAAACCAAGCTGATCAAGATGGCGGCGGCCGCGATCAAGGAAGTCCTTGAGAGCAATCCTGAAATTAATACGGCTGAAACACCGTTGCTGTTGTGCCTCGCAGAACACAGTCGTCCTGGCCGGATCATCGATGATGATGCCCAGTTTTTTCTCGATCTACAGGATGAACTGGGGATCGAGTTCAGTGATCAATCCCTGGTAATCGCCGCGGGACATGTCTCTGTGGCAGTTGCGTTCAAACATGCTCGTGAAATGATCCATCAGCGGGGTATAAGGCATGTGCTTGTGGCTGCCAGCGATACGATGCTAGTTGCGCCAACACTTGCCCACTATGAAGAGAAGGAGCGCTTGCTGACCAGCAATAATTCCAATGGCTTTATTCCTGGCGAGGCGGGTGCCGCTCTGCTGTTAGAGTCCGGTAACAACAAACCGGGAGGATTTCTGCATTGCGAGGGGCTTGGTTTTGCAATTGAATCTGCTCACATCGATTCCGAAGAACCGTTGAGAGCAGAAGGATTAACCACAGCCATCAAAACATCACTCCAAGATGCAGGTTGTGAAATGGGTGATCTTGATTTCCGTATTACTGATATCTCGGGAGAACAATACTATTTCAAGGAGGCAAGCCTGGCACTCAGCCGTACCTTACGTAAACGCAAAGAGGAGTTCGATATCTGGCATCCTGCAGACTGTGTTGGTGAAATTGGTTCCGCTCAGGGCTTGATTATTCTATCTGTGTTGAAAACGGCCTGTGAAAAGACCTACGCAAAGGGGCATCGCATGTTCGCTCATATGGGTAATGACGATGGAAAAAGATCATCCATCGTTTTAGCTTGGGGTGGAGGAGGTAGTGCCTGATGGCGAATGACGTATATGCCAATGGTCGGGAGATATCCTGCAAAAAGGCCGATGGCAAGTCGATATGCGCCTTTCCTGATGTTGTCTTCACTCCCCCGCAAACGCCTGCCACACCCCCCGGTGTTCCCATACCCTATCCAAATACTGGAATGGCGAAAGACACCACAAAAGGCAGTAAGAAGGTCAAAATCAGCGGTAAGGAGGTTATCCTCAAAAACAAATCCCACTTCAAAAAATCTTACGGTGACGAGGCTGGATGTGCGCCAAAGAAGGGAATACTAACGAGCAAGAACCGTGGCAAAATCTATTTTAATGCTTGGTCGATGGATGTGAAGGTTGAAGGTAAGAATGTGGTCAGGCATTTTGACTTAACCACCCATAATCATTCTTCTCTGCCAGGTAATACAGCACCATGGCTTTATCTCGACTCCCTAGCAATAAGTTTGAATAGAGACGACAAGTGCACTGATGTAAAAAAACAGATTAACGACAATTGTAGTAGTGAGAGCGAGTTTTTAGCTACGGGTCCGCCACCTAATGGTTCATGTTCTGCGCAATGTTGTGAGGCAAAAAAATGTGCTATGGCACCTTACAAAGCAGGTGGCCAAAGTAATATGCATTGCTGTGATGGAAAGACCAAACATCATGCGGTTCCTGACCACTGTTTTAAAGATCCTGGCAAAGGCGATTATTACGAAGGCATAAAAGATCTAAATTATGATAAAGGATTAGCAATATGTGTCGACGGAACAGATAAGAGTGATAATGATAGTGTAACGGATGAACTAAAAACTCATGGGAAGATACATCAGGATTTCGACCGTATCGAAGATTGGTATAAAGAGAACAGAAATCAAGAATGGACTTTTGAAGAAGCGAATGAAGTAGCAAGTGATGTTGTGGGGTTTCATACTGGTTGTGACCCCGAGTGCTTGAAACAGCAAAATGATGTTTTCTATCGTGACAAGGGGGTTCACGGAAAAACCACCCTTAGGGCAAACAGTCAAGCACGCAGTAATGATGCGGCAGTTGATAGAAGCAACATGGGCAATAGCAAAATTATTTGGTCTCTACCGGGTAAATAGAATGGATGATCCGAACATAGCGCAAGTGATGAATGCAAGTTTGACTGCTATGTGTGCAGTTCATGGCAATGGCATTCGTGTATATGTCTCTGTGGGTTTATCACAAGGTAAATGGGATAAAACCAGATTGCTATTGCTGGACGAGAGTGGAATAAAAGGCTATCACGATATCAATGCAAAAATAGTCTCTGTTGCTGGCCATCCAAATAAATTTGAATTGGCTGCCATGGCCAGTAACGGTGCGATCGGAATTGCTACAAATGACGATGTTCAGTTTGAGTTTATTGATTCTGCAGGCACGGGCAAAAATAGGTATGGCTCATTAAAGAGCATTCGATATATAGGAGATACACTGTTTGTTTGCGGTGATTTGCAGCAGATTTATAAGCGTACTGATGATGAATGGCAAAGGTATGATTTTGGTTTGCGCCTAAATGATACTCGTTTGATTGGCCGTAGTCTCAATGATATTGCTGGAATAGAACCAGAGAGTATATATACAGTCGGTGATAGAGGTGTAATTTACAGATTAGAGAATAATCATTGGTTAGATTGTGTATCTCCAGTGAATGTGAATCTTGAGCAAATTATCATTGCTGAAAATGGGACCTTATGGATATGTGGATCAAATGGTGTAATCGTATGCGGCTATTATGATTCGTGGGAAGTCATTGCCACTGGTGGACATAAGAATGAAACATTTTGGGGAATTTGCGAGTACAAAGGCGACATATTCGTTTGTAGCAGCTTAGGTCTCTATCGACTCGATAAAACTGATTTAATAGATGTAGTGCTACCAGGTTTGATAGGCCAGCCTTTCAGACTTGTAACAGATAGCGACTATTTATGGTTGCTGGGATTCAATGATTTGATGAGATTTGATGGCACAGAGTGGATACATGTTTCATGGCAGTCGAAAATGCAATCATGATGAGTCGAGTTAGGAAAAATGATAATAAATATTCATCGCTAAGTTGACTTTCTTATTTCATATGCTGCAAGTAGATGACAATAGAGTATATAGTTTCTCAACATGCTGAAGAGTCAGCCTTTCTCTGGTTATTGCGTGATAGCGCTGTCAGAGAACCACACTACAGTCTCACGGATTTAAAAGACCTCGAGGAGCGTATTAATGCACATCTGGACGGTTTGCGTGTGGCCAGTGATGCAGCATGGTCATTTTGTGAGGCGGGGCTGAAGTGGAAGGATCCAGGCGAAGTTTTTACTGCCGCATATACTGCTCTCGATAATTCAGAGCAGGATTGGTTAGACCAAACATTGGAAGTGGTTGATAGGACACCTGAGTGTATTAGAGGCCTAGTCTCCGCACTGGGATGGTTACCCAAGGAGAAGCTACAGGGTTATGTGGTCAACTGGTTGAAATCTGATGAATCACTGCTTCAGCAGATCGGCCTAAGTGTCTGCGCTATTCAGCGCGTTGATTGCGGTGGCTACCTTAAACAAGGCCTGGAAGATACCGATAGTGGTGTTCGTGCCAGAGCACTACGCACTATCGGCGAACTATGCCGAAGCGATCTACTGACTTCTGTGGTAGAACAATTGGACACTGAAGATCTGTCCTGTCGCTTTTGGGCAGCCTGGTCTGCCACACTGCTTGGCGACACAAAGGGTTTGGCAGTCCTTCAGGCGTTCTTTGAGACGGAGAGCGACTTTCAGCATCGTGCGATTGAGCTTGGATTGCGCGCCATGGATAAGACGTCAGCGGTGAACTGGGTGCGTGAACATACCAATCGTCCAGGTTTTGAAAGGCCCATTATCGAAGCAACGGGTTTTGTTGGTGATCCTGTCACCATACCATGGCTAATCTCTCTGATGCAAAAACCGGAATACAGTCGCCTGGCAGGGGAGTCCTTCACGATGATCACGGGCGTCGATCTTGCATATGAAGATCTGGATGGCGATCAACCGGAGGGATTTGAGGCTGGCCCTACCGAAAATCCCGAAGACGAAGATGTGGCGATGGATCCGGATGAGGAACTCCCCTGGCCGGATCATCAGCGAATATCCCAATGGTGGGACGTTAATCAAGGACGCTTTACAGCGGGTGAACGCTATTTATGTGGATCTCCGATAACTCGTGAGCAGTGTGTGAATGTGTTAAAAAACGGTTATCAGCGCCAGCGGCGCGCAGCTGCAATCGAGCTGGCGCTCCTCAATCCCAATGAACCGCTGTTCAACTGCTCTGCAACAGCAAAACACCAAATGCAACTGTTGGGAATAACCTGATGATGACGCAAACTTGGATACCACTGCTGTTTCTTGCAATCGGTATTTATCACGCCATCACGGCAGGTCGTGAGTACCAGCGTACTAACAAAACAGATACGCCGGTATTTAAGGCAAAGTCACGTGTTGCAGGGATTTTTATTATGGTCGCACTTTTATTGCTGTTTTTTCTTTAACGCCGGCGGGTTGAATATCAAGTGTTCGGAACTGCTGCATCCGAAGTAAGCACAATAAGTATACGGATAAATTGTAAGGGAAATGCTTGGTAATAGGGATAAGTTGAACTATGGTATGGAGGGTATCAGCTCGCACCATGCAATATTTATTTAGGGTACCTGTGACAGCATCATCCCCATAATGGGATCTGTGCGCTGTAGGGAGAGTCTCTTTAAAGAGAATATTTAGAATAACGGGACCGGGTAAATGAATTATAGATGTGCCCTTTTATTGCCTTTATCACTCAGCATACCTCAATGGGTTCAGTCTGCTGAGACAGATTTAGGCGGCTTTGGCCAAACCCAACTCCAACAAGAGACTGGCGATTCAGTGACGCGCACCTGTCTCGGGTTTGTCAATGCTGGTGCGCTGCCCGGCACCATCCCCCTGTTTGATACCTGCAGTGCCATGGTGGTGACAGCCAATGAGTTGTTGGGCTTGGGCTCCTCTGATATAAGTCTTGGTTTGGATACCGATCAACTTGCGGCAGCACTTCAGCAGATCGCTACGGAAGAGTTTACTGCAACCGGTTCCATGGCCAACGAGTTGGCATCCGGTCGCGTTGATTCGATTGTCTCTCGTCTTCATTCGATAAGAGGCGGGGCTCAAGGATTCAATATCACCGGCTTTTTCTTCCCCGTTGACAAATCGTATATGGTTGGTAGCGAGTTGTATGGGATGGAGGGTCGTGGTGCAGGTGCCGGTGATGAGTTACTCGACAATGCCCTGAGTGGATTTGCCAATATCAATTATGGCGCAGGGGATAAAGACAGCACTGACAGCACCGATGCCTTCGATTTTTCAAACTACCGCCTCACTATTGGTGCTGACTATCGGCTTGACAGCAATTTTGTGATCGGCGGCGCTTTGAACTTTAATCGCGTCGATACCGAATTTGACAAACAATCCACCGTTTCCGGTGGGAATATCGATAGCGATGGTTGGGGCGGTGTATTGTATGGTACCTATTACGATGATAGTTACTATGTTGACGGCATCTTAGGTTACGCTGCCTCTGATTACGATATCAAAAGAAGTATCTCTATAATATCCAATACAGTAGCGCCATCAATCAGCGAAACAACCAAGGCCAGTACGGATAGCAACGATTACAGTTTCAGTGTTGGAGGCGGTTATCGACTCGGTTCAGGGCCTGTCTCTTTTGGGCCCTATTTCAGGGCGAGTTATATGCGTGTGGATATCGATAGTTACCAGGAGGAGGGTGCGGATACTTCAGGTTTGAATTTTCGTGTTGCAGACCAGGAGTGGACATCGCTCACATCCGTTCTCGGTGTTGAATATGCCTACGTCATGAGTGGGCAGCAGGCAGTGATAACGCCTCAGTTCAGGTTAGGCTGGGTGCATCAATTCGAAAATGACAGTAGTGAGATCAGCGCTTCCTATGTGGATGATCCGCGCAACAACCAGTTCAGAATTTTGACTGACGATCCTGATAGAAACTACTTCGAGCTCTCTTTCGGTGTCTCTTCAGTCATGGAAAACGGCTTCCAGCTGTTTGCCAATTACGACACGTTGTTGGGTTTGGATAATCTGAGCGATCATCAGTTCACCCTTGGTGGCAGATGGGAATACTAGGATCTGTCAACATGCGTTAGGGCAGATTTTTTAATGCAAGTGTAGATTGATAGATACCCGGGTTAGAATCGGGTATTTCAATTCCATTGGCGATCTTGCGGTAGAAATCCGCTGATCCTGCCATACCTACAACTGCGTAGCCGTACCCTTTCAATCGCATATCCAACAGGCATGCCTTGGTCAATGAGGTGCCGATACCCTTACCACGTGCTGATTCTACAACCCCTAAAGGGCCAAAAAATCCGAGTGCGGTAGCGTCATAACAGGCGATACCCAGAAGTGATGAATCGCGCTGTGCGATAAAACAGGAACAAGGTGTATTGTTGAGTGCCCGCTGAATCTCGCCTAACCAGGTTTGAGGAAAGTGGTTTTCGGCCCAGTTAAGAATAGCTTTTTGATCCGGACCAATCGGCTTACGGATAACTACCTGTTGCTGTGCCTGCTGAGAGATGAAACTCCAATCGATATCCATATTGAAGAGCTTGATCAGCATGTCATTATTTGCCATCGTTACAGTCCCTATCGCCACTTAACCAAAGATCCAGGATTGTGACTATCAACCCGCTCACCGAGACAGTAACCGCTGAATTCCGTGTTGGCAACCGCAGCATTCGATTCTCTGCTCAGTTTGTCAATGAAACTATTCAGTTGCACGAGTTGCTTCCGTTTTTCCAGAACATTACCGATAAAGTGGTGGAAATCGCCATTGCCGAGGTGAATGAGAGCGGTAAGAGGATCTCCTGTCAAAGCGGATGCGGTGCCTGTTGTTCACAGCTTGTTCCCATCAGTAAAGCAGAATGCGTAGCGCTATTAAACCTCATTGATTCCTTTCCTGAGGACAGACGCGCTGAGGTGAGAGCGAGGTTTGCAAAGAACATGGAGGCACTGGAGGAGGCAGTACCTGGGTTACTCAATGAGTTGGGAAAGGCTGCACTTGCCCATGACAAGAAACGAATCAAGGCCGTAGGCCTTGTCTATTTCGGGCTCAACCTGCCTTGCCCTTTTTTACAAAATCAATCGTGTTCTATTCATCCTCATAGACCGTTGAGTTGCCGGGAATTCCTGGTTGTGTCAGATCCTGTTTACTGTGCCAAGCCCGATCCTGCAGTGGTTGAAAACGTGGTGTTGCCAAAAAGAGTCTCTCAAGTTCTGTATCAGCTTAGTAGCCGGGACACTGATAAAGACATAGGTTTCATGCCCATGATCCAGCTTTTGGCACGTGCAGGGACAGTACAATTTGATCAACCTGCCCCTGCACCCGCCATAGACTGGGTGAACCGTTTCCTGGAAGCCCTAGGCGGCTAAAATTCCATGCGCAGCCCTGCGCTGACGATGTGGGCACTCCACTCGCTATGGGCGAGAATGGTTCCGAAATCGATGAAGCCGACCACGCCGTTCTGGAATTGCGCCGAGGTGCCAAAACG